>JAEZTB010000028.1 GCA_023443745.1 Bacillota bacterium
ATGCTGGAACGGGAAAAACTACGCAGAGATGCAGTGGAATTTGTGAATACAGACCTATTGGTGCCGGGAAATCATCTGCTGCGAAAGATTGACAGCGCGGTAGATTTTAGCCATATTTATGATTTTGTAGAAGATTTGTATTGTGAGGGCAACGGTCGTCCCAGTGTGGACCCGGTCGTCCTGTTTAAGATTGTTCTGATCCAGCATCTGTACGGAATTCCCTCTTTACGCCGGACGATGCAGGAAATCAATATGAATATCGCGTATCGGTGGTTTCTGGGATATACGCTGAACGAGGAGCTGCCGCATTTCTCCACTGTGAGTTACAATTTTAAGCACCGGTTCACAGAGGAAACCGTGGAGCAGGTGTTTTCGTGGATTTTGCAGGAGGCAAATTACGCCGGATATTTGGAGCCGGAAGCAGTATTTGTGGATGGGACGCATATCAAAGCAAACGCCAACATCAACAAAAAGATCAAAAAGGCAGTTCCTCAGGCGGCAAAGCGATATGCCTCAGAATTAATGGAAGAGGTTAACGCTGACCGGGAAGATCATGGGAAGAAGCCATTCTACAGTACTCCGAAACCGCCGAAGGAAAAAGAAATCATGGTGTCCAAAACAGACCCGGAAAGCGGGTTGTTCCAAAAGGGAGAACACAAGAAGTGCTTTGCCTACGAAGCACATACGGCCTGCGACAAACACAATTTTGTCCTTGACGTTGAGGTGACTCCGGGAAACGTACATGACAGTGTAGCATTTGACGCGGTCTATGGCAAAGTGACTCAACGGTTTCCTGAAATTGAAACGGTGGTGGCGGACGCCGCATACAAAACGCCGCATATCTGTAAACGGGTGTTTGACGACGGGCGGGTACTTTCCACAGCATACAAGCGGCCAATGACCAAAGCAGGAAATCTGGAATGGTGGAAGTATGTATACGACGAATATTATGACTGTGTGATCTGCCCGGAATATCAGGTTCTGCATTATGCAACAACCAACCGTGAGGGATACCGGGAATACAAAAGCCGGAGTTACATCTGCGAAAAATGTCCATTCCGTTCTCGCTGCATCGAGAGTAAAAGCTGTACGAAAACCGTAACGCGGCATGTGTGGCAGGATTATGTGGAGCTTGCGGAAGATATCAGGCACACACCGAAATACAAAGAGCTTTACAAAAAACGAAAAGAAACCATTGAGCGTGTCTTCGCCGATGCAAAAGTGAAATATGGGATGCGGTACACGCTCTACCGGGGCTTAACTCAAGTGACGAATTGGGTTAAGCTTAAGTTTGCTGCCATGAATCTCAAAAAGCTGGCAATGTGGAAATGGAGGGATGGCCATCCCTCCGGGTTTTTATTGATTTTACTTTGCTTATTTTCCTATCCTGCATATTATCAAGAGAACCCATCCTTCGTTTAACCGCGTTGGATGGGTTCTTCGACAATCTGGGCGGCCTTGATGGTTCCATCAAGGCCGCTGTTTTTTAATTGCAATTCCTACAAAATTGTAGGGTCGCTGTCATAATGCAGTAGGGTTGACGTGCTACTCTTTCTATACCAAGACAGAAAGAGGTGTAATCTGATATGAATTTGCTAGAGGTCAAGAATATCTCTAAAACATACGGGACCGGCGAAGCTACGGTCCACGCTTTGAAACAGGCGACTTTCTCCGTCCCCAAGGGCGAGTTCGTTGCGATTGTCGGTGAGTCCGGCTCCGGTAAAAGTACGTTGCTGAACATGATCGGCGCGCTGGATACCCCCACTTCTGGGAAAGTGTTCATCGACGGCAAGGATATTTTCTCAATGAAGGAACGCAACCTGACGGTATTCCGGCGGCGGAACATCGGCTTCATCTTCCAGAGCTTCAACCTGATCCCGGAGCTGACGGTGGAGCAAAACATGATCTTCCCGGTGCTGCTGGACTACCAAAAGCCTAACAAAAAGTATCTGGAAGAATTTCTGACGGTGCTGGGCTTGAAAGAACGGCGCAACCATCTACCCAGCCAGCTTTCCGGCGGCCAGCAGCAGCGTGTGGCGATTGGCCGTGCGCTGATTACCCGCCCGGCTCTGATCCTGGCTGACGAACCCACCGGCAACCTGGACACCCAGAATACCAGCGAAGTGATTGCCCTGCTGAAAGAAGCCTCCCGGCTGTATGAGCAGACCATCGTGATGATTACGCACAGCCAGAGCATCGCTCAGACTGCTGACCGCATCCTGCGGGTGTCGGATGGCGTGGTGACTGATTTTGGGAGGTGCCGGGAATGAAAAGCTATCTAAGTTTGGTGCCTATTTCCGCAAAGGTACACAAACGCCAGAGCCGCATGACATGGATATGTATTGTTCTGGCAGTATTTTTGGTAACTTCCATCATTTCGATGGCGGAGATGTGGACCCAATCAGAATTGACAGCAATGCGCAGAAATCATGGAGATTGGCACATTGCCCTGCAAAATCTACCGAAAAATGAAATAGAGGAAATCATAAGCAGTTCCGATGTTGCCTACTCCTCCTGGTATAGTGAGATAAACGAAAAT
>JAEZTB010000037.1 GCA_023443745.1 Bacillota bacterium
GGCGTTGCGTTATTTCCATACCCTGTATAAATTCTGGTTCCACCAGTTCCTGGATATCCACTAGTAGAATAATTGATAAATACTCCGCTAAAAGGTTTTCCGGCAGCCGCATACGGATTTTGCCATTGTAATAAAATCTGCGTTGTACTGTATGCGGCTGCACTAAAAGACAGGATACTGTTCACCGAAAGAGTCCCTGTAAGCTTACTTCCATTCACCCAAGCTGTCTGCCCATTTATAATCTGTGCTGCTGTAGCTGTGGCAGATGTCTGACTTGCCAAACTGTTAGCCGTAACTTTACCTCCCCCATTGTGGAAACCAGCAGGCACCGTATAGGAAGCACCAGCATTCAAACTCAGGGACACCGCACCATGGTTTACCATAGAACCTGTTCTCTTAATCTTTGGATTTGAATTATAATATGTTTTTCCTTCCAGTACCTGACTATCTGATACGTCACCGGTAAGTTCTAATGTCCCCTCCACCACTTCATCAGCAGAATCCGATGTAATTGCTTTATACCCCTTTAAAACCTCTGCCTTTGAAGCTGTACACTCATCAGAACCTGCTCCTGATCCACCGCCACCGGAAATGATCATCTTACCCATTATTACTCACCCCTCTCAAATACACACTAAAATCTTCTGTCGGCCTTTTCTCTCCGCAATAAAATATGACATAGTCATCTTCCGATTCACCGTCTGTAATCATACTTATCATTTTCCTTTTTAACTTAACTTCAGCAGGAGTTAAGCCTTTTGGAGTACAGGGATGAACAGTTGGATTATCAGATGCCTTAACTCCAGGTACAACGACCTTTTGATTATATGGAGCTTCCCTACTCCACCCTGAAGCAGGGAGATTAACCAAAACTGGCTGCTGACGCCTTTCCTCCTTCACCTTATTGTAAAATGTATTATTCAACAACTGTTCAATTACAACTGCCATCTGATCACCGTCTGCATCCGTATCTCTGGTCCAATGCTCCACCTCCAGTGTATATTCCGGTGGATTTTTTATTTTACAAAATTCCATTCCATATACCTCCTTTCGTTAAAATACTTCATCCATATCATAAATCTGAGGAATGTCAGCATCTTTTCCCTTCCGTAAAAATGTCCGGTAAGCCACCAAATCTCCATCTTCATCAAAGAGTCCCATTTCTGATATTTCTTTACCAGTCAGATCTCCTGCTTCCAAAGTAGCAGTATACCTGCAACTGGTATGGTCCTCACTTACATATACATAAGCTTCCACGTCCTTTTTCATCAGTTCATTATAAAGCCCAATTTCACTTCCCGTGGTATTTTTAGGAGCACCCGCTTCATTCACCCCTCCGTCACCCCAGGCTATCTTTGCGATTTTCGGCAACCGCCGGTCTCCGGCATGTGCCTCGCATAATTTTTTTCTGGCTATTACAGTCATAACACCGTTTGAACTTTCTGCCATATTCTTTCTTCCTTTCATTATTCATTATTTTTCCATATATTGATCTACAATACTGACAGTCCACCGTTTAAAGTTCTGTTACCATTCAATTTCCACTTCGAGGATAATCGATTTACAGTTATGACTCTCACACTTGGACTTACATACTCTCTAACCTTAGCTTTTAAATTCATTGCATGTTTTATTCCATCCATCGAAACCACACGGCCTGAAAACCTCATTCTATTTTCCGTATTCATGTTCAACAATACGGAATAAATCGTGTGCCACTACTCCTTTAAAAGAATATCTTCCTGTATTCTTATTTCCCAATTTTGCTTTACCGGATAAAAATCTATTTTTTCATCACTTTCATATCCACTTAATCTTTTACCATCAAGCTTCCAGAAACCATCAAGCTTTAAATAAGGAGTATTGAGACGTGGATAAAACTTCCCTATAAAACGAACCGCATTCTCAAGATCAATCGCACAATAAGCTTTTGATTTTATTACGAATGCCACATGCTCCAGCCAGGACCGGGCATTTTTATAAAGTTCTATTTGCCTTTTAACTTCTAATCCATAACCTAACGGGATTTCATGTTCCCCCACCTGAACCTGAGCTTTAAAATAGTATGGCTTTCCTCCATATTGAAACCATTCTCGAATTTCTCCACCATCCAGTGCTGTATCTAAAAATTCTTCCAGAACTCCAGGTGTACCTGCATGCATATACCATGCGGTTGTCTGTGTGATCAGTTGCTCCTTCAGCTTTCTTGGCATCGTCTGATCATAATATTGAGTATTCAGCTCCAATGCGAGAAGATCAAGCACCGGCTCCGGCACCTTACTTAATTCTCCATATACATGGCACGCTCTGGAAAACTCCTGCAGCTTTTTCATCGCCTGACCTACTGCAAAACTGATTGCTTTTGTTTCCGGAGAAATCAGATTAATTGGCATGATATCTTTCATTTCACCATTATAAAAATCAATCATCCTTCCTTCCTCCGTATATCAGAGCTATATTGCCTGGAACCGCCATCGAAGAATCTGGTATTTCTGTATATACCGGTTTTTGTATTTCTACCATCTTCACTCCCGTCCCCATTACAAGGTAAATCAGCTCTGAAGGATTAATATCCCTTCCTACCTTCTTCTGCCATGCTATGTAATTATCGCAGGCCGTCTGGACAGCCGCCTTTATGGTTTCCTCCTTATCACTGTCTTCATTGCGGATATAATAAACAAGATCGATGTTATATTCTATTGGCCTGGGTTTTTTCACAACAACATGGTCTGTTAAAGGCCGGACATTGCTTTTTTCCAGATACTCTCCCAGCTCTTGAAGGAATCCGTCATCAGGAATCGTTCCATCCGCCATAGTCACGTAAATATCCACTTCACCAGGATTTTCTGAGATAATCCGGCATTCCCCTACCGAAGGGCTGAATGTCTTTACCCAATACTCATAAGCACGCTCCGGTCCTGCCGTAGAATAACTGACCGGTGCCAAATAAATCCGTTCTACCAACTCCTCATCGCTTTCCCGATCCGCTCCTCCGCTGGTCTGAGTCAGATTGGATACCTTAAGAGTATAAGGGAGCAAGTCAGTGAGTGTCCTGATTTCACCGGGTAAATAACCATTTCCCTTTGCTCCGGTGGTCTGACACTTTGAAGGAATATCTGCATATAGCTGTCCTGGTATTATTTCCCCTTTTTCCGTAGTCTCAAAATACAGTTCCGAACCTTTTATCCTGGTCCCTTTTGGAATCACAATCTTTCTTTCAACTGCAGCCGATAAAGTAAATCGTATCATTGTGCGTGCGGGAGTTGCCTCATTCCTTTTTACTTTCTTAAAGGCAGCCAGATTGTCCAGAAATTCGCCGGTACTGTACTTTAGTAATCCCATTTTTCCCGCTCTGTCTTCATATTGGTATCCCTGGTAAATAGCAACCGCACAGGAATATAAAATCAGGCGGTATGGATCTGCCAACGCCAGCGAGATCTTTTTACCAGTCAGCTCCTTATACTTTCTCTCATAATCATCTATGAGCCTGGTCTGAAGGTCCGAAAAGCTTGTATCTTCAATAAAGCTGACCTCCGGATAATCAGAAAATCTGTTTTTCATATTTTCCATCAAAGTTCCTCCTTTCCTTTAAAATATATGTGAGGGGTCAATATTCCCTCATTCTGCTCAAATACAATGTCGTGAATATTTACTCTTGGCTCATAC
>JAEZTB010000002.1 GCA_023443745.1 Bacillota bacterium
ACCCCCGTCCCCCTGACATATTTATATGAACAGCCATTACAGGCTGATGTTCATAATCTGGTACTATTCGTATTCAACAACACCGGTCCACTTCATCAAAAACTCTTTTTCCTCCGGCTTGCCCTTGACCATCTGGGAAGATGCCACAATGGGCAGCCATCGCTGTACATATTGTTTGGCGGTATCGCTTTTCTTGCAGAAAAGATCCATATACATATCCGCCAGTTCAACCTTTCCTGCCAGACAGAAGAGTAAATAGGTCCTTGCCGTATCCGCACTGGCGTTGCCCTGGGTAGCGTGGGACCAGTCAATAATGTAATCCACGCCATCCTCACCGCAAATAATATTGCTGGGATTAAAATCTCCATGGCAAATCTTTGTGTGCTTCGGCATACTCTCCAGCCGGGTGTGCAATTCATACCTGGTGGTAGCGTCCAGACCGGATTCCGAGATTTTACGGTTCATTTTATCCCTCAGCTTATTGAGTAATGGCGCTTTTTTATTATGAATCGAAAGCTGTATATCCACAAAGCGGTTCATATACTCATCCATATTCTGCGGATTTTCCTCCATAAGCTGCGCCAAGGTTTTGCCCTTGATAAATTCTGTGACAATAGCCCACTTTCCATCAATTTTAGTAACCTCAAGCACCTTGGCCACCGGAAGCCCTGCCTCCTCAACTCTCGCTTGATTGAGAGCTTCGTTGAGTATGTCGGACTTTGAGTAATCCTGATTAAAGACCTTGACGGCTCTGTTTCCGTCCTTATACACCGTTTTTGTCGGTCTTACCGCAATGATTTCATCCAGTTTCATAACATGCCTCCTTATTCACCATAATAAGCTTTAAGATACATATCTTTGATTTCACTCATAAGCGGGTATCGGGGATTTGCGCCTGTGCACTGATCGTCAAAGGCTTGATCAACCATGTCGTCCAGTCTGTCAAGGAAATTCTTTTCATCTATACCATAGTCACGGATGGTCTTTTTAATACCCACTTTGTTTTTTAGTTCGTCAATGGCCTTAATAAGATTTTCCAGCTTCTCGGTATTGTTTTTGCCTTTAATGCCAAGGTAGTCCGCAACCTCACCGTATCTGGCCAGGGTATGCGGGTGATCATACTGGGAGAAGGTTCCCATTTTGGTTGGGGCCTCCGAAGCATTGAATCGGATAACCTCGTTAATCATCAGGGCATTGGCAATACCATGAGGCAGATGGTGGAAAGCACCAAGCTTGTGCGCCATGGAGTGGCATATACCGAGGAATGCATTGGCAAACGCCATACCTGCTATAGTAGAAGCATTGGCCATCTTTTCTCTGGCCTCCGGATCATTTGCACCGTTATCATAGGCTCTCGGCAGGTATTCAAAGATAATCTTCAGAGCTTTTAATGCCAGTCCGTCGGTATAGTCTGTGGCAAGCATGGCAGCATAAGCTTCCAGAGCGTGTGTCATAGCGTCAATACCTGATGCGGAAGTAAGTCCTTTTGGCATGTTCATCATAAGGTCGGCATCGATGATAGCCATATCGGGCATCAGTTCATAATCGGCAAGAGGATATTTTATTCCGGTCTTCTCATCGGTTATAACGGCAAACGGTGTTACCTCGGAACCGGTACCTGCCGATGTGGGCACTGCAATAAAGTAAGCCTTTTCACCCATTTTGGGGAAGGTATAAACACGTTTGCGAATATCGACAAATCGCATGGCCATGTCCATAAAATCAGCCTCAGGATGCTCGTACATCACCCACATAATTTTTGCGGCGTCCATGGCTGAACCACCGCCAAGAGCGATAATACAGTCAGGCTGGAAGGCTTTCATGGCTGCGGCGCCTTTCTCTGCACTTTGAAGTGATGGATCGGGGGCTACATCGAAGAAGGTTGTATGAACAATCCCCATCTCCTCTAATTTATCTGTAATGGCTTTGGTGTAGCCGTTGTTATAAAGGAATGAATCGGTTACAATAAACGCTTTTTTCTTGCCCAATACATTCTTAAGCTCGTCAAGGGCAATAGGCAAACAGCCTCTCTTTAAGTATACCTTATCCGGCGCTCTGAACCAAAGCATATTTTCTTTCCTTTCTGCAACTGTTTTGATATTGATAAGGTGCTTAACGCCAACATTATCAGATACCGAGTTGCCGCCCCAGGAACCACATCCCAAGGTGAGCGAAGGTGCAAGCTTGAAATTATACAAGTCTCCGATACCGCCATGGGAGGACGGAGTATTGACTAAAATACGGCAGGTTTTCATACGCGCGGAGAATTCATCCAGCTTTGCCTTTTCGGTGGTATCATTAAGATAGACGGATGAGGTGTGGCCGTAGCCGCCATCTGCTACTAAGCGCTCCGCCTTATCGAGGGCTTCAGAAAAATTCTTTGCCCTGTACATGGCCAGAACTGGGGAAAGCTTTTCATGGGCAAATTCCTCTGAAAGCTCTACACTTTGTACTTCACCAATCAAAATCTTAGTAGCCTCGGGCACTTTTACGTCGGCCAGAGCGGCGATTTTAAAGGCGGACTGACCTACTATTTTCGCATTGAGGGCTCCGTTGATAATAATAGTCTTGCGAACCTTTTCAGTCTCCTTTGCATCAAGGAAATAGCAGCCACGGTCAACAAATTCCTTTTTTACTTTATTGTAAATGTCGTCAAGAACAATAACAGCCTGTTCAGAAGCACAAATCATGCCATTATCAAATGTTTTGGAGTGGATAATGGAGCTCACGGCAAGTAAGATATCGGCAGAGCTGTCAATGATAGCCGGTGTATTACCAGGGCCAACACCAATAGCAGGCTTACCCGATGAATATGCCGCTTTGACCATTCCGGGGCCGCCTGTTGCCAGAATGATATCGGCTTCCTTCATAACAAGATTGGTCATTTCAAGGGAGGGAACATCAATCCAATCGATGATTCCTTCAGGAGCACCGGCGGCTACCGCTGCTTCCAACACAATTTTTGCTGCGGCAATAGTACTGTTCTTTGCCCTTGGATGGGGGCTTATGATGATGCCGTTTCTTGTTTTAAGAGCAATAAGTGTTTTGAATATTGCAGTGGAGGTCGGATTTGTCGTCGGAATAACTGCCGCGATAACTCCTACAGGTTCTGCAATCTTCTTAATGCCAAATGCCTTATCTTCCTCCAATACACCACAAGTCTTGGTATTTTTATAGGCATTATAAATATACTCGGCAGCATAATGGTTCTTTATGACCTTGTCTTCGACTATACCCATACCGGTCTCATTAACGGCCATTTTTGCAAGGGGAATTCTTTCTTTATTAGCAGCAGTAGCAGCAGCTAAAAAGATTTTATCCACCTGCTCCTGAGTGTAAGTAGAAAAGATCTTTTGGGCTTCCTTTAATTTTGCCAGAGCAATTTCTAGCTTTTCAACACTATCGATGATTTGATATTTTTTGTTGCTGTCCATAACTTTGCCTCCTTTATTCAACATCATCCATCAGTCTCCTTTGCTCTTGTTGTTAAATTTTTAACATTCAGCACTAAAAAAATTTAACCTTAAAAGTTTATCCTTTGTCCTTTTTTATGCCAACATGTTAATTAATTAACGTTAATTATTTAACAATATCAGTTTACCACTTTCTGCACTCATTTTGCTATTGGTTTATTCTACAATTTCGCACAGATTTGCATAAAATATTTTATATATTTGTGACAAAGAAAAGGGCTGCATACTCAAGAGGCTTTAATTCAGGTGGGTCCCTTAAGGAAACCCACCTCTAGCTTCGAATTACTCTATGTCTATAGCCCAGGGCCCTTTCATGGCGAATTCCACATCAAACTTAAGGCGGATCTTTTTTGCTGTCTCCATACCATCAAATGCTGTTATGGAGTAACCTCCTTGCTCATCATTCCATAGCTCTGCATAGGTACTTTGGGATGTCATGGTGTAGTCTATCCAACCATCTGGCACTTCAATATTCGGCAATACCCTTAGAACCCTCTCCCTGGCATTTTGACCAGGCTCATAATTGGCGTCTATCTTTATACAATCGAACTTTTTAAATTCTTCCGGGAGCATGGGATCATTGGAAGGAATAACTGATGCTTTTTCTAGAGTAAGGGTACCTCCTCCCAGATTCCATTCCTTATTAATTTGTTTCTCCTTACCCGGTTTCGGCATGGCGATTTTAATATCATCGTCATCATATACTCTGTTATATAGGATTTGGGGTATAACCAGCTTGAGTTCTTCTTTTTCTTCAGGGATTATAAAATACAAATTATTAACATCGCTGTTATTCAGCATTCTCATCTCTTCATCCGGCATATAAATGTTGCCTTCTTTATCTACCATGTGTACGCCGTCAAACAACCGCTTCTCTTCATCAAACAGATGGAACCTGATGTTTTTATATTCCTTCGGTGCCACGGAACTTAAGAGTACCTCTAGAACATCACCCTCCCGGCTTACGTTGGCAAAGACCATCACATTATCTATAATGGCTATATTGCCCAAGGATTCAGGCGATGTACCACTACTGACGGAAACCATGGTTAGTTCAACCGTTTTACTGAAGCCTTCCAGCTCAAATCTGAATACCTGACCATCGATATCATTATCCTCTAAATAAAAGCTTGCATCTACTGAGTAGACCCTTGTTTCAAATGATGGCCCTGCCCAGGAGGTATGGCCCGCCTTCACTTTACCGTTTGTGCCATGCAAATAGAGCTTTGGAGCTGTTTCTCCTGCAAAAAACTTTTTGAATTCCGCAGGATCAGCAAATTCTCCGGCGTCAATAGCACCGACATTTGTTTTCATTGATATGTTCAATGTCTTATCCGTAATATACGCTGTTTTAAACTCGACAAACTGCTCACCGTCCATTACTTTTACCGGATTTTCCAAAACACGGCTAATCCGCACGTCATTCTCAAGGTTTTGTACAATCCCAATGCCTGGTATAAAGGAAAAAATCTTTTGGCATAGAGCATTAACCGGCGTATTGGGAATAAAGGCTGATAATGCGGCAAGTATCAAGCAGGCAGCAGCAATGCGTTTAAAATAGAACCACCCGTCTTTGATCTTCTTATGCGTCCTAAGGAGTATTTTTTGTTTCAAAGCCGTATCCATGGCGAAGTTCGATTCCGCTATCCCATTTGTGAAGGCATCAAGATATTTGTTTTCAGGCATATGGATAACCCTCCTTGCTCATTATATTTTTAAGCTTTTCCTTTCCTCTGGATAATCGTTTGTAAACATTCTCCTGGGTGATTTCCAGAGTTTTGGCTATTTGCGCCACGCTCTCACCTAATACAAAACGTCGATAAAAAATCTCATTGTCAGGTGGTGAAAGCTCCTGTAAAAAAGAAATAACAGAGTTATCCGATGTTATCCCATAATCACCGGCAGGAACGGAAATTTCATCAATGTCCTCAAACGAGACCACCTGACTGTGTTTCATATTTTTTCTGAGACAATCTATAGCACAGCCGCGGGTCACCATCATAACCCATGTTTTAAAGGATGCTTTTGATTTATTATATTTGTCTATTCTCTTCCAGACGGTGTAGAGAACATCGCTAATACATTCGGAAACATCCTCCTCACTGAAGTTCCCTGTATTTTTGACAATATAAGCCATAAGCCCGCCGAATCTGTCAAGCATATGGGACAGTCCTTCCTGTTTCCGAGCTTTCAGCAAAGTAAGTATATCCTCATCGTTCATCTTTTCACTCCTTTTTGTCTCTCACCCATATATCCGTAATAAAAGAATTATTTTGGACAGACAATGGACACTTCTCCGTGAAAAATTTCATAAACTATCAGTAGAATATCATGTTTTTGACATAAATTTAAATTTTTCAACTGATCGATTTTGAGTAAAAGGAGCATACAAAATGGGACAGTCTATTGTAATTTCCAGGGTATCCACAACTCGGAAGGTCATGGCGCTGACCTTTGACGACGGATCGGATGCAGCCAATCTATCCGAGCAATTAGATATACTCGCATCACACAACATCACATGCACATTCTTTCTTACAGGGAAAGCATCAGAAGCTCACCCGACCCTGATCAGAAAAATAATTGAAAAAGGCCATGAAATCGGCAATCATTCCTATAGTCATCCTCAGTTTACCCAAATTTCAGTCGCTGCTATGGAAGCAGAATTGGAAAAAGCAGAAAATTCCATCATCTCTGTTACCGGAGTTTCTCCAAGGCCCCTTTTCCGGCCTCCTTATGGTTCTTATAATCAAACGGTTTTAGAGGTGGCGGATAGTCTTGGTTATACAAAAACTTTGATGTGGACCATTGACACCGTTGATTGGAATGGTACCTCCGCCGAAGTGATGATTAATAAGGTTCTTAACCTGGCCCAGCCCGGTGCCATCGTATTGATGCATACAGGAGGCGGAACCCACACTAATGAAGCCCTTCCCGAGATAATAACAACTCTTAAATCCATGGGATACACCCTTACAACTATTTCAAAAATGCTGGATGAAGCTCCTGAGCCCGAAAGGCCTTTATTGAAAAAAGGAAGTTCCGGTGCCTATGTTAAGGAGCTGCAGCAGTTATTAACCAAGCTGGGCTTCAATCCCGGACCAATAGACGGCATTTTTGGGGCATTGACTGAAGCAGCGGTAAAAACATTTCAAGCCGCTAAAAGCTTGGCAGTTGACGGCCTTGTGGGACCGATGACCTGGGCTGCTCTGGATGGCGCAAATGAAGGCCCGCCTCCTGCCAACCGACCGGTCTTGCGAAGGGGAAGCACCGGAGAATCCGTCACAGAGCTGCAGCAGGCATTGAGCATGCTGGGTTATAACCCAGGCCCCATAGATGGAATATTCGGTTTTAAAACAGAAGCTGCTGTGAGATTGTTTCAAAATGCCAATGATCTTAGTGCTGATGGCATCGTAGGACCAAAAACCTGGGCAGTAATCGATGGGATGATGTAAAACCAGGATATTATAATGATTCGCACGGAATAAGCGTTGGGGAATAGCCGATAATATAACTTATACGAGTAAATAAAAAGGAATTTTATATTAATGGTTAATCCTCAACGTTTGCCCGATCATATCGGCATTATTCCGGATGGTAACAGAAGATGGGCACAAAGTCACGGTCTAAACAAGGAAGATGGCTATGATTACGGCATCAAGCCCGGTTTTGAGCTGTATCAGGAATGCCTGAAGCTGGGTGTAAAAGAAATGACTTTCTATGGCTTTACTCAAGATAATACAAAGCGTCCTTCTGTTCAAACAAAAGCTTTTCAGAAGGCATGCGTTGATTCCGTATTGCAGCTTTGCGATTACGATGCCAATCTCTTAATCGTTGGTAATACAGATTCCCCCTTATTTCCAAAAGAATTACTGCCCTATACGAAAAGAACATCATTCGGTAAAGGCTTAATGAATGTTAATTTTCTGGTTAATTACGGCTGGAATTGGGATCTTAACACGATCAGCAATATAGGTTACAACTATAACCGGCAGCAGGCCGGCATTATCAACAGGATCGCCTCTTCAGGTATCTCAAGAATCGATCTCATCATCCGTTGGGGTGGACGCCGCCGATTGAGCGGATTTCTCCCCATCCAGTCCATCTATGCCGATTTTTATGTGCTGGAGGCTATGTGGCCGGACTACAAACCGGAACACCTGTATGAAGCACTGGAATGGTATAAGCAGCAGGATATTACGTTAGGAGGATAAATCGTTTATTTCTTAATCAAACAATGTAGTCTGCATATCCTTTAAGGATTTCACCTTACGCTCCGTTAATACGAAGTATCAATGCTCTCGGGTACCCGTTCGAAATCTCTGATTTCGGTAACGGGTGAGGTTATTATAATGGCTGCCTCGTCCGGCTGGCCGATTAAAAGCGGTGATGCCGGGTCATGCTGCGCAATGTTTTTCTGTGCTGTTTTTAGACCGAAACCGCCGTAGCAGTAAATACAGCTATGGGAGCAACAGCCGTATGACCCTATATCAATACTCTCAACACAACCGCACCCAGGACGCTGACCGGCGTCTTTTTTTACCTTTATGGGGCAGCCGATTATTTCCTCTATTAGCTTCTTATCTATGCAGGAGGCATGGGTTATGCCATAAAGGCTCAAATCTATAGGCTCAGAGCAGGTGGATAAGCTCATTTGATGCTTTCTCGCGATTCTTGAGAAGCCTTCGGCTATAAGATGCATGTCGGACTCGCTTAATTCCTGATCCGTAATTGGCATAAGAGATGGACGTACTCTCGGGTAAAGGTCGACAAAGCTGAAAATGCAGCGATGGGTGCTGCCCTCCAGCATGGAGGCCATTTTTTCAAAGGAATCCAGATGGTATTGGACATCCAGCGAACTGCTTGTTATGACAGGATCATAGCGCCACACTACACGGTTGGAGCCAAGCCTTTGGCTCAGTCTTTTGAAAATATCGACCAGCTCGGGCTTGGGCGGAAGATTTCTTTCAATCTGTCCATCGTAGGGTGTGAGCGTATATTGAAAGTAGAACGGATAGCCCATTTTTTCTATGATATCCAGCTTATTCAGCATAGGTCCGTGATTTTTGGTCCAAAACACGATGCAGTCCACGACCTCCGGATTAAGGAGAACATGGCTGTAACGGCCAACATTTCTTGGATGTGGAACCAGCACAGATCCCTCACGCAGGCGGTTCAAAAGCCAGTCGGAATAAAGTGCCGGGATATCCGTACGTCTGCTGGCACTGATGATCATAGTTTAAAATCCTTTCTTTCTGGTATAGTGTCAATGCTTATGAATATGATGGATATCCGGTGCGTGGCTATGTACATGCATGAGCTCCTCATGGGTGTGCATATGGCTGTGATCACCTGTTACAGGATTATCATGCACATGATGGTGATGCTCGTCCTCATGGCTGTGCCGATGCTCATGGGTCAAAGCTACATGCTTATGTAAATGCCTGTGTTTTTCCTTGGAGGCTAAATATGCGCCTGCTATCATAATAATTAGGGCTATGATATAAGAAAGGGCAGGCTTTTCTCTAAAAATCGCAAACGATAATCCAAAGCCGATAAACGGTGCTATTGCATAATAAGCGCTTGTCCTTGCTGCACCCAGATCCCTCTGGGCCATAACATAGAAGTAAATACTAAGTCCGTAGGCGAAAAATCCCAATATAAGTGCAATCAGAATATAGCTAAAACGTTCTGCCCGCTCCTTCAAAATCAACGCAAGCAATAGTGAACCAAATCCGGAGCCAAAGCCCTTAATAACCACAACCTCAATAGGGTCTTTTATTGATAACATCCTGGTGCAATTGTTTTCAAAGCCCCAGCATATGCAGGAGAGCAGCACAAATACAGAACCTAGTGAGAGGGAAAAGCTGCTTATATTCTCTATGGATAAAATAAAGCTGGCAAGAGTAATCAGCCCAAGTGCGCCCCACAGCCGTGTTCCCATTGATTCTTTAAAAATAAATAAAGCTATCAGTGAGGTGGCCACAATTTCAAAGTTACCTAAAAGCGAAGCATTCGCAGAAGATGTCATTGTTAGCCCTACCATCAAGAAAATGGGAGCAGCAATGTCCAAAACGATCATTGCCAAAACATAGGGAAGCTCCTTCCTTGTAATCCCTGCCTCGGCACTGTTTCTGCCTTTTAATCGCCTGAATAAGCTTATGGAGGCCATTCCGGTTCCCGCTCCAAGATAGAGCAATGCCGCCATCAAGGTTGGCGGTATTGCTGTAAGCAGTATTTTTGAAACGGGCGAACTCATACCAAAAAGAATAGCCGCCATTATTGCTAAAAAAACAGGGGTATATTTTTTTAAGTTCAATCTATACACTTCCCCGGCTTATTGCTTTGATTCATCTGAGGACGCTTTTGTCTTCTTATTTTTTTTCCGAAGACAATAGGGTCCTCTTTTATCAATTGTATGACGCTGTATGCATTCCTCACATTTTCCATGTCTGATGCATTGCTTTCTCGGACAGTTACACTGCATAAAAAATGCTCCTTTTGAGGAAGGAACCTGTTCCCCTTCACCCATTGTTAATTATATAATCTTTGGACTCAATTGTCCAAAAGTGAATCAGTGGGAGTATCTACCAGTTTCCAGCTCACAGATGAGCTTAGGCACATCGGTCTGCACAATGACTATCCTCAATAAAAAAGAATCGCTAAAAGAAAGGTAAAAAAAAGCAGCTGACTTTTTTATCAGTCAACTGCTATAGTTTATTTTGCATTATTCACAATATTCTACTAATATTCGTTTACTTCTGAATAGACATTACTTTCCTTGATCATGCCATATTTTACTTTCGCAGCCTTCATCTGTGCATCGATTGTCGTATCGAATATTTCCCATAAGCCTGTTTTACTGTTGTATACTTCATTCCATGCATGGTAACCATTTACACCTTTTGCATAACCCTTTACAAGCTTGGCAGGTATTCCGACACTTCTCAACATAGCGGCAAAGGTTGAAGCGTAATCATAGCAAATACCCTTATTTGTCTCTATCGTGGTATCAATATCAGGGAGGTAGTCAGTGGGTAGTTTGCTGAGTTTGTCATAATCGTATTTGACATTATTCACTATGTAATCATAAATTGCTTTTACTTTTTCTTGGTCACCCACTAAACCTTTTGTAAGTTCTTCTGCTTTTTTAATAGCTGCCATTTCTTGATTCCAGTTGATGTTTTGTATGGATGCAAGATAGACACTTTTTTGATCTTCCATGTCCAATTTAATGTTCTCGGTCAATAGATATTTGTACTTGTTTCCTTCGACGTTCTCCATAATGTTGACTTTGTAATCGCCATTTCCAAATTGAAGAGGAAAACTTTCGGCCATTCCGTCATTCCTCAGGTTGTAGTATATCGTCTTGCCGTCTTTTTCCACCATTATCTTAAGCTTTTTGCCCGTTTCTGAATGATAAGCTGCCTTGATAATACCAGACTCAAGCTGCGCATCTTCAAAATAAGTCTCAACGCTGGGATTTACGGCAAACGCTGCTGTCATATTAAACAGTAATGCGATGCTTAGTATCACCCCAGCCAACAATTTGCGCATGAAAAAACTCTCCCTTCGGTATCTGGCTGCCATTTACAGTTTTTTCTGTAATTAGGCCCTTTAGCTTTGCGTCCCGCACTTTCGCACGGTTTGCCTTTATCGTCGAAAAGTCTACTGTTAAATAGATTTTCAATATAAATGATATATAGTGATAGAATATCATATCATTATCCAAAATTCAACAGTTATATATGACTATTGACCACAACTTTTTCTTATCAAGAAGTCCTCCCTGCTGGTAATTCTACAATACATAATAGAGGTGCGCAAGCGCGCACCTCTAGCCTCGACCCGTAGAGCAAATAAACAGGAGCAATATGCTCCCGTTTACTTGCTTTATAATTAAGCTGCCTTTTTTATTTGGATTTTTTCTTGATCATTACTCCAAGTACTGTGATGAGTCCACCAAGACCTAGGAATATATTCGCCGGCACCCCGCCTGTCTTTGGCAGCACATGGCCTGTGGGCACTTGTTCTTCAGGTAGAATGACCGGATCCGGTGCAGGTGTCGAGGTGGATATTGGTGTAGGAGTTGGGGTTGGTATGGGTGTTGGTGTGGGCGTTGGTGTGGGTGTCGCCGTAGGCGTTTCTATGGGTTTGTTAATTTCTTCAAAGACAGCTGTTACCTTCTTGTTGCCATTCATATAGATCTGGTCATAACGATTAACCTGGTCTCCTTGCCAACCGGCGAATTTCCAACCCTCTGCAGCCTTGGGGCTAAGCTGTACAGTCGTTCCCTTATTATAGTCATGATCGCCCGGTTCCGGAAGTATAGTGCCCTGACCAGTGACATTAACATTCAGCGTTACTTGTTCAGACGGTCTCTCGGGCGGGGACGAAGGTGGTGGTGTAGGGGATGGAGGCGGTGGTGTAGGGGTAGGCCCATCTTGCAAGCTGAATGTTGCAGTGACTGATTTATTTGATGTCATAACCACGGATGCACTAGAAGAAGATCCCGTTACATCACCTGACCAGCCGTCAAACTTCCAGCCTTGCGCAGGTGAAGCAGCAAGATTAACTCGAGTTTCGGGCCAATAATAATCATATTCAGTACTCATTGGTGCAAAATAGTATTCATCTGTTGTTCTGGTAACTGTTCCATCTCCGACTACATTCACTGTTAATGTATATTGAGTTGGCTCGGTTATTTCGGTAAAGATGGCTTTTACTGCCCTGTCCCGATCCATTAAAACTGTATTGTTCGAATCAGGTATCGTATAGGCTTCGCCATCAGCCCAGCCATCAAACTGCCAGCCTGCTGCGGGTACGGCGCTCAGGGTTACTACGGTTCCTTCCAGGTATATTCCGCTGCTCGGGGTAACTGTTCCATCCCCCTCCTGACTTACCGTAAGGGTATAATTAGCTTTGGGTATTTCGGTAAAGATGGCTTTTACGGCCCTGTCCCGATTCATCAAAACCGTATTGTCTGGCCCAGGAACTGTGTAAATCTCTCCATTGTCCCATCTATCAAACTGCCAGCCTGATGCAGCTATAGCGCTCATGGTCACTGCCGTTCCTTCCAGGTAGCTGTGCTCTCCAACATCCGGACTGACCGATCCGTTTCCTAACTTGCTTACTGTAAGGGTATAGTTAACTTTAGGTATTTCGGTAAAGATAGCTTTTACGGCCTTATTGGAATTCATTAATACCATATTGTTCGAATCAGGCACCGTATAACCTTCCCCATTGTCCCATCCATCAAACTGCCAGCCTGATGCAGCTATAGCGCTCATGGTCACTGCCGTTCCTTCCAGGTAGCTGTGCTCTCCAACATCCGGACTGACTGACCCGTTACCGGACTTGCTGACCGTAAGTTTATAATTGGCCTTGGGTATTTCGGTAAAGATGGCTTTTACAGCCTTATTCTGATCCATCAAGACCTTACTGTTCGAATCGGGTACCGTAAAGCCTGTTCCACTGTCCCATCCGTCAAACTGCCAGCCTGCTGTAGGTACGGCGCTTATGGTCACTACCGTCCCTTTAGAATACTTTCCTGCATTAGGTCCAGCAGCTTGGGGCGCAGGCAGTACGGTAACCGTTCCCTGTCCGGTAAAGCTTGTCGTCAATGTATACCCAGATACATTGTAACTTGCCGAAGCTGAATCAGTAACAGTAACCCATCCGTCATTCTTTTCGCCTTTTATTTTAACTGTAACTGATGCAGTAGCCGTATTTTCAACAATGCCATTTTGGAAATCACTCAAAGTGGTCGTGTATATTTTAGTAAATTCAAAGCTTTTATTATCATCTATTTCATCAATGGTTTTAATGTCGCCACCAAGCCTGGGATCGTTAACTTTAACATCATGGAGGTCTCTGTTCTGATTATTTATAATTTTAAAACGATAGGTAACAGTATCTCCTTCAAAAGAAGTGGCCGGGTTAACACTCTTTGTGAGATCAAAGTCCGGGATGGTACGCTTATATTCACTTGTTGCATAAATCTTATAATTTATACTGCCCCCACCTTCTTGTCCTCCGAAAGTACTTGCCGGAGAATAAGTCACAACATTGCCATTGGTTTTTGTAACAATGATATGGGTTATTTTATCAAACACGTAATTACCGCCATCAGGCCCATCATACAATACATCATTTTTTTTAGTTAACACAATGATATTTCCATTCATTTTAATGGCAACACCAGCTATTGTTGAATTTCCGGATTGAATATGGACATGTACGCTTGTTTGTGGAACACCAAATGTAGCCAGCGTATTAAAGCCCAACATTGTAGTTAATAAGAATGTCAGAACCAGGATCATTGCCAAAAGCCTTTTTTTCATTGCTCTTACCTCCTTAATAATTCGACTCGCACGTCTTATAGGTAGCTTTGGTTTATTCACTGTTTTAGGAAAACGCGGTTAAATGATCTGTTGTATGTAAATTAGAAAGCCGCCTGTATTTTTGTATGCTGCCGAACTATCAATAATGCATAAAGCAATAGACCCCCTGGCTTTAAAACTCAATCTTTCTCATTTTGAGTTGATTCTATTCCTCCTTTTACCAATTGAATCAGAGAACAGTGCAAACGATCAGTTGCTTGAATTTAACTCCTATTTACTGATTATGATTCAAAGCTAAGCTAAACACTATTATTTCTCTCCGATATTCCAGGTTAAGCTCATAAATTTTGATAGAAAGGCCATTATAGGCCTTTAGACCTATTTACGAACAGCACTGATTTCGGGAAATAACATCTTCTTTTACTGGTCCTTGCCCCCCTTGCACCTCCTGGTATACCTCATGGTATAATGTGATTATCTCGCTATAATGAAAGAAGAAAATAATGATAAGCAGTTTTAATGATTTAGGTATCACAGCACCGATTTTAAAAGCCCTGGAGGAAATGGGCTTCGAGTCACCTACAGAAGTGCAGAGCAAAGCAATTCCCCACATTCTCAATAAGAAAGACTTGATTGTCATGTCGAAAACGGGAAGCGGCAAGACCGCCGTTTTTGGCGTATCCATGCTTCAGATGACTGATCCGAAAGCACCGGGGCCCCAGGGTCTTATTCTCACTCCTACACGGGAGCTGGCTGTCCAGGTGGACAATGATATCAAACAAATGGCAAAGCATCTGGAACATAAAACAACATCCGTATATGGACAGCATAATATAAAGGCTGAAGTCCAGGCTCTCAGTAAAGGGATATCCATTGTTTGCGGTACACCCGGCCGCGTCTATGACCACATTCAAAGCGGTAATCTTAAAACCGGAAACATCCGTTTTTTAGTTCTTGATGAAGCCGACAGGATGCTGGACATGGGCTTTCTGGATCAGGTAGTTAAAATTATCAAGACCCTCCCCAAGGATAGAATGACTCTCCTTTTTTCTGCCACTATTCCCCCGGAAGTTCACAGAGTTTGCAGGGATTATATGAAGCAGCCTGTTACTGTTGAGATCGAATCGGAGACCATGACAGTGGATACCATTCAACAAATCTACTACCGCGTGGAGAATAAAGAAAAAACCTTGCAGTTAAATAGAATTCTTCTTATGGAACGACCCGAAAGCTGCATGATTTTCTGTAATACAAAAATCGCTGTGGATAGGGTGCAAAGCTATTTATTGCGAAAAGGCTATGCCTCACAGGCACTACATGGGGATATTCCTCAGGGAAAAAGGCTTAAAACCATACAGCAATTCAAACAAGGTGAGTTCCATTTGCTTGTGGCAACAGATGTAGCCGCTCGTGGTATACATGTAGATGATTTGTCGCTGGTCATCAATTATGATGTGCCCAATGAGAAAGACAACTATGTGCACAGGATCGGACGTACCGGTAGGGCCGGACATTCAGGCCGTGCCATCACTCTGGCTACAGGTGACGACATTATGAGTCTCTATGAGATAGAAGAGCATATCGGCGTGATGATTAACGAAGCGGAATTACCCACGGAGGCTGACTTTCAGGCGCAAAAGGCTGAGGCCGAGGAATGGATCAAGGCCAATTCCCAGAAGATCAAGCCCATTGAAGCTTCTGGCAGGAATCCTAGTTCCAGGACTACATCTGCATCAAACCAGGGACAAAATCGTAACCGACGCTCTGATACACGCCCCCATGACAAAAAATCCCCGCAGCAGGGCAGACAGCAAGACAGGTCTCAGAACAGGTATAATCCGGACAAGCATCAACCGGACAGGCTTCATCAGAACAGGCCTCATCAAGATAGGCCCCATCAGAACAGGCCTTATCAGGACAGGCGTCGCGATAATTATGCCGGTAAGCAGGGTAATGGGTCAATTGCGTCTAATTCAAACCGCATGCCGGTTAACACAAAGCCAAAAGCAGCTGTTGAACCCCCTAATAGCAGTGTTGCTGTGCAGAGCCAGAATACTGCTGCTAAGGAATCCTTCTTCAAACGTTTCTTGCAGCGCTTGTTCGGTAAGCAGGAAAGAAATTGAATATTGATGCATGTAGATTGATTCATATGTTTTTTTGTGTTATACTCCGAAAGCATTATTTGATAACGTTTTAGCTACAGGAGGATAAAAAATACATATGGAAGTGACTCAGGAAAACAAAATGGGAACCACTCCAGTTTTGAGACTCATCATTTCAATGTCCGTCCCCGCCATGTTCTCAATGCTGGTTCAATCACTATATAATATAATAGACAGCGCTTTTGTTGCTCAAATCAGTGTTGACGCACTGACTGCCTTATCCCTTGCATTCCCGATACAAAACCTCATGATAGGTGTGGCGGTGGGAACCGGTATTGGCGTAAATTCTCTGGTTTCCCGCCGTTTAGGAGAAGGGCGCCGTGACGAAGCGAGCAGCGTGGCAACCCACGGCCTGGTTTTGGCTTTTATAAGCTGGTTCATCTTTGCCCTATTGGGTATCCTTTTTACGAAGCCATTCTTTCAAAGCTTTTCCACAAACCCGACGGTTGTGAGCATGGGATGCGATTATGTTTACATCGTAACCATTTTCTCTTTAGGAATTTTTGTAGAAATTGCTCTGGAAAAAACATTGCAGGCGACTGGCAATATGATTTATCCTATGATGTTTCAACTGACAGGGACAATCACCAATATCATTCTTGACCCTATTATGATATTCGGTCTATTCGGTTTCCCTGAGCTTGGGGTAAAGGGTGCAGCAATTGCAACTGTTATAGGGCAAATCTTTGCTATGCTGTTTGCCCTAATTATTGTTTTTAAAAAGAATCATGAGGTTCATATTACACTAAAGAAATTTAAGTTTAAGGGTAAAATCGTAAAAGATATCTACGCTGTAGGACTACCGTCCATTATCATGCAATCCATCATGTCCATCCTCGTCAGCGGACTCAATGGTATTCTGACTACTTTCTCGGAAGCGGCAGTTGCTGTGTTGGGTGTTTATTACAAGCTACAGTCTTTTATATTTATGCCGGTATTCGGGCTGGTTCAGGGCGTTATGCCTGTTATGGGATATAATTATGGTGCCCGCAACAAACAAAGGCTGCTAAAGGCTTTAAAAATTGGAACGATTATTGCTATCATCATAATGACCTTGGGAACTCTACTCTTTATGTTGATTCCTGGTAAGCTGTTAATGATTTTCAAAGCCGATACCCAAATGCATCAGATTGGTATTCCGGCATTTCGTATCATCAGTCTTTGCTTTATTCCGGCGGCAATGGGAATCTTGTTCTCTACCCTCTTCCAAGCGGTAGGAAACGGAATTTACAGCCTGGTGGTTTCCATTCTGAGACAGTTAGTTGTTATTTTGCCAATGGCCTATCTTTTAAGTAAAATTGGACTGGGTGCTATATGGTATGCTTTCCCGATTGCAGAGATTATGTCGTTTTGCGTGACCGTATTACTCTTCCGGCACCTTTACGTTAAAAACATAAAAAATCTTGAAAAACCCCTATCAATTTAGTTCTTGCGTAGGCAAATCTGAAAGGCCATGAATAAATATCCCATTGAATCTGCATATTAAGAAACACTCAAAGCAGAAAGATTCCTTGCTCCGAGGAGTAAATGAGAATGGGATCATATAAGAACCTTTCAGATTTGTCTCAAAAATCCGACGGTTCAAAAAATAGGATATCCGTGATACATTTTATATGGCTCCTGATTATAAGAATACGCCATGACAGCATCTCGGCATACGCTTATCATTTGACCTACAGTTTGCTTTTATCTTTTTTCCCGTTTATTATCTTTCTCATGACGCTTGTAGGCTATGCCAACCTTGACTCCTCAACCATACTGGCTCCGCTGGAAACCTATTTCCCAAAGGAAGTCTATAAGCTTGTATCGGATATCGTCATCGATGTGGTAGATCAGCAAAGAGACGGTTTGATGTCTTTTTCCATATTGGTTGCCATATATGCTGCCTCCGGAGGGTTCAGAGCATTCATGGAAGGAACAAACCGAGCTATGCGAATCCCCGAGAAAAGAAATATTATCATACGTTATATTATTTCAATTTTTTCAGTCATCTTGTTTGCAATAGCAATCGTAATCGCGCTTTTGGGAATTGTATTCGGGCAGCAGATTATCAACCTGCTGGATAGACACCCTTCTTTTTTAGCTCTTAAAGAGTTACTTCAAATGTTCCGGTTCATCATACCGGAAGTCATCATTTTTCTATTGTTTTTAGTTTTTTATATGTTTGTGCCGGCCAAAAATATATGTTTTCGTTGCGCCATTCCAGGGGCAGTCTTCACGACATTCACATGGACTGTTTTTACTTTGCTTTTCCAGCACTATGTGAATACCTACTCCAATTACTCGAAATTTTATGGGACATTGGGGGCTGTTATCGCATTGATGCTATGGCTTTTGCTCACCTCAATGATTATGCTTTTTGGTGTGGAAATTAATGCTCTGATGATGGAATTGGGCATTATAAAGGCACGGAAGAAGAAAGGTGCCGATAAAGATGATTAATAATAATTAACCCCTTCTTCTTATGGTTTACCCATAAAAGGAAGGGGCTTTTACAACAAAAGTTCTTCAAAAGACAATGCTCCGAGTTCTTCATTTATGCTAATTCAAGCGCAATTTCCATCATCTGTGTAAAGGACTTCTCTCTTTCTTCAGACGTGGTTTCCTCATGGTTTACCAGAGAATCTGAGACAGTCAGGATACATAGGGCATTGGCGCCTGCCTTAGCAGCATTCATATAAAGGGCGGCCGCTTCCATTTCGACAGCTAAAACGCCCATACCAGCCCATCTTTTCCAGGCATCTGCATCGGCATTGTAGAAAATATCCGAGGATAAAATATTACCCACTTTGACCTCAATGTTTTTTTCCTCAGCAACAGCAACAGCCTTTTTTAGTAAAGCCCAGGACGCAGTGGGAGCGAAAGTGCCAGGCAGATTATATTGACTGGCATAATTGGAATTTGTGGAAGCTGCCATACCAATAACGACGTCCCTAACCCTGACGTCTTCCTGGTAACTGCCACAGGATCCAACTCTTATGAGATTTTCTACTCCGTAATGATGGATCAGCTCAAAGGTGTAAATTCCGATGGACGGCATACCCATACCCGTGCCCATGACTGAAATCTTCCTGCCTTTATACGTTCCGGTATAGCCGAACATATTTCTGACCTTGTTGAACTGAACAACGTCATTGAGATATTTTTCAGCAATAAATCTGGCTCTCAGCGGATCACCCGGCAGCAGTACGGTTTTTGCTATCATTCCCTCTTGATCAACCTCGATATGCGGTGTTTTTTCCATGGTATTTCTCTCCTTTTCTTCCTTTTGCTCTATTCTACTAAATTATTGTACCACTTTCCATGTTTTCTTTTCAGTTTTAATGTTCATACTATTTCGAAGAACTTTAAATATTACTTACGCTTTTGGCAGATTGCCGCGAAACAACAGAAGGAGGATGCTTTATTTTTCACTTAGGCCTGGATATTGGCTCAACAACGGTAAAGATAGTGGTAATGGACGACGAGGACAACTTACTTGCAAGTCAGTACCGCAGACATTACTCAGATTTGCGTAAGACACTGGAGGAGCTTTTACAAGAGCTCACGGATGAGCACCATATTAGGTTCGGCAATGCACGTTTCAGCCTGGCCGTGACTGGTTCGGGTGGGCTTGCTATCTCTGAAAAGCTGAATTTACCCTTTGTTCAGGAAGTCATAGCCGGCAGTAAAGCCATAGAAAGATACATTCCCGACGTTAATGTCATTATCGAACTGGGCGGAGAAGATGCCAAAATAACATTTTTTGATAAGGGCGTGGATCAGCGGATGAACGGCATTTGCGCAGGCGGCACCGGTGCCTTTATCGATCAGATGGCATTATTGCTGAATACCGATGCTTCAGGCCTGAACAATCTTGCCCAAAACAGCACCACCATCTATCCCATAGCCGCAAGATGCGGTGTTTTCGCTAAAACAGATATTCAGCCTCTGTTGAATGAGGGAGCCAGAAAAGAAGATATCGCGGCTTCCATCTTTCAGGCCGTTGTCAATCAAACCATTACAGGGCTAGCCTGCGGCAAGAAAATAAAAGGAAAAGTCGGATTTTTAGGAGGACCTCTGCATTTTCTGCCCATGCTAAGGCTCAGATTCCAACAAACCCTTGGCCTCAAAGACCATGAGATAATCGCGCCGGAGCATGCCGAGGTTTATGTAGCCATGGGGGCAGCACTCACGGCCAAGAAGCAAAGTATTAAAGCTTTTTCAATTACAGAATTGCTTGAAAAATTGAGGTTGGACAAAAGCTGCCCTATGTCAGAGACTAATCATCTTGATCCCTTATTTAATGACGAAGAAGAGTACCGTCACTTTCTGGACAGGCATGCAGAACATAAGCTTAAAACCAATAAGCTTGAGGATTACAAAGGAAAATGCTTTCTCGGACTGGATGTGGGCTCAACCACCAGTAAACTGGTACTGATTGATGAAGACAGCTGCATGCTTTTTTCATCCTATGGCAGCAACGAAGGAAGCCCTCTGTCTTCTGCGGCAAAAATGCTTATCGACGCCTATTCCCGGCTTCCAAAGGGAGCAGAGATTGCTTATAGTGCGGTTACCGGCTATGGTGAAAATCTTATCAAGTCGGCATTCTCCTGTGACCTCGGTGAAGTGGAAACCATTGCGCATTATACCGCAGCAAAAGCTTTTCTGCCCGATGTGGACCTGATCCTGGATATAGGCGGACAGGACATGAAGTGCCTTAAAGTCAGCCATGGCACTATTTCCCATGTCATGTTGAATGAAGCCTGCTCTTCAGGTTGCGGTTCGTTTATTGAGACTTTTGCCAAGTCCTTGAATATGAGTGTCGAAGAGTTTTCCAGGCAGGGACTAAAAGCGCGGGCACCTGTTGACTTAGGCTCACGGTGTACGGTTTTTATGAATTCCAAGGTCAAACAGGCCCAGAAGGAAGGGGTATCCCTTGGAGATCTCTCCGCAGGGCTATGCTATTCTGTCATAAAGAATGCCCTGTATAAGGTCATTAAAATTAAAGATCCTTCAGAATTAGGGGATAAAATCATGGTCCAGGGAGGGACCTTCCTCAATGATGCCATCTTACGTAGTTTTGAGAAGATAACGGGCAAGGAAGTTGTACGGCCGGATATTGCAGGACTAATGGGAGCATTCGGGGTGGCTCTTCTGGCCAAGCAGGCCTGGAGCGGAGGGAAGCAAACCTCCCTTATAGGAGCTGAAAAGCTGGCGGGTTTTTCTTATGACACAAAGATTACACGCTGTAAAAAATGTACCAATCAGTGTCTTTTGACCGTCAATACATTTGGAAACGGACAAAAGTGCATAACCGGAAATCGGTGCGAAAACGGAGCAGGCCTTGACCGCTCCAACAAAGTACCTGATCTTTACGAATATAAATTCAACAGGCTCTTTAAATATAAGCCTTTTGATATTGACCGGGCTCCCCGTGGAATCATAGGAATACCAAGGGTACTCAATATGTATGAAAACTATCCTTTCTGGTTTACCTTTTTTTCAGCGCTGGGATTCAGAGTTGAGCTCTCCCCTGTTTCCAGTCGGATGCTTTATGAGATGGGCATGGACACCATCTCGTCGGATACGGCCTGTTACCCCGCCAAATTAGTTCATGGGCATATTGCAGCCCTTATCCGGCAAAATGTAAAGCATATTTTTTATCCCTGTATACCTAAAGAGCGAGTAGAATTCAAAAATACCGACAATTGCTATAATTGCCCCATCGTCACGGCCTACGCCGAAGTGATCAAAGCCAATATGGATCTGCTCCGGGAAAATGGGGTCAGATTCCATCATCCTTTTCTCCCCTATGAAGATAAAGCCAGGCTCATCCAAAGGCTTTTTGATGAATTCAAGAGCTGCGGTGCTACCTTGAAAGAAGTCGCCCGAGCTGTAGAAGAGGCCTGGAATGAAGATGTCAGGTTTAAGGAGGATATCCGGAGAAAAGGGGAAGAAGTACTGGCCGGGTTAAAAACAACAGACGGCTGGGGTATTGTTTTGTCGGGCCGCCCCTACCATTTGGACCCTGAAGTCAACCACGGCATTCCAAAAATACTAACCTCTCTGGGGCTTGCGGTGCTTACAGAGGATTCAGTTTCACATTTGGGCCATGTAGAAAGGCCTTTAAGGGTTTTGGATCAATGGATGTATCACTCAAGGCTTTATGAAGCAGCAGATTTTGTTTCAAAGAATGCCAATCTTGAGCTTGTCCATCTGAATTCCTTTGGCTGCGGTCCCGATTCTATTGCATCCGAGCAGGCCCAGGAAATTTTGAAAAAGACCGGCAAGATTTATACCATGCTTAAAATAGACGAGGTCAGCAATCTGGGTGCAATTAAAATTCGCCTGAGATCGTTAAAGGCGGCCATGGAGGCAAGGCCTGGAATGGCGGAGAAAGCTCTTCCCAACTCCCAGCCTTTTGCAAGGCCTGTTTTCACAAAAGAAATGAAAAATCATCACACCATTCTGGCTCCTCAAATGGCACCCATACATTTTGAGCTGGTCCAGGAGGCTGTCCGGTCAGAAGGGTATCTTTTTGAAGTCCTGTCCACTGTTGATAAAGCGGATATTGAAGAAGGCCTAAAATATGTGAACAATGACTCCTGCTATCCTTCCATCATCATTATAGGGCAAATCCTAAGAGCTTTGAAATCAGGAAAATATGACATCAACCATACTTCAGTCATCATATCCCAAACAGGCGGCCCGTGCAGAGCCAGCAATTACCTGGCTCTCCTGAAAAAAGCCTTACAGGATACAGGGTTTCATAACATTCCTATTATCTCGCTAAACGTAGCCGGTCTAGAGAAGAACCCCGGGTTTAAAATCACCCCGTCATTGGGGAAAAAGGCTATTATGGCTCTTATCTACGGCGATCTTCTCATGAAAGTCCTATTCCAGATCCGACCCTATGAAAAGGAAATAGGAAGAACCAATCAACTTTTTCAAGAGTGGATGGAAAAATGTAAAAGAAATCTTCACATAGCTAATCGAAAGGATTTTCGTGACAACTTGGGGCAAATTGTCAAGGATTTTGAAGGGATAGCCATTGAAGATGCGAAAAAGCCCAGGGTAGGCCTGGTGGGTGAAATTCTTGTTAAATATCATCCCACAGCCAACAACAATATGGCATCCTTTATTGAACAATCGGGAGCCGAGATGGTTGTACCGGCTCTGACCGATTTCTTCCTCTATTGCGCCTATGGACGGGAGATGAATTTTAAATATCTTTCAGGCGGAAATACCCAAAGAATAATCGGTAATCTTTTCATACGTGCCGTTGAGAGCTACCGCAACGATATGCGCGCTGCGCTTAAAGGGAGCAAACGATTTAAAGTTCCTGTCTCCATTGATGAAATGGCTGAAAAGGTCAAGCCCTTTCTTTCCCTCTGCAATCATACGGGCGAAGGCTGGCTGCTCACAGCCGAAATGGTTGAATTAATAGAGGAAGGCGCTCATAATATCATCTGCATGCAACCCTTCGCCTGCCTTCCCAACCATATTACGGGAAAGGGCATGATTAAAACCCTCAAGGATAGGTATCCCCAGACCAATATTGTGGCAGTGGATTATGATCCGGGAGCCAGCGAGGTCAATCAGATCAACCGGATCAAGCTGATGCTGGAAAGAGCAAGATCCAGTGATCAAGATATTCCTGGTGTTCATGAAAAAAAGGTGGAGCAAGAGGCTATCCCCTCAGGGTTGCCTATATGATCAACTGTGACAATGAAACCTGTCAGAAAGCCTTCATATGTATTTGCATCCATAGTGCCAATAGCTTGAAATTGTATGACGAGAGAACCATCCTCAAAATGGCAGTATAATCGAAACATTTGCAAAGTGTCAAAAAGCTCAATATAGATGATGCATGTTTTTTCATCAACCCATGTTGCGGCATTTGCCGACTCATGGCCAAAGAACGGATCACTACTAATGATCCAATGATTCAAGCCAAAGCATAAATCAAATTTTTCATTACCCCTAAAAAAGCTTAATCTGGAATTGTTACCTTCGAATATAAATTCGCATTCACCATAGTTTAAATGGTTCTTCTCAAAATTAAAACGCTTGCCTGATACCCTTTCCTCTGTCGGTGAGTGAGCATGACCCTCCGGTAAAATAAGGGTAAGCCCATCAAGTCTTTTTTCTATTTCTGAGTATGTTATGGGGTCGCTTTTGAGGGGCTCTTCCTTTAAAGCAGGGTATATGGTTTCCCATAAGCTGTCAAGAATCATTTGGTGCCCATCTGTTGCATGCAATGTATTGGCGGTTGACACAAAAACAGCATCTTTATCGGGTATGACGACAATAAATTGGCCTCCCATTCCAAAAGCACAGTAGGAATTTTTGCGTGTGCGCCAGAACTGATAGCCGTATCCATGCAACCCATCCAGCATGGTTCTGCTGTTTGAATTATTAATGTGATTTGCAGTACTTAATTCAACCCATCCTTCAGGTAAAATGCGCTCGTTCTTCCATATCCCCTTCTGAAGATAAAGCAGGCCGAATTTCGCTAAATCTTCGATTGTGCATTTTATACCGTTTCCACCTTTGTTTATTCCCAAGGGGCAGCTTTCCCATTCAATCCGGCTTATGCCAAGCAGTTCAAACAGTCTTGGCTTCAGGTAATCAAGAACCGTCATGCCTGTTACCTTTTGAATGATCGCGCAAAGTGTATGGGTTCCCGTGGTATCATAAGCAAAGACTGTTCCCGGGGTATATTGTGGAGGTGTATTTAAAAAGCTCTTTACCCAGTCTTCAACAGATATATCCATAGATTTGGGATGACCTGTAGTCATGGTCAGCAAATGCTTCACGTTCATCATGGCTGTATATTTGTTTATATCAGGAGGCAACTTATCAGGAAAAAAATTGATGACCCTATCCTCTAAGGATACAAGCCCCTCCCCTATCAAAATTCCTATTGCTGACGAAGTTATACTTTTACTTACAAAAAATATTCGATGTAGCAGCTTACCGTTAAAGGGCTTATAGTAACCCTCGGCAACAACCTTTCCATGCTTTAACAGCATGAAGCCATGCAAATTTATTTTTTTCTCATTTACGCTGTCCAAAAAGGCCAGGATACCATCCGGCTGCACCCCTGCAGGTTCCGGCCTTGCTCTCTCCAGCATAAAATGTCCATCCATATATTCACACCCCTTCCTGCTTATTCTTCTATCATATCACTATCAAAACAAATGAATGAATAGAAAAACAATGAAACGAAAGACTATAGAAGAAATCAGCCACCAACCTGAAAAGGAGAACCCTATGCCGGAAAATGAGATAAAATCAAAAGCTTTATCAGCTCGTAGCGCTTATAATCTCGCCAATGTTGAAAAAACCGCTCCCCAGTTCCTGCCCATTACACCTCGTTGGCTCACAAGGTTTTTGGAATGGAAGGCCCTGGATTCCGGTATTTTTCGCCTAAATACAGTCAAGGATGGCGAGAAGCTGCTTGATGTGCTTTGTTCACAGAAAAACAGCGATAATATACCCGAAGGATTTATCGATTATGAGCCCAATCCAAGAGAGTATATTCTGACCTCGGTTTCATCCATTATTAAAATGGAAACACGGGTTTCCGATATCTACAGCAAGCCTTACGACCAGATCAAGGAACAGCTCCGGCTGGGAATGGAAAGCATTAAAGAGAAGCAAGAAAGCCTGATCGTTAATAGTAGCGACTACGGCTTATTAAATAACATTGACTCTTCCCAGAGAATACAGTCCCATTCCGGCTATCCCACCCCGGATGATTTTGACGAGCTCATCACCAAGGTCTGGAAGGAGCCTTCCTTCTTTCTCGCCCATCCTGCCGCCGTTGCCGCTTTTGGCCGGGAATGCACCAAACGGGGTGTACCGCCTGTGGCAGTCAGTCTATACGGATCACCTTTCCTGACCTGGAGAGGCATTCCCATTGTGCCCTGTGACAAGCTCCTTGTTGATGGCCTGAAAAAACCCAAGAATAATAAAGGAAAGACTGATATTCTGCTCGTCCGAAGCGGGGAGAGAAAACAGGGCGTTATCGGCCTCTATCAGGCAGGCTTACCGGGAGAACAATCAAAGGGTCTGTCAGTTCGGTTTATGGGTATAGACAATCAGGGAATCGGAAGCTACTTGCTTTCTATCTATTGCTCTGTGGCCATATTGACAGAAGATGCCGTCGCCGTACTCGAAAACGTGGATATAGGGATGATCGAAAACTAGTCTCCGATAAATCTTCCGCAAAAGCGGAAGATTCGGAAGTCATATTTCGATTGCTCCATAGGATGATCGAAAAATTCGATTGCTCCATAGGTAACTACTATGACGATAAATGATACCGAATCGCCATTCGAAGAGATTATGTTTGATCTCGTTCGTTCTATGATACCTGAGATTTTTCCCGAGTTTGAACAGCATGAGGCATCTGCAGATTGCCCTTTAGAGGCTTGCCGGTATGTCCGTGACAAAACCGACGATCTGCTTACCCAGAACCGGATTTTATCTGAAAGCGATTTTGTCCATGTCCTCTCCAAGGGCTTCAATCTATTTGATGAGCCCCTCCCACTTAATGATTCCGACAAACAGGAATGTTCACCCTGCTTAGGAGCTCGTGATACCTCTGATTTTGCAGCTCCTGATACCTCTACTCTGATAGGAAGGCAAGAAATTGAAGAACAACTTGATTCCTATGCCATCCCTGACTTTGGGGGGCTTTCCGATAGGATTTCTTCCCCTGTATTAATTTCAGAATTCAATCCCATGCCTTTTGATGTGTACACCATCCGTAAGGACTTCCCCATTCTGGATGAAAAGATAAACGGAAAAAACCTTATCTGGTTCGATAACGCCGCCACAACTCAAAAGCCCAGACAGGTAATAGACCGTCTCAAATATTTCTATGAGCATGAAAATTCCAATATCCATAGAGCGGCCCACACCCTGGCTGCACGTACGACAGATGCATATGAAGGCGCGCGAAAGAAAGTCGCCGCATTTTTAAACGCGGATGGCTCCCATGAGATTGTTTTTGTTCGAGGTGCAACCGAGGGTATCAATTTGGTGGCCCAGACCTATGGCCTTCAAAACCTTCAAAAGGATGATGAAGTCATCATTACGATGCTTGAGCATCACGCCAATATTGTGCCCTGGCAAATGGTTTGCAAGCAAACCGGAGCAAGGCTGAAAGCTGCGCCGGTGGACGATGAGGGCCAAATTATCCTGTATGAATTTGAAAAGCTCTTAAGTGCTCGGACAAAGCTCGTTGCCTTCACCCATGTTTCAAATGCTCTTGGCACCATCACTCCGGTATTTGAGATGATCGACATGGCCCACCGCCATGGCGCGAAGGTTTTAGTGGACGGCGCGCAGGCCGCAGCCCATCTAAAGGTTGACGTTAAGGCTCTGGACTGCGATTTTTATGTATTTTCGGGCCATAAGGTTTTCGGGCCCACAGGTATTGGCGTATTATTTGGAAAAGCTGATCTATTGGAAGCCATGGGGCCCTATCAGGGAGGCGGCAACATGATCTCCGATGTCACTATTGAAAAATCCTCCTACAAATCACCTCCCCACAGGTTTGAGGCAGGTACGGGCAGCATAGCCGACGCTATCGGCTTGGGCGCTGCATTGGATTACATTTCAAAAGTGGGCCTTGACGCCATATTCCAATACGAGCATGAGCTTTTGGAATATGCCAGATCGTCATTGCAGCAGATTCCTGGACTGATGCTTTTGGGCCATGCGCCGCAAAAGACCGGCATCCTTTCATTCCTTATGGAGGGGCATACTCCCGAAGAGGTCGGGAAGGCCCTCAATAAAGAAGGGATTGCTGTTCGCACCGGACACCATTGCTCGCAGCCCATTCTAAGAAGATACGGACTTGAAAGCACGATTCGTGCCTCGTTTGCTCTCTATAATACCCGTGAAGAGATCGACTTTTTCGTCTCCACGCTTCAAAATATTGCTCCTTCTTAAGAAAGCTTCCTACTTGCTATAACGAGAAGCGAAATGTCCCCCACCTCGAGTTTCACTGACTCGGTACTGGTTCGAAATCTTTGATTTCGGTAACGCCTAAAGGTGACAGGTGAGGTTATTATATCGTAGCAATAAAATAATATTTGTACCAAATTATTAAAAATGCTAAACTAGTATTAAGTTTAACATTCAACCTCTCTCCGAAAGGAAACTTAAAAATGACAACCATTAAAGATATAGCCAAGGTCACGGGTGTCAGTTGTACAACGGTATCCAATGTTATCCACGGCAAAGCAGGGCGCGTTTCTGCCGAAACCATAGAAAAAATAGAGAAAGCTATAGAAGAATTGAGCTATGTACCCAATATGACGGCCCGCTCCCTTGTTTCTAATTCCTCTAAAGTCATTGGAATGATTAATCATATCGTTACACCTTCCAATATTATGGAAGACCCTTTCCAATCGTACTTTACCGGAGCTATTGAGCAAACGCTTCGTGAAAACGGTTATTACCTTATGCTAAGAACAGTCGAAACCTCCGAAGAGCTGCTGGCCTTTTTGCGTAATTGGAAAGTGGACGGTTTATTCTTTACTGGTATTTTCAAAGATCAGTTTTTTGATGTACTTTCCACACTCACGATTCCTATCGTTCTCATTGACAGCTATGTCCATCATCCCAATTTCTGCAATGTAGGCCTGGATGATTTTAAGGGCAGCTATACCGCCACCAAGTATTTAATCTCCCATGGCCATCGTCGTATCGCCTTCGCATCTCCAAGCATTCGGGACGGAGGGGTGCTGCAGGAACGCTTTTACGGATATAAAGCCGCTTTAATAGAAAGCGCTATTCCCTTTGACAATCATCTGGTCCTCGAGTATGAAATGGATATTGCCTCCTGTATGACCTTAAGTAGCGAGCTTATAAAGATTCCAGATGTCACAGGCCTGGTCGCTACCGCAGATGTCATGGCTGCGGGAATCATATCGGGCTTGCGCCAAAAAGGTGTTCATGTACCGGATGATATCTCGGTAGTCGGTTTTGATGATATCAGTCTATGCCGCATGATAACACCTACTCTTACCACCATCCATCAGGATATCCACTTAAAAGGCAAACTGGCTGTTGATTTCATGCTCCAGAGGCTGGAAGGCAAGATACCCGAAAAGTCAGAAATCATTCTTCCGACCTATCTGGTGGAACGGGAAAGCGTTGCTTCCTTACCGGTTACATCCACCTGAATCAATTCACCTCTATGTCATATCTTGAACCTCAGTCTCTGCCACGCAGGTGGAATCATGAAAAAACCCATCCGGCGGATGGGTTTTCTAATGATTAACCGTTTACATGAGCCTTTTCTAATTCCAGAAGTTTTACCTTAATATCCAGCCCTCCGGCATAGCCAACCAACTTGCCATTGGCACCAATAACACGGTGGCAGGGTGTCACAATCATAATAGGATTTTTGTTATTGGCCATACCGACAGCTCGTGAAGCCTTGGGCTGACCTATATTTTCAGCCACCTGTTTGTAGCTTAGAGTTTGGCCATAGGGAATATCCCGAAGAGCTTTCCACACTTTCTTTTGGAATTCTGTACCTTCAGGAGCAAGCGGTACGTCAAAAACCTTTCGTTTGCCGGTAAGATATTCCTTCAATTGTTTTATGGCTGCCTTAAGTACAGGCGTTTCCTTCCCCACGGGTTCTTTGGACTCGTATTCTTTTACCAGAAACAACTCGGTTATAGCACCATCGCTTTCAGAGATGCCCATTAAACCGATAGCCGTCTCATAAAAAGCTGTATTTTTCATATTGCTTACCTTTCTATAGTATAGCCCCTATATGGTATATTTTTTGATCTCACCTTTAAACTCAAGGGTAAGCTGTTCCAATTGCTGGATATATTCCATCTGCTCCTTAATTTTCTCGGAGTATTCCATTACAGTGGCACTCATTTCTTCGGATGAAGCGGAGTTTTCCTCTGCGATGGCTGCAAGTGAATGGATGTTCTCAAAAACGTTTGTAATTCTGGTTGTCTCATTGGACAGGTCCTCGACCAGCTTGGAGATCTCATGGGCTACATGGGATACCTGTTTCGTTGAGGTCATATTTTCCTGGGAAACCTGTATCAGTGTCCTGTTGCTTTCTTCCAGTTGCTCAAATTGGTTTGCAATCTCCTCCACAACGGAACTGATTTCTCCTGTGAATTGGATAAGGTTGTCATTTATTGTCTTAACAGCATTTTTTGAGCTTTCGGCAAGCTTACGGATTTCATCGGCAACGACTGCAAAGCCTCTTCCTGTTTCACCGGCTCTGGCCGCTTCAATGGCTGCGTTAAGAGCTAAAAGATTGGTTTGCTCGGCAATAGAGGACACTGTGGTAACAATGGTCATAATTTCATTGGCTTTACCTGCGAGCTCTTCGGCCTGAACATTGACCTTCGCAAAGTTATCCTTGACTTCCACAATCATGCCCGATACTTTTTCAATGTCCTTCTGAGAGCTGCTTATGGTTTCAACCGATTGTTCCAGCTTTTCTTTTTCATTGAGCTCCGAACGGGCGATATCATTGATACTGGTAATATTGTTGTTCAGCTCCTGTACAACCTTCTCGGTTTCCTCAGCCTGATGCACTGCACCATAGGCTACTTCCTGCACCGTATCTGAGATACTGTCGGACAGCGTTTTCATTTTTTCCGCTATCTCTCCGAATTCCTTTGTAAAACGGTACATGTCATCGGTACCGCCTTTGAGCACAAGAAAATCCTTCCTGATATTATCCTTAATGACATTGAATAAAGAAGAAAACTTCTCAAATTGGTCTCCTGTCTTTATCCTTGTTTTTCCTGAAAAATCAAGGCCGCCCATACGCTCAAGCTCGTCTTTAAAGTCCTTCATGGGATATAGAATACCAAGTGATAGTGCTAAAACAGCGACGAACAGGATAGCGGTATAGATTAATCCCGTTCCCAAACGCTGTGTCATATCGGGCAGAATGTAAGCAGCTGCAAATATCAAAGATGTGTAAAGAGAAAGCTTGACAGGAATACTTTTAATAAATCCCAGGGACAGGAGCTTGTTGATGGTGTGATTTTTAACAACATCATCCTGCTTCTCAAACTTAAGCCTTACAGTAAGAAAACTTGCTCCATCGTTAGTCTTTCCCCGTTCTATTTCAGACCATTCAAGCTTTTCATTGAAGGCTTCAGCGCTGCCCTCAAGCAAACCTAAAAAATAATCAAAAAAACCTCTTTTAGATACATATTGTAATTCAATCTCGCTAGGTGATATTTCTTTTATCAGCATGCGAGGTGGTCTGGCACCTTTGATTTTCTTAGTGATCTGGGTATGGACATCATCCATTAAGGTAATAAAACCTCTTAGGCTCTTTCTTTCAAAATACGACGGGAACCACTTTTGAAAAGCAAAAATATTTTTACGTCCCAATTCCCTGAGAATAACGGACTCATCTTTGTTGACTTGTCTTGCTACATTGGTGAAAAACTTCCTGACCTCGTCATCATTGATGTCCTCAAGCGGTGAGATGACCCTGTCCGCCTGCCAGCCAGCCCCATGTAGTGCTTTATTTATACTATCCTCTCCGTAAATACCTTTAAATGTCTTTATCCATAACGATACAACTGTTCCTTTCATAAGCATGCACCCCCATCAAAATAACTTCATGAATAAGCGAAGAATTACTAGTTTCTTGTATTTTCCAACAATTTCTTATATTATAACATATAAAGTCAGCGAAATCCGTTGTTTTTACTGTTCATGTCCAAAAAACACGGTGAAAATTATTTTTCTCCCTTTAAATGACACAGGTACCATCGAGACACTGTATCAACCTTCATAAACCCGGCTTTCTCATAAAGCCGATAAGCATTTGGATTTGCTGTAGAAACCCTCAACCCTGCTTTTAGGTACCCTTTGGTATGAAGGCTTTTAAGGAGCAAATTAAGGAACTGATATCCCAGGCCCATTCCCCTGTGTTCCTCCAAAATACCCACAGAGGCTATTTCCGGGACATCAGCTTCAAAAGAAAGCTCGTAAATTCCTACTTTCTTGCCGTTCTTAATAAGAAAACCAGCGCAGAACTTTTCAGTCTCCTCTAAAATGCGGGTTGTATCTTCATTTGTATATGTTGATGAATTGGGTACATAGAAGAATGTCTCGTTATAAATATGTAAAAACTCATCTCCATCATCCCGGGTTAAAGGCTGCAGGGCTTCTTCCCCTTTTGCATTACCCGAACAGGCTGACGGCAGTGCTGTTTCCAAATAGTCAAGCTCATGCTCATAATGAAATTCATAATGGGGCGTTCTGAGCTCTAATTGTGGAACATCAATACTTTTGTCTTTGCACGTGGCATAAATCCTGTCTGCTCCGCTTTGGATTAGTGCCTTACAACTCACATCAATGGCTTCAAGATACTGGGCTTGTGAGGATTTGTTTATAAGTATATATCCCTTTTTCTTTATAGGAATCTCGGTAAAGATTACTGTATATTCTCCCAAATGATCTGAGTGGTTAATGTTCTCCATTTGCTTTCTCCTGTGCAAATTATGATTGCTGCAACAGCTCAGGCCGCTATACACGCTTGTACATTTGCATATAGTCGAGCCGGGTATAACCCAATCTCTCATACAAGCTTATCGCTCTGTGATTTGCTTCTTCCACCTCAAGGCGAATTCTTACCACTTTGTCTTTATAGGCTTTTTCAATAAAGGCAAAGAGTTCTTTTCCGAAGCCATGGCCCTGATATTCAGCCAGGATGTAAACCTCCTCTATCCAAAGCACATGACCTCCAGCTTCATTGGAATAGGTCAGAGAGAGTAATGCATAGCCTGCAATATCTCCGTTATGCTCATAAATGTAAGCATCAGCAAAAGGACTTCCGGACACAATAGTATCAAAAGTTTTATAAATATTTTCATCCGGAATATTGTGCAAAACGGCGTCAGACTTATAAAATTCCTTTGCCATAGCGATATATTTTTCTTTGTCGTTAATGCTTATTTTTCTGATCATTTTTAGCTCCTCGTCTCTAATTGATTTCCTTTATCTGCGAAAATGCCCCCAAAATATAGATTATAGCTTATGTCTATAGAATTCAGCAAATATAAAAGCTTGCTAAGGGGATTCTGAATCATCAGCCCTTTAATTCTCCGGGCTATGATCAAGTTCATCATTTTCCGGTTTGCTGGCCTTATCAGGCATCAATTCTTCAGAGAATTCCGCGGAAAATCCCGGTTGAAAGCCTGTGTCAACAGGACTTGAAGGCTTGGCTCTTTCCTCGGCAGAACGCCGCAGAAACCTTATAACGAGATAGATAATACAAAATGAAGCAGCCATAAGAATGCCCGCTACCATCCCAGGTGCCTGGCCCGGTATAAACGGCATACTGATAATGGCAATAGCCAGTAAAAACAACGCAGCCCATGAGGTATACGGATATCCGGGCATCTGGCATTTACCCTCTGGCGGACATCCATATTTTTTCCTGAATTTGATTTGGGTAGCGATAATGACGGGGTAGGTGAAAAGGATGGCAAAGCCGCCTGAACTTGTTAAGAACAGATAGACACTGGGGAATAAAAGCCCCAAGCCCAAGGCAATAAGCATGCAGAGCCCGGAGAACAAGATACCCCTGCGGGGTACATCATGATCATCCTTCAACCACCTTGGAGCGTGCTGTTTATCGGCCAGGGAACGAATCATGCGGCCAAGTCCGAACATAGCAGCCAGCATTGTGGACAGAATTGCGGTAATAAGGACAATATTAAGTACGGTACCCGCCCAGCCAATTCCCCTTCTATTGAGGACTGCAACCAAGGGACTGACATTCTGGCCAAGCTCCCTAGTTGGTATGAGCGGAAGTATTGCCAGAATAGAAAGTATATACAAACCCACAAGGCTCAACACCGTGTATTTAATAGCCCGTGGTACTGTTTTTCTGGGATTGTCGGCTTCAGAAGCGGCAAGCCCTATTATTTCAAAACCGGCATATGAAAAAAGAATAATCAGCAAGCTGCCTGTAATTCCCTTGATTCCTCCAGGCATAAAGGGTTCCTGGGTAAGAACTCCTGTCCCTGATGGCGGAGCTCCCCGAAAAGCTCCCACGATTAATAAAAATGCCACAACAATAAATGAAACGATGGCCAGAAGCTTAATTGCGGCAAGACCGCTTTCAAGCTTGCTAAGCTTGTCAGCCCCCAATAAATTAAGCAGCGTCACTCCTGCAATAATAGCGCCGCCAAGCCATGAAATAGGAGTATCGGGTATCCACTGCCGCAACAAAATAGAGACAGCCGTGGCTTCACTGGACATGGAGAGTACCATTCCGGTCCAATATACCCAGCCCACTACAAAGCCGGCCCCCGGCCCAAAGGCCATGGCAGCATAGGTACGAAAAGAACCGGCATCAGGTTTGGCAACGGTCATTTCGGATAGAGCAAAAAGAATATAGTAAACCAGAATGCCGCCAATAATGTAGGTGATGATGACAGAGGGGCCGGCAGCACGAATAGCCACCGAGGAGCCAAGAAAGAAGGAGCCTCCTATGACAGTCCCTAATGCCATCATGGTTAACTGCAATGCTGACAGGCCTTTGTGCGTTTTATCCATAAACTTTTCTCCACTTGCTCGTCAAGGTTTTTATAGCATTCCCTTAAACGAGAAAATCATGAATATAACGCCATATAATGATTTAAGCATTAACAGGTGCTTTACCTAGCTTTGCACTTGCTTCTCCTTCATAAAGAATTGGAGAATAAATGCCGCTCCCAGGGACATCATTGCACCAAATACAAAGGGAACCAGAACACCGAAATAATTCCACAAGAGACCTGCAATAGCGCTTGCCGGAAGTAACGCCACTCCCACTATGGTTGAGTGAAATCCGAGCATGGTACCTTTCAATTCTTTGGGTGAAATTTCTGCAATAAAGGCTCTTTCAACCCCTGCAATCATGGCCGTATATGCACCATAAAGGACAAATGCCGCAACCATGAACGTTTTACTAAACGCAAACCCAAAACTCAAATAGACGACGGCAAAAACCATATAGCCCGAAACAAGAAGTTTCTTTCTCCCTATTTTGTCCGATAGCTTTCCCAGGGGAATTGCCAGGACAGAAGCGGTAATATTATATATAAAGTACAATAAAATAGCGGTGGTATCATCAAAGCCCACACTTTTTGCCCTTAACAGCAAAAAGGCATTGGATGAATTCCCCAGGGTAAACAAAAAGGCTACCAGCAGATACAATTTAAGCTGGCCGTCAAGCTTTTTAACATTTTTCCAAAAAGGTTCCCGCTCTTTTACCGCCCGTTCCTCTCTCTTTTCCTTGATCATGAAAAACATAGCCAAACCGAGTAGAGCCGGTACGATGGAAATAAGAAATATCTTTTTATATTCGTAGCTTCCATTTGCACTGCTAAGCAGTAGAAAAGCAATTAAAATACCTATGGCAGAGCCTGCCATATCCAATGCCTTATGAATACCAAATGCTTTTCCCATATGGCCTTCTTCTGCGCTTTCACTTACCATGACATCACGTGGAGCTGTTCTGATCCCCTTACCTATTCGATCGATTACTCTTGCACCTAAAATGCCCACCCATGAACCGGCAATCAGAAGTGCAATTTTATAAACCAGTCCGGTGGCATATCCTATAAACGCAATGGGTTTTTTCTTTTTATATTTATCTGTAATATAGCCGCTAAAAACTTTTAATAGGCCGGCCAGGCTTTCGGCAATCCCTTCAATTATACCCACCAGTGCCGGTGTCGCGCCGAAAAACGACGTCAAATATAGAGGAATAATGGGATAGACCATCTCTGCGCTGATGTCGGCAAAAAAACTGACCAATCCTAAAAAAATAACATTCAACATACTTACTTTGCCTCACCTTTTTTTCTCAATATATGTATCATATCACTATCCAATTATTTATGCTTGATGATTTAAGCATAAAAAAACACCCGCTGTCCCGGAACAATGTTCCCCATTCACCCTTGGCTAATTCCTACATATATTGATAGTACAATAAAGGGGGGTATTTTATGTTTATTCATGTTGTACAAGCGGGAGAAAGTATATACCAAATCGCTAATACCTACCAAGTCCCTATGGCGGAAATAATTGATATCAATCAACTGCCCAATCCCAATCAGCTGGTAATCGGTCAGGCATTGGTTATACCAGGCGAAACCATTAATCATATAGTGAGGCCGGGAGAGTCACTATGGTCGATTGCGCAAACCTATGGAACTACTGTACAGACACTCCTTCAGTATAATCAGATTAACAATTCCACCATATATCCGGGGCAGATGATCGTTATTCCCGCTCCCCGTCATCAGGTACAACCCGGAGAATCCTTATGGACCATTGCGCAACAATATGGGGTTTCCCTTGAAGATTTGATAAAGGTCAACAGTATTGAAAACCCAAACCTCATTTACCCGGGCACCATTTTGGTTATTCCTCTTAGACCAAGGCCTGTCATAAGCGTGAACGCATATATTTATAACCTGGGTCAAGAAGCTGATCCAATCGTCAGAGAGGTAGGAGAATACCTGACTTACCTAAGCCCATTCGCTTATTTAATCAAGGAAGACGGCAGCCTGCAGTCTATTGATGATGAACCGGCCATTAAAGCCGGCAAGGATGAAAATGTCGTACCCATGATGGCCATCACTAATTTCACAGCAACCGCCAGAGGAGAAAACCTTGCGAGTGTCGTACTCAATAATCCCCAAATTGTAGAGCGCTTAATCACGAATATCATTAGCATCATGAGGCAAAAGGGGTATCAGGGACTAAACGTTGATTTTGAAAATGTACTTCCCGCTGATCGTGAAGCCTATAATACTTTTCTCCAAAGAACAGTAAACAGGTTACATCCATTGGGCTATTTTGTTTCAACTGCGGTGGCTCCAAAAATTAGCGGAGAGCAATCAGGACTTTTATATGAAGCCCATGATTATGAAGCCCACGGCCGAATCGTTGATTTTGTCATATTGATGACCTATGAATGGGGATACCGGAAAGGCCCTCCTCAAGCCATTTCACCCTTGAATGAAATCAGGCGGGTCCTTGATTATGCGGTCACACTCATTCCCAGAAATAAAATATATTTCGGATTTCAGATCTATGCAAGGGATTGGAAGATTCCTCACAAACCGGGACAGGAGGCTGAAACCTTCAGTAACCAGGAGGCTATTCTAAGAGCTGTTAAATATGGGGCTGCCATCCAATATGATCCGGTCGCCCAATCACCTTTTTACCGGTATACCGATGAACAGGGCCAGGCTCATGAAGTATGGTTCGAAGATGCAAGAAGCGCTCAGGCTAAATTTAACACGGTAAAAGCCTATAGACTGGGAGGAATAAGCTATTGGGCCTTAGGGTTCCCATTTCCTCAGAACTGGGTTTTACTTAACGATAACTTCACCATCAGAAAGCTATAACGAGAATTAAAATGTCCCCCGTCTCGAGTTTCACTGACTCGGTACCGGTTCGAAATCTTTGATTTCGGTAACCGGTGATGTCAGTATAAAAGGTCGCATGTATGGGAGGCTTTGTCCAGTAAAAGCAAAGCCTCCCTTTTTAACTATATTTCCAAGAGTTTTTGAACCGACGAAATGTCATTCAAAGAAACTAATTTTTCAAGGTTGTCAAATATCTTCTGCTCATCCCAATTCCACCATTCTAATTTAAGCAATAAATCAACCACCTCATCATTAAAGCGTTTTTTTATTACTTTAGCAGGGTTTCCACCAACAATGGTGTACGGCTCTACATTTTTTGTCACATTAGAATTGGCAGCAATAATCGCACCTGAGCCGATTTTTACTCCGGGCATGATGGTAACATTCTGTCCTATCCAAACATCATTACCGATAACAGTATCTCCTTTAAAAGGCAATTGATTTAATGTGGGAGTGACCTTTTCCCAGCCTCCGCCAAAAATATTAAATGGATATGTCGTGATGCCATCCATGCGATGATTAGCACCATTCATAATAAAGGTTACTCCCTCCGCAATGGCGCAGAACTTGCCAATAACCAGCCTATCCCCTAAGAAATCATAATGGTGTTGGATATGATCATAAAAATTCTCAGGACTATTATGGTTGTCACTGTAATAGGTAAAGTCACCTATTTCCACATTAGGCCTTTTAGGCAGATTAGCGATATAGCACACCGTTTTTATGTTTTCGTTGGGGTAAAGCTTGTTTTTATCCGGGCCTAATATCATATAAATGCCTCCGTGTTTCCTAGCCTATTATAGCTTTGATAGAAGTGGGTAACAAGAGAACAAACAGTTTTAATCAAAGAGCACTTATTCAATTGACTTATGAGTCAAAATATATTTAAATTGACTCATAAGTCAATTGAGGTGTTTTAATATGTCCCTTGAGACCTTTCTCCGCTTACCGGAGGATAAACGAAATATGATTATCCGGCATGGACTCATGGAGTTTTCCGCCAGATGCTATCAGGATGCCAATACCGATGTCATCACCAAGGCATGTGGTATTTCAAAAGGCAGCCTTTACCATTATTTCGGGAGCAAAAAGAGTTTCTACCTTTTCCTGCTTTCACATAGTCTTGCGGTTTTTGAAAACCTGAGTAAAGGTAGTATCACTGAAACAAAATCTTTTTATGAGATTATTTTCGATTCCCTGGATTTAAAGCTCAGTATGTATCAGACTCATCCACTGGAAATTGCCTTATTAATCATGGCGGCGAAGGAGCAAAGCGCGGAAGTCAATCCGGATAAAAAAAAGCTATTGATGGCTTCTATGGAACATGCTCAACAAAAATATTTCATGACTTTGAGAGCGGCTATTTCACGCCTTCCCCTTAAGAAAAGCGCAGACACTGTTATGGTTACAAAAGGTCTTAATCTCTATATCAACGCGCTTCGAACCTTGTATTTGGAGCAGTACTCCGATAAACCCTATGCATTTTTTGAAAATAAAGAAATGGTCAAACAGGAAATCAAAAGCTATGTAGACCTGTTTCTGCATGGCGTATTGGAGGAGGCAAAATGAAACAGATTGGCTTTATTAGAGCGCTGAGGAAAGTATCCCAATACAAAAAGCTATCTCAGGCACAAAGACAGGAGCTACAGAAGGATCGGCTACGAGACCTGGTAGAATTCGCCAAACAAAACAGCCCCTACTTTAAAAAGCGCTATGACTCCCTTCCTTCCGATTTCCAGCTTTCGGACCTCCCTCCCACAAACAAAGCAGAGTTGATGCCACATTTTGACGAGTGGCTGACTGATCGAACAATACATATGGACGAGATTAATACCTTTATGAAAAACCAGGACAACATCGGGAGAAAGCTAAAGGGTAAATACCTGGTCTTTACTACATCGGGCTCAACAGGAAACCCCGCCGTTGTGCTTTGTGACAAAACGGTAAACAACATGATGGGCGCCATTAACACACTCCGTTCCATTGCACGCGCCGAGGATATGAGAGCTCTCATCCGTCGGGGCTTTAAGACGGTAGGTGTTTTTGCCACAGGAGGCTTTTATTTGGGAAACAGTTCGGTTCGAAGCCGATTACTAAAAATGCCCTGGAAAAAGAACAAGATGATGGTGACAAGTGTCTTAAATCCCCTGCCCCAGATTGTCAGCGAGTTAAATAGCTTCCAACCCGCCATGCTCGGTGGCTATCCTACGGCATTGGAGCTTTTGATGGAGGAACAAAAGCAAGGGCGGCTGCAAATCAGGCCTTCTCTTATTATGACCGGTGGGGAGTACTTAAGTGCAGAGCTTCGTAAAGCATTGTCGGACGTGTTCTCCTGTTATGTGCAGACCTCCTACTCCTGCACGGAAGGTGGAACAGTGGCCTGTGAATGTATTCATCAGCATTTCCATATCAATGATGATTGGTTGATTGTTGAAGCGGTTGACAGGGATAACCGCCCGGTTGCTGACGGCGTGCAATCAGATAAAATACTGCTCACAAATCTCTACAACTTCACTCAGCCAATCATTCGTTATGAGATCACCGACCGCATCATTCTCCACCATGAGCCATGTCCATGCGGCAATCCCTCTCCATGGCTGGAGATCGAGGGCAGAACCGACGAAATTCTTTCATTTGAAGGAAGCAACGGTCAGGTTAAAATAGCGCCTCTGGCTCTATATGCATTGCTCAAGGAAGTACATACCATCCGCCAATTCCAGCTCATCTCCCATTCGCAAAACCAGTTGGAGCTGCGCCTGATCTGCAAAGACGGAGAAAGCAGAGAAGCCGCTTTTGATAAGGCTTGTGAGAGCCTTAAGTCCTATTTGTCCGAAAACGGTGTTCCTTCTGTTAGTATCACGCTTTCTGAAGAAAAACCTCAACCACACCCTAAAAGCGGGAAATTTAAACACATCTATAAGGCTGACTGATTACGCCATACCTGTTTTGGAAGATGAAAGCATTTTTGTATGATTTTTTACATTTTTTGTTGAAAATAAATATTAATCTGATGGACAGGCCTTATTCCCTAATAATATAATAGGATTAATCGATGATTGGGAGATTATCATGGAAAAACATATCCATACCCTCTTTAATGAAGATATCCTTGCTCAGATTTCCACCAAATATGCCATGGATCCAGGCAGCTTGAAGAAGATTGGCGGCTTTGAAAACTATATTTACGGGTATACCCTAAACAAAAAGGATTATGTACTCCGTATTACCCATAGCTCCCATAGAAGCAGTGATATGGTTCAAGGGGAGCTGGAGTGGGTGGAATATTTATCCCGAAATGGAGCCGATGTGTGCAGGCCCATTGTTTCAATAAATAATCAATTGGTAGAAACGGTCCCCTTAGCCGACCATCAGTATTTTATAGCAACAGCTTTCGAAAAGGCGCTGGGAAGGCATATTACAGCCTCCGACATCAACGACTCATTATTCTATACGTGGGGTAAAGTCATAGGCAGGATGCATCGGCTCACCAAGAACTATGAGCCTATAAATCTTGTCACCAAACGCCCTTCCTGGTATGAAGACAAGATATTCACCAATTGTAAGTCATATCTTCCGGAAGGTCATGCCATTGTCGCTGAAAAATTAAGGACTCTAATGAATAAGTTGAAAACACTTCCCCAGGATAGGGATAGCTATGGTTTAATCCATACCGATGTACATCATGGAAACTTTTTCTTGAACGATGGTGATATTACCGTTTTTGACTTTGACGATTGCTCGTATATGTTTTTTGTCAGTGATATTGCCATTGCCCTGTTCTATTGTCTATTGAAAATGGATACGCCGGAAGACAAGCTGGCCTTTGCAAATCGATTCTTAGAGGCCTTTCTGCGGGGTTACAGGGAAGAAAATCAATTAGCGGACTATTGGATTTCGTTATTATCGGATTTCCTTAAACTTCGGGAGCTTGAGCTCTATGTGGTGGTCTATCGAAGCTGCGATATGGTTAATCCCGGCCCATGGGAATCAAACTATATGCGTAATCGAAAGGCTTCTATTGAAAATGATATTCCCTTTCTGGGTGTCCCATGGGATCTGTCCCCTTTTATGCAGGGTAATGACATATAAGCTTTTATAGCATAGTAAAATGAGCAGTATCCATTAAGAATAAAATAAGGTAAGGTGAAGCAAATGAAGCTTGCATTGATGGTTATTGATCTTCAAAAGGCTTTCTATCACGGAGAGAAAATAGCGTCCATGGATCTGGCCTGTGACTATATTAATACCGTTATTCCGTTGTTCAGGAAAAAGAAGTTGCCGATTCTATGGGTTCAGGACATAGATGAAGAAAGTGGCGTAACTCCAGAAACAGAGGGATTTGAATTTATTGATTCCTTAGAGCCGGAAAATGGCGAGTATCGTATTCACAAGCATTATGGAAACAGCTTTAACAAAACTGAAGCCTTAAAGATTCTAAGAGAAAATAATGTAGACACTGTCATCATTACCGGATATTGCGCTGAAAACTGTGTTCTATCAACATATCGGGGTGCCCTGGATCATGACCTGACGCCTGCCCTATTAAAAAAAGGAATCGCCAGCGGTAATAAAGATAATTTACGGTTTGTAGAAGAAATCAGTAATGTTATTTCTTATGCTGTATTAAAAAAGATATTGGAAGACTTAACATAATAGCTTGTATCAAAAAAATGATGTTCAAAGCGCTTAAGATCAGGTGCTTTGAACATCATTCCTATACGGGTCGAGATCCAGGCAAAGTTTAGTTTTATTGCTGTCCTTGGGTCTGGTTCTGCTGCTGCCCCTGTTGTCCCTGCTGGCCTTGCTGACCCTGTTGTTGGTTTTGTTTCATACCCGAGAATATTTGTGGAATCTTATCCATAAGCTGGCTGGCATTAGTACTGTTCAATGACATCATCGACACTTTGTCATTATCAATCATGATGATGGCTTCAGCACTAAGCTTTGCACCAAGACCAAGGGCACCGCCGGCCATATTCCCCTGATTCATACCTTGTGAAGCAGCCCCCTGCTGGCCTTTAGATGCTGAATTTCCGCTCCCATAACCCATTGTGACTGTAACAACCGGTATAAATGTCTTATCGCCATGCGTTACTGGCTTACCTATTAGACCTTCGTTCTGAGTAAAATTTTCAAGATTGGTAAAAAGGGTGTCGACATTTTGAGTGAGATTTACTGACTGATCCATTAGAACTTCCTCCTTATTTTGCATTTTGTACTATTTTCCCGGCTTCATATAGTTAATGAGTGCTGAGCCAAGATTTACTTTTGCAGTTGCATTTAAATAAATATAGTCATTGGTGCTTATAAAATCCGGTATCTGGTTTACATAATCTATATTTATAAGTTGTGAAGCCGCACTGATTACTCCACAAGCAATGCCTGTTGTAAACGGATCCCTGAACCCATACTGAACATTCACCTGTATATCGGTCGGATTGGTTATTTTTACAATATCCATTCCTTTATGCTTTTTCATCTCCTGCTTTATTGCTTTCTTTAAAATGAATTTATTGAACAGATACACCTGTATTACCGGAATTGCATTTTCAATGGTAACGAGCACTCTTATAAAAGGATACAGCCATAATAGAGTCATATTAATATCCGGTTTGTCGGAGTTAAAAATCAAATTAATTTTCAATGCAAACAGAAATAATAGTATTGTTAAAATAGCTATGACCACTATGATAAATAGTATCAATCCCATCAGATTACCTCAAGTGTAAATGCATTCATGTATAATGGCTTTTTCATAATGTAGTATAACCATTAGAACAAGTTTTATTTACAGAAGGTTCTGTTACGCAATCCCAAAAATTGGGTTCCAGAATATTTGTACTTCAGCTGGTAAAGCTAACCCTGATATTTTCAGAGCATACACTTTGGATTTTTTAAGCATAAGACAATCCAAAGCCTTTGAGGTGGGTGGATAATATATGGATATAAGAGAAAACGTCATGGTTCCTCTGGGATATGGTAAATTTGTGCGTTCAGACAAAATTGTAAGTCTTGAGCCTATAGAGGATGACAGGGGGCCGGGAAGGCGAACAATCGTATATGTCGAAGAAGTAAAAACGCCCTTTATCGCCTCGAGAACAGAAAACTCAATTCTTTCAAACATGGTGGAAGTCCCTAGAGATGAATTGGAGGCAGCAGCAGCGCTGGAGCTTTTAAAGGATATAGGGGATGATATATTGAAAATAGGCCCAATGCTCAGAAAAAGCATAAAAAAAGAAGCTCAATTTGATTTGGATAAAATCGAGAGGAAAATAAACGAGATACTGGCGCATGAAATAGAATTTGGCGGCAATCAATAAGGATATGCCGCCATCCCTATCCCGTTATGCAGGCTAATAACCCGGCTTTTTATACAAGGTCTTCTCTTTTTGGATGATGTCGGGCTGATAAACTTCTTCAGTCCACTTTTCTTTGGGAATCTCTTCAAAAGCCACTGAAATACTTTTTTCTTCACAGCCGATGGCTTCCATTACATCATTAACGATTCTATCGGTAAGCTGCTGTTTTATCTCCTCGGATCTTCCGGGATATAGCTTCACAATAATATGGGGCATTTTATTATCCTCCAATCATTTATATTCATTCTTTTGACTTTTTCTTCTTTAACAATTTAGCTTCGGCATCCCTTTTATTCTCAGCCACTCTGAATCTTACTATTTTGCTAATTAATTCGGAAGGTAAAGGCTTATTTAGCGGTAAATGGATGGAGCCTTTTGTACTTTTATATTCCGATAACTCCTCTATAAAGGCTTCAACCCCACTTGAGCCCGGATAAAAGCCAATATGATTTTTACATACCGCAAAATGCACCAGATTACCATGCAGCACAAAAGTAGGCATTCCCCAGCTTATTTTTTCCTCTGCTTCAGGAGCAGCCTCTTTTATAATTCTTCGCAGCTTGATCAGAATTTCCTGAATGTCCGGCGAATAAGTTAAAATATACTCATCAATAGATTTTATTTTGTTTTCTTCCATTCCTTACTCCTAGCATGATTCTACCCATAAAAGAAAATCGTATATGGGCTTTAGCTTCATATAGCTTTTTTTCAGTATTTCCGGCAGTTCCTTTGAAAATGCAAGATTAAAATCATTCTGAACACATTCAAAGAAAATATTCTTTCTGTCCAGCCAGGATCGGATATTTTCCGGCTGGTCGGGGAAACGGCTTTTTTTGTACATTTCTCCACCAATAATAAATTCGTTTTGGGATTCATAGCATTCCAATGCCTTTAAAAAAGCAGGATGCCCGCTTGTGATTAATTCCCGCATATTGGCCATTGATCCCGGCTCTGCACCATAGTAGCCTATACCGTAGCTAGAACCGCTCTGGTTTATTTCAAACCAAAAGCAGGGTGAGGATGACATTTTAGATTTATCCCGCAAAAATACAAGCCAGACATTATCTCTATACAAGGTCTTGTCTTTTGTAAAGCGCGTGTCTCTTCGAACTCTTGAAATAAGCTTTGAAGGAACAGTTAAGATCTGGCTGTCGATTTCCGCCATTACCGGAGATAATTCCTTGATCAGTTCTACAAACGGTTCATAAACCAATTCCCTGTATTTGTCTTTATGGCTGTCATACCAATCCTTGCTATTGTTCATTCTGTTTTCAAAAAGAAATTTCAATGCATCGATGGTTAATCCATCATAGCTCATAGCGTCCTCCATCATTTTGCTTTCATCTATTCTGTCTTATTACGAAGTAACAAGGCTCTGGGGTACCCACTCGAAATTTTAATTTTAGTTAGCGCCTAAAGGTAACAGGTCAGGTTCTTATTACGAAGTAACAAGGTTCTGGGGCACCCGCTCGAAATTTTTAATTTCGTTAGCGGGTCAGGTTCTTATAATCTGAGCGTAACAAATTGAATATATTTATGCAAGAGCAAAAAACCGATTGAAAGATAAGATACCGGAATGTTTATTATTATTAAGAAGAAGAACCTGTTTTTGATTCTGGCATTCCTCATTACATTTTCTCTTTTATTTGCCGGCAGCTCCGGCCTAATAATCAAACGGAAAAGTAATGCAAAGCACACAACAAATGATCTGCCGGAGTATATTATTCTAATTGAAATAGAGGACAAAAAGCTATATTTGTATGAAAACGGAAATTGCATCAAACAATATCCCATTGCTTCAGGTAAAACCGGATGGCCATCCCCCATTGGAAAATGGAAGATTGTCAGCAAGGGGCACTGGGATGAAGAATTCGGCGGTCGCTGGATGGGTTTGAATGTCAGGTGGGGAAATTATGGCATACATGGGACATTAAAAGAAAGCTCCATTGGGCGATCTGCCAGCCATGGCTGTATCCGTATGTTTAACAGGGACATTAAGGAATTGTATGAGCTTGTCCCCATTAATACTACGGTACTTATTAGGAACGGGCCTTTCGGGCCATTTGGAACAGGGTTCAGAAAATTAACACCCGGAGACAGAGGCGCAGACGTATTGGCTGTACAGACAAAGCTTAAAGAGCTTCATTACTTTAACGGGTACGAATCAGGTATCTATGAGGATGACTTAAAAGAAGCCTTAACTAAATTTCAGAAAGACCATAAGCTTAAAATAAAGCATACCATTACTGTAGAAGATTATAACGCCATGGGTTTCAGTGAGTTCGAATAAGTACACCCTCCCTTGCAGTCTTGCATATTATGTAATAATAAGACATGCATTGGAGGTAAATTATGAGTCTCACCCCCTTTATTGATGCCCTTCCTATTCCGAGGGTATTACAGCCTAAGGAAAGATGTAAAAATAGTACCTATTATGAAGTTAGGATGGAGCAATTTTTCCACCAGTTCCACAGCAGCCTTTCAGAAACGAAGGTATGGGGATATGAAGGACAAGTTCCCGGACCGACCATAGAAGTAGAACAAGGTGAAAGCGCCCATGTCATGTGGATGAACGACTTGCCTGACGAGCATTTTTTGCCGGTTGACCGGACTCTGCATGGTTCCGGTCACGGGCCCGAGGTAAGAACTGTTGTCCATCTGCACGGAGCAGAAGTTGAACCTGAGAGCGACGGCTATCCCGACGCCTGGTTTTCCCACGATTTTGAGCAATGTGGTCCGCGTTTTACTCAAAAGGTTTATCATTACCCCAATAATCAACGGGCAACTGCACTCTGGTACCATGATCATGCCCTTGGCATCACCCGCTTGAATGTATACGCAGGACTTGCCGGAATGTACATCATCCGCTCAGAGCAGGAGCGCGCACTGAATCTGCCTTCCGGTGTTTTCGAGATACCTTTGATTATTCAGGACAAGACCTTCAATGACGATGGTTCCCTTTTCTATCCTACTAATGTCCAAAATCCTCCACCCACTTTCCCCAATGTTTCAATTACTCCGGGTTTTTCAGGAGATACGATTATAGTAAACGGAAAGGCCTGGCCCTTCCTTGAAGTTGAGCAGAGAAAATACCGGTTCCGTATTCTGAACGCATCAAACGAAAGATTCTATCGTATGAAGCTTTCATCGGGGCAGCAGTTCATACAGATCGGCTCGGACGGCGGCTTGCTCCAGAGACCTGTGCGATTGGATGAAATCATAATAGCACCATCTGAACGTGTTGATGTCGTTGTCGATTTTACAGACCAGCCTGTGGGCACACAAATTACACTGACCAATACAGCCAAGACCCCCTTTGACTTTGGTGCTGAGCCAGATCCGTCAACTGATGGACTTATCATGCAATTCAGGGTTAAGGAAAGACAACCGGGAACAACAGACACAAGCACCGTACCACAATTCTTAAGTACCATCAGGAGAATCGAAGAATGTGACATAACCAAAACAAGGGACATTACTATTAATGTTACAACCGACGACTTCAATCGGCTCCTGTTTTTATTGAACAATCACGAATATATGGATGGCATTAAGGAGGATCCGGTCGTGGGTGAGGTGGAATCCTGGAGAATTATAAACACCGGACTTGGCGTACACCCCATTCATATACATCAGATTCAGTTTCAGATACTTGATCGAATACCCATCGATACAGCTGCGTTTAGTCAAACAGGCCAGTTAAGATTTACTAATGAGCCAGAGCCCCCTCCGGCAAACGAACGGGGATGGAAGGATGTGGTTCAGGCCTATCCTGGATTTGTGACACGTCTAATTATGCGTTTTGGCCCATATACAGGCAGATACGTGTACCACTGCCATATATTAGAGCACGAGGATCATGATATGATGCGTCCCTTTGATGTCACAAAAAAGAAGTGCAAAAAAGAATGCTATGAAGAAGAAAAGCACGGATGCTAAAACATAATCTTTTGGTATAAGACGTATGTGCAAGGGAGGAACAGATTGAAAATCTGCTCCTCCTCTTTGAATTCCCTTCTTTATTGATATTTGTTGTATATCTTGTAAAGGAATACCGCCGCTGACGCTCTTGTGGTTTTGCCCCCGGGATTGACTTCATTACCGTCTCCTACTATCAGCCCTTCCTTAACAACCGTGGCCACGCTGTCTATGGCATATGGCGCAATAAGCGATTTATCGGAAAACTGATCCAGATCGGAAGCCGTCCCCGGAATCGTAAGCTTATTGAGCATTCTTAATGCCCGCTCGGTCAGAACCATCATATCCTGCCTAGTAATACTTGCATTGGGGCTGAATTTATTGTTGCCAGTGCCATAGGTAATGCCTAGTTTTTTGGCTATAGCCAGTTCTTTATAGTAATAGGCATCGCTTTTTATGTCGTCAAAGTTTTCATCAGTTTTTGTTTCTACACCTATTGTTCTTACAAGGAAGCAAAGGAAATCTGCCCTGGTAATATTGGATTCAGGGGCGTACTCATCTTCAACTGTCCCCTTCAAAATACCCTTGGACGCCAGCACCTCAATAGGTTTCTTTGCCCACGCCACACTATCCAAGTCTTTGAAGGACTCTTTGACATAGACCACAGCAAAGCTGCTGAAATGGGTGGTTGTGAAGGTTACTGTTCCGGTTTCCGGGTTGTAGCGGCCATTGGGTATAGGAACTGCATTTCCGGTGCCATCAATGTACCACACCGTTATGTGTTCCGGATCTTTAAGTTCCTCCGGCGTAGGTTTATAAGGTATGCTTACCGTGACAGGGGCCGCTTCATTGCTCCATGTATAAGGCTTTCCATCCACCATTAAGGAAAACTGAATGACCGGCCTGCCGCCAATTTGGTTTCTTATTGAATGGTCAACAACCGGTAAAATTGCCTGTGCAATGGTAAGGATTATATTTTGCGTATCTCCTATAGTCCCCTGAATCAGCATACCACTGGGCAGGATGAGTTCTGCAATATCTGTCTTTATTTCATGGGTTTGTTGGATATCATCGGATAGCATAATCCTTACAGGCAATGTAAACGCATATACCTTGGGACTTGTACCGCTATCGTCCCCGTCTGAATGGCCGTTTGAAGACCTGTAGGGTGTTACGGCATTGGATGGTTCAGATTCAGCCCCATTTCCTGCAAGATTTACAGCTTTTACTGTGAAGGTATAAGAGATACCGTTTGTCAGGCCTTTTACAATGATACAAGTATCGGAGCCCGGTGCGGTAATGCCTCCGGGACTTGATGTCACCACATAGCCGATTACCGGGCTTCCACCGTCGTCAGCAGGTGCTGTAAAGCTCACGGTCGCCTGGCCATCGCCGGCTGTTGCTGTAATATGGGTGGGTGTTCCCGGTATTGTTCTTGGCATGGTGTTACCATGAGCTGAATGGGTTATCCGGGCTTCCGCATCCAGGGCTTTTACGGTAAAGGTATAGGATACACCGTTAGTCAACCCGGTAATGGTACATCCATATACATTATCAGTTATGACTAGGCCTTCTCCGACGTAATGGCCTTCACTGTCATAGATCGGGTACGATACTGTCCCGGGAATAGCCACCCAGGTCAGCGTAATCTCTCGATCACCGGGTATAGCGGTTATTATAAATGAATCCGGCTCCAAAATGGTATATTGTTTTGTCATTATGCCGCTGTCAGCCATTCCTGTCTTAACTGCAAAGGCTTTAATTGTAATGCTTGTTCCAGGTGTTCCGGTAATCATAATAGGGTTTATATAGAGGCTGTCACCGGTTGTGGGCATGCTGCCGTCCAATGTATAATAAATGGCATCTGCGCTTGTAACAGTCAAGGTAACACCCGTACCCGAAAGCAAGAAATCTTCCGTTGGATGAGCCATAGGTGTAGCAACAGTTCCTGCCGGTATGATATTGCCTGTGGTTGAGGCCACTACACCGGTAAGCCAGTAGTTCTCCGAATCCGCGCCTACCAGCTCCAGGCCAGTTACACTGACAAGTTTATTGTTTTCAACATTTTCATCGGAGAATACCGCGCTTGCTGCAGGAATATTTACATAGACTTCATCTCCCGCGACCTTCCAGCTTAATGTAATACCGGCTATAGCAGCACATACAGTACCGTCATAAACCTTATCGCTGATGACAATATGGCTCACGGCAATTTCCCTTTTTTCTATTCCAGCAGTAAGGACCGGTTGAATCAGCCTATAGTACAAGGCATCCTCACCCTCAAGGGTATACCCGCTTACCGTAACGACTTTATCCGCTCCCACCTTTTTATCTGCAAATTGACCTGTTGCAGTGCTTGTATCAAGCACCACAGCATCACCGGTAACAACGCCTCCTACAAGCGTCCCCCCTGTTACCTCTGCATGGGTTGTTCCATCATAGACTTTATTGTTGGCAGTGGCTCCGCTAACGCTCAGATTTTTGGGTGCCACATTTAAAATCAAATCGGTGTTTATAGGCTCGTAAACACTGGTCCCTGCTTTGGACACTGTGATGATGCTTTCTCCGACACCCACTGCAGTGACCTCTCCACTGTTGGCATCTACACTGACCGATGTTCCTGATGTGACCATAAAGCTTACCGCTCCGGCTCCACTGCCTCCTGATACATTAAGAGCAAAGGCATCGCCATAAATAATGTTGGCAGGTTTTCCGCTTACGGTAAGTCCTGCCTGATTAAGCTTTTTGACGGCATAATCGGCTAGTTGACCTGTTGTTGCACTGTAATTGATATCACCGCTGTATTGTGCGGACAGGTCGTGGATCCCTTCAGGCACGTCGAGCCAGACAAAAACAGCTTGGCCGCTTGCGTCACATAGACCTGAGCCCAGCAGCTCATCACCATTGTAAAAGCTCACCGAACCACCGGGGATTGAACCACCGGACACACCGGAAATGCTTGCCGTCAGATTAACCGTATCTCCCGGTACCGCCTCTGTCTCAGGCATAGCACTCAATTGAACGGTTGGAGTCTTTTTTAAAATTTGGGCTGTTGTTGATAGATCCAAAATCTCTGAGACTATTTGATATTTAGATGCATAGGCTCCGCTTAAAGCGATGTCTGTCAGCTTAACATGCTTATTTTCCCCTGCATCGGGATTAGTAAAGACTGCCGTTGCCCTGGCTGTGACGGCATCAACGCCTATAAGGCCTGAAAGGCTGATGCCTGTAATCTCTGCATGAGCTGTTCCATCATAGGTCTTATCCTTGATGGCGACGCCGCTGACACTTAGGCTCTTAGGCGCCATATGTATAGTCACAACCTTATTGTTTGAATGATAAAAATCGGTGCTGTCTTCATAGAGTGCATAAAAGGCATTATCGCCGACTGTCATATGATTGATGATATTAACCGTTCCCGCTGCGATTCCGCTGCTATTGACATTGACCGTTTCAATCAGATTGCTTGAATTGGTGCTTGTTCCTCTGTAGAATTTAACGGTTCCCGTTGTCACCGGCTTACCCTGACCGTCTGTCACGGCAGTCGTAAGGAAATGGCTGGAAGCGCCGTATGTCAAGGATGTAGCAGTACCCGAAAAGTCAGTATGGCTGGCATTGATCAAAGTCAGGTACGGTTTGCCGTCAAGGGTTCTCTTAACTAATACAAAACGAGGGTCCCCCGATACCAATTTGTCTGTTGCTATGCTAGCATTAGCCAGATAAATGAGCTTGCTCCTGAAGGAAAAAGCTGCACCCTCAAAGGGAAGAACCGTTATGGGGGTTGAACCGCCGAAGCTGTTGCTGTTGAGTTTGACACTGTATTCAATACCGCCATGGTCAACAGGAGATGGAATTCGAAGAATGTTTTTAACACCGGTTCCGGTAATTTGTCCCGACAAATTCAGTCCATTGGATTCAGTTATGTCCAGATTGCCATTATCCCAATTCAAATTGGCAGCTGTAAGGCTTCTCACCTTTAAGGTACTGCCGTTTTTAATACTGATATTTTTGACATTGCTGATGCTGTTGCTTCCTAAATCAACATCCCCAAGGATATTAAGCTGTGAATTTACGTCATGGATCCCCATAAAGTCAATGTCCTCAAACAGCACTCCTGTCCCAAGGGAGATTGCTACCGGTCGTTGCTCATAATAGGGATAATCCGGATGGAGTCGATAATTATTATAAACGTTAAAATCTCCCCCCGTACCTGTATGAGCCAGCCTGATATTTTTTATAGTCACATCACCTTGCGGAGTAAAATTGCCATTATTCACAGTTAACGTGTGAACACCGCCACTTTTCCTGGCCCCCGAAAGGGTAAATGGAACATAGGGCAACTTTACATCGCCGTCTATGACGATATCCTTTAATATATGAATCTCATATCCTGAATTGGTGATTGCCGCTACAGCGGCTTCAAAGGTGGAATAATAGGTGGAGTTGCCGTTATAGATCAGTTCTGCTTCGTTGTCTAATTCAACGGGGTTGCCTGTATAGGTACCGTTATTCAAAAAATCGCCCGAGCTGATAATCCTTCCCTCATTGTTGATGGTGGCGCTGGCGTTGCTCTGAATTTTGCCAGTATTTCTGATAGTTCCCCCGGGCTTATTGTTAAGGATTCCGGCACTCATATAATATCTCCCGTAATTATTAAAGGTACCATAGTTATTGATCACCCCGCCATTTTGAGTATCAAGGCCTTGGTGATAGTTTATGATTGTTCCATAATTATTGATGATACAGTTAATGGTGACATAAGGTCCGACATTAAGAAACGTTACGGTGGTTCCCGCGGGTATTGTCATAACGTAGGCAGGGTCAGTAAAATCCTGGATAATACCACCCCCCTCAAAAGACACTTTTATATTTGTCATGCCGTCTTCAAGAGCCCAAATTAAATTATTCGGATAGCTTACAGTATATTCACTTGCCGTTACTGCTACAGGAGTGGTAAAACTCATTACAATGATCACTAGAATCAATAAAAAGGCTTTTAGTTTCATTACTTATTCCTCCCTGGTGAAAGGTCTAGAATAAAAAATTGACCATAGTCAGTGACTGTGGTAACTGACTATGGTCATTATACGATATTTATTCTTTTTTCGTCAATATAGTTAAGAATATGGAGCCTTTTGCAGCCTGACGATAAAGGTTGAGCCTTGCCCGACTTTACTTTCCACTGCCATTTCACCTTTGCACAGCTCTGTAATTCGTTTGGCGATTGAAAGCCCGAGACCGTTGCCGCGTGATCCGTGGGATTGATCACCCTGATAGAATTTATCAAAAATATGCTTCAGTGTATAATCATCCATACCGGGGCCGTCATCACTAATTTTAAACTCAATATGATGCTCCGCCTCATGAAGTCCTATGGCTATATGTCCGTTATCAAGGGTATATTTAATAGCATTATCTATGAGGTTTATCCAAAGATGTGAGAGCATCTCCGAATCGGCTTGAATTTTTATAGGTTCCAGGTCAAGATCGATTTCAATGTTTTTCTTACACCATTGCTTTTCAAGAAGTATGGTACAATTACGAATTTGTTCATCCAGTTCATATTCTGTTTGGTCTGCTGTAAACTGCTGATTTTCAAATTTGGTAAGGAGCAGAACATTGGCCGACATATTGGCCAGCCTTTCAGATTCGCTAACAATAATGTCTGTGTATTCTTTTCTTTTTTCATCTGAAAGATCACTATTTTGAAGCTGTTTGGCAAATCCCCGGATGGAAACAATGGGCGTTTTGAATTCATGGGAAAAATGATTGATAAAATCATTGCGGAACATTTCTATACTGCCGAGTTCCTCTGCCATATGATTAAAATTTCTAAACAAATCCGCTATTTCCGACTCACCGTCTATCTCTTTTACACGGACGCTGAAATCTCCCGTGGACATGACCTTGGTAGCCTTAATCAATTCATTCAGGGGTTCTAAGAATATCTCACTGGCTACGGCCGTAATTGTTGTTCCGATAACACTACTGATAAGCAGTATGATAATGGGGGAAAAAATCGGTGCGGAGACCGGAAAAACAGCTCGTAAAAAGATAAAGCATGCGCCTGTCAATACACCTGCGGTTATCATAATGTAAAATATAAAGGATATCATGGCCATATTGAGTGACTTTGCTCTGTTCATGCCTTTATCACCGCCTTGTAACCAAGTCCGCGTACTGTTATTATCTCAAAATCATTATTCTCTTTAAATCGGTCACGCAGGCGGTTTATATGAACATCAACCGTACGTTCATCCGTTTCTGAATTCATGTCCCATATTTCATCCATCAAGCTGCGTCTGGTAAAAATCTTATTTTGGCAGGACAACAATTTGTAAAGCAGCATAAATTCTTTATTTGGTAATTCCTGTACATTGCCGTTCTGTGTAACAGTAAGAGAATCGTAATCCAAAACCGTTTTTCCTGCTGTCAGCTGATGTTCGTTTGCAATTTTAGAACGGCGAAGCAATGCTGCAATGCGCAGAAGCATCTCTTCTTCATCAACCGGCTTTACCATATAGTCATCGGTTCCCACAAGAAACCCCTTCTTTTTATCAGTCGGAGCTTCTTTAGCTGTTACCATCAATATGGGTACATTACAGTCACCCTGGCGTAAGGTTTCAGTAAACTCGTAGCCGCCCATGCGGGGCATCATAAGATCGAGAACAATCAGATCAACATGATGGTTGTCCATTTTATCAAGGGCATCAAGCCCGTCACAGGCGAGAATAACCTCGTACCCGTTCTGACGTAATACCGTTTCCATTAATTTTCTTGTATTATCATCATCTTCAACAACCATGATATTAAACATCCGTTTGCCTCCTTCAACTCTTTATATATATCTACAATTTTATTGTAAACTGATTGTAAACAAAAATGAAATGAATATTCATAATGTGTTAATAATCAGTTTATATTCGCCCTGTAAAATCGTGAATCAGAGTCAGACCCCTTGTATGATTCTTGAGACACTTACAGGCCATTCAGGTACTGCGGCACTGCCTGTTGCCTTACTCACACAGTACCTGTTCCCATATAAAATGAGTCATAACTATAGAATTTAGATGCGGTAAATAGATGAGGAGAAAAACTGATGTCTAAAATAATTGGTATTGATCTTGGTACAACAAATTCCTGTGTAGCCGTTATGGAAGGCGGTGAAGCGGTAGTCATACACAATGCCGAAGGAGACCGTACCACTCCGTCGGTTGTAGCCTTTTCAAAAACAGGCGAACGCATGATCGGACAGGTCGCAAAGCGTCAGGCTGTTACAAACCCCGAGCGCACCATCAGCTCCATTAAACGCGAAATGGGCAGTGACTATAAAGTAAATATTGATGGTAAGAAATATACGCCCCAGGAAATCTCCGCAATGATTCTACAAAAGCTTAAATCCGATGCCGAAAGCTATCTCGGGCAGCCCGTGTATGATGCTGTTATTACAGTACCTGCCTATTTTACAGATGCACAACGTCAGGCGACCAAGGATGCCGGAAAGATTGCAGGCCTGAATGTTCAGCAAATCATCAACGAGCCTACCGCAGCTGCGCTTGCTTACGGCGTGGATAAAGAAACCCCGCAAAAGATCATGGTTTATGATTTAGGCGGCGGAACCTTTGATGTATCCGTACTTGATATTGACAACGGTGTTATTGAAGTGCTTGCCACTGCAGGCAATAACCGTCTGGGTGGGGACGATTTCGACAATTGCGTGACAGATTACCTTATAAAGGAATTCAAAAAGGAGACCCGGGTTGATCTTTCCAAAGATCCTACTTCGTTGCAGCGTGTAAAAGAAGCGGCAGAAAAAGCCAAGATTGAATTAAGCGGCGTATCATCAACCGAGGTTAACCTTCCCTTTATTGCTTCAAACAGGTCGGGACCGCTTCATATGGCAACTGCACTTACCAGAACAAAGTTTAATGAACTTACCGCGCATCTCGTCAATGCAACAATGGAACCAGTAAACCAGGCTATGCACGATTCTGGCCTTAATCCGGGAGATGTCAACAAGGTCCTGCTTGTGGGAGGCTCCAGCCGTATTCCGGCGGTACAGGAGGCAGTAAAAAGATTCATTGGCAAGGAACCCTCAAAAAGCATTAACCCTGATGAATGTGTTGCCCTGGGAGCAGCGCTTCAAGCCGGCGTGCTTATTGGTGAGGTCAAGGATCTATTGCTTTTGGACGTTATGCCTCTTTCTCTCGGCATTGAAACCATGGGTGGCGTTTTTACAAAAATAATCGAGCGTAATACGACACTGCCCATTAAAAGGAGCCAGGTTTTCACCACAGCCGCTAATTTCCAGCCCTCTGTCGATGTTCATGTTTTGCAGGGTGAACGGGAAATGGCAAGGCACAATAAACCGCTGGGCAAATTCAGGCTCAACGGTATACGCCGCGCACCCAGGGGTGTACCTCAAATTGAAGTAACCTTCAATATTGATACCAACGGCATTGTTAATGTATCAGCCAGAGACCTGGAAACCGGCAAGGAACAGAACATTACCATTACCTCCTCCTCAAACTTGAGCCAGGCCGATATTGACCGGGCCATACATGATGCACAGCAATATGCTACTGAGGATGCAAGGCACAGAGAAGAAGCCGCCGCGCAGAATAACGCAGAACAGCTGATTCATCAGGCATCGGCAATTCATAAAAAGCTTGATAAGAATGACCGGGCAGCACTTGATGAAGCTGTTAAACGCACCAAGAAGGCATTAAAGAGCAAGGATAACACCCAAGTTGTTCAAGCCTGCAACGAATTAGCCTCACTGTTGGAAATCATGCAGCAAAAAGTTCCGAATGATACTCCTTAATTTTTTTATGCCGGTATGATACAATATTAAACATCATAGGAGTGAGTGATAATGGGTAATTTTCGAGAAAAGCTGATTCGTTTTATGTATGGCCGATACGGTACTGATCAATTGTACTATGTCACGACCATATTCTGTTTTGTTTTAATGATTGTTAATGCTTTTATTCAATCCGATATCATCAGTTTACTGGTCTGGATCATTCTGGTCTGGATGATTTTCAGAACATTCTCTCGTAATATTAGCAGAAGAAGCATGGAAAACCAGCGATTTCTGAAGCTTTGGAACCCTATAAAGAGAAAAGCTTCTTTGACAATACAGAGACTGAAAGAAATCAAAACCCATCGCTATCGTAAATGCCCCCAATGCAAAGCAGTTCTTCGGCTTCCCCGAAGAACCGGAAGGCATACGGTTGAATGTCCCAGCTGTCGTCATGAGTTCCATGTGCATGTTCGATGGTAAGTCATCGGGGAATCTTCTTAGTACGAGGTTCGAAAAAGGATAGTATAAATGATACACCGCATAGTGTAATCGCAGTATACAGCAAAGGCCTGTTATCCGTGATCGGGCACACCCCCGCCGGCAGGCTGCTCTTTATTAGATAAGTGTTTACCATGGCATATAATCCAACAGCAATCCCGGCTATTAGTGTTCCATAGCTTAGATATGTAAATATATTCTTCCTCATCAATTTATCCGGCCTCCCTTCAGGCTCTGTATTGGGAAACAATCATATTATAAAGTATCTGCCCTCATATTACAAACTTGCCATGCAAGCTAACTCACTATCCTATAGTAAGTTCTTGCAGTCAATGCGTATATCGCAGCATAAAAAACGGTGAAAACCAAAATTGTTAGTACTGTAAATAAAGCAAAAAGCGGTACGTTAGTCATATTGAAGATTGCAAGTAATTTGGTTATAACCTTGAAGGCAAAGGCTAAATGTATGACCGCTGCTATCAGAGGTAGGAAAAATACGGTCAATACCTGGCTTCGGATGGACTTTTTAACCTCTCCATGGCTCATACCGACCTTTTGCATAATTTCAAACCGCTCCTTGTCATCATAGCCCTCTGCAATCTGTTTATAGTAAATAATCAGAACTGTGGCCATTATGAACAGGAGGCCTAAGAATATGCCTAGGAAGAAGAGTCCGCCATATAAGGACAAGAAGCTTTCCCTGGAGTTTTCCGGTCCCTCGGCATAACCGCTGATGCCCTTGTTCTTTATATCATTTTGCAAAGCCTTGACAAGGTTAATCTGAGCATCCCTGCCTTCGCTGATATCAAAGCCGTAATAATAGGAAAGCTCCTCCATTTCACCCTGCCCTTCAAGAGCACGATAGACCTGCTTTATGGTACTGATATTGTCAACAACAATATAGTAGCCGTTGGTCAACTTGGCAGACATTTCTCCATCTGTTTTAAAAGCGGGTAAGCGTTCCTTAATTGAGAGCTTGAAGCCGTTAAGGTCTATCGTATCCTCCGGAATATCCCCGCGCAAAGTATAGAGAAGGACCTCTCCTTTAGCCAGAGATACAGATTCAGCTTCCATTTTATTATAACGAGCATCGCGAGTTTCAAGGTTCTCGGGACCCACAGGCAATCTTTGATTGCCGTTGTGGGTGAGGTTCTTAAAATCATCAAGGGTGATAAATACCAGCATGGCGATATGACTGGAGGAGTAAGATGATGAGTTGCTTGGAGTAAAGCTTGCTCCGTTTTGAATTGCGGCAACCCCCATAGAACGGAAACGCATAACATTCACTTGAGAAAGATTGACTTTTGCTGTCCGGCTTTCAATGGTTGCATCCAATTGGCTGGCCTGTTCATCGGAAACATTGGTCGCGGTAACAATAATATGTCTTGGGTACCGGGTACGTAATACATCCTCCATCCCTATATAAAGGGAAACCGTAGTAGATATCATAATAATAACCGCTGTTGACAGAATACATATATTAGCGAGCCCTGCTGCGTTCTGTTTCATGCGGTATAGCATACCTGAGACTGAAATAAAGTGCTTGCTCTGATAATAATACCTTTTGTTTCTTCGGAGCATTTTTAAAACAGCTACGCTGCCGGCAGTAAACAAGCAATAGGTTCCTATGATGACCAAAAGAACAGCAATAAAAAAGATATTCAACGCAGCCAGGGGAGAATCTGTGGTTAACGCGATAAAGTATCCGATACCCAAGCATAGGGTGCCGACTGTTGCTAAAATCCATTTTGTCTTTGGCTCCTTCTCCCCTACATTTCCGCCCTTTAATAGCTCAACTGGCTTTGACAAATGCACCTGAAAAAAGTTATAAAATAGGTTCAGTGTAAAGATTCCACAAAACAGGATAAGGGTGGCCAAAACAGCCAGCATGGGTATTTCATAGCCAAAGGGAGCGTAAAAGGAAACAATTTTAAAGAGCAGCAAAAGCATAAGCTTGCTGAATAGTATTCCGGCAAGAAGACCAACAATAATGCTTATAAGAGCAATAAACAGTGTTTCAAAAAACATCACTCTCGCAATATGCTTTTTCTCCATTCCCAGGATATTAAAAAGTCCAAACTCCTTTTTACGGCGTTTTATTAAAAAGCTGTTGGTGTAAAACAAAAAGATACTTGAGAATATGCCAATAACAATGGCACCCATGACTAAGATAGTTCTCAGACTATTACTATCACTGAGATTTCCAATATCCTTTGCAGTGGCCAAAAAAGCCATATTATAAAACATAATGATGGTGCCTATGCAGGTTAACAGATAGGGAACATATGTTTTAGCGTTTCTTTTAATGTTTGTTAAAGCAAGCTTCGGATAGAAAAAACTATTCATCTCTTCCACCACCTGTCGCAATCATGGTGAGAGTATCGGAAATTTTCTGATACATCTCATCATTGGACGAGGATGCCTTGTAAAGCTGGTGAAACACCTCTCCGTCCTTTATAAAAAGCACTCTTTTGGCATGGCTAGCAGCCTTCAAGCTGTGGGTAACCATAAGAAGGGTCTGTCCATCGGCGTTTATCTCGGTAAAGAGCTTCAATAGTCCGTCAGCGGCACGGGAATCAAGGGCACCTGTGGGTTCATCGGCGAGAACAAGCTGCGGTTTGGTAATCAAAGCGCGTGCCACGGCGGTTCTTTGCTTTTGTCCGCCGGAAACCTCGTAAGGATATTTTGCAAGAATGTCGGTGATTTCGAGCCTTTTTGCTATAGGCTTCAGTCTTTCACTCATTTCTTCAAAGGACTTCCCTGCCAGAACCAGCGGTAAAAAGATATTGTCCTGTATTGAAAAGGTATCGAGCAAATTAAAATCCTGAAATACAAAACCAAGGTTGTCCCGCCTGAAAGCAGAGATTTCCCTTTCCTTGATGGATACAATACTCTTTCCGTTAAGCAGCACTTCGCCGCCTGTAGGCTTATCAAGGGCTGCTAAGATATTGAGGAGTGTTGTTTTACCTGATCCTGACTCACCCATAATAGCAACGAACTCACCCTTTTCTATAGAAAAAGAGACCTTGGAAAGAGCCTGTACAGGATTCCCTCCAAACCTTGTGGTATAAATCTTCTTAACATTATTAACCTCTAAAAGTGGCATGTTTGTTTCCTCCACAATTTTTCTGCTGTCCATTCTGCGGTAACTTCAATGATATCCGCATACTTATATTAACAAAAAGAGAAAATGGCCTGCCTTAGCTTTGGCTTACATTTTCTCTCCCAATCTTACATTTTGGTAAGGTTCATTTATTCTGTAATACGATCCGCTACATCAAGCCCAATTTTCACGCTGGTTCCCCTGCCAACCGTCGATTCAAGGGTAAGGGTATGGGACAGCTTGTTTAATATCTGCTTGCAAAGGTAAAGCCCGATTCCGGTAGATTTCTTGTCCAAACGGCCGTTATAGCCTGTATATCCTTTTTCGCATACCCGGGGTAAATCCTCCTCTTCAATCCCTATTCCCGTATCTTCAATGACTAAAGTATCCGGTAAATCAGAGTCCATATAGATGGATATTTCACCCTCATTTGTATATTTAAGCGCATTGGACAATATCTGTTCCACAACAAAAACCAACCACTTTTCATCTGTCAATACGCTGCAGTCCAGATTTTCATAGTTAAGCTTTATTCTTTTACGGATAAAGGACTTGGAGTATTTTCGAACCGCTTGCTTTACAATATCATCAAGGGAATACCGCTTAATAACCAGATCATTACTCATATTCTCCAGGCGAAGGTATTGCAATACCATTTCAACATATTGCTCCACCTTGAAAAGCTGGTCTAAAAGCTCACTGTTTGCTTCGGTCTGCTCTGTCTGCAGCAGCAGCCGCATTGCAGCAATAGGTGTTTTAATCTGATGGGCCCATATGGTGTAATAGTCCATCATATCCATAAAGGCCTTGTCCTTGGCATTTATAATGTCCATCCGGTCTCTGTCTATTATGTTTATCAGTTCCTGGTAGTCTTTCTCAATGAGGTCTTTTGTAACAGGAAACATACAATCAGAAACAGTCATGCTCTTTTCCAGCTTTTTAAGGGTTCTATGTTTCATATAGAATGATGAAAAGCTTATCATACCTATTAACAAGAGAAAAATACAAATCAGTAATGCAGCGTAGCCAACTGCTTCCAAAGGTAAGGCATAGAGTGAAAAAACCAGTGAAAAAACGCCGAAAGAAATGAATATTGCAACAAGAACTGAAATTTGTCTTTTTAAGTAGGAACCCAACATATATAAAAAGTCTTTCATATCACTCCACCATATAACCAAGACCCTTCCTGGTTATAATGAAATTCTCAAGTCCTGATTCTGCCAGTTTTTTACGCAGACGTGTAATATTGACCGTCAGGGTATTATCGTCAATAAAATGGTCACTTTCCCATAGACGCTGCATCATCTCTTCTCGGGAAACCACTTTTCCTATGTTCTCCATTAAAAGCTGCAATATTTTATAGTCATTCTTTGTAAGCTCAATCTTTTCATTGTGATAGGTCAGCGTTGTATCGCTGAGATTCAAGACAACGCCTTGATGCTCCATAACACTTAATTGTCCCTGAAATGAGTATGTCCGCCTGATAAGGGCCCCAAGCTTTGCCGTTAAAACATTCAAGTCAAAGGGTTTTGCAATAAAATCGTCTCCACCCATATTCATAGCCATAACGATATTCATATTGTCATTGGCAGAGGAAATGAACATTACAGGCACCTTGGATACCTTGCGTATTTCACCGCACCAATAAAAACCGTTAAAAAACGGGAGCATGACATCAAGCAGCACAATCTGGGGCTCAAATTGGATAAACTGTTCCATAATATTTTTAAAGTCGGTAACAAAAATAACATTATAATCCCATTTGGTGAGATGATCTTTTATGGTTCTGGCAATGGTGAGATCATCTTCAATAATCATAATCTTGTACATCTTCATTCCCCCGGTTCTTAAAGGAAGCATGCAGTTTTCAGTCCCCAAACCCATCAGCGCAAAGCGGTCAACCGCGACTAGCCAAAAGACGGTAATGTATATGTTAATTATACCATCGTCGCCGCCTGCTGTCATAGTTGTCGCGGTGATATTCCTTGTTTCAAGCCCCGTCCGGTAATTTTTCGGGGGTTTATCAACACCTCCAACTTGACCCGAGGTTAAAGAGCTTGTCCTGTGAAAACGCGGTCAAAAAAGATCAACATCATTATTATTCCAAAGGTAAATTATTTTGCTTAAGAAATGACAATTTGTCCCAATAGCCTCTTTGAAATATTATTTTGTCATTTACGATTTGAAAGAATCCACAGCCTCTTAAGCCCAGGGGATCGCGCCACTCCATAATTGCCCATTGTCCATCTTCAAAAATATTTTCTACAATACAAACCATTTTCGCTTGAGAAAACTCTTGCTCAAACATATTTTTTATGGCTGACTTACCAATCACTGGATCATTGGCAACTTGATGGTTTGTTGCATTATCATCATATAAATTTGTAATAGTTTCTGTATCCGCATTATTAAATGCATCGATCCACTGGCAAAGTATTTCTTTAGGTCTCATATTTTTTCCCTCCTTGTGCTTCGCTACAGATATTGTTTTGTATAGTAACATATACTTGTAAACATCTCAATAATTATTAAAATATTCAGTTGCTTTACTTTGATTAGACTTTCCTTTTTGCACTTGGCTCAAAATGCACGCATTAAGTTCACCATTTCAATGGCGCTAACGGCACTATCAAATCCCTTGTTTCCAGCTTTTGTTCCGGCACGTTCAATTGCCTGTTCAATATTTTCCGTTGTAAGAACCCCGAACAAAACTGGAATATCATTAGCAAGTGCTATTTGTGCGATACCTTTTGATACTTCATTGCACACATAATCATAGTGGCTGGTACTTCCACGGATAACTGCTCCAAGGCATATTACAGCATCATATTTTTTGCTTTTTGCCATTTTGGAAGCAATCAGCGGAATTTCAAAAGCACCGGGAACCCATGCCACATCAATATTTTCTTCTTGAACATCATGTCGTTTCAGTCCATCCAATGCACCGGAGAGTAGCTTAGATGTTATGAATTCATTAAAGCGGGCAACGACTATTCCGACCTTAATGTCCTTAGATACAAGTTTTCCTTCAAATACGTTCATGTAAAAATCTCCTTTTTAATAGTTTAAAATATGGCCCATTTTGGATTGCTTGGTTTGTAGATAGAACAGGTCATAAGCTGTCGCGCTCATTTGGATAGGTACTCGTTCAGTAATCTCCATACCAAAGTCGGAAAGCTGATATACTTTGTCGGGGTTGTTTGTTAAAAGCCGTAAGGTTTTAGCACCTAAATCTTTAAGTATTTGAGCGCCAATGTAATATTCTCTCATATCACCGTCAAAGCCCAATGCTACATTCGCTTCAAGAGTATCCATACCCTGATCCTGCAATTCATATGCCCGTAACTTGTTGATAAGCCCAATGCCACGCCCTTCCTGTCGCATGTAAAGTAGAATCCCTCGCCCCTCTTGCTCAATTTGTGCCATTGCCGCCGCTAACTGCTGACCACAATCACAGCGAAGAGAGCCAAAAGCATCTCCTGTCAAACACTCTGAATGAACACGGCACAAAAGATTATGTCCATCTCCAATATCCCCTCGAACCAATGCTATATGATGTTCTCCATTCAGCTTGTTAAGATAGCCATACGCCTTGAAATCGCCATATTTAGTTGGCATTTTTGTTACGGCAACACGCTCTACCAACTTGTCATGCTTTTTGCGATAGCTTTGTAGAGCTTTGATTGTAATAAACTTTAAGCCCCATTTTTGTGCCAGTTCTATCAATTCTGGAGTGCGCATCATCGTGCCGTCATCTCTCATAATTTCACAACATAGCCCGCACTCTTTCAAATTGGCAAGTCTAAGTAAATCGACAGTTGCCTCTGTGTGACCGTTTCGTTCATGAACACCGTTGCGTTTAGCTGTCAAAGGGAACATATGACCGGGACGGCGGAAATCTTCCGGCTTTACATCTTCGCTGACACAGGCACGGGCTGTAATGCCGCGTTCTTCTGCTGAAATTCCCGTTGTAGTATCAATATGGTCGATAGAAACCGTAAAAGCAGTTTCATGGTTGTCTGAACTGGCAATTACCATTTGGGGAAGATTGAGCTTTTGACAAAGCTCAATACTCATAGGCATACAAATCAATCCTTTACCATGCACCGCCATAAAATTCACATTCTCTGTGGTAGCAAACTCAGCCGCACAGATAAAATCACCCTCATTTTCCCTGTTCTCGTCATCTGTTACTAAAATGATTTTCCCTTGACGTAAATCGTCAAGTGCTTCTTCAATCGTGTTGTATTGAAACATATTTCCTCCTAATATTCGGCTTCGGCGAGGAGGCCTTTTGACATTTTAATTGATTGCGCTGGTATATTGAGGAACTTCTCAATATATTTTCCAACACAGTCATTTTCCAGATTGACCGTATCTCCTACCCGTTTTCGAGTTAGTATGGTATTCTCTGCGGTATGCGGGATAACAGATACGCTAAAATTAGCATCAGATATTTTAGCAACTGTCAAACTAATACCGTCAACCGCAATAGAACCTTTTTCTACGATGTAACGTAAAATTTCCGGTGTCGCTCTAATGTTATACCAAACTGCATTGTCATCCCTTTTAATCGAACGAATAACGCCTGTTCCATCAATATGCCCGGTGACAATATGGCCTCCAAACCGCCCATTAGCTGGCATGGCCCGTTCCAGATTGACCATAGTACCAGTATGAAGGCTGCTAAGGGAAGAACGTATTATTGTTTCGTGCATAACATCTGCTGTAAATTCGGTGCTTGTATAAGATGTAACCGTTAAACAAATTCCGTTTACAGCTATGCTGTCACCCAGTTTCATATCGCTTAATATAGAAGCTGCACCGATGGTTAAGACCGCAGAATTTGCACCCTTTTTTATATTGCGAACTGTTCCGGTTTCTTCAATGATTCCTGTAAACACCCTATCACCTCGCTTTCCAAAAGAATGTCCTCGCCTAACTTAGTGACCAATGGTGGCAAAAGCTGATAAGCTCCATTGGGCGCTTCAATGCCTGTACCACCGATAGGAGATTTAGCATTTATCCCTCCAAATAATTTTGGAGCAAGGTATGCCTGAATTTTGTTAACGATACCACTTTTCAGTGCAGACCAGTTTAAAGTTTGACCTCCCTCTAATAAAATGCTGTCAATTACTTCTTTTCCTAAAGCGATCATCAACTCCTTTAAATCAACATGGCCATCCCTTTGCGGCATAAGAAGAACTTCGCATCCTGCCTCTTTGTATGCCTGTATCTTTATGCTATCTGTGCAGCAGGTTGCAATAATCGTTTTATGCTGTTTTGCAGTTTGCACCACATTCGTCTGTAATGGTGTTTTTAGTTCTGTGTCACAAATAATGCGAACGGGACTTTTTAAGTCAGGCAATCTGCATGTCAACAAAGGGTTATCAGTGATTATCGTGCCTACCCCTACCATAATCCCTGAATACCGATGTCTGTCTTTGTGGACACGTTCACGAGCGATTTCCCCAGTAATCCATTTCGATTTTCCGGAGTGGGTGGCAATTTTCCCATCCATTGTCATTGCGTATTTCATTACAACATACGGGGTTTTGTTCTGAATAAAATGGAAGAATACTTCATTGAGTTTATTGCAATCCTCCGACAATACTCCGTCCGCAACCTCAATTCCATGCTGACGTAAAATTTCAATACCTTTTCCGGCAACTAAAGGGTTGGGGTCAAATGAGCCAATCACTACGCGCTGAATTCCGCTTGAAATAATGGCTTCGGTGCAGGGCGGTGTTTTTCCAAAATGACAGCACGGTTCCAATGTTACATACAGTGTTGCACCATTCGGTGAATCTGTGCAGTTTTGAAGGGCATCGCGTTCAGCATGAAGCTTACCATACTGATGATGATAACCCGTACCAATGATGGTATCGTTTTTTACGATAACCGCTCCGACCATCGGATTGGGATTTACCCATCCGCATCCTTTTTCGGCAAGCACCAACGCTTTTTGCATATAATCCTTATCTTTCAATGGCCCACCTCCTAAAAAGCAAAATGCCTTGAACATATCGTTCAAGGCCTCTATCAGCGTCGGAATATTCGTGTGTATCTGAAAACAAAAAAACTCTGAAACGATAAAATCATTTCAGAGCGAATATACGATACACATATTTGTGCGCTTTTATCTTCTTTCATCCAGACTGTACTGTCGGCTTCGGAATCTCACCGAATCATGCCTTACGGCTCGTGGGCTTTACCACCGGTAGGGATTTGCACCCTGCCCTGAAGATACTATTCAATTTTTACTCAATTATCGTACAGCAAAGTTAAAGTATTGTCAATAAAAATTGGGTACGCCACAAAACGGCAAGCAGGCGGTACAGCAAGATTATGAAAGCCGCATTCAATTTAAGAAACTATTTATTTTTTCCGTGACTACAATAACCATGTTGTATTTATCTGCTAACAAGTGCCATAGTGGCTTAAAATCATAGGTGGGGCATGGTATACCACCGCCCGAAAGAAACACTAGAGTATTTGGGTATTGGGTTGAAGAATTAGCAACAGTGTAGATATGTATTTTTTTACCATTAACATTGACTATCTTGCCCGGGCATTTCATATTCTTCATGTGTGCTACCCTTTTATTTTCATTTATATATATGTATGTATAAAGCCCTAAACAAACTGCCTTTAACAGCAGTTTGTTTTACTATTATGCAGTTATCCTTCTAAAGACCGTAATACTCAAATCTCGTAGCTCCTCATCTATGAGTGGCAATCCTATCCCCATCAGAACATTGGAAAAAGCATTAACAGCATTTATAAACTCCGCTTCATCCGAAGTCGCATATTTGGGGGATATCCAAAGCGTAATCATAAAACTAAACATCTCGGCTATTTGTTTTGGATATTCAACATTTACAGAACCATCTTTTATACCCTCTTCAATCAATTTTTGAAAGTATGGAGCTAAGACAGTCTTGCATTCGTCAATCTGCTTGGCAATAAGTTGAGGGCTATCTCTTACTGTGGGAGGGAGCTTTTGTATGAGTTCAATGTTGCTTTCGTTTGTCAAAAAAAGCGCCAACACTTTCTTTAGCCTATCAAGTCCATTGGCTGTGCAATCTTTTTTTACAATCTCAAATGGATTGTCGCTTGTAAAAATCCTTGAGGTAACTGCGTCGATAATATCCTCTTTTGACTTAAAATGGTGATAAAAAGCACCTCTCGTCAAATCCCCAAGATCATCTATTATATCCTGTATCGTTGTGTTTTCCCAACCTTTTTCAATAAATAATTTGTATGCCGAATCCAAAATCCTCTGTTCTGTTATTTCGGGGTATTTATTTCTAGGCATAAAATGCTCCTTCGTTGCAATAATACATACGTTTATATGTATGTATTATTGTAAAAGTTTTTTCCCCAACACTTTCATCCCACTCATTCATGTTGTTTTCTCTATGGAAAATGCTGTATGATAATGCTTATAGATTTAATGCAACCAGAGTAGGATACCAAAGGAGCGTCGTGCGATGATATTAAGAAAAAAGGCATTACATCTAGGCTTTTGGTCAGCGATAGCAGTAACGATATTTACAGCTGGTTTTATAGTTGCGCTACCATTAACTTTTTTGCCTAATCTAGCTGAATGGACAGGAATTGAAGATTATACGAAAGCTTTCAAACCTATACAGATGTTGACGGTTTTCCCATCAATTTTACTGGCATCTGCCTATATGATTTTTACGGTGTCACTTCATTACTACAGCGAAAATGATAAAAAGATCTGGAGTCATTTATCTATAGTTTTTGGGCTTATGTATGCCACCATTTCATCACTGAACTACCTGATTCAAATCATAACAGTAATACCAAGTATGGTTAACAATCAATCAAATGGGTTAGAAGCCTTTGTGGCCGGTAACTCCAATTCAATATTCTTTGCATTAATGGCCTCCTACTTCTTTATGTGTATATCAACTCTATTTATTTCATTTATATTCAGTTATAAAGATAGAGAACAGAAAATCATCCGAATATTGTTTATGGGTGCCGGAATTTCGGGGCCACTATGTCTTTTTGGTGCAGTAGTGCCAATATTAATGCCATTAGCAGGAGCATTATGGTTTGTATGTCTGGCATCGGGTTCAATTAAGATTTCCATATATTTTAGGAAACTATTAAACAACTTCAATCAAACAAAAGCGAAGGGGCAAAATAATGGGGGCTATACTGGCTAAAGCTATCTCGTTAATACTCATAATAGTAATGGGCTATACCATCAAAAAATTCAAGTGGGTCAGCCTGAATGATTTCCCCAAATTCTCAAAAATAGTATTACGAATTACTTTGCCCTGTGCACTTATAACAAGCTTCAATGAGTTTAATATTTTATACAATCTACTGTCCTTAACAGTAATAGGCCTTGTGGTTAACATCATACAGCAATTAGCCGGTTATCTGATAAGCCGACGCAAAGATAGAAAGAGACAGGCCTTTAGTATTATCAACATTGGAAGCTACAATATCGGTCTTTTTGCCACTCCATACATTTCAGGATTTGTCGGTACTGAATCCATCATTTATTCCTCATTGTTTGATTTGGGAAATTCCATTGGAACAGCCGGAATAGGCTATGGGTGGGCCATGTCAATTTCAAAAGGGAAAGAGAAAACTACCCTGTGGCACTTTGCTAAGCTTATGTTTAGCTCTCCTGTATTTGTCACTTATTTGGCTTTGCTTATCATGAGTCTCTTAAAAATACACCTTCCGCAAGCGGTGATTACATTTACGTCTGTTGTCGGCAGTGCCAACACCTTTTTGGCCATGCTGATGATTGGGATTGGTTTGGAGCTGAACCTGGACAGGAATAAACTCAAAACAGCTTTTACCCATCTGGGATTAAGATATGCCTTTTCCATTATTTTTACTGTTCTGACGGTATTTTTCGCACCCTTCCCCCGGGAGGTTAAAACCGTTTTATGCATGGTGTTTTTTGCACCGTTTGCGGCCATGATCTCGGGCTTTACGGGCGAAATAGGGGCCGACGTCGAAACCTCAGCTTTTATGACCTCTACTTCAATTATCGTCGGAATCGTTGCTATGCCGCTGATATATGCGATCATGGCCTGAATAGGCGCAGGACGCAAAAAAACCCCTGATATGAAACCAGGGGGGTGAAATCTATATATTCTTTTTAATTGGCTTTATTGCTTAACTTTACTGCTAATTTGGTTAAAAACTTCTTCTTCGGTTAGGCCTTTTGCATTAATGACCGGTATTTTTGATACGGTATCCTGTACGCCGAGAAAATCGGTATTCATGCCCGTAACAACAAGGGCATCATATTTATCAATGTTTTTGCTATATTCACTGCTAAAATCTATCGTTTCTACCTGATATCCCTTTTCCATAAGATACTCTTTAATGGGCGTCAAATTATGCTCAACAGCTATAGTTCTACTCATTATTTATTTTACCCTCCTCATATTTCATAGTAACTGATATAGCTTCTATTATTGTCTGCATAATTCTTCTTTCTATTCTTGAACCTCATTCTTTGAAGCTTTCATCTCGCCATCAGCCGTTGAACCATATTCCACATGGCTTCTGCCGAGTTTAAATTATCCGGAATGATTTCAGCGGCAGGAATTTCAATTTTGAACGCTTCTTCAAATTCGCTGATTATAGACATGATGTCAAATGAATCAAGTATGCCGTCATCAATCAAGGTTTTGCAGGCGGCCAAATCAATATCGGGCTTAATATCACTTAAAATGCTCAGTACCTTTTCCATGCTTTCTTTCTCCTTCTGATAGTTATTGAATGTCCGGTGTGTTCATCGGATCAGTGGGGGTCAATTTCCTAATCTGTTTAAAACCATGCTTCTTGGCATACAGAAAAACTCGGGGCAGCTCACGGCTTAAAAACAAAGCCATGCCTTCTGTGACTGAATAAGCTCCTGCCCGGCAGAAGCCCAGCACATCTCCGATTTGCAGCTCAGGCAAGTTTACCTTTCGGATTAAAATATCATTATGAGTGCATAAGCTGCCACATAATGTATAATCACAGTGCTGCCCTTCTCCTTTGGAAGAAGGTAATAATCGCAGCTCCGGAATTTTCATGCCCATGATCTGTCCGTCATAGTTTATTTGATGAATACCGCCGTCCAAGACGGCGTAATGAGTACCACAGTTGCACTTGATATCCATTACCCTGGTCAGATATGTACCGCAGCAAGCAGAAAAATACCGTCCCATCTCCACTGTCAGCTCATATCGCTCTGCTGCTTGCTTGAGACGTGGTGCAACTGATTCCAGTAATTGCTGTTCGGCTTTGTCAGGCTCAAGACCAAAGTAATCAACTCCTAAACCGGGACCGTATTCCAGGCATCGGACGGTAAATCCATGTCGCTGGTATAAAGTTCTTGAGAATTCATCTACTTTATCAAGTTCATCGCATACTACAGATGCCTTTTTCTTCTGTGTACCTGTGAAATAATGAAGTCCTGTCAATACTACTCCGGCATAATCCGCTCTTCGGGCTACAATCTGCTCAATATCGTTCTCATCCATTCCAAACTGGCTACCAATGGTTAGCCGCAATAATACAGGCACTGACTTACCTGTTTCACGTGCACACTGGTCAATCAATTGCAAATGCAGAAGACTTTCGGCTGTGAAAACGCCAACGCCGTCGGTCATAGCACGCGAAACATCCTCAAGGGTTTTGTTGATGCCTGAAAATATAACCTGACCCATATCAACACCCATCTTTTCGCAGACGGTCAGTTCTCCCGGACTACAGACCTCCAGCTTTTGAATAACATCCGGAAGGCTTCCAACCAAAAAAGGATTTGCCTTGATCGAAAAGCAAAGGGCAACATTGGAGCCTAACACGGCTTTTATTGAGTCTGCACGCGTACTAAAGGCATCCAAATCGAACACATATGTTGGTGTGCCAAATTCTTGAGCCAATTGCCAAAGCTGATCATTATTCATGGGCTATCTCCTTCTGTGCGATTCTGCTCAAGCCAGATATTTCGAAGCTGTGCTCTGTCGATCTTGCCGTTTTTTGTTACCGGCATCTGCATCAGATTAACAAAGCTATTGGGGATCATATATTGGGGGAGCCTCTGCTTTAAGAAGAACATCAACTCTTTAATATCGGCTGTGCCTACATAAAAAGCCGCTATTTTTTGTTTTTCTTCAAAATACAGCACACAGGCCCGTTCTACATGATTTGCCGAATTCATTGCGGCTTCAATTTCACCCAACTCGATACGATGTCCCATGTGTTTAATCTGAAAATCTTTTCTGCCCACATAATACAATAAGCCGTCTTCACCATATCTCACCAAATCACCCGTGCGATAAATGGGTTCCATATAGGCACGGTTGAGCGGATTTTGGGTAAAGACGGCATTTGTGCGCTGGGTGTCATTATAATAACCTAAAGCCAAGGCCGTGCCGGATACACACAATTCACCGGATGCATGGGGTTCGCAAACCAAATGGTCTTTGTCATCAAGCAGGAATACTTTTTCGTTTGGAAAAGCTCTACCCATGGGAATGACTGCTTCGGGGGAGTATTCTCTGTCAATGACATGGTATGTACAATTACAGGTGATTTCTGTGGGACCATACAGGTTGACATAGAGGGCATCAGGATAGAATCTTTTCCAGTATGATAAATGACGCGGCGGCATAACCTCACCGCTGAACAAGACTTTGTTTATTGCTTCCGGTTTGCAGTATTCCAGCCCTTTCATAGTCGAAACAATGCAAAGTGCCGATACCGCCCAAATTAATGTTGTTATCCGGCGCTGTGCAAGATGATCCATCAGCTTTACTGGAATTGAAAAGAAGCCACGGGGTATAAGCTCTACCCGTGCTCCGGTTTTAAGACCGGAATAAATGTCTTTGACCGAGACATCAAAATCGAGAGGGGCCTGGTTGCCTATCACGTCCTGCTCGGTAATTCCAAACAACGGTACAAACCGATCTATAAAATCAAGTACCGAGCGATGGCTAACTATAACACCTTTGGGAACTCCGGTGGAACCGGAGGTAAAATTGCAATACAGTGGATCTATGTCCAGACTCTGGTCATAAACCGCTTTTAATAATCCTTCCGATTCTTCTGTATCCTTCAAAGACTCCATGGATTTTACAGGACATACTACAGTCAAGCTGTTTACAGCCTTTTCGTCTGCCTTACCAGAAATCAGAATACCGGGTTGCAATATTTGAAGAATACCGTTTAATCTTGCGGTCGGCTGCTGTAAATCGAGCATAACATAGAAACAGCCGGCGTAGACCGCACCTAAAAAGCCTATAATGGTATTGACGCTTTTATCCATGTAAAAGGCAACCGGTGTACGAGGAGACAGCATTTTAGCCAATGCACTTCCAACTCGCCTTGCTTGAGAACGCAGCTCGGAAAAGCTTATGCTCTCCTGTGCATCGGCGAAGGCAATTTTTTGTGGATATTTTTCAGCTGATTGCTCCAAGTAATCCAATATATTGTAGGACATAATATTCATCCCTCACATTATTGTAATATGTTCATGACTCCATATTTGATTTGATACATTTTGCAGGGTTTCCAAGAACGAAAGAAGAGGGCGGGACATCTTTATAAATAACTGAACCCATTCCAACCGTCGAATCTGCTCCGATTTTGATGTGGTTACGAATGATGGAAGTGGATATATAGCTGTTTTTTCCAACGACACATGAACCAAACAACGTAGTGCCGGCAATAACAACTGAGTTCACCTCAAGCACAACATTGTGGGATATGTAACACAACCCGTCTATAATAACATTGTCATCAATTCTTGTATCATCCAGTGTGCCTTTGTTTATAACCGTGTTGGGTCCTATCCATACATTGCTTCCGATTCTTACACCACCATATTGCTCAAGCATCACCCGTTCTTTTGTTGCTTCATCCATTTCATAAGCCATATCTCCGTGACCGATGATCACACCCGACTTTATATTGCAGTATTCACCGATTTTCACACGACCAATTATCGTAACGCCATTAGCGATCCTCGTACAATCACCTATTTCAATATCGCCGTCGAGAGTACAATTTGAACCGATGGAAACATTCTTGCCAACTGCAACATTCTCGGATATATAAGTATGTGCACCGATTTTTTGCTCATAGGTTTCTTTTTTATAGAAACGACGCAAAACCTCAAAAAAGGTCTTTTTGGGATTCTCGCAGAAAATCCTGTTACTGATAAGGGCTTTAAATGAATAGGGTACTATTGCTGTTTCAACCTCTTGATCCGACTGCAAATACATATTCTCATCCCGAATCCATGTGAAGGTCCCGTTTCGATAACTTCTCAAAGCAGAAAAACCTTTTAGTTCAGTATTGTGGTTTCCATTAAAAGTATATGTAATATTTTTTTCTTCAAGAAATTCCAATATCATTCTGATTGTCACTATTTGTCTTCACTTCCTTTGACCAACGAAATAATATTCTCCAAATAACTCATTACTTTTTCTCTATCATTCATATCAATTTTTACAATCTCCTCTATTTTACTTCTCAGCAATGCATAGTCCGTAAAAACCGGTCTGGTTATATAAATTTTATTGTTTTGCGTAGTTCGTAATCCTTCTTCCTCCAGCATGAGCTCTTCATACATTTTTTCTCCGGGCCTTAGGCCGGTAAATTCTATTTTTATATCTACATCAGGCTTAAAACCGGATAATTCAATCAGTTTTTTTGCAAGATCATATATTTTTACAGGTTTGCCCATATCAAGTACAAATATCTCTCCACCTTTGGCCATAGCTCCTGCCTGAAGGACCAGGTGAACAGCCTCGGGGATTATCATGAAGAACCTTGTCACTTCGGGATCTGTAATGGTCACAGGCCCCCCTCTCTCAATCTGCTTTTTAAATAAGGGTATAACGCTTCCGTTGCTTCCGAGAACATTCCCGAATCTGACCGCTACAAACTCAGTTCTGCTGCCTTTATTAAGAGTCTGTATGATCATCTCTGCAACTCTTTTTGTTGCCCCCATGATACTGGTCGGATTAACCGCCTTGTCGGTGGATATCAGTACAAACTTTTTAACGCCGTATTTTTCAGAACACTCTGCCAGATTTAAAGTGCCAATAACGTTATTTCTTACAGCCTCCCCCGGGTTTGCCTCCATAAGGGGTACATGCTTATGAGCGGCTGCATGAAATACCACTTCCGGCTTGAATTGATCAAAAATTTTCTCCAGCCTGTCCTTTTCACGGATATTCGCAATCACTGTAGCAATATTTAGATTTTCATACATATAATGCAGTTCATTTTCAATTTCATAGATGTTATTCTCGTAATTATCCAATATGATCAATAGTTTTGGCTTATACAATACTACCTGCCTGCAGAGCTCCGACCCGATTGAACCTCCTCCTCCCGTGACCAGTACAACCTTGCCTTCCAGATAGGCTGAAATCTCGTCCATGTCAAGATCAACAGGCTCCCTGCCCAATAGATCTTCAATATTGACATTCCTTATTTTGGGGATAACATAGGATTCGTCGATTAACTGGGTAAAGGTAGGCAGAATCTTGACTTTACAGCTTGTCCTCAAGCATTTGTCATATATTCCATCAATCATTTTTTTAGAGAAACTTGGCAAAGCTATAATAATTTCGTCAATCCTCTTTTTATGAACCACGCTGCAGATATCTGCAAATTGTCCGACAATGGGTACTCCGCTGATTTTTTTCCCCAGCTTCCCTTTATCATCGTCAATTATGGCTACAGGAATGCTTTTGAGCTCGGGGTGATCCTTGAACTCTTTTACCACTACCGCTCCAGGTTCCCCATCACCAATGATTAAAACTCTCCTTGATTCCACTGTACTCATTCTATATCTGTTTATGATTCTTCTTAGAGCCCTATAAGCAAATCTGATACCTCCGATAAGAAAAATATCCGTTAAAATGGCTATTAATAATGCACTTCTTGGAATCAATGTACCCAAAAACTCAAATAGACCCAGAACAATAGCATTACTGGCAAAGGCAGCACCAATTACTAAAGCCATCTCATGAATGCTGGCAAATTCCCAAACGCTGCTGTATAGCCTGAAGAAGTAAAATACGACAACCTTCACAAAGGTAATGGTAAATACGATCTGCGCGCCATGTTCATAAATTTCATGGGGTATATTCCCAGGCTGAACATCATACTTAAGAATCAATGCAATTGCTATTGAAAGGTTAACTAAAAAAGCATCAACAAATGTTAATGCTAAACCGTTTTTTCGTATTCTGTTAAAACTCATGGTAGCCTCACACTTTCTTTAAATAAAGAATGGATTTTAATCATAAAGCTTCTTGTATATCTGAATATTTTTTTCAAGCTCACTATCGATGATGACAAGCTTTTTAATCAAAAAGCTTTCCATCACATCCTGAGAGCTCATGCTCCGGTCAGTCCACCATATGGGGTGCACAAGAGCTTGTATCTTGGGATTTGAGTGTTCCACGGCTGATTTTTCCAAAAGCTTGCACAGGCAGCCCTCTTTCCACACACGCCTTGAATCGGAGATATACTTGAAATCCTTAATAAAATTCTTGGCATACGTGTTGACAAGACCATTTTTTAACTTGATATCCGATTGCAACATAAAAGTTGATGGCCTGTGAAAAGATACAGCAGAAATATTAGTATTACAAGCATTTTCTAAAATTTGCACCTCAGCCTCTACATTTTTAATCATACTGTCCGTATCATTAAGACCATAGTAAGCTTCATCGAAATGTAATCCTATCTGGTGCCCGAGATCCAATAACCCTTTTATATAATCTGAATTGGATTTATCAAAGATATTGTAAAAAGGTGACCTAATTAATATAAAGTACGTTGTCCTGATCTTATGCTTGTTCTCAATGAGAGCCATTTTATAGGCGCTCTCCAAATCCAAATCCACATCGTGCCTTAATATAAGTTCCTGATCATGTGAATTGGATTCGTTAAAGAATGTAACCTTATAATTCGATTTTTGGATTTTGTCCATCATTTCTTCATAGTGAGTATAAGTAAAATCACAAGCTGACATCCTATACACCTCATTTTGGTATGGTATTATGATGGGCTGGCCTGATTTTGTTCCGGATGAGTTTGATAACGTCAATGAATTCTTCAGTTTTCAAAAGATATAACATGCCCCCATAAGCAAGGCCACCTATGCTGATAGCTACAACCAGCCTTAGAAATAAGCCAATAAAAGAGGATTGATGGTTTAAAAGGGATAATTGAGCCAGGTCTAAAAAATAGATCAAAACTCCCATAACAATGGCTGCAACAGAGGATTTGACAATCACTTTGCCTATTTCACCCAAGCCGATCCATACCCTATGTCTCATTCTGAAAAAGAGGGATAGACCACATAATAATGAAGCTAAAGCTGAAGCCAGAGCTACCCCACGAACTCCCCAAAGCCTGACGCCTATGATGCTGAAAAAAATATTGGCGCCTATGACTAATATTCCGATTATCATAGGTGTTTTTGTATCTTTTCGTGAATAAAACGCCCTGTTGAGTATGGCGGTTAAGCCTGAGCCGATTATACCAATTGAATATAGTCCCAATACTATTGAAGTGATAGCTGCATCACTTGAGTTGAATTCCCTTCTTTCAAACAATAGCTGAATAATGGGTAATTTCAAAACCCAAATTCCAACCATGATAGGAAATGAAATCAGTATGACAATCTTCAGTCCTGTGGTAACTGTTTTACTGAACTTATACAGGTTATCCGACGCAAGTGACAATTCCGGGAAGAAAACAATGGCCACCGAAGCAAAGAAGATACCATTGGCAATTCCATTGACCTTATTAGCGTAATCCAGAACGGATATACTTCCGACATCAAGGCCTGATGCCAGTATCTTGTCAATTAAGATGGATATTTCGCTAAAGGCAGTACTGATAAATACCGGAATGGAAAGAACCAGGACTCTTCTTAATCCTGGCTCCTTAAAATCAAGCACCGGTCGGAATCGAAAGCCCGCCTTCAACATAAAAGGCAATTGTATTATAAACTGGCTTGCCATTGCAATCAAGCTTCCTACGGTTAATGCCTCAATGCCATGCCCATAGAAAAAAAATATACTGAATATGATGATCAAGTTAAGGGGTATGCCCATTGATGCAGGGACCGCAAAGCTTCTGTTAGCCTGGAGAAATCCGTTGGCAAGATAAGCCGGCGCCAGGAAGATTATGGATGGAAAAAGTAAAGAGGTCAGTTTTACAGAAAGGTCAAATGTCTCTCCACTGAATCCCGGAGCTACAGTTCTTACCAGTTGAGGGGCAAATACAATACCGAATGCTGCTATTACGGCAGTTATAAGTAAGACGATGTTAAACAAATTGTTAACAAAATAGAGTCTTTGTTCATCGGTTTTACTTTTTAACTCACTGTAAACAGGTATAAAAGTAATGGTAATGGCAGCATATATAACCCCGGTAAGTATTGAAGGGATTTCAAACGCAACCTTGTATGCATCAGTTTGATAGTTTGCTCCGAAGTAAGCAGCGGTTACACTTTCGCGGATTAAACCAAGAAGTTTGCTGAGCATTGCTATCATCATCATGGCAGTGGCTGATTTTGCTATCCTGCTAGCTGTTGCACCCATATTTCACAATTCCTTCGCGGAGCACACTCACAACATAATCAATCTGTTCATCCTTAAGATCATTAAAGAACGGAAGAGCAATGGTTGAAGCAGCGACTTCTTCAGTAACAGGAAAATCGCCCTCTTTATATCCGTACAATTCTCTAAAGTATGGCTGGAGATGGATGGGAGTAAAATAAGGCCTGCATGAAACCCCATTATCTGTCAGATATTCCATGACCTTATTTCTGTCAATGGACTTATCCAGCCTGATAACGTACACAAACCAGCTCATTTTGGTCACACCGGGTGTAATAAACGGAATGGTGATACCTTTAATATCTCTCAATTTGGTATTGTATTTTTCGGCAACGCTGTTCCTTTTCTCTATGATTTCATCCAATCTGTCCATCTGTGCGACACCAAGAGCTGAGTTGAGTTCATTGAGCCTATAGTTGTAACCCAGGCGTTCATGTTCAAGCCAGAAGCCTGTCACAGCTCTGCCTTGGCTTCGATAGCTTCTGCAAAGTTCTGCAATTTCCCCGTTATCAGTAACGATCATACCACCTTCGCCTGTGGTAATCTGCTTGTTCGGATAGAACGCAAAAACAGCTCCATCCGCCATGGAGCCGCACTTTATCCCTTTATATTCCGAACCAAGTGCTTCACAGGAATCCTCCAGCAAAAGCAAATGATATTTACCAGCTATGGCTCTCAGTCTCTCAATATCAATGGGATTGCCGAACACATCAACAGCGAGAATCGCTTTTGTCCTTTCGTTTATTTTTCTCTCGATGCCTTCAATATCCATGTTTAGGGTTTGGGGGCATATGTCTGTAAAAACAGGCCTCGCACCCTCAAAGAGAATACAGTTTGCGGAGGCTACAAAACTAAAAGGCGTGGTAATGACCTCATCGCCTTGTTTAATACCATATGCTTTTATGAGCAGATGCAATCCGCTGGTCCCGCTGTTGACTGCTATGGCATGCTTCACGCCTAAATAGTCTTTTATTTTTTTTTCAAACTCCTCCACCTTTGGCCCAATGCTCAGGTTACCGGACTTCATAACTCTAACAACAGAATCAATTTCCTTTTGGCCAATGTCCGGCTTGGCAAGTTGAACCTTCATTTTTACACCCCCATTTTTGCTTGTCATCTAAAACTCCTTTTTATCTTTTCTAGACGCAGGAGTACAGTGATTTTATTAGTTACATTCGTGTCTATTTTTGAAATAAGATTCCGAAATGGATATAAAGCTTTGGCCAGGATCCCGATGATAGGCTGGTATATGACATTCAGCCTGCAATATGCCTTTTTGAAATGAAGCTTTTTTATCAAAAACTCCTGGGCATTTGTTTTATGGCTTATACTTCTTGCTCCTGTACAAACATACTTTAATCCCATTTCGTTCAGATAATAGTTGGTCATGTAATAAATCATTGCTTGATGTACACCTAAATTTAAATAATCAGGCTTGAACTTGGCTGCAGAATACAAACAGTAGTCCTCCCCCAGTCTGTTCATGAAATAACCGATCAGCTTGCCATCTGATTTATCAAACGCAGCCCAGAAATCAAAAACCGGATTACCTTTCCGTGCCATCATTCTATTTTGATATTCCTCTTGTCCGGTAGGCTTTAAAAATGTGTCATAGGATTTAAACGCGCTTATATAGACCTCGTAACCGTTTTGGGCCATAAACTCCGCATCAACCTTTTTAACGAGACATTTATTAATGCCCTTTTTAATATCCCGCCTTCTTTTTGAATCAAATTCATTAAGATCAATGCCTTTATCCCTGACCAGATACCACCATTCCGTTTCAAAACCGCAATCATAATCACTGGACCAGCTTAAAAAATAGGCTTTCGATTTTCTTAATAAAGATTTAGCCTGCTCCCGGGACAATTTGATTTCAATATGCGGCGGTACGTCGGGTAACAGAGCCCCATTGTATATGGACCAGTTGATATGATCCAGTTCAATCGTCATATTCATTCACCTGTTACTCTATTTTTCTGATAATACGTCTGTTCTGATAAAACCTAACCTTATACTCAACAAACAAGCTGCAAAGATGATAATACCTGCAGATACGATTCTCCATATATCGCCGGTAAAGGCCAGAAGACCCGCAATCGTGATTAATGCAATATTGAGTGCATATATGATCAGGACTACCCTTTTGTGCTCAACACCCTTAAGATCAATCATCAGATTATAAAAGTGGCTCCTGTCGGGTAGGAATATGGGTTTATGATTGAATACCCTTCTGGTGACAGTAAGCAGCGTATCGTAGATAGGGATCCCAACCATGATGACAGGGATAAGGATGGAGGCATTACCGCTTATTGCATTTTCACAGAGTATACCTAAAATGGCCAGATTATAGCCCAGCGGCACGCTGCCGGTGTCTCCCATGAATATTCTGGCCGGCCTGAAATTGTACTTAAGGAAACCCAGACAACCTCCAATCAGCAGCAGGGAGAGCAGGACGATTGTTTTGTTGCCGAAAGCGTATCCAATGACGCTGAAACCGGCACAGGAAATAACAGCGAGTCCTGCAGCCAGACCATCCAGCCCATCAATCAGGTTTACGGCATTGATGATACCGATTATCCATACTGCAGTTAACAAAAGGTCCAAGGCCATTATGTCAAAGGTATGAAATCTGAGGCCCGAGCCCAGGGTAAGCAGCGTTACGATTATTTGGAAAAATAACTTAATTTTTGACCCCAGTTCATACTTGTCATCGATGATCCCTAAGATCATTAAAGCAAAAGTCACAAACAGGATTGTAAAATATTTAAAAGCATCCAATGTGATAGTGGTTTTAAAAAATAAAAAATTCATCCATTCAAAAATGATGACGGGTATAAAAATACCAATACCGCCTCCTCTGGGTATTGGCTTATCATGAATCTTCCTGTAGTTGGGTCTATCCAGTATACCCAATTTTATTGCTGCCGGCGTGATGAGCAAGCTTAATAGCATTGCCAGGACAAGTTCCAGAATGACCATAGTTTCATCCCTCTGATTTGTTCAAAAATCCCATAATAAATCCGATTCCTATTGAAAAATGTATGGTAAGATATAAAAACAAAGCTATCAAAACGTTTAGCCGTTTAGGGATAACGGCTTTTACTGCAAAATACGCAAATATAAGGATATAGGGAATGTACGCCATGCAAAGCGGCAATGCTGAGCCCGTCACAATGAGGAACATCAACGCCAATAAGGTATAAACAACTAATATTGAAGGAATGATTGTTGTGATTGACAATTGTGCCTTCCTCTTTTTAATCAGCCTGGCTTCCCAGTATCCATAGCCGAATAACTGCTTAATTGTCCCCTTTATTGAATCCCGTGGAAAGTAATGAAATCTTATCCCCGGATCAAACAGAATTTTTCCGCCGCTTTGTACGATCCTCTTATTTAAATCATTATCCTGGTTACGGACTAAAGCTTCATCAAAGCCGCCTACCCGATCCAATATTTCCTTCTTATAGCATCCATAGGCCACAGTCTTAACAAACTGCTTTTTGTCTGAATACCGATAAGGAGAAAGCCCCCCTCCAAAAGCGGTGGTTCTTACGGCAGCAAATATTTTACCAATCTTGCTTTGACTTATGTCTATTTCCTTCCCTCCGACACAGTCCGCATCATTTTCCTCAAGACTTTCTATGCTTTTCTTTATGAAGTCGGGAGGATATTCTGCATGGGCTCCGACAATAAAGACAGTGTTTCCCCTGGCGTATTTGATGCCTTTATTGAAAGCAGAGGAAGCAATCTTTTTAGGATTGACAAACAGAGAAATGTTTCCGTAGCTTTTTTGTTTTTCCATTATAATAGCAACCGTATTATCCTCTGATAAGCCATCTATTATAATAATTTCATACTTCTCTCTGTCAAAATCCTGATTTTCAAGGGTTTCTATGCAGCTGCCAATAAAAGCTTCCTCGTTTCTTGCAGCAATAATAATTGAGCAAATAATCTCACTCATAATTCTCCCCATTTGGCTCTTTCAAGAATCCCAAGCCTTTTCGATTTCATAGCCGCAGTTGAAAATATAGTCAACGACGGATAGGCTGCCTGTAAAATCACCCCACAGCTGTTTGTATTGCTTTTCATGAAAATCGGAATACATAAGCTGTATAGCGTTATCACTAAACATTTTCTCATCTTGATATTGGGCTCCACCGGTACCCGACAAATACTTCGTTGCTCCTACACGCCTGCAAATACTTATAATCCTTTCTGTACCTGTTTCCTTAACATTCATTTCAGAAGACCGGACAATCTCTGTTTTAATATTCAGAAGATCACAAAGGGTTCTAATAATGCCTATATTTAAATCGGACAATTGATCATAGCTTTTGTTAAGGCAGCCTGCAAAAACAGTGTAAAAATCGTTAAAGTAATCCGACCTTTTATAGTTCATTTCAATGTTCTTGAGATGATTTTCCTTCCAATTTAGCTCGTCTTTGGTTTTGATTTCATTAATTTTACGGCCATAATTCCCCTTATTTTCAACCGGTATCGTCAGCCATGAGACGCCCTGGTGTGTTTTTATCAGGTTTCTGTTGATAAAGCCGCTTCTTATGTACTGAACATCATCAAGGAAGACGAAGAGGTCGCTTTTAAAGATTTTATAAAAATAGCCTATCCAGGGAATATAATTGGGCTGATGTACTGAAACAACCATGTTATCGCCGCTTTCCCTTCAAAATATCTCTTCCAATATTTTTGTGATTTTTTCGGTGGCTTTCCCGTCTCCAAAATAGTTCTTTTCAAAGACTTTTATATCGGTATGCGTACTCAACACCTTACCAACAATACTGTTCTTCTCTATGGGGCTTAATACATTCCACCCTCCATCCAGTGTTTCAATCCATTCGGTCTTGTCGGTCAAGGTAACGCAGGGGACCCTTAAAAAATAGGCCTCTTTTTGCAGCCCTCCGGAATCGGTAAGGATTTTTCTTGCGTGGCTCATAAGCACAATCATTTGAAAATAGGACACAGGCTTTACAAACAGGATATTTCTATAAGCACGGTTGTTTAAAGATTTTCTTATAATGTTGATGGTGCGCGGATGCACCAGGAAAAGCACCGGCAGGTCCAATTCTTCAAAGCTTTCAATAATGACGCTCAGTTTTTCCAGATAATCCGTATTTTCGGCTCTATGAATGGTTGCCAGGTAGTACGCCTTTTCCTGGATTTTTGAAATTGAATCCGAATTTTCAAATTGAATATCCGGGTAGGGTTCAAGGCTTGACAGACATTCTCTGTAAGGCATTTTTTTCAGGGCTATTTCCCTGTTCTCCAAAAGGCAGTCCAGCATGACATCTCCAACGTTATATACGCCATCTTGGATACCTTCCCTTTTTAAGTTTTCTACTGAAGTTACAGTTGGACAGAACAGTACGTTGGACAGATAGTCTGTCAATACCCTGTTCTGTTCTTCGGGAATGAGCTTGTCATAGTATCTTAAGCCCGCTTCAATATGAATGATAGGAATCTGAAGCTTTCCTGCAGCCAGAGCCCCGGCAAGAGTGGAGTTGGTATCCCCATAAACCATCAGGGCATCAGGTTTTTCCTGCATCAGAATATCCTCGATTTTTTCCAGCATTCCGGCCGTTTGTTTGCCATGAGTGGCAGAGCCTATTGACAGGTTATACTTTGGGCTGGGTATACTTAGCTCATCAAAGAAAATATCCGACATGTTTTTATCATAATGCTGGCCTGTATGTATAAGTGTTTCCTGAATACGGGAATGATGTAGAAAATACTTGCTTACCTGGGCCGCTTTAATAAACTGCGGCCTGTTTCCCAGTACCGTTATTAATCTCACTTGAGTATCCCCCTATAAAGCTCTATTAATTTTTTGCTTTCACTTTCCCATGAATACTCATTTTCTATGAGCCTTCTTCCTTGGTGAATCAATTCCTTCCTTTGCTCTTGGTTTTCAGTCAGGGATTTTATTTTCTCCGCTATATTTATTGAGTCAGCAGGATTAACAAATAAAGCGCACTTCCCGAATAGTTCCTTCCAATATGCGAATTCCGACATGATAATTGGAAGGCCGCAGTTTAAATACTCAAAGGCTTTATTGGGAAGTGATTCGGTAGAATTGGGAACTGCCAGAAAATTGACAATCCCTATATCAGCCTGCTTCATTACAGAATAAGTCTCCTCCAGTGACTTTAGCCCAAAATACTTAACATGCTTCCAACCGTCCAGGGACTTGCATTCCCTTTCATAGTCAGGATCTTCCCACCAGCCTAGCAGCAATAATTCCGCAAAACCGTCCAGTATTCCTATTGCATCGATGATTTCCTTAATTCCTCTTATCTTTGTCAGCCCACCTGCATAAATGACAGAGGGCTTGGTTTTAATGATCTTTTCAGGTTTTATGCTATCAATTAATGAGACAAAGGGCACATTACGTATTACAATTGTTTTACTGTGCGGAAATCCCTTTGAAATACTCGGAGTTGCCGCTACTATTCTGTCAAAAAACAAGCTCGAAAACTTTAAAAGCGCTCTGGTCAAAAACGAAACAATCTTACGAACACCCATGCCTCCCAGCCATTCCTTGGTCAGAATATCATCGGGCACATCTTCATGCACATCGTAAATCACTTTTTTCCCAATAAGCTTTAATAATAGCCCTGCAGGAATCAAATCCGGATCATGGAAGTGATAAACATCGGCCTTAATCTTAATGGCTTTCCAAAGCACCTTCCAACCTTTGACCAGAAACCTGTACAATCTCCCTTCTCTGGTATCAAGGGGAATAATACTTATACCGTCAACATTCTCTTCTTGATGATGGCTGGCAATCAAATACACCTCATACCCGGCCTGGGCAAGACTTCTGCATTCTTTATAGAAAATTCTGACGTCATAAGCCTGGTGTGCTGTTGTCAGAATGCATACCCTATTTTTCATTCCCATCCTCCTCAAAGGCCATTAAACCAAGAAGCGCAAAGATAATCCGGTTATCGTTGATATCTCCGCTGAGCATTGAGCCTACAAAGGCATTTACAAACATCATCAGAATGACTGAACCAAAAAAAATGTTCCGGCTGTTATGGGATCTTTTAAAACCCTTTAATGCCACAAATACAATTGAGCCGAATAGGATCAGCCCTGTTAAACCCAACTCAACCAGAATTTCAAAAATCAGATTATGCGGGTATGAGTTCCTATCCGGTAAACCGATGAGTATCGGCCAGGAGCCAATCCCATACCCCAACAAAGGCTTTAACAGCCATAGCTTCTCAGAAGTTAGATAATACTCCATCCTTGTACCCGCCGACGTGCCCATTCCCGGATCTAAAAACAACAGCAGGCGGTATAGTGTTGATGTAAGCGAATCCTTTAAGTAAAGATAGAGGCTTATTAAAAAGATGGACAGAAAAAGTATCGTTATAAAAACAGCGTATTTTTTCAACTTTGATTTATTTATTTCTACAAGATTACTCCCAAAGGAAAGAGGGATGAATAGGGAAATGGCCAAGCTTATTAATGGACCTCTTCCGCCCATTACCATCAGCAAAAACATAAAATACAGGGACAGCATGAACATGAAGGTACGTTTTAGCCCGCTATTCTCGGACAAGAAGCCATAAGCCGCGGAAATCAGCAGGCCCATTCCCAATGTATATCCCAAAGCCAGATAATTTGAATTCATGGCATTTATGACATCATGACCGCCCTTTAAATATTCCAAAGTGCTTTCTATGGCAATCCATATGGCAAAAACCAGAAGAAAACGAATAAAGCGAATAAGGCGTTTCTTGTCAGATGCAATGATAAAAGCACAGGCAACTAAAGACCATAAGGTCAAGGTTGAAAAATAAAGTGCTTTTTCTCCAGCATATACTTTTCCCACCGTCCAAGTCAGACTGATTAAAATATAAAAAACAAACACAAGGGCGGAGAACACCAGAACAGCGGCTTTTCTTTTAAACCTCTTTTTCTCAGCAAAAAAAACAAGAATGCCTGAGCAAACACTCAATATGAAAAACAGTTCGGTTAGATCGATGGGAACCCATCCAAGGCTTGGGTTGGCTTTATAGGCCCAGGCAAACAGAAAAAGCGTAAAAAGAAATTCAAATGACACTATATTTTTCAGCATGCTGACAAATATATTATGCTTCGGGTTTAAGCTGCTGCCTTCCGATATTCCTTCGCTATATGCAGTTTGTGTAAATTTGTTTTTAAACATGGACCTGCTCCCATAACCCCTTGATATGCTCGATGGCTTCCCTGCCCGATAAACCAATACAATCGGATTTTCCTAAGTATTCCATCATCTTCTCATATACAGGTTTCCACTCTTCCCAGTCATAATCAAAGGAAGAGTTATGCCATAAAATCGTAAATACACCATGATGCTTTTTAACGGTTTCGATCATACTGACGATTTTTTTCAACCCGTCCTCAGGCGACAACTTTCTATAGTATTCGAGAGTCCCCTCCATAATAATAAGCGGTATCTCCCAGAGATCGAGGACATGGTCATCCAAAAGATCGTAGGGCTTAAAGGGCAAGCACATGCCGCATCGGAATCCCTCATGGTCTGCAAACGACAACGTCGTATCATATAGAAGCCCTGATCGCTGCTGATATCTCCATGTAAACGGTACTCGAAATTTCAAATAGTGCTGCCTGCAGCCATAGGGTTTCCGGAGTACCACCGCATCAACGCGATGTCTTTCCAAGCCCATTACTCTTTCGTTGTTATAGCTTACGAGACTTCCGTGATACCCTATTTCGCACCCGCAAGCATCCAGCTCTTCTATAAGCACTCTTACCTTACTATCGTTTATGTTGTAGCGCCAATCCGGATCAGAGTTCTCCAATGCCAAAAAATAAAAGGACGAGTTGAATTGGTACGCTTTTTCAGTATTGATTAAATAATTGAAGGTCCAATAGGGATCCTTTGTATGGTCTCGCCTGTTTTGAAAATAGCTTTTTAGGTATTGAACCGCATTTTTAGGCTTTCTGTATTTTAGTAGAATGGCTATAGTATGTTTAAAGGCAGCAAACAGATTTTGATTTTTTAAAATACTGTCTACATCATGGGACAAACATACAGCAAAAGCTTTCCGGCCCCATGGGTTCGGTCTCTTGTAGCCTGATGAAAGGCTTTCTATCCAGGTCCCTAATAACGCTATGTGCTCATTTACAACAGGCCTGTGAAGAAAGTTGTTTTTATAGGCCAATGATTCCACTGCCGGAAATCTGCTATGCCTGTCTTTTTTGACCCCTGCATTTACAACCTCTTCATACCGTGTAAGCATGAAGAATATATCAGAGATCATATCGATATTGGTCTTTATTGTTCTTTTGTCTTCATCTGAACTGATATATAGCGGTTTATCATCGCTATATATGGAGATAATGTCGTTGGTTTCTTCTGTTCTTCCAGTAGTCCTGTATCTGCATGCGACCAATGGAATGGAGTCAGGTTTCAAATAATCATCACCAAAAAGCCTGCCGGAGTTCTTTATAAAAATCAAACGCCGGATGGTGCCCGGAAGGCCAAGTGTCTCAAATTCACTGTTGCTATAAATGATAGAGATATCTTCATCCTTATCCCTTAATTCATTTAAGCTTGAGATATAGACGCATTGGACACCCAGGGCGGAGAACAGGATATTAAAGGCATACTGTATCTGATTGAAATACTGCTTGCTCTCAATAAATACATGAACCATACTTAACATTCCCTTTTAATGCTTATGGGTTAATATATTAAACAAATGTGAAAATGTTGAAATGAAGATGTTTTCTTTAAATATGTAGCAATAGGGTTTAAGAACAGCCCCAAACTGCCTGTTGTATTCAGCTATGCGCTCTATCATACTGCCCTCGAAATCAAACCTCTTTGTCACTGTAGATACATACTTTATGGCTTCCCAAACAAGAAGGGTTTTGCAATTATAGGTCCTTAACTCCGGCTCACTGCCTGACATCAAAAGATAGGCACTTTCTGCATCCCATATGACATAGATGGCCGAATAGATTTTGCCTTCATCATCCTTCGCATAGAAAATCCTTCTGCTGTTATTTTTTAAGCATGCATCATCCAACCGCTTTAAAAAATCCAGGGAATAAGGATAATCAATCCCTTGCCTGTCAAAAACTTTTTTATTTATTTCGCAAAACTCTTCTATGCTGTCATTGCTAGTGACTTTTACTACTTTCTCGGCTTTTCTGATATTCTTTTTCGCAGTCTTGCTGAAGTTTTCGAATACACTTTTCAGGTTACTCAGGTCATCAATCACATAGGTATAGTAGGTGGTCTGATGAAATCCCTTCCAGCAGAGAGGCTGCCAGTTTTTAAAACTGTAGTGAAAGCTCTGTCTGAATATAGGTAATCGAGGCAGCTTATTAATCAGTCTATAAATTAAATCCTTTTCATAGGCCAGTCGGTATTCCTCTTTCAGTTCTTTAGGGTATTTTATCCAGATACCTGCGGTTTGAGTGAGCTTGGGCATGGTAATAATCTTAAGCCCAAACCTTTTTTTGATATAGTACGGAATACTTGCAATAATTTCTCCGTTATTCTCGATTAATGCAACCTCCCAATTGTCCTCCCCACATACGGCATCCAGCCACCAATCCTTGGAAAAAATCGGTATCGAGGTCTCCGATCTGCAAAATTCTCTATACTTCTCTTTATCAGTCATTATCCTACACCAGCTTATTCATAAAAGTTCAATATTTGCTCTGCTTGATAAATTCTTTGTTGCATTCTTGGTATCCAGCATTCTTTTGGCATGAGCATGAATAAAATCATAATCATAGCAGCTGTGCATGGTTGTTATAACAACCAAATCGGATTCATTCAAAACTTTATCGGTCATGCTTTCACTTATGTATTCTTTATCCTTATGCTTAAATGAAGGAATATAGGGATCGTTATATTTAATAACCGCCCCAAACTTCTCGAAATGCTCAATCACCTTTAATACGGGGCTTTCCCTGTAATCATCGATATCCTGTTTGTAAGCAACACCAAGTATTAAGATTTTAGCGCCTTTAAGAGGTATTCCATCGTTGTTGAGAATGCGGATGGACCTTTCGACTACAAACCTGGGCATATAGGTATTTATTTCACCAGCAGTCTCAATCAACCTGGTATGGTAATCATACTCCCTGGCCTTCCATGTTAAGTAAAACGGATCAATAGGAATGCAGTGTCCGCCGATTCCAGGCCCCGGATAGAACGCTTGGTATCCATAGGGTTTGGTCTTGGCCGCATCAATGACTTCCCAAACGTTAATGCCCATTTTATCGCAGAGTATAGCCATCTCATTTGCCAAGGCTATATTAATGTTCCGATAGGTGTTCTCCAAAATCTTTTCCATTTCCGCAACCGCCGGAGTGGAGACTTCATAAATCTCTCCTTCAAGAATATTGCGGTATAAGGCGGCAGCAACCTCTGTACAGTCCCTGGTCATTCCGCCTACTACCTTGGGTGTGTTTTTTGTTTTGTATTCCTTGTTTCCCGGGTCCACTCTTTCGGGTGAGAATGCAAGAAAGAAATCTTCTCCGCATTTTAATCCGGTTCCTTCCAGAATGGGTTTGACCACATCTTCAGTTGTTCCGGGGTAAGTTGTGCTTTCCAAAACCACCAGCATACCCCTGTGAAGGTACCGGGATATTTCTCTTGTAGAGTTTACCACGTATGAAATATCAGGCTGGTAGTGCTCATCAAGGGGGGTGGGTACACAGATGGCCACACAATCAACTTCCTTGATAGAGCTAAAGTCGGAGGTTGCCCTTAGGAGGCCTTGGCTTACCAGATCTGCCAGCTCATTTTCAAGAATGTCACCAATATAGTTGATGCCCTTGTTGACCATTTCAATTTTGTTTTCCTGTATATCAAAACCAATGGTCCTATATCCGGCTTTCGCTTTCTCCACTGCCAGTGGAAGGCCTACATATCCAAGGCCGACTACTGCCACATTAGCCGTTTTGTTAACTATCTTTTTTAATAAATCCTCTTTTATTTTCATAATGCATTCACCTGTTGATGTTTTTTATCGTCCACATTGTTGTATAGCCTTTACTATTTCGTCTATGGTTTCATCCTTTAGATACGGATGCATGGGGATGCTGAAAATCCTTCTTGAGACATCCTCTGAAACCGGAAAATCCCCTTCTTTGTAATTTAAGTATTGAAATGCCTGCTGTAAGTGCAAAGGCACAGGGTAGTAAACGGCTGTCGGCACATCCACTCTTTTAAGCTTCTCCCTAATGATCTCCCTTTTCGCAGGATTGTCCGCCAGAATTGAATACTGTGCCCAGCTGGAAATCGATTCATCGGGTATATAAGGCGTTTTATTCATAGCTTTAAGCCCAAGGGTATATTGGGATGCAATCCGGTTTCTTGCATGCAACTCCTCATTAAAAACCTTCAACTTAGCAAGGAGTATGGCAGCTTGTAAGGTATCCAACCGTCCATTAATGCCAACCCTTACATTTTCATATTTATCTCTTCCCTGTCCGTGCACCCTGATGGAACAAAGTTTTTGGGCCAGGTCATCATCGTCGGTTAGAATTGCGCCGCCATCACCATAGCATCCCAAGGGCTTTGCAGGGAAAAACGAGGTTGCGGCCGCATCACCCAGACTTCCTGCTTTTTTCCCTTTATAAATGCTGCCAAAGGATTGGGCAGCATCTTCCAAAACCTTGAGCCCATATTTCCGGGCTATGGGGTTGATATTATCGTAATCCGCGGGCAAACCAAATAAATCAACCGGAATAATCACTTTAGGATTGAGTTTTCCTTCGGCAACAATTTTTTCTACTGATTGTACAAGCATCTTAGGATCGATATTATAGGTATCCGGATCTATGTCGACAAAGACCGGAGTTGCTCCAAGCAAACTTATAACCTCTGCTGTGGCTATAAATGTGAAGGGTGTGGTAAAAACAGCATCGCCCCTTCCCACCCCCCAGGCCATTAAAGGCATGAGCAGAGCATCAGTACCATTGGAACAGGAGATTGCATGCTTCACTCCTGCAAATTCTGCAAGCTGCTTTTCAAGCTCCTTGACTTCCGGCCCCATAATATACTTGCCATGTGTCAAAACCCTTTGAATATTGTTGTTAATGTCATTCTGCAGATAGCGGTACTGCTCCGTCAAATCAATAAACTCAATCAACTTCTCTCCACCTCATTCAATACTCCATTTTCCTCCCGGTAAGCTCTTCCGCATTTTTTACAGGTCAAACCGATCTTGAGCTGTTCTCCGCATTCGCAAACCCATCCCCTTCTCTTTGCAGGAACACCGACCATTAATGCATAATCCGGTACATCGGCAGCAACAACGGCGCCTGCGGCTATAAAGGCATGCCTCCCGATTGTATGACCGCAGACAATGGTGGCATTGGCACCTATGGTCGCACCTTCTTTTACTAATGTCTTTACATAGTGCGAGCTACCCTTCTGTGGGTATTTGCACCGGGGATTTTTAACATTTGTAAATACCATGGATGGACCGCAAAATACATAATCCTCCAACTCCACGCCTTCATATACCGATACATTGTTTTGGATTTTAACATGACTGCCAATGATAACATTGTCGCCAATATTCACATTCTGCCCTATCGTACAGTTTCGCCCGATCCTCGCTCCCTTTTGGACATGCGAAAAGTACCATATGCTGGTACCTTCTCCGATGGATACGTCTTCATCTATATACGAGCTTTCGTGAACAAAAAATGTTGAGTCCTGCAAATCGCTTCTCCCCCTTTTTTTGAGTCCTGTCATGAATGCAGGCACTCATCTGTCTTTTCAAGAATTTTAACGACCTCATGTCCGCTTTTCCCGTCAGCGACGCTGATTTCTGAATCAAGATGTTCAATAAAATAGCCCAGCTCGTTATCCAATGGACTTGACGGTTCATAGAGAATGATCTGAGCAGGCTTTTCCCGCTTAACAGGTTTTTTGTCTATGAGCTCAAATCCCGAGTCATAAAAAAGAATATTCTTTTCAGGGGATGAATCTTCATAGACGAGCATGGCTTTGCTGCCTACAACTGTTAGCCTGTGCTCCTTGAAGGGGTGAAGCCACGAAACAAAAATATGGGCTTTGATGTTGCCTGGATAGCTGTAGCAGGCAAGAACCGTATCTTCAATACCACTTTGAAGAAAGCCTCCACCCGAAGCGTTTATTGTCTCGGGATATTTACCTATTAAATAATTAAAAATGGATATATCATGGGGAGCCAGAGACCAGAGTGCATTCTCCTCGGTACGTACTTTCCCGAGATTAAGGCGGTTGGAATAAACATATCTCAGATCTCCTATTTTACCCTCATCAATGAGCTCCTTGATTTTGATAATGGCCGGATGAAAGAGCATGAGATGTCCAACCATAAGTCTGGATTGATACTCCTCCGACATTCTGACAAGCTTTAAAGAATCCAGAGAAAACAGGGACAGTGGTTTTTCCATCAAAACGTTTTGCTTTTTTGCAAGCAGAATGCTTCCTATTTCAAAATGGGTTTCTGCCGGAGTTGCGACAACATATCCGTCATACCCGTACTCTAAAGCATCCTCTATTCGGTTATACCCTATAACAGGCTTATACTTTTCAATAATCTCCTGCAGGCGCTTTGGGTTATTCTCTACGATTCCTCCCAGATTTCCCATCCTGTATAAGGTTTTGATATGATTTTCGCCCCAGTATCCTCCGCCTATGACACATATTTTTTTGATATTTTCACTTTGAAGCATATTGATCCCACCACTCAAGTTTATATCTTTGCATGTTTTTTTTAGGACGCACCTAAATGCCTCCATTACGAGCTTCCGTTTGTCCTCCTAACGCGAAAGTCCGGGCCGAAACACCGAATTTTTGTTCAAGATTCCTTAGCTGGTTGTAAGATAAAAATACTTAAATCCACTAGTCTGGATTCAGAGGCAAAAGTCAACCTTACCTTCGCTCTGCCCTTCCTTTTGTTAACGGACTGTATCAGCCCTTCCAGCCCAAGAAGCGGCCCATCAACTACAATTACTTTACCTGACTCTATTAAAATATTGGATTGTTCGATAATATCGCCATAACCTATGAGCTTTTTTATGACCTCAGCATCCTGTTCCGGGATTTCAAGCGGTCCGTATGCATCCTTTAAAATTCTCAGCAAGCCTGGCACTCCCGCTAATGCATAATATTCTTCCGTTCCAATATAGCCGTTGACTAAAATGTATCCCGGAAAAAGAGTACTCACCTTTTCTTCCCACTTACCGGCTTTCCTCTCTATTAGCTTTCTTTTTGGAACAATGAACTCCAGTTTTGTGTCTTTAAACCTGTACTTCAACCTTTCCCTAACTTTTTCTTCCTGACCCGTTAATACAAAAAGAGCATACCATTTATCGCCATCCTCATATGGGTGCATAATCATCAATCCTTCAGATTGCTTGTTTTAACGGTTTCTTTTTTTTAAATGCCAAATATGTTGCTTTTAATAGAATTTTGAAGTCATTCAGGAGACTTCTTTCCCGAATATACTTTAAATCCATACGTACCATCTCATCGAATCCCCCAACCTTTCCACTGACCTGCCACATTCCTGTAAAACCAGGCTTAGCTGACATTCTGAGATTATACCAGGGGTCATGGGATAGGTTTTCTGTTGGCGTAGGCTGGGGCCCTACCAAGCTCATATTGCCTTTGAGCACATTAAATAGTAGTGGCAGCTTTATGAGGTAAATGCTTTTTATTGTCCTTGATAATTCATAGGCTTTAAATCTTTTGCCTCTTAACCCGTATTTATCTTCAATATGCAAAACAGCTCCCATCTTGCGTACTTTTATCCACAGGGCCATAATTAAAAAAAGAGGCAAAAGCAGCAGGACGGCAACTATCGAAACCACTATATCGATGAATCTTTTAAAAAACAGATAGGTCTTGGATACATTATTGATCAAGGATCTCTGCTCTATCATTTCATTTATTACTGCTTGCATATCTTCCATTTTCTTACCATCACCTGTCAAAAATTCTCAAATCTCTGTTGCTCTGACCGTTTATACCCAAGGTTTGTTGTATACGATTTTTTTTGGATTCTCATTGAAAAGTTGATTGGTATATTCTTCTCCCGTCCATCGCTTAACTTGCTTATATGCTGGTAGGTACCAATTGGTATAATCCTCCGCACTATGTGCATCCGAGGCTACGAATTGAGCCAGGTTAAGCTTTAAAACCTTTTCCGCGAAGTGCTTTGCTTCTGTTCCATAAGCACCGACAGTACTTCCTGCATCGATTTGTACCAAGCATCCGTTTTCGATAAAATTGATAAAGGTGTCAAAGCTTTTCATAAAAATTCTGTTTCTCTCCGGATGAGCAAGAATCGGTATTATTTTTTCGACATTAAATCCGTATAGCATCTTGCCGGAGTATACAGGGATATGATCAAATGGCAGTTCAAACAATATATATCTCGATTTGCCCAGAGTTTTTCTCTTTAATTCCTCGACCTTTTCCAAGAGCTGAGGATTAATAAAAACCTCATGGCCAAGATGCAATTTAACATCACAGTCAGCTATTCTGGATGTAAGGGCTGAGAAGTTCTCAGCGGTTTTATCTGTATGATACAGCAAGTCATTAAAGTGCGGAGTAGCTATAATTTCATTTACGCCAAGACTCTCCGCTTCAAGTACCATCCTTATGGACTCTTTAATGGTAGACGGGCCGTCATCGACACCGAAAACAATATGACTGTGAATGTCTATCATAGCTATAACCTCTTACTACCTACCAGATTTTTAAACCAGCCTTTAGCATATTTTCTTTTAGTGCCGTAGTAATCATAGTTGCTGTAGTAATCCTTGTAGCTTCGCTGTTCTACGCTATTGAGCACTACGCCAAGTATCCTGGCGTTTGACTTTTCCAGCTGCTCTTTAACCATTAATGCATGCTTGTATCTTACTGTGTTTGGTTTGATCACCAATAATATGCCATCGGTCTTGGAAGCAATGATAGAACAGTCAATGACACTTCCCAAGGGAGGAGTATCAATAATGGTCATATCATAATCCTTCTGAACAGCTTCCAGAAATTTATCAAATCTTTCTGTATTCAGTAATGCGGCAGGATCAAAAGGTTTCACACCGCAGGGGATATAGAAAAATCCTTCTATATCGGTACTATGGATAATTTCATTCAACTCTGCATGACCCGACAGATAATTGGACAGCCCTTCAAAATCATTGCTTCCGAGATTTTTCATCAGCATGGGCTTTCTAAGATCGGCATCCACGTAGAGCACTTTCATACCTGACTTTGCCATGGATATGGATAGGTTGATACATGTTGTTGTTTTGCCCTCGCTGGGGCTGTAGCTGGTTATCGCTATTGTTTTAATGGCTTTATTGAGGCCGTAGAAGCTTAAGTTGGTTCTTAAAACCTTATATGCTTCTTCCGCAGGATTGTTTAGCTTTTCAAACACATCGGCAGCTGTTGACGTCATACTTATTTATCCCCCTATCTCAGATCCAGAGAAGGTATTATTCCTATCACTTTTACACCTAAAAGCTTTTCTATATCGTCTATGTCCTTTAACGTATCATCCAGATACTCTATGATAAAGGCCGCACATACTGCCAAAAACAGAGTCACGAAGAAGGCAATCAATATATTCACTAAAGGCTTGGGGGATACGGGTTCAAGGGGGATTTCCGCTTCATCTATCACATCAAATGTTTGAAGCTTCATCAATTCATTAACTTTTTTTTGAAAAACGGTGCTGATAGCGTCTACAATATCCTTCGCACGTTCATTGCTTGCATCTCTTACTTTTATTTCAAACAATCTTGTATCATTCTTCAGGTTTACTGTAATTTTTTTTGCCAGCTCTTCCTCAGTCAAGTCCGTTAAATTTAACTGATCAATAACGGCCTTGGTAATAGATTTGCTCTTTATAAGCTCCCGGCAGTCCTTCATAAGCTGCTGGCTTGTAAGAATGTCATCATACGACCTCGAATCTGTATCTTTGTTCGTAACATACAAAGTAATGCTGGATTCATATTCCGGTTCAAGCACATAGAAACTTATGGCAGCAGTAACACCCGCGGCTAAAAGCGGTATGAGAATAACCATCCACAGTCTCTTTATTAAAATGTTGAAATAGGATTTTATATCCATCAGAGTAAAACCACGCATGTACTCGTTTTTCTATTACATTGTATTCGTTTGTCGTAAATATGTGATTTAGCACACTAATAGTTTACATAATGAATACTATGTATCATGAATGAATTCAAACATAGAAGCATCCAGAACGGAAAATCGGAAGTACTGAACGGAAGATATTTTGTGATGGATGAAAAAATATGCATTTAGAAGATGACAAAAACAGGAATAACATCTCTGCATATATCATTCTATAAGGAGGGAAAAAATGCAGAAAAAAAAATCCTCAGTTCGAGCGGCTCTTGCTGTTGATCCGAATACCGGCCATCCTGTGCCGGACTATTTCGGTACGGCAAACTGGGCCTATAGTCCAATTCTGAGAAAATTTGTTGATGCACTGCCGGGGCTGGGATCCAGCAATAAAAATGCTTTGGGTCAGTACATACCTGTTGCTATAGCTGACAAAACAACCTATCCGGGTTCTGACTATTATGAAATCGCCGTTGTTGAGTTTAAAGAGCAAATGCACTCTGATCTTCCAGCCACCAAACTGCGCGGCTATGTACAATTATCAACAGCAGTGGTTCCCGGTGCTCATGTTGCTTTAACCCACAATGGTGTTCCTATTTTAAAAGGTGATGGTACGCAGGTTTACGGCGTGGACTCTCCCCATTATATGGGACCCGTTATTATCGCCGCCAGCGATGTTCCGGTACGCATTAAATTCTACAATTTACTTCCCATCAGGGATGAAGGCGACCTCTTTATCCCGGTGGATAAAACAGTCATGGGTGCCGGTCATGGACCTCTCGGGCATGATGCCATGCCTATGCATTATACACAAAACCGCGCCAACATCCATCTCCATGGCAATAATACCATCTGGATCAGCGACGGGACACCCCATCAGTGGATTACCCCGGCAAAAGAAAACACGCCTTACCCCCAGGGGGTCAGTGTAGTGAATGTTCCCGATATGGAGGATGCAGATGATCCCAGGGATGGCATTCAAACCTTATACTATACCAATGCACAAAGCGCAAGATTAATGTTCTATCATGACCACTCCTATGGCATCACCCGCTTAAATGTTTATGCCGGAGAAGCCGCCCCCTATCTTCTGACAGACCTGGTTGAACAGGATCTTATTCATGGGACCAATGAAACCGGGGTTAATCCGAGCCGGAATAAGATACTTCCCGGACTGGGCATTCCCCTTGTTATTCAAGATAAGACTTTTGTGGATACCAACACCATTTTAAAGACCGACCCTACCTGGGCATGGGGAACAACCCCGGGCACACCACACACCGGTGACCTTTGGTATCCTCATGTCTACAGCCCCGCCCAAAACCCATGGGCTACCGATGGCGTAAACCCTTATGGGCGCTGGATGTATGGACCGTGGTTCTGGCCGCCAACCGATATTCAAAACGGCCCCATTCCCAATCCTTACTACGATCCCGTCAATGCACCCAATCAGCCGCCGATGATCCCCGCCATGCCTTTCCCCTCCATGCCGGGTGAAGCTTTTATGGATACTCCAATTGTCAATGGAACCGCCTATCCCTACCTGGTAGTAGAGCCTAAGGCTTACCGTTTCCGTATCCTGAATGCCGCAGATGACCGGTTCTTTAATTTGCAGATGGTTGTGGCCGATCCTGACGGTTATATCTCACCTGATACCGGATATGCTACGGAGGTCAAGATGGTGCCTGCTTGCGGAACTCCTGGTATTCCGGCGGACTGGCCAAGCGGAGTGCCCGATCCTGCATTAAAAGGACCCGATTGGATTCAAATCGGTACTGAAGGCGGCTTTTTGCCTGCACCTGCGGTTATACCCAACCAGCCCATTACATGGAATCTGAATGCAACAACCTTCAACGCCGGGAATGTAGATCAGCACTCGCTTCTGTTAGGAACAGCAGAACGGGCGGATGTGATTGTGGATTTCTCAAAGTATGCCGGAAAAACCCTTATTCTGTATAATGATGCCCCTGCAGCTTTCCCAGCAGCAGACCCACGCTATGACTATTACACAAGTAACCCGGACTTGACTTCCGAAGGCGGTGCACCGTCAACGAAAGCCGGCTTCGGTCCCAATATTCGCACCATCATGCAGATAAGAGTGGCTGCGTCTGCTCCCGCTCCCGTATATGATATTCCTCTGCTGAAATCAGTTTTTGCTAAAACAGATACAAAAAGAGGCGTTTTTGAAGCGACCCATGAACCGATTATTATACCCCAAGCCGCCTACAACTCTGCCTATAATGTGACTCATTTACCGACCGATGCCGCAAGTGCCTATGTTCAGCTTCAAGAGTTTTCAAAGACTTTTCGGCCCATAGATACCAATGGTGCTCTGCAGGCTCCTGTTACCCTCAATATCGAACCAAAAGCGTTACAGGATGAAATGGGTGAGGTCTACGACACCGAGTACGGAAGGATGAGCGGTATGCTTGGACTTGAATTCCCTGTTACCAGCTCAAACTTCAACCAGTTTGTAGTTTATGGCTATGCAAGTCCACCCGTTGAAATTGTAAAAGGGACAGAGAATTTAAATATGACTACCATTGGCTCCCTTGATGACGGGACCCAGATCTGGAAGATTACTCACAATGGGGTCGATACGCACACCATTCATACCCACCTGTTTTCGGTGCAGCTTATCAACCGGGTAGCCTGGGACGGAGCCATGATACCGCCTGATCCCAATGAATTGGGCTGGAAGGAAACCTTCCGGGTAAACCCGCTCGAACATACGATCATCGCATTGAGGCCAAATATCCCTAAGCCTGAACAGGTGCCCTTTGAAGTGCCAAACAGTGTTCGTCTGATTGACCCGACGATGCCCGTGGGTACTGCTCTGTCCGCACCGCCACCCGCAGGATGGTTCGACCCGTTGGGAAATCCCATAGACCAGATTACCAATCATTATGTGAACTATGGATGGGAATATGTGTATCACTGCCATATTCTGGCCCATGAAGAAATGGATATGATGCATGCCCTGGCATTTGCCGTTCCCCCGAAAGCACCATCCGGCCTGGTTGTCAGACGTACTGGAATCATCTTTAAACGTAATATATTAACCTGGAAGAACGAATCCAATAATGAGACCGGCTTAACCATACATAGAGCGGTCAGCGCAGCAGGTCCGTGGACTATAGCTGCAAAGCTGCCCGCAGGCTCAATATCGTACACCGATTACATAGGGATAACGAATAATGCCTATTACTACCGGGTGGTTGCTTCAAACACTGTGGGTGACACCTCCACTCCGGGCTTTCCTACTATGACAGTAGACTCTGATTTTTCCAATATTGTAAAGGTAGGTCAAAATCAAGTTCTGCCTCCAACAGCTCCAACCAACCTGGTTGCGAGCCAGCAAATCGGACTTAAGGTTCGTGTAACCTGGCGGGATAATGCCACAAACGAGACCGGCTTTGTCATCGAACGCTCTGACAATGGCGGTTCCTTCTTCACCCTAGCTACGGTCGGACCTAGATTTTCCAGGGGCAGTGTCATTTATACTGATAGTACTGTCACCACGGGCAACCACTATACTTACCGGGTTATGGCCGCAAATGAGGCTGGATCGTCAGCTTACTCCAATATAGCAAATGTCAGAATATAGCCGACGGAGATCTATTGAATACTGAGTCACCAAAAGACTTGAGGTGCGTACGTGTGAGTACGCACCTTAAGACATTGGGCATGTCACTTTAGAAAAAAGCGAACCAGCTTAAAGTTCTTTTTAGTATAGGGATGATAGCGCATGGGTAAATCAATCCAGGTATATTTTTTTACAATGCCCTTATAGTGAGAAAAGGTATCAAAGCTATATTTGCCATGGTATTTTCCCATACCGCTGTTTCCCACACCGCCAAAGCCCATGTGGGATGTTGCCACATGTATGATGGTATCGTTGATGCAGCCTCCGCCAAAGGATATACTCTTCAACACTCGGTTTTCTATTGCTTTGTCTCCTGTAAACAGATACAGCGCAAGAGGCCTTGGCCCTGTGTTGATGCTTGAAATAACCTGATCGATACGATCAAAGGTCATAACAGGAAGTATGGGGCCAAAAATCTCCTCCTGCATGACAGGGGAATCAAAGGTAATGTCATCCAATAAAGTGGGCTCAATAAACCTACGCCTAGGGTCGCTGCCACCACCCAGAAGAATTTTTTCGCCTCTAATCAAACCCAATAGACGGTTAAAATGCTTATCATTGATGATTACAGGCATGTCAGCATAGCCGCCATTGGGGAAAAACTCCATGACCGCAGCCTTTACAAGGTCTATGAATTTATCCTTTACGCTCCTGTGTACCATAAGATAATCCGGTGCAACACAGGTCTGACCGGCATTAAGAAATTTACCAAAAGCCACACGTTTTGCAGCGCATTTTAAATCTGCCGTTTGGTCCACAATGCAGGGGCTTTTGCCGCCCAACTCAAGGCTTACAGGCGTAAGGTTCTTGGAAGCGGCCTCCATGACCAGCTTACCCACCTCAGGACTGCCGGTAAAGAAAATATAATCAAATTTCTCTTTTAAGAGCTCTGTATTTTGCTCTCTTCCCCCTTCTACCACGGCTATATATTCAGAACCGAAGCAGGAGGCAATAAGCTCAGCTATAACATGACTGACATTAGGTGCATAGTTGGAAGGCTTGACAACGGCGCAGTTCCCTGCGGCTATGGCTCCCACAAGCGGTTCAATGCAAAGCTGGAAGGGGTAATTCCAGGGAGAAAGAATCAAAGCTACGCCATAAGGCTCGGGTACTATAAAGCTTTTTGCGTGGAATTGCGAAAGAGGAGTCGGAACATGCTTATTTCTAGACCATTTTTTTATATGCCTGATTGCATAGCGCAGTTCGTCAAGCACCATGCCCACTTCAGTCATATATCCTTCGAAATCCGTCTTGTTTAAATCTTTTTTCAGGGCTTCCAGGATTTTATTCTCATCTCTCATGATGGCTGCCTGAAGCTTTTTCAGCGCTGTCCGGCGATAGGCGACGGATCTCGTTTCTTCTGTATAAAAGTATTTCCGTTGACGGGAGACGATTTCTTTTATAGTCATAGCCGGCCTCCTTGCTCGATATAGAAAAGCAAAATCCCCTCTTGTTATAGCTTAACATAACCAGAGGGGATTATTAATGCTCGTAGTTGAAAATTTTATTAGACTAAGGCTCAACAAAAATGCAGCCTTGGGAAAACTCGGGGGAACAGCTTGACTCATCAGGGATGGTGAATACTTCTTCATTATTTTCCACCAAGTCATTTTCATTCTGCTTTGACGCCGACTCTGCCAAGTTATATCTATTTAATTCCTTCATGTTCATAATGACACCTCCAATTTGTAAGGACTCATTTGAATGTTATACTATATGTATACCCGCCGACAAAGCCGTTATAACATTATATTTGCATAGATAAAACTGAACTTTATGCTTACGTCTTGCCTATTATCAAGAAATATGCTATAAATAGACTGTGTTTAAAACTAAATAAGTTTCGAGATACGGTTGGGTGGATTAACATCCGCTTTCAAGATGATAAAACTTCCGGGGTGGGAAGCTCTTTTGTTGAGCTTCCCACCTTTTTTTTGCAGGTCGAGGCTTTGTTGTGCAATCTAAAATATCGCACTCAATTGTTTAAAGGGCCGGATGATTAAAGATAATAATAGACAAATTATAAATGATTCATAAGGAGATGAGCTGATGAAAATCAATATTACAGAAACGGTTTTGAGAGATGCTAATCAGTCACTTGTCGCTACCAGGATGCCTTTCTCGGATTTTGAGGGTATTTTGGAAACGCTGGACAAAGCGGGTTACTATTCCCTTGAGTGTTGGGGCGGGGCCACTTTTGATTCATGTCTCAGGTATCTCAATGAAGATCCTTGGGAAAGGCTTAAGAAAATCAAGAACAGGGTGAAGAACACACCTCTGCAAATGTTGCTGAGAGGCCAAAATATTCTAGGCTATAAGCATTACCCTGATGATGTGGTAAGAAAATTTGTGGCACACTCCGTGGACAACGGCATGGACATTTTCAGAATTTTCGATGCTTTGAATGACTTTAGAAATATCCAGGTTGCCGTAGATGAAGTCTTAAAGCAAAAAGCACATGCACAGGGATGTATCTGCTATACAACCAGCCCCATTCATAACCTTGAGAAATATGCAAAAATGGGTAAGCAGTTGGAAGAGATGGGTGTCCATTCCCTTTGCATAAAGGATATGGCCGGGATTATGGGGCCCCAGGAAGCTTACGATCTTGTCAAGACCTTGAAGGAATCAATCAGGGTACCGGTATTCCTGCATACCCATTCTACAACCGGCCTGGGGCCCATCACTTATTTCAAGGCCATCGAGGCAGGCTGTGACGGCATAGATTGTGCCATATCATCCTTCTCAGGGGGAACCTCGCAGCCTGCAACAGAAACATTGAATTACGCATTAAAACAAACCGGTTATGAAACTGGATTAAGTGAGAAAGTTTTGAAGGATATTAACGATTTCTTCAAGCCTTTAAAGGCAAACTATATTTCTTCAGGGCTTATGGATCCTTTTGTCATGGGAACAGAAACAGATGCTCTGGTTTATCAGGTGCCGGGAGGAATGCTTTCCAATCTCATTGCCCAGCTAAAATCACAAAATGCCATAGATAGGCTGGATGAGGTGTTGGCCGAGACGCCAAGAGTCAGAAAGGATCTGGGATATCCCCCGCTGGTTACACCTATGAGCCAGATGGTAGGTGTTCAGGCCGCTACTAATGTACTTATGGGCGAGAGATACAAGAGCGTGTCCAAGGAAGTTAAATCCTACCTCAAAGGAGAATATGGCCAGGCCCCCGGTGAAATTGACTCGGAATTGATCAAAAAAGTATTGGGTGATGAAAAACCCATTACCACACGTTTTGCAGATACGCTGGAACCGGAATTTGACAAAGTAAAAGAACAGCTTAAAAACATCGCAGCCAACGATAAGGATGTTCTTTCTTACATTGCATTTCCACAAATCGCTGAAAAGTTCTTTAAAGAGAGAGAAGAAAGTAAGGCAACAAAAGTTACTTATTCTATCATTCAGAAGTAAAGGGGGATGTGTATGTCTATTTTAGATAGTTTTGGTGTAGCTTTGTTCTGCATGATTTTAGTATTCTTTGTCCTCGCTATTCTGTTTGCCTTGGTTGTACTGTTATCCAAGGGCCTGAATAAGCTCAATGTCAAGCGTTCAAAAACACCCGCTGCAAGTGCTGATGTCTCTGCTCTTGCCGCTGTTCCGGAGGAAAATGATGAAACTGCTTTTTCGACAGGAGAACTGAAGCTGCTCAATGTGGATGAAAAAACTGCGGCTATGATTATGGCCATTGTGAGTCATGAATCCCAGATACCCTTATCAGAGCTGATTTTCAAATCAATAAAGGCCGTTGAATAAGCTTGAATCGAATTTTACAGGGAGGTTTTACAGTGAGATATATTGTAACAATCAATAATAAAAATTATGAGGTCGAGGTAGAAAAAGGACAAGCGAATATTGTGAAAACAACGAAATCCGCTGTCCGGAATATTCCTGCGGTATCTGTTGCGGCAGCCCCAATAGCAGCGGCTCCTGCCGTACCGGCAGCTCCTTCTGCAAGCACCGTAAACGGCGAGCCCGTAAAGGCTCCAATGCCCGGAACAGTGCTCGGGTTCAAGGTGAACAGTGGCGACAGGGTTAAAAAGGGCGATGTCATTGCGATACTGGAAGCCATGAAAATGGAAAACGAAATTACAGCACCTGTCGATGGTGTGGTTGTACAAATAATTGCCGCCAAGGGTTCTTCTGTAGCTACAGGTGATGTCCTTGCCGTCATACAATAGTGGGGTGAACTCATCATGTTTATAGACGCTATAAAAACCATATGGGAAGGTTCAGGCTTTGCAGGCATTACCTGGCAGCAGTGTCTGATGATTGGATTAGCCTGCCTTCTCATTTATCTTGCTATTGTCAAAAAGTTTGAACCGCTGCTGCTTTTGCCCATTGCCTTCGGGATGCTGCTTGTCAATTTGCCCTTTACGGGGCTCATGACCGGACCTGAGGCAGGCTCAACAGAACCGGGAGGTCTGCTGTATTACCTTTACATGGGTGTTAAGCTGGGTATATATCCCTCTTTGATTTTCCTGGGTATCGGTGCAATGACAGATTTTGGTCCGCTGATTGCAAGACCTTCGGGTCTCTTTCTCGGGGCTGCTGCTCAGCTTGGCATAAGTATTGCTTTCATTGTTGCGATTGCTCTTGGATTTACGCCTCAGGAAGCTGCTTCAATAGGTATTATAGGTGGCGCCGACGGGCCAACCGCCATTTATCTGACAACAAGGCTGGCTCCGGAGCTGCTGCCGGCCATAGCTATCGCTGCCTATTCCTATATGGCGTTAATACCTATGATACAGCCGCCTCTTATGAGACTCCTTACAACAAAGAAGGAACGAGAAGTCAAAATGGAGCAATTGAGAGAAGTATCCAAGCTCGAAAAAATATGTTTCCCTATTGCCGTCTCAATTTTCTGCATCCTTCTTTTGCCTTCTGTTGCGCCGTTGATCGGTATGCTGATGCTGGGCAATTTGTTTAGGGAATCCGGTGTGGTGGAAAGACTTTCCAGCACAGTGCAAAATGCCCTCATTAATATTGTTACCATCTTCCTGGGTGTCACTGTGGGTGCTACAGCTGTTGCGGATAGGTTCTTAAGACCGGAAACTCTTAAGATTATTGGCCTTGGCCTGGCGGCTTTTATGTTCAGTACCATTGGTGGACTGCTTTTTGGAAAGCTGATGTGCTGGCTGTCTGGGGGAAAAATCAACCCTCTCATCGGATCCGCAGGAGTATCCGCTGTGCCGATGGCGGCAAGAGTATCTCAGATTGAGGGACAAAAAGCCAATCCATCCAATTATCTTCTGATGCATGCCATGGGCCCCAATGTAGCAGGTGTAATAGGTTCTGCTGTAGCAGCAGGCATATTGCTGGCATTGTTTGGCTAATGACAATGAGACTGAACTTACCAGGGGAGCACCCTCCCTTGGTAATCCAGGTACATTGGTGCATTCAGTTCAGTTTGCTCGACGGTCAATGTATAAATACCCGCTGCAGAATCCTCGGCTTCAACAGTTGCCTCTTCATTGAATTTTCCCAGCATATAAGATCTTACCCAACCGGGATGAACGGCTAAAACTTTCACGCCATACTCCTTCATATGATTCTGTAAAATGGCGCATTGCATATTTAAAGCCGCTTTTGACATAGAATAGCCATATTCTTTATTACGCCAGCAATCACCTACACTGCCTGCTTCTGATGAAATATTCACCACTAATTTCCGTGTTCCCTTTAGGAGTAAAGGTATCAACGCTTGGGTTACTCTGAGTGGCCCAAGCGTGTTAACCTCATACATCCTTTTCATGTCCTCAAAGTCCAGATCTTCCAATATACTTCCAGCATGTTCATCTAAATAAATACCGGCATTATTAATTAAGATATCCAACTCATGCGAATGCTGCATAATACAATCTGCTGCATTTTGTACGGATTGACCATCAGAAATATCCAAAGGTAGAATAAACAACTGATCCGGATACAATCTCTTTTGCTCGGGCAGTTCATGCCAGTTGGTTAAGTAGCTACCCGCATAAACAATATACCCTTCCCTAATGAACTTCTTTACTAGGGCCAACCCTAGGCCTCGATCCGCACCGGTTATACATACATGTTTTTTCATTTTAACCTCCATTTCACAGCTACCGCTGTGACGCAAATAGACTTTCAGCTAATCTGTGTTGTTCCGGATGGAAATGTAAGTAATATTTAGCTAATTCATTCTTCTCATCCTCTGTTATTGTTTGGCTCTCGCACAACCTTAAAAGTTTAACTATACTGGATTCTAACTCAATAGTACCATTGACAGATAGATAATGAAGCTTTTTGTTTTTGAAATAGTAATTTCCAAATACGTCTGGATCTAGATGTGTTAACTTAGGCAAAAATTAAACCAATTCAATAATACGTCACTAACTTTCTCAATATTTTCAGGCCTGCATCTTACAGTAATAGGATATATCCAATCACCGGGATTGCAATCTAATAGTATGAAGCACCTTCGATCACAAGAGTAATTGAAATAGCAAATACTTTCTTCTCCCTTTTTCCTGTGTCTATTCGAAATTGTTCTTTTTATCGCTTCAGTATTAACATGCATATTCATAACTTTTCCAACGTCTAAATGCTATATGCTCAGAATAATCGCCTGGAAAAGTTATAGAATATTGTTTAATTCACTATTTCTTTTTAGAAGCTCAACATACTTTTGCATCGCAACCCCTCTTTGTATGTTATATCTTAATAATCAGTCATCCACCTTTTAAGTTCATTGGCTCTCATGTTCATATAAAAAGTAAGGCTTACACAGGACTATGATTACTCAGTCTGCCTGCCACTCATTTGGATTCCTGTCGTATTTCTTTATTCGGTTTCCATATCGTTTCAGCCGCCTAAAAAGCGGCCTACTAGCAGGTAAAAGAAAAACCCCGAAACTGTATTACTACAGTCGGGGCTTATTATTATAACATTGACTCTATCTCATTTTGTATTTCTGCTTCCGTCATATTTAGTAAATCAAACTGTGAAAGTTTTATGAGTATCCTTGTTGCTTGAGCAAATATAGCCTTACTTGAACCGCATTCGGCATATGCACCTATATTAAAATTAATTTCTCCTGAGGAGAGTCCACCAAGCTCATTTATAGTTTCAACGGCACTATCTAAAACACTTTGTCCATATTCCTCTGCAATGCCCACAAATATTTTATCATACGAAACTGATAAAGTTTCACTTGAATAAATTAACCTTTCGTTACTTGTTAAAACAATAATTTTAGTATTACTTTGATTATCATCTGATTTACACACGAACCCAACTAAAGCATAATAACTACTATCTCTGGGTAGCGAAAGTTCAAGAGCCATTTGAATTATTCCTGTTGTCTTTTTAATGCTTGATGGTATATCTTTCTCAAGTACATTCTCAGCTTTTGTAAATGGTAATCCATTTGTTTCGTTAACCCACAGCCTACATTCCCTATATTTTTTTAAATATATCGATGCTACCATTTATATCAACCCCCAAAAACTTTTCCAAAGATCATTAAACCATGATGATAATGATTTTATCACATCAGGATGGTAAACGCTAAATCTAGACACGCCATAATATTCAAGTGCCGCTCCATGAGCTGCATTATAACTCATACCTTCTGCCATTAAATCTGCTTCTTTTAATTCATGCAAATAAAAGCTTGCGTCTGCACCTAAAAGTTTTTGTCCACTTGCAAGTGCATTTTCTAAGCGTTGAATCATTAAGTCATTAGGTGGATAGGGATTTTACTAATCCCACTTGGGGTTACATCATATGAGCTTCCAGCAATTTCACCAAGTCCTTTTGCCAATTCATCAGTAAAAGCATTAAGCTTATCTATGTTGCTAACAGACAAATCACTTTTCATAATCTTTACTATTTGACTGTCATGCGTAACAACTTCAAAATAATCATCAAACTTAATGATTTGTTTAGCATATTTAGTTATATCAGAAATATCTGAGCTCTGTAAGATGCGCTTGATATTTTTAGTAGCATCAGCCATTGATAATTTGTTTAAATCGTCCTTAAAAGCGGCTTCAGCATTTTCAGCAACTACTCCAGCTGCAACACCTGCAATTGTACATACTCCGGCTAGAGCCAAAGATGATGCAGCCTCCGCTTCAAGGGCAAATGTTATAGGACCGCCAACTCCCCCGCTGTAGGCAAATGTAAAAATCCCACCTGAAAAAGAAACTCCTGCGTTAACAAGGGCAGCAGCCGCAGCTGCCTCAGACCCTTTTTCTATAATCTTAGCTGCTATCATAATACTATATTCAATATTCGTCTTTGCAGAAATATAAAAATAGTTGTTATTTGCATTGCTTTCTGATTCTCCAGCTACTAAAAATAATAGCGCTTTCATAACTCGGTTATTTAGAAGTAAAGCATTTCTCGGATAAACTGAGTCAATTAATGCTGCGTTTGCTCCAAGATTAATCATTTTCCAATCTTCATCGGTATTTGCTTCAACCAAGAAAGCAAAATGACTTAAGAATTCCGTTACTTTGCCAGTTACCTCGATTATTCTTGTTACCGATACTGAGGAGATTTTTATGTTGCTAGTAGAATTCTCTTTCGAATCATTTATACCTGATATAATAATACCACCGTCACCCGGTATGCCTGCTATTATATCAGTATTCGCCCATGTAGTTCCATCGTAACTATATGCAAAAGCATTTAAACTTCCTATACTGCAAACCCTGGCCTCAATACTTGAAATACCGGACTCGGGCTTTCTAACATAAATCACTTGATCGTCTAATGTGAATTTATACCAAGTTTCTACTAACATAGGAATAAGTTCGGCCCCTGCCCAGTCTGCATGATCAGAATTGATGCTCCCATTTGCGTTAGTGACTATTAATTTTAATTCGTTTTTTCCAGATACATCTACATTTACAGTTTTAGTGGGAGTTGAATTATACATTACCCCACTATCATAAAGCAATGTTCCATCAGCCCAAACTTGGAAAACCACAGAACCATAATTTGTACATTCATCATCTACACCTATGTCAGATAAAAATGCTGAATAATTGCCACCAAGGTTATATATAATTTCAGACTCTGCGTGTGTACCAATTCCTTTTGGATATGTCATTCCGTTAAGTGTTATTACGTTATTTCCAACACTTTTATCTTTACTTACTGATCCCCAACCGCAAGAAGCTGACAAATAGTCTAAATCGCTTAAAAATACCTCATTTGATAATGGTAAATGCAAATATTCTAACCTGGCACCTGCCCAATCAGCATGATCACAATAGTTTTTACCGTCTGCATTGGTTACTATTAGTTTTAACTCATTTACTCCTGATACATTTACACTGATTGCTTTGGTAGGCGTCGTATTATACATAATACCACTATCATAAAGTAATGTTCCATCAGCCCAAACTTGAAATACTACAGATCCTCCGTAGTTATCACATTCATCATCTATGCCTATATCGGAGACAAAAGTTGTGCAATTGCTTCCTAAATAATATATTATTTCAGAATAAGCATGTGTGCCAATTCCTTTTGAATATGTTATTCCATTCAGCGTTATTATGTTATTTTCAACGCTTTTATCTCTTTTTATTGTTCTCCAGCCGCAAGAAGCGCGATACCAATTTTGATCACTTAAAAATACAATATTATCTTCTGTAGTAACAGAAGTTCCTTCAGTGTCATTTAATAAGTGTAAGCTATCATCTGGAGTTTTTGTATAATTTGTTGGTGTCGGTGTTGGTAGCGATTCATTCACGGTTAAACTATCTGTATTGGGTGTTGATGTACAATTAGGAGTTGGTAAAGTATGAGAAGAATTAGGTGTGTGTTCTACATCTGAATTTATTAAAGCGCTACTATACAACATTGTGCTGAAATTTAGCGAGATATTTGTTAATAAAAATACCAAGACCATAAAACATGACACATATTTCTTCAACATCTAAAATACCTCCCAAACAATTGCTTTATGTAATTTATAGCATATATTTCCTTAATTAGACATAGGCATTATTACCTATACCCCTTCATTCACATCGCACATGTGATTACCGCATACGGCTTTCTCCTATATTGTAGCTATGGCCTTTTAAGTTCATTGGCTCTCATGTCCATATAAAAAGTAAGGCTTCTACAATACTATGATTACTCAGTCTGCCACTCATTTGGATTCCTGTCGTATTTCTTTATTTGGGTTTCCATATCGTTTCAGCCGCCTTCAAAGCAGCCTCAGCGTCTAAAAGCCCCCAGCCGGTAGCACTGTCATAGCCGGGTGCCTCAAGATCCAGGCAGGATTTGCTGAGAATCTGCCTGAAATCAGATGGCTTTAGATCAGGATAACGCGCCATCAGCCATGCTGCCACACCGGCTACCTGTGCAGCGGCGTAAGAAGTTCCGCTGGCAAGCTCAAAAGGCTCCCCGCTTCGGATGGATAGGACTTTTAAATCCTGGCCAGGGGCAAGAACACTCACACCGGTACTGCGTTGGGAAAACGGAGCCGCTGCTGAAAGGCCGGTATTGGCGGCTCCCACCCCAACCACCGTTTCATAGGCAGCGGGGTAGTAAATATGCTCTGGTTTAAGTAAATGATCATTTCCGACCGCCGATACGACAATAACACCCTTCTCTTCGGCATAACTGATGGCTTTGAACAGCCGGTCATCGGGTTTTGTTACACCCGAGCTTATATTGATAACCTGACAGCCATAGAGATCAATGGCATCGTATATGGCCTGACAGATGGCATCAATGCCTCCGTTTTGGGGTACGCCGGTTGGATATCTGCTGCAGTATACCAGCGGTACAAGAACAGCATCAGGGGCTACCCCCGTCAGTGTGCCATCACTGCTTCCCAGTATCAGACCTGCAATGCGAGTACCATGGCCAATAAGATCGTGGGTTGACTCGCCCTTAAAGGCGTAGTTCATGCCCTTTTCAATAGTGGCACCCTCAAGCATGACGAGATTCTCCCGGATACCGGTATCAATAACGGCAATCCGGACGGGAGCTTGCTCAGAGGCTGCAGCAGCCTGGCTGAAAAGGACAAATGCAACTAACACAAAAAGGACCAAAAATTTTCTCTTCAAGGTTTCCTCCAATAAGGCATGATATGAAGGTGCCGCTTCTATTTTTTACCCAGAAGGATCAATTTGATAAACCTCGTCAACATGGCACAGGATTGGGCCCTTGTGGCGTTTCCACTTGGATCGAGCGTTTCATTATAGCCTTGTATCAACTTTGTACCCACGCCCCATGCCACGGCCTCTCGTGCCCAGACCGCAATCCGTCCCGAGTCAGTATAAGCCGATAAATCACCGTCGGCTGTAATATTCTTGTCTAGCCATTCCATAAAGCGATAAAGGATGGTGACCATCTGCTCCCGGGTAATGTTGTCCAGAGGTCCAAATTTACCGTTGTTATATCCTGCTACCAGCCCGTTCTGATGAGCCCAGGTCACCGCGTCGGCATACCAAGCCTCCTCAGGAACATCAATGAAGGAATTTCCCGTTACAGCAGGACTACCCATGAGCCGATACAGAACAGCGACGAGCATTGCTCGGTTCATGGTGCCATTGGGATTAAACTTCCCTTGTCCGTCCCCAACAAAGAGGCCTCTGGCCATGGCGAAGAGAATGTCATTCTTTCCCCAATGTCCTTCAATATCTCTGAATCCGCCCTTGATCTCTTTAACAAAATAATGGTCATTGGCAGGAGCTATGAAGATAAGCTTACCGTTTTCAGCCACTGAGAAAGGAACGATGATAGCCTTGCCGTCGGGACCTTTATAGCAGGGCACATAAAGATCTGGATTAGCACCCACCGGTAGGACGGGCAGGGGGATAGTGGCGATATTTCCCTTTGAGGCATACCAGGTTTGGCTAGAGGATCCATCATCATCATCTTCTTCATCTGCATTCGAAGCATGGACAAAGCTTGCGGTGATAGTCACATCATGAAGGGGCATGGTAAATGTGGTCGTGGCTGTATTTCCGGTGAGGGTCACATCTTCCGTGGCCCATCCCTTGAAAACATAGCCGGAAAGCGGTACAGCCTTTATCGTTACCGTTTCGCCGGGCTTATAATAGCCTTCTCCTGTCACAGTGCCACCAACCGTACTTCCTAATACCACTTGGAAGGTACCGGCATAACGCTCGGCGCCAAAGGTCGCCGATGCAGTCATGGCGCCCCGTTGGGCAACCTTCAATCCACCGGTGACATAGCCCACACTGTCAGGTCCGGCTGATAGTACCCCGTCCTCGCTTATTGAAGCCGTACCCTTTACGGCGAAGGCCGACCAATCCACTAGCTCCTCGTCGGTGATGACAATTTGCCTGCCCTTCAGAGTATTAGCTACAAGAGAAAACTCTGCCTGGGTTGAACGCTCTGGGCTGATGGGTATATTTTGATTGGAGTACTCAACAGGTGGTGTTACACCGTCCGACATGTAGAGATCCAAACTTGAGATATTGGCAAGGCCCTGATTTTTAACAGTAACCTCATGACGCATGAAATTGCCTACTTCGTCCTTTGCTATGAGCAATAGCTTATGAGAAGATTTCCCCGGATCTAAACTGATACTAAAGCTGAAAACACCCTCAGAATCAATGGTTCCACCAAGCTCAGCAATGGTCTTGTTTTGGTGCTGTGGCTTTGGTCCATTACCGTCGATGGCAATGCTGAAGAGCGCATCCTTATCAGTCACACCCGAAATCTGGAGATCACCGGTCTCTGTGAAATACCCACCGTTCAGCGGTGAATCAATCAAAAGCTTGGGAGGCTGGGTATCAACGGTAAAGACCTTCTGAACCCTGAAGCTATCCCCTTCTGCATCTGTTCCCCACACCGTCAGCGTGTGGTCACCGTCGGGCATATCGGCCAGATTGATATCAATGGCAGTCTCGCCTGTAAAACTACCGCTCAATCCACTTGTGGCGGTATTGATATTACTGGTATAATCCCCGTCAATGTCCCAGTTTCCTGTTACCGGAACATTTGAATTGGCCCTGAAAGCCATATCATTCGAATTGGAGGTATCATAATAGTTTGCTTTCTGACTTCCGCCTGCAACCCATTCCATACGGGCAACAGGGGTAAAAGTGGACTTATTGCCAAGGGTAACCGTAGGCGGTGTAGGAGTGGCCAGAGTAATTTCTGGTGAAATAGTCTCCTTGCTTGACACCGAATACAGGTGGTTACCCGACCCGTCGGTGACATTTTTGACTGCTGTCACCCCAACCTTGTAGCTTTTTCCTCCCGTAAGGCCATAGGCTCCGGATTTGACTTTCTCATCAAATCCCCTATAAGTACCACCAATAGACATATTGGTTATCGGAAGCATCACGCCGGTACCGTTTCCGTACTGATCGAGCTGTTCCTGTTTACTGTAAATAATATTATTGACGTTGCTAAGCACCCATTGGGAAAGGTCCTGATCATATTCATAGACGTTGAGCATATAGGCATCGTAGTCGGTATTGGCATTATTGCCTACAGCGACTTTAAACGTGCTGTCGCCGCCATTAGCCACGGTAACGCCAACAGGGGCAGTGGGCTGATGGGTATTTTCAAAACGGTGCTTTAAGAGGCTGGTCTTGCTGCCGCTGACCGTGCCTTCCCTGGTATAAATAGCTTTAATATAGTAATCATCGGTCTGGAGATCACCGGACAGTGTAAAGGTTTTTGTTCCGGTGGACCCTGTTGTTGCAGCCGCAATCTCTGCATTGTTCAGGCTGCCGATGAGAGTACCCATATCGGTAATCTCTGTACCGGTTCCCGGATCAGTGGTCAAATAAAAGTCCAGTCGGTCAAGCTTGGAAGTAGAGCTTCCCGCCCATTGGACTGTGGCCTGGGAACCAGTAATGGTATGGGAAACACTTGTGATTTCAGGTATGGCCGAAACGCCGTAAAGAACGATATCTGCCGAAACCTTTGTGTCAATTTCCCATGTTCTATTGTACTGTTCGGACTTAGTGGCCGAAACCGCTAAAGTCCCCTTTCCACTGTCTTTGTCATAGGTGACATTGGAATTAACACCCTGTACGACACCGTAATCCGCACCACCGCTCTTTATGGTCATGGCGGCTGCCTTAGCCTGTGCATCCTCAAGACTTGTGGCATTATAGGTGATGGTGAAAACCTCTCCACTGGGTGAGAATTCGCCCAAATTCAATTCATGGGACTTTTTATCGGCCGTTGATCTAAGGTAGGCCCCAACACCTAAGAGCTGAGGCATTTCCTCCAAACTCTCCCCTATTTCAGCCATAGCCAACACATTGAGGTTGGTGCCCACTGCCATACGAAGGGTTTGCCCTGTTTCCTCATCGTAATAGACCGGCACGCTTTCATAACCTAGCAGTCCAGGGAAGGTAGGTGAGGTTGAGCCGGCTCCGGTACCCCAATCAAAACCACCATCCCAGAAATAAACAACGCCAAATTTTATACCAATGATTCTTGCCACACCCCATATTTTCTCCGTGTTGATGCCAAGATCCACGCCACCGACCTCAAAGCCCCCTAAAATGGGGATATAGGAGGGTATCCTCAAAGCCGCCCTCACAAAAAATTCGAAGAACTTGTCATATTGGGCATTATCAATAACCACAATGTATCCCGAGCCGACAATGGCATCGAAAAGGCTCATCTTAATGGAGGCCTGGAAATACCAGTCGGGATACCAGTCAAATTGCAGACGGGCTTTGTCCAGAACCATGATGTTGGTATATTTGATCTTAACATCGTTAGCAGAAAAGGACAGGCCACGAAGGCCAAGGCTCATATCCACTCTGGAGGAAAGGACCTTGATGATATCAAAATGCACCGAAAGCAAAATTTTCAATGGCGGCAGTTTATCTCCTGCAAAGATGGTATCGTAAAGATTTTCAATACCTCCCCCGCCGCCGGTAATCCACAGAACTCCTACACCATCCACATTGATACCGGGCTCAAATCCACTGACATAGAAGTAGAGCTTATCGGGTATGGGGATATTATTCTTGCTCTTAATACCAATCTCGACTTCAACCTCCATGGTGGTGAATTTGCAATTGCCTCTGACACCGAAGCTCCAATCTCCAATGGTATTAATCTTCAGGTTGCAGAGCATGGTCGGCATGGTTGTGGTATAGGCCGGAATTCTGACCTTTGCATCGCATCTGAAACCTATATAACCGCTGCCACAGCCAAACAGGATATTATCTACCATGACACTGGCCTGACCGGCGGCATCCTTTATATTTTCTTTATCTTCATCGGAGGGCTCCTGCACAAAGCGATCATAGCGGGTACGAAGACCGAGGTAACCGCTTTCAAGACTAAAGGCTTCCTTGATACGGTTCCACCCGGTGTTGGCACCGTCTGCCTTAGCACCCGCGGGAACTAAAAAGCCCAAATCCAAATTGGCAGAAAAGGAAAGAACCCTACCCAGTTCAACTGGGCTATGGGGATCAGTCCTGTCATACATGACACCAAGCTTTCCATAGCTCAGATTAAAGACCAGTCCTCCCAAGGTCTGAGCCATGCCCAAGGCAGAGGGCCAGAGGAGGGTGATGGGTTTATCGGCAAAGCCAAGCACAAGGGTGCCATCCTTATTATAGGGCACTAGCGAATACTCTGCTTTGTTCTTAATGGCCGTTAGAGCCGCTTTTCCCTTCCAGATACTCGTCCGGGCATCGGAGGTATAGAGGTCGCCGTCAAAATCGACCAAGATACTGCCGTTTGCCGGATTATTGCCGTCGTAATGAAGGGTCAGGGTACCGTTTTCAAAATCGATACAGTTGTTCAAGGTCACAATGGTACTTTGATTCACTTTTCCGTTGACAAGGGAGGCCTTGCCCACAGTAGCCGTCCAGCTGACTGGCTCGCCTCCGAGCTTTGTATCAATCTCAAAAGCACCCCTCAGTATTATCAATATTTCCTCATAATTCCTCGGGTTGGCCTCAAAGCTTTGAAACTCGTCCTCATTGCGAAAGCTCTTGATTTCATACTCTGAGTCAAGGTCCTTTTTCCCCGGCTTCTGATAGACAATCATTACCCCGTAGGTATCGTTTTTATAGGCCGGATCATCACTCATGATGACCTTTAACGAGGGCGCTGTCATGACCTTGTCAGCCGCTGAAACGATGCCACCGGCTATGGCACTGTCCTCCCAATAGAAAACCAGTTGGTACTGGCCTACGGGCAGGTCCTGAGTGATAATGACATCCAGAATATTGCCCTCCGGTTTCTCCGGGAAGGTGATGTATTGGGGCTCTATTAAATGCTTGACACTGGGATTTGTGAGACTTTCTATATACAGGGTATATTGAGCCTTGTTTCCCAACATGGAGAAATTTTGGCCGGTCACAAAAAAGTGCCTTGTTCCTTGGTTGTAGAGGATACCGGGATCACCGCCTGAAAAGAGGATTTTAGGCAGGTCCCCGTCTCCGCCCGGGCAAAGCACATAAAAGGTTGTGGCCCCCAAAAGGTTCTGCTCTGTTAAGAGTGACTGGCTCGAGGTATCAAAGGCCCGAATTTCTATCTTCCGGTAGGTAGCAGCGGAGCCCACATCGGCCTTCATTTGAAAGGTCGTTGCCCGGGTCTGGCCCGACTCAAAATCTGAAAAAATAATGCGATAGGGATCGGTCGGCGAATAGGTGCGACCAAGGTCTCCCCCGCCCTCGTTCAAGGGTGTAATGCCAGGTGGCGTATACAGCGCAACGGTCACTTCTGAGTAATTTGTGGCCACTTCCTTGATGAAATTGTTGATTTTGGCTTCAACACCGATGTTGGCACCGCCAAGGGCCAAATCAGAGGGCAAATAACTTTTTTTATCTCCGGAGAGCCTCAATGCGGTGGGAGCAGTAATGTTGATGGCCACATCGTCCCCTGCAGAGGTTGAGGCGTTGGCGTATACGCCATAGTAGGTGCTTATATTCTTCTGACCACCGGCTCCTATATCCTCCATACTATAGTAAAGGGCATAGGCGCTATCGGCTGTCAGATAAGCTTCATTATAGGGATTGGTAAATTCAAGACTGCTGTCAGGAGAAAAATCAAATAAGCTTGAGGCCAGATTATTCCAATGACCAAAAGCGATTTGATAAGGGGATGTGCTGTTGACGCTGTAGGCTGTCATGGTCGGAATCATAGCATCATCAATGGCATACAGGGTAGCAGGGACAAAATCCGATGGACCATAGTTGAAAACCCGCTCTTTTTGCACGGTCTCCAGCGTACCGGTGGAATCGGTGGGAATTTGGTAGTAGCCATAGTCACGATTGCCCAAGCACGAATCCAAAAGCACACGAACCTTGACGCTTTCAACAGGCTTGCTCCCGTTGTTTTTTACGGAATAGGTTATGGAGGCCATACCATGCTCATTAGAGTTAAGGGCCGAAAGCTCTATCCGCTGTGTAAAGGTCAGGTCATCGACACTCCATACCGCCATGATACCGGTTGTATCTTGGGTGACGGTCACATCAGAGCTTGAAAGCCCTAGAAAGCCGTAGCTGCCGCCAAAGAGATAATCCCTTACCACACCGCTTCCGTAATCCACCCTAAAGGAGGTAAAGGAGGTATCATACTGGCCGTTGTGGTAAAGCAAATTTTTATTGTTATCATCCTTGGCCAGCTTATTTCCTTCAACCGTACGGATTAAAAATCCGCCGTTTTCTTTGGAAACCACCGCCTCTATGTACGCATTTTTCAAGCTAAGCGTCTCTGCTTCAGCAGCCCGGGCCGTGAGCACCGATAAGGGCATCAGGGTAATAAGCAGTGTGATGACAAGGATTATACTTAAGGTTTTCGTCATTAATCTTTTCATGATCCGACCTCTCCTCATCTTTCTATATACAGCTTGGTAAGATAGACCTCGCGGTTTTGGCGAACAATGTACAGGGTGTAATAACCGTTTTCGGTGACCGTATAGCGGGAGCCGGTAATGACCTGGGCGTCCCGTTTCATTTGACCCGCTGTCTTGTCGCCCTTCTTGATATAGACAATGTAGGGCTCGTTGCCGAAATCAGGTATGTTGACCAAAAGCTCCAGTTCATAGGTTCCGAGAATAACCGTTGTTCCCATATGATCGGTCTTTATGCCATTGACCAGCACTTCAGGCTCATTTTTGGAATAAACGCGGATAAAGCGCTGGGCTTCCTTGGTGTTTCCAGCCTTATCCGTTACCCTGATGGTAATGGTATAGACACCCGGTGTATTCAAATCCATCTGAGTAGGCTTTCCTGATAGCTGGATAACGAGATCAGCACTGCTTGTTACATTGTCGGTAAGGGTGACCCCTGAAAGAAGCATCTGATCGGTCAAGGTCGCCACATCGGTCTGCTGGCGCACCCGAAGTGTTGAAGTCGAAATGTTGATATTGGGTGGTATGTTGTCAATGCAGTCAACGCTGACATAGTAGGATGAGGTGCGACCGGCCGCATCCGTACCGGTGACCAGATAGCTCCCATTTCTCGTTACGGTGAAATCATGCCAGATAAGAGCCGAAGCCTTGGGTTTTCCATTAGTATCATAATCAGTAGGAGTTGCTACAATTTTTGTCTGATCCAGCATGGTCATGGTACCGGCCTCGTTCATAGCGGCTTTAAAAGTATAGGAACCACTTACCGAGGTATTTTCATCGGGCATGTCAAAAAGAATAACGGGGGACGCTTCGTCTATATGGGATACTGTACCGGTAACCTTTACGGAATTCCCGGCCTCATCAGTGAAAATAAAGTCATAGGTTCCTCTGGCAGTGATCTCCTTTTCAAACTGACCGTCAATAGCCTGGTAGAGCGTTCCCATGCCATCGACCACATCTTCGCTGATACTGAAAACAAAGGTTGCTTTTGTAGATTTGACTGTATCATTCTTCGTTTCAACGATTTTCACCACAGGCGGTGTCTTGTCAATCACATCGGCAAGAGTCAGTTCGATTTCACCCGTCTTGGTGTTCTGGGCCTCAAAGGTCAGCTTAACCCTGGCTCCCTGCAGGAAGTTGATAATGGCAAAATCCGCTTGCTTTTCGAGGGTTGCATAAGGCGCGACGAGAGTGGGATCATCTGTAAATGCCGCACCATCCCATCTCCAAAGCTTCATGTCCATGATGTTCCGATCAAAGGATATACCTGCCCGAACCGTGCGATTGGTCAAATAATTGGGCGCTTCCCGAACAATAGCCCCCGTACTCGGATCCTCCGAATAGGCCGATGGGGACCACCATTCAAGGGTAGCCTTAGGATTCGAGTCATCGAGGCCCGTAACCTCTATGGTGGTACGGGATTGATTATAAGCTCCGTCACGGAAGTCTATTGTAATAGGCATACTATCCGTTACTTCCTTGTAGTACCAATCCTTATACTGGGCATAGAAGGGGGATGTGCTGTCCGTCAAAAGGGGCCATATAGGCGATATAGGCACCACACCACTCTTATCATCCTCAAGCTTAAAGAAGATTGTTTTTGTATAGAAATTCGTGAATTCTTGAGCGGTTTGAGCCGTAGGTGCTTGGGTATCAATCCACCAGTGATCCGGCCCGCCAAAAGTCATTTCTTTGATGCTGGAATAGGGCTTTGATTGATAGGTCTCTCCCACCAACTGATGCTCGTTTCCATCATCCACTACCGCAATCTTAAAGAAAGCGTCTTTATTTGTAATGGTCACCGTATGGTCGCTAAGGGTAACACCCTCTATGGTACGCTGATATTGATCTGCGTTAGCATAAGTCAAACCTGTTACCGAATCGCTTGGATTTAGGAGAACAAGCTTTGCGGGGTTCTGGTCAAACACATCGAATACCAGCTTATAGCCCCCTGTCCACGACATATTGTCAAGGAGGTCCTTAAAGCTCGAGTAGATCACCAAGTTGCCAGCATCATCGGTGCCAGTATTGGTTACCGGTGTTGTGACCGAAGGCAAAGGATTGCCGTTTGCATCCAAAGGAGTTGTTGTCTCTGGGCTGTACCACGATTCGTTATGCTTATAAACACCACCATATTTGCCATATACCTTTACCGTGAAATTTGGGGCTTCTTTATCCTCGTCCGGAAGGTTGGGCTGGGTGATGGACACGGGGCATTTAACCGTCTTTGTTCCAATATTGCCTGTGGAATCGGTATAGGTAAAGGTATGGGTATCACCAGCCTTTGTGCCGAAGGGGAAGGTATAACTCAGGGAAGAGCCGTCCGCACCTTCAATTTGTCGATCCTCAATTGCCGAGCTGATAAAGACGGTAACCTTTTGAGTCGTTTCAGTAATGCCCTTGGGCAGGGTATTACTTGAAAGCTCCGAATAATACCAAGTTTCCACCACATCCGGCGCTGCTTTCAAAATATTGGTGACAGGAATGGCCACCTGCCTTACTTCTGAGTTATTAACAAAGAGAATAATGAATCCATTTTCAGATAGTTTAATGAGAGCGGATTCCCTGTCAATACTCTGGCTATAATCAATTTCTGAATTTTCAGGCATTTGAATAACCCTGAAGGTTGTTCCTGGAGTTTGGACTTTGATATTAACGGTAATGTTCTCACGGGTTTGCGCCGTGGTGCTGAATTGAACATCAAGGCCAAAATCCCCAAATAACACAGGGTCCAGGGTATAGCTCACAGGATATTCAACACCAAATATATCCGAAACGGTAAGGGTATGATCCCCCGCTTCAAAAACGGGCATGGCCTCACGCTTTAATGCGTATCCCCTTGACGGGTTCTCATACCGCGAGTCGAAATTGGTATGGGTGCCCACATCAGGACTGATCACTTTCAACGGTCTATTAAAGGTTAGGTCTATATCCATCAGATTACCGGAATATTGAGCCGTGTTGTTGGCTTCTGTAACCTTGGGAGGCTGATTATTCACATTGATGTTCGTTGAACCTACGGCCGATCGGTTGCCCGCTTCATCCTCCATATAATAGGAGGCGTTCATAGAAAAATTCTGGGGTTTAGTAGCATCATAAAGATAGTCCATATAGATAAATACACTGTGTTGAATAGGAAGGCCCCCATAATTGTCACGTGCTGTATCATTATTCACACCAACCTTGTAAATGCCCCCCGGTGCCGTATTTTCTCCGCAGGTCCATTCTGCATAGCGCTGTCCTGCCGGAATACTGGGTAAGGTAATGGGGATAAAGCCGTCTGGGTTGACCTCAAACCCACTGAGCTTCTGAAGCCGCTCCATATAGTCCGCTTCAAACTTGATAAAAAACTTTGTTTTTGACGGGTCCGTCGGCATATTATCATAGAAATAAAGGCCAAGATTGTTTTTATTATTCATATCCCCTGCAAAAGTAAAAGATTGAGTAGTAGGAGCAGTGCTATCGATGAAGGAGGCTCTGACTTTGTCAAAAGCGAAATTACCATAAACATTGGTGGTATAGAAGGCATGAGTGCTACTATCGGTTATGGCATGACCAATACTAGCCACTACTTGAGGTACCGCTTCCACCGTTTTGGCCGTCATTTCGGTCATGGTAGCACTCTCTAGCTTTTTAATAAAGGCTGTGGCCGAACGGAGACTGACTGTGGAGGACTCCGGTGTCAGGCCCATCTCAAGAGTGGGAAGCTCATCAGAAGCCTCAATGGCTAGGGTTCTCACTGCTGAAACCTTGCCATTTGCCCCAGCAAGCTGGTAACGCACGATATTTTCTCTGTTAGGAAGAAGGCCCAGCACAGCGCCGGTGGCTGATTCCACACCTAAGGCATCGTTAAAGAAACGAACCGAATAGCCTTTTTCAAATGAACCTGTTGAAATATCATACCAAGTGGCATTGGCCATGGTCTGGGCCTCATTGACACCTCCAGTGGCATTCCACACGCGAATATATTGCTTGCGGTAGCTGTTGGTGCCATCAGAAAGAGCGCCCTCCTCCGTTCCGAAGAAGAGTGTTACCTCCTTGCCTGTTTGGCGTCCCAGATATAGACGAGGGGTGACAAGACTGTAGTTAAATTCCTCAGTAAGGGACAAAGCTCCCTCATATTGATAGCTGTGTTCCGCACCTTTGGGCCCGAAATCGGTCAGTGAGGTTCGATCCACAACTCTATCCATATAACCGGAATCGATTTTCCCGCTGCTTTTTGCAGAAACTTGTACCTTTACCTGATATAGACCGGAATACAGGGTTACGCCAGCCGGTACTTTGACGGTCTGGGTTGACAAAGCAGATAGCCGTGCTTTCCAAACTGGAACTTCCGAGTTCACAGGTGCACCGGTATCAGGTGAATCTATTAAATAGATACCCATAAAGGTATTCTCGCTGGTAAAATCCACATCCTTGAGATTCCATGAGGGCATAACCCCGTTGTTTATGGTGACAGTCCATTCCTCACCCTCAAGAGAGGTCGGAACCGGATTGCTTTCCCATGGTAGGGTAACAGAAGAATCGGAATTCCGACTAAGACCAATGGTGTGTATCGTACGGGACTCGGTCGCATAACCCGCGCCTGTAGCCTTGTCTTGTGACGCAACCTTGAGGGTATAGGTTTTCACATCCGCATTGGCATCGCCGGGGATAGCGCTGATATAGTTACTGTGAGTGGAAGGAATAAATATGTCGTTTGGATCGATATAGGTCCTAACAATCTTGTCGGTGTCCAATAAATTTCCGTCCCGGTCAAGGGCAAGGCAGATATATGCATCTCCAACTTTTACTACATAGCAATCAAGGCCTGTAAAATTGGCGCTTCCTGCGGAAAAAGATTTAATTTCAGACGCATCGGGATAGGCCTCTTTAATTTTTTGATATTGAGCACCGGACTCTACTAACACGCCAGAAGAGTGCCCAACGGCACCGTATCCGGAAATGAGGGTTACTTCTATCTCGCCGTAGTATTTGCCCCCCATGATGGCTTGGAGCCGCTTGGCAATGTCTTGTTTATCGGTGCTGCTGTAAAGGAGCTTCTTGAGAGTAGGCCCATCATCGTTGAACAAAATGGCGTCCCCTGACGTACTGTCGGTAATCACCGTATGATAGCGCCATAGATTTGGCTCACTCATGGGCTGTTTACCCAATTCATCAAAGACAAAGTGATCCATTACATCGCCATCAGCCATAGGATTCTTAAAAGCCTCATTCCCAGTTGTAATGGTCCGCACAAAATATTCGTTTCCCGTTTCTCCTCCAGGATCTTTGATCATGACAATAACAGTGGAATCATTACCCGTATCGGGATGTTTCTGTAGATTATTGATGATGAGCTGCGGTTCTACCTCATAGCCGGTAGAGTATGAAAAATCATACGCGGGATAGGATAAATCCATCCTATACTGGAATCCGTCCGAGATGGTCTGATTACCGCCCGATATAGCGGCTGATTGATCATTAGACTTAATGAAAAGCTTATAGTCGTGCTTTACACCATTAGCCAGTCCGTCAAGAGTAAAGATCAAATCCATGGACGCTGCGCTTTCACTGATTCCGCCATATTGCTTCCAATCCGGAGTATCATCTGATGAGATGCTTTGATCATCCCAGTAGTAATACACTTTTGCGGCATCAACCTTACTGAGATCCTCTAATTTGACAGTGGCTCTGATATAGCCATTGTCACTTCCCGTACCGGCCCCGGTTTCATAGCTGACCGGTGTAATGACCGGCCCTTTGCTGTCGTAAATATAGTCGAGAGGGAAGGTCTGTTCTCCTACATTCCCCGCAAAATCTTCGGGATAGAGGATAAAGCTCGTATCCATGATATTGTATTCAGCCTCATCCGGAAGATCAATGTGTATGAAATTACCAAGCGATACCTGAGTAAAGCTATATTTGGTGTTGGCATATCCTGTTTTCCATTTATCATCGGAAGCAGCGGGCTTTTCTGAACTCGCCGAAACTAAATATCTAAAGGTAAAAGGAACACTGCTCTGCCACATAAACATTCCTCTGTCAACCTTTGTACTAATGCCGCTCACATAAGCCGGGCCTGAGCTGCCCGTGTTGTCCTTTGGGGTAATAGGAAAACAAAAACGAGAGGTATCCGGGACTGAATAAAGAATGGGCCTATATTTCCCTTCGGAGACTTCCGCGCTGGTGAAGGCTCCCGGCGCTAGGTTATCCAAAAATTCCTTTTTATTGGCAGTAATCTTTAACTCCTTGATGATATTGGCCACTGGGCTATAGGCATTGCTGGAGGGATCTGTAAGTATTACTCCATCCAATAGACCTACAGACTCAATGGAGATAGACTTGTCTTCCACACTTGAATATTCCACCGGCGTCATACCGGCAGTGACCGTCATGGGCTCAAAGGTAATGTAGGTCGAATCAAACTTATCCTCCACATTGCGCTTGGCGTTACCGCTCTTTACGGCTTTGAGCTTAACAGGATTGCCGCCAGCATCCTTTACATTAAGCGTCGCTACTATATCCTTGTAATGAGCGGGGGCAATCACCATGTATTCTGAAAACCAGGCTGTAAAAGTCAGTGAATCACCAACACCGGTGAATACAGAGCTTCTATCCAATTCTGGAGAATCCAAATCCCCAGTGTAATTGGCATCGATCATGCTGCCCTCAACGGAGACATAGGCAATCTTGGGGTCTACGGTATCCAGATAGGTATAATTGACAAGGGCCTTCGGGGTAAAGGATTGGGCAGGGTTTCCAGCCAGGTCGGTGACGAGGCTGCTGGTCTTTACATAATCTGGATTGTTTTTATACTTTTCCGGCAGCGCGGAGCGGTCGGTTGAGCCATAGCAATAGATTAAGTCAAAGGCCGTATCGTCACCATAAAAGCTGGGCTGGTCCGAACTACCTTTGATCCCTATAATATAGTGGTCGGTGGCCTCAGCTCCTGTAGCCGAGTTATTGATTGTAACAGGTACTTTATACTGGAAGGTTAAGCGATGATCATTGAGGGCAATGAGCTTGGCGTACTGGGCTTCCACACCGGCATCACTGGCGCTTGCTTTTCTGCCCACATTCAGCGCCAGGGTGATATTATCATGGTTGGGAGAATTATCAGAAAAACGGATGGGCTCGTCATACTCCAAATGAATATAGACACTTTCATCCTCTTTAAAATACTGCTTTGGCACCTTGCCATCCATATCGGCGGTCGTCACAATTTGCGCTATCCTTGGGGACTGGCGGTCGGCAAAGTAAAGGGTAGCATCGGTCACATAGGCATCGCCGTGAGAGGTACAAGAACCACTAAGGCCAAACTGTACATCAAGAAAACTCGCTTCAGAGTCCACCTTTTGAAAGTCAATGGCACTTCCATAATTTTTAAGGGAATTACGAGTATTATCCCCGCCGGAATAACGGAAATAGTACCTATCCTTATCGTCATACATGCCCGTATACTGATAGCATAGCTTTTCTGTGACCGGATGGGCAATATTCCCATGCCTATCCGGGCACATTGAAAGGGTATATCCCACCCAGAGCTGATTGCGTTCCTTCATCTGGGTTATCATTTTTACACCATAGTCTGATCCAAAGGTAAAGGTATGAACGGCACGATAGCGTTTATAGGTACGGCTGTACAGACCGCCGTCTGCCGAATTAAACAGCCAGCCGTGGCTGAAAAAGCTGCTTTTCGTCGCGGCATCCTCTAAAAAACCACTGTCCTGGGACATTCCCAAGGTGAGAACGGGTCTTTCTAATTTCTGGCGGTTGTAGACAACCGATCCTATTATTTCGGCATTTGCGGATAAGGTCAGGGGTGGCATCATGGAAAGAACCATAACCACCGAAAGAAAGAAGCTGAAAATGCGTTTTGACATATTTGACACCCCTTATTAATCTTTTTTCCACCTCCATTCTGACACAGGTTTGTCACAAAATCTCACAAGCTATATTGCGCATGTTTCATACGGGCTTTACTATTCAGCCGTCCCTAAGCCGTCCATATTGCTCGCGGTAGCGTGCGGATGGCTTCAGATACAATTCCTTTTGCATAATCCGGGCATATTGCTCATACCGAGTCAGATAGGCACTTCGGTCGCCGGTTTGCAGTGCCAGATCAAGCAGGAGGGTGTACGCTTCCTCACACACCGCATTGCGCTTAATAAGTGCTGTAAGGACGCTCTTCGCTTCCGACAGATGGCCTGCCGCGATATAGAAGCTCCCAAGCTCCAGAGCAATACGCTCATATTCGGTTTCCGCTTCGTTCGTACCCTCTGCCACCCATACGCAACTCTCCTTTTCAAGAAAGCTTCCTCGGCATAGACCCAGCGCATTCGCCGCTTCAGAAGCGTTTTCCTCCGTGACAACGGCATTTTCCCTCGCAAAGCGCATAAAATCCGTATAGTCACATACACCGGGTGCAAAAATAAGCGCATTATCCGATCTCAACTTCATCATCTTTTGTTCCGGGTCGATACTGTTTAATAGGCTTTTCAGTCGGTAAACTGTCATATACAGGTTGTGGACGGCGCTTTTATCATCCTGGCCGCCAAACAGAACGCCCAGCAGCTCTGACTTTGAAGCTGGAAAACCGTTTTTACCAATCAGATAGAGCAACAGTTCCCTGACCCGGCGAGTACCCCATTTGACCTCTGTTTGACAAATAAACTCAAAGTCGCCGAAGCACCGGATGGTAATCCCGCGCTTTACCGGTTCGTCCGGGTGAAGCAGCGCATAAAGCTCACGCAGATGCTTGATGCAATCGTCCAGCCGCGTCCGTTTGACAGGCTTAAGTAAAAAGTCCACGGGATGCACTTTATACGCCTCCAGTGCATATTGGGCATATGCCGTGACAAAGATCACGATCATACCGGGGCATTTCTCCTGTATGCGCAGAGCCAACTCCAGCCCGTCAAGCTTCGGCATGTCAATGTCCAAAAATAATGCATCCACCTGTGAATGCGATAGGGTTTCCAACGCCCGTAGCGGGTTTGTGTCCATCCCCGCAAGTTCCAGGTCGGGATACTCCTTCAGCAGCCACGCCAACTCGTCAAGACAGGGCTGCTCATCGTCAATTAACCATATCTTCACACAACTTCACCTCCTCTCTTGTACGGAATTTCAAAATACACCTCACAGCCACCATTCTGCGGTATGTTAAAAACCAGAGAGGCGCGATAAAGCCTTGATAAGCGGCGATTGATGTTCTCAATACCTACCCCCCTGCGAGAAAAAGGAGCTTTTTCTGAAAATCCAACGCCGTTGTCCTTAACTCCGATCCTTATCCTGCTGTTCTTCATCCGCCTGGAATAAACCGTGACCGTACCGCCGTCCTCCTTCTCACGCAGTCCGTGGATAAAAGCGTTCTCTACCAGTGGCTGTAGGATAAGCGAGGGAAGCAGAAAATCATTGGATTCAAGCTCGTATTCCACCCGGAATTTTTCCCCAAACCGCGCCTGCTCCAGCGCTGTATATGCCCGCACCAGCTCCATTTCCTGCATGAAGGGAACCAATTCATCCCGCTCATATTCATAAAAGCCACGCAAGTAACTGCTGAAATCCACCAACAGATCCCTTGCACGGTCAGGCTCCCTTCGGGAAATTGAAATAATGGAGGTTAGCGCATTATGGATGAAATGCGGACGGATCTGCCCTTTCAGATGGGCGATTTCCAACTCATATGCCCGGCGGTAGCGCATTGCGACCACTGTCATCTGCGCAATCATAAAGATCATATATTGAAAGGCCGAGGTATCCAATAAATAATACCCGATTGAATGGTCCGGAAAAAATAGCCCGTAGAAAATAAGAAACGAGGTCAGTGCCATGGCAAACAATAGGAACGGTGCACCTTGCCGGCCCTGCCACGCCGCCCGGACAAGATGAATCGTTACAAGGATCATCGCCAGCAGGAGGATATAGTTCATCGACCGATGAGCAGAGGTTGTGATGTCGGGCGGAAAGAACAGGATAAACAGCGACGTTGCTGTGGTATAGGCAAACAGAAGGCCAACCTGCCACCCCGGAACCAGCCGCCCATAGGCAAGATGGAGGAAATACAGCAGGAGAAACTCCGCCCAGGGCGTGCATAAAAAGTAGAGGCGGAGCAGCCACACCGCCGGTATATTGGGGAATATGGTATACAGCGCGTCTCCAATAATGGACAAGCGCAGCAGTATAACAGCGGCGAGAACAGACAAAACCAAGGCTTCTTTTTCTCTGCGCTGGGCGAGAAAGAAAATGAGGAAAAGCAAACAGGAGATGGTCTGCACCGTCATGGCAAAGGTAACCACGTTGGACAGATGTCGATCGAAGGCCGCAGTCTGCGCATAGGTTCCGAGCATGACCGGCTCCAGCATGCCGCCGGTTCCATATAAGCTGTTGCTTATCTGCATCACCAAATCAAAGCTATCTGCAGCAGGGATGAAAGAGGCCAGCTGAGGCCGGTAGCTTGATGCCGGAGCGGATGAATCATCGCCAGGATTTCCGTTTTGTGCAATGAGAATGCCGTCCACATACAGCCGATAGATGTTTCTCATATCCTTGATACGCACACCATAGACCTCGCCAGCTCGCGCTCCGATTACACGAACACGATAGGTTGCCTTTCCTTTTTCAGGCAGGCTGGCACCGTCAATTTCATACTGGCTCCACTTGCCGGGGGCATTGACGAGAACATGAAGCTCGCGCTCCCTGATTTGCGCGTTGTTCAATAGGCGTTCCCAATAAAACTCCCACTGGCCGTTTACGGCAAACGCCTGTTTCCCGTTCCAGTCCGCCAGATCAAGTATGCCGTTTTGAGCCTTGGGCATTTGGCTGCCCACAAGCCGCACGGGGATGAAAAGACCAACAATGATTAGCAATGCCAGAACAACAGGCAAAATGATCCGAACATTTAAAAGCAAGATAAAGTAACGCGCTCCCGGCATGGACCGCCTTTTATATGCATATGTGATCAGCAGAACAGCGCAAATAATCGCTAAGGAAAGCAGCGCTGTAAGCATAAGCCTGACAATATTCATAGACATGCTACCCGGCCTTCATCGATTTGCTGGGGCGCTAGTACAACTCCCATTTAATAGTATATACGATCAAAACGATTATAACGAGAGGCAAAAATAGACCCCACAAAATGGAAGCATGTAACATGGCACACTATTTCGGAATATCATAGAATATAAAGTTATAAGGAGATGAATCTATTTATGTTCCCACCTGGTACAAGCTATCCGTTTATAAGCCAAAATCCTGATGTTATGTATAGCCTTCAGCCACAAGAATTTCAAGGGCAACAATATCCGCAGGAATTTATGTCAATGCCTCAGTATTATCCCCTTCAGGATTCTTTCGGTATGTCTGGCGATAACAACCTCGGTAATACTTTCGGTATGTATGGCAATAATAACCCCGCCAATACTTATGGCATGTTTGGCGAAAATAACCCCGCCAATACTTATGGCATGTTTGGCGATAACAACCCCGCCAATATAAGTCCTGAGGCCAAATTAAAGAAGGATCCACCACCCCTCTTAAGCAACAATCCGGCAACGGCCACTATTGTTCTTTTTAAAGAGCTGACGGCCTATCCCAACTATGGAAACCCCAGTAGAAATGCAGATATTCTATACACCGGAAACAGAGGAACATGGACCTTTGAATCCCCTGCATTTTTATTAGTCCCTGGAAATCTAAGAGCTCAAATTAGAATACGTGCCGTTCTTGACGACCATTCAAATGTACCGGTTAACCGTTACTCTGCTAGAATAACAGTCAATGGAAACGTGGTACATAACGGAAGGCTGAACCTTGTACATGGAATGCCTGCGGGTGGCATATTTACAAACTGGAGAGATTTGACTTTTAATGTCACGAATTTAAGAAGAGTCACCCGGGTAACAATAGAAAATACATCCACTGCAGGACCTGATGATTGGATCGGTTTGGACTGGATGGAATTAAGACTTGTACCTAGATAAACAGACATGGGGCTGCGCCGTTACGCAGCCCCATTATTTCATCAAAGAATCAAATCATACATCATACCAACCTTTGCAGACATCAATCCACTGCGTATATCCGGAATATTTTTCAAGCTCCGGAATGGTTAATTCAATTGCGCTATTACTGCTTCCGCAGGCTGGAAAAACGGTTTCAAAACGTTTTAGAGATTTATCGAGATACACCGGTACGTCATCATTTATTCCAAACGGACAAACGCCGCCAACGGCATGACCGACTAATTCTTCCACTTCCTCCGGGGTAAGCATTTTTGCTTTAGCAGCAAACTGTTCCTTATACTTCTGGTTATCAATTTTAGCATCACCTGCAGCGACAATAAGAATTGCTTTCCCATTCACCATAAAAGATAGCGTTTTTGCAATACGCTCCGGTTCGCAATTGAGTGCTATAGCCGCCAACTCAACCGTCGCACTTGAAACCACAAACTCCTGTATCCTATTGACTATATTCCACTTATTAAAATATGCCTGTACTTTTTCAATTGCCATAATGAGATCCTCCTGCTTGTTTATATATTCCATCTACTGAATGGGTTTTCCAGCCTCTAGCAATACCTTGTTGTTCAGCATAAATAGGCCTTCAACAAATATGAGCAATCCGGTTACCATCAGCAGCCATTCTATCCGGATGATATCGGCAATCGGTCCATAGACAAGCATGGCCAAAGGCATTATGGAGCTTGATATCATGCTTAAGACTCCGAATACTCTACCCAGAAAATCGGGCTCAACCTTCTGCTGCAATAGAACTGTGAAGGGTGTGTTAAACATCGGCATAACAAATCCGACCAATGCCATCAGAAACAGATAGATCCAAAAAACAGGAATTATTCCTAGTCCAACGGTACAAGCCGCTATAATAAGCGTCGACAGCACCATGGTGTGAACCTTGTTTTTAAAGCCGCCCCAGGCTGCTATAAGTATGCCGCCTGCCATCATACCGACTGAAAATGTCATTTCAATAGCTGTTAAACGCCAGACATCATCTCCAAAGCTGCGGGTTACCTGCAGCGGAGTCAAAAAGGATAAGGGTGCCACTAATATAAAGTAAGCCCCACAAAAAGTAAAGATGGTTTTTACGTAGCCATGATTTTTGATATATCTGACACCCTCAAGCATATCACCAAAATAGCCTGTTTCCCTTTTCTCAAGCGCTTTTGCATGGGTTGGAACATGTAGGAACAAAAGCAATATAAAAACTGCTGCGGCTGCTGTAACAACATCGATAAAAAAGATGGCCTCGATTGATGCAAAAGACAGCAGGGCACCGCTCAGCATGGGTGATACCAACATAAGCATGGATTGAATACTGCTATTTATACCATTTACCTTTGTTAGCTTTTCTTCAGGTACCAGACTTGGGAGAATGGCTCCTACTGCGGGTGTTTGAATCCCCGAACCGACTGAACGGATGGCAGATGCCACAAAGAGCAGCCATATGGAGTCATATCCCATAAAAAACAATATGGCCAGAATAAGCGTTGCTATCGCTATTAAAGAATCCGAGAGCATAATAAGCAGCTTGCGATTATATCTGTCAGCCCACACGCCTGCAAAGGGTGAAATGAAGAAAGTCGGAACAAAACCGCAAATAATGGCTATCGTCATCATCAAGCCCGATTGTGTTTCCAGTGTAATATACCATGTGATAGCGTACTGAACCAGCATTGAACCAAAAAGTGAAAAGGCTTGACTTGATAAAAACAGTATGGTGTCCCTTTTCCAGTTTTTATTGAGATCCAAAATATTTACCTCCAACATTGACAGAAACATTCTCTACTATCATTATTCGTATACACAGGATAAACTTAAACCTACCATTCTGTCAATCTTTCAAATATGAAAAAACCGGCTGAGGACTACTTTATCCAGCCGGTACAGGTCGATTTTGTTGATGTCTCCACCCTATAAATATTCTTTATCAAGAAAGGCTTCCCACACTCCCAAATATTCTGCTTTCGAATGAAGGGGTTTGAATTCTTCCTTGATTTTTCTGCCCGTAGCAGCATTATTATAAAGCAAATCGATAATGGTCATGGCCATAGCCTTGGCAGGCAGGATGTAGGCTGCCTCTTTATCGACTATTTCGAAGTCCCTGCTGTGGGCCTGCCCCTTAAAGCCACCCATTGTAGGCTGGATAACGGGCATGATGGTACTTAGGTCTCCGATATCCGTCGAGCCTATCATATCAACACCGCGTATCACGTTATCATTACCGACAAACGGACTGATGTTGTCTGCAAAAAGTTCACCCAGTCTTTTGTCCTGATTGAGTGGAAGATAACCCGGTATTTCATTGATTTCAGCATCCGCTCCGACACAATAAGCCCCGGCTTTGATAGCCCGATTCACCTTTTCATTGGCAGATAGTATGGCCTCAATATTTTTACCTCTGACATAGGTTTCCATACGAACATCGGCAGGAACAATATTAACAAGGTCACCACCCCTGGTGATTATAGGGTGTACCCGGATGCCGTCCTCATCTCTGAAAACCTCTCTTTGAACATGAATGCCCATGATGGCGAGCATTGCTGCGTTGAGAGCATTGACACCCTCATGGGGTGCTCCTCCGGCATGGGCTTCACGACCTGTAAACCTGACAGTCTTCCCCACAAAGCCTGAGCCACCGCCGTGAATAAAGGCCTTTCTCTCTATAGTACCGCCATGGGAATGGACCATCATGGCCATATCAATGTCGTCGAAGGCCCCCAACCTGATGAGTTCCTGCTTTCCGCTTAAAAAGTTGATTTTCCCAGTGCTTTTAAGCTGTTCCCTATATTCAAGCTCTACAAATTCCTCTGCAGGAACAGCCATAAAAGCCACATCACCGTCCAGTTCCTCCATGATGCCACTATGAACCAGCCCGTAAGCCACGCCGAGCATGGAGGCAACCTGGGCATTATGTCCGCAGGAATGTGCAGCGCCTGTTGAGGTATCAGCCTGCGGATGTGAGGGGCAGATAACCGCATCCATTTCTCCGATTACAGCAACCTTAAGCTTGCTGCTTCTACCATTTACTGTACTTTTAAGGCCTGTCACAGCAAGATTTTCCTCATATTTTAAATCCAGAGACTGAAAGACTTTGGCAATGGCCTGAGCTGTCTTAATTTCCTTAAACCCCATTTCAGGCCGGCTTAATATGGCATCACCAATACTGATTATTTCGTCTCGGCTTCTATCAATGGCATCCAATACCTTCTTCTTCAATTCATTACTATCCATCATTCGTTTCCTCCAATTCACCCATGCAGACTTCTCCCCATGAGATCGGTTATTTATGCCCAGTTATTAATATTGTCGGCTACGAATTGATCATCGTTTAGATGCGGATACATGCGGTAAACCCGGTCGATCTCCTCCATCTGACCAGGTGACAGGGTCTCGTCCTCATTTAGGCACCAAATTCCTTCCATAAGCTTCTGCCTTCTTAAAACTTCGTGAAGGCCTGCTATACAACCTTTAAAACCGTTTGCCGTATCAAAGAAGGCAGCGTTTGCATCCGTTACCTCCACAGCCAAGGTTAAAAGCTCAGCCGAGACAGTTTCTGATAAAGCGGCCTCTTTAAGCATTTCAAACATCTTGACCGCAGTATTTGTCCATACAGACCAATGGCCTAACAAGCCTCCCACAATACGCTTTTCATAGATCCTTCCTTCATGGGTGAATCTGTACTTTGTAAGCAAATCAACGACAATATTGTCATCATTTCCGGTGTATAGTGCAATTTTATCGGCTCTTGATGACAATGCGGCGGCTCTTACTACATCCAGCGTTTGATAGCGATTGAAGGGTGCGCTCTTAATGGCGACTACGTTCTCTATTTCACAGAATTTCTGCCAATAATCATAGGTAAAGACCCTGCCTCCCACTGAAGACTGAAGATAGAATCCTACTATGGGAATGATCTTGGCAACTGCCCTTGTACGCGCGAGCATTTCTTCCTCTGTAAGGCTATTAAGTCCTCCGGGACTTAGCAAGACCGCGTCATAGCCAAGGTTCAGTGCTGTCCGGGCTTCCTGAGCTGCCTGGTTTAAAGGACCGCATACCCCGGCTATTCTGACTATGGTTTTTCCTGTTTTCTTTTCAAAGGCCTCAATTTCTTCAATTGCTAATCTTAATACAGGCTCAAACAATCCAACATCAGGTTTTCTGATTTCAAATTGGGTAGTATGTACGGCAATGGCCAATCCTCCCACACCGGAAGCAAGATAGTAGCGTGTAAGCATTCTCTGCCTTTTTTCATCCAGTTTTCTTTCAGACGTCAACGCAAGAGGATGTGCCGGTATAAAGGTTCCTTCCGCTAATATATTCAGAGCTCTCTCATGTCTGTTCATCAATAATTACCCTTTCTTTCTTCAAAATGAGTAGGCTTGCCCAAGGATCTTCCTCCATCCACTATCCATTCTGCCTGCCAGCGGATCAAGGTCTTCATGGATACAGTGGGATACCCGAAGGTTTCCATGGCAAGAGCCGAATTGTTGAGTAGTGCGTTACCGGATTCCTGTCCCTCAAACATAGGTTCCCTGCCCAAAAGCTTTCCCAGCTCTCTAGCCGCATGGCTGACCGACACGGTTTCCGGTCCGGTGATATTCATTTTGACAACTGGACTGCCGGTATGCAGCAATGCACGCAAAGCCATTTCGTTGGCATCACCCTGCCAGATGCAGTTAAAGCTTGTTGCAGCCAAGCTGACAGGTTTTCCCTCCATAATGTTTACGGCAATATCATGAAGGACCCCATATCTTAAATCCACTGCATAGTTTAATCTATAAATAAAAACCTCTGTTCCGTATTTGCTGGAGCCGTATTCAAACATACGCTCACGCCCCAGACAAGACATGGCATATTCCCCCATTGGCGAAGGCTTTGTTTCCTCGGTGGCACCGCCTGAATGCACCGGCGTCATGGGATAGATATTGCCGGAGGAAAATACAACTATTCTAGAATGCTTATACTTTTCCGCGACTAAGGAAGGAAGCCATGCATTCATTGCCCAGGTTTGAGCCTCCTGACCGTCGGTACCAAACTTGCGCCCGGCCATATAGATAACATTGGGAATTTCGGGTAGTTGTTCCAAGGCACCTGGCTCAAGCAAGTCCACGCTGATTGTTTCAATCTCATTGTCCTTCATGAGCCTTGTAACTATGGGATCGGTAAAGCGAGATGCAGCGATTACCCGTTTATGGATGCCGGCTTCTCTTATGGCATTCTTCGCGAGAATAGCCAGAGAAGGGCCCATTTTTCCCCCTGCTCCAAGAATTAGAATATCCCCCTGGATTTTTGACATATCCTTGATGAGCTGTGGTGATGGTGTTGACAATTTCATGTCCAGTAATTCTTCATTCCACATAAAATCTCTCCTCTTTATAATTAAATCTATCCATTTTTATGCCATTAATGATTGTATCTAGTGGTATTCAGCTTGCACTCCATACAGTAAATAACCGTTTAGTTACATAAGAGCATGAAAGCAGTGAGGCATTAATCATTTCCTTCGATCATCTCATGGAATCTTTGATTTCGGTAACGGGTGAGGTTATTATATGCACAGATACGATAAAAACATTGCGGTTACATGCTCAATACGTTTATTGATATTCTCATCCTCATCGAGTTTTTTACCTAAAAGCGTAGATAATGTATATCGGTTTGAAAAATACGAAAAGCAGTAGGTGAGCAACGACAGTATAACCTGCTCTGTATCAGTCTCGGGCTTAAATACACCTTCTGCCTTGCCTTTGCCGATAATCTTTCTTAAGAGCTCGAGAGTCGGATCTTTGATTCCCGTAAAATCCGCTTCCTGAATGTATCTTCCTTTATTAAGATTCTCCCACTGCAGGAGATTGACATAAGAAGGATTTTCCTTCAGAAACTTAAAGTAGAGCTTAATAAGCTTCCTTATGGCATCAACAGCATCGGTTTTTTCAGTCAAAACACCGATTTCCTGATTGCCAAGCCTGCCATATACATTTACCAGTACTGCTTTGTAGAGCTCTTCCTTGCTTCCGAAGTATTCATAAATCATCCGTTTGTTGATATTGGCCTGTTTGGCTATTTCATCAACTCTGGCACCATAAATACCCTTTTCGGCAAACTCAATTTCTGCCGCAAGGAGTATATCTTCTTTTGATTTTTGGGAATTACGTTCTCTCATTGATCATGTTCCTTTAACATCAAGTAACTATCTAGTTACATTATCAACCCCATTCATTTATCTGTCAATAGGGAATCTCATTAAGCTCTTGACAATGCACTATTTTCTGCTAATCTGGGATCTCTTTTTGATTGGTTTCATCATTCAGGGCCTATGAAAACAGAGAAAATAATCAGAGAGTATTGCATGACTCTCACCGAAAAGCGATAAAACGTTTTGGTGACTGACATTGGAAATTCGCTAGCCGATTTCTCAACCATAATGTGCCTTAACTGGCAACAAAAAACGAATGATGAATAACATAGCTTCATCATTCATTTTTCTATTATGCCCGCAGTTTTCCTCTTTAATATTTACGGTTAAAACTGTATCTTCGGTACTGCGGCTTCAGCCTCACTCACCTTGATAAATTCCTCGGTTTTGAAACCAAACATACCCGCTATGATGCTTGACGGCACCATCTGGACCGAGTTGTTATAATCCATCACCACATCATTATAGAATTGTCTGGCAAAACTGATCTTATCCTCAGTATTGGACAGTTCCTCCTGAAGCTCAAGGAAATTAGTGTTGGCCTTCAGCTCGGGATAGGCTTCAGCGACAGCGAAGAGCTTCCCTAAACCCTTGCTTAACTGGCCGTCTGCATCGATGGCCTCCTGGTGGTTACCTGCCGACATATATTTTGTTCTTGCTGCCGTAACATCCTCAAAAGCCTTCTTCTCGTGGGCGGCATAACCCTTTACTGTCTCCAGTAAATTGGGGATCAGGTCAAACCTTCTCTTGAGTTGAACATCAATCTGGCTCCAGGAATTAGCTACCTTGTTCCTCTTTCCCACAAGTGAGTTGTAAGTGGTCAAAGCATACAGCAGGACAATAGCTACGATAATAATGATTACGATAACAGGGGTTGGCATATCTTTCATCCTCCTCAGTTTACATTTCAATCCGTTCAATATGAGCTAATTTTATCATAAATAGAGCATATGACCAAAGAATACTGGCGGTCAGAAGGCACCGCCTCCACCGCCACCTCCACCACCGCCGGAGCTTCCGCCGCTAAAGCCTCCGCCTTCTCCGGATGAAGAGGATAGAGTCGAATCAGCCACCGAGATGGCGTTGCTGATTGCACCATTAACAGAATCAACGGTTCTGTCAAGAGTATTGCTTAGTATGGCAAAACTCGTATAACTGTTGTAGCCATACATATAAGTAAGCCCGCTGTCATGAAGATCCGTATCATTAAATACCAATGGAAGCTGCTTGATAACTTCCTTTGCGACACCCAGGGAGATGGCATACACCAGATAATGCTCCCAGATGACAATGGATGGCATTGTGGCTTTGTCCATCCTGCTGAAATCCTTAAGAAAATTCTTAAAGGCGTCCCACATGGCCTTTTGCTCATTGCCATAGGCCGTGCGTCTGCCAATACGTACCGAAAAAATAAAAAGAATGACGAATAGCACAATGAGAATTAAACCGGCTACAGTACCAAATATAAGGAGAATTAAAACTCCCAGGAGAAGATATAGCAAAGAGAAAGCGACACCTGTTCCAATGCCTTTTTTAGGGATCCTCTCAAAAAAGCCGTTTTTATCTGCTTCTTTTTTTGCCAGTTCACACCATTTATCATAATCCTTCTTAAATTTTCTTGCTTTCGATTCGGTTTTAGCATAGTCGGCAATTGTATCAAGATTGATGCTATTGCCATCACCCAGAGTATCCATAAGCCATTCTATTAAAAAGGCTTCATGCTTCTTAAGAGATATATCCTGAGCTTTTGGATTGCGTGACACAGTATATTCATCGACTTCCGAGCTTTTAAACAAGCCCTTCTTGATAGATTTTTCAGATGTAAGAAGTAATTGCTTTTTTCTTACAAGATCCATTAAGGTTGCGGTAACATCCCGGGTTGACACATTACCCATTGAAAGCAGGATACTCATTTCGGCAGGGGTGTAATCACCAGGAAGCTCTCTGTAATACTTGCCTTCAAAGTTGTGCTTTAACTCCTTGTCATATTTTCGATAAAGGACGATAATGATGCCAAACCAGGCAATAGAGAAAACGACAGTGATGACATTTCCAACAGACCTCATCATGGCTTTTCTGGCCTGTTGCTTTTTTGCTTCTTCTCTTCGTTTGTTGGCTTCTTCAGCAAGAACCTTTTCATTGGCCATGATCTCTGGCAGAGCATCCTTATTGATGATTTTTGTTGCTTGGGGAACCAACCTTGTAGGAAACAACACCAGGGTCTCCACCATATCTCCGGGCTTGACATAGGGAACGGCAAACCGCACATGAGCCTCATCTATTATCTTTGACTCTCCAAGTAGCGAACCGTGGCCGAACACCTTTAATTCATCACGGGCTGCGCCTTCAGGAAGAGTAAAGTTAATGGAAATGTTATTCAGGGTGACATCCCAGTTGGGATCTATCATCTTTCTGTTGAATTCAGCTATGTCATTGTATTTTGTCACAACATCCTTAAAGGTGTATGTGAAAACAAAGCTTTTTTCTTCATCCTCAGATTTCTCATAAATCTTGAAGTGTGCAAGCTCATCCTCATTTACCAGATTAAAAGTGCCGTTTTTCCCTCTTGCGTCCAGATCCTTGGTGGAATTGAGCTGCAATTCAACGAGACCACCATCTCTCTTAACAAAAACCTTCGGATTGACTATGCCACCAGTGGATGTAAAATCCACATCACGAAATACCCCGTTAAATTCTCCGTCGAAGCGATAGGTGATGGCTTCTTCAATATTGGCGGAACCATCGGGATTGATGATGACATTAATCGTATATTTAGAAACATCGTAATCCTTATTATCTGCATAAACAGTTAAAGTTGAAAAGAGCAACACTATAAGGACTGAAATCAATAGAAATGTAACTATTTTCTTATTCATATCAATTTCGAGCTTACGCCCGATCCTCACCTCACTTACTTATATTATCATTTTATCTCAATATTCATGCCATGAAAATAGCAGTGAGGCTTCTGACGTATCAACTTTATTCATAAATCACAATAGTATTCTTTGTTTCTTTAGCTCTATACAATGCTTTATCAGCATAATTCAAAAAACAGTCGGCGTTCATTGTGATTTTGGTAGTTGCAACTCCTATACTGACAGTCATTTTATCAGCAGCAGAACCAAAAACAAATACCTTTGATTCAATGACCTGTCTAATCCTTTCAGCCAGCTTAAGCGCATTTTCATCACTGGTTTGAGGCATAACCACAGCAAATTCTTCCCCACCCAACCGAGCAATTATATCACTATGCCTTGTATTATTTCTAAGAATTTCAGCAAGCTGTTTCAAGGCTTCATCTCCTGCCGAATGTCCATAGCTGTCATTAATCCTTTTAAAGTTATCAACATCAATCATTATTAATGAAATTGGGAGTTTCGTCATTAAGAATGCAGACATCTTTGTAAAGAAACATCTTCTGTTGAATATGCCTGTCAAACTATCACTATTCGCCTGCTTGTATAGTTTCTTAATTATTATGCCGCAACATAAAAACAGTAATAGCTGACAGACCATGCACGAAATTAAAATTATTTTTAAACCTATTTTTTCATAAAAAAGAAAAGCAACCAGCCACATTTCAGTGCCAACTACAAGAAGTATAAGCGGAGCATACTTAAGTACACAGTCTTTCATTGAAAGTCACCTCCTCTTTACAGCTATTTATTTTGTCTCCTCATACACCGATAACTGGCGTATTCTGAATATCCTTAACCTTTTAATGACATGCTCATCGATTGGCAAATTCTTTGAAATGACAAGAAATCCGGACTGATCGTATAAATCATCTGCAAGTATATCGCCTATCCTGCATTGATAAATATGTATATATTTTTTCATCTTCATCATAAACCCTCTATGTATTTACAACTTGGTTAACTTCATGTCCAATAAATCGCTTTTTCTTGGCAGAAGGCCCTTAACTACAGTCACATAGGTGTTTTCTCCAACTGCCGCATAGCCGGCTACCCATTCAAAAGGCCTCTTCAAAGTACCTCGAGGAAATATCGGGGTGAGCTTACCTGTACCGCAATCAATCATGTCCTGCCCATTATATGCTTTTGCGATATTTCCAATTTCCCCAATGATCTCATAGCCACCATTTGGGTATAACTCATCCATTTCCTGTTTTGAATAGTAGGGGATCCTGTAATGGCAGCATTTTTCCAACACATAAAGCGTATTTTCCCATTTCGGGTGAAACCTATAAACCATATTTATCTCACATCCATAAAGCTGCAATATATTTCGATTCAAATTATAGCGAAATTGTACCATTCACATTATGCTTATGACGAAATCGGACCTTTTATTGCCGAAATTGGACAAAGAGGTTAAAAAAGAGACTCCCTTGTCTCAGGGAATCTCAATTTGAAATTTAGTCTATTTTTCAGGAACTGACGCCATCAAAGTAAATTCCTTTTCATCATACTCTATTTTCACTATACCTCCGTATGATGCAATAACTCTTTCAATGTTCCGGAGGCCAAAACCGTGTGACTTCCCGTTTTTTGTTGAGACAAGACGATTGTCCCTGACTTCACAAGTGCCGTTATAAGTATTTCTTATTTTCACGAGATTTTGTTTTTTTAAGGTCCCCGCTTCTATGGATATATATATCCTGTCCTGGCCTCCCATTTGCCTGCATGCATACACGGCGTTTTCCAAAGCATTTCCAAGTACAATACAAAGATCGCTGTCACTCATAACGGACCGCCTTGGAATACTGCATTTGCTCTCAAAAGTAATTCGGCATTCTTTAGCTCGCAAGTAATAATACCCGATAATGGAATTGGCTACGATGTTCTCACAAAAAACCGGAAGCTGCTCCATTTCGGTTTTTTCGCTGTATTCCCGCAAGAAACCTTTCAACTCCTCATACTGATCCTCTTCAGTAAGCCGGTTCATGGTCCCTATGAAGTACCGAATATCATGCTTGATCTCCCGAATTTCATTCATCTGACTGCTTAGCGCATCAAAATATTCCTTCTGCATGGCAATCTGACTGTTTGCCAGCTCCAACCGTGATGATGATTTTGAGAAGTCGTCGTAGAGATCTCCCGCACGCATAGCATAAACCCAGGCCATAATTAGTGCAAACACCGTAAACAGAAGCAAAACCACCAAAGACATGTTTCCATAAATCTTCCCATTAATATAATAGCTTTCTATGGTGATCCCTGCTATAACAAGGACTGCGCTCAAAAAAACAGCCACTCCATATTTTTTCAGCATATTGAGGCCATAATATATTTTTAAGAACAAATAAAGATCAAGAACATATGTAAGCATCGGTACCATTACAGATAGGTATTGATTGTAAAAGCTTTGTGGTGTGAATAAGTAGACGAGATAAAGCAAGACATAATAAATAAGAAATCCGATCTTTTCTTTTTTTGTGAATTGAATACCGCATTGCTCCTGTACAAGGAATATCAGCAAGTATTTCAGCATAAAGGTTGTCAAATACATCATTTCATTTGACGACTCATATGAGAGGTTAAGGAACAGAATAGGCTGCCAGACACTGTAAAACTCTGTTGTAAGCATAATACGCATGAGTATAAAGAAAATCATAACCGGCAACCAAAAGGAATGCAGCTTTCGTCTGACGGAAAACGTATACATGGCAATCAGACTTAATAGTGAAAATAAGGCTATTCCAAATAGAATGAACCGTATAGCGTTCCTTAAACTATTTTCATTCACAACTTGGTTGTAATCGCTCAGAACCGGCACCATATAAAGCCCGGAAAAACGTGTGGTCGCCACCTCAATAACCGCTGTGTGGGTTGATTTACCGGAAAGCATCACAGGATATAACGCAGCTTTTGGAACCGTAAATACCATGTGACTGTTTTTGGACACAATGCCGCTTTGGGCGGCAAGCTGCCCATCTATGAATACCCGATAGGCCCCTCCAAAGTCAGGAATATATAATGTGACAGGATGATCATACTCCAATCCAGTCAGGATAAGTTTATAGCTTCCAAATCCACTGGCAGATAGGCTTTTCCCGTCAATCTCATAATTGGACCATGAATCAGGAGCATTGATTATCATATCAGGCTTAGGAAGCTGTTCAGGATCGGTTTCAATAAATCGGTTCCAATAAAATTCCCATTGCCCATCCAAATATATCTCATGAACCGGATTTTCGGTCGACAAATTGATGGTGCCGTTAATAGCCTTGGGTGCGTTTGTAAACTCGTGATAATATTTTGTATATATCACCGGTAAATTCATAAAAAAAACCGAGAGAATAAGGCACAAGATAAGAACTCGTTTCCACTGCTTCTCTTTTATCATATCACTGCCCTCTGTTTAGATGTGCAAAAAGATACGCGAAATATTTTTCTTTAGACTCTTTTAGATGTTTTTTAGATATGCTGATAACAGCAGGATCAATGCGGAAGTGTTTGTCAACCATTTCAGTCACATGAAAAATATTAACAACAAAGCTTTGGTGGCAACGGATAAAGGTCTCTTGCGGCAATTGTCTCAATATCTCATCAAGCTTTGCATAGCATTGCAGTGTGGTTTTATCTGCCATGTGAAAATAGAGGATTTTATCCCTGCTTTCTATATATTGAATATCACCGCACAAAACCCGGTGGCTTTTTGATTTATAGCTAATGACTATCTGTTCGCAACGTTTCCTGGTAACATCCTTCAGGGCTTGATTTAATATGTGGTTCAGCTTTTGAGAAGCTAGTGGTTTTAGTATGTAATTAAAGGCAAACACGTCATATGCTTCCGGGTAATGTTCATTGCTTGAAGAGATAAAAATGATTTTCGCATCATTCATACACGCTCGTATCTTCCCGGCGGTTTCAATTCCGTTTAGTCCAGGCATATAAATATCCAGGAAAAGAATATCGAATAAGATTCTTTGTTCCAAACATTCCTCTAGTAAAGCTTCTCCGTCAGAATAGGTTGAAATTTGAAAAGAAGGGTCATAAGCAAATAAAGCTTCTGAGAGTATTTTAATATCTGACTCATTATCGTCACAGATGCCAATTTGAATAGACATTAAAACGCGCCTCCTTTAAAACCATAAACCACGTCATTCTTCATCCAACAGCGCATCCCATTCTTCCAGATAGCCCAGGTTCAGCTCTTCCTGTTCCATAAGTTCTTGCTGAAGCTCGGTCAATCTAACATAATCTGACATGACCTCTTCGGACTCAAGCTCTTCTTGAAGCTTGGCTATTTTATCATCACAATCCGATACCAATGCTTCAAGCTTTTTAATCCTGGCTTCCCGTCTTGCTTTTTCCTTAGCGGGAGTTGTAAAGCTTTTCTTTTCTTTTTTATCTTTTACGACGGCGACTTTATCGTCCTCTGACTTCTTTGCGGCCTGTTCAAGATAATATTCGTACCCATAGGGGTACATCTGGACATTGTCACTTTCAAATACAAGAACCGATTGAGAGACCTGCTTTACAAAATATCGGTCATGGGAAACGAAAAGAAGCGTGCCCGTGTAGTCCTTCAACATTTTTTCCAATGTTTCCTTACCAATGATATCCATATGGTTGGTAGGCTCATCAAGAATTAAGAAGTTCGGCCTTCGTTGCAATATTTTGCAAAGCTCAAGACGCACCTTCTCTCCCCCTGAAAGGGCATTGACGGGCTTAAAAACATCATCATGTGTAAAAAGGAAAGCGCCTAGGCTACTTCGCACCTCAGTTTGGGTTAAATCCGGGAACTCGTCCCAATATTCGTCCAGTACGTTTTTATCACTTTTGTACTGTGCCATCTGCTGATCAAAATAGCCGATTTTGACCCTTTCTCCAACAGTAAATGAACCACCCAATGCCGGTATCCTGCCGACAATGGTTTTTAAGAAGGTGGATTTTCCAAGGCCGTTTCCACCTATTATACCGATCTTTTCCCCTCGCATGACTTGAAGAGAAATGGTTGATAGCGGTTCATCATAGCCTATTTCCAAATCCTTAACCGATAACACCAATTTAACACTTTGATTTTCAGGCTCGAAATTGGCGTGAAAGCTCCTCGTATCTGCCAGTTCAGGTGCTTCCACAACGTCCATCCGCTCAATCTGCTTCAGTTTTGATTGTGCCATAGCGGCCTTAGTGGCTTTATAGCGAAAGCGCTCAACAAGTCCGCTTAAATGTGCAATTTCCTTTTGTTGCTCAATATAGTCTTTTTGCTGCTTTTCCCAGTCAAGACGCTTTTTTACAGCAAAAGCAGAATAATTTCCACTGTATTTTGTAATCCTTCCCCGTTCGATCTCATATACCGAGCTGACTATTTTATCAAGAAATTCTCGATCATGAGAAACAATAACAACCGCGTTTTTGTACGACTTCAAATATTCTTCAAGCCATTCGATAGCATTGATGTCAAGATGATTGGTGGGCTCGTCCAGCAGCAATATGTCAGGCTTGCTGAGCAATAGCTTGATAAAGGCTATTTTCGTTCGCTGTCCGCCTGAAAAATCAGAAAGTGGCTTTGCCTTGTCCTCATTTGTAAATCCAAACTGCCTGATGGCAATCTCGCATTCTTTTTTATAGCCGTATCCGTCAAGCAGCTTGTACCTTTCCTGCAGTTCCGAATACTTGGAGAACGCCGCATCATTTGGATTGCTCTCCATCTCTCTTAAAAGCTTTTCCATTCTATTTTCAATATCCAGCAATTCCTTGTATGCTTTTTTTACTTCGTCTTCAAGGGTAACGGTTTCATCCTCAAACGTGACCTGTCTGAGGTAACCGATGGTCGGGCTTCCTGATTTAACAATGGATGAGCTTTCCGCATCACTAAGCTTTGTAAGCTCATATTCACCAACCATCAGCTTAAGCAGCGTTGTTTTTCCGCATCCATTTCGTCCGACCAAAGCGATCTTCTCGCCTTTGTTGATTTCAAAATCTATTCCCGATAATATAATATCCGTGCCAAAGGCTACACAGCCGTTTGTTATTTTAAGCAGCATTTTTACTGTACTCTTCCTTGTTTTTTAGTTAATAGGTCGTATCAATAACTTGGGACCCGTTCGAAATCTTTGATTTCGGTAACGGGTAATATTATTATATCATACTATCCACTCCCTCAAAACCTCCCTAGGCTCATGGAAACGCGGCGTAGCAATAACAAAAGCACAGTGATGGCTAGCCCAGGCAAATATACCCGAGCTACGCCATACGGTGCTTAAGCTTATATTAAGAAGACTTTTACAAGGAAACTGGGGAGATTTTATTTAAAAAGCTATGTTAGACAATATTGTTGCTTTTATGATGTGAAAAATAGTGCTCTTCATAATTGTATTAGCACCATAAATAAACATACCGAAGTAAAACAACGCCTAATTATGCTTATACTATACGATGTTTTGCATTTGAATTGAGCCAATCAATAATAAAATCGAATCTTTCTTTCGTCAATCCATGACCACCTCGATATCTCTTGTGGTATAGGTGGTTTAAAGCATTAAGCTCTGCATAAGCCGGGCTGGCTTTTTCAACGATATAAGTCGCATCTCTTGAATATTTATCATCTTCTGCCGAAACGATAAGTAGCCGTCTTGGTGCAATACATGATACCAAATTGAATATATCATATTTGCTATGGAAGTTTGGAATTACACTCGCCATTTCAATCCCTACATAGTTTAACATTCGATTTTCATAAGTACAAGCGCTGCCGCTTGCGCAGCTAAAAGCTATTCGTTCATCAACCGCAGAAAGAAATAAAACAGTATTCCCGCCATATGAATGTCCAAGTGTGCCAATATTTTTGATATCGACATAAGTAAGTCCAGAAAGTAAAGTAATCCCATTTATAGCATCATTAATCACTTTTTTCATCAAGCAATCGCCTTTTACGATACGATAGCACATTTCATTATAATGCTGTAAAAAATCGCCATCGTCTGAAAGGGGTTCCGTTCCATGTGCATTTTTGCGTCTTTCTTCAAAGCATATCGAATCAGGAGCCAATACAACAAATCCCTTTTTCGCCAGTTCAGGACCAAAAGCTTGCAAAGGATTTCCAGTTAAACCGCAAACTTCGCTCTTTCCTAAATGACGTTCACCATTGTGTTGATGATTGATAAGAATTGCGGGATTCTTGTCAAGTATATCCGGAAGCAAAAGAAAAGCAATGACTTTGTCTTCGTAAGAATCATACTCTATTAAATGTCTTGTATATCCACTTTCCTTTGTAGAGTCCAGCAGTCTGTACTCAATATGAGGTATGATATTCGGGCATGTAATTCCAATTGCTTCTGTTATCTCATTTCTTAAATTTTCCATGTTAACCACCTTGCTTAATATAAAATATTAGCACTTCATAATATCCAACAAATACGAATATTTGTTGTTCTAATACCATAGATGTCAATGTCAAGTTTATGAAAATCATACAAATATAGGCTCACGCTTTTTCTAACAGAGCTTATTTTTAAAGGCTAAAAGAGGAGGAAGTGATTTTCCCACTCAAAATTTATTAAGATGTAATTTATTAAAAATCAAATCATCTTCCGTATAGACCTTCTTCTCTTCTGCCGGATATCCAATTGCTATCATGCATTCAACTTCATATTCTGCAGGTATCCCTAAAATCTCTTTGATATAATCTCCTGCCTTAATATTGTTTTTCCCGAATCTTTCTCTAATCTGTATCCAGCATGATCCCAGCCCTAAAGAATGTGCCGACATCTGAATGAGGGTTGCCGCAATTGAAGCATCCTCTATCCAGACATCACAGACCTGTGGGTTTGCAACGATAGCAATACGGCGCTGCGGCTATAAAGGATGAGCTGTGCTCCCTGCATTCTGAAAGTTGCTGAAGCAAGGCTTTATCAGTGACAGCTACAAACTCCCAGGGTCTCCTAGCTCGTGAAGAAGGTGATAACAGGGCACTTTTCAGTACAGTATCCAGCTTTTCCTTTTCAACTTCCCTATCCTGAAATTTTCTTATGCTTCTTCTGGCTTTTAATAAGTCGTATAACATAGAAATTAGCCTCCCCATTCAGCAAGCTTTATTATGAATGATTCTACCCATTATCTTTTACGTTAAAGAATCGTGGCGGCATGATTACATGAATTAAAGCCCGAAGTTAACCTCCGGGCATCTCAATTCTATAGTCTTATATTATCATGACTTTTCATGAGTGTTAAGATAAAGATCCATATCTTATAGTTATTTCGCTTTGCAGCTTTTAATATAAATGTCCGATACGGTTGCTATAGGACAAACCGTACACCAGGTTCTGGGCCTATAGATAAATGCAAGAATCAGTCCTAATGTAGTGGTTGTCATCATCATTGAATAGAACCGGTATGAAAAGTGGGTAAGCCATGGAGCAATCCCGCTTAATTCAACCCATTGCGGCATTTCACCCCTTATAGGGATTACCAATAAAAATCTCAGATAATTCATTGGCATCATTGAACCGCTGGCAACTTTAAGTGTTGAGCCAATAATAAAGAACAATGATATTGCAAAATAAGCCAGCATAATCCACTTCATATGGCCACTTATAAAAAACATGGGGGTTTTTCTTGGGCTCTTGCCCTTTAATTTTCCGCAATTTGTATAAAGGGAAGCCCTTGGACAATAACCTTGACACCATGTTTTTTTCTTATCCTTTAATAATAGAATGAGCGGTAATGCCATACAAACTAATCCTAGTAATGCAAAATGGATATTAACAAATCCCAATACGAAATAAGTGAGGGTAAACAAAAATAGAAATTTGTTATTCTTCAATTCATCACCTTTATGTTTTGTTTTTCTTACCCATTACTTTATCTTTTATTAGAATCTGTTTCAGTGACTTTATTACATATCAAGGCCCTGTAATTTCGGACTTTTTCAAAAATTTTGCAAGCGGATGCTCCAGCTCCTTCAACCCATCTATAATAAGCCTGCAGATTTCAACAGCCCCGGCTAACTGAAAGTGTACATTATCCTGAACACCATTGGGATAATTGTCCCTTTCGCCCGGTTCAAGCCATAAGAACAGGTTTTTTGATTTCTCCGCTCCGGCTTGATTAAACAAAAGCTGGCTTTTAGAGGTCATATCAATGAACGGTACCTTCAATTCGTCGGCAAGCTCCAGCATGGCTTTGGGATATTCTCCATGGGAGGGAATGATACTGCCGTCCCCTGAGAAAACCCTTCGTTCAATGGATGAAAGCAATAAAGGAAACGCCCCGGCTGCTCTGGCACCCGCAATATATTCTGAAAGATTATGTTTATACGTAGTAAAAGGCTCGGTATATCGGGTCGGGTCCTCAGCTTTCCCATCATTATGGCCGAACTGGATAAAGAGATAGTCCCCTGCTTTCAAATCTTTTAAGGCTTCATCCAGACACCCCTGTTCCATAAAGCTCTTTGTGCTTCTTCCCGGTGATGCATGATTGCATATTTTGATATCGTCCGTGAAAAATCTCTCAAAAATCTGTCCCCATCCGGTTCTGGGAGCTACTGCAGTTGGGTATTCGCTGGCTGTGGAATCTCCTGTTATGACTATTTTTATTTGACCTTCCGCTGTATCACACCCATCACCAGCCGCATCCAAGCCCACATCCTTTGATTCAAGGGGACGACGGATTGCAATTTTCCGCTCATAAAACTCATAAGCGCCGATATCCCTGGCTTCTTTCCGGTAATGCTGATCAATATCTTCCATCACATAGGAAAAGCCCCCCTTCCCTTTGCCTATGGCCGGGCTTGAGGACGACAGCCGCTGTATGCCGTCATCATCCCTTATCAATAAAGGATCAACGACCCAGGCTTCATCTCCCCTCCTCAAGGAATTGGCAGCAGCGGCACTCCCTTTGGGGAATACAATGTTACCCTTGAAAACAGTTGTTCTGGATTCCGTATAGTCGTGGAGGAGAATCCCCTTACTGCCGGTTATAATATTGTTGGCGACGACACAGTCCTCGGGGTCATAAATGTACCTTTTGCCGATTTCTATATTTTCGTCGCAATCGATGATGGTGTTAAAGCAGACCTCAATACGCCTTGGAGTCCAGGCCGCTGTAAGCTTTCCCGTAGTGTGGGCATTGCCTTTATCGATTTGTATGGCAGATGAGGTCAGACCTTCCATATAGTTATTGTAAATTTTGTGGTCATCACCATATACGCGCACACCGCCTTCCTCGGGCCTTCCGTCAAAGGCAATAAAATAATTGCCATAAACGCTACTCCTGTCTCCGTGGCGCAGGACGACCTGACCTTGGGAATTCCTGAAGGTATTGTACCGCACCTCGGTATCACAGGCCTTGATCGATATGATTTCAGGCTCTCCGCTGCAATCCTCGAAAAGATTGTACTGAACAACTGAAAAAGAGCTGGACCGGGATACATTGCTGAGACCGATTCTCACAGTTTCCTTGCCATTGACGATTTTTGGGGTATTATCTTTAAAATAATTGTATTCAATCCTGTCGTACTGACTTGCCTGAGATTCCCCACCGGTGATGTCCAGCATGAGTCCGCTCTTATGCTTACCCTCGAAGAAATTCCGGTCAACCCGGTGATGATGGCTGTTCTCCCCGCTTATGAGCAAGCAGGTGGTTTTTTCCCATAGCTCATCGACCTTGATATGGCAGCGGGTCACACGCATGTGGCTGCAGCCTTCAAACCATATGACATTGACAATATCATCCTGATATTTCCTTCCTGACGCGGTTATTGTCAATCCCTCAACAATAATATGGGCGCAATCTTTAAAGTGGAAGCCGCTTTGGCCCTCGATCCGGGTCATGCCGACATGAGCCGCCTTAATCCTTATGGCGGCCTCGGGAGTACCCCTCTTGTTTTGAACCGGATCAAACTCTCCCGTATATACACCATCATTTAAAATGACGGTGTCCCCAGGCTCTACTTCAGCCAGAGCGCGGTTGAACTCCGAGGCACTATTGACATAGTAGATTTTTGTCGTGGTTGTTTTTTTATATGTATTGGATTCCGACATGTTCATATATCCCCGTTTTCTTTTATTACGCAGTATTTTCGGATTATAGCTCCTTGACATTCATTCGCTTTTCAACGGAATGACCATATTCCAGGTATTTGAAGCTCCCGCGAATCCTCCGCTGCCGTCAGCTGTTGCAAAAAACATATGGGTGGGTCTATTCTCCTGGAAAAGAATGAAGGGTCTCTCCAGGTTCCCCATAACCTCTTCCTTGCCGTCGTCCCATTTAACTTTTCGCGAATAGGAGAGCCTGCCTATTAAAACTTCCCAATTGAGGCCATCTTTTGAAAAGGCATGAATACCGCCATGCTTTTCCCCGCAGATATTGCCTTCCATATCCTTGGCTATTAGCTCATAGCCTTCCTGGGTCCTCCAGATAAAGGGGTCCTCGATATGGATTTCCGGTGGAAAAAGGGGTTCATTTTTTAGCACCCTGTATTTCCCCTGAAAATGATCAGCAGCCGCAACCCCAATGGTCATTCTGCCATGAGCATTGCCTTCATATCTGCGTGCTTTATAGATAAGCAGCGCAGAACCATCCTCGTTGAGGCATGGAGAGGGATTCGAGGTGAGGAAGCTGTCAAAACGTCCCGGATGGGTTGGAAGAATGGGCTCATCCAGCCTTTTCCACGGGCCAAATACACTTTTAGACGTGGCAATGCCCACCCTTTTATTGGCACGCCCCACAATGCACCGAGGATCGTCTAATCCGTACTCTTCACCGCGCAGAACGTCCTCAAAGGGATGGGTGGAGCCCATATAATAGAGAATATAGCTATCCTTGTACCGTGTGATATGGGGATTGTGCGTGCTTCGGCCATCCCAATATTCCGCGCCCCTGGCGGGAAGGACAACCTCCTGGAATACATAAGGTCCTTCCGGTGTATCGGATTCAGCTCTTACAATTTCCGAAGCCACGAGCCATCCCGGATGCATGGGCAAGTATTTGGGCCACCTTGATGCAAACATGTGGAAGCGATTATCCTCGCCCTTTACCACAGAACCGCACCACACCCAGTAGCCCGGCATGCGGAAGCCTCCGGCCCTGGGAGCCGGAAGCATCATATCGCTAAAGCTTTTTTCTGGATAAATCTTCATAGGAACCACCTTCCATTATTGTACATGCTACCAGTAGAGTTTCCAATCCTTCAAAATCCTGACCAGAGCTTCAAAGTAGTAATAATCACCAAAAATCAAAGGCTCATCCACATTGCTGTTTAAGGGTTTTGCACCCACAGCATGGAGCAGCACCGCATTGGATTCGAGTAGATTCTTGCTTGTATATCTTTCAGTGAGGGACTCTAAAATCCTAAGTGCTGCGTTCTCATACAATCTCTTATATTTATCGGTAAGGGGCAGATGCTTTGATAACTCAAGAAATCCGCATGCGGCGATGGCAGCAGCGGAGCTGTCCCTCTCCTCGGCTCCCTCGGTAAAGATTAAGTCCCAGTAGCAGACATCATCCTCTGGCAGCCTGTTGAGAAAATAGTTGCCCAGTTTTTTAGCCAGTTCGATGAATTTGGTGTCTCCGGTATATATGTAGCTGAGGGTAAAGCCGTAAATCCCCCATGCCTGGCCTCTGGACCAGCAGGAATTGTCTGAATAGCCCTGTCTTGTCTTGCCATATTTAGGCTCTCCCGTGTCGATATCCATGTAATAGGTGTGGAAGGATGAGGCATCTTCACGTACTATGTATTTTGCCGCCTGATTGATATGATTCTCGGCGATTTCCCTGTAAACAGTCTTTCCGGTAACCTGGGAAGCCCAGTATAGCAGCGGCAGATTCATATTGCAGTCGATAATCATTCTCCCCAGCTCCTCCGGGTTGTTGAGATCACCCCAGGCTTGAATGATTCCGGCCTTTTGATGATAGCGGGTTATGAGGTAATCTGCAGCTTTTTGGGCGATATCCCGGGCTTCGGTATTTCCAGTCATCTTGTAGTCTGCCACACAGGATAAGGAATAAAGAAAGCCCAGGTCGTGGTTATCCACCTTTATCCGCTCGTCAATTCTCTTTTTGAAGCTCAGGGTATGATGTTGGGCCACTTGCCTGTATTTTGCCTCCCCGGTCATCTCGTAGGCTAACCACAGCATTCCTGTCCAGAAGGAAGAGGTCCAAAGCACATTGTCTATTTGCCCATATCTCTGACCTCTGCCGTAATCAGGAAAAAAGTCCGTAAAAGTATCCAGGCTCTCGTCAATTTTCCTGATAATAAAAGCTACAGCCCTTTCAGCGCTTTCCATACTGAATTCAGGCTCAACAGAGTATTTTGCCATGTTTTTAATTTTTTCGGTTTTTACATCCTTCATAACTATCTACTCCTTTAAAGCTTACTCTCGTAATACTGTTTCTGTTGTTCAGGTTGTTCATATGCCCTACCAATCTTAAGTATCTTGTTTGAATTCCGTTGAGGCGAAAAACCTCACTTTCTTTCACGCCGCTGCTATGTCCGCTGATAATGAGGCTCCAGTCAAGTCCATTACCGGAAGCTTCTATATCAAAGGAATAAATTGTGTTTTCTCCCTCGGTAAAAGTGATTTCCAGGCTGTCAATGGCTCTTACGGAGCCAAGATCATATCTTATCCACTGACCGTCTCCATAAGCGGTCCAACAAAATGAGGAGTCCTCTTTCAAGGTATTGGCCGGCATGTCTCCGTGGCTTTTTCCCGGAGTGGGATCGTACATGCGTATATGAAAGCTGCTGGCCGTGACTTTAAAACATTCATGAAACAGCTCCTGCCTGTCTTTGGCATTTAGAAATTCCTCATAGAACTCATCTCCGGTCAGAAAAATAACACCATTATCAAACCGAACCAGCTTTTTATCAAGGAGCGTAGCCAGAAGCTCTGCCTGGAGGAAGGGTTTTCCCTGAAGCATCGTCATATCGCTCTCCAGGGTCCTTGTCCCCCCCTGCTCCGTTATTGTGATAAGCTTTCCTTCAATGCAAATTTCCGTATCTTCCTTTTTTATGGTTAAAGATTTTAGTTCTTCGTTATAGAGAACCCTCGCACCCCACTTGAAGGCTGAAAATTCAACGGGAAGCAATATCCTGCCTTCTTTTTCTATTGGACACAAGTCGCGCCTTTTAGCATCAATTTTCATTCTCCTGTTTCCAACAAAAGCGTCACTGCTCCCAGCGCAGAAGACCATAATATCCCGCCCATTGCTCCAGGGTGTCTCCTCAACCGTAGAGAAATTGTCTCTCGGCTGAAAAGAAGGGTCTCCCTCCGCTCTTTTCTGTTTTACCCAATCGGGGCCCACGTCCGAGGCTTGTAGTGCTCTAACCTTGCTCATTTCATGGTCTTTTTCATCCCAAGCAGGCCCTTCATAAGTTATTCCCTCAAAAAGCCGTTCTTTTCCCGAAGGATTACCATATACCTTGTTATTTTTAAAAGTGTTTTTCTTAAATGCCTTATTAAAGACACCGGCGTCCCTGACCGCTTCTTTAAGCACCCGGGATCTTTCCGTTACAATGACATTATCCTCAAAGGTACAATCCTCGGGCAGAAGCACCCGCTGCTGCCAGGGCCAGTATGCCAGATACCGGAAGCCTATTTCTATGTCGGTGCCTTCATTTTTAGTGAAAGTGTTTTCTTTGATAACATTGCGTTTTACAGCATTGTACATTGGTACGCGTCCCAGAGGCGTCCCTTCTCTCAAAACAGGCTTCCATTCCCGGGTCAGGGCTTCATAAATGTATTCACCGGCCATGAGGCTAAGAGCATGTCCCTGTAGTCCGGACATATCATTTCCGTATATCCGGTTGTTCTCACCTGTAATCCGTATTCCGTCACTACCGCCTACACAACCGCCTATAAAACAGTTGTTTTCAACCAGGGTGTTATGCCCGCTTCTTATGACCAATCCACCCTGTGATTCTCTGAAGGTATTCTTTCGCACGATGTTATGGCTGGATTTTAAAGAGATAATTTCGGCGCACTCACCATCTGTATGCTCGAAGAGATTGTTCTCTATAAGGAAATAGGCGCCCCCGGCATCATTGGCTTCACCATTGCCTCCTATGCCGAAAACCTGAATAATTTCCAAACCGTTGATGCCATAGGGCGGTATATCAACAAAATAGTTATGAGCAATGTGATTGAATTTTGCGCATTTGATATTCTTAATTACCTGTCCGGCATGATTTTTCCCTTTGAAACAACAGTTATCAATACTGTTATATGTTCCGTTCAGAGCTATCCATATGCAATTGACGGTCTTTTCCATAGGGTTATAGTCCACAATAGCCGAGTTCGTCAATCTGCAATGCCGTGATTCCTCTTCGAAGGAAACAACAGCCCTTCCTTCCGGATTGCAGCCTTCCGATCCTCCCCTGAAAAACAGCCCGTCGACCACCAGGTGTTCACCTGAAATATGTAAGGTTGAGCATCCGGTAAGTATCACTTCTCCGGGAGTTTCTGCGGTTAAAACGATGGGATTGCCTTCTGCACCCTTGCCACGAAAAAATATCCTGCAATCCTTCCAGATTCCTTTTTTAAGTACAATTCTGTCTCCATGCATTAGCTTATCCATAAGAAGATTCACTTCCGACGGATTGGATATGATAATAGAATTCTCCGATTTCATCCTATCCTTTAATTGCACCTACCATTACGCCTTTCACAAAATATTTCTGCAATAGGGGATACAGACAGAGAATAGGCACTGTTGCGGCCATGATGGTAGCATATCTCACTGTTTCTGATAATTGGGCAATGTCTGCGGCATTAGATCCACCTATCATTTCGTCCATTTCACCCTGTATAAGAATTTCTCTTAATACCAGCTGCAGCGGACGCAGTTTTCTGTCCTGCAGAAAAAGCATGGCGTTAAACCATGAATTCCAATGGGCTACACCATAATACAGAATCATGACGGCTATGGTGGCTTTGGAAAGCGGTATGATAATACGGAATAGCACTGTAAAATCATTGGCTCCGTCAAGCTTGGCGGATTCCTCAAGACTGGGCGGAATGGCTTCAAAAGATGTCTTCATGATAATGAGATTAAAGGTGCTGATGGACGTCGGGAGAATCAATGACCACAAGCTGTCAATGAGCCCCAGATCCTTTACTGCAAAAAAGTAGGGGATGAGTCCCCCGCTGAAATACATGGTAAAGACGATTAAAAGCATAAGAGGCTTTTTGAAACGCAGACTGGGCCTGGATAACGCATAAGCGCCAAATGACGTCAAAAGCAGGTTATCCAAAAGACCGAAAATAACAATAAAAAATGTATTGAAATACCCTCTCAAAAGCATCGGGTTTTTGAACACAAACTCATAGCCGGCCATAGAGAAACCCAGCGGGCGGAAAATAAGCCCTGAATGCATTAAAAGCTCGGTTCCGTCGCTGAAAGAGGCCATTGCCACATAATACATGGGGTAAACGCAGATTATGATAAGCAGGATAAGAAAAACACTGTTGAACAGGTCAAATATTCTGCCTGAAATCGATTTTTTTATGACCATGATAATTCCCTCCTACCATAAGCTGGTCTGGTTCATTTTTCTGCTGAACCAGTTCGATGATAAAACCAAGCAAAAGTTAACAACCGAATTGAGTAACCCTACCGCCGCACTGAAGCTGTAGCTAAACTCCTGAATCCCCTTCCTGTAGACAAAGGATGAGATAACATCAGCTGTGTCATAGATCATGGGGTTGTACAATAGAATGACCTTTTCAAAGCCTACATTCATGACCTGCCCAAGCCTGAGTATCAACATAATAATGATGGTCGGTATGATACCGGGTAAAGTGACATGGAGCAATTGCTTCCAGCGGCCCGCCCCATCGATCATGGCAGCCTCGTACTGTTCACTGTCGATGGCTGTAAGTGCAGCAAGATAGATGATGCTTCCCCATCCCACATGCTGCCAGATGCCTGTTGAAACAAAAATCGTTTTAAAATACTCCGGTTTTAATAGAAAGCTGATGCGCTCTCCGCCGAGCATGGCAACTAAATCGTTGATAACGCCGTCTACCTTGAGAAAGTCTTTGATCATACCGCAAATAACAACCAATGAAATAAAATGCGGCATATAGGTAAAGGTCTGAACGGTTTTTTTAAAAACGGTATTTTTTACTTCATTAAGTAAAAGTGCTAGAATAATGGGAGCCGGAAATCCGAACAACAACTCAAAGAAGCTTATTAAAACGGTATTGCTCAGCACCTTCCGGAAATTGAGGCTTGTAACAAAATCCACAAAATGCTGAAAGCCGACCCATGGACTGCCCCATATACCCTTTGCGGGAATAAAGTCCTTAAAGGCTATAATAGCACCATACATAGGCCTATAATGAAATAGGAGATAAAACAGCAATACCGGTATGAGCATCAGATAAATATTTTTATTATACTTGATGTCCTTGATCAATTCGCCAACCCTTCCCGGGGACTTTAGCCCTGGGGAGATCTTGGCGGCTGCACGAACTTGTCTAGCCATAATTATCACCTTGAAATCCTATCATTTATTCTTCTTTTAATTAGCGGAGAAGGCTTTCGCCTTCTCCGAATCGATAATTATCTTGCTTTATACCTTTCATAGCTGTTCTGTCTTATTTCAATTGCCCTTTCAATACCCATCTTCTTCATTTCATCAACAAACTTGTCAAAGTTATCCAAAGGCTCAACACCCATGACAAACTTTGAGAACATCTGTGCGGCATAGGCATTGGTATTTGTTATGATAGTCGCCAGTTCCTTGCTTTCCTCGGTCGTCGGCGTCAGGCATGCGGGAAGGTTATGTAGTTTGGCATTGGTCTGGCTCCAACGGTTTGATGCTTCGGGCATTTGGGGATAGGCCATCACTTGCTCGGAAGCTCTCGGGTCTACTGCAAAAGCGCCATTAAGCTTCATATACTGGGGCTGCATTTGTGTGAAAGGCTTGCCGTCGGGATTTTTCATGATAAATTCAGTAACCTTGGGGTATCCGTCCACCATCTTGTAGCTTTCACCCTCAACACCAAAGTTGTATACCAAGCTGCCTGCTTCCGAATAGGCGAAGTCAAGCCATTTCGCAGCCACTTCAACATTCTTGCAGCTCGTCATGATGGCGGCGCTTGCCTTAGGATTGTACAGGTCATCGGCTTGACCGGAGAAGGGAGTGTCCCCTGCTTTAAGGACGGGATAGGTTGCTCCTACCAGATTAAAGCTGGGATTCTTGCTCTTCATGTTATCCATCATTTTGCCGATAACACCGGATAATAATCCCACAGTTGCACCGGATTTGTCACCCAGCATTTTAGATTCCATATTCTTTTTATCCGAAAGAGCAAACTCTTTTTCAATGAGCCCTTCTTCATACCATTTTCTGAAGGTGGTGAGGAACTCCTTGTACTGCGGCTCAATAGGACCATATTTCACCTTGCCCTCATCATTGACATAGAAGCCGTCGGAGGTTTGATAAGCGCCTACAAAGGTATCGTAGAGCGACATACCCGAGTTATTGACATAGCCTGTGTTGCCGCTGCTCTGAGTATATTCTGCAACAAAAGGAGCTGTGGCACCTTTTTTATCCTTGAACGCTTTCAAGGTATTATACCAATCGTCAATGGTTACAGGGAGCGGCATGTTCAGTTCGTCAAGCCAGTCCTTTCTGATGATGGGGCCTCTGAATACTCTGGCAATTGTAGAAACCCTTATCATAGGATAATTGTAATAATTTCCATTGTCTGTTTTAAGCTGCTTTTCAAGCGCCGGGTCTTCGGTTATCAGCTTTTTAAGGTTGGGAGAGTACTTATCAATAGCTTCATTGAGGGGAATAATCAGTTTGTCGGCAATAGCCTTCTCAGGTCCTCCGGGATACTCCGAGGCCCAGTTGAACTCGACAATATCGGGAATATCGCCTGAAACAAGCATGATGTTGAACTGATCTCTTTCCTGACCCTGGGTAGGATGAATATATTTAACCTTAACCCCTGTCTGTCTTTCTATTTCCTTACCAAGAGGTGTTTCACCCAGGTTATCCGCAATACCAAAGAGATTTGGATTCATTTGACTCCAGAACTTTAAGGTATAGTCTGTTTTGATAGGGTATATACTTGTCGGCTCGTTACTTGGTGTTTCGTTACCGGGTGTCGCGCTTTGTGTTGCACTGTTTGTGGGAGTTGTGTTGGCGGGCTGCTGTTTTTGCGTACAACCAACGGTTATACTCAGAACCATTAACGAAGATAGAAAAATTGACAATCCTTTTTTCAAATATCTGTTCATTAATTTTCCTCCTACAATTTAATAATCGAGCGCACTCTCTGTGTTTTATTGTATATCGCACCGGTGTCAGATTGAAATGGTCAGATGTGCAAAAACAACCTCCAAAAAGTGAAATGGACAACAGTCAAAAGATAAAATAGACCTCCAAAATCAGTATTTATTATATATCCTGTACAGCAATGCGGCGGCTGCGGCACGTGTTGTCTTGCCATTGGGATTAAGCTTACTTCCGTCACCTGAAATCAGGCCTTCCCGAACCAGAGTTGCCAAGCTTTCTGCTGCATAACCGGCAACTTCTGAGTTGTCGCTGAATGAATGAAGTGCGCTAAGATCTCCTGCTTTTTTCAGACCTTTGAACTTTTCCAGGGCCCTGGCTGTCAGAGTCATCATGTCCTGCCGGGAGATAGTTTCTCCGGGATTAAACAGATTGTTTCCGCTGCCGGCAGTAATACCGAGCTTTTTGGCGATGCCTATGGCTTCATAATATGAAGTACCGGGCTTAATATCGTCAAAGTTGTCGGTGAAATCGGCTGTGAGCCTCAGAGTCTTGATCAGCAGTACCAGATAGTCTGCTCTGGTGATGTTGGCTGAAGGAGAATAATTAGATTTACTTGTGCCGTTAATGATACCCTTGGAAGCCAGAACCTCGATGGAATTTCTTGCCCATTCCACATCACCCAAATCATTGAAAGTCTTCTGCATATAGGCTATGGTATAGTGACTGAAATGGGTGATAGAGAAGATGACGGTTCCCGTGACCGGGTCATATCGGCCACTGGGTACTGAAATCACGTTACCTCTACCATCAATGTACCATACAACGATATGCTCGGGATCTTTCAACTCATCGGTTGTAGGTTTATAGGGTATTGAAACAGTCACTGTTGCATTGGGATTGCTCCACTGAGTTTGTTTGCCGTCCAGCTTCAAGGTTAGCTGTACCAGAGGCCTGTCACCTATGGCTCCCTTTAGATCAGCGGGCAGATTTGATTTTTCACTTAAGCTGATGCTTAGGTCGGCGATGGAAGAACTGCTGATATTTACCTTACTGTTATTGAGCATATTCTCGGGTAATATTACAGTAGCAACGGCAGTCCTGATCTCCAAGTTTCGGGTAGCAATATCGGATGCCAGAATTTCGGCAGGAATTCCCAACGAGTAGGAATTAACTCCGGATATTTCCGAGACCTCAGCCGTTACAGTCCGATTACCCTTTGAATCTGTTTGAGCATTTTCGAAGGCTTTCAGTAACGTACCTTTTTCAATGGGACCACTGGCTTGGGTTCCGTTCCGTTTAACTTCAACCTTGATGGTCGAAGAAGCATTATCTGAGCCGGTATTGGAACCGCCTCCCGAACTTCCGCCGGGGCCGGGATCGGAGCTTCCCGATACCAATGTTCTGGCTGTTACCTCAGGGCCTACCCAGTTCATATTTCCGTCTTCATCCAGCGCCTGTACCTTAAAGGTGTATTCTGTATTGGCTTGAAGTCCGCTAATGACTACACTGCTTGCATTTCCGACCACTGATGTTATCTGTTGGTTTCCCATATAGACCCTGTATTGTGTCACAGCCTTATCGTCGGTTACGCTTTCCCAGGTCAGTTTGAGGCTACCGGCCGTAATCTCCGAAGCAATGAGGCTGGGGCTTTGCCAAACCGGGCTGACTTGCGAAGCGTTAAGACCCACATGAGCTGCTGTCAGAATCCCGTTCTTTGCTGGAGAATCGGAGGTCTGGTCGGCTCCCACATTACTGGGATTTTGAAACGTTTGCCCATCAATATCTATGTTAACATAGGGATAAGTTCCCGTTGCTGCACCAAGAACAGGGCTTGTGGCAGAAGGTCTGTAAATGCCATCGGCAAGCTCCATCGAAGGATCGGTCACTACGATTTCGTCTACTGCTGTGGCATCATTAACCTCAGGAGTTGCCTTTAAGGAAGGATAAACCATGTTCCCCTGATAGATGGGCCTCGGGGTGGGTATACCGGCCACACCTGATTTGCTTGTTACATAGGATATAGGTGCAGCGCCGGTGTTGACCACAAGGTTGTTGGCTATGGTAATATCTTGGGGTGCATACTCGCGTCCGTTCCAAATGAGGATACCATTGGAACAATTGATGATGGTATTGTAGCTGACATGCAATCTCCTGATGGTCCATTTATCGGTTAACCGGCCATTGGTGTAGGAGTCACCGCCATCAATCTGGAGGGTATGGGTTGTGAGACCCTGGAAGTAGTTGCTGAAAATCTTATGGTCGGTGCCATAAATTCTGATGCCGCCCACTCCGGTTTTTTTACCGTCTCCTATAAAGTAGTTACCATAAATGGTCGTGCGGTCGCCATGGCGCAGGGTAAGTTGGCCCTCGCTATTGAGGAAAGTGTTATACCTGACGGTTAAATCGGAGGTCTTTACAGACAGGGTTTCCGGATCACCGTCGCATGCTTCAAAGAGATTGTACTGTACGATACCATGGGCACTGGATTGAGAATTATAACTGGTGCCGTAGCGTATGGTTTCCTTGCCGTTGTCGATACGGGGACCGATATCCTTGAAGTGATTGTATTCAATGATGTCATACTGGCTTATCTGCTTGGCCTCCAGATCCCCGTCTATGGACAGCACAACGCCGGGAGCCAATTTCTTTTCAAACAGGTTACGGTCAACCCTGTTATGATGGCTGATGATATTATTATGGCTCTTGATGGTTACCCATGCAAGACTGAAGCCGCTTACATTCTGGACATCTGCTTCATCCAGAATAAAATGGCATCGGGTAATGCGCATGTTATTGCAGCCGAACATGTCGATGGCCTGGGACTTGGAAGATGCAGCTTGTTTTCCTGCAAATTTTATACCTTCCACTGTTATATACGAACAATTGGTGAATTTGAAGCCGGTAGCAGCCTTGATCTCTGCCATACCCGCATTTTCAGCACGTATGATAATCCTCGCATTGGGAAGACCATGCTTTCCGTCTACAGGTGCAATTGCACCCGCTTCATAAATGCCGTCCCTCAGGATAATCATGTCGCCGGGCTTGGCTTGTGCGATAGCTGTGTTGAGTTCATCCAGCGATGAGACATATAGGGTTGTTCCGAATACCGGATCAGTAGCAGCTTCTGCCGAAGGCCCGTCCACCGACCAGTTTCCGGCGGCGTCGCTAGCCCGGACGGTAAATATATAGGGCATGCCGGATGCCAGATCATACAGGTCACAGCTTGTATCACCGTAGACGGTTTTGACCAGGCTTTCTCCCGAATAAATACGGTAGCCTGTAACGCCTGACTCATCTTCAACTCCGCTCCAGCTTAACCTGAGGCTGTTGGTTGTGACATCCGAGATGTCCATTCTGCCATCAGACCATACCGGAGCGGTGGTGTCATCGGAATGAGCTGTTGTAACATTCAGAGCTGGGCCATCGGTTGATTCGTTGTTCATGGCATCAACGGCCTGTACTGTGAATGTATAGGATGTATCATGCAGAAGATCCTTTACGGTATATGCTGTTCCTTCGGCAATACCTACCGGCAAGCCATCCCGGTAAATACGGTATTCTGAAACCTTGCCATTATCGGCAGCACCGCTCCAACTAAGTGTCAGGCTGGAGGTTTCCACATCCTTGGCGGTTAGCACCTTTGTCCCCCATTGAGGAATCACGGGATCATAAGCCTGTAATGTCGCCCTCGTGTCTTCCGACCAATTGCCGGCGGCATCTCCCGCTTTCACACTGAAGGTATGCTTTTTACCCGGTGTCGTTTGCAAGGTAAAAGCCGCTTCCGTCGTTGTTCCAAGCAGGTTACCTCCCTCATAAACCTGGTATTGGGTAACCCCTACATTATCTTCAGCCCCGCTCCATGTAACGGAAAGATAGCCGTCGGTCCGGCTGTTCTGAGCCATGGCAAAAGAAGGCGCAAACCAGAATGGAGGTTTTACATCCCCTACGGTGGACACCTCAAGTGATGGTCCCTCCGCCCAGTTGTCCGATTCGTCCCCTGCCCAAACACGGAACAGGTATTTGGTCTTTTCAGTCAATCCGGTAACCGTATAACTTAACACATCGCCCGGAACGGTAACAATGAGATTCCCGTCCTGATAGATGCGGTAAGCTGTCACTCCGGTATTGTCAGTTGCAGCAGTCCAGACCAATTTGAGCGTATTGGCACCAATATCCTCCAACGGTGCCTCAAGCTTGGCTTCTGTCCAAACGGGAGGCACTGTTTCATCCTTCGGTGATGTGGATACATTCAGGCTCGGTCCATCAACCGACCGATTCCCTGCCGCATCCTCTGCTTCAATCCTGAAATCATAGGCAGTTCCAGGATAAAGCTCGCTTATAGTGTAGGTTTTGGTATTCCCGGACACTATTGCGATCTGGGTGCCATCTTTATAGATGACATAATTCTTTATACCCAAATAATCGGTGGCCTCGGACCAGTTGAGGGTTATTTCCTTCTTGGAGATTCCTGAAGCTGTCAGGCTTTTTCCCGAAGGCCAGGCAGGAACGTCCGCCGATAGATCGGTATCGTATACCTTGATGTCATCGATATAAAGATTGACAAGATCGGTACTCTTTGTGTAGAAGCCAAATTCATTCAATGAAATGGGGGTATAAGTAGCCGAGGAAATGCCATATAAAGGATTGGCTTCTGATACAAAGCGGGTGTTGTCTTCTTCTGAGATAATGCCGAAATAAGACACCTTGTCGTCTATGTCTACCACTACCCTGACGCGATACCATTGGTCAGTGTTTATCTTGCCAATGTTAACATAAGCAGAGGTTTCATTTCCGTAGACCAGCATATCGTTACTGGCTGTAGATAGTCTGAAGAGTTCTCGGTCAGCACCATCTACTATGCTTCCATATACCGGCAAATACATGGTTTTAATGAAATCCTTATGCATAAAGCGGTATTCCCATGTGAGTACACCGGTTTTATGCCCGAATTTATATCGAGCCGAAACACTCTTGGCAGCATCGGTATCCAAAAGCTCCAGACTCTTTCCGTATAAGCCCAACGGATCATCTGCTGCCTTAACCGTGCCTCCGCTGCTGGATATTGTCCAGCCGATGGGAAAGCTCCCGCTGTCAAAGTTTTCTTCCATAAACGGGGTACCGGCATCCAGTGTTGTCACATGCACGCCAGGTCCATCCGCAGACCCGTTACCCAATATGTCGGAGGCCTCAACCTTAATGGCATATTCGGTAGAAGGAGATAAATGATTTAGCGTATAACTCTTTACACTGGAGGGAACCGTAGCCACAAGCGCTGAATCCTTATAGATTCGATACTCTTGTAATCCGGTAGCATCAGTGGCATCCGGCCAGGAAACGGTCACACTTCTTTGCCCCAGATGTGTGGCAGCAATATCGGTCGGTGAAGGCCAAATGGGTGGGTCCGTATCCGTATAGGCAGATGTCGTAAAGGTTTCTGTGGGCCCATCCGCGGACCAGTTTCCTGCTACATCCCCTGCTGTAATGGAAAATACATAGCTCTGGTTGGCAGAAAGTCCTGTGGCCTCATAAGATGTGGTATTTGTTACTGTGTCAAAAAGTGCAGCGTCCTTATAAATTCTGTAGTAACGAACACCGCTTTCTAGGGTGTTCGTACTGTCTTTGGCTGCACTCCAGGATAATTTCATGCTTTTGTCGGTGATATTAGAGGCATCCAGAACAATGGCATCCCATGTGGGTGTTGTTGTATCAGAGAAAACTGCAATGTCATCCAGATACATGGTTTGTGAATTGCGTAATGCCCCGTTGATACGAAATATTACACTACTGTTGTTATCAGCGCCTTCCAGCTTGTGAACCCTATAACCGTTTGAGTAGTCTTGATCTGTAAGTGTTACATAGTTCAGACCACCATCGACTGAATACTGAATGGTATTTGCAATGGTAGTCCCCTTGAGCCAGTATCTGGCAACGACATTGGTGGTACCGGTTGTATCCAGGGAAAGCTCAGCAAGGTTGCCATCCTTTTGGATCTTGACAGAATAGCCGTCTCCGGCGGTATTGCTTGTACTGGTGGACATAGAGAATAACTTGTTTGTAGTGGTATAGCTAGGCTGATACCAATACTGATTAGCTGCAGGAGCATCGGTATAACCTAGAGTATAGGCACTTCTGATTACTTCCACGTAAGCCATATCTGCTAGGTCTGCCAATTTAACGGGTTCCGCCGCGTTAACAGTTAATGGGATGCCGCAAACCATGGACAGCAAAATAGAAATGGACACAAAAATAGAAAGAACTCTTCGTGTTTTCAATTTCACTCCTCCTTCAATGGAAAACAATTGAATCATTTCTTACATCATGTTAGATAACTAAGGAAAAACTGATGGAAACCACAGCCTGCCCTCAGGCGGCTGTAAATTGCGAGTGTGCGCTCGTAGTTTCATTATATTTCCATCTAAAAAAAAGGAAATGGTCAGAAAGGATAAACCATACTCCAAGATATAAACCGGCTAGGGTCAAAAAATAAAATCAACCCCCAAAAACTAAAAGGCAGATAATCCTTCCATAGAATCATCTGCCTTAAAACAATCACTGATCTTTTTTTACGGTTAACTGATACCTTTAAATTTCCCGGGAGTTACACCTTCATACCTTTTAAAATACCGGGTAAAGGTCTTCACATCATTATAGCCCACTCTATCTGCTACTTCCGAAATGGTGTATTCCTCATTGGACAATAATTCCTTTGCTTTTCGGATCCTGATCTTATTCATGTAGTCCAGCAAGGGTTCTCCAGTTTGGTCTTTATAGAGCTTGGACACATAGGCGGGTGTCATATCAAAATGTTCTCCGATAGCTCCCACGTTTAAATTAACATTATTATAGTTTAGGGATATAAATTCGCGGACTCTCTCATAGAAACCTGTGCTCTCTTTTTTTCTCTTCTCCTGAATAAAGTGACAGACAACCTTTAATATATCGGCGATTTCATCTTTCATTTCAGTAACGGTTTCACAGCCCAGCAAACCTTCGGCTGGATTTGAGTCTCCCAGAATATTGCTCTGATAGTGCACCGACAGGTCATTGATGGCTTTTAAAATCGTCCCGGCCAGATTGAACATAACACACTTGGCTAGCTGAATTGAACGAGCCCCCTCTTCAAAATTCAATCTTAAAACTTCCTCCACGATGGCAATGGCACCGGTAAAGTCTCCCGTTTTTATAAAGTTGATGAGCTGCTGCTCCAGCAGCATTGGATAGTAGTAGCTGTAGCCCTGGTTTTTATTTTGGCTTCCGGCCACGTTTTTATAGCTGATTATTTTACCGCTTCCCATAACCATCCGGTGTTCCAATGCTTCCATGCATTCTGCGTAAGCCCTGGGTATTTGGTTGGCAGCATCGTGAATATTGCTTACAGCCACGGTAAAACAGATACTGAATTTTTCTTTGATAAACTCCTGTGCTTCTTTCACCGCTGCCAGTAGCGTCTCCATAGAATTTTCTTCCGAAGTGCCCTTAATACTGATGAGACAAGCGATGATATCGTCAACCTCCACCATAAAGCATTGGTTGTTCCTATTGATCATTTCTTCGGTGACATTGCGGATAATAAACTCTGCCAGCCGCATTCCGTCTTCCTGATTCATTTCTGGCGGAGTAAAAAGCTTACCGTAGTCATCAATATAAAAGGCCATAACCGAGAACCGCCCGGACTCAATATTAACATCCAGTGCCGACAGAGGCTCACTGATAGCTACAATCTCGTTGAATCTTCCCTTCAAGAGCTTAACTAAAAGATTCTCTTTGATGATTGAGCTTTGCTGCCTTAATTTCACCGAATTCTCTTTATTTTCGTTAATCGTATATGTCAGTGCATCCTCAATAAAATTGTACTCATTGTATTTTTTTTGCAAGGGAATACTGAGCCTTTCGGCAATCATATGAATCAGGGAATTTACAGAGCTATAGTTTCTTCTTAAGAGGATGTAGGTTGCAAATCCTGCAATCACCATGCACAACAAGAAGCTTATGTAGGTAAAGTTCCTTACATAATCCGATTTTTCCCAGAATATTTTCTTTGGCGTAACTAGAATGTATTTCCAGTCAAGAACCTGTGATGCAATGTATGTAGCAATATTCTTTTCCCCTTTGTGTTCAAGGTCAATCATTCCCTGCAGGCTCGGGAAGTCATCGTACTTAAATGCAATAGATTCTTTGTCTTGGCTGCTAGAGGCCATAATATCACCATGCCTGTTAATGACGACAAATTCGCCGTTTGCAACCGACGGGTTCTTCTGAATGTTATTTAAGAGCGCGGTTTCCCTTACTACGATAATCGCAATGATATCCGCAGTGTTTAAGCTGACATCTGAAATGGGCGTTGCATAAACAATGGATCTATCGAGCAAGCTCTGGTTAGGCGCACCTTTAACAACCCTCACGGAAGTTGAGGTTACACTGCTTAAGAATTCTCTTGTCTCCTCATATCCCATTCCCAGATAATCCTGCACATGGTTATCATGCTCTTTTAAGCTGATTCTTGCATTGGGGCTCCATAGGGTATCCATTTTTTTATAGTACAGATATAAGCCATCGATAAACTCGTTACCGGCTTTAAATATCTTGAGGTCACGAGCAAAGTTGACCAATTGGTAAAACTCCTCGTCTTTTTCGGGTGCAGGAAGGTTAGCAGCTTTAATAACATTATTATCAAGGCTGAGTTCATAACAAATCCGCCTGACATCCCGTAATTTACTGTCAACCTCCCGCTGTACCTGAATAAGAATAGATTCATTAGCTCGGTTTATTTCCTGCTCCAGAGTATTAATCGTTTGAATATAGATAACTGTGCTTGTGGCAATAGGAATAAACAGAATTAACAAATAGGATATAAGCCAGGTAACTCTGATGCTGCGTCTTTTATAGAAGGATACGTACTTTAAATACTTATCTTTTTCAGACACAATTTCTTCCCCAATCATCCTAAAATTGATATGCGAATATACAGAACACCGGATTTGAGTTATAAAATGGATAATACGAAGTATCAATAACTTGGGTACCCGTTCGAAATTTTAATTTCGGTAACGGGTAAGGTTATTATATCATAGTAATTAAAAAATAAATATTATCTGATTCCATATTTTGTTCAGTATTATTTTCCTAATTTTCCTCTCTTAATCGCTTATAGAAATTTTTCCAAATCATTAGTCTTTAATACATTTGTCATCCTTGAATGACTCTTGATCTTCTCATTCCAATGGTTAATTATTTGTTCTTTTTATTAATACGAAGTATCAATAACTTGGGAACCCGTTCGATATTTTTAATTTCGATAACGGGTAACGTTATTATATCTACCCAGAATAGTGGTACCATATAAATAACCTTAAGGCATTAAGATAGGCCATTTACATTCTTTTACGTAACACATTATGATTTTTGTGGTACAATCTCATGTGTGATTTTTAATGCCTGAACTTCCAGGAGGTAATCATGAAGAAACTACTTATCTACTTAAAAGAATACAAAAAAGAGAGTGTTCTTGGGCCACTATTTAAGCTGCTGGAGGCTTCTTTAGAGTTACTCGTACCCCTTGTCATAGCGGCTATTATCGATAATGGTATTGCAAATAACGATAAGGGCTATATTGTAAAAATGTGCCTGATATTGGTCACACTCGGCATAGTTGGCCTGTTCTTTTCTATCACGGCTCAGTATTATGCCGCAAAGGCGTCCGCCGGTTTTGTAAAAAAAATTAAGCACGCCTTGTTTAAACATATCGGACAGCTGTCCTTCTCTGAAATGGATACGCTGGGCACCTCAACCCTGATTACCAGAATGACCAGCGATATGAATCAGGTGTATAATGGCATAAACCTGACGCTCCGCCTGCTGCTCCGTTCTCCGTTTGTGGTATTCGGCGCTATGATTATGGCGTTTACCATCGATGTAAAAGCGGCACTCCTATTTGCGGTTGCAATTCCAATACTCTCCGTAGTCGTATTCGGTATTATGCTTGTCTGTATCCCCCTTTACAAAAAGGTACAGGCACGTCTGGATAAAGTTCTTGGCATTACCCGCGGAAACCTGACCGGTGTCCGTGTCATTCGCGCGTTTTGCAAGGAAGAGGAAGAAATAAAAGAATTCAAAAACAGGAATGAAGAGCTAACCGCCATCCAGAAGCATGTTGGCCGCATTTCAGCACTGATGAATCCGATTACTTATGTCATTATTAACCTCGCTATTATTGCACTGCTCCGAACCGGCGCAATCCGTGTGGAAGCAGGCATTATCACACAGGGTGCTGTGGTGGCTCTCTACAACTACATGTCCCAGATTCTGGTTGAACTTATTAAGCTCGCAAGCCTTATAATCAGCATTACAAAAGCTGTGGCTTGTGGAAACAGAATTCAAGGGGTTTTCGAAATTGAGTCCAGTCTTGTTGAGCAAGATACTCTACCTAAACAGAATCCCAGTCAATATGCGGTTGAATTCAGACACGCGGACCTTCGATATAAAAATGCAGGTGCCAATTCTTTAACCGATATGGACTTTGTAGTGCGGCATGGCGAAACCATCGGTATCATCGGCGGCACAGGCTCCGGTAAATCCTCACTTGTGAATATGATCCCCCGTTTCTATGATGCAACCGAAGGGGCTGTACTTATAGATGGTATTGATGTTAAAGACTACCCTTTGGAAGAGCTGCGGGACAAAATAGGTGTGGTTCCTCAAAAAGCGGTGCTTTTTAAGGGCACTATCCGTGATAACATGCGGTGGGGTAAAAAAGATGCCACTGATGAAGAAATGATGGAGGCCATCACTGTTGCACAGGCCAAGGAGATTGTAGCCGGTAAGGAAAATGGACTTGATCACAAAATAGAGCAAGGCGGCAAGAATCTTTCCGGCGGTCAAAAACAGCGTTTCACCATTGCAAGAGCGCTGGTGAAAAAGCCTGAAATTCTGATTCTTGATGACAGCGCCTCTGCCTTGGACTTCGCAACTGACGCGGCACTTCGTAAGGCTATCCGTGAAATGGCATATAGTCCCACTGTGTTCATTGTATCCCAGAGAGCTTCCTCCATCCAATACGCTGACAAAATCATTGTTCTGGATGACGGCAAAGTGGTTGGCATTGGCACGCATGACGAGCTTTTGGACACCTGTGAGGTTTACCGTGAAATTTATTATTCTCAGTTTAAAAAGGAGGAAAAGTATCATGGCTGATAAGAAAATTCAAAAAGGCACGTTAAAAAAGGTTCTGCATTATATTGGCCGTTATCGCTTCCTTCTTGCTCTATCTATTTTCTTTGCGGCTGTTTCAGTCGCCTTAACCCTATATGTCCCCATCCTGATTGGTAAGGCCATTGACTATATGGTGGGCAAAGGTCGAGTGGATTTTGAGAGCATTATGGCCCTACTTGTTAAAATCGGTGTAATTGTTGGTGCTACAGCCATCGTTCAATGGCTGATGAACATTATGAACAATAGGATCACCTTCCATGTGATTCGTGATGTACGTAATGAGGCGTTCAAAAAAATAGAGGTTCTGCCACTTAAATACATCGACGCCCGTTCTGTTGGTGAGATTGTGAGCCGTGTCATTGCCGATGTTGATCAGTTTGCCGACGGATTGCTTATGGGCTTTACGCAATTGTTTACCGGCGTTGTCACCATACTCGGCACTTTGATTTTCATGGTGACCATCGACTGGAAAATTACCCTTGTGGTGGTGCTTCTGACCCCGCTTTCTCTTTTCGTTGCTCGATTTATTGCAAAGCGCACCTATGATATGTTCAAGCTGCAGTCTGAAATCCGTGGTGAACAAACCGCTCTGATCGACGAAATGATCAGCAACCAAAAGGTTGTACAGGCATTCTCCCAAGAGAAGGAAGTGTTGGAGCAGTTTGACGAAATCAATGACAGATTGGAGAAACATTCCCTCAGAGCTACCTTTTTCTCCTCCATTACAAATCCAAGTACAAGGTTTGTCAACAGTCTTGTTTATGCCGGAGTCGGTTTGACAGGTGCTTTGGCAGCTGTCAGCGGCGGGATCACCGTTGGCGGGCTATCCATCTTTCTGAGCTATGCCAACCAGTATACCAAGCCCTTTAATGAGATTTCAGGCGTAATTACAGAGCTTCAGAACGCCTTGGCCTGCGCTGCCCGTATCTTTGACTTGATAGAAGAGGAACCGCAAATTCCTAATGCTGCAGACGCAGCAGTTCTTTCCGATATAAAAGGGAATATATCCCTTGATCATGTAGCCTTTTCTTATGTGCCTGACCGTCCGCTGATTCGTGATTTCAATTTAAATGTAAAGCCGGGTCAAAGGGTCGCTATTGTTGGTCCGACAGGGTGCGGAAAAACAACCGTCATCAACCTTCTCATGCGCTTTTATGATGTGAACAGCGGCAGAATCATGGTGGAGGGAAAGGACATTCGTCATATAACACGAAAGAGCCTGCGTCAAGGCTTTGGCATGGTACTCCAGGAAACCTGGCTCAAGGAAGGCACTATCCGTGATAATATTATTATGGGTAAGCCCCATGCCACCGAAGAAGAAATCATTGCTGCGGCAAAGGCTTCTCACGCCCACAGCTTCATCAAGCGGTTACCCCAGGGCTATGATACCGTTATCATCGAGGATGGCGGCAGTCTTTCCCAAGGTCAGAAGCAGCTTCTCTGTATCGCTCGTGTCATGCTATGCCTGCCACCCATGCTGATTTTAGATGAAGCCACCTCTTCTATTGACACCCGAACGGAAATTAAAATTCAGGAAGCCTTTGCAAGGCTGATGCAAGGTCGATCAAGCTTTATCGTGGCCCACCGGCTTTCCACCATTCGGGAAGCAGACATTATCCTCGTTATGAGAGACGGCAATATTGTTGAACAGGGTAATCATGATGATTTGCTTGCGAAAAACGGTTTCTATGCCAACTTGTATAACAGCCAGTTTGCAATATGACCTAATGGAGCAATTGTCCCAATCCACTAAAAAAATATTATGATATGATAAAAGCAGATGTGAAAAGCTATAGTGTAATCATTCATGTTTTAGGGGCATCATATGCATTATATAGTTTTTGATCTGGAATTTAATCAGGATGCATCAAGTGAGAGGTTCTCCAAATCTCTCTTTGAAATCATACAAATAGGTGCAATAAAGCTAGATTCAGATTTTAGCACCTTGGCGACTTTTAACCGCTTTGTTAAGCCTGCCATATATAAAAAGATAACGCCGCTTGTCACAGATTTAACCGGCATCACACTGGAACAGCTACAATCAGAGGAATACTTTCCTGATGTTTATCAAGACTTCATTTTGTTTATAGGCGGGAGTGATGCCGTATTTTGCAGTTGGGGATTATCCGATATAAGAGAACTATTTAGAAATATTGATTACTACAAGCTTGATAAGCAGCCTTTGCCGCACATGTTTATCAACCTGCAGCCCCATGCTTCAAGGCATTTGGGCCTTAGCTCAAAAAGATTGCTTCGGCTGCAGAACGTAGTTGAATCCTTGAATATCGCAAAAAAGTATGATTTTCACCATGCACTTTACGATGCCTATTACACAGCCGAAATTTTTATAAAAATAAACCCTTCCTCAATCCAGCCACAGCGCTACGATCCAAGCTACGTTAAAACCAAACCGAGACAAAGAAAACAAAAAATTGACTTTGCCGGTCTCATTGAGCAATTTGAAAAAATGTATGCCCGCACCATGAACGAAGACGAGCAGGAGATGATTAAGCTTGCCTATAAAATGGGCAGAACTCATCAGTTCTTAAAGTAAATTTGTTGAGAATTAAAAAGCGCCCCCGACCTTTTCCTTCAAAGGTATTCACAATACCTTTGATAGAAATTCCTTGGTTCTTGCATTTTGCGGATTTGAGAAGATTTCACCCGGAGTATTTTCCTCAAGAATCTTTCCTTCATCCATAAACAAAACGCGAGTGGCAACTTCTCTTGCAAAACCCATTTCGTGAGTCACGATAACCATGGTCATTCCTTCATTGGCAAGCTGCTTGATAAGATCCAGAACCTCACCTACCATTTCCGGGTCAAGGGCTGAAGTGGGCTCATCAAATAACATCACTTTTGGGTTCATGGCAAGGGCGCGTACAATTGCAATTCTTTGTTTCTGGCCACCGGACAGGGTTGAGGGATAGGCCTCTGCTTTATCCTCAAGGCCGATTCTTTTGAGCAAACGGATAGCATTTTCTTTTGCTTCGACCTTTATCGCTGCACGGGTTGTATTAATTTCATAGAGCGCTTTTTTTTTCTTTGCAAACACATTGCTTATTTTAATGAAGAAATTCTTTGTTTTCTTCATGCGAAGATCATGAGTTGCGATGTGCATAGGTGCCAACATAATGTTGCCAATAACAGTCTTGTTGTTAAACAGATTGAACTGCTGAAAAACCATACCCATATGCCTACGATGAATGTTAATGTCAACCTTCATATCGGCTATGTCAACGCCTTCAAAGATGACAGATCCGCTTGTGGGGTCTTCCATACAGTTAAGGCAACGTAAAAACGTACTTTTACCGCTTCCGGAAGGGCCTATGATAGCGACCTTTTCACCTTCTGTAATATTATTGGTAATGCCTTTTAATACTTCCAGCTTACCGAAGTTCTTTTTAAGATTAATGACTTCTATCACTTTTTCTTAGGCTCCTTTCCATTATTTTAACGAGCATTGCAATGATCATAACCAAAACAATATAAATGACCGCCATAACAAGATAGGGAACCATAAATTCATAACTGTTGGTACCTATATAATTAAATGCAACATATAAATCGGCAGCACCAACGAAGCTTACAACCGACGTTTCCTTGATGAGGGCTATGAACTCATTGCCAAGGGTAGGCAGTATGTTTTTAATGGCTTGTGGAACAACAACCTTAAGCATGGTTACCCCATAGCTTAAACCCACCGCACGGCCTGCCTCCATCTGGCCCGAGTCTACCGACAGAATGCCTCCTCGCATAATTTCCGAGACATAAGCACCGCTGTTAAAGCCAAATACCAGAACGCAAACATTAAGGGCTGGCATATTGACCCCAATCAACGGCAGAATAACATAATAGGCCACCAAAAGCTGGACAACAACCGGTGAGCCCCTAAACAAGCCGACATAAAATCTGCAAATGCCATTGAGTATTCTCGGCAGCCTTTTATATTTCGGAAAAACTTCAACAACGGCAATTAAGGTACCAATGATGATACCTATGGCCAAACCGACAATGGCAATATACAATGTGTTTTGAAGACCGGTCAGAACCTTTGAATAACCGCCGTTTTCGTAGAATATCTCCCAAAACTTTTCTAATTTTCTATCAAAATTCCCCATATTATCCCTTACATTACAGTACCCCGCAGCTTTAGCGGGGTACTGTATCATGATGCATCGATTTAGTTAAGTTCGTTTATAGCAGTTACAATAGCCTTAGCCGGTGCTTCATCAATGATAACATAGTTGATATTGCCGTTAAGCATATCCTGAACAGCTAGCGAGCCTGATTTATATCCTGTGCATTGAACCTTGTATCCGGTAAAGCCCCAATCTGCATCACCTTCAACATAGAACTGGCCGGTTGTACCTGTCTGGACACCTATTTTTGTATCGCTGGCGAGCCCTGAAAGAACTGCCTCTATATCTGCTGCTGCTTTTGCATTGTCGAACTTTGTCTCTGATGCCTTGACGATGATTTTCTGAGCTGCATCATAGTATTTGTCCGAGAACGTAACATATTCTTTTCTGTCTTCTTTTATAGTAAGACCGGCCATGGCGATATCGGCTTTGCCCTGACCAACTGAAAGACATACCGCATCAAAGTCCATATTATTGATTACGAGATCTTTGTTGAGATGCTTGGCAAGAAGCGCTGCGATTTCCATATCAATACCGTAGTATTTATCACCTTTGGTAAATTCAAAAGGTTCGAAGCCTGCGTTTGTAGCAACAACAAGCTGATCCTTGGAGTTGTCTAGCGCAGCAGACGTAACAGCCTCAGGTGTCCCGTCTCCAAAGTATTTGTTTAAGATTTTCTCAAATGTACCGTCTGATTTAATCTTAGCTATGAAATCATTTACCTCTTTTAGAAGCTCAGGTTGGTTTTTATCAACACCGAATGCATATTCCTCTTGAGTCAGAGGGATGTCGATAACCTTAACACTCGCACTTTTACCTGACCCGCAGCCTGCAAGCGTAAAGACGCAAAGCATTGTTATTGCAATGATTAATACGATATTTTTTTTCATCATCAGCTTCTCCTTAAAAAATTTCTTGAATACTTATACACTGTATGCGTGTTTTGCATAAATATACATTATCGTATTCATAGACGTTTGTCAACAAAAAAAACACCCATAATGGACTTGTTTAAAGTCTTTTTTCACTCTTGCAAATTGCCGTTCGCCATTAATCAGCTGCAGGTTATTCCTCCCAGATTGTATAAACCTGCATGAATGGACCTAATAACTGTTAACAGTATAGCACTGATGATGCAACGCTCATATGATATTGTATATTGTTTATATTTCAAAGGGAGCCATTATGTTCAACAATGATTTATCGGCAAAAATGAACCCTCCTAATATTGTCTCTTTTGGCAGAGCGGATGTAACCGGTGATAGAATCCCTGATAATGTCTATTTAACCGGTATAAGAACTCCAGGCAGCCCCTTTATACAAAATATCACCCTGGTAATTCAAGACGGCCTGACAGGCAGGTTTACCGCTATACCCCTTAAAGAAAATGCAGGCTATAATCCCACCTTGTTTTTGGGGGATTTTACCGGAGACGGTGTTTCAGATATTTTAATCAGCATCGATTCAGGCGGCAGCGGCGGAATAATGTACCACTACATCTATTCGTTTATCAACAATAATGCCCGTTTACTGTTTGACTTTGAAGTATATAACGCAGAATTCCAATATGTTGTGACTTATAAAGACAATTACCTGGTTGAGGTTATCAGCCAGCCAAACAATGTAAAATACCTGATTGATATATCCTATAAGGGTTCTGATTATTTAAATGAAATATATGATGAGAACGGTAAGCTGAAGCAGCCCATTACCGGATTTGTTAACCCGCTGAGTGGCTTATATCCGGTTGATTTTAATTATGATGGTGTATTTGAACTGCTGGCGTATCAAAAAATAGCCGGAAGATATAATGCCGATGGCTTAGGCTATGTATTGAATACCTTAAGATGGGATAATAACAGGTTCGTCCTTGAGAATCAGAATGTTGCCATTTGGGGATCGCAAATGTGACGGGCTGACCTTCAATATACTTTGGCCTTAAGTACAGAAGGTTTAGCCCGTCCATTTTGAAATTAGGAGTAATTTTTATACAAAGCGCTAGAACACCAAGATTACTGAATATAGTCGCTACCGGATAAAATATCTCTTATTAACTCTGTAGGTATGACAAATTCAACAACTCCCATGTATCCGGGTGCAACCTCATATTTATCAAAGGAGATTACCAGCTTATTTTCTGAGTTAATAAAGAAGTCCTGCTCCTTTGAAATTTTTTCAAACAGTCCCTCACTCATTTCCTGTTCTATTCCTTCAACGAAATAGAACATATCTGCATCGGCTTTATTCTGTTCGATCATCTGTTCTTTGATGATTTCGCTGATAATGTCAACATACCTGTTGTCTTTAAATAAGCTTGGTAAAGTAATCAAGATTTCGTTTTTCTTATCAATGGTATCATATTCCATTGTTGTTGATGAAGAGCCTACGGTATTTACTTCATAACGGGCTATAGAGAATATGCGATCCGTATCGGTCTTTACCAGATAACCGCTATCAACACCTAAATGGCCTCCACCGTTTTTCTTTAAATCTTCCATGTCGACCACAAATTGTTCGTATAGCTTTTTATTTTCTTCAAGATATTTTTCATTTAAGCTGTTTTTCAGGGTTTCATTGTCCAACCCTTCTATGGCAGGTACTTTTATATTCGCATTGTAGCCATCTTCGTTTACATGATATTCTCTGAACGTTAATATTTTTGCAATACTGCCTACAACCGGTACTTTTGCCAGCGCTGCTGCAAACACCGGGCTTGTATTAACACCTACAGTGAATACGGCTACCGCAGCAACGATTGAAGCTGCGGCTATTCTTAATCCTTTAAAACGACTTTTCCTTTTTATACGATTTATCCCCATCTCTTTTAATGCTTTATGAACTACAAAATCTAATTCCGCAGGAATAGGCACATCCCTGTATTCCTTTTTAAGCTGGTCCAAATAATTATCTTTCATGGTTAATCCTCCTTGCCATTAAGCACCTATTTTGACACGTAACATTTTCAGAGATTTGTACAAATGAGTTTTAACTGTGCTAACATTTTCGTTTAGTATTTCAGCAACTTCCTCTATTTTCAAATCTTCAAAATATCGTAATACTATTACATTTCGGTATTTCTCAGGCAAACTATCCAAGGCTCTTAGCAAGTCAATATTCTGATAATTGTCAAATTCTCCCGAGTCATAATTTGATAGTATTTCTTCATCCACAATAACCAGCTTTTTTTGTTTCCGTATTAAATCCAGCGAAGTATTTACTACTATCCTGTAGAACCATGTTTTTATGTAATCGGGATTTTTCAGAGAATCCTTTGAAGAAATAGCTTTATAAATAGATTCTTGAACAACATCTAACGCATCATCAGCATTTTTGACATAACTAAATGCTAGTCTGTAAAAATTTTCTTTATGTCTGATAACGTAATCTGCTATTTGATCATCTAAATCACTTTTACCTATTCGCACGAATAACTCCTTTCTTTTGTACTGATACGTATCATTATTTATTACACTTTATAGACGCTGAAGCACTACTAAAAGTTTTAAACCTCTCATTTATTTTAAACTATCTATGAGGCCCTTTAGCCAACAGGATATGGTCACCTTTCCTATTTTACCGCATAAGTCAAGATGTTTAGATCAATTTATTGACTACATGGTCTGTTTTGCATATAATAATTGCAGACTATGTGGTCTATAATAGAAAAGAGGGATACTTATGAAAAGGGAACAGAAAAATATTAGAAGTAAGAGCAAAATCTTTCAGTCTGCAATACATGAATTTGGCTCCAAAGATTACATGAGTGCTTCAATAAACAATATCTGTAATGACAACAATATATCAAAGGGCCTTATTTATCACTACTATGAAAGTAAAGATGAGCTCTTTTTGTTATGCGTAAAAGAATGCTTTGATCAATTGAGTGACTACTTAAATAGGAATTCCACTATTCACCATAATGATGTTGAAAAAAGCATAGAAAGCTATTTTGTAGCCCGTTACGAGTTTTTTAATGTAAATGAAGAGTTCAGACAAATTTTTTGCGATGCCATCTTACAAACCCCGGAACATCTAAGAAAACAAATTGCAGAACTAAAGGAAGGTTTTGATTCAGTAAACAAAAGATTTTTGGGAGAAATTCTGAAACAACTGAATCTTAGAGAAAACATTTCTGCGGATGAAGCAATGGAATATTTTCTTGCATTCCAGGAATTTTTCAACAGCTACTTTCAAAAGAATAAATCGAGGGACAACCATATGTCAGATATGATGAAAACGCACGAAATACAACTCCATAAAATATTTAACATTTTACTTTATGGTATAGCAAAACAGGAGGACAAGAAATGATTGCAGCAGATATTTTACGATTGGTAATTGTGATAATAATCGCGTTTTTGGTTGGAAAGCTGATGGCGAAAATTAAAATGCCGGCAATATTAGGATGGTTGATTACCGGCATGGTAATGGGTCCCCATGCCCTTGGGTTTCTTGGACAGTCCATAATGGAACAAAAGTGGTATGAATATGCCATGCACGTTTTCGAATGTTCGGTGGGACTTATGATAGGTACTGAACTGGTATGGAGTAAAATACGCAATTATGGAAAACAGCTCTTCATTACAACACTGACTCAATCTTTAGGAACATTCTTTGTTGTATCCGCAGTGTTTGCAGTGATATTCTACTTCATGAACATTCCATTGTATCTTGCCGTTATTTTCGGGGGAATTGCTTTAGCCACCGCACCGGCACCTGCGCTGTCAATTGTCAATGAGTTCAAAACAGAGGGCCCGGTCACGAGGACACTCATTCCGATGGCGGCCCTTGATGATATGGTAGGTGTTGTAGTGTTCTTTTCAGTAATCGCAGTGGTTTCAGCCAATATATCCACACAGAAACTGCCTTTGTATCTGATATTGTTAGTTATAGCTTTGCCCATTGTCATTGGTATTGCGGCAGGGCTGCTGGCAGGGTTGGTTTTAAAAAAGGAGCAGAAGGCCGGTACGGCAGTGCTGCTTTTAGTTGGTGCGATACTTATGGCCTCGGGTATGGGCTTATTTTTCAACTACCTTGTTTTACCGAAACCCGCTTTAAACTTTATGATGATTGGAATGGCATTTTCAGCAACCTTTTCCAATATGGTGCCGGAAAAACGACTGGAAACCATCATGAATTCATTCAACCCCATATTAGGCTTCAGTCTGATCGCCGCTATTTTGAATCTTGGCGCTCCTTTGGATTACCACTTAATTTTAGGGGCAGGAATATTCACTTTGGCTTATATCCTGTCTAGAGCGGCAGGAAAAATCGGCGGAGCCTATTTTGGCGCAGCCATAACCAAATCGCCCCCTACTGTAAAGAAGTTTTTAGGGCTGACGCTGCTTCCTCATTCAGGTGTATCCCTTGTCTTTACTGGAATTGCAGTTTCTGTTTTAAGCATACCGGCACCTGAGAATGCCAGAATCCTTCAGGGAACAATTGCGGCAGCAGCGATCATCAATGAAATCATTGCCGTTATCATAGCAAAGCAGGCCTTTAAGTGGGCGGGTGAATTGCATAGTTCTGCAACATAGGGGGGCTTCTGCCACCCTATTTAATTTTCCTGACTAAAGCAGAAGCTGATAAAGTATTTCATAGCTTCTGTGAGATATTTATTCTTATGGTACACTAGTTTAAACCGCCGCTTGAAAAAAAGGCCGTTTATGCTCACGCTATGTAGTATACCAGACTCTATTTCCCTACAAACGGAGCGTTGTGAAATCACAGAAACGCCAAGCCCTTCAGCAACAGCCATTTTGATAGTATCCGCATTATTGCATGTCCAGGTCGATGTCCACACCAAATTATTTTCAGACATGACATCCTCAAATGTCTTACGGGTTCCGCTCCCCACTTCACGTAAAATAAAGTTTTCCTTTTCGAGTTCAAGTGGTTCAACAGAAAACCGTTCTGAAAAATGATGATTTTTTCCGCAGATTAATACCAGCGTATCCTCTGCAAAGGGTTTACTTATGATATCGGACATTGTAATCTCGCCTTCCACAAGTCCCAAATCAAGCCTATCACTCAGAATGAGCTTTTCGATCTGTGTTGTATTATCTTCTGTTACTTCCACAGATAATCCGGGATTTTCATTATTCATAGCTGCTATCAGCTTTGGTAAAATACTCGCTCCAATTGTGACACTCGCACCAATTCGGATTACGCCATTTTGGTTTAAAGCCCGCATTTCGCTTTCAGCATCCTTGCTCATTCGAATGATATGCCTGGCATAGCCCAAAAGCTTTTCGCCCGCCTGCGTAAGATATAATTTTCTGGATAACCGCTCGAAAAGCCGAACTTCATAATGACCTTCAAGTTCAGATATTGCCTGGCTGACAGCAGACTGAGATATAAAAAGACTGTTTGCTGCTGCAGTCATATTCATTGCATCACAAACAGCTACAAATATTTGAAAATGCCTTAATGTCAAAACGGCTTCCCCCTTATACATAAGCAATACCTTATTATTATAATTAAATATTAATATTTTACTTATGTATCGTCAAGGTATATTCTAATCTAACAGAAGGAGTGATCACGTGAAAAAAATACTTGATAAGCTGCCCGGAATTGTACTTACTGCAATTATAGCCATTCCAGCGTGGCTGCTTGGGGATATATTCCCCATTATCGGAAGCCCGGTACTTGGTATCCTGTTTGGTATGATTCTTGCTTTTTGGAAGAGACCCGCCCTGGTTGAGAGCGGAATAACATACACTTCCCGAAAGCTCCTGCAATATTCCATTATATTGCTAGGCTTTAATATGAACCTATTCAATGTTTTCAAGGTAGGCAGCCAAACGATTATTCTCATGGTCTTTACGCTTACCGCAACTTTTCTCACTGCCTTTATAGCCGGAAAACTTTTGAAGGTGGAAAAAAACACAAACATCTTAATCGGTGTTGGTACAGCCATCTGCGGCGGTTCGGCGATTGCTGCTGCAGCACCTGTCATCCAAGCCGATGATGAGGATGTGGCTCGCTCCATTTCTACAATCTTTCTTTTCAATGTATTGGCGGCCTTTTTATTCCCGCTTTTTGGTCATACCTTACATATGACAGACCACAATTTCGGTCTGTGGGCGGGTACAGCAATAAACGACACTTCCTCTGTGGTTGCCGCAGGATATACATTCAGCAACGCAGCAGGAAATCTCGCAGTAATCGTAAAGCTGACAAGGTCCTTGATGATTGTACCTGTCACACTTGTGCTTGCCTTCTATACGTCCAGGAAGAAAGCACAACAAAGTGAGTCCAAATACAAACTATCAAAAATATTCCCTTGGTTTGTTTTATTTTTTGTAGCGGTTACAATCATCAACACCTTTTTGCCGATGCCTGAAGGAACAGGAAGCTTCTTATCAGGAATCGGAAAATTTATGATTGTTATGGCTATGGCGTCCATTGGTTTAAACACGAATATTGTTAAGCTCATAAAAAACGGGTGGAAGCCGATCTTGCTTGGTTTAAGCTGCTGGGCTGTTTTATCCATTACTTCACTTATTGTGCAATATACGTTACTAAAGATATAGGAGCGACAAATTGGGGTTTGGGTGTTAACCCAAACCTTTCTGACCAATAACAACGTACATGTCTTCATTGTCAACAATGGAAATTGTTTTTAATGATGCGCAATCAAAGTATTCGGAGATTTGATCTGCTGGGGGAAGCCTATCGTTTTTCACGACTTCAGATGCTTCCCTGTGCAGATTGTTAATGGCATCCATGCTTTGAGAATGACATATTACAAACTTTCCACCCTTTTTTAAATAGATGCTCAGCTTTTCAATTGCAGCTTTTTTATCGGGAAAATGAGGAAACATTGAGTAACACATAATACAATCAAATAAATCATACGGTAATTTCATGTTCAAAACATCCGCCGCAATAAATCGAACATTTTCAAAAGAGAATTTTATGCTTGCAATTTCAATCATCTTTTCTGCTTCGTCAACAGCTGTAATCGTGCCTGAAGCCCCAACATAAGCGTGTAGAAAAGGTATCATGACGCCTGTGCCCGTCCCTACATCCAGCACATTACTCCCTTCGTCAAGCCCCACCAAATCTAAGATACTTTTGATTTTTTCTTCATCATGGTTTACTGTGCTGTCCCATTTTTCAGCCATGGAGTTGAAAAATTCCCTGTTATTCAACTTGATAGACCTCATTTCTTATAATATTTGTTTTCTTTAATAATATAATGACTGGTGGAATGAATACTAGCTGAATAATAATTCCAGGTATCCCTACCGTTACTGTTGATACTATGAAGGCCAATGGACCTGGAAGCTTGACTCCAAAAATCCCCACCATTCCCCATACAATAATGCCCGCTGCAATTCTTCCGGCTACCATGCTTATGATCAAAGAAAGATAGGTATTCAGCTTCAATTTTCTACTCATTATATTTGCAACCGCTGCATATACTGTCAGCTCAATAGCCATATAAGGCAGGACAGGAAACATTGGTGGCATTCCTGTAAGAAAAGAGCTTAACAATGGGGTTAAGGCTCCTACAGCAACAGCGAAAGGCAAACTTAGTATAAACCCGGCAAGAAGCACTGGTATGTGCATCGGCAAAAAGCTCTTACCAAGCCCTTGGCCAAATAAGTGGAACACCATCGGAAAGACCAGCCCCATTGCAATAAAAAGACCCGACATTATCATTTCTCTTAAAGTACTTTTTTTCATTTTCAATCTCCTCTCAATTTTGAAAAATAGAGTTGCGAACCTTGGGCAGCGTACCACAAGCCCCGTCCTGAAAATAAAATTCAAAATAAAAACCACGAATAGAGCCGTTTCTTACAGCATCCCTTCGTGGTTTAAGTATCCGTGATTTTGTTTTCAATTATAAATCAGGTAAGCGGTATTATCTAAAACCTTCATGGTTTGATTACTCGAGCTATTATAAAGTACCATAAACACCTGGCTCTGTCAAACAGTCAAGGTCAATAAGACTAGATATCTTCTGTTGATACGATGCGATTTTTCCCACTCTGCTTAGCCTCATACATTCTACTGTCAGCAAGTGATATTAATTCCCCGGCAGTCAAAGGCGAGTTTATCATAGTGCTAACTCCGAGGGATGCAGTGATATTGATTTTTTCATCTTGCGAGATGACCAATCCGGATATTTTGCTGCGTATTCTTTCGGTTATCCGATAGGCTTTATCATCTGCAGTATTATACAAACAGATCAAAAACTCATCACCGCCATAACGAGCGACCCAATCGGTATCAGTGCGGATACAATGCAAGATTGCTTTCGTGACATCCTTAAGGGCTTTATCTCCAAGAAAATGTCCGTAAGTATCATTAATTTCTTTAAAATTATCTATATCTAAAAAAACTATTGATAATGGCAAATTCTCCAGGATCGCCTTAGCGATGTCCGCCGGCAGGCGTTCATCCACATACCGTCTGTTATATATGCCTGTCAACTCATCTTTTATAGCCAGGTCATTAAGATCTGAAACCAAATTATGGATCATACGCCCGTCGGTGTACGTTCCATCCCCTATCATCATTGTTTCTGTTGCGTTTTTTATCAACTCCAAAACCGTCGGTTTATCAGCGCCTTCAACAGGAAGAGCGGTTACCATCATGATGGCATCCGGTGATTGTTCCAGTTTCAGAAAGCATTTGTCACCCAAATAAGCACGAACCGATATGCAGTTATCGCATATTTCCCCGCTGCTCCAATAGGCATGACAGACTTCATCGCTCTCGCCTCTGCATCCCCCGCGGTATTCAATTACTTTTTTATCAACAGGGTCTACAAGCCTTACCGCATCATACATTTTACTGAAAAATGCCAAGTTATTCTCCAGTTTGTCAAGCATTATACTGTCGGACAAATCGTTTACCTCTTTTCCTTGATTAAAGAAATCAGCATAATTATTATTAACATATAACCGCCTGAATTTCAATTATTTATATTCATCTCACAAAATATTGCGCACTGATTAAGATGGTGTAAAATGGAATTAAATAATTTCCAGTGACAATGGTTCTTGTGAAAGGAAAGCCTATGGAAGCAAATCTGATGCAGAGGCTTGATAGTATTTTTAATAGAGCCGTTGGCCCGAATCAAATCCATGAGGCTGTTCTATTTGTCCAAAACTCTAATGGAGATTTTTCATACAGTAAGGGATATGGCGGCAAGGAATATTCTTTCGAGCTTACAATGGATGATTTGCTGTTTCAGATAAGCGGATTGCCTGATGTATATGAAGAAGGAATTCTTTATGGGAAAGGGTGAGTTAATAGGCCATTCCGGTTCAACCGGGTCGTTTGCTTTTTATTATCCCATTAAGGATTTATATATTGTGGGAGATCTAAACCAGATGGCAAATGCTGCACTTCCCATAAGGCTATCAATACAAACTGCTCTGGCAGCTAAATAAAATCTCAAAGCATGATATTAAATCAGATTATATGATAAATGATCTTCAATAAAAGAAAGAACTAGATTAGGTGAAATATTTAGTGCTATTGAGAATTCTTCATATAAATTTGTTTCAGCAGCTTTCATAATATCTTCATCTGCCTTACCCAATTTCTTTCCAGCGACAGATTTCTTTTGTTTCTCGATATACAATGTCTTAAGAAGCTTTATCCATTCCTCGCATTCACCTGTATTAAGAGAAGCTTTAAAACGGAGATTTCGCTCTCTGTTATTTTCAATCCAAACCGTTTCAGTCCCGGGAATAGTCTCTATTAATGATAAAGCTTCCTCTTTTGAGATAACTTTTCTTATCAATATTTTAGGACTGTCTACAGGACATTTAATGGTTAAATTATTATCGCAAAGCGGTTGTAATACATAATATTCTGTTTCAATATTATATATATTTTCTTCTTTTGCAATATCGACTATTTTGTATACTCCCATTAAACCATATATTACGAAATCGTTTATTTTCAACATGGTTATCCTCCTTCTTCTAAAATGGTGCTTCGTAAGTATTTATAAATAGTTTGGATGACTGGATCCAGTCATCCAAACTAAAAACAGGGCTGTGTTTTTATTAATTTACTTCTTCCTCTTCTTTGACTTCATTTGTATTCTTAACATTTAATTTAGATGCATTTATCGATAATACTATTGTGTCATCTTTAATTTCTGGCTCTATTCCTTTTGGATATTTAATATCGGCTATACATATTTTATCTCCCAAATTAAGATCGGTTACATCAATTTCAATACAATCCGGTATATCCTGGGGTAACCCTTTTACCGGGATTTTGTCCATTTGCTGCATCAATAAAAGTTTTTTAAAATCTATAGCTTCCTTACCAATTATTTTAATATCAAGATTAGCCTTAATTTCTTCACTATATGATATTTGCTGAAAATCGACGGTTAAAACCTCTCTTTTTAAAGGTGTATAATGAACTTTTTTAACTATAGCAGTGTACGTTTCCTGCCCTTCAAGATCGAGATTAAACAAATAATATCTACCGTATTGTGATAGACTTTTTATCAATTCTTCTTCTTTTACTTTTACCGAAACAGACTCCATACCTTTTCTGCTGATAGAAGCAGGTATATAGCCTATTTTTCTTAATTGCTTACTTGCCCTGCTATTTACATTTTCTCTTTTCCCGATTGTCATTGTTGCTCTTTTATTCATTTATTTTCTCCTCTGAATTAATATTTCACAGAAAGCTGCTGGTTATCACCTTTCACCTCCTCTGCAAGGATAAATTTAATAAACCAACATTTTCTGCAACGAACTGTCAGACGTCTTTCTTAATAAAATATCTGCACTTTTACATAACGAAGTGTTTTATAGACGTATTTTATGGCAACTATAATTTAATTTTTGATTTTTTAAATAATTTAATATATTAATTATATCAGATAAAAATATATTTTTCAAATTTGTATATTTTAACATTAAATATACGATAAAAATCCGCTTCAAGATCGATCTTGAAGCGGATTTTGTTCCTATTTTTTCATACTCTTAAACAGTTTAACGTGTGATACCACTGTTGTAACAAAGAATAATCCTGCTAATGCCCACGGAATCCAATTGATATTGGATATTCCTTTTTCCTTCTCAGCTTCATGTGCATCTGCTTCAGCATTAGTTGCATGGACATCTGAAGCACCGTGAGCATCTTCCTCTCCTTCAGCAAACTTGAAGAATTTAACATAGGCTTCAATGTATTCTCTTCCGGCTTCAACATCATTTACATCATAATTTTTCAAGGACATTACTTTATCAAATCTTTCTGTAAGCTCAGGCATTTTTTCTTTTTCAATCAAATTTTCCAAGGGAGATAAATTTCCAATTTCAATACTCTTATCTGCTGCCAGTACTTTTTCATCGACATGTGTTCCAGAAGGCTTCAGGCCGGTATATGGTGCACCCTCTCCGGCTCTATGAATCCTAACCAAATTCCCGAAGAAATATTGTTCAGCGACTTCCTTTGCTTCCGAACTTAAGTCTTTGATTTTCATACTTTGGTTAAATATTAGTGTTACTTCCTCATCGTACTCCGGCTGTACCCATTTCAGGACATAGTTGATGTTATTGCTCTCCATTGCTTTTCTTCCGTCAGCTACAGTAGGACCATCCATTGTATCGCAGTGTGCATTGGCTGTCAGCGGCATCATTGCAATAATTGTTACTGCAATAACAATAGCCATAAGTGTTTTCGCGGCTTTTGATTTAATTGCGCTTGCCATTTCAATTCCCCTCCGTTTGTTTTGATGACTTCATCTTAGTTGATTCTGAGAATCATAACCTTGATCTAAATCAAATTTTGAAAATTTCATTTTTTCTTGAAATATCGGAGGGAAAACGAACTAAAAGATTGACCGGATTGTAGAAGAAATGAGGCTGGTTAATCCTTGGGTAAGGTTATGAATACTAAAAAGCCTGCAATAAAAAGCGGAACAATTGCAAAGATACTGAATTTGGCATTGCCCGTCAGGGTCGTTGTCAGAGCCATCATACCAGGACCAATAATGGCTGCAAACTTACCAAATATATTGTAGAAGCCAAAGAACTCATTTGAATTTTGCTTCGGAATGATCTTGGCAAAGTAGGATCGGCTTAACGCCTGGATTCCTCCTTGAGCGGAACCGATTAAGGCACCTAATATAAAAATATGCCAGACAGATGAAATGAAATAGGCCGCAAAACAAGAAAAGATATACGTGAAGATACCTACAATGATCATTGTTCGGGCCGAATACTTTTTCGCCAGATTTCCATAAAGGATTGCGCAGGGAAAAGCGATGATCTGAATGATCAGCAATATGCTCAGCAAAGTGAATGTATTGAGTGAATCATTTCCCAATACGGCAGTAGCATAAGGTACAACCATTTTAATGATGGTATCCACTCCGTCTATATATAGAAAATAAGAAATTAAGAAAATGAAGACCGTTTTGTGCTGTTTAATATTTTTAAATGTATGAGCTAATCGCTTGAAGCTGTTAATTACCGTATTTGGCTCGGGCTCAATAAAGTGCCTCTGTCTCACATCCTTGATCATGGGTATGGTCAAAAGTCCCCACCAGAGTGCGGTTACAATAAAACCGATCTGATATCCGATGGCCTTATCCATTCCTAAAAACAGGATCAATACTAGGCTCAAACCAAAAGGAATGACACTGGAGATATAGCCGAAAGCAAATCCCCTTGTAGAGACCTTATCCATCCTTTCATTCGAAGAGACGTCCACCAAAAATGAGTCATAGAATATATTTGCTCCTGCAAAACCAATGGATGATAAGATGTAGAAAAGGGCTAATAATTGCCACATACCGCTTTCAGGTGATACGAATGCCAATGATGCTGTAGAAATCACCCCAAGCAGGGAGAAAAAAATGAAAAAGCGCTTTTTCTTATCCCGATAATCAGCAATTGAGCCCAAGATGGGGCTAAGAACAGCAATCAGTATGCTCGCTAATGTATTGAAATATCCCAGATCCATACTGCTGTTTACATTTTTAAACATACCGAAAACAACGGGCAGCAAGGCAGTGGTGATGGCAATAGAATAGGCTGAATTGCCGCAATCATATAAAATCCACGATTTTTCCTCTTTCGTCAGCTTCATAGTGAAACCTCCTTCAAGTGAATCTAAGAATAGCGTATCACACGCAAGTAATTTGGGCGAGTTAAAAAGATCGAACATATGCTTATCCGTTTTGAAGCCGAAACAGGCAACCTTATACCCACGTAAAAATTTTATAAACAAATGTAAAAAATGATATCTGTTTTTTGATGACGTCACCTGATAACATCCTTACTAAGAAACTTATACGACTTTGGGAAATAAACAACACAATTTGCAGGCATGGCCCGCCTCATGTAATACATTTCTGTACTCACGATTATGCAAAATGCCAGAGCTAGAAATTGAATAATATTGAGGAGGATTTATTATGAAACAGAGCAGGATTCTCAACTGGTTTCTCATCTTTTTCATGTTGGCCGGCATATTCTCCGGAGCTCAGCTTGCATTACCCCAGACGGCAAATGCGGTAACTGATGTATTGCCCTCGGAAGGCCTCGACACTAGGCTAACCCCCGATTCAACAACACCGGACGCAGTAGAGCTTCAACTCCCACCGGTAACTATTGAGCCGGTTGAATCGGCAGCGCTATTATGGGAGTCCCGCATATTCGGAAGCGGAGTGTCCGCAGCCTACAACAGGATCACGGTTGAGGAGGACAATGTCATTATTGACACCACCGGCGGATCAGGCACAAACGGCAAGATCTCCAGCAATGCGGACGGCATCGCTTACTATTACTTTGCGCTTCCTGCTAATATCCCGTTCCAGTTATCGGCCAAAGTCATGGTAAATGCCTTTGTGGCCGGCAACAATCAGGTTGCATTCGGCTTGATGCTCAGAAAAACGCTAGGAGAGAATGGAAACACTGCCGGTCACATGTCCAATTTTGCGGCTGTAGGGGCCTGCAACCAGAAAATACAGATGTTCTCAAGAAGAAACGGAGAATCCAAGCTGACCAATGTGGACCTGATACCTTCCATACCGCTGGCAGGTAATAGCTATGAACTTCGAGTCATCGGTACTGATGACAATAGATGTATCGTAAGCTGCGGAACACAGACCACTATCATCAACAATACACAGGATCTGGTTGGTGAGAGCTTTTATATCGGTCTTTTTGCGGCACGAAATACAAAAGTCACTTTTTCCGATATCAGTTTAGTCACGACGGCCAGCAGCATTTTCATTACAGCCCCTCCCTCAAAAACAGAGTATTTGCTAGGCGAGAGCCTAGATCTCACCGGTCTTCAGGTAACCGCGACCTATCAGGATAACAGCACTCAAACTCTCAATCCAGAGGATTATACAATCATGGGTTTTGACAATACATCCGTTGGGGCACAGGAAATTATCGTGAATTATGCAGGAAGACGGGCATCCTTCCATGTAAACGTGACTCAATTGGTATGCACTTCAATGAATTTAGTCCATACCCCGGCAAAGACCACCTATTATTTAGGAGATGAGTTTGACCCGCTGGGTATGGTGGTCAACGGAATCTTCAGCTCCGGGCTGGTCAGAGCCCTCACACCGGATGAATATACAATATCCGGCTTTGATAGCAGTACCCCCGGAAAGAAGACCATCACTCTAACACTCAAGGAAAATGTCTCAATGACGGCAAGCTTTGAAATCACCATAAGGGCTTCTGAACTACAGAACCTTGAAATCACAAGATTACCGGCCAAAACAGTCTATTATCCCGGTGAGGCGTTGAATCTAAGCGGAATGGTCGTAAGCGCCATTTATGACGATTCAAGGACAATGCTGCAGGCAGGCGAGTACATAGTAGACAGCACAGGCTTCGACACCATTACAGCAGGCGAGAAAACAGTGATTATCTTATACAAGGGAAAGACAACCAACCTGGTCTTAACGGTCAAGATAAGGGAAATGACAGGAATCGCTGTATCAACACTTCCGAAAACAACCTTCTACGCTGGCGAAGCCTTTGATTCTACCGGAATCGTACTGTCCAGAATATATGACAGCGGGGAAAAAGAAATGCTTAATGCGAGCGAATACACAATTGACTCATCCTCCTTCGACAGCGGTACATCGGGTATATATGACATAGGTATAGTTCCGGCGGACCAAACCTTGGCAGCCACTTCATATCAAGTCACAGTAAGGCCTCGGATAGATTATGTATGGAACACGGTAATCTTCGGACAGTCGGTAAGTACCAGAAATAACTATGTTACTGCCACCGAACCCGGTACTGTAAACAACACCATAACCTTAACCGCATTGGAAGGCGGCGGCAAGGTTACAGGTGCTCATGACGGCATATCCTTCTATTATACGGAGATTGACGGCGCCAAAGATAATTTCGTATTGTCGGCTGATATCAAAGTTCTGGCATTTGCAAAGCCTACTCCCGACAACCAGGAGGCCTTCGGTTTGATGGTGCGTGATGCCATAGGCAGCTTTACGTCCGGAACCCAGCCTGTGTTTTCTTCGAATGTTGCAGCCGTGGGCGGCTACAGAGGGCTGACCAATGCCTTTATGAGAACAGGTGTTACCAACTCGGCTGGAAATCAGGGTACAGTCATGATTGCATCCTCATGGAATACCCAGAGACCGGTGCCGGAAAATACGGTACCCAATGCCCCGTACAGACTGACATTGGAGAAAACTAACACCGGCTTTAAGGCAAGTCTTAACGGACAGCCCTCAACATCCATATTGTTCTATTCTCCGGATGATTTTAACTGCCAGGATTCGAAGCTGTATATAGGCTTTTTCGCAGCCCGTCTGGCTACAATCGAGGTCAGCAATATCCGCTTCTCGGTAAGCGATGCTGCAACCGACCCGCCAAGAGAGCTGCCGCCTCCTAAGCCCCTCACACCCGAACTCAATATCCTATCGCTGGCTAATGTATCAAAGAGTGATTATACATTAAGCCTTATGTCCAATATCCACGGAACAGTGACCATAAAGCAGGGTGAAGAAATAATTGCCAGTGATGAAGCTGTTACCGCCAACACAGCATTCACCAAGAATACGATAATAGCCGCCAACAGCAATACCAGCTTTACAATCACCATGACGCCTGATGCTTCTCAGCTTCTAACCTCCTATAATAGAGTAATAAAGAATTTCACAGTTACAATGAAAACCTATGAAACACCGGACGGTAACATCTACGTATCGCCTGACGGTACTGCGGCTGGTAACGGAACATTATCAAATCCGCTGGATATTGATACGGCGGTTAGATATGTAAAGGAAGGCCAGGCCATATACATGCTGGGTGGTACATACAGCCGCACTTCCCCCCTGACTATCCCAATGGGAAACGACGGTACTTCGGAAGGCATCAAGTCTATTGCCGCATATAATGGGGAACCGGTCATTCTGGACTTTGGTACAACCTCGGCCGGTTTCCAGTTGGGCGGTAATTACTGGCACATTAACGGTATCAGTGTGACACGAGCGGTTGCCACCGGATTTTTAGTGGGCGGGAGTAACAATGTAATAGAACGGTGCAAATTATATGCCAATGGAGATACAGGGCTTCAGATAAGCCGGTTCCTTCCCACGCTGAGCCGGTCCTTCTGGCCTGAAAACAATCTTATTCTCAATTGCGAAGCCTATGACAACCGGGATGCCTCAGAAAACAATGCAGACGGTTTTGCAGCCAAGCTCACATGCGGCGAAGGCAATGTATTTAGAGGCTGCATCTCCCACAACAACATTGATGACGGATGGGATTTGTATACGAAAGCTGAGACAGGCCCTATCGGCGTTGTCCTCATTGAGAATTGCATTGCATACAATAATGGCATTCTTACAAGCGGACATCTGGGGGCGGGCGACAAGAATGGCTTCAAGCTTGGAGGAGAAGGTATTGCTGTTCCGCATGTCATCAGAAACAGCATCGCCTTCGGAAATAGAGCAGCAGGCTTTACAAGCAACAGTAATCCAGCAGCCCAGGCTTATGACTGCATATCCTATGACAATGCAGGCGGAAACATGGTCTTTACAACATTTGCCCACCTTCCTACCCAATTCGTCATCCAAAACTGTGTATCTTACAGAAGCGCTCCAGGTGTGGCAGACAGCGTGCCCGATTTAGCCCTAAGCACAACCAATTATTTTTACAATGGAACGACCTCTGTTAATAGCTCAGGGCTGGCTTTAAGTGACGCAAATTTCGTAAGCTTGACTCCGTTATTGCCCTATCAGAGGGATGCCAACGGGAACATCATAACCGGCGATTTTCTAAAATTCATCTCTCCAAGCCATGCGGTATTGACAGCACTTACTGCCAGTGAAGGCACATTATCGCCGAGTTTCTCTCCCGATGTGCACAAATACCTTGTTACCGTAAAAAACAATGTAAAGAGCATCATAATAACACCAATCACATCATCATCCCTGTACAGCAAGCTTCAAATCAACTCCAGATCCGTTGTAAGCGGTGAACCTTTTAGAGCGACCCTGGATAAAGGACACAACTTCTTTGTCATTACGGTGACCGCGCAGGATGGTATCACAGAAAGCACATATCTACTGGATGTGTACAAGGAGCACGACAGTAGAAAAAAGGATTTGGAAAAGCACTTTAAGGAGCTGTGGGATGCCATAGATAAATACTGGGAACAAATAAACGACTGACAGGAATACAAAAGGCTTTCCTGTTACAATTAACTGCCCCCTGTCTGTTTGACAGGGGGTTCACTTTCTGTTTTTAAAGCTTTATGAGCATTATTCTTAGCTATAATTAAAATAAAAGTGTACATAAAACAAACAGAAGCAGTTGCCAGCGACAAACCCAAACCCGTATAAAATGTTCCGAGATATAAGGGTGGTATTATATGAGAATTTCTTAGCAAAATACCGAAGGTTATCATAAATATCATGATCAAATAACCTTTTATATCAAAGAAGGCAAATATACATTTCAATTCATTTTCATAGCTCAAAATTCTATTTCTGTGTTTTACAAACATTCTAAAAAACACAAATTTAGTAAATAAGAAATAAATAATAAGTGCTAAAAAAACAAATAAGACAGGCATATACCAATGTTTGATCATGTCGGGCAGGCCTATACTCAAAATTTTAAATCCAGCAAATCCCCATACCAGGCTTGCTAAAAGTAAAAGAATATTTTTATTAACTCTAGGTGTTAATCTATCTAAAAAATACATTATTATCTCCATCTGTCTATTTGAAATAGTTTCTATGCGAACTATTATACTCTCATTTTTCTCCTCGTCAATAACCTAATTTGTACTAATTTGTTCTATTCTATTGACTTGAGAATTTGATCGTTCTATAGTTTGAATACGAACTAATTGTATTTGATTATGGAGGCATTAGCGTGAATAACAGCTTTGATTCTTTTAGAATAGCCATGCTCATTAAGGAAATATATTCAAAGGCAATGCGTGTTGTAGAAGAAAATTTAGCTGATAGCAAATTAACACACCAACAGGTCATTGTGATAAAGCTTATCGCCCACAATAATGAGATGACTGTTACTGACCTTTGCAGAGAAATGTCCCTGGCCAAGGGTACCGTTTCGGGCATTGTATCAAGATTGGAGCAATGCGGCTATTTGGAGAAATCAAAAAAGGCGGATGATAAAAGAAATACTTATATCAGATTTTCTCCAAAAGGCATTAAGCTTGCCCAAAAATTCAGAGTTAGTATCCAAGAGAGCTTCGATAAGATATTCAAGGATTGTACCCAAGAGGAAATGGATGATTTCGTTAAAAGCTTGAGAAATATATTGCTTAAAATTAAGGAATGCTGACTATGGGTACAAGACGGGGTAGGTCATTTTAGGGAATAGCTGAATTTGAAAACAAATCTGGCATCATCTTCATACCACATGGGAAAATTGGTTCCCCAAACATTATTATATAAATTAAAGCTTATCCCCTCATTGAGACTTGCAAATTGATTATCAAACTCCAATATTTTACCCTTTCCCAGAGAAAACAAGGGTGCATGAATATTCTTTATAATAAATTTTCTTTCTTCATCCTCGTATTTCAATTCTTCAACTGCGCTCATATTTCTGTTGCCGTTTAAAACAATATCCGTCACAGCCATAAAGTTATTTAACTTCTTCATTTTCCAGCCGTCAGAATTTTTAAACGAAAGGTTAAAATTCACCCACAAAGCTTCAGGTATTCTGCTGGCATCCTTATCAAACCAATTTATTTCATAGTCAAAGCTGTCCGAATCCTTATAGAATTTATACTTTGCCTGAATGGCTCTTGGCGCTCCATAATCCACGCTTAGTGCCTGGTCAATGCCATATTCTATTAAAACTGAATCACTATCAATACCGCGCATTAAATACATAACATTGAGCTTATAGGGATATCTGCCGTCCTTGATAGATTTTTCATATTTCTCAATGCCAGGTTTGGTAAAGTCCAGCCTGCTCCAAAATTCTGTTTGCTTGTAGTTCCGTAAATATTTATCAACAAAATATTGATAATCCTTGACACCAAATATTTGGTATTCAATAGTACCGAAATTATTGCCATTCGAGATTAATTCACTATTATCACTGGCAGCCAGGGACTTTATGTAACCGTCGGAGTCAAAAGTAACACTGTATTTTCCGAGCTTCAATAGTTCACCAGTATTTATCTTTTGGTAGCTTTCATGGCGAATGTCTTTATGCGGAATTGTAGCATTTATTGCTTCCAGCGCTTCTTTTCGCTTTGCTATGTCAAGTTCACTTATTGCTTTACCAATATACCCCCTTTGCTCTGCCCATGAAGCTTCAAACCGTTTATAGGATTTTTCGGTAGAATTTTCATTTGCAAATGCGCAGTCTTTATAATACTTGGGAGGATTTTTCAATATACTTATTTTATCGTCTTTTCTAGCTTTGATAAAATCTTGCTTCAAATAGTTCCTGAAATCGGGAAGATATGTTTTTTCATCCATTCCCCAGGTATGTTCAGCTATTCTAAGAAGATAGTCGCAAAAATTCTTATACTCCCTGCTATCCTTGGCCATGCTCCCTTCAGACAGCCATTTATTCTTCAGCATCAATAATTCCCTATATCTTCCTATCTTCAAAGGGTCACTTCCTGACCCATGAATCCAGCTGTCCCCTATTTCACTGGTTAACACAGGGAGTTTGTCTTTAATAGTCCAGAGACTCTCAGCGAATCGGTCTAATGTCGAAGCCTTAACTTCATAACCGGGGTACTTTGTCTCCAGCTCCTTCAATTGCTTATTGAGCTCAGCCTCATTTAAAGGCCCCTTGTTATCATTGGTGTGTAAAAAATATAAGATTTCATCCAAATACTCATTTTTGTATGCCTTACCATATTCGCCAGCATAATTCACAATGATCTCCCTGCTGGATTCGCTTCGCCATAAAAATGCAGGAGGCACATCTGGAACGGCAGACGCCGGGTTAACTCCTATATGCAGGTATTTGATCCCATGCAGCGCCAGTGTATCAATGATGGCTTTTGTATGCCCGGGTACATCTGTAAGCTTTGCTGCAATCGTTTTCTTATGATACCTTCTGTCAAGTTCCTCTGAAAGGCTTATCCCGTATTCCAGCAAATCCGTATCCAGAAGCTCGGTATGCGTTGTGAACGGAAGTGCATGCCAGGCAATATGTCCTTTTGCGATTGCCTTCTCAAGCATTGTTTTATTATAGGCGTCTGCCTTTTCCAGAAAGTGATAGATCAACCACGAGCCCGTAGTCCAAATAAAATCGATATTATTATCTGTATTAACCTTTTCAGCCAATCTGACAGCATTAATAATGAATTCGTTAAAATATTTATCGGTGACACGTTCGGCCAAATCGGTAAATCCCAAGTCTAAATGAGTTTTATGGATGACATGGACTCTCTTCATTGTACACCTCTGTTATCGAATTCTTTAAATCTTCGAATTTCTCTGTATGAGATAGTTCCTTCATAATATTTCCACAACCTCAGTTTTTTTATTGTATCACAAAAGGGTACAGTTTTCATCTTGGGTAACACGAACAGTATCTCTGTATGGTTATGTGATATAATAACATTACCCGTTACCGAAATCAAAGATTTCGAACTGGTACCCAAGTTATTGATACTTCGTATTAATAATGGACGAGCCCTATCGGTTGACGGAGGTGCTGGCTATGGGAATACGAATCCTGGTTGCTGATGAAAATCAATCATTAAAAAAAGAATTAATGACACTTCTAACCTGCGATGGATATGAAGTGGATTGGGTTTCAGACGGTATAACGGCTATCAAGCACTTTCGGCGATATGACTATCATATTGCTGTTATTGATGTCAGCCTTCCCGAGCTGGATGGCAGGAATGTTATCCGACAGCTAAAGAAGATATCTCCCATTCCGGTGGTTTTAATGTCATTTAACCAAGATGAGGAGTCCGTTCTTGAGGGGTATGCCTTGGGAGCCGAGGACTATATCAGAAAGCCGTTTTTCCCAAAAGAATTATCAGCCAGGCTAAAGGTGATTACGAAGCGCTGTGTGGAGCATGGCAGCACGGCTATGCGCTGCCTGGTATTTGATGGCTTGCATATCGACACTCACTCCCACACCGTTCTGGTGGATGACAAGCCCGCCATACTCACCTCGAAAGAATATCATCTGCTGGTTTGCCTTGCCCAGAATTCTAACCGGGTTTTATCGCGAGAAATGCTTTTGAATAAGATATGGGGACAGGATTATCAGGGAACGGACCGAACGGTAGATACTCATATTAAAACCCTCAGGGAAGCCCTTCGACCTTATGATCTGTACATATCAACCATTCGTGGCATAGGATATAGCTTTGATGAGTCTTGCGGATGCAATAGAGATAAAAACCTAGGCCAGTAATCGGCCTAGGTTTTGCTCCTTAGTTATCACCTTTTGTTGTTGTGAGTGTAATCCGTAATGACCTGCTTTAAGATATCCACAGTTTCCATGGTATCGACCAGTTCATTCTTCAACCGTTTGTTTTCAGCCTCGAGACTGAGTATCCGGGTCGATTCCAGCTCGGCACGGGATTGAGCAGGCGACCTGAATTCTTCCTTCCTTGATACTTCCCTGGTCTGGCAGGTCTGAGGGATTTTGGGCTGAGGAACTTTTAACACAAAGGTTTCGTGGGTCAGCTCATTATGTTTACCCCTCTTTACATAGCGGGTGTGCAGGAGCTCATGAGCCAAATGACCGTTGGGTTCTCCCAAAAACTCCTTGTAAAAGGACACTATAGCTGGGTTTTCATGAGACTTTCTGATTGTCTTACTCTCATCCTCGTCATAAAGTCCCCTCATACGCTTTGCAGCAACCTCGGGATCATCGCTTCTGGGTTGTCCTCCTCCAGTAATGCATCCGTTGGGACATCCCATGACCTCAATAAAGTGATAGCCTGACTTTCCTTGCTCTATTTGCTCCAGCAGGACCCTTGCATTTTTCAGACCGCTTGTAACAGCCACCTTCACCTCAATCCCTTCCAGGTAGTCATAATCCGGAAGAGGATTCTCAATTTTGACTGAAGCCTCCTTGATATTATCCAACCCTACGATAGGCGTGACATGGAGCTTGTCAAAGGGCAGCTCACGGCCTGTAACCAGTTCATAAACGGTTCTCAAGGCGGCTTCCATAACTCCTCCCGTCACACCGAAAATATCAGCTGCACCTGTGGAAATTCCCAATGGCGCATCAAATTCTCGGTCAGGAAGGTTGACGAAGTCAATACCTGCCTCCTTGATCATATCGCCCAACTCCCTGCAGGTGAGTACGGCATCCACGTTGGAAAGTCCGTCGTTTTTCATTTCTTCCCTGGCAATTTCAAACTTTTTAGCGGTACAGGGCATGACGGATACAACAAACATATCCTTTGGATCAATACCCAGCTTTTCGGCATAAAAAGATTTAACGACAGCACCCATCATGGTATGGGGGGATTTACAGGTTGAAAGATGTGGCAGGAGATTGGGAAAAGTATGCTCAATATACTTGATCCATCCGGGACTGCAGCTTGTGATCATAGGGAGTACACTATTCCTGCCCGTTAATGCATGCTTAACACGGTTCAGGAACTCCGTACCCTCCTCGATAATGGTCAGGTCTGCGGCCCAGTCTGTATCGAAGATGTCATTAAAACCCATGGCAGACAGAGCATGAGCCAGCTTTCCCGTACAGCGCGTGCCGGGAGCCAGACCGAATTCTTCTCCAATAGCCACGCGAATAGCCGGGGCCACCTGCACCACTACACGTTTCTCCTTGTCATGAAGCGCGGTCCATACCTTTTCGGTGGCTGATGTCTCCTTTAATGCACCTACCGGGCACACAACGGTGCATTGCCCGCAGAAGGCACAATTCACAGAGCCCAAGGGAAGATCCATGCCCGGGCTGATCACAGTCTTGAAGCCACGGTTCTGTGGGTTTAAAACTCCGGTTCCCTGTATTTCATTACAGACTGTCACACATCGGCGGCATAGTACACATTTGGACATATCACGGGTAATGGAGACTGATATATCCAAGGAGCTTTCGGATTGCTCCCCATCAAACCGAGACTCCTCAACTCCCAACAATCTCCCCAGATCCTGAAGCTCACAATGTGTATTGCGCTTGCAGCTCAGACAACTCCGATTATGATCTGAAAGGAGGAGCTCGTATAAAACCTTGCGTGCCTTTTGAACCCTCTGACTATTGGTGTGAATCACCATTCCCTCCGTAGCCTGTGTAATACACGAAGCCAGGAGCGTTTTGGCACCTTCCACCTCTACAACGCAGATGCGGCATGAACCGATAGGGTGGGCGTTTTTCAGATAGCACAGACTGGGGATATGAATATGATTGGCTCTGGCAGCCTCAAGAATGGTACTGCCCTCAGGAGCAGTAACTTGCTTTCCGTTAATAGTCAAATTCAACATCTTATTCACCTACCTCCTGTCGCAATGCAGGCAGCGCATAGCCTCTGCCATGGCATTGAGCTTATGATAACCGATAACCACCTCGTCAAAGGATTCAGCGCGGCGCTCCAAGGGCAGAAGCTCCATGGGGAAGCGGGTATGTGAGACCACCTCATCCTCATCAATTGTCTTGGGGATATCAATCTGCTCACCCTTATTCAAAACGCCTTTGCCATTTAAGTAGATGTCAATGGCCCTGGCGGCATTCTTCCCATCGGCAATGGCTCGAATGACCTCGTCGGGGCCTCTGGCTACGTCGCCTCCTGCAAAGACACCAGCCATTTTGGTCATTTGGGTCTCGGCATCCACGACAAAATTGCCCCATGGCGTAACTCCGATATCGTCCTTGGGTACGAAGGGCAGGTCAGCATATTGGCTTACTGCAACAATGACTGTGTTGACATCAATAAAGAAATTTGATCCTTCAATATGATGCGTGTTCCGCCGCCCTGTGTTGTCAAAATTGCCCAAATACCGACGAACACACTCCATTTTGGATACATGGCCATGCTTGTCGGACAAGAAGCGAAGGGGTGACACCAGCTCATGCAGCTCAACACCCTCGTGCAAGGCCTCCTCAATTTCAACATCATAGGCCGGCATCATGTCCCTGGTTCTCCGGTATAAAAGCATCACCTTGGCCGCACCCAACCGCAGGGCCGTACGGGCCGAATCCACAGCCGTATTACCACCTCCGATCACAGCTACCACATGCCCATTTAGGTCTACATTGTTATACAGCTTGACATCCTTTAAGAAGTTGATGCCCGGCAGCACACCCTTGAGATTTTCACCGGGGACATTCACCTTCTGCGGGATCTGGGTGCCTGTTGCGATATAAATGGCATTATAGTTTGCGCGAAGCTCTTTAAATCCGATGTCTTTACCAACTTCAGTATTGGCAAGGATATTGACGCCGGATCGACTGATGATTTCTATCTCACGCTTGAGTACCTCCGCAGGCAGGCGAAATTCCGGTATACCGTAGGCCAGAACTCCTCCCGCTACGGCTTCTCTCTCATAGATGTCTACCTCGTAGCCTGTTCTTGCCAGGTAATAGCCACAGGTCAGACCCGAAGCACCTGCTCCTATGATGGCTACTTTCTGGCCGTTTTTGGAGCAAACCACATCCCGTACATATTCCTTTTCATGTTTGATGGCATAGTCTGCTACAAAGCGCTTCAGGTCACAAATAGCAACAGCTTCGTCAACCGTTCCTCTGCGGCAGCGCTTTTCACAGGGATGGGTGCAGATGCGTCCGCAGATGGAAGGAAGCGGATTTTCCTGACGGATCAGATTGTAGGCATCAACAAATTTCCCGGCAGCAACCAGACTGAGATATCCGGGAATATTCACATTGGCAGGGCAGGAATTTTCACAGGGTGAGATAAACAGCTCGCTGCATACACCCGCGCGGCAGTACTTCTTCCTGATGTGCTCTTCGTATTCTTCCCGGAAGTATTTGATGGTACTCAAGACTGGGTTGGGTGCGGTCTGGCCCAGACCACACATGGCTGTATCCTTAATGACAGCCCCAAGTTCCTCAAGAAGCTCAATATCTCCTTCCTGGCCTTCGCCCCGAGTGATGCGCTCCAAAATTTCCAGCATCCTTTTTGTACCCACACGGCAGGCAACACATTTTCCGCAGCTTTCGTCCTGGATGAAATCCATGAAATATCTGGCTGTGTCCACCATACAGGTATCTTCATTCATGGCAATGAGCCCGCCTGACCCCATTATAGCCCCAAGCAGAGTAAGGGATTCGTAGTCGGTAGGCACATTCAGATTATCCTGCGTCACACAGCCTCCTGACGGACCTCCGATCTGTGCCGATTTGAACTGCTTCTTATTTAATATACCCCCGCCGATTTTGAAAATGATTTCTCCTAAGGGCATGCCAATGGGCACCTCGATGATTCCTGTATTGACGATATCACCGGCCAGGGCAAAGACCTTGGTGCCATGTGCCTTTTCTGAGCCAAACTGAGTATACCAGACACCACCCTTCTCCATAATGACCGGAACAGAGGCAAAGGTTTCTACATTGTTGATAATGGTGGGCTTCCCAAACAAGCCTTTTTGAAAGGGGAAGGGCGGTTTTTGCCGGGGTTCGCCGCGGCAGCCTTCAATGGAGGACATGAGTGAGGTTTCCTCACCGCAAACAAAAGCACCCGCTCCGATGCGGATTTCCAAATCAAAGTCAAAGCCGCTTCCCACAATATTTTCGCCTAAAAGGCCAAGGGCCTGGGCCTGCTTAATAGCTGCATCAAGTCTTTCGACGGCCAAGGGGTATTCGGCACGGATGTACACATAGCCTTTAGTGGCACCAATTGCATAGCCTCCGATTATCATACCTTCTATCAGCGTATGGGGATCACCCTCAATAATACTGCGGTCCATGAAGGCACCAGGATCCCCTTCATCAGCATTGCAGACAATATATTTTTGATCGCTGACGGCTTTTCGACCGGCTTCCCACTTGATTCCTGTTGGAAAGCCTGCTCCACCGCGCCCCCGCATCCCCGATGTCTTCATCTCCTCAATGACCTCTGTATCGGCCATGGTGTTTAGAACCTTTTCAGCCGCACTATAGCCACCGGCGGCTATATAGGCTTCAATACTGTTATACTCAAGAATACCGCAATTCCGGAGTGCAATTCGTACCTGTTCCTTAAAGAAATTGATATCATCTATTTGGGGTATGTATTTTTGAAGGGCATGATCAAAAAAGGTATATTCCTCAAGAATCTGATGATCTACAATATGGGCCTTGATTATTTTCTGGGCGCTTTCAGGTGTAAGGCGGGTATAGAAAATGCGTTCGGGAAGAATAAGCATGACTGGGCCTACAGCACAGGTTCCCATACACCCGGTCTCAAAAACGCCAACGCTTTTATCCAGTGAGAGTGCTTTCACCTCTTCCAGCACAGCATCTCTGACAAGCCCGCAGTCTGATGAGACGCATCCTGCCCCGGCACAGACCAGAATTTGATGGCTGTATTTTTCTTTTTCTTGCTGATATGCTTTCTGGATGTTTTCAAGGTCTTCCTTGCTTGTTATCTTGATACTACTCATTTTCTCACCTTCCTTCCCTAAAATTTGGCCAGCAGGGCATTCAGCTTGGTAGGCGTCATTTGCTTATATACCACATCATCAATCATGATGGCGGGGGCAAGCCCGCAGGCTCCTATACAACGGGCCACTTCAAAGGTGAACTTGCCGTCGGAGGTAGTACCGCCGATATCCACATTCAGGGTTTTCATGAGATGCTCTATCAGTTTTTTACCGCCTCTGACATAGCAAGCCGTTCCCAAGCAGACGCGAATGGTATGCAAACCGCGGGGCTGAACCGAGAAGAAGGAATAAAAGGATACCACACCCGACACTTGGGAAAACGGTATTCCAAGTGCACCGGCAATGTATCGCTGCAGGTCCAGGGGAAGACTTCCGTAGATCTTCTGTGCAGCATGCAGGATTTGTATTAAGGAGCCTTCCTTATCTCGGTAAAGAGCAATGATGTTTTTCATTTCAGAATACTTGTGCTGCTCCTTGCATTGCTTTTCAGTATGAACGCCTTTAATCATAGGTTCCCTCCTTACTCACAAAAAATGGAATATGTTTCCTCTCAATCTTACTCAATCAATGTGAGAACAAAAAGAAATTCTATAAATTTTTTCAGATATTTTTTTTGATTTGGCGTTGAAAGAAGGATTAATCTTCATACTCACTTTGCAATGACTTCACAGAACCGATCCTTTAGCCGTTTCTTGAATATGAAAAGGGCGGTCAAGACCTCTATGCGTTTTATCGCACAAAGAACGACCACCCCCCTCACGCTGAACTTCGCGTAACTTAAGCTTCACCATCAAGTCAAAAAGCTCTTTAGTTTTTAAGTCCCAGAGATATTCCTGTCAACGAATGCATTTTTTACCCCGGACTTCTTCCCGCTCTTCTGTCCTGATCATTTTTTCATAGAACGGCTCTTAGAATTGGACCATATTTCTATAGATGCCTGGAGTCGAGTCCTCAATCTCTATGGCACCTACAATTTTATTATAGAAATCCTTGGGCCCCGCTCCTCCAATAAATGCGTAAGCATAGCCCATATTGTACATTTCATGAAGGCATTTCAACAATAGTACTTTACCGATTCCTTTTCCTCTGTATTCCTCATCGACTCCGGTAGGTCCGAAAAAGCTTCTGTGCGTGGTTTCATAGCACGCGAAGCCAATGACTTTTTTCTCTTTGACAGCCACAAAACAGGATACAGGCTGGCGGGAAAAAGCTACGTCACACTCGCTCCCCCAGTAATTCCCGAATTTGTCCTTAACCCATGAGACGATATCCATTTTATCAGGTGCTAGGGGTCGTCTTATTTCGATACCTTCATCAGCCAATCCTGAGAGATCTCCAACCGGAGGAAGATCATAAAGCCTTACTAACATATCAGCCATTTTCTATTCTCCTTTATTCAATTAATCAGGTCTTATATCCCTTCCTGAATTCTGAAGGCGTAATCCCGCAATATTTCTTAAAGGTGCTGGCGAAAGTGCTGGGGTTTAAATATCCGATCCTCTCTCCTATTTCGTTAACAGGAAAATCAGAGCTCTTCAGCAGTTCCTTCGCATGAGATATCCTGATCTTGTTCAAGTACTCGATAAAATTAATACTAAAAGCCTTTTTAAAAAAATTCGAGAAGTACTTGGGCGTTGTATCAAATATTTCCGCCATTTTGTCCAGGTAAAGGTTTTCAGCGTAATGCAGCTGGATATATTGTATTACAAACTCCTTGTTGAGCTTGCCCGGACTTTCGGCACGGACTTTATCCGTTGTCTGCTCAATCAGCTCAGTAAAAAAAGCAGTGATTTTTTCATAATGAACATAGTTAGGAACCACCGTTCGCCTGAACTTGATTTCAATTTCAAGTATTTTTTCTCTGTCAACATTCAGGTGAATCAGAATATTGATGATATTATTAAAAATACTGTTAATAATATTTTGAAATTTTATATAGCTGACATTGTTCTTTACATTGGTCTCAATCACCTGTCTGATCAGACTGACACTTTCTCCTGGATTTCCGCTCAATATGTAATTTGACAGTTTTTCATCAAGATCAAGTGGCATATAAATATCATAGGAGTACTCATTTTTCTCCAGATCAATCAAGGTTTTTGTACTGGTTACTGATCGATAGGAGAAGCACATCTGGATATCATCAAAGGCTTCTTTACAGCTCTGAGCTTCCGTATAGAATTTACTTACCGCCACAAGCACATGATAATTGGTTAGTACGGTTCTTTGCAGCTCGTCTTTTACTGTCCCGATCTCTTTTAAGAGCTTGTCCCTTTTTATTGGGTCATTGACGCCAACCAGTGCCACAAGCTGCATGTTTTCCAGATAAAACACCACAACAGATACATTGCCGATATTCTCAAGAGATTTTTGGATCTCGTTTATCATTTTTTCGGGCATGATGATAGCATGGTTTTCATCCAGATCATCCAGAATGCTTTTAGTATTTCCAAGGTCGAAAGCCACCATAAGGAACTGTCTGCTTGAAAAGATGACTTGAAAATAGGTGTCAATCTGTGTTTTCATATCCTTGTAAAAGGTGATGTCGTCGATCATTTTAAAGAATACACTTCTCATGACCTCTTCTTTTACATTGTCCATCCTGCTTGCGATCATTCGATTTTCAAGCTGCATTTTTTCTATACTTTCATAAATATGCTGATAGTGGTTTTGATTATTTTCGCCGTCCTTCATGCCCACAAGTCCCAAAATCCTTCGAATCGGCCGGTATATATAAAGGCTGATCAAGAGAGAAATCAGTATTCCGGCAAAAGTGGTCAGTAACAATATCCTCTTATTGATTTGTATAGTTGAAATAGCGCCTTCATATCGGTAAGGAACCTTATTGATATATTTAAAGGAATTATACTCAGATTGGACGATATGGTAATTATACTTTCCTTTTTGAAGGGTCACATCGTTGTCCGAGTTAAAGAAAGCACTCTCCTGGCCCTCTAATTCATAATCCCCGTCTGTGCTTATAATGACATTTTTGTCTTTGTCCAGTATGACCAATGACGAGCCCTGCATCATACTTTGCTTGTTGACCTTTTCATAAAGCTTGGCCACATCAACAAAAACAACTATATTCTCTACCGAATTGCTTATTTGATTGGACGCAACGATAGTCAGCAGATTTCTTCCCGTCACTCCGGCAGAGGACCATTCATCATGATAATAGCTAACCGGGATGATCTTCATGGGATGGCTTGTAACCGCATAATTTCTCCAATACTCGGGAGCAAATTTGTCGCTTTTATATTTCTTGGAAAAAACCCTTTGGAAGCTTTCTGTACCGCTGATAGTCAGAGCCAGGTCGGAGTTTCTTGAAAAAATAATAAAGTCATGGATATAATCCTGCGATATCAGTTGATTGACATTTTTTATTAAAAGATAGGCAGAATTCATGTTAATGTTATCAGGCCAATCCGAATCGTATACCCTGTAGGGGAGGGTCCCAACAGTATATATGATATCATTGATCTCCTTAAAGCATTCTTCAAAAGACTGGATAACGCCGTTGATAACAAGCCTGTTGTTTGTTTCCGCTTGCTCGAACATGGCATCCATCGAGCTTTTATAGACATAATAGTTAGAAAAGAACATGACAGAAATAACAATCAACAGGACCATAAAGATTTTTAGCATTGACTTATTAAAAACACCCTTTGGCATACATACACCCTTCCGCATAGAATCTGATCCTTGCCACAAAAGCGTTTCCTGACAAGCTTAATTGTAGCTGATTTTCTGCGGGTTATCAATTCAATACATAAAGTTACCTTTTTGTGTGATTGCTTACCTTGTCATTCTGTTAATGTATTCCGATGTCATTTCATATTTCAGTCTTTCACCTTTGAAAAGCCTTTCCACATCGTCCAGAATTCCCTGGGTACAGCGCTTTCTTCGGTCAATAGTCGGTCCGCCCATATGTGGAATCAAAATGACATTATTTAGGCTCCTCAGTCTGCTTTCAGCCGGAAGGGGCTCCTCTTCATAAACGTCCAGTACTGCTTTGAATCTACCCGTCGAGAGCTCCTCGGCCAAAGCTGCCTCGTCAATAAGGCTTCCTCGGGCGGTATTGACAAGGATCCTTCCCCCTGGGATCATTCTCAGCATATCTCTGCCGATAATATGGTAAGTATCATCTCTTTGAGCCATATGCACCGATATGATCTTGCACGTTGTCAGGACTTCCTCAAGTGTTGCGCGCGCAACTCCGTATTCCTTGTAGACATCATCGGCTTTGTGCTCTGAAAACACCTTTATTTTTACGTTGAAAGGCTTTAGCATGGATACCAGAAGCTGAGCAGTCATACCGAACCCGATGAGCCCTACGGTCTGATCCAGAAGCCCTTCGTTATAATAATCGTCCGCTCTCCAGCGTCCCTCATGTACTTCACGATCATAGAACGGAATATCTCTCAAAGCGCTGAGTATATAGGCCAAGGTTCCCTCAGCCAGAGATTGGGCATAAAACCAGTTGCCCATAACAACCCTGATCCCTCTGTCAAAAAGCTCTTGGCTGACAATGCCTGCCGCCGAGCCTCCAGTATGAGCGACCAGCTTCAATCTGTCCGCATACCGCAAGGACTCGCTGTCAAATGCCGGGCTACCCCAACCGCTAATGCAGACGTCAATACCCCGAAGTCTCTCTTTTAACTCTTCACCGGTCCAATTTTCTTCCGACTCGTTCCACATGGCATGACCCAAGCAATGGATACGCTCAACTACCTCGGGAGGCATAAAAGTATCTCTTACCGCACCTTTTGGAATCGCAACCAATATATTCATAAATCTCTCCGCCGCCGGTTTATTGAATTAGCCCTTGACCGATCCCAGCATGACTCCCTTTGTAAAATACTTTTGCGCAAAAGGATACACCATCATCACGGGCACCATGGACAAGAAAATCGTAGCATTCTTCATGGCTTCCGGAGTCATTTTCGCCTGCGTCATCAAATTGCTTTCCTTGGCTGAGCCGTCCAGCAGCATTTCCTTTAAAACAATCTGGAGCGGGAACTTATCCGAATCATTAAGATATATCAACGGAAGGAAAAAGCTGTTCCAATGGCCCATGAAATAAAACAGGGCAATGGACGCAATTGCCGCTTTCGATAACGGTATCATGATTTGGAAAAGTATCCTGAATTCCGAAGCACCATCAATGATGGCAGCCTCGTAAAGGCTGGGCGAAATGGACTCGTAAAAGCTCTTCATGATCAAAAGCTCCATGGTCCATATGGCATTGGGTATCACCAACGCCCACATTGAATCAATGAGGCCTAATTTCTGAACCACAATGAATGAAGGGATCATACCGCCGTTAAAGAACATGGTGATGACGATGGCTGTAATAAAAAACTTCCGGCCAAATAAATTCTTTTTTGAAAGGGGATAGGCGCCCACCGCAGTCATCATAACGTTAATGAAGGTTCCGAGGCTTGTGTATATCATGGTGTTTAAATAGGCGCGGGGTATTCTGGCATTCTTTAGAATCAATTTATAGGCTTCAATATTAAACCCCTTCGGGAAAAAAGTGACCTTGTTCTGGACGATGTAAATCGTATCGCTGAATGACACCGAAACAATATATATAATCGGATAGAGCAGAATAAAGCCAACAAGGAGCATAATAAAGCCATTTACTATATCAAAAAGAGTCATTTTCTTATCCATTAATGTCACTCCTTATGTTTACCACAAACTCTGCTCACTTAGTTTTTTACTGATTCTATTCGTAGCCAATAGCAAAATCAGCGCCACAAGGGACTCAAAAAGGCCAACTGCGGCGGCATAGCTGTAATTGGTTTCCAGAAGGCCTTTCCTGTAAACATAGGTCGAAAATACATCGGCCACCTTGTATGTTGTAGGAGTATAGAGCAGTAAAACCTTCTCGTATCCTATGCGGAACATGTTTCCCGATTTTAATATAAACATGGTGGCAATGGTCGGCATCATGCTTGGAAGCGTAATGTGCCATATGGATCTGAATCTTTTGCATCCGTCAACCCTGGCCGCTTCATATAATGACGGGTCTATACCGGAAAGTGCGGCAAGGTATATAATGGCGCCGTAACCCATACCACTCCATATCTCGGAAGCTATATAAATGGTTCGGAACCAGGCCGGGTCGATTAGAAAATAATGTGGTTGAAGCCCAATGGCTTTCAATAATGTATTTACAATGCCATGACCCGGCGACAGAAAATCCGTCACCATACTGCAGACAATAACAATAGAAAGGAAGGACGGCAGATAGCTTACTGTCTGAATGCCCTTCTTTAATGCCGCGTTTTTTATTTCATTTAAGAAAATGGCAAACAGTATGGGGAACGGAAATGTCCACAATAAGTTATAAAGTCCCAATAGCAGCGTATTTTTAAACAGAATAAAAAAGTCAGGACTGCTAAAAAACTTCTCAAAATGCTCAAAGCCTACCCAGGGGCTCTTCATAAAGCCCAGAAATACTCCGTACTTCTGAAAGGCCATGACCAATCCAAACATGGGTCCGTAGCGGAATATGGCGTAAAACAAAACGCACGGCAATAATAAGATCAAAAGCTGTCTGTCTTTTTTTATATGCTTCCATGCCCTGCCCGGTCTGGATTCCTTATTTTTGTTTTCTGATAAAGCGTGAATGGGGGTGGATTCCATATCTTGAGCCTCCTTATGCAACTCCCAAATGATGCGCGTCGTCTTTTAAGATTGCGGGAGAAAAGCCTTGCGGCTGTTCTCCCACCTTGATCATAGGATCCTTTATCCCGCCTTATCTCGCATCATATCTTTTCTGAGCCGCATTATACGTCTCTTCCAGCTTTGAAGACCCAAGCTTTTCAGCCTTGGCGAGCCATTCATTCCATTGCTTGTCGCCGTAACTTTTATCAAGTATATACTGTACGGCAAACTCGTATCCTGACTTCTTAAAGGACTGGGTGAGCTCCGCGATGGTAGATGTCTCTTCGTCAGTGTATTTCAGATTCGGATCAAGAGCCTCGTACCTCTTGCCTGTGTTGATCTTGTCCTGAGCTTCCTGCTCTTTTTCGGTATAGTTGAAATAAGCGCTTCTGGGATCAACTCTCAGATACATTCCTTCAACCCATGCGCCGAATCTGTCTTCCAGCGTTGTGATCTCAATTTTTTCAACATCGGTGATGTTCGGGTATGTAACCTTGCCGTCGGCACCAAGGGTATAATGCTTGCCCTCGATACCCAATGTAATCAGCTCGCCGCCGGATGGACTGGTCAGATAATCCAGCATTTTCAAAGCGGCTTCAGAATTTTTGCCCTGAGCGGCGATTGCTGTTCCAAAGTTCAAGATCTTTGGAAGTGATCTAACATTTCCGGTAGGGCCCACAGGATTTCCGTATCGCAAATTATACTCGGGAATGGTGTCCTTAACCTGCTCGGCGAACATATCAAGCCTACCGATCCAGTCAAAGGTTACAAAGGATTTCTCCTTCTCCGTCATCTTTGCGGTCCAGGACGCGGGAGTATCGGTTATGAATTCGGGATCCAGCAAGTCTTCATTATATAGCTTCTTCATAAAATCGAGCATGTCTTTGAATTCAGGCTGGACAAGAGCATTCTTCCACACCTTTGCCGTTTCGTCATAATAAGCGGGGAAGATCAGGTAATCGTTGCCCATTCCCCAGCCATATGCCCAATCCTTGAAAATTTGATCCTTTGTTTTGGAAACGTAAGGTATGGAATCAGGGTAGATTTCCTTCAGTTTTTTCAAAGCCTGGTAGAACTCTTCGGTATTGGTCCATTCCTTGATATTGTGCTTGTCGAATATATCTTTTCTGTACATGTAGCCGTGGTTAACGTCTCTGTTCAGACCATAGATAGGCCAGGTGTAAACATTGCCCTGATCGTCGGAATTGGAATACATAACCCAGCTATTCTCCGGATTGTCAACATAAAGAGCCTTAAAATTCGGAAGCTTGTCCAAGTATTTGTTGATGGCAACAAAGGCTCCTTGGGTACCAAGCCTGTTGATTTCAGCCAAGGTTCCTCCGGTGATAATATCGGGCAGGCTTCCGGACGACAGAGTGACCTTCAGCTTATCCTCGTAGCTTGCAGCCGGATAGCTTTGGATGTCTACGTTGACGCCTGTTCTGGCACCGATTTCTTTAATGACGTCCTTATCATTCAGTCCCTGTACGGTGCTTTGAAGCATCCATGTTACAGTTACCGGCTTGTCGACCACAGGTAGCTTAAGTCCGCCGACGTCGCCGTATTTGTTATCTGGTTCAGGGGATGCCGTTTCCGTCGGAATCGCGGAAGACGACTGGGAAGGCGTCGGAGACGGATCATTCTTTGAAGCGCTTTGTCCGCAGCCCGCAATTAATGAGGCGCACATGGTAACAGCAATGATTCCGGCAAGTAGTTTTTTCATCACTTTGTATTCCTCCAATTCATGAATTTTTGTTGTGAGGCCATGTTACCATGCTTCGTTATTCCAAGTATATAAAGCAATTTCTTATACTGCTCATTATTCTATACTTAATCAAGACAAACTCTGTATTCCTCTGATAAACAGTGTTTTAGACGTTGTAGAAATTGATGCATAAGTAGAAAATCATAAAGCTATGCCACCTTATAGTATTAGATAGGCTCCTTCTGACATTAAAATCTCCTGGACCTTAGAGATATCCACCTCACTGGCTTTTTGCCCGAATTTAGATGCCAGGTAAGCACCGGCACCACCGGCTTGACCGATAGCTCCCGCAATAGGAGTTGTCCTGATGGCACCCTGAGCTTCAAATGTTGCTGAAATACATCTGCCCACCGTTACCAGATTGGTGATTCTGTGATTGACAAGGCATCTGTAGGGCACACTGTACATTGACCCCCAGGCGATATTATCTTCTTCCCTGATAACTTCCTTGCCATCGGGGCTGTGCACATCAATGGGATACCCGGCATGCGCGATAACATCCGGAAATTTCTTCGAGCTGTTCAGGTCTTCAAGGGTCAACGTATAGATGCCTTTTATCTGGCGTGACCCTCTTACACCGATGGCAGGACCTGAACCCAGCAGCACCGCGTTCTCAAATCCCCTGACATGTTCCCTGAAAAACTGCTCCAGATTCCGCACCTGTCTTCTTCCTTCAATTTCCGCCCTTGTAAGATCCCAGGGATTCGTCGCATCCAGTCCGCGAATCCTGGTGGTATTGATAATGACTTCACCGGGATTGTTGGTTTCAAAGAATAACAGTCCCTCATTATCGAACCGGAGTGATTTATCCTTCAGCCCCTTCTCCGCTGTTCTTGCAAAGCCGCTGATGGATAGCTTGGAAGCCTTATCCACCATCCATGTCTTCCCCTTAAGGTACGGGAATTCATCAGGATTCTCCTTCACATAGTCCTTAATGGCTTCCGTATCCACGTTGTTCATTTTCATATTCATGGTCATGGGCTGAGCCGCACCATCGGACAGTCTGCCCTTGGTAAATTCCACACCTGACCAGGCAGAAAGGTCCCCGTCCCCTGTAGCGTCAATAAAAACCTTTGCATTCATCTCGCTGATACCTGCTTTGTTGGTGACGGTTATCCCGGTGATCACACCCTCTTTTACTTTGACATCCGAAAGCATGGTATGGTAAAGGACCACAGCACCGCTTTCCAGAAGCATAAGCTCCAGTTCATGCTTCATAGCTTCAGCATCAAAGGGAGTAACCGTGTATGTATAGCCGATGGAATCGAACACATGGCCTGGGGACTTTCCCTTTTTCATCATTCTTTCAATCAGCTCGCCTGTTGTTCCCTTCACTACCTGGCGGTCTTCCACATGGAAAGTCATCATTGGCCCAACACCAGCTGCCGTCAACATACCTCCCAGAAAGCCGTATTGCTCCATTACCAATGTTCTGGCACCATTTCTTGCGGCAGTAATGGCTGCCATTACACCGGAAATCCCCCCGCCGACCACAATCACATCATAATTCATCTTATACTTCCTTTCACCCTGCGGTTTTAACTTGATATACAGTGTTTCTACCTGTCTCGCAAATTTAGTAACCTTCTGGTTACCTGAAATTATGCTTTGGCTTTTTCCTATTGTCAATAGGGCCACTTTTCTATTACATTTGACTCATATGGCAACGGACATCAGAATTTGAGCCACCAAAAACCCCGGTAATTATTATTTTTCTACATGTTTAGTTTTTTCCACAACCAGGTGAACCGACAAATCCAATTGATTGGTCTCTTTATTAAAACCAGACTCTTTGATCATATAAAAGAATGGGTTATTGTTCATACTCACTTTACAATCAATTTACATAATTGATAAGGATTCAAAATTCAACCATTCAAACAAATTGTGATATCATGTAATAAAAGGACTAATAGTCTAGAATAAAGTTTATAGGTTGAGAGGATGTTGATAAAGATAATGCTGGAGAAAAATGAAAGAATAGATTTCTTTAGGGAGATTTTTCCTGAAGAGCCCGAGCAAATGTTTGACTATATGATGAATTATAATGAGCTTATGATGAAATATAACTCTGCCATTCGCGAAGTAAAAACAAAGCTTGAGATACTGAACGATGAGCTTTCTTTAGGCGATAAAGGCAATCCCATTGATTCAATTCAGTCAAGAATAAAAAAGCCCATTAGTATTGCGCAAAAACTAAAGAAGCTGGGTAAACCCATTACTTTTGAAACAATTGCTGATTTGAATGATATTGCCGGTGTACGTGTCATTTGTTCGTTTATTGATGATATTTACAAAATCTCGGATATGATTGCAAAGCAGGATGATATAGCCGTTATCGAAATTAGGGATTATATTAAAAACCCAAAGCCAAACGGATATAGAAGCTATCACATGATTGTGGAAGTTCCGGTATTTTTTTCCGATAGCAAACAGCACATACGCGTTGAGATTCAAATCCGTACTGTCGCAATGAATTTTTGGGCAAGCCTGGAGCATCGCTTAAAGTATAAGAATAATGCAACGGATACAGAGGAAATTGTCAATGACCTAAAAGAATGTGCAGATGTCATTGCAAATACTGATTTAAAAATGCTGGAAATAAAGGGTAAAATCGATAAATTCAGCTAGGCTTATGGATCTAAATGGAAGCGATGTTGAAAAAAATGTATGAATTATCTGTACTGCTGAAATCATAGATACTGGGCTGCTTTTATGCAACTAAAAGAAGAAAGCGGCGTATTATTAAGTATCAGAATATAAAACCAGGAGTACAGACTTGAAAAAACATAAAGCTATAAAAATCATATTGGTTGTATCCATCTCAACTGTTTTGGCACTTATCCTTGGTGCATTTATTTATGTTAACTTTCTTTTGGAAAATATCAATTACAAAGATCTGCCTAAAAACGATGAGGAGCTCGGAATCACTCCTATGCCTACACCTACACAGGCCACCGGTGATTCCAATACGGTCATAACGGTCACACCCAGTGTAACGAATATCGTACTGTACGGACTTGACAGGAGAAATCCTGACGATGTATCAAGGTCTGATACCATTATGATTGCTTCTCTTGATGGAAAGAACAGGATGATCAAGCTCACCTCTCTGATGCGTGATATGTATGTTCCAATACCGGGAAATGAATCCAACAGAATCAATGCTGCATATTCTTTCGGGGGTGCCCCCCTCGCCATAAAGACAATTAATTCTAATTTCGGACTTGATATACGAGATTATGTTGCAGTTGATTTTATCGGTCTCGAAAAAATGGTTGATAAAGTAGGCGGCCTTGAAATTAATGTTAAGGATTACGAGATTCCAGAGATCGAGGGAGTATCACAGCCCGGTCTTCAAATTCTGAACGGCGGACAGGTTGTGGACTATTCCAGGATCAGATATGTTGGTGATGCTGATTTTGAAAGGACACAAAGGCAACGGTACGTCTTGGATACACTGTATAAGAAAATTAAATCCCAGGGAATCACCAAGCTTCCTGGGACTGTTTCCGAATTGCTGCCCTATGTTGAAACAAGCTTATCAAAGACGGATATTATGAAGCTTGTCATGGAAGTAGCGCAGTACAATGCTGAAGGGATAGAACAATTGCGTCTTCCTGCCGACGGACACTTCAAAAGCAAGAAAATCAAGGGCATGTATGTTCTTGTGCCGGATATCAAGGCTAACAAGAAATTGCTTCATCAATTTATTTATGAGATTGGCGATTAAATCCTCCCCGATCATAGACAAGAGTCAAATGGGGCGCGCTGCCACAGGCAGCGCGCCTCTATATTGGATCGAGGATTGTGGTGCATTATTCGACTGTTACGGTGCCATCTTCCTGCACCAACACGGTCATACCTGTCTTAACATACTCAAGAAAATCATCTCCCAGACTGTCTACGGTTGGCATATCAACTTCAGTCCAGACATCAGCAAGTATGGCACCTGCGGCAGCAAGAGAATCAATGGGCTTGGAAAACAAAAGGCATGCGGGCTGTCTGCCAAGAGCAGCAGCACAATAAAGCACCATGCCCCCGGTGGTTGACCCGATGGTCTGTGGCAGGCACAGGGCCTTGCCACACATGGGCTTGCCATAGATATCGGCATTATTCTGATCTGAACAGGTTGCCTTTTTATCTCCAAACATGAGACTTTTTTGGAAGCTTGCCAGAGTGTTGAATCCAACCGTTGAAACAATGGCCTCAGCCCTTGCTTTGCCTGGGACTACAGGACGGCCTTTGAATACTCTCATCTTATTTGCCCCCTTTCGTGAGCATATCAAGTATCTCATCATCCGTATGATAGCGGCAGGATGTATAGGTTCTGAGTTTATTGGAGTTGGTGATGACGGGCATCTTGCCGCAGAGCGGGTTATTCATGTACATAAGAGGGCAAATGGGAGAGGTGATAACACCCATTCTCTTGAGCTTTTCTGCTTCCCCGGTTTCTCCAAAGGCTTTAAGCACGGCAGAAGAGGATGTGAAAACCGTCGGGATAACCACCTTCTCTTTTTTGGCTTGCAGCAAACCGTCTTCAAGCCGATGTGTCCAATCGATCAATTGAGAGAGCGAAAGGTGGGGGCATCCCACAAAACAAAGCTTGGGAACGGCTGTGGGTTCTTTCCATATACAAGGATAGCTCGCCTTGACCCTTGCCAGCTCTGCATCGTCTATCACATAAGCTTTAGCATCAGGGGCAATAAGTTTTTCACCCAGTTCAACGGCTTCAGGAGTCAGTCCGTCTATATGGTACAGCCCCACCGCACCATTGGAAGCAGTAGCTGCTCCCATATCCTTTAGATAAGCCCTGGTTTTGTCATTCAGTTCTGTGCCTAAAAACTTTGTTAAGCCCCTTATGTAGGGAACCGCTTCCATCACCTTCATGCCTATGGCACTACCAAGCACCTGGGCCTCGGGTATTTTGTCAGTTTGTATATCCACTACCCAGGTCGCCCGGCGTCCATCATCGGTTAAAAGGCCGAAATAAGGAACGCAGCCTGCTATACTGCCGAAAAGCTCAATAATGCCCGAATTACGGTTACACCGTGCTCCCAGTACGCTATTGGCATACACAACGGCACTGCTTTCGGCCCAACTCAGAATATCACCCTTTTTCGGTATGTTGCCTACCTGATCCATATAACATGTGCAGGTAAAGGCGTCCTCGTTCAAAAGTCCCATTTTTTTAAGCTGTTCTTCGTAGTCTGCCTGCTTGGAATACATCACCTTAAAAAACAGCTTTTGCAGGACGTTAGCCGGTACATGGCTGTCCAATGGACGAGGGTCAACGCTGAACGGCTGGCTGGAAAGGGTTCCAGCCTCAATAAGCTGATCAATAAGCGCGTATACGGGCTTCATGACCGAAAGGCCGAAGCTTGTTACAAGATGCCCATATTGACTTGTAACGGGTATCATGCACTCTGCACCAAAGGTCTCTCCGTACATCACGAGGGTTTTCATGACCTTAGCCATAACTTCACCCTTTTTACCGTCAAGCATGGCCTGCTGGTCAGGTGTCAGTATCATTTTTGCCGGCATTGCCATTCCTCCTTTACAGCTTTATGGCGAGAGCATAAGCAGCACGTGTAGCCTCAAGTATTCTGCCTCCTGCAAAACTGTCGCCTATGTTATACAGCTCGGGTGCAATCCTCTGGCGTTGTGCTTCAAAAAACATCGAATCATCAGGACGGCCGCCCGTTGCCATGACCACAAGATCAGCAGGCAATACAACTTCTTTCTCCTCTTTGCCCATTTTAACAGCAAGGGGATTCTCAATGTTTTTGGGAAGAATGGGCTGCCATGTGTTATAGGGATCAGGCACGCCTTTTGAAACGTTCCGAGAGAGCAGCACACCGTTTTCGCTAAAGGATTTGACCTTTGCACAATTCAGAAGCTCCACGCCTGCTTTCTTAAGGTAATAGATAAGATGTCCGCGGTTCGCAGTACAAGCGCCTTCCATGAAATAGGGCAGCATCTCTACCACCTTAACATCATGTCCGCACTCATAGCTTAGCCAATAAGCCGTTTCACAACCTACTGCACCGCCGCCTACCACAACAACGGATTTTGCATCGCCCAAAAGCTCCGGGTTCAACAAGAGTTGTGTGGCTTGTACGGTTTTTACTTTACCCAAGCCTGGAATTGGCGGGTTTTTATCCTCTGTGCCAATAGCAAAAACAATACTGTCATAGGAATCCTTTGCAAGGTCATCCACTGATGTCTTTGAGTTCATATGTACTGTGAGATCGAATGTTTTAGCCGTTTCGGCGAGCAAATTTTCAAGGAATTGCCGATAGTTTTCAATATCATATTTGACTTTTGGGATACCGCCTGCTATAGTCCTTCCACCAATTTTATCGCCCTTTTCGAATAACTCCACCTTATGTCCGCGCTTTGCAGCGGTTATGGCAAACGTAGCACCTGCAGGACCGGCGCCGACAACTGCAATTTTCTTCACTCGCTCCGGCTTAGCAGGAATCTCGGGATAGAGATGCTCAAACGATGTACGTGGATTGACGGCACATTGTGGGTGACCACCTTCCACAAATTCGTTGATGCAGCCCTCCTGACATCCGATACAGGGTGTAATCTCGCTCACTCTGCCGGAATAAGCTTTATTAGGCCATTCTGGATCAGCAAGCAGGGGCCTTCCCAGCATGATCATATCGCTGTAACCGTCTCTAAGCGCCTTTTCTGCCAAATCCGGATATCCCAGCTTGCCCACTGCAACAATGGGTACTTCCATACCGGCGTTGGACCGTATGCCCTTTTCACGGAATCTATCCTTCACCAACCGTGAAACATCAAGGAAGCATCCGGCCGGCATGCCTGAAGGTGGGTGGGGCAGCCACCAGTTGTCGTAACAGCCCAAGTCCACATCAAACATATCCACACCGGCTTTGACCAGGTTCTCCATATAATTCAATGTTTCTTCGATGCTGCGGCCATTTTTGAACTTCTTAAGAGCAGAGTTACTCATCCCTTCCTCACCGTAGGTTTCGTTCAAAGCCAGGGATAGGTCTATCCGGTACATGATGGGATAATGGGGTCCTACACGTCTGCGCAGCTCACGGATCAAATCGATGCCAAACCGTTGCCAGTCGGCATACCGACCAAGCTTGCGGCGGTTAAAGGCAGGGTTGGTAAGCTGCTCCAGAAGATAGCCTTCATGGCCATGCAGGTATACGCCGTCAAGACCGGCAGCCATTGCGTCTGCTCCCGCCTGTCCAGCATTTTTGATAATTTTCTTAAGCTTGCCGTCTGATAGTCTCAAGCAAGGAATCTGAGGAATATAGAAATTGGGGTTAAAAGATGCTGATACCGGGAACTTTAACTCATTAACCAGACATTGGGGATTACCGACACGGCCCAGACCGGGTGTCAGTTGTACGAATATTTTAGCGCCGAAGCTGTGTATACCTTGAGCTAAATCACGCCAGCCGCTGAATACAGTACGGCTGCGGTCTATTCGTGGAAAGTATGAGAGCTTGCCCATTTCAGTAACGGAATGATCGATTCCGTGACTGATGGGTATGAGTCCCGTGGTGATAAGGCCAACGCCGCCTTTTGCCCTTTCGTAGAAATACTGCAGCATTTTGTCATTGGGCCGACCTGTTTCCTCACACATATCAATGTTTCCCATAGGAGCCATTACAAGCCTGTTCCTGATGGTTGTGCGGTTAACATGAATCGGTGAGAACATCGCGCTGTAAGGATAAAGCTCCTGGGTCATTCGGCCTGTGCCGCCTGCACGGTTTTCATGATTGGCCTTCGTAAACCAATTACCGTAGCTGTCCACAAGTGATTGAATCATTTGATCTGTTTTCACAATTGATTCTCCCCTCTCATCGAATATTCTGTTGTCTCTGAGTAAATTGATAAACCGAACATTGTTCTATTTTTACTGTAGCACAATGACAAAAATTTATCAATCAGAATTTTTCTAAATTCTTTTATATATGATATGACTCATTAAAAGACCTTTTAACATGATATGGGGTATATGATATAATAACCTCACCCGTTACCAGAGTTCGTTCCTTAAAGAACGAACAACAAGCCTCGACCCATAAGAGAAATTAAAATTTCGAACGGGTTCCCGAGGGCATTGATACTTCGTATTAATACTGTATCAGGAAGAAATCACCCACTAGCTGATAGGAGCATAATTGAGATGGCGGAAACCAACAGAGAGCGCTCAACACGTACACAGGCAAGCCTCATACAGGCTGCTATACGGTTGGCGAAAGATAGAACACTGGAAAAAGTGACGGTACGGGACATCTGTTCAGAGGCAGGTGTGTCCATCGGCGCATTTTATCACCATTTCGGCTCGCGGCAGGAGCTGCTACACAACGCATTTCTGCTCTTTGATGCCACATTGGAGGATCAATTGCCTCATAACGATGATCCGCCTCTCGTTGCCATTAAAGAGGTGCTTATGGTGCAGACCGGCTTTATTGTCAAGGAAGCGGGCCCGCTCATCACTGAATACTATAAAAACATTCTGTCAGATTTAAATCACTCGGCAGCAAACCCCCAGAGAAAATATTATCGCGCGGTTTTACACCACACCCGTCGAGCTGCTGATGCCGGTTTACTCAAAGAGGGATATGATCCGGAATATGTGGCCGAGTTACTGATTAAATTCGTTCGCGGTTGTGTCATAGACTGGTGTCTTCATGATTGTAAATATGATGTCGTTAAGCTTACCTCGAAGGAACTGGATTTAATCATAAGCATGGTCTCAGTACCTATTTGACCCTTTGGATACTTACAAAAAGCAGGCAAGGTGGGAACTTCACTTATCCAATGGTTTTTGTACCACCCTAATTATAAATATCGTTGATATAATAAAGAGGAGCATAAAAAAACACGGCATAATAAAATCATTTCTTTGCCAGAAATAACCTGCTGCATTCAAAACAGAGTAAATCAGCAATCCATTAGAAACCAAGAAGATTTTTTCACCATACCTTTTACCTCTAAGCAATGCAATGCCGCTTATTAACAGTAGAATAGCCATTAAGAATTCAGATGCAAGATGAAATGCTATTTCAATCGGTCCCTCCGATATACCACCTGTCAACAGAGTGGCACTCCACATCCCTAACACAGATATTCCAATTATGATGGAGTAAAATCCCGCTGCTTTTCTTATCATACATTATCTCCCTCTGAAATGATGTATTTGATACAAACATCAATCAATCCCTTTAACTAAAAGAGAATCACATTTTGCAGCATTAAGACGGTATTTAGCTATCGTCTGGTATTCACTGGAACAATACCAGCGTCTTAACTCCTCTTCGTTTGGGAACTGTATAATGACCATCCTGCTGTATGACCACTCCCCTTCAAGAACTGACGGACTTCCGTCAACAGCCAGGTATTTACCATTATACTTAGAAAAAACTTCATTAACGCCATCTAAATACTTTTGATACTCGACCATATCTTGAATCTGAATTTGAGCAACAAAATAACAACTCACAGCATCACCCAGCCCTTGTATGTATGTTTTGTTCCTCGGAGTTAAAATCCCCGAAATTCAAATAGACTACTTGTAATTAGTCGATAGTATTCGCTCTATTTTCCCTAAATACTTTAAAATTCATATAAACAGAAATAAAATTAGCTGCACTACCTACAAAAAACACCGAAGGTATCCAACAAAGCCATATGGGTGAACCTTTACCCAAATACAAATCAAATCCTCCTAAAACTACAAAAAAGATAAAAGCAATAATACCAACAACTATATTTATTAATGCTATTAATACGAAACATTTTCTCATAAAGCACCTTCCAAATCTTATTTAAAATTCAAGTAGCAATTGTAGAATAACGTTTATTTATCGAGCTTTTATTGACTTTAAAATATAGTTGTATAAAATTTCTGTAGCTCCATTTAGTATTGCAGAATGATCATCAAATTCATTTGCTGTGGTTACAACTATTGTATTATATTTTGGAATTATAAACATGTATTGACCTCCTGCGCCGCAACAAGCATAAATGCTATTATCTCCCCAAGTATTCATATTCTCAGGGAATATGTACCATAAATATCCATAACCTGATCTCATAATTCCCAAATTCACAAGTTCAACATGCTGTTTGAATGATTCATTTAACCATTCTTCGGAAACAATTTGTTTGCCATTCCACTTTCCCTTGTTGAGAACCATTTGTCCAATCTTAGCCAAATCCCTAGGTCTAAGATTTAATCCCCCGCCGGTATTCGTTGTTCCCCCAAAAAACATGATTTCTTTACTCCAAAAATACTCTTTAATGCCTAGTGGCTCAAAAAGATACTTCTGCGCATATTTAGTGGAACTCATACCTGTACTGCTGTTAATGATATGATCCAGCAGAATAACCCCTCCACTATTATATTGAAAGACTGTACCAGGATCATAAGCCATATTTGCATTAATAGAAGTTTTAATCCAGCTAGAATTATTGTACATTTTCATTAATGGATTATTTTTATCCATAGGTGTTGTCCATTCATTCCAGTTAAAACCACTTCTCATAGTTAAAATATCTTTAATCGTTATAGCTTTTTTTCTCTCATCTAGATTTTGTATTTTATACCCGTTAAAATAATTAATAATTTTTTCCTCTTCACTTTTTATCTCACCCTTATCCTTTGCCATTCCTATAAGTAAAGAAGTAATACTTTTTGTTATTGATGCTATTTCATGCACTTTTTTAGAATTATAGCCGTTTTCATACTCATCAAGAATAATTTTACCATCCTTCACGATAACTAAAGCATCGAATTTTCCAAATTCTCCATTATGCATTTTGTTAACCATATCTTTCAAAATAGCCTCATCCATACCAACTTCGTTAGGAAGGGCCATTTGCCATCCATCACTTGTGTTAACTGTTCTGTGAAATGTTAGTGTAAAACCTATTAACAATCCTACAATTATAATTGAAAGAAAAACTTTTTTGGTTTTCATGAAATATTTCCTTCCAAAAGGTTTTCTATTGCCTACCGCTTCCCATGCTGGACAACCCAATTTTATAACTATATGTCACTGAATGTAGTATATAAGTAATTGTATTATTTTACAATATCATCTTAAACAGCCATTGATGTATAAGAAATACAAGACCAATGTGAACACCTGCTTTTTCAAAATTAATATGAAAAAATATTACCACATTGTCGTTGAATGATATTTTTCACTTTCCTATTTTATTGTGCTTATTTTTCAAGGGAATCAAGAAGGCTGATTTAAAAAATCAACAACAGTAGACTGTTCAGATTCAGGCAAATGACCGCCGAGAGACCTCCTCCTTCAGGCCGTTATTCAGCCTGCACATCATCTTCAACACACTGAACCGGCAAGATATAAATGGAGCCGCTGCGTTTGCAGTTCTGTATAAATTCATCGTGAATCCTGCTGCAAATAGCATCAATAACCTCCTGGGTCGCAGTAATCATCACTACATCCTCTTCCGGTTCAACTTTAAAGCTAAACAAGCCTTCTTTGGCAGATTGACCCAACCCCCGAGCACGGAAAATAGTGGCTCCGGTGGCTCCAGCTTCATGTGCCGACTCAATCACCTTTTCAGCATATCCCAGCGGTACAATTGCTATCATCATAAAATTATCCATATAACAACCTCCTACCTGTTGCCGGCATCCCGGAACAAACCAACGGTTTTGCCAACACCAATCTTGATCAAAAGCCCTTTATTCGCCTGGTTGAGTTGTAGCTGCTTGTTTAGGAGGACAGCCAACTGATTTGCACGATTACTTTCCATTAACATTAACACTGCTTCCTTCTCCGGTTCCACGATCATATCCAATACAATATTGAGCTTGCTTGCAGATCCACGGGCTTTTATGATGGTGCCCCCATAGTAGCCTGCATCCTGGCTGATTTGAATTACTCTCTCTGCCTTGCCTTTGTCTACAATAAGGAATAAAACGGTATACTCACTTTCATTATTTTTAGGTAAATGACTGTTGCTCCATTTTATTGCATTGTCCCTTTTCATTTTTAGCACACCGGCAAGGGGCATGGTAAAAGCTATTCCATGATGGGGCCGGTCAAAATGAAATTTTATGTTTAGCTGGTCCAGAATTTCGGCTTCCCTGGCAGAAGGCACAACAATCAAAAGAATCTCTTTAGCGACTTCGTTCATTTCAATGAGCTGCAGCAAATTGCTCTTCATCGTACCTTTTCCCAAAAAACAACTTACATCTCTTGCGCCCTTTTCTCGTGCGAATTCCAGTATCTTGCTTGCTTTTCCGCGGTTTACAATAATGGTCAACAGACTATAGGATATATCATTCAACTGTCCATGATTCAACATTTAAAATTTCCTCCACCTCATCGTCCATGGTTTCTGCCATCAGCGGACGCGACTTCATTTTATAAATCAATCCCAATAATTGCAGAGCGATCAACGGTGTCATAGCGACTAATGCAATAACACCAAACCCATCCTGTACAACATTTGCACCGGGAATATACTCTGCGGCCCCCATTGCAAAAGGCAGTATAAAAGCCGATGTCATGGTTCCTGCCGCAACACCTCCGGAATCATAGGCAATTCCGACAAAAATATCAGGGACAATGAAAGACAACATAATTGCGATAACCATACCTGGAAGCAAGATATGCCACAGTTGAAGCTCTGGTATCACTATCCGAAGCATGGAGAAGCCCACTGCCGCTCCAACACCTAAACAAAGTGTTAGCATGACTGTAAGGGCTTTGATGGATCCAACCGTTTCATCTTCAATCTGACGTGTAAGGACATGCACGGACGGTTCTGCGGGAATAGTAATTATTCCAAACACCATGCCAACAACCACCAACAGCCAGGGCTGCTCAAAAGCTGCCAACTGATAGCCCACCTGACGGCTTGCTTCAATGAATCCGGTATTGATACCGGTTAGAAACAGGATTAAACCCACATATGTGTATATGCAGCCAATAAAAATCCTTTTCAGCTTGTTAAACGGTTGTCTTATCCATATTAATTCGATGATGATATAGATAATTAGAATAGGCAATATGGCTAAAAGTGTCTCTAGCGCATACTGGGGAATACTCGTAAAAACATCAATCATCACGCTTTTGTCAACTATTTCCGACACCGGCAATTTTCCGGCCAAGGGACCTGATCCGGTAAGAATCCCCTGAATCATAACAGCAATAATAGCACCGGTTGATGCAATACCCAGCATACCAAACCCATCGTTCTCTTCTTTTTCTTGACTGCGTGTCATTCCAGATATACCCACTGCAAGAGCAAGTATAAACGGTACGGAAACAGAACCGGTGGTATTTCCGGAAGCATCAAAGGCAATGGCAAGGAAATCAGGCTGTGTGAAAATGCCAAGTCCTAGAATGATCATATAAACAACCATCATAAAGCGATTCAATCGAAGATTCTTTAATATTCTGTATGTTCCAAATGAGACCATAACTCCAACTCCAAGAGAAACTAGCAAAACCATAAGATCTGATTGGAACCGACCACTTGTCACCGCTGTTACCTGACCCGCTAAAATATGCAAATCGGGTTCGGCCACAGTCACAATGAAACCAAAAAAAACACCACCCAGCAAAATAAGCCAGAGCTTATTCGATTTTACGAGTACTCCACTAATTTGTTCACCTATCGGAGTTATTGAGATATCAATTCCTAATAGAAAGAGTGGCATGCCTATAACCATCAAGAGCGTGCCTACAATAAATTTAAGAATAATAGGTGTCTCCAGAGGGGTTAGCGTAAAAGATAAAATGATGGTAATTACAAAAATTGGAATGATTGAAAATATGACTTCTTTTATCTTTTCCAGTATTGATACCAATTCGTTACTCCTTCACTTACTTACTTTTTTCAGGTGAGAAACTTTTGAGTGCTAAGGAATGGACCGCCGCAGGAATAATAATTTTTGCCACAAAATGAGCCATTTCTTCCGGTGGCTGCTTTCGACCGGTTTTTAGCCATGTTTCAAGTAAGCCAATATAACCGTTGATAATAAATGAATTGAATAACTCGTATTCGGCTGATCCCATGAGCGAGCCGGCTTCTTTCCATGCGTCTGAGCATTTCTCCTCGACAAGCTTTTTCAAGCGCTGAATAAAGGCCATATCACCATTATGTCCAAGCATAATTTCGCATATTACGGCATTTTCGTTGAAAAAGGAGAATACATTTGTGAGAATATTAGAAGCTTCTTCATCTGGTAGAACAGAGACTTTCATATCATTGATGATGTAATTGAATTCAGTAAAAAAGTTTTCTTCAAGCTTTTTTATCATATCAAAAATATCAGCGTAATGATAATAAAAAGTACCCCGATTAATATCCACAAGACTGCACAACTCTTGTACAGTAATTTCAGATGCAGGTTTTTCTCGAAGTAAAGTGATAAGACCTTCTCTTAACCTCTTCTTTGTATTTTTTACACTCCGGTTCTCGCACCCTTTTGATTTCATTAAAAATCACCTATTCGTTTAGACAAACAGCTTTTGTTCTGTTGAAATTCATTCATTTCGAAAAAAAGCTGTATATTTGATATTGATTATATTTATGCTAAACTTAATTCTAGTGCAAATTTCAACACTTGTCAAATATGGAGGCAGCATGAGTACATTTGTTAACTTTGAAAATGTAGATAAAGTATATCGTTCCGGGGACGTTAAGATTACAGCTTTGCATAGCGCATCTTTTGAAATAGAAGAAGGAGAAATATGTGTCATTGTCGGACAATCTGGAGCCGGAAAAACAACACTGTTGAATATCCTGGGAGGCATGGATACTCCGACCTCCGGTGAAATACGGATAGGCGATAAGGAGATTTCCACCCATAATAAGCATCAATTGACGGCGTTTCGTCGTGAGGATATTGGCTTCGTGTTTCAATTTTATAATCTTATGCCCAATCTTACAGCACTTGAGAATGTGGAAATCGTTACTCAGATGATAAAAGATCCCTCACCTGCGGATCAGGTGCTTCAAGATGTCGGTCTGGGTGATCGGCTTGATAATTTTCCTGCACAGCTTTCAGGCGGTGAACAGCAGCGTGTAGCCATTGCGAGGGCTTTAGCAAAAAATCCGAAATTACTGCTTTGTGATGAACCAACCGGAGCTTTGGACTACCAGACCGGCAGGCAAATATTGCAGCTGCTGCAGGATCAAAGCCGCAGGAATGGCATGACTGTTGTCATAGTCACACATAATTCCGCACTTACAGAGATGGCTGACAGAATCATCCGAATGAAAAGCGGAACCATCGTTTCAGTTGAAAAGAATGAAAAAGTCACACCTATTGAGGAGATTGAATGGTAATGAAGCACAGCTCAGCGTGGCATAAAAACAACAGTCGTGAAATCAAACTTACATTGGAAAGATACATTGCCATTCTTGTTATTATCGCACTTGGCACAGGCTTCTTCTCTGGCTTAAGGATTACAAAAAGCGCTATGGTAGAAACCTTTAACAACTATGTTGCAAAATATCAAATGTATGACTACCGCTTGATTTCCACCTTGGGATTGACAAAGGAAGATGTCGAATACTTTTCAAGTCAGGACGGCACCGTAGCAAAAGGTGCCGTATCGGTGGATTTCATTGCTGATCATGGTTCGAAAAAAGAGATTGTTTTAAGAGCTCATTCCATAACGGATTCCGTAAATAAGCTCAATATTGTCTCAGGCAGAATGGCTGAGGCAAATAGTGAGTGCATAGTAGATTCCCGGTACTTTTCGAAAGATGATATCGGATCTACGATTCGTGTATCGTCGTCCAATGACGAGGATACGATCGGCAATCTTGCATATGAGGAATATAACATTGTTGGCCTTGCTGATTCCGTCAATTATATCAGTCATGAGCGCGGAATCACTAAGATAGCCGGCGGCTCCATCAAAGCGTTTGTCTATATACCTGAAGATGGATTCTCAATGGATTTCTACACTGAAATCTTTATAAAGCTTGCCGATAACAGTGAAGTCTACAGCGATGAATACAAAGCCTTGATTTCTTCCAAAGAATCTTTTTTTGAAGAAGAATTGGCCAAAAGAGCTGATCTGCGCTATCAGAATATTTCATCGGAAGCCGATGAAAAGATCGCAGAAGCACAAAAGGATTATGATGAAGGTTATGAAAAATACCTGCTTGAAAAGGCCGATGCCATGGCAGAACTGGAAGATGCGAGGAAAAAGCTTGAGGATGCCAGAATTGAAGTCCAAGAAAATGAAGTAAAGCTTCGTGATGGTGAAAAGAAACTTGCTTCTGCTGAAAAGGAATATAACGATTCACTTTCAGAATACAAAAAATCTTTTTCTGAATATGAAACAAAGAAAGCAAGCACACTTGCAACCTTGGAGCTACAGAAAAGTGAGGTCGACAGCAACCTTAAATCAGTTACCTCCGCCATGAAACAGATTGAGAGCAGCGGGGTATTGGAGCAGTATCATGAACTTACTGAAACGATCCGTTCTCTGGAAAATTTGCTATCCCAGATCGGCAATCCGGAAAGTCCGGAGTATATTACAACTCGTGCTCAATTGGAACAGGCAAAGACCGCTCTGGCTAAGATAGAAGCTACCGGTGTCATTGAACAATATGCTGCACTGGAAAGCAATCTCATACAGCTGGATGCCGCACAAAAGGAACTGGTGAAAGCAAAGAAAGAGGCTGAGCAACAATTCAGCAGTTCAGAATCAGAGTTGATTGCTGCTGGAGCACAATTGGATTCCGCTAAAAAGCAAATCGATACGAAGAAAAAGGAAATCCGTGATGGCTGGACTGCTTTAGAAGAGGGAAAAGCCGAGTATGAAAAAGGCCTCAAGGATTACGAAGATGGTAAAAAAGAGGCTGATGAGTCATTTGCATCAGCAGAAGAGGAACTGGCAAAGGGCAAGAAGGAAATTGATGATGCCAAAGAGGAAATCAAAGACATCTCTGAACCAAATGTCTTTGTAATGGATCGAAGCTACAATTCTGGATATGCCAGCTTTGATAATGACTCCTCCATTGTTGATGGAATTGCAAAGGTCCTTCCTATTTTCTTCTTTTTGGTGGCAGCGTTGGTTTGTTCAACTACTATGACAAGAATGGTGGACGAGCAACGTACACAAATTGGCACGTCAAAGGCTCTTGGGTACAGTAATGGTGCAATTACCAGGAAATATATTTTCTATTCAGGGAGTGCTTCCGTGCTTGGATGCATTTTCGGATACCTCCTGGGTACAAAGTACTTTCCAATGGCAATATGGACGGCTTACGGTATGTTATATGGTTTTGCACCGATTGTATATGTATTTGATATGAGGCTTGCAATCATCTCTTTGATCGCTTCCTTATTGTGCTCGGCCGGTGTAACCTACCTTTCCTGTAAAAGTGAGCTGACTCAAATGCCGGCGGAGCTGATCCGCCCGAAGGCTCCAAAGTCCGGCAGGCGTGTCATTTTAGAACGCGTGCAGTTTATTTGGAACAAAATAAGTTTCTTGCATAAGGTATCAATCCGTAATATATTGCGTTATAGAAAGAGGCTTTTGATGACCGTGCTGGGCGTGGCAGGATGTGCGGCACTGGTTTTGGCCGCTCTGGGGATCAGTGACTCCATAAGCAATATTGTTGATGATCAATTTGATACCATCATGACCTACGACTATGATATTTACTTTTCAGAGGCACAAAGCAGGGACGAGATACAAAAATTTACCGAAGATTACTCGGGAGAATTATCTGAATGTGTATTCGTGTCCACCGGCACCTTTGAAATATTGAGCGGGAATAGCACAAAAAAATCCTATATCGTAGCAACCGATGATCCGGATATATCAAACATTATCGGACTCTATTCGAACGGCAAGAAGATATCCTACCCCGGGCCCGGTAAAGCAGTCATAAATGATAAGCTGGCAAAAAACAGCAACGTATCTGTTGGAGATACGATTACAATTAAAATAAGTGATACTGAAATGGTAGACCTGGAAGTCGGGGGCATTTTTGAGAACTATATGAACAACTATATATACATGACGGGTGAAACTTATAAAACTTTGTTCGGGGAAGATCCTCTCTATAAAAGTGCTTATGCTGCAACAGAGAAAGAAGATCTCTATGCTGTTTCAGCGTTGCTGTCAAAAGGTGATAAGGTTGCTTCCGTATCTGTCCTGAACGACATGCGGAGCACTGTAGATAATATGATGCAAAGCCTGAACTATATCATCTGGCTGGTCATTGCCTGTGCAGGGGTTCTAGCCTTTGTAGTCATGTATAACCTTAACAACATTAACATTACAGAGCGCACCCGTGAGATTGCAACGATCAAGGTACTTGGCTTCTATGCCAAGGAAACCCATTCCTATATTTTCAGGGAGACCCTTCTTTTGACGGCAATCGGTGCTTTATTGGGTTTAGGCCTCGGCAAATTACTTCACAAATGGATCATGAGCCAGATTATTGTAGAAGCCATGACCTTTAAGGAACAAATATTCCCGATAAGTTATATCAGCGCTGTCGTTATTACATTTATTCTTACATTTATAGTAAGCTTAATACTTAGAAGAAAAATAAATAATATCAATATGGCTGAATCATTAAAATCAGTTGAATAAGGTAGTTAACGAGCTCTTTATGGGGCTCGTTTTTTGTTAATATTATTTCATTCTAAAGCCGATTAAGGCTATATCATCTCTTTGCTCTTCATCACCCATAAAGTCCTTCAATGCGGTTTTAAAAGTTTGTGCTTGTACCTGCATTGGCTCATTGGAATTCCTCTGAATCAGTTCAGCAAATCTATGTATTCCAAAGCCATATATATCCTCTACACCATTTTGATCCAGAAATCCGTCCGTAGTCATGTAAAATGCTGTTTTTTCATTCCAGGTTATTTCATGATCCTTATACACATAGTCAATATTAGACTTTCTGTAGCCCACACTTTGTCTGTCTCCTCTTATTTCTTTCACTATGCCGTCATTGGCTATAAAAAGAGAGAGTTTTGCTCCCGAATAAATAAGCTTTTTATTTTCAGGAAAAATCATGCATATGCCTATATCCAATCCATTATGCAATTTTTTGGAGCTATCATACGCATTCATTGTACTTTTTACTTTCCGATTTAATTCACTGATTACGCTTGCCGGACTTTGACAGTTTCCTTCCTCTACAATTCTTTGCAGAACGGCATTTACAGTCATAGTCATCAAAGCTCCGGACACCCCATGCCCTGTGCAGTCAATAACAGCTAAAATCAATCCGTCCTTCATTTTCCTGAACCAATAAAAGTCCCCGCCTACAATGTCTTTTTGCTCATAGAATACAAAAAATTCAGAAAGGCATCTTGACATGACAGCATCATCCGGCAGCAGCGAGTGTTGAATCATTTTTGCATATGTCATACTTTCCAAGATACTGTCATTTTTTTCTTTTAAAATCATTTCAACACTTTTTCGTTCTTCTATTTCATTTTTTAAGCTATTTTCTCTATCCGAAAGCATATCCGCCATCTTATTGAAGGCTTCAGAGAATTCACCCATATAGTCTACCCGCTGGGCATAATCCCCTTTTGCAATTTGCTGCGCCTGCCAGGTAAGATGAAGCAATCTTGAATGAAGCTCCTTTAGACTGGAAGCCAGGAAGTTAGTCTTTTTAGGGCGCTCTATGCTTAGATTCCCTTGAGCAAGAGGAACGGCATATTCATTAAGCTCCTTAATATCTTCTGTCAATATATTGGCTAAAGCAATCAAATCATTTAATTCATCGTTCTCGGTGCTTTTATTTGAAATCGGGTAAAACTTCCCCTTGGTTAACAAATAGAGGCATTCCAGTACTTCGGCAATTGTATTCAATTCTTTTTCATTCATGTGTTATAAACTCCCGGCTTTAATTCTTCAAATTTACCTGGAATCTACACACCCGATCTCCTGTAGCCCAGCAATCAATTTCTTTTGCAATAAACTCTTTTCCTGTATATTCTTTCATAATGCCTGCGATAAACCCCTCATCATAATCACATACAGATTCTTCCGTTATGGGCAAACCGGAACAATCCAAATCCTCTGCAACAGTCAGTGTGAATTCAAGCTTTTCTACATCTGCTCTCTCCACCACTAATATGCCGATCCCCAGCGCCTGAAGCTTCTTTTGAAGCTGTGCAATAAACCCGTCAAAATCCAAACCTTTATCCAGAACATTTTTACAGAACTCTCTACCGGCAAGGAGTCCACATTCCCTGAAAATTTCAGCAGAAACCTCTGTGCCATATTTTGAATTGAGAATATCCCTCATTGCAAACTGAAAAAGTCTATAAACAGAAACAGGCATGGTATCTCCCAGATTAGGACGGCCAGTCTCAATATCACCAATTGCTTCCCAGGTAAACTCTGAATTCTCCAACTTGCTCTTAAATTTAAACATGCTTCCCTCCGATGAATTAATTTTTGCAGACCAGCTTTTGTTTGTATTTTTTCTTTTGTTCATACATCCTTTTATCAGCAATTTCAATAATTTCATCTATATTGCATTTGCACTTATCGTCTACTTCCAGTATTCCATAACTGAAATCAAGCTTATATGGTTTGTTTATCTGCTTATTTCTCTTTTGAAGAGAAGATACAATCTTCTTCAGTATTTTTTTTGCGTCGTCCTCTCTACACTCGGGGAAAATGACCAGAAGCTCATCTCCGCCAATTCTGCTTATGCTGTCACATTCTCTTATGGTTTCTCTAAACAGATTACAAATAGTAATAATAAATTCGTCTCCCTCTTGATGTCCATAAGTATCATTCACATGCTTCAGTCCGTTAAGATCAATAAAACAGACACAAAAGCTCATTTTATTTCTTTTTGTTAATTTAATTTGATTGGACAGAAGTGTCAGACCGGTACCTCTGTTGTATACATTGGTTAATGTATCAATGGTAGCCAGGTAACTTAGTCTTTTTTCAGTTTTTTTTCTTTCTTCAATTTCTTTTTTAAGTTCACTATGTATTCGCTGTAAATATTCCTGCTGCCCATCACTTATTCTTACTAGCTTTTGAGTTAATTTAAGCATCTTTTTAAATTGAAGAACCAAATCTTTATAGTTATTTAGTAAGGGATCATCCTTAAATTCCCCATTTTCAATTATAGAATCAGCACTTTCCAAAGTATCATTTTCTATCTTAAAAAGATCCAGATTACTGTCATCATTCAAGATGCTCACTTCTAACCACCTCAATTGTTGAAGCTAATAATTTCAAAGGGGAACTCAACATCCTCTACCAATTCTTCCCCGCATTCCATCATATTTCTGTTTCCGTCTTTGTAATACCAATGCAATTTAACTAAAACGCCATTCAGATATGCGTTATTTAGTTTTTCAAAAATATCAAACATGCATTTTGAGCTGCTGGTATTTAAATATATAATCTTTATCTCTACAAGAACTTCCTCTTTTATATCTTTTAAATATTCATCCAGCCAAATAAATATTGGGTTATAAAATTTCATTGCGTTCTCAGGATAGGATTGGCCACTAATCTTCAAGGTATTGGTTTCCAGGTTAAAATCTATTTCGGGGCTCGATTTGGTTGCTTCAATAAATACACTATTCATAATCATCACCTTGATTTATTCTAAATAATAACCTTTAATATGAAAAACGAAAGATCATCCTCAAGCTGTAAAAAATTATATTCTAAAGGCATTGATGCCTTTTTCACCATCTCCAGCAACCCTAATCCTGCACCTATTTCCTCTGATTCTCTTTTTTTGCGAAGCTGTTCCTTGTAGAATTTCTTTATTTCAAGTCTATCCATAGAATTAATATCAGCTAAATATTGCTTTAGCTTTGGAACACTCTTACTTTCTATAACATTTCCAGAAGAGACATAAAAATGATCATCTTCTTTTCCGATTACAACGATGCTCTGTGCATAATAGTCAATTAAGGTTCGATTTTGATGTGCTATTTGTCTTTCAAAATAGTTCTTAATATTTTGTGTTTGCTCTACATATACAGAAAACACATCAAAATATGCTCTTTCAGCAGAAGCCTCATCGTTTTTTGAATCGCTTATATACGCTCTTATAGCTCCTCCCAGCTCTTCAATAATTCCCTGAGAAAAGGGCCCTTTAAAGCAAAGCAAAATACCATTCATAAATAGTTCGTTGCTTATATGAAACAGCTTTTCATTAATCATTGTACTGACCTCCCTAGAAAAATCCCTATTCGCAATAATCTGACATGATTAATACGAAGTATCAATGCCTGCGATAAGCCTATCGAAATTTTAATTTCTCTTACGGGTCTAGGCTTGTTGTTTGTTTCTTCGAAACAAACTCTGGTAACGGGTGAGGTTATTATATCATAAAGTATACCAATTACAACTGATCTCCATTATTGTAAGCCTCACGCTCTATACATCGGCATTTCGGTCTATAGCCTTGAATTACGATTTGAAGGAGAATCTCTCTTTTATTGATGACATTTCTTACAAAAAGCCCACTGAAGAATAAACCAGTGGGATTCTGCATATGACATTCACTACCTTTTCTTGGCGGCTACTGTATACAAATCTTTTTTCGAATCGTATGTCAAAACTACTTTCATTTGAGAACCGGGCCATAAATGCCCAATATTGGGCTTGAGGGTCTTGTCAGTCAATCTGAAAGTCAATTGATACCCATCGATATAGTAAAAATCTCTATATAAATAAACCCTAAGCTCATCTTGAGTTTTTATGTTCATAGGATCAATTTTGGGGTAAAGATACTCGGCGGGAACCCCCATTTTAGGAGTATGATCCTTCATAAAAGTAAATTTGTCATTTAAAAGATACTTATAGGATATTTTCTTTCCGTCATCCCAGGTGGTGTCCACAAACTTCCATTCACCATTTATGAAAACAGCATTCCACCCATGAGTAGGAGTGGTCGGATTTGTGATGGCAATACCAAATTCAGAAACACACGGGATTGATGCTCTATTGCATAAGTATTCAAACAGGTGAAGATAATCTGCGCAGACACCTCTTCCATCATCAAGGGTCATAATGACACCCTCAGGAGTATACTCTTTTTCACCACTTAAATCATATGTAATACGTGTAACCACAAAATCATGAATGGCCTTCACTTTTTGTTCTGTTGTCATCTTAGGTGTGATTATCTTTGCCAGTATGGTATCGAGCCTTTGATACAGCTTTTTATGTATTGAATCCGGCTGCATATCCATGCTGACTGTTTCATTTGGTTTTAGTACCCTTGCTTCAATTTTATATAATAATTCGGGTCCATAAACTTCTTCATTAAAATCGGCATATCTTACACCCTTCTTAAATGTAAATTTAATTCCTGTTTCCGCAGTAAATAATTCTACCAGGGCGCAGCCGGTATCAATTCTCATATAACTTCCATTTCTTTTGACATTGCCTATTGCTTCATCTTCAAAATGGCGCTGCATATACTCCTCAAGCTGTTCATTACTTTCAAATTGCAGATGAACAGTATTTTCACCAACTAAAACCCTTGATAATTCACTCAAATAAATCGGGACTATATAACCTCTTATACCGTCACGATCATATACATCGCTGTCATTAATCGCCTCTTGCTTGGTATACATGCCCTGCGGTTCAAAGTTTATTCCCCTGGGATCAATTGTGGAATTCGCAACTGCCACCAAATCGTCAATAGGAATCTTTGCGGTGTCATTGAGCTCCAGTATTTTCGAAGCATCCGAATCCACGTAAATGACTCTTTTTACTATTCTCCTGGCAGCTTCAAGCCTGGTCAGCGGTTTCGACAAGTCGTCCTTACTATTGATCATTCCATAAATATAAGCTTTTTTTATGTAATCGGGTGAATTTTTATCAATTGTATTTTCTTCAAGCTGGATCCTCTCATCCAGCTCAACTGACTCAAAATGCAGTTGTGCCAGCTCTCCAAGAGTTATAGGATTATTAAACCCGGAAATAAACGAATCAGATAATTCGCCTTCCAGAATCATTTCTACAAACTTTTCCCTATATTCGGGCGATGGTGAATCAGCAGGAAATCTGTAATCTTCAATCTGCTTTTCATACTCCCGGTCTTCCTTGAAAGATTCAAGCATTGACTGATAGCCTTCCATCAGCGACTCAATCGTTCTTGAACCATCAAAACTTCTAAAATCAAAATCATAGATATTTTCATGGATTACGCCCAAAGCCTGCGAGGTTAAGATTTTTGACAGTCCTTGCGCCTTGAATAAGGCTTCCAGCTCACCCGGCAGTTTTTCCATTATTTCAGGACTTACCTTGTGACCTGCCTGTATTGTCTGGTTGAGATATTTTTTTATTTTTTCGTCAACCTGATCCAAATCAGCCTGACTAACTTCGTCCTTTTCTTTTCCCATTCTCTTGAAGTTTCCGACAAGGCCTTCAAACTCTTTAAAATCATCTTCGTCTAGGCCGAAAGTCAGCCAAATAGTCTTATTTCCTGTTTCCCAGTAAAACTCTCCCCCATTGGTGATACTTTCATGGAGAAGCTGTTCTGAAATCATTTTATATTCTTCTTTTGAAAACCCGCCCAGCCTCTCTTCCAGTATCTCAATAGCCGCCCTTATCTCATTGAGCTCTTCATCAACGGCTGCTTTAAGTAAAGCAGGTGGCATTTTAGGTAATTTCTCCTTAATAACCGGTCCGGTTATAGGGTCAAATTCAGTCTCTAAAGGTATATAAACCTGATCACTTTTTAAAAAAGTCTTTTCTAGCTGCGCGAAGGTTGCATCCAGTTCTTTGTTATTTGTGAAACATGATGCTGCAAAAATCGAGAAACTATTAAGCAATAAAACTAAAACTGTTAACAATACTGATAACTTTTTCATTATGTCTCCTTTAAATTATGATAACTAGAAGATACTCCCAAGAAGTATACACCAGAATTTTCTAACTTTCAAAATTATTTTTAAAAAGGGCATTGGCAATCAAGTCAATCTGTTGCTCACATGCTATTCTGTTTACAAGGAGGTGCATTAATATGCACGCATGGGAACAAATACAAATAACCGTGGACTATATTGAGGAACATATTTCAGAGGAAATTAAAATTGAAAACCTAGCTAAGCTTGCTTCACTATCGCAGTTTTATTATCAGAGACTATTCAGCCGATTGGTTAAAAAGCCTGTAAACGAGTATATCAAGCTACGACGCCTGGCAAAAGCATCCGATGCTTTACCGGATAAAAGCAGAAGAATTCTGGATATCGCTTTGGATTTTGGATTCTCCTCTCACGAGACTCTTACACGAACATTTAAGGATGCGTTTGGAATGACACCGGAGGAATACCGTGCCAATCCTGTTCGGTTGAATAACTTTATAAAGCCACAATTATTGTTGAATTACACATTGGTCGATGAAAATGTGCCCTTGATTGCAGACGGGATCATTCTTGAAATGAAACGTCGGCAACTTTCTTCACCCCAATTTTTTATAGGATTTACAGCGGAAGAACCCATTAACCAGATGCCAGGAGGCGGTGAAACCGGTGTGGACACACTCGGAAAACTATGGGATACTTTCCACGAAAACAAATCCGCTATTCTTGAATTAAAAGCGGCAGGCGATGAGCTTGGCGTTGCCTATACCGGTACTAAGGAAGGCTATTACCGTTATTTTGCAGGTGCCGAAGCTGTAGCAAACAAACCGTCCGAAGGTTATTCTTCTTGGGAATTACCCGAAGGCGAATATATTGTCTGCTCTTTTGAGGCAGAAGATTTTGAGCATCTTGTTATGGATGCGTTGTACAAGGCGCACAAATACCTGTTTGAAACATGGCTTCCCAATCATAAGCTACTTGTCAAGCCATTTGCCGCAGAGCGCTATGCCAGTCATAACCCCGATACAACCTGCATGGAAATATGGGTATTGCCTGAGGTTATGAACTAGTACGAATTAAACTTTTTGTGGAGGCAGAACTCATATGGAATGGAGCAGACTTTACGATCAAAATAATCCCCCCACCTCGGACGCAATCAATAAATATGTGAGCAGTGAGCTATGGGAAAATCTGAATGCTTTTTTACAAGACACTTTCAAGATTCAACCCAAATTTTCTTATAGCCGGTGCTCCATGCAACCTGGCTGGAACGTTAAATACCAAAAAAGCGGGAAATCTCTGTGTACGCTTTACCCGATGGAGGGATTTTTCATTGCCCTTGTAGTGGTCGGCAATAAAGAAAGCTTTGAAGCCGATCTACTACTGCCTTCATTAAGCAAATTCACACAAAGCTTATATCAAAACACCGCTTTTTCTGCTGGAGGCCGTTGGCTGATGATAAATGTCACAGAACCGACGATTCTGGATGACGTAATCCGTTTGGTACAGATAAGGGCGAAGTCAAAATGATGGGCGACTATTCATTAAGTGCGCTGAAGTTTTTTCTGTTGCATTTATACAGGGATTTGAAAACCTCAAAATAATGATCATATACGGCTTTATTCTTCATATCAGGTATAAAGCGGTTGCTCACCTTAATCAGCTTCTTCGCTTCACCGACCTTGCTTACGATGCCGAGCCCGACAGCTGCAACGAGGGCAGCCCCGACCGCTCCAATATTTTGAGGATTATCAACTGTTTCGATTTCACGGCCCAGCATATCCGAAAGCATCTGGCAGGTCAAAGGTGCCAGAGCACCTCCCCCTACAAAACGTATGACGCGAGAGGTCTTGACCTTTTTCTCCTGGGCCTCCAATTGCCATCTCAAATGATAGCAAATTCCTTCAAGAACTGCATGGATCAGCTCGGTTTTTCCTGTTTCCAGGCTGATGTTGAAGAACATACCCCGTGCATTGGCATCTTCAAAAGGACAGCGGTTGCCGTGGAGCCATGGGGTAAAAATAACGCCGTTGCTGCCTGGGGCCACATTTTTGATGGCATGAATCATATAATCATATAAGCTTTTATATAGGGTTTCCTGTGAATCAGTAACATTTATCTTTTCCAGATAGATGTCTATTTCATCCAGAGCCAAATGGTCTTTTACCCATTCAAGACATTTGCCCGCTGTTTCCAACTCAGCGAAATAGTTGAAGGAGTTAAAGTCTGCACCTACAATTGCTGCAATCATTGAAGACACATCCACAATTTGCTTTTTCACAACCGTCGAGACCCAACCGGAAGTGCCGGAATAGATGTGGGTATCTCCCGGTTCAACCGCACCTGCACCGATGCCAATCAGAGAGGCATCACCACCGCCGCCGAATACAGGGGTACCCTCTTTAAGATGAAGCTGGGCTGCCGCTTCCTTTGTAATACGTCCTGCTATATCATTGCTATGTATAATTTGGGGCAGATGCTCCATGTTTATGCCAAGCATGCTGCAGATTTCTTTGCTGAAGCCTTCTTTCCCCTTCCGCGTATCGTAAAGCAATGCGGCATAGGCGCTGTCATGGGTCATGACAAACTCACCGGTGCACTGGCATATTAAAAATTCCTTCACATCCAGCCATTTGTATACTTTTTTATAAACCTCAGGCTCATTGCTTTCAACCCATTTGTATTTCCATACCGGATCCTTCACGCTGGCTGCTACCGCACCTGTAATGATGAGTGATTTAAGAAGCTTGAAGATATTGGCGCCCGATATCTGCAAGCCATAGGACATACCCTTTTTCAGTTCATCCTTTGCCCGCTGATCCATATAGCTCATGGCCCGGCGCACGGGTCTGCCCTCACGGTCAACCAGAACAAGCCCCTGCATCTGGGAACAGAAGGATACCCCCTGAATGCTGTCGGCAGAAATATTGTTTTCTTCCAGAACCTTTTTTGTTGTACTGCACATGGCGTTCCACCAGCTGTAAGGCTCTTGTTCGGCGCAGCCGTTTCCTGTTACGAAAAGCTCATAGCCTTCCATTGTGGAGGCTATAAGCTTTATGGTATCCGAGATTTCAAAAAGACAGGTTTTCATTCCGGTAGTTCCTACATCATAGGCAATGACACGCTCTGCCATGCTATAACCTCCGCATCCCTGTGCTCGAAACCATTTACAATTCTTATGTCTCTCCTGGCTGTACAATAATTCCGTAGATTATCTGAGGAAAAATGCACCTTTGATAAACTTCATCAACTGTTCCACAACAAGCTCATCCTTGTCAAAAATATCTTCGCCCACAAATATTTTCATTCGTTCCTTATAGTATTCGCAGGCATAGGAAAACTGCAGCAAGATGAACAGATTGTCGAGATAAAAAGCAAACAGATTTGCATTGACATCTGCTTTCACTTGACCGGTAGCCTGGGCTTCTTTTATAAAAGAAGTATATAGTCCTGCAGTGGCGTTCTCCATATCGGAAACAATTTTCCACACCAGATCGGAATGGCTTTCCGTCGCCATTCCATTATAAAGCTTTGTAAGATGGACATTGCTGCGTGAATGGGATTGTATGGCTCTAATGATCTTCTCTATCCTGCTCTCCAGGTCATCATCACTTTCCATGATCTCCTGCAGAACTTTTTTCAGAGTTTCCACCCCAAAATGGACCATAGTCAAAAACAAGTCTTCTTTATTATCAAAATACTTATAGATGGAACCGACGCTGATGCCGGAATTCTGTGCAATGCTATTAATATTGGCGCTGTCAAAGCCACGCTCAGAGAATTCCATAATAGCGGCATCCAGTATTTTCTTTCTCTTTTCATCGGATATCTTCTTGAAGGATTCTTTAAAGTAATCTGTTTTCAGTTATTCCACCTCCAGTGAGTGAATGTTCACTCATATTTTACCATACCATAAATTTTTTTCAATTATTAAATTCCCATGTATGGATCAAATTCCATGTAATTCTCTTATTTCAATACTTTCAGCTATGTGCCAAATAGAATAGTATTTGTTGACTTTTTCCAGCGGCATGCTATACTTAAAATAGTGAGTGAACATTCATTCACTATTTTGCTAAGGCATAAATCATTTGAGAAACTCAATTCTATAATGCTATATTATGCAGATCGGAGGGTTTATGGATAAAAGATTCGCCATTTCTGAATACCCTGATACCACTGCAATCGTAAAACAACTCGATGAGCTGATTCAAAAACCTGTTTACACAATCCGGCCCGATGCCTTAAAAAACTATGAGAATGAATACTATGACAAGAAATGTGCCCAATCCAAAAGAATGATCGAGGAAGCCAAAGAGATAATTCCAGGTGGGGTCCAGCATAACCTTGCCTTCAACTATCCCTTCCCTCTGGTTTTTACAAAAGCCGAAGGTGCTTATCTCTATGACATTGATGGCAACCGTTATTATGATTTCCTCCAGGCCGGCGGTCCAACAGTTCTTGGAAGCAACCCCATTGAAGTCCGCAGCCGGGTTATTGACCTTTTAAATGATTGCGGCCCTTCCACAGGACTGTTCCATGAATTTGAGTATAAGCTTGCAAAGAAAATCTCAGAAAGCTTTGAAGCCGTACAAATGTTCAGAATGCTTGGCTCCGGCACCGAAGCCTGTATGGCTGCCATCCGTGTTGCACGCCTTGCCACCAAGAAGAAGTACATATTAAAAATGGGCGGAGCCTATCACGGCTGGAGCGACCAATTGGCTTACGGCATCCGCATTCCCGGCTCCAAATGGACACAAGCTCACGGCGTTCCGCGATTCTGTTTTAAACATACACAGGAATTCTTCCCCAATGATCTAAACGACCTGGAAAAGAAACTTCGGCGAAACAGCCTGCGAGGTGGAACTGCTGCTGTGCTGATTGAGCCGGTAGGCCCGGAAAGCGGGACCAGACCTCTGGATAAGGATTTCAACAAGGGTGTAGAAGCACTCTGCCGCAAATACGGGGCTCTTTTGATATTTGACGAGGTGGTAACCGCTTTCAGAATCGGTATGGCAGGCGCACAGGGCTATTTTGGCGTTTCTCCCGACCTGACGGTTTTCGGCAAGGTGGTGGCCGGTGGCTATCCAGGAGCAGGCGGTCTGGGAGGCAAGAAAGAGTATATGAAATATCTTGCTGCAGGTATCCAGTCAGGGGACAAACATAAAAAAGCGCTGATCGGCGGCACCATGGCTGCCAACCCCTTAAGCTGCGTTGCCGGTTACTATTCGCTTTGCGAAATCGAAAGGACAAACGCCGCACAAAAAGCAGGGCTCATGGGTGATAAGCTGGTGAAAGGCCTGCAAGCCCTCGTTAAGAAGCACGAGCTTCCCTTCGTTGTATTCAATCAAGGCTCCATATGCCATCTTGAGACAGTGGGAACTATGCACTTTTCCATTAACTGGTCCAAGCCCTGGCAAATTCCCGATGTACTAAAAGCTACCTCTCAACGTAAAAAGGAAATGGAGCATATGGGCGCCGCCTATATGGCTGAGGGTATTGTAACCTTAGCAGGCAGCAGACTTTATACGAGTGCGGCTTATACGGATGAGATGATCGATGATGTTCTGTCCAGGTTTGATAAGGTATTTGCAAATGTAGCAGTTACAGAATAATTGCGAGGGGTGCCGATATGACGATTCAAGAGGCCAAAGAAACGGTTGTACTGGCAGGTAAAATGCTTGTCAAGTCGGGTTTGATTGCGCGCACCTGGGGAAATGTAAGCTGTCGGATCAGCAGCAGCCACTTTGTGATTACACCCAGCGGCAGGGATTATCTATCACTGACTCCGGAAGAGATCGTAGAAGTTGCTATTTCCGATTGCAGCTACAGCAGCAGCATCAAGCCTTCCTCTGAAAAGGGCGTTCATGCGGAGGTTTACAAGCTCCATCCTGAGATCAGCTTTGTCATTCATACCCATCAGAAGCAGGCCTCTGCGGTTAGCGCCATGATGCTGGATACTATCAGCGTTTCAAAGGATTTCCCCTCCCTTAGTGGCCAGGTGATCTGTGCAGCCTATGGGCTTCCAGGGACAAAAAAGCTGCGCCGCGGTGTAGCAGAAGCGCTTGCTCGTTCCAAAGGAAAGGCTGTCATCATGAAAAATCATGGTGCCTTTTGCTTTGGTCAGAATTATGAAGAGACCTTCAAGGTTGCCCATGAGCTTGAAAGCGCCTGCGAACGTTTCATTCGGAATATGTATGCTGAATTAAGCAAGAAGCCAGATACGGATTTTGAACAAATAGGTTGCTTCGCTCTTTCAAAGCTTACGGGTAAAGCAGTAACGACAACCAACAGAGGCCCTGTCCTTTCCTGTGTGAGCAAAAGGACAGAAAAAGGCTTCCGTTTGCATATCAATGGTGAATCTCAGGATTATTCCTTTGAACATTTGCCGGATTATCCTGAAGCGGAAATTCATCATGAAATTTATAAAGAACATAAAAACATACATTACATCATTCACACAGACGCACCGAGCATTACAGCAGTGTCCTGCGCCGGTATCAAAGTCCGTCCGTTACTTGACGATTTTGCTCAAATAGCAGGAATTTCTGTTGGCAATGTAGAAATGAATAGTAAAAGGATTTCAGCCGCATTAAAGAACGTCTCCGCCGTTATGCTTAAAAACAACGGCGCACTGTGCTGCGGAAGCACAAAAGGTGACGCTGAAGCAGTGAGCATGGTGGTGGAAAAGAATTGTATCGCTCTGATAAGTGCGGCTCTGCTCGGCAAAGTCAAGCCCATTAACGGTTTTGAGTGCCGCCTGATGCGGTTCGTCTATTTGAAAAAGTACTCCAAGCAGGCTCATATTTAAGGAATCACAAACATTGAACCATTGCAAAATACCCAATAAGGGGGTTCTACATATGTCATCCGTTAAAATGCCATCGATGGACAATAGCCCGTCATCCTATCGTTGGATCATTCTGCTGGCTATTGTCCCAATCATTATCTCCACAGAAATGATGTGGCTTTCTCTGGCACCCATATCCAGCATGGCCGAAAGCTTTTACGGGGTCGGCAGTATGAGTGTAACCCTGTTTTCAATGAGCTATATGATCATGTACATTATTTTTTCACTACCCGCTTCCTGGGTGGTAGATCATTTCGGCTACAGATACTCCCTCATCATAGGTGCTGTCATTACTGCAGTTTTCGGACTGATCCGAGCTCTTTTTGCAGACCATTTCACCATCGTACTTATCGCACAGTTTATTATTGCCATTGGCCAGCCGTTTCTTCTGAATATTTCTACAAAGGTTCCCGCCAACTGGTTTCCGCTCTCCGAACGCTCCACGGCTGCCGGCATATTGACAATGGCCCAGTATATCGGTTTTGCAGTTCCCATGCTACTGGCTCCCATGATTGCAGAAAGCTCCGGCATACCGGCATCCTTCATGGTTTTTGCCATTATAGCAGTTGTTTCCGCTCTGATCGCCATTGTATTCACGCGGGAAAAACCTCTTGTCCCCCCTGCCGGCCCTGTTGCGCCGAAAGAAGATTTAAGCCTGGCATCGGTGAAAAAGCTGTTTTCCAATAAAGCCTTTGTACTGGTGCTCTTTATTTGCTTTATTTCTATTGGCATATTCAATACATTGTTAACCTTAATTGAAGCCATACTGCTTCCCCGCGGCATCACTTCCACCCAGGCGGGTATTGTAGGTGCGGTTTTTGTCATTGCAGGCGTCATTGGTGCAGTTGTTTTGCCTATTATTTCAGATAAGCTTCGAATAAGAGCACCTTTTTTTATTGGTGCCATTTCATTACTGGTACCGGTTTATCTGGGCTTCACATTTGTGCCGAACTTTATCCTGATTGTTATATTAGCCGGGATTGCAGGTTTTTCAATCATGGGCGTCGCTCCAATTTTGTTCCAGCATGGGGCTGAAGTGGCCTACCCCATACAGGAAGGAACCTCTCTTGGAATTCTTCTCCTGATGGGGCAGATATCCGGTACTCTATTTGTTTATCTTTTCGAAATACTGGAAAACGCATCCGGTTCTGTGGTCTGGCCCATGCTGCTGGTCGTAATTTTAACGGTGGCAGAATTGCCTGCGACGCTACGGATAAAGGAATCGAATATGGTCAATCAATGATAATATGGCCTTCGGTTTCATTTTTTGCGTGCTGCTATCAGCAGCATCATCGGTCGGCGCATCTCATCCTTCATTCCAGGCTCATTCATAAGGTCATCAGCCGGTTTAGGCTCTACCAGGTTGATGATCTCAAAGCCGCATTGGAGAAGCGTGTTTACATAAGTGGTGAGGGTTTTATGATATTTCATAACTTCCTCGCCCAGAAAGACCGCTTTGCGAACACCTTCTTCAAAGTAATGGTCCACCGGCCAGTGTAAAGGCTTTCCATTAGCATCGCAATACCACTGCTGGTTGCCTTGGGCAGTAAAAACCGAATGCTCGACAGAAAAAACAAAATGACCGCCGCGCATCAGACATCGGTTTATCTTCATGCAAATATCTTCAAAGGATTTAATATAGTGAAATACAAGCGAGCTGATAACAACATCAAAAGAGTTTTCCGGGTAATCGATATCTTCAATGGGCATGTGCACATATTCAATAAGCTGCGAGGCTGTTTTTTCTTTTGCCTCCTGCAGCATCTTTTCTGAAAGATCCACTCCAACCACCGACTTCGCGCCTTGTTCGACGGCATAGCGGCAGTGCCAGCCAAATCCGCACCCAAGATCCAAAACTCGTTTGCCCTGAAAATCCGGCATCATTTTCTGTAGCTCATGCCATTCGCCGGCCGCCTGCAAACCACCTATAGAACGTGCCATTTGCTTATATTGCTTAAAAAATTGCATATTATCATATTTGTTTTCTTTCATGTTTCATACCTCTGCTAGCTAAAACAATTAGCCTACAGCCTCTCTTTTAAATGTATTTTGCTCCCATTGAATAGTCCGCATTAGACCTTCTTCCAATGAAACTACCTCAGCATAACCCAGTTTCGTCCTGATTTTAGTAGTGTCCATAACGAAGGGTTGTTCCAGATTCAGCCCTGACGAAAAATCGGTTGTATTGCCATCAAGGCTTATACGGATCTCCCCATACCAATTCATCAGCTTTGCAATCTGTCTTGACCACTCCAATTCGGTAAAGGTATCATGGTGGGACAGGTTATATATTTCTCCTGCAGGACTTTTTTCGGCTGCCAGTACAATGCCGTGTGCTACATCATCTACATAGCATTTGCTTGAACGAAATTTTGCCATCCCGGAAGATAGCTCAATGGCTTCCGCTCCACTCCCCATCTGTCGGATAATATCCGAAAAACGGCGATTGGGGTCGTTTTCTCCATAAACCATTCCTAAACGCAAGATGACCGAATCCAACACAGGGCTTTGCAAAGCAGCTTTTTCCACCAGGATTTTCTCGTAGCTATATGCGAAATCGGTTTCAAGCTTGCCTCGATAGGGAAAAAGCACCTCCCGAAGTGCTGATTGCTCCGTAAAGGGAATGGGCTCAATCGGGCCGGAGACAAGTCCCGTAAGCACGCCATAGCCCCTATATACATCAGCACTAGAAATAATCACAGTTCGCGTTCGTCTTTTCCCAAGTGCCTGTTCCAATGCTTCGATGTGGCTTTGATACAAGGCAACCATATGGACAATAATATCCGGCTTCGCTAACTCGACGGCTCTTTTAATATCTGCGGAAACGTTACAGTCACCCTGTATCTGCACGTATTCATCAGATATATTGCTTTTATTACGATGAAACAAGGTCACATGATGTCCTGCTTTATGGAAATACTTAGCTGAAACTGGGCCGATAAATTTAGTACCGCCTATAATCAAGACGTTCATCTTTTTACCTCCTAAGTGCCAAGGGTTAAGGCCTTCCTGGTCTTTGATAATGCATGAAGTTTTTTAATTGTTTTCCAGTTGCGAACAGTCTGCGGTACATCCAGCTTTTGAAGATGATTCGCAAGCTTTGAATTTCTAATGCTATGACGTAATAAAAGATAGATATCCCGATTTTCGATTCTATACTCATCATTTTCGCTTTTGTAAGTATTCAGGAGCTCTGTTTTTTCTTGAGAAGGGGCTTTAATCAGCATGGAGACATATAGGCTTTCTCCTTCCGAATTTGACAATTCTGCTTCCGCCACCTCTACCTCTGAAAATGGGCAAGCCTGGATAAGCCGTTCTAGCTCGGCAGCTGTTCTCAAAACAACAAAGGTTGAAAATCCAAAATTTGTCTCAAGCCCATACTCTATTTTCTTTCGTAGTGTATCTTCATCTTTATTTGATTCAAATATAACATTGCCGCTTTGAATATAGGTTTCTACACGAATAAGACCTATTGATTCAAACATGCGTTGTAAATCTGCCATCTTAATCTTGTTTTTTCCACCTACATTAATTCCCCGCAATAACGCTATAAAAACGGCCATTTTATCATCTCCAACTCGCTCTCATTCAGCACTCCCTGCAATGCGGACAGTTATCTGCCCCTTTTACAGATCTTGGGCACTCTTATAAAAGTTATTGTAATGCATATCGCGTTTTCTATCAACAGAAGTGGTTCTATCAACAGGAATAAAATTACTGCACCAACTTTATGAAATCTCCACGCGTCATATAAATAGCACACTGTTAATCACAGAATTATTCTAAGAGTCGCATCAGGAGGTAATATATATAATGAATTCACTGTCTAACAAACAAAGTACAAACGTGTGTGCAAAAACGAAACGCTATATGCCAGGACTTGATGGTTTGCGAACCTTATCCATTTTTGCAGTTGTCGCTTATCATCTGAATTTCTCATGGGCTTCCGGAGGGTTTCTCGGAGTTGGAATCTTCTTTACATTATCTGGGTATCTTATCACCGACAGGCTAATGTTGGAGTGGCAAAATACAGGGAAGATCAACCTGAAGGATTTTTGGATTAAAAGAATTCGAAGGCTCACACCCGTATTGTTCATTATGCTAGGAATAGTTTATTTATGGTTGTTTTTACTCGAACCATCACGCATTGAATCATTGCAGGGTGACTTTATATCTGCCGTGCTACCCATTAACAACTGGTGGAAGATATTTCATAATGTATCCTACTTTGAAAGCTTTGGTCCACAATCACCGATCGGTCATGTCTGGTCATTGGCTATCGAGGAGCAATTTTATTTATTATGGCCGGTCATTCTAATAATAGGATTGCGCTTTATACCAAAACGCCGTGAGCTGATACTAATTATAACTTGCGGGGCAGCAGCTTCGATACTTGCCATGGGATTGATTTATGAACCCGGGGCTGATCCAAGCCGAGTTTATTATGGAACCGATACCCGAGCCTTTGCTTTGCTGATCGGTGCGATTTTTGCCATTAGATTCCCCAGCTTTAAATTGCCTAAACAAATTTCTGCTAAGTCACGTTTAGCGCTTGATATCATGGGTGGATTAAGCCTGTTGTGTATTCTCATATTCATTTGGAAAACGAATGAATATCAAATCTCCTTATATTTTGGAGGATTGGCCGTTTTCTCAATTATGTCAGCTATTGTTACAGTCATACTTGCTCATCCAGCCAGTAGAGTGGCTGGACTCATAGGTTGTAAACCACTTAGATGGATCGGGACCCGTTCGTATAGTCTTTACCTTTGGCATTATCCAGTAATAATCCTTACCAGTCCGACTGTAGATACCGGAGATTTCAATGGAGGGCGAGTTGTTCTTCAGTTAGCTATGACCTTTCTTTTAGCTGAGCTTTCTTGGAGATTTGTCGAAGAGCCCATTCGCCGTGGCGCACTTACTCAATTAAAAAGAAATATACCCGCAATAATTGGAAAGTCAATGCTGAGCATTGTTATAGTTTTATTTGCTTTACATTTTGCTTACTCCTCAACCCTTCTTAATGGAGATGCCAGTTCGTTGGCTACCCCGCCTGCAGACAACATGCAGGAACAAAATGATAATTCTGAAGAAGATAATCATGAGTCACCTCCGCAAACTGCAGACCCCAGTGAACCTATCAATGATATATCAGGTCAGCCATCTGATGAGCAAAGGCCAGCTACACCTCCTCCCATAAAGAAAGATGAAATTGGCAAAGGAATAATAGCCATAGGTGATTCTGTTATACTGGATGCAAAACCGTATCTGGAAAAACTTTTACCCGGCATAATAATTGACGGGAAGGTCGGAAGGCAGATGGCACAGGCACAAGAAGTGATCGATCAACTCAAGGCTAATGGCAAGCTCGGTAATCGCGTTATTATAGCACTCGGTTCAAATGGTTCCTTTAGTGCAAAGCAATTGAAGCAGTTATTGACATCTCTCGAAGATATGCAACAAATAATTCTTGTGAATACGCGTGTTCCCAAAAAATGGCAAAACATTGTAAACTCAGATTTGGACAAGGTTGCATCAGAATTTCCTAATGCAACAATTGTAGACTGGTTTTCTGCCAGCAAAGGAAAGGATTCGTTTTTTTGTAATGATGGCGTTCATTTAGAACGTGAAGGCGCAAGCTACTATGCTTCAATTATCGCTGATGCTGTAGTGGAAGAAGGAAAATAGGGTGTCCTGTCCTAATGTGCCGTTCCTTCCGAAGGACAGAACACCCGTCCCGGTATTGCATTATATTAGCATGCTATGCACATTTCATAATATACGAAACATTTTATAGCACCGAAACAAGCAGAGCCACTGAATATAGAGTGTTTCTTCATTCTCATGTAACGGCGGCAATTGCGCCAATTTTAAGGATAAAGAGATTTGCTTCTTTGTCAGCAAGCTCTTTTTGCCAAACAACCCGTATTTTACGGAATGCTCCACAAACTTTTTGTAGGCCCCGAAATCCGCTCTGTCGATGTCCGGCTTCCGCTTGTACGATAAGTGCAACAAAACCGAGTCCACTGAAGGTTTTGGATGGAAATCCTCTTTCCTGAAATGATAGAGGATTTTCATTTCCCATTTTGGCTTAAGAAGTAGCGATTTACTGGTTTCCCTCGGAATTCCCATAAATCTTTTTGCGGCTCCTTTTTCCAAAACAATCCATATTTCATCAGGTGGATTTGGCGCTTCCGTTAATTTATTTATAATTTCCGAGGTAATAAAATATGGAATATTCGAAAAAACTTTGTACTCTTCTTTTTTGGGTAAATGGAACCTTAGGAAATTGCCATTAATGAGCTTGAGGTTTTTGACCTCCTTCAATTTTGCAGCAGATTTTTCGAACAATTCTTTATCGATTTCGATTGAGTAAAGATATCGACATTTTTTACATAGCACACTTGTAAGGTGTCCTTTTCCAGTTCCAATCTCAAGCACAGTATCATCTTTATTGATTGTGCTCAGATTAACAATCCTCTCTATGAGCCGCTTACTCGTCATAAAGTTTTGGGAAACGGCAAAATTTCTACTATTCGGCATTTTATTTCCTCCTGCATTCTTATTGCGCTAAGCATGAAAAAAGGCAATAAAAATGCAGGCATGCCTCCACTTGGGTAGACTGTCTGCAATAGCTCATAAAGGGGTCTTTTATAGCACAAAACAAACTGATATATAATGTCAGCTGCCAATACCTGCACTATCCGCTAAAATGAGCATAGCAAAAAAGTCTATCCAACGATAGGGGCTTACATTTTTATTGCCATACTTATCTTAAGCGCATAGATGCAGTCATCACACACCTCCATTTTTCATGATAACAGCCTCATCAGTAGGATTGCAAAAGGTTACTGCTCCATGAGATGATTTTATCATAATATACGACCAAATCAGCCTCATCCGTCGCAGTTAGCTTTTTTCTATCGATACAAATTTTAAGTATCTCTTTATCGATCCCATCTAAATGATTTACCAGTTCTGTCTTACTGCTTAAATATTGGTTTGTTTCATCAAAATATTTGGCTTGCAAAATGAAAAAAGCTGACTTGTAGAGTACCGATAAAATTTCAGCGCTGTTTTTATAAATATAATTATGGCAGCACGCATGATACAGGTTGCAGGCACCTATTTTTATGGCACGCTTAACATCCGCTTTGTCGATCAGTGGTAGTAAATAGTCGATGCTGCCGTAGATTGGTTGCGTATCATAATAGAGCTGAAACAGATCAGATTTCTCCCAAGCTAAGATCTCACTTTGCCCGGAAATAAATCCACAGGCTTTTTCTTTATAAGGCATTTTAGATATTATTTCTCGATATCTTTTCAAATCCTGTATAGTCAGCTCATTCAAAATAATAACAATATCTATATCACTGCTATCACTCGCTTCTTTGCGTCTATAGCTTCCCTGCAAACCAATAAAAGCGACTCTATCTCCATATTCTTTTTTTATTTTCGAAACAAGTTCATCTATCCAATCATCAATAACGAAGCTCATCTTCACACCTCGTAAACTCTATTTTTATATTTTGTAGAACTATTCAGTAACATGGCTAAGGTATTTATCTAAAAGGTAAGTAACCCATTCTCCTTTTGCTCCGCGTTTATCAAAGCTAACAAAGCCATCAGTCTTATAGATATAATTTATTCGCCAACCAACGTCCTTAATTTGTTTGCTTTTTACAAAAGCGATTGCATCTTTTACGTGTGGATCATTCATCTTTTTTGTCATATAGGCGATATCAAGCAATTCAATAATATTCAACTGATAGGATTGGGGATATGCTATATCAAGTATGTGCTTGGTTATGGGCTCTTTATTGGACAAACGTTGAAATAAGTTATGCCGCAAAAGATAGTCTGTACCGATATTAATCATATCCATTACTCTATTATCCATAGCAGTGCAATTGAAAGAATAGTACAGCAAGGCTTTTACCGTTTTCGCAATCCCGATATAACAGGGTGTTGATTGCATACATCCGCCATATTTTCTAATCCCTGTTCCAGTCCAAAGCGTTTTTTTGTTTCTTCCAAACACCTGATAATTCTTGATCCATTCAACCGCACATTTGACGTAGGGTAAATCTGTATACCCAAGCTTTGAATACGCTTCTATGAGCATAGCATTATAGCAGGGCAGTAAATCTGCACTTTTTCCGGTGATGGAAAATCCTTCTGATGTGGTGTATGCTTTCTCTATATATTCCATCAGATTCTGTGTGTATTTTAATCTTCCTGCATAAGGAATTTCTGAAAGTGCCAATAGTCTCCATATGGAATATAATGAATTCTTAGAAAACTCACTGGTAAGCGAGCGGATCAACTCAGAAGAAGATAGCAAACTATCTATCATCTCATCCGTTAGCTCTTTGCCGTTATCAAAATATGTTTTAAGCAATAAAGCATTATCCATACAGTTTGCCCCTTGGCGTTTCTATAATAATCCGTTTACTTCGTTTATTAATTCTTTCAGATGGTTACATGCGCTTAATAAATCAGTACCAGCAAAAGAGAAAATAGTATCCACTCTGTTTTTATAATTATCAGGATGAATATTAAATGTATCAATCATCTTCACTGCTTTTTTCTCATTGATGCAGTATTGTTCATTTAATGCAAAAAGTACTTGATTAAGTGCAGATATTGAACGCACAATGTGAGCTACTACATAATAAGCATCGTCTCTGGTGATATTTTTTTCTGCCAGCATCAATGAAAAACCGGCTTCAAAGGAAAAGAGATGAATGATCTCTTTCTTTAATTCTTGTGGATATTCTTCTGCAATGGTTTTTAGCTTTAATATTTCATCATTTTTACTCCATAGCAACTTACTAATGGCCAGTTCACCCACATAAATTGCATTAAAATAGGCATGTGGATGTCCAGTTTGATAATGTCGGGTAACAAGCCCTTCTCTACATTCCTGAATCGCTTTTTTTACCCGACTTACATCTCGCAAAATAAAGTCAACAGGTAAATTATCAATGCTAAGCCAACAGCCGCCATCCACCCATTTCCCCCATTCTCCAGGCCTTGCAAGAAGATGTTCTCTATGTTCTTGATCCAATTCTTGCGCTCTCTTATCTAATAGAGACAAGTCGATTGTTTCTTTATCATAATACAAACCTATATCAATATCAGAATCAGAACTGTGAGTACCTTTAGCACGAGAGCCACCCAGCACGATTGCCTCAAGGCCTTTTATGTTTTTTAATGAATCAATAACCTTATTAATGATATCTATAATATCTCTCACTTCTAGTTCCTTTCTATCAAAAAGTAGCAAGTCTAAAAACATCATACCTTTTAAGATGACTAGACTAAGGGAGCAAAGAAAGGTTGATGACAATGGAACAAATATATCGTATCAAAATTATGGATAAATATGAAGGTAGAACTTAGTTTTTATTTGTTGTTTCGCAGACTGTTTCCAAAGGAGTTAAGCCTTTCGCTGGGCTCATACTTTGTACGGTAGCAGGTGCCGTCCAGAAAAAGAAAGGTTCCGTAGGCGCCGATGGTATGAACCTTTCCGCCCCGCAGTGTAATCGTAGCTTGAACCAATTGCCCGTCATACTCCCGCCCGCTCTCATCAACCCGGTAGATCACAAGCTCCCGCAGCACTTCACATAGTTCCGCAATCTTATCTTGGGCACTCAAAGGAATCGTTTGATCCGGGGGGATGAGCAAGATTTCAGCGGATACAATCTCCTGCGGGGAAAGCGTATCAAAGGGCTTTGTGCCCCAGGGTTTCAAAAACAGGAGAAGCAATGCTGCCAGAAAAAGCAGACCAAGAATCAACATCAGTCGTTTCATTTTATTCATCCTCTTTCACCGGCCTTATTTCTAAATAATAATGCTCTGCGGCAGGGTCAAGCGTGACCGTTACCACGCCACCCGGCAGGTCAAAGCCGAAGTTTTGCCGAACGATTTCGATGTACTCCGTGTTCATCACCTCTGCCGTCAGCGCTTCAAAATGCAGATTGCTGCCAAGGCGCGTGACCATATCGTAGCCCTGCAGCCCCATATTTTCTGAACCGGAACAGGCGAAGTCAAAGCTTGGACTTTTGTGCAGGTCGGCTGTGACAATAACACTTTCTCCGACAGGAATCGTAACTGGAAACTCCAGATAGAGTACACGCCCCAGCACATTCGTCTCTGAAATGACGTCAAACAGTCTGCCCGCCTGATACCGATCGGCAACGGCGTCCGAAAAGGTACCATATTGATACAAAAGCTGCGCCACAGCGCCTACAAACATCTCTCTGGAAACACCCGCAGGAATACCACCATCTCCGTACTGCGAAAAATAATCAGTGACCAGTCTATCCACAACGTCAGACAGCACCGCTTCATACCGGGTGACAGTGGCGGATACCCCCTCGAGCTCATTGCCCTTTTCGCAGCCACCGTTTTTATACCCCTGTAAGGCATAGTCCCCGATATCCTCGCCAATCACGATCAGCAGCTTGCTTTCTGAACGCATGGAAACACCATCCGGCACAAAATAGCTGTACCGCAGATAGCCATTGTCTCCCCACTCTGTTCCTTCAAAGCCATATTGCAGGATGGTGGTTTTGCTTCGGTCAATGGAAAAGGAAACAGCCTGTGTTGCCGCTTGATATTGATCAAGGGGCGCTTTAAAATCGGAAAACTCGTATACCGTTACCTTTTGATTAAGTGGCGGAAAAGGTGATAACGCATTTCTTTGATAGCTTCCATCCTCTAAAAGCCCTTTGTAACCCTCCCAACTGTTGATCTGCCGGAGGTTCGCGCTCCCGTCCGGATCATCTGCGCCATACACCCCTGTAAAACTACCGGAATAGCTGCCAGCCCGCAGGACAGTCCGCACCTCCTCTCCTCCCACAGTAATAGCTGGCTGCTGCTGCTCCAGCTCACTAAATTTTCCCGTGAAGGGGTAAAGGACGGTTACCGTACGCTCTTGCTCTGAATTATTGGAAAGAACATAGCTGTCCCGCACCTGCGTGCCCCGTTCGTAAAAGGAGTCCTCACTGGCGAGTGAAAAATCATAGGAGATATGGCGACTTGCGGTGACCGCGTCTTGCGCCTCCATCAAAGTAAGGGGGAACACCGGCCCGGCATAGGACATGAATACAGTACTGCCATCCGCGTGACCACTACCGCCGCTTCCGGCATTTTCAACGATAGGCGATAAATTCCGCCAAACCATGGCGCCGCCAAGTCCAGCCACCAAAACGGCGCAGGCGGCTATCACACCCCATGTTTTCCATTTGGGACGGGCTGCCTTCGGCTTTGTATCCTGTGCCTGCTCGATAAGGTCATCTCGAATCCCCGTAATGGCATCGAACAGCTTTTTTTCCTGTTCACGGCTCATATTGCCACCCCTTTCTCTGCCAAATAAGCCCCAAGGCTTTTGCGCATGCGGAACATTCGCCCGGCCAATTTATTCGACGCAATGCCGCAGGAGGCAGCGAGCTTTTGCAGTGCCTCTCCGTTCCAGTATCTCTGCACAAAGAGAAGCCGATCCGACACAGAAATCGTGTCCAGCCAATCGCTGATGTGCTGCGAAAGCGCCTGTGCCTCCAGTATTTCCTCCGTTGTTTTAGTATCGGGAATACAGTCCGCAAGCTCCGACAGAAGCGCTTCGATTTCCATATAACGCTTCTGCGCCCGGTTATGGTGCCAACGGTTGATGGAAAGATTGCGAACAATCCTACCAAGCCACACACGAAAAGCAGCGGGCCTCTCCGACGGGATGGCGTTCCATGCCCTATGGTAGGCGTCGCTGACACATTCCTCGGCATCCTCTGACACCGACAGAATATTCATAGCAAGGCTGTGACAGAATTTGCCGTATTTACAGTCGGTTTCTCGAATCGCGGCTTCGTCGCGGCTCCAGTAAAGAGCAATGATTTCGTGGTCTTCCACGCCACCTCTCCTCTCATAGCAAATAAAGTGCCTTCACTGATATAGACAGGAAAATTCATGGAATATTCGCCGCTTTTAGAATTTTATTTTAACATAAATATGAACCCTGCCATAGATTGACCACCCTTATGCGAGAATTGTCTGGACGATAGTAAGGCAGGCTGTTACACCTACCCTTAAAAGACAATAATAGATACTATACTATTCAAAATGAACCGAAATCGAACTGTTCAATCTGTTCCAATGTAAGTTTATTATTAGAACTGGATATCTATATGTTAATTCTCTGATTTTTTAACTCGTTTTCCTTTGTAACGACTATCTGTTCATATCTTTCAATTTTATTATTCAGGCGTTCCAAAGTTTTCTGCATATACCACCGAATTCATACACTTTCCGGCCCTCAAGTATTGCTTTCACCTTGTCAATCAGACCGCTCCTTTTCGCGCTTCCGCCTCCGTAGGTGATGAGTACGGTAGCCTCCTTGGGAACATGCTGATCGATACCATCCAGTCTGTCCTTCCCAAATAAGATATGTGTCGGATTATGAAAATCAAAGTTAAACATAGTATAATCCTCCCTCTGTTAGCACTTTTTTATTTACCTAAAAGCTGAATGGCCTGTTTCATTTTATCGATAATATCCACGCCAAACGGGCAGTTTTTCATGCATAGGCCACATTCGATGCAATCACCTGCATGGTACTTTAGAAGCTCGTAATGGTCCCTTAAGGTTTCGGGAACTCCATCCTGGACGAGCACCAAATCCAGATATTTATTAACGGATGCAATATCGATCTTTTTTGAGCACGGGGCACAGTGTCCGCAGTACATACAGTGTCCGTAAAACGAGGTTTTAGGGGCACTGGCAAGAACTTCACTGTAATCCCTTTCTTTGTTGCTTGCGGAAACATAAGCGGTTGCCGCAAGAACTTGATCCGTATTGAAAGCACCAACCATAACTGAAGCAACCGCCGGTCTGGTCAAACAGTAATGCAGGCACTGTACCGGGGTCAGCGCTTTTTCAAAGGGAGAATCTTTGTCCCTTAACAGCACTCCGGCACCATATCCCTTCATAACTGTTAAAGCAACACCCGCATTTTCACATGTCCGGTACAACTGGTCACGCTTCGGATCAATCCCTTCATAGGTTCTGTCTTTAAATGTGCCTTCTTCAAATAGGACGTTTACATCCTCAATAGATGGCAGCATATCATAAGCCGCGTTGATACTAAATAAAATCACATCAATAATGCCTGTTTCCACCGCCCGAAAAGCGATCTCCGTATTATGGGTTGAGATACCAAGAGATTTTATAACTCCCCTTTTTTTTAATTCTTTTGCGTATTCGATGATTTCTCCATTGAAGATACCGTCAAAATCCTTTTGATTATCAACATAATGAATCATCCCAACATCCACATAATCCAATTGCATTCTGGATAAAAAATCTTCATATGCATGGACGGCTTCACGATAATCCCTGGTACGCCGATATTGTCCTTGATCCCATGCAGAGCCTATATGACCTTCAACCACAAAGCTATTGCGGGGATATCGGCTTAACGCACGGCCAACATTGCTTCTAACCTCCGGATTGGAATTATAGATGTCAATAAAATTGATGCCTTCTTTAAAAGCGCAGTCAAGGATTTCCTGGCATTCTTCATAGCTCTTATTTTCAAATCCCTCGCCGCCAATCCCAATGGCACTTACCTTGATTCCTGTTCTCCCTAATGTGCGGTATTCCAAAGTCATACGCCTCCTTTTCCGTATTGGGCTTCAGCTATACTCTATCACCTGGAGCTCACTCAAAGTCAATAGCCAATTCTTTATTTTCTATAAATATGGTCTACCTAGCCATTCCTCAAATGCATGATTTTGTTTTAGAATTGCGTTTATAAAACCTTATCTATTCAGAAATGATAACTAACGAAAAAGATTCCATTGCATCATATTTTTCCTTATTAAAACTTCCATAAAGCTCTGCTTTATTAAATCCTGATGCTACTAACACTTCTTTTAACTCAGCAGACCTAACCGGATATAATGGCACATGATTTTCCAGCACTTCTTTGTTAACGGTCAAAATCGTCTTAAAATCTACTTTATGTTGATCAGGTGAATAGCTGTAGTATCTTTCAAAGGTTAAATTCTTCTCTTCATTTTTAATGGTAGGAAGACTCTTTATTCCTCTTTCTAATATCCGGTCATAGTTAATAATTTGCAGAATTAGCTTTCCATCAGGTTTAAGCTTATTCTTACATGATTTAAGGAACAATTCTATTTCATAAAGGCTATCTAAATGGACTAACGAGTTCCCTATACAAAATATCAAATCAAATGTCCCGGACAAATCATTTATATTCAACATATTTAGAACCAGGGAATTTATTTTTTTATCTTTTTCTTTTAAGCTTAGAACCATTTTTTCATCCAAATCTATGGCGGTTATGGAATAACCCCTATCACTAAGGCTTTTTGAATATCCTCCACTTCCACAGGCTACATCAAGAATATCCTTTGGTGGCTTGCCTGCAGTTTCTTTAATCAATTGCAGTTGCGCTGCTCCAGTTGGAAAAATATCATCATAATACTTAGCAATCTCTGTATAAAAGTTTGTCATATCATAACCTCCACTTACCCTCATATCTTTGTCACATCGTCGGCGTTCATTCATACTAAATATTTACCCTTTTTCTGAAGTCCGATTCTTAAAATATCCGTTCAGGATATTTGCGTTTGGGTACTAACAGAACAGTTTAAACCATATTCTTATTAAAGAAAACAATAAATAGGGGTGTAAACATAGTTGATAAAAGTTAGCTTACGACCCATTGTCAGTAAGATTAATTTGCCCACTGTTTTGAAAACAGCTATACTTCCGGGTAGCTCAACCGAAAGACTATTTATTGCAACCCAGGTAGGAGAAATCTTTTATATAGGAAACAGAGTTATTGAGACTTTTTTAGATATTCGCCCACGAATCTTAAAACTAGGTGTTTCTAGTGGTGGTTATGATGAGCGGGGTTTGCTAGGGCTGGCGTTTCATCCCCAATTTCATTATAACGGGTTTTTTTATCTTCATTATTCAGTTGTTGGAACACAAGGTCCAGGTGCTCTTACTAGTCCTTTTGAGCCTAACCCTTGTGACCCCAGAACCTTAAATCTGAAGTGGATAAATAGAGAAAACCAATATGATCATATTGATACAGTTGAAGAATGGGTTTTTCAATCGAATGGTCAGCCTCAAAAACGTCGGACATTACTTAATATAAGAAGACCATTTTTAAATCATAATGGCGTTAATAGCTTAAATTTTTCACCTGAGACAGGAAAACTAGTTTTAACAACCGGAGACGGTGGATCAGGATATGATCCTTTCAATCTAAGCCAGGATGATATGGAAATCGCGGGTAAAATAATAGAAATTGATGTAGCCAGGAATACATCTATCGATAATCCACCCGTAGTTACACGTTTTAATGAGCTTCCCGCACCTATTCAAGTAACGCTCGCGGTAATGGCCAAAGGGGTTCGCAATATACCGGGAATTTCATTTCAAAGGTTTAATAATCAGTACATCAAGTATGTCGGACAAGTAGGACAGGATCTGGTAGAGTCGATTTTTTCATTCGTACATTATAAACCAATACCGGTTACTCAGATTATCCAAGCGTCTTTAATGAGAGCTGAGCCTGACCAGGAAGGATTTATTAACTTTGGCTGGCGAGGGTGGGAAGGTGCTTTTCCTACTTCGATTATAAGGGACTGCCCTGCAAATTCGACTTTGGATGCAGAAACAATTGCTTATTACGATGAAGCAATAAAAACATCAGTAAAGCGTATTCAGCCACTAACAAGTTATTTTCATAAAGAACCCCGACCCGATAAGTTTGGAGCAACTGCACTTACAGGAGTCCGCCCATACATGGGAAATGAAATCCCCGGTTTAACGGGAAGCGTTGTATTTACTGATCTAGCTCGGGATGAAGAATCGCAACCCCCGATTAGAGGAGTTTTAGCTTATACCAGGGTAAGAACAGATTGTAAACTGAGTGACTTTAGTGTTATTGAAACCGATTATAATTTTGGGTCGCAATCGGCCTATTATGTTAGTTTGGGAACTAATCTGGATCAAACCAGACTATATTTAGGGGTTTATGGCTCTATGAAAGTTGCTGATTTTAACCAAGGTACTGTTTTTGAAATTGTTCCATGATTCATTCAAGGAGTTCTTCCATCTGCTGTTTGGCTTCGGCAGATAATGCATCCTTTAGATAATGCCGATCTGTTGTTTGTTTTTCCTGGAAGGCCTGAATGACTCTTTCATTAGCTCTTTCAATTTCTTCCTTCAGTTCTCGGGCGGACAGTACGGCACAGCCTGACCCCCTGATAATAATCTGCTGCAAACCATCTGATGTCGCAACAGTTATGTTATATTTCTTCTGATTATCATGGGCAAATTTTTCAATAAAATGGTCTGCTGTTTGTGCCTCCCTGGTATACACTAAATGGATATTATCGTAGTTGATGATTTCCTCATGATGCCTCTGAACGCGATAGGCATCAAATACAACGATGACCTCACCATTTTGAACGCTTTTATATTTACTGAGCTGATCGAGCAATTTTGATCGCGCACCATCCATATTATCTTCTGCAAGTTCTTTGAGCTCAGGCCACGCAAAGACAATATTATAGCCATCTACAAGGAGATATTCTTCTTTGTTTTCTTTCGGTTTGCCTATATAGGTAGTCGGTTTATAATAACTTTCGGCAGCTGTTCTTCGTTTTTTCCAAACAGATTTTTTCCCTTGATTTGCATAAGAAGCTTGATTAAGGATCCTGTCAATCTCCTCCGGATCGATCCACCTCTCCCCTGTTTGTGTAGACCGATTTTCAGCTGCTTCCTCCAGCAAATCATCTTTATTTTGAAAGTAACTTTCTACATGCATATAGTCCTTTACTTCATCCCAATTAACTAAAAAGCCGGCACCATTTGCACAGAACACAGAGCCTGTCGGATTTTCAACGTCCCTTTCAGAATCGTATTCCATCATCTCTATGACCTCTTCTGTATTATGGCAGGGTTCATACCCCTTCAAACTGCAAAAGAGCCTGCCAAGACCTTTGGTATAGGCAATTACATCTTTCTGATAATTTCTCATGGTAACAACAGGGGCACTCCCTGTAAGAATTGCCATCTCCCCTTCTATATATGAAATTTGGCATGTCCCATGCATTTTCTCAACGTCGGTCATGGCGCGTCCCACCATTTTCTCCGGCAGCTCCAGATGAAAGGCATAATACGGTTCCAACAATAGTGATTCTGCTTCCATTAAGCCCTGGCGCACTGCACGATAGGTAGCCTCTCTGAAGTCACCGCCTTCTGTATGCTTATTGTGTGCCCGGCCTGACACCAAAGTAATTTTCATATCTGTAATGGCTGACCCTGTGAGAACTCCTTTATGAACCTTTTCTTCCAGATGGGATAAAATAAGATTCTTCCAGCTTTTACCCAATACATCATCACTGCAATCTACTGCAAACTCCAGACCGCTTCCCCGCTCCCCCGGCTCCATTAACAGATGAACCTCCGCATAATGCCGCAGTGGTTCAAAGTGCCCTACTCCTTCTACGATATTTGCAATAGTCTCTTTATAAACAATCCTGCCTGAATCGAAGGATACCTCAGTACCAAATCGGCTTTTTATAAGACTTTGCAGGATTTCGATCTGCACTTCGCCCATTATCTGTACCTGGATTTCCTTAAGCTGTTCATTCCAAACGATATGAAGCTCCGGATCTTCTTCCTCGATCTGGCGCAGTTTAGGAATCATCACTCTTGGGTCACAGCCTTCCGGAAGTAAAATTTGATAGGACAAGACAGGTTCCAATACAGGTGTATTCGAAGCTTCCTCTCCCCCTAAACCTTCTCCCGGCTTTGTTTGACTAAGACCTGTTACTGCACATACAGTGCCGGCTTCTGCCTCATTCACTGCTTCAAATTTCTGACCTGAATAAATTCGGATCTGATTAACCTTTTCTTCCCAAACCCCATTATTTAAAACATCTCTTACCTTAAGTCTCCCGCCTGTAATTTTCATATAGGTGAGGCGGTTTCCCTGCTCGTCCCTTGCTATTTTAAATATTTTAGCCCCGAATTTTTCAGGATAGGAAGGACTATCCGTAAACTTTTCAATACCCTGAATAAAGGCTTCAACCCCATCTAATTTCAAAGCCGAACCAAAAAAACACGGGAACACCTTTCGCTCCCTGATAGCCTTTTTAATCTGTGGGATTCCAATACGTCCTGTCTGCAAATAGGCTTCCATCAAGGGTTCATCGCACATGGCCAATTGGTCGTTAAAGTCCTCTGTCACACCTTGTCCGAATTCAATACATCCGTCACCCAACTGTTTTTTTAGTTCATCCATTAATTTTGCTTTATCAGTCCCGTTTTGATCCATTTTATTAATGAAAATAAAAACCGGAATCCCATATAGAGCCAGTAACCGCCATAAGGTTTTAGTATGCCCTTGAACGCCATCTGCTCCACTTATCACTAAAATGGCATAATCCAGCACCTGAAGTGTTCTCTCCATTTCAGTTGAAAAATCCACATGACCCGGGGTATCTAATAAGGTAACTTGTATATCAGCCACTTCAAACACGGCCTGCTTTGAAAAAATAGTTATCCCTCTTGCTCTCTCGAGATCAATGTTATCCAAATAGGCGTCCTTATTGTCCACCCTTCCCAATTTTCGAATTTTGCCGTTCAAATAAAGCAAACTCTCTGATAATGTTGTCTTGCCCGCATCTACTTGTGCCAGTATTCCAATGACCAATTTTTTCATAATTAAATGTCCTTCGCTGTCGGATATATCTATAATACCAACAACTTAGAAATCTAACAAATTTCATGTCATACCTTAGTACCTGATAGACCACAAAATATTCGGTTCTTATTATACAATTATATTGCATACACCTTCTGATGTTAAAAACTATTAGAAAAGAAGATCTGGGCAAGTTATCAATTAGCAAAAGAGTGCCATAGCAAAGCCCCCAACAACTTTTTATTCCCGTATAAAAAGTTATTAGGTTTTAGTGAGTAAAAATTGAAATTCACTAAACAATGTAATATACTTTATATGAACATGTTCATATAAGTATATTTGAAATGGAAATGCCATAGAAGGAGCCGTCATGCCAAAGCTAATCGAGAATATTCAAGAAACCATACTTGAGGCAGCAAAATGCGAGCTGCTTGAATCAGATTACAGCGGTTTTACGATACGTACTGTTGCAAAAAAATGCGGCATAGCGGTTGGTACAATCTACAATTATTTTCCTTCCAAGGATATACTCGCTGCTTCCGTCATGCTTAAGGACTGGAATGAAGCGCTCTCCGCCATGCGGCAGGGCTCGTGTAAATCAGGAACCATCACTGAAGGTTTACATGCCATATATAAAGAAATTGAAAAATTTTCTTCAGTATACAGAGAGGTTTGGTCACAGTATTCATTTACCGGTAAATTTGCATCGGAGTACTCAGAACGACATAATCTTCTGCTTAACCAGCTTACTGAAATCATACATCCCCTGCTCTTGCGCTTTGATGCTGCCGAAGATAAGTTTCTTGAAAATTTCGTAGCCGAAAATCTTTTGCTTGCAGCCATGAAGCAAAGTAACTTTCAGTCTCTAGCTGCCCTATTTGACCGCATATTTATCCATAAAAGGTAAAGGAGAAAGTTATGAGCAGTTTCAAAAACCTCAGGATTGTTGACAACTTTTATCAAACCTCTGCTTTCTTTCCGATGCCGACAGTATTGGTCGGCACGATAGCGGAGGACGGTTCCACTTCTTTGGGGCCGTATTCATTGGTGCAGCCCTACTATGTCGCGGGCAGGGATTATTATGCCATGCTGCTTTGTGCACGAAATTCCTCCAATACGTCACAGCATCTGCTGCGCTACGGAAAGTGCAGCCTAAATTTCATTCCTGATGACAAAAAGTACTTTAAAGAGGCGGTACGCCTCGGATTCCCCGGAGAAAAGCCCGAGGAAAAAATGAAGAGTTGCACCTTCACCCTTGAAGACGGACAGATGGCTATGGAGTATCCCGATGAATTACGCCCAAAAGTGATCACAGAAGCATACCAAGTATTTGAATGCACGTGGATGAGTCAGCTGGACGGCGCACACGTCGATGTACCAGGCTGTCTGGACGGCTATGAGCCGCCATATCATGATTTTAATGGTATTACATCAAAATTCGGCGCGCACTTCATCCTTCGGGTAGATAAGATTTTGATGAAAGAAAAATACTATAATGCCATTGTCAATGGTGTTCGTACCAGCACTTTCCCCAGTGTGCCTGTTGATTACGGTTATCGTGACAGTAAGAATTTCTGGTATACACGATTCCGTCGCCCTCATGCTGAGCTATTGCCCATACGCGAGGCCTCCATCGATTCGGTGCGCTATGCCGCGGACCGCATTGACGATGTGGTGAAGTTTACGGATGACGCTTGTGCAATGATGGTAAAAGTTCCTCGAATATTCCTGCCGACTGCGTTGAAAGGATGCGTTGCCTGGGCAAAGGAAAACGATGTTTCACTGATTAACGCAGAGCATATGAAGATAATCAATGACAAACGAGCAAAAGAAAAATCTAAATAAGTGTCAAGCAATCATCACAAAAGGCAGCGACATACTGCACGCTTTGGTTCGCCGCGGGCCCCTGCGTTCCTGTTTACTATTCTCACTGCCCTGGCCAAGCGGAAAAAGAATGGTAAAGAGGCCATTATTAAGTTCTCAAAATGGACCCTCTCCGAAGAGATGGCCGGTGATAGCAAATACGGAAAATTAAGCTTTAAAGAATATATTAAAAGCTGCTATTAGTTGGGGGTATCACTATGACTTTTCAAGAAGCACTGCCTTCTGCATTGATATAGTTCTGGTGTTCCTGGCATTGTTCCATGTTATCACTGAAACGGTATCCTTGGGTGCATCGAGATTGAAACTGACGATATCAGGATGGCACGCGCACTTGCCGCGTGTACTCAGTAAAAAAAGCCGGACCCCCAGGTCCGGCGCATTCCTATAATAATACTTATACTACATTTATCTTATACTTTCTCAACGTGCTCTTAATTTTTTCTATAGACGCTTTTTGTGGTGGCGGAGTATCCCCAAGCTCGTATTCTAAATTCATCTGCTTCCATTTATACTCCCCCATTTTATGAAAGGGCAGGATTTCAACACGGCTTATGACTGTATACTTTGAAAGATATTCAGCCATATTTTCAATATTATCATCGTCTTCCGTAATACCCGGTACGACCACGTGCCGTATCCACACTTCTTTTCCTATCTGCTCCAGGTAATGCAGAAGCTTTAGAGCGTCCTCATTTCCTTTCCCTGTAAGTTCCTGACACTTAAAGGTATCAATAGACTTGATATCCAATAATACAAGATCAACTTCATCAACTGCATGCTTGCATGCGCTCAAAGGTATCGCTCCTGAAGTATCCACAGCTGTATGAATTCCGTGCTTTTTGCATTCCTTGAAAAGCTCGGCAGCAAAATCCGCCTGCAAGAGCGGTTCTCCTCCTGAAAGGGTTATACCTCCTCTTTTAATGAAGCTCTTGTATTTTAAGATATCATCCATGAGTTCATCGACAGAATACTTTTTCCCGGAATAAAGCTGCCAAGTGTCAGGATTGTGGCAAAACTTGCACCTTAAAGGGCAACCCTGTAGAAAAATCACATATCGGAGGCCTGGCCCGTCAAGTGTTCCACAGGTTTCGATTGAATGTACATAACCTTCCATTATTGCCACTCTCCTTTCACCTTTCTCATCCCATATCACTTAAAATCTTTCATGGAATGTCCTGTTGATGACATCCATCTGCTGCTCTCTTGAGAGCTTAATAAAGTTAACGGCGTAACCGGAAACCCTTATGGTCAACTGCGGATATTTCTCCGGATGATCCATGGCATCCAGCAGTACTTCCTTATTCAATACATTGACATTGATATGGTGGCCGCCCTCACTGAAGTACCCATCCATAAGGCTGACAAGGTTTTCGATTCTTTCATCATCAACCTTGCCCAAGGCTGCCGGAACAATGGAGAATGTATAGGATATGCCATCTTCGCTATAATCATAGGGAAGCTTCGCAACGGAAGCCATGGATGCGATACATCCCTTGGTATCTCTCTTGTGCATGGGGTTTGCTCCGGGAGCAAAAGGCTCGCCATGCTTTCTTCCGTCAGGAGTACTACCGGTTTTCTTTCCATATACAACATTCGATGTTATGGTCAATATCGACATTGTAGGCTTACTGTCCCTGTATGTCTTGTGCTTGCTTAGTTTGGTCATAAAGCTCTTGACAAGGTCTACGGCGATATCATCTACTCTTGGATCATTATTACCGAACATCGGGAATTCACCCTCTATTTTATAATCCACAACAAGTCCATTTTCATTCCTCACAGGCTTGACCCTTGCGTATTTTATTGCCGACAGGGAGTCCACCACTACCGAAAGCCCGGCTATACCGCATGCTGACGTTCTTAATATTTCTTCATCATGCAGCGCCATCTCTATTCTTTCATAGCAGTACTTATCATGCATGTAATGAATGATATTCAGTGTATTGATATACAGCTTTGAGAGCCATTCCAGCATAGCATCAAACTGCTTCATAACTTCATCATAATTAAGGTACTCAGAGCTGATCGGAGCCAAAGCAGGGCCTACCTGTTCCCCGTAAATTTCATCTTTTCCACCGTTTATGGCATACAATAAGGCCTTCGCAAGGTTTGCTCTTGCTCCGAAGAACTGCATCTGCTTACCGATCTTCATGGCTGATACACAGCATGCAATCCCATAGTCATCCCCAAATTTCTCTCTCATCAAATCATCATTTTCGTATTGAATTGAGGAAGTTGCTACCGATAGCCTTGAACAGAAGCTTTTGAAGTTCTCCGGAAGTCTGGGTGACCACAACACAGTCATATTGGGTTCCGGCGCTGCCCCTAGGTTTGTCAGCGTATGCATGAATCGATAGGTCATTTTTGTAACCATGTGCCTTCCGTCCACGCCTATACCGCCAAGAGATTCAGTAATCCAGGTAGGATCTCCTGAAAACAACTCATCATATGAGGGTGTTCTCAAGAACCTGACCATTCTGAGCTTCATCACAAAATGATCTATAAATTCCTGAATCTGTTCCTCTGTATACTTACCTTCAACAAGGTCTTTTTCTGCATAAATATCAAGGAAGTTGGAAACTCTTCCAAGGCTCATTGCTGCCCCGTTCTGTTCTTTTACAGCAGCCAGATATGAGAAATAAAGCCATTGTACCGCTTCTTTTGTATCAGTAGCAGGCTTGCTTATATCATAGCCATAGCTTGCAGCCATTTCTTTCAGCTCATGGAGAGCCCTTATCTGTTCACTGATTTCCTCACGCTGCCTGATGACCGGTGTATTCATAATGTCAAAGACGTAATTTTTCATGACCTCTTTTTTCTTGTCTATCAGAAAATCCACGCCATAAAGGGGAACTCTTCGATAATCACCGATAATTCTACCCCTGCCGTATGAGTCCGGCAGTCCTGTTATAATACCTGTATGTCTGGCTTTTTTCATTTCTTCGGTAAAAGCGTCAAACACACCATCATTGTGGGTTTTTCTGTATTTAAAAACTTTCTCAACCTCTGGATCCATCGGCCTGTTGTACGCTTTTAAAGAAGTCCTTACCATTCTGATTCCACCAAAAGGCATGATTGCTCTTTTTAAAGGTTCATCAGTCTGAAGGCCGACTATTGATTCAATATCCTTATCTATGTAGCCGGGTTTATGAGAATCAATAGTGGAAATAGTATGGGTATCGATATCCATTATTCCGCCCTTGTTGCGTTCCTCTTTCATTAAATCTTTAACTTTAGCCCACAATTCGGATGTTCTTTGAGTCGGTGTTGTTAAGAAACTATCATCGCCATCATAAGGCGTATAGTTTTTCTGTATAAAGTCCCTTATATCAACTTGAACATTCCATTTGCCATCCTTGAATTTCTTTCTCATAAAACCTCCCCCAATCTAATCGATTTTTAAGGACCATTCAAATCCTCATAACAACTATAAAATATCGTTTTGCACGTATTGTATAATGTATATTGTATACACTTTACACTATAAATTATAACGCATAGAATGGTGTTTATCAACCCCCAATTCTACACCGCTGATGTATTTTTGTGTCTCATAAATTGAAAAAGTAAATTCCACCCCCATAGGGACATGGTATGGAAATTAGTTTTTCAAACACAATACTGGAAGTTAGTCTTTCAAATAGTTATGATGTCTGTGGCGGTGCCCTTTTAGGAGATACTTATGAACAAGAACAGACATTTAGCTCAGTCAGAAAGAATCATCATTGAGCAGCGGTTGTTGGCAAAAGAGTCATTCAAAAGCATAGGTTGCGAGCTTGGTAAGGATCCAACCACCATTGCAAAAGAGGTAAAGAATCATATCCAGTTTAAAAAGACCGGTTGCTTCGGAAATCGCTACAACGACTGCCTCGTACGCAAGGATTGCACCGTTAGGCACCTTTGTGGTAACCACAGGTGCAATCGAATCTGTCGCTTATGCGATTTACGTTCCTGCTCATCCCTGTGCCCTGACTATCATCAGGTAATATGCCGAAGACTTTCAAAGCCCCCCTATGTCTGCAATGGATGTGAACGACGCAAATCCTGCACATTGGAGAAAAGAATTTACTCGGCGGCTCATGCACAAAAGGAATACGAGGTAGTTCGTTCCGAATCTCGGCAAGGAATTCAGCTTACCCAAGAGGAAGCCTTAAGGCTAGATTCCTTAATCAGCCCCCTCCTCATTAAGGGCCAGTCCCTCCACCATATATGTATTGGCCATGCAGATGAAATTATGGTTGATGAACGTTCTCTTTACAACTATGTGGACAATGGTATCTTTACAGCTAAAAATCTCGATATGCCCCGTGTTGTACGCATGGGAAAACGTAGAAAAAAGAAAGATTGCTTCAAGGTAGATAAAAAGTGCCGAATAGGGCGAACTTATCAGGATTTCCTGAAGTTCTTGCAAGAAAATCCGGGGCTTCCTGTGGTGGAAATGGACTCTGTGGAGGGAAGAAAAGGAGGCAAGGTTCTTCTGACCCTACATTTTACAATACCCCAGCTTATGCTTGCGTTCATCAGGGATACCAATACCTCACAGTCTGTCATCGACATTTTCAACCAGCTCTATCTGATCCTGCATCCTAATCCCTTTCGTAGACTGTTCCAAGTACTGCTCGGCGATAACGGGAGTGAGTTTTCCAATCCTTCTACAATTGAGACTGCCCCCCAAGGCGGCATAAGGACGCGTGTCTTTTTCTGCGATCCTCAGGCTTCTTATCAGAAGGGGGCTGCTGAAAACAATCATACCTTAATTCGTCGTATAGTCCCTAAGGGAACTTCTCTCGACTCTTTCACTCAAGAGGATATCTCCCTTGTGATGAATCACATAAATTCCTATGGGAGGCCAAATCTCGGTGATAAAACCCCCTATGAGGTCTTTGCTACGCTTTACGGGGAAGACATTCTAGGGAAGCTGGGCGTAATACTTATCCCACCAGATAAGGTCACCTTACGCCCATCCCTTCTTAAAAAATAAATAATGATAAGAGGCACCGCCAGCCTTAACTCCATAAATGCAACTGGCAAGGGTGGAATTTACTCTTGCAAAAAGTCAGTTAATATTTCACCCTTGGTTCATTGTACCCAAAAAGGGGTGGCTTTGACCCTTCTCAGCTATATTTTACATAATTATTGATCAGAAATCACTACATTTAAACCTGTTTTTAACTCGTCAAAAACAGGTTTTATCAATGTTTTGAACCTTGTTGATTTTACTTTTGCAAACTGGAACTTACTTTTTCAAGTGACC
>JAEZTB010000027.1 GCA_023443745.1 Bacillota bacterium
CCATTGTTAATTCAATCCTCCGCATTTTTTCACCCCATATCTTTTCTATGGGGTAATTATATACCGCTTCCTTTTGAGACAAAATCACTGACGACTTTTTAAGACAATATCACAAACGGATCACAGATCAGGAAGATTATTGTATTTAATAGTTGACAAGACTCATCTTGGGGTGTATATTAAATCAAAACATATAGGAATACTATGAATACTATTTATTATATAGGGAGGATTTATGAAGATTTCAACGAAAGGCCGGTATGGTCTGCGTGCCATGGTGGATCTTGCTGTTCATACAGATGGAGATCATGTGCCATTAAGTGCGGTGGCAGAGCGGCAGAATATCTCCATGAATTACCTTGAACAGGTTTTCGCGAGCCTCCGTAAAGCAGGCCTGGTTAAAAGCGTAAAGGGGGCCCAGGGTGGATACATTCTGGCTCAGCAGCCATCAGCCATTAAAGTGGGAACCGTGTTAAGAGTTTTGGAGGGTCAGCTTTCTGTTATTGATAGTGCAGAAAATCGTAATGTCGATAGCAAGAGCATTCAATACTGTCTTAAGATCCAGGTATGGGATAAAATGGATGCCTGTATCAATGAATTGGTGGATTCCATTACCCTTGAGGATCTGGCCAATGATTACAAGCGACTCAATGGTATGGAAGCGATTATGTATTATATCTAGCTTTTTTTCAAAAGAAACACGACAAAACTTATTGGATTAATATTTAAAGAAGGGATGTTTTTTTATGAATCAAAAAAACTACAAGTTTGATACCCTGCAGGTCCACGCCGGCCAAAAGCCTGATCCTACAACCGGTTCGAGGGCCGTTCCCATTTATCAGACTACCTCCTATGTTTTTGATAATATCGAGCATGCTGCCAATCTCTTTGCTCTTAAGGAAACAGGCAATATTTACACCCGAATTATGAATCCCACCAACGATGTCTTCGAACAGAGAGTAGCTGCTTTGGAAGGTGGTGTGGGTGCACTGGCTGCAGCCTCAGGCTCGGCAGCTATTACTTATGCCATACTCAACATTGCCCAAACAGGGGATGAGATAGTTTCGGCCAGCACTTTATATGGAGGAACCTACAATCTGTTTTCCAACACCCTTCCAAAGATGGGGATCAAGACAATCTTTGTTAACCCTGATGACCCTGAGAATTTCAGAAAGGCCATTACTGATAAAACCCGCGCCCTTTATATTGAAAGCATCGGCAACCCGGGAATTAACCTCATAGATATTGAAAAAGTGGCTAAAATAGCTCATGACAACAGTATTCCTCTTATCTGCGACAATACCTTTGGAACGCCTTACCTTCTTCGCCCCATAGATTTTGGTGCGGATATTGTGGTTCATTCTGCCACAAAGTTTATAGGCGGACATGGAACCTCCATTGGCGGTGTCCTTGTTGATTCAGGAAAATTTGACTGGTTGTCAAGCGGCAAATTCCCCGGTCTGACCGAACCCGATACCAGCTACCACGGTATACGCTATGCTCAGGACGTGGGGGCTGCCGCATATATTACAAAAGCGAGGGTTGCTCTGCTTCGTGATACCGGGGCGTGCCTGAGTCCCTTTAATGCCTTCTTGCTTCTTCAAGGCCTTGAAACCCTGTCTTTGCGCGTAGAGCGCCATGTGGCCAATACAAAGAAAATTGTTGAATTTTTAAAGGCACATGAGAAGGTCAGTTGGGTGAATTATCCCTCCCTGCCTGATAATAAATACTATGAATTGGCTAAGAAGTATCTGCCAAAGGGTGCAGGCTCCATCTTTACCTTCGGTGTGAAGGGTGGGCTTGAGGCTGGAAAGACTTTCATTGAAGGTCTTGAAATCTTCTCACTTTTGGCCAATGTAGCCGATGCCAAGTCCCTGGTCATTCACCCTGCAAGTACCACCCATGCGCAGCTTAATGAAGAAGAACAGCGCTTTGCAGGCGTGACTCCCGATATGATCCGTCTTTCCATCGGTATTGAGGACGTGGAAGATTTGATTGAGGATTTGAACCAAGCACTGGCACGAGTATAAAACTGGTGATAAAAATGGAAAACGTTGAAAAGAAGAAGGTCTTGGTCGGCATGAGCGGTGGGGTGGACTCCAGTACCGCCGCCGCCATTCTGTTGGACCAAGGCTATGATGTATACGGAGCCACATTAAAGCTCTGGGATGCTGTGAATACCTGTGATAAAATGACAAGAACCTGTTGCTCTCTTGAAGATGTGGAGGATGCCAGAGCTTCTGCCTTTAAGCTGGGTATTCCTTTTTATGTCTTGAATATGAAGCAGCTCTTTGAGGAAAAGGTGGTCCATTATTTCGTTGACTCATACCTGCATGGCGAGACACCTAATCCCTGTATCGCCTGCAACCAGTATGTCAAATTTCAAGCCATGCTGTATAAGGCCATGGCTCTTGACATGGATTATATAGCGACAGGGCATTATGCCAGGGTGCTTTATGATGAGACATCTGGGCGGTACCTCCTAAAGAAAGCCCTTGATTTATCAAAGGACCAGAGTTATGTCCTTTACATGCTCACTCAGGAGCAACTGAAGAGATTACTGCTTCCTCTGGGTGATTACAAGAAGGCAGAAGTCAGAGATATAGCTCAGGATAAGGGCTTAGTCAATGCCAGAAAACCTGACAGCCAGGACATCTGCTTTGTCCAAAATGGAAGCTATGTGGATTTTATTAAGGAATATAAAGGAATTGATATTCCGGAAGGAACCTATGTAGATACAAAAGGCAGGGTGCTGGGCAAAAACAAGGGTATGGTTCATTATACGGTTGGTCAACGAAAGGGCCTGGGCATGAGCTTTGAGGAGCCGCGTTATGTCATTGGAAAAGACAGCCGGACCAATACCGTAACCCTGGGCTCAAAAGAGGAAGCCATGGTAACCAGTCTCATGGCCAGGGATATGAATTACATCCTTTATGAAAAACCAGATAAGGAGATGCCGGTGATGGCCCGAACCCGCTATTCACAAAAGGAAGAACCGGCAAGGCTTATTGCTCTTGAGGGGGCAAATGCCCGGATCGTTTTTGAAAAACCCCAAGCTTTTGTTGCACCAGGCCAGTCCGTAGTCCTCTATGAAGAGGATTCAGTGGTAGGAGGCGGCATCATTACACAAGCCAACCCCTGAAAAAGCCTAGGTTTTAGCATGAATTTGATAATACCTATTAAACCGATAAGAATAATTTTATTTAGTTCTTGACAATTAAAATAGTGAGGTTTATAATTTAATCATATTAAGTTGATAGGAATTATCAGGTATAAATATGGAGGTATTCTTATGAAAATTGCAAAAAATCTTACCGACCTTATCGGCAATACCCCTCTATTAGAGCTCACCAATTATGAGAGGGAGCAGGGTATTGAAGCAACAATCTTAGGTAAGCTGGAATACTTTAATCCTTTGGGCAGTGTTAAGGACAGAATTGGCTATGCCATGATAAAGGATGCTGAAGAAAAAGGACTCATCAATAAAGATACGGTCATCATTGAACCTACCAGCGGCAATACGGGAATCGCTCTTTCCTTTGTAGCAGCAGCTAAGGGATATAGACTCATCATTACTCTGCCTGAGACTTTCAGCTTGGAACGAAGAAACATGATGAAGGCGCTGGGAGCTGAACTGATCTTAACACCCGGACCTGAAGGAATGGCCGGAGCCATCCGAAAGGCTGAGGAGCTTGCATCTGAGATTCCCAATTCCTTTATACCCCAGCAGTTTAAAAATCCTGCAAACCCTGAGATTCATCGTAAAACTACCGCAGAGGAGATATGGAATGACACTGACGGAGAGGTTGACATTTTTGTAGCCGGTGTTGGAACTGGAGGAACTGTTACCGGTGTCGGTGAGTTTTTAAAAAGCAGAAAACCCGGTGTTAAGGTTGTGGCCGTTGAACCCTTTGACTCCGCTGTTTTATCGGGTGAACCCAAGGGGCCCCATAAGATTCAGGGAATCGGTGCCGGCTTTGTACCCGATGTGTTGAACAGGAGTGTCCTGGACGAAATTATCAAGGTTAAGAATGAAGAAGCCTTCCTGGCCTCGCGGAAGATTGCAAAAACCGAAGGCTTACTTGTAGGTATTTCAAGCGGCGCAGCCATTCATGCAGCCACCGTTCTTGCCAAGAGACCCGAAAACAAGGGCAAGAATATTGTGGTGATCCTGCCTGATACAGGTGAACGTTACCTGTCAACGGCCTTGTTCACCGAAGAATAGATCACATAAAGCCCTCAAAAGCTATACCCTCAATCATAGAAAAATGTGCCGTTTAAGAATTTCGTTATTTATAGGAGTTCTTAAGGGCACATTTCTTTTATGTTGATCTGAGGCTATTGATCGATTTTATACAGCCAGAAACCATTGAGATCAATGCTATTCTCATCAGGGTTATAATTGCTAATAAAATCATAGCTCGGTGTATCAAGCTTCATGTTTTTGTGGACCAGCTTAAAAGGGGTTCCTTCATAGAGGGTTTCATAGGTATCATAGCAGAAGATGGTGTTTCCTAGAATCTTATATTTGCCTTTGCATTGGATAAGCTTATCAGTAAAGCCTCCCACCGTCACCATCAGAAGACGATAGGTGCCATCCTCTTTGAATTCATAGCCCATTGCATATGAGGATAAAGACCCTGCTCCTGCAACAGTGCTTTCATAAAGTGTAAAAATGTCGGTATGGGTATCCGACCAGTTTCCCACCAGTAAGTCTTCAGGAAAGCTCTCCTGGCTGTGAAGAATAGTAACATTGTATTTCCGGTCATAGGTCTCGGTAAGCTTAAGTACTTCAGCAATCAGATTAATAGGAATAAAGAGCTTATCGTTAATAGTTTTTGGGGACACACCCATGTCGATAGGCTCGTCACTGTTATTAACATACGCCTCCTGGCTTCCCTCAACCATATCAATCTTCAGGATAATCTCATCCTGATCCGACCAAGTCATGGTAATCTGTCCGTTGTCGGTAGTAAGCTCGGGATAGGAGGTAGATGCATAGGGAATCTTGAAGGGATAGGTGATGATTTCGCTGTCCAGCAGAATATACGTTGAATTGCCGTGCTCCTCCAGGATGAAATCCTCAGATGCGACAGAAAAATCATTGATGACAAGATTCTCATAAGCTCCCTTTTTGCTTTTGTTCTTATTAAGAATAGATGATGACTTTCTAGTTTCCTTTCTGTCCGACTTCTCATCTTCATCGTCATTCTGTGAAAGACTGCAGGCTGTTAAGGAAAAGGCCATAACAAAGGCTAACATGACATGGACTAAACGACACCAAATGCTTTTACGCATACAAGGACCTCCCGGATTTATACTGCAATAGTGCAAAACTAAAAAAATTACTTTTCGGTCAAGAAGCTTGCTCTCAAGCGTAATAAATCCTCTGTATCCCGGCCTCTGATGCTGAAAAGCTCCATATCCTGCAATAGTCTTTCAACAGTTGACACCTTTTCTTGGATAAGGGCATCAATTATTGCGAGAGACTCTTCATAACGGCCACTAAAAAGCAGGCTATATGCGTAGGTGCGGCGCACGAAGATGTCTGATGGATTAGCACTGTAAGCCTCGGAAGCAATATTAAGGGCTTCTTCTCGTTTGCTTTCATCAGCATAAAGTAAATCGTACATGGCATACATGCAAAGGTAAATTGGATCGAATTCGGGGAGTGATTCTCGGACAAGCTTATCTGCTTCGGCCACGCTCAATCTTAAATAGTATTCAGCATCATCATCTTTTTTCAAAAACGCCAGATTTCTGCCAAGGTTATAAGCTCCCGATACATAATTCTTATGGCTTAACCCATCTGGAGATTCTTCATAGAGAGATTGATACTGGGACATAGCCTGAGAATTGTAGCGCTCGGCACGCTTGTAATCCTTGGCCGATAACAGGCACGAACCTGCTGATGAGGCCAGATCGGCAAGGGTCTTTCGATTTTCATGAGAAGGGGCTTTTCCCATGATTTTTTTACGCAGATCCATTTCCTCTATAAACAGTTCTGCCGCATTTTTATAGTCGCCCTTTAAATAAAAGCAGACAGCTAAATTGTTCAAACAGTCGGCTCGGCTTGCCGGATGATCGGCACCGGGCTCTTTTTCGTTCAGTTCTTTATAGACATCCGCAGCTTTTTCAAGCAAAACTACCGCGTTTTCCCATTTGCTCATGGACTGCATATAAAGTCCCGCTATATTGTAGCTTATGGCCAATTCCTTGATAACGGTTAAGTCTGTGCTGTCTTCTGCCAGATCTTCAAAAAGGATAATGGCCTTAAGAGCTGCTTCGGAGGCCTTGTCATGCTCACCCTCCATCAAATAGGCTCGTGCAAGGCTTAAGTAATTATTCCCTTTATCTGTCAGGGTCTTTTCTGAAGGGCCGTCAATAGCCATCATGCGATCCATATACTCAATATTGGCCGAAAGAATGGCAGCAAGGGCTCCGGAAGCGCCCGGCAGAGAATCCACAGCCTTAGTCAGATCAAAGGTAATGCTGTTAATCACGTCATGAATGACCAATTCCTCTCGCTGAGCGAACAGATTATAGTAAGAGGCCTTGCTCCACTGATAGAGGGAATAAATGCCGGAGGCAAACAGAAAAAGGGATAATATCGCTGCAGCAAAAAAAGAACGGCGAAGCCTGCGTCTTCCGACAGCAATACGAAGAGGATCAGAGGGTGTGTCGGTTGCCGCTGCCACGACTTTCAGTAGCTCCTTCCCAAGCTTTTTGTTGCTTTGATCACTTCTTGCCTGAATTCGCAATGTCCGGTTTTCGATGCCCGGAACAAGTCGTAGTGAGGGGGGGAAGGAATTTTCAGCATCTCCTTCAATAAGGAGAGAAAAGATCTTGTCTGAGCGACCGAGTTCCATAAAAGTGCGAACCTCTCGATCCACCCACTGGGATTGGGACGTATCCGGCGAGCAAATGACCAGAAGAATACGAGAGTTCTTAAGTGCTTCTCCAATGGTATCACTTAAAACACCGGCAGCCGGAAGCTCGTCATCGTCACGAAAAACTCTTTTAATATCAGCCTGCTTATATTTCCTCGGGGGCTTAAAGGTTTCCAGAAGGGTATGCACTTTCTTGCATATTTTACTATCCCGGGGCTTGTGGCGGTAGCTTAAGAAAACCTCATAATGTTGAACAGCATTTAAATCCATGGCCACACCCCCTTTCTAGAGCTCTTCGCTTTCAAATTTCAAATCCTCAGGTTTTATATCCAGGGTAAGCTCTTTAAGGCTTTCTCCTTCAAGCCTGAGTACGATTATTTCCGTTGCTTTATCCTGAGGAAGATAAGAGTAGACATGATACTGGAATTGAACAAAGCTTCTGAATTTAAAGCCTTTTGCGGAAACGATGATGTCTCCGCTTAAAAGGCCGTCACAAGCCCTGGAAGTTTCATCACTGATGGACCTAACCCATATACCGCAGGGATAGAGGGAAGCGGGAACTTTCTTTGCAAACGGGCGGGAAGCAGCCCGGAATTCTTCTCCGCCTTGCTCCATTTTAAGTGAGACCTCCCTATAGGCTTCTACCGCTTCGTCTTTTCTATCGAGATAACGCAGGATTTTGGCCTTTTTCCGGGCTTGCTCCATGTCGTCCGATTCATCGGAATGGATAAGATTGTCGACTGGCAGCAGGGTGATATAGCTGCTGTCGGCAACCCGGAGCTTTTCCAGACTGTCGAGGAGTAGTCCATTTACCAAAGGAAGGGCTTCCGGAATATCCTTGAAGAGAGTGGGATAATTCTCACACATATCAGCCAATAAATCCTTGGAAATTTGAGCTTTTTGGGTAGCTCTATCAATTTGATGCTCCGAATTAATCCAAAGATAGGTAAAGAACGTGCCCAAAATAATAGGTACCGCAAGAACAATGGCAGCAAGGAGCTGGACTCTCCGCCGCATTCTTTTTTCATGTCGTTGCTCCAGGGTGTCAAAGCTTGCTCCGATTAGCGCGGCCACTACTTTTATACGGGCATGATGAATAAGGGAAAGGGAGGTCTTATGATCCTTTGCCCTCATATCAACAGCCAATGGCTCGATAATTTCTTTAACAGACTGAGTTGTTCCGTCAAAAAAAGTTATTATGCTGATTCGCTCTTCAAAGAACTCAGGAGGAAAGGCATTTTGAGGTTCGCCTTCCAGGAGTATGGGTAGTATGAAGGCCCGGCCCTTGTTAGCCATAAAGAATTGAATGACTTGACGTATATTTTGGGCTTCACGGGCTTGTCCCGTGCAGAATATCAAAAGCCACCTGCAGCGCTTTAAAAGACTCTCCTGCTCAGGGGTCAGCAACCCGTCAGAGGGAATCCCCATGAGATAAGCCCTTTGATAGGATTCCACCCTTTCAAGCTTCTGTACATTTTTCGGCAGCCTGTAGGAAGCCACTTCGGAGACAAGTCTTTCAGCAAGAGCTCGATTCGAAGGCAGTTCTATGAAGCAAATGCAGTAATCATAATCATCCATCATATCAATCATGCCTATTCCCTAGACCTCATTTAGCGTATGCAAAACATAAGCTGATAAAGAATATAGCAATAAAAGGTAATACTGATAATTATACAGAAAAGGAAAAGAAAAGTAAAAGGGTAATCCTATTACGATAGTAACGAGTTGTTATAGCTCTCGTACGTAGTCCTTAAACCGGTTTCCTCTTTCCTCAAAATCCTTGAACATATCAAAGCTGGCGCTTGCCGGTGACAGAAGGACAATATCCCCGGGTTTGGCCGAAAGCGAGGCACAGTCCACGGCTTGCTTCAAGGTGGAGCAATGGGTGATGCGGATATTGATGCCACGGTATTTACCCACAAGCTTACGCATTAAGGACATCTCTATTTGCGAGGATGTCTGCCCGATCAAGATCAAATGCTTGGTTTTTTCAACTAGCACATCTCCAAGCGGTTCGTAGGGGATGTTTTTATCATAGCCTCCTGCAATAAGAATGACGCGTTGATCAAATGCGTTAAGCGATGCCATAGTGCGGCTGGGGCTGCTTCCTATGGAATCGTTGTAGTATTTGACACCGTTAAGTTCCCTGACAAACTCAATGCGATGCTCAATGCCGTTGAGGCTCTGCGCTGTCTTTTTTACTGCTTCCGGTCCAACATAGGCTTTTGTAGCTGCAATAGCCGCTAAATAATTCTCAATATTGTGATTTCCCAGAAGCAAAATATCCCTTCTATCCACTATTTCACAGGTCTCACCATTCTCCCGGTAGCACAGGATGTCTCCCTTAAGGAAGGCTCCAGTCTCAAGCTCGCAGGTTCGTGAGAAGTAAACACCCTTTCCGGGAGCCTCCTTCATTAAGTCATGGGTAATGGCGTTGTCGTGGTTGAGAACAAGAAGGTCTTGATCGCTTTGATAGCGGAAAATGTTCTTCTTTGCATCTATGTACTCCTCCATGGAACGGTGGACATCCAGATGATTGGGCGATATATTGGTGATGATGGCCACATGAGGGCTCTTTTTCATGGTCAAAAGCTGAAAGCTGCTGAGCTCCAGAACAATTTTGTACTCGGGTTGAATGTCGTCAATACGATTTAGAAGCGGCGTTCCGATATTTCCGCCCAAGAGGCAGTGATACCCTGCTTCTTCCATAATCCGGCCGGTTATGGTTGTTGTAGTGGTCTTGCCGTCGCTGCCTGTTACGGCTAATACCTCAGCCGGACAAAGCTCCATAAAAACCTCCATTTCGGAGGTGATGACCGCTCCGTTTTTCTCTTCTTCAAGAAATTCCGGAATATCTGGCCTTATAATGGGGGTTTTGAAGATGACATCGAACCCTTTGAGCTTGGAGAGATAATCCTGACCTAAAATAAAATCAACATCATAGTCCGTAAGGGCTTCAACCTTATCCTTGAGGGATTCCCTATCATTTCTGTCAAAGACGGTGATTCTCGTGCCGAGCTTGCCTAAATATTCCACCAAAGGAGTATTGCTCACACCCAGGCCGATGACGGCCACCCTTTGTTTGATGATCCGATCTTTAAAAGCGGTAAGCTTATCGTTCATAGTATCCTCCCAAAAGCCTTCAACGGTCTTTTATACAATATATATCAAGGCCGAAAGGGTTTTAGCACTGCTGTTCATGAGGTATCATTGAGGTATGCATAGCGCACCCCCTTAGTTAAGTTGCTTAGTTTTTACAGGCATGAGGAGTTGTTCTTGTCTATTTCTTCAGAACTTTGTGATAATGTTACATTTTTTTTATCACCGTGTTTTTGTATTGGTATACAGTGGTAAACAAAACACTGATACAGAAAAGAAGAAGGCTTAGTACTGAGTCAGGGGGTGCAAAAATGGCAGTTAATCATAATAAGTTTCTTACTTTATTACTAGGGAATGAAACCTATGGGATTCCTATCCTGAAGGTCAAGGAAATTATTGGCATGATGACCATTACTCATGTTCCAAAGATGCCTGATTATCTCAAGGGAGTGATTAACCTAAGAGGGAAGATTATTCCGGTTATTGATCTGCGGCTTAAATTTGGCATGGCAGATAGGGCCTACGATGACAGGACATGCATTGTCGTCACCGAAATACAGGCCGAATTTGGGCCAAAGCTGAGCGGACTGGTTGTGGACACAGTTTCAGAGGTTTTAGACATTGCGCCTTTGAGTGTTGAGCCACCACCATCTTCAAGTCAAGCCGAACAGGAATTTTTAACAGGCTTGGGCAAGGTGAAGGACAAAGTCGTCCTGCTGGTGGATATCGACAGAATTCTGACAGATAAAGAAAAAGAGAGCATCACCCTTCAAACCGATGAGGAGATGCCTGCGTAACAAGTTAAAAATAATGAATTGAGGGGAGTCGCCTATGAATGGGGTAGCAAAAATGAAGGTCAGTACAAAATTAGTCGGGAGCTTTTTAATTGTCATACTTATTACCTGTATAATCGGTCTGGTGAGCATTATCACCATTGAGAACCAAAGAAATGACTACTCGGAGCTATACAGCCAATATGGGGAAGCTCTGGGTGATTTGGGAATTGTTGCAGTGGCTTTTAATGATAACCGAGCCCTGAGCCGAGACATGATATTGGAAGAAGGAAGCCGGGACAGACAGAAATATGTCGACCAGGTCAATGCCAATATTAAAAAAACCAACGAGTATCTGGCTCATTATGAGAAAACTATTCATGGTGAGGATGAGATTAAAGAGTTCAAAAATTTTCAAAGCAGTCTCAATGAATACCATGGGTATTTGCTCCAAATGGTGGAGCTATCTTTAGACAATCAGGAGCAGCAGGCTTACAATATTCTCAGAGGAGCGGCGATACCACCCTACCAAGCAGCGAAGACCTATATTGATTTTCATTTTGAAGATAACATTAAGCTGGGTAAAAGTGAGGATGTAAGGCTAAGAGCTGATAGCGCAGCCGCCAATTTGTTTTTGATTCTGGTCATGGCTGTGGGTATTATTGTCGCCCTTGCCCTTGGACTCATCATCTCCAGAAGCATCAACAGGATGCTTTCCAGGGTAACGGATCGCCTTTCCGAATCCTCCAGGTCGGTAGCTGCTGCTTCCGCACAATTGGCTGCAGCCAGTCACCAGCTTGCAGAGGCAAGCAATGAACAGGCAGCTTCCATTCAGGAAACCTCCGCTACCATGGATGAAACGACCTCCATGGTTAAGCAGAATACAGAAAATACGCGTCAGGCTTCGGTACTCTCCACCCAGGCTCGCGACTCGGCCACCAAAGGAACCAGACAGATGACCGACATGAGCGGTTCCATGGACGAAATCAAAAAATCCAGTGATAAAATATCCAAAATTATTAAGGTCATTGACGACATTGCCTTCCAAACCAATATTCTCGCTCTGAATGCTGCAGTTGAGGCTGCAAGAGCTGGGGAAGCAGGACAGGGCTTTGCTGTTGTGGCTGAAGAGGTAAGGAATCTAGCCCAAAGAAGTGCCCAGGCAGCAAAGGATACGGCAGCCCTCATTGAGCAGAATATTGAACTCTCACACCGCGGCGTGGACATCAGCGGTGAAGTGGCCCGTTCCCTTGAAGAAATCAATCAGAGATCTGAAAAGGTAACGACCCTCATGGCGGAGATTACAGCCGCCAGTGAAGAACAGCTCAGGGGTGTATCACAGGTAACCAAGGCTATTTCTCAGATGGAAAAGGCCACCCAACAGAATGCCGCTACCAGCGAAGAGAGTGCGGCCGCTTCCGAAGAGCTCAGGAATCAATCCTATGAGCTCCAGGAAATCGTAAGTGAGCTCATGCATTTTGTGAAAGGATCGGCTGCAGACATTGATACCGTTTCTCAGTCAGGACGCCGTATGGTTGCCCATGCTTCCGGAAGAATTGCTTCAACTGCTTCCAAGGAACAGAGCCCCATGCGTTATGGGTTGAATAAACCGGGTCAGGTACTCTCACCTTCGGATATCATCCCCCTTGAGGACGATCAGGACTTTTAAATCAATATTCTCACCAAAAAGCGAAAGGGCAGCAATGTATGGGGCAAACCCGATTTACTGAGCATCATTATACACGGCTTTATGAACTCATTCGCCAACGCTATGGGCTTCAATATGGGGGAGATAAAAAAGATATACTGCTGGGGCGGGTACAGCGCGTTATGCAAAGAAACGGCATTGAAGATTGGGATTATTTTGTCAATGCCTTGATTACAGGTCATCCTCCTGCATTGGTACAAGAGTTTGTCAATGCCATTACAGTCAACAAGACCGACTTTTTCAGGGAAAGCCAGCATTTTGATTACATTATGCAAAAGGCCCATTCCATTTTGACCAATAATCCCCATATCAAGGCCAGCGGGGAGATCAGAGCCTGGAGTGCCGCAAGCTCTACGGGTGAAGAACCTTATACGCTTGCCATGGTGCTGAAAGAGGCCTTTGGAGATCAATACAATATCAAGGTGCTGGCCACCGATATTGACACGCGCGTTTTGAGTGAGGCTCAAAGAGGCATTTATAATCGATCATTGCTTTCGGAAGTGCCCCGTATTTTTGAAGCAAAATATTTCTTCAAGTCCGGGGAGCAATGTGGAATCAAGCAGGAGATTAAGGATCTAGTAACCTTCAGATCCTTTAATCTCATGAATGATTTTCCTTTCCGAAAAAAATTTGATATGATATTTTGCCGGAATGTGATGATTTATTTCGACCGGGAGACCCAGGCCCATTTGGTCGGTAAGCTCCATCACAGCTTAAATACCGGTGGGCTGCTGTTTACAGGTCATTCCGAAGCCATGCCCAATAAGTCCTTACGGTTCAAGTACATGGTACCCGCAGTTTATATGAGGTATTGAGGACTAAGGCAAAGGCGCATTAAAGCAATAGTCCGGGAGTGGATAAAATGAGTAAAGAAGATGAATATAGGAGTCTGTTTTTCGAGGAAACCCGTGAGCATCTTGAAAAGATTGAGGGATGCTTGCTGGAGCTTGAGAAAGACCCACAGTACGATTGCATTCATGATCTTTTTAGATCGGTACATACCATAAAGGGCTCTTCGGCAGTGATGGGCTATATCCAAACCTCCAGTTTAGTTCATCAAATGGAAGATATCATCCAGACCATCCGGGACGGGCGCGCAAGCCTGACCCCGTATAAGCTGGAGGTTTTTCTGAAGGTCTATGATCATTTGGCGCAGTTCATTGAAGCAGCTGCGGTAGGCGAGGGTGAAGATGCCTTTGATATCACTGATCTATTGAGTGAGCTGACAACTCTTAAAAATGAAACGGATGCGGCCTCCAAAAGTGAAGCCGGAGGGCTGGAAGCATCTGATAACGGAGAGATTCCTGTTGAGATAGAAACAGGCCTACTGATTGAATCGGATATGCATATGCATATCCGGGAAAGTGTGGTTTCCGGGAAGCTGCTGCTGGCTATAATGATAAAAACCACAGAAGACTCGGCTTTTAAAACTGTCCGGGCCTGGATGGCCTATGATGAAGTCAGCAGGCATGCAGAAATTGCAGCCAGTGAGCCTTCAAAAGAAAATATAGACATCATGATGGCCAGTGAGGGAGAGAGTCCTCCCGAAGCTGTTTCTCTCATTGTCCTTACTGAAATGGCTCCCGCCGAATTGGAAAGCCAGCTTATATCGGAGCTTTCAGATGTTGAATATATCTATATTGAAGAACTTCGTGCGGAGCAGGATGGCCTTAAGGGTGTAAACCTTAGCTTTGATGAAACCCAAAACGTTTATAGGCTTGATCGGAAGAATATCGCATTTGCCAGGCTTGATTTGTCGGAAACAGTCAATCAAGCAGCAACAGAACAGAACTTAATGGAGCAGGGCCTGGAAGACCTTTTACAGGAGATCAAGAACATTGAGCTTGTCCTTATTGAGATGTGTCCGAATCTTCAGGAATGCGAGAGATCATGCAAAAAGCTGCCGAGTGTGATACGAAGCTTGGACAATATCGACGAAACGGCGTTGGCTTTAGACATACCCTTGGTTCGTAAGCTTGCATCCGAAACCTCCAATCATATTAAAATGATACAAACGGGAAAGCACCTGCATGATGAAAGCAATCTTCAGTTTATCGGACATGCTCTTGACCTTGCGGAAAAGGTGCTACGATGCTACAAGAGCCATTCACCTGTTCCCAGAGAGCTTGAAAGAAAGATCGGAACCCTGGTCAATATTTTACAGCAGGATATCATGGAGTTTTTAGACAAAAACGCCGTAAAAAAATCAACCGACCAAGGGGAAGCGGATCAAAAGAAATTCGAAACACTGGCCGCTGTACCCGCTGTAAAAGCACAGGCCGAAAACAAATCACCTCTCATAGGCTTAAATGTTGGTCAGGTTTTGGTTAAAGAGGGAATGACCGACGTCAATACCGTGAGAAAGACCATTAACCAGCAGCAGGCAGGCAATGTGCAAACAGCCGGAACGAATTTTGTCCGTATTCCGGAGCATAAGGTCGGAAGCCTTTTTGATCTTTTGGGTGAGCTCATCATCATGCAGTCCCAACAGCGTGAAGACATTTTGTCGGTGCTATCGGGTGGGGATATCAACAGGCTTAATAATAATATGGGCAGAATGGAGCGCGTAACCAAGGAGATTCAATCCATTGCCATGTCCCTGCGTATGGTCTCAATAAAAGCTACCTTCCAGAAAATATTGAGAGTAGGCATGCACACGGCTAAGGAGATCAACCGAGACATCCGGTTTGAAATAACAGGCGATGAAACCGAAGTGGACAGAAGCGTTGTTGAAAAGCTTAACGATCCTTTGATGCATCTTATCCGTAATGCTGTGTCCCATGGCATTGAAGAGGATCAAAATGAACGTACTTCATTAGGGAAAAATCCCCAGGGTACTATCCGTATGGCCGCATCCAGCGCCAAGGGCCAGGTGCTTATTGAGGTTTCCGATGACGGTAAGGGGCTTGATTCCTCAAAAATTCTCGGCAAGGCCATTGAAAAAGGTTTAGCTCAGGCTGACAAAGAGTATACCGACAAGGAAATCGCCAATTTCATCTTTCTTCCGGGCTTCTCCACCCAGGAAAAGGTTAATAGCATTTCAGGCCGCGGTGTTGGCATGAATGTGGTGGAAGAGGAAATTAAAAAGGTCGGGGGCAAAGTAGAGATCAGAACGGAGAAGGGCAAAGGAACAACCTTTGTTTTGAAGATTCCCATTAATATGGCGACCATAAACGGTATTGTGGCGGAAATTAACAAACAGCGCTATGTTCTTCCTACCATGACCGTCAAAAGAATTTTTAAGCCTGAAACAGACGATTGGGTATCCATCAGGGGCCATGTGGACATGGTGCGGTACAGAGGGGAACTCATCCCGCTTATTCCCATAGCGGCAATTTTGGGAGGATATTTTGATATCCGGGATCATATTATCCTGGCTATCGAATATGAAGGAGAGGTTCGGGCATTACCTGTCAAGGAAGTGCTGGGAAAGCAGGAAATTGTCATAAAACCGTTGGATTCCACTTTTAACAGCCTGGGATTTTTGGCAGGCTCTACAATTATGGGGGATGGTTCGGCAGCTTTGATATTTGATGTGGAGAGCTTCTTCCGGAAAGGCTAGTGGCATTTGAATGATTCAAAAGAAAATTAAAGTTCTCATCGTCGATGATTCGGCGGTGGTCAGAAAAGTATTAAGCGAGGAGCTGTCCCAATACAACGATATTGAGGTGGTGGGGACAGCCAATGATCCCTTTGCGGGCAGGGATAAAATCGTCCAGCTTAAGCCTGACGTGCTCTTATTGGACGTAGAAATGCCGAGGATGGATGGCTTGACCTTTTTAGGCATTCTGATGAAACATTATCCCCTCCCGGTTATAATTGTAAGCTCTTTAGGGGAAAGTGGCGGACAAGTGGCCATGAGAGCCCTGGAGCTTGGTGCGGCCGAGGTCATGGCAAAGCCGGGGCTTTCCTATTCGGTCAAGGATATGAGCGCTCAGCTGGCAGAAAAGATCAGGGCTGTATCGGGTCTAAAAATTAAAGCTCCCATAGCCCCGGTTCTTGGCGCAAGATCAACGGTCATTCCTGCAAAATCCGGAGCGCTTGTCAAAACCACCCACAAAATCATTGCCATTGGGGCGTCCACAGGAGGAACGGAAGCCATAAAGGAAGTTTTAATACGGCTTCCGGCCGATATGCCTCCTATTATGATTGTGCAGCATATGCCCCCGTACTTTACAAAATCTTTTGCCGACCGGCTCAACTCATTATGCAGCCTTCACGTAAAAGAGGCCGAAGACGGTGAGCTCTTAAGTCCCGGTAAGGTGTTGATCGCTCCCGGGAACTTCCATATGACTCTGAATCGAAATGGTGCCAGCTATTTCGCAGAGGTTAAGGACGGCCCTCCAGTCTTCCATCAAAGACCCTCGGTGGAGGTTCTGTTTGAATCGGTAGCCAGATATGCCGGAGCCAATGCCGTAGGCGTCATCCTTACAGGAATGGGTAAGGATGGTGCAAAAGGTCTCCTTTCAATGAGACAGGCCGGAGCTCAGACCCTGGCTCAGGATGAAAAAAGCTGTGTGGTCTATGGCATGCCAAGAGAAGCGGTTGCATTAGGGGCAGCCATGAAGATCGCTCCCCTTGGGGCCATTTCGGATTGGATACAATCGGTATTATAGCTTAATTTCAACATGATGCTCTCTGTCGTCACTCAAAATGGGGACAAGGTTGGAATCGAGCTTAGTTCCATCTAGAAGGATAACTGCTTTACCATCAGCCACTCGGCCGAAGCTCTCGCTTTTTGTAACAGTGATCTTGTAGCGTGTCTTACCGGTATTCAACAGGTAACAGAGCTTCATTTCGTCCGATCTTAGAATGGGGTCAAATAGAATACCATTCCTTATGCATTCTATCCCATAAGCGCTCATCAAGGTCAACAGCAGCCATGTGGAGGTTCCGGATAGCAAGGGTCCGATATTTTCTCCAGTATCACTATTATTATATTGGGTGCAGAATCGGGGATTGCCGCAAATGGTAAAGGGATCTTCCATGGTTCTGAAAGGCATGACAACATCAAGCATCCAGTAGGCTGTATCCCTGAGGCGTTCGGCAAGAAGCACGGATTTAACTGTTTTAGCGGCCTTAAACATGGCACTGGTGGCCATCATGCAGGCATGCTTGAAAACGCCGCCATTCTCCCGATCTCCGGGGTGATAATGATCGGTTGCACTGCTTCGTGTAATGGGCCCCAGGTCTGATGGGGAAACCAATTTGAGGCCATAGGGCGTTCTTAAGGTACGGTCCATAACATCCAGCATTTTCTGGATTTGCTCATCGCTGGCCGATTCAGCCAGGACGGACCAGCTAAAGGAGTTTAGGAAATAGACACCGTCAATATCAGGATCTATGGAGAAGCCGTCGCCTTTTGCGCCTAAGTAGGTATAGCGACCATCCTGGTAACGATTGATGAGTACGCGAGCAAAGTAATCGTCCTTCCAGGCATGGTTATGGATATTTTTGTTGAGCCGGCTGCTTAAAAGTACAAGCTCTTCTTTATAAGCGTGATCACCTTTTTCTTGGGCTAAAAAGGCTGTTTCATCTATGGCAAGCTTTAAAAGGAAGGCATTCATGACACTTTCCGAGTAGTCACTTTGAAGGGGATCTCCCATTTTACCCCCTTTTTCAATTTGTTCTTTATACAGTTTTTCCTTGGTAGGACCATCAATAAAGTTGTCGTCAACCTTTAAGCAGTCATTCCAGTCTGCAAAATCAATAAGGGGCAGCCCATGCTTTCCTACCGAAATCTGTGCCGAATAGCGGAGAATGGCTTTCAGGGTGTCGTAAACCGGCCGCTTTTGCTTGTTTTTACCGGCGATGGAGACCTCTTCGTCCAGAATGTTCAAATCCCCGGTCAGATTAATATAGCGGTAGATGGCCTGAATAAACCAAAGGGCGTCATCGGACCATTTTCCTGCCTCTTTCCCTTCCCAGAAGAAGTTATGATAAGCATAGCCAAATTCGAAGACCATGCTGCACCATTCCTTCAAGAGTTGTTTGACAAAATGGGATAACCCCATGGCCACAAAATAGTACATGGAAGCAAAAAGGTCCTGAATTTCTCTAAAGCCAAGCTCCCGATACCCCTTCTGAGTCTGGCAGAAGGAACGGGATACAAAGGTTTGATAAAGCACCTGGAAGGGGAGGTTTTTGTTAAAGTAAGCATTCATAATCGGATTTGAGGAGTCCAGTTGAATGAAACCTGAATATTGGTACAGCAATGAAAGGTTTTCTGCGAAAGCCTTTTCCACCGTTCCATTATTTTTAAAGGCTTCCACCAGTACTAGAATTTCCGAGGTATAGCTTTCATTGTAATGATAAGAAGGATTGGTTTTTTCAGAGACCAGTCCGGTAAAGTTGTCAATGATACAGGTTTTGTCAGGTTCAACCCTAAAGTCTGCGGCTAGGGCAAAAAATCCCGGACCCTTTCTGTATAGATTATTTGAAAGCTTGGACAGGCTCTGTGGATTTTGAAGGCTGCCCACGCCCACAAACTCATTGTAGTTCATGCAGAATTCTCTTGCAAAGGAAACGGTGCTGTCCTCTTTCACCATAAGGGTGTGGAAACGCTGGTCACCCTTGGCATAGGGCGGGTAATAATCAGGTCCAACAGCCAAAACAGAGCCATCGTCGTTCTTTAAAATGCGGGACTGCATGATGATATTGGTATAGAGTACATCCTCCCATTGTCCCATGGGCGATACATTCCCAAACATGCCCGTATAGACAATACGCAGATTGCGGCTTTTTCCTGATTCATTGCTTATTTCGATGCGCTGAACCTCGGTGGCCAGGGGAAGTCCCTGATATTGAGGAAGGATAAAAATGAGTCGTTTGATGGTAAGACCGCAACGTGTCTTATATAGAATTCGGGTGTGATTTCTGCCATGAATACATTTGGCCCATTCAATGTTGGCATCTGTAGGTGAGGCAGAGTAAAAAATCTTCTTCCCTTCCTCCAGAATATAGAATTGACGGTTAGCGGGGAACCCGTTTTCTTCCTGAAGCATATCCCAGCGCGTCGCCAAAACCTGTGTGGCCGCATGGGACCGAAAACTTCCACCACCGACACGGTCCACTACGCTCTTGGGGGTTGTTTGCAGAGCGTGGGGAAAGCCAATGCGGTTTCCAATCAGGAGATTCACGTTGAAATGAGGACCCGGAGCGGGGGATAGCAGATCAATTTCATGCTCGCCTTCCTGGTTTATTATGCCGGCCCATTGGTCCGCATCTTGTAATATTTCTATTGCTGCACTGATAACTTCTTGGGGTGCAGGAATTTCCTGTATGCCCTCCCCATCTGCCTTTAATACTTTAAGGCCATTGCTTTCCCTGCTAAATAGAAATAAAAGAGAGCTTTGGCCCATGCTGTTTAAATGTATAAAGTCTGAGACAGGAGCTTTCTTAAGCAGCTCGAGTACGGCTGGAGCTTTGAATTTCAGGCCTGAAACTGCTATCACGCTGTTTAATGCACTGTCTATGTAGATGGCATTGCCATAAGGCCGTGAAAAGTATTCACCAAATACTTTTTGTGCAAATGCGTCAGCCTTAATTTCAAGCCCTCTGCCTACTAATTCCTTCATTTTTTTACACCCCCATAAAAGCTGAAATGCTTAATATATGCTTGTGAAAGCGCGTTCACTATATGACGATCATAGCATAAAATTTTCCACTAATCAAGGAGCAGTTTTCAAGACTACTCAGGCCTAATAGGTTAGAACCCTTTGATCGGAATGTCATTCTCCGTGAGGCGAAGATAAGGTTTGATATATTGGCAAAAAGCGGGTACAATGTTCATATTAGCTTAAAAAACTGGAGGTAAAACTGTGTCAAAACCAGTAGTTGCAGTTGTTGGGAGACCCAATGTGGGCAAATCCACATTTTTTAATTATTTGGCTGGCAGAAGAATCTCGATTATCGAGGATACGCCCGGGGTGACCCGGGATAGAATTTATGCTGAGAGTGAATGGAGGGGCAAGAAATTTACCCTTATTGATACCGGGGGTATTGAAGCCCATTCTGATGATTATATAAAACAACAAATGGTCAGACAGGCCCAAATTGCAATTGATACTGCAGATGTCATTGTTCTGATGGTGGATGTGCGAGCAGGCCTTACGGCTGCTGATGAAGATGTGGCCGTCATGCTCCGAAAATCCGCTAAACCGGTAGTAGTAGCGGTCAATAAGTCTGACAGTATAGGCAATCCTCCGCCTGAGGCCTATGAATTTTATAATTTGGGCATGGGCGAGATTTTCCCCATATCTTCAATTCATGGCCTTGGTATGGGTGAGCTTTTGGATGAAATTTATGATAACTTTCCTGAAGAGGCAGAAGAGGGTGAGGATGATGATTGCATTAAGATTGCCGTTATCGGAAAGCCCAACGCCGGAAAGTCTTCCATCATCAATAAAATCCTCGGTGAGGACCGGTTAATTGTCAGTGATGTGCCAGGAACTACCCGGGATGCCATTGACACCTTCTATGAGGTGGATGGAAAGCGCTATATGTTTATCGATACGGCAGGTATCAGACGTAAGAGCCGGATTGATGAGGAAATAGAAAAATACAGTATCATCCGGTCCTGGGCAGCCGTTGATCGTGCCGATGTCTGCGTTCTCATGATTGATGCCCAGGATGGTGTTACCGAGCAGGATACAAAAATTGCAGGTTATGCCCATGAGCAAGGCAAGGCGTCCATTATTGCCATAAATAAATGGGACATTATTGAGAAACAGACGGGCACCCTGGAAGAATACCGCAAAAAGGTTCATCAGGATCTGGAATTCATGAACTACGCCCCTGTGCTCTTTATTTCCGCGAAAACCGGGCAACGTGTTGAACGTTTGTTTGAGCTCATTGACTATGTTAACGACCAGTCTACCTTCAGAGTACAGACCGGGGTGCTTAATGATGTGCTGAATGATGCCATTGCCATGGTTCAGCCGCCATCGGATAAAGGTAAGCGGCTGAAGATTTACTATATGACCCAAACAGGTGTCAGGCCCCCAAGCTTTGTGCTGTTTGTCAACAATGCTGAGCTCATGCATTATTCCTATGAACGCTATATTAAAAATACCCTGCGCAGTAATTTTGGTTTTGAGGGAACCCCTTTACGCTTTACTATCAAGGAAAAGGGTGATAAATAAATGGTTTTAAAGATCATACTTTCAGCGCTTATAGGCTATCTTCTGGGTAGTATCAACACCTCCATCATTGTGGGGAAAATTTTTTACAGAACCGATGTAAGGGAGCATGGAAGCGGTAATGCAGGAGCAACCAATGCTTTAAGAACCCTGGGCAAGGGTGCGGCCATTTGTGTAGTGGTTGGAGATCTTTTAAAAGGGGTCATCGCCTGCCTCATCGGCCGTTACCTTGCAGGTGAGCTTATACCCGGTGTTTATGCCGGAGAATACCTGGCCGGAATGTTTGCGGTATTAGGACATAATTGGCCCATTTACTTCGGATTTAAAGGAGGGAAGGGTGTTATGACATCCTTTGCCGTGGTTCTCATGTTTTCTCCGTTGGCGGCGCTTTTATGTCTTGTGGGCTTTATTGTAATTGTAGCCCTTACACGCTATGTCTCGTTAGGATCCATCGTCTGTGCCATTCTTTTTCCAATTATGGCTTTTAGCTTTGGGGAGCCATTGCTGCTGGTTTTGGTGGGAGTATTTCTGGCTCTCTTAATTGTCTTTAGGCACGGGGCAAATATTCAGCGGCTGCTGGCCGGAAATGAAAAAAAATTGAGCTTTAAAAAATCTTAAGGAGTGTAACAAGACATGTCTGTGGTATCCATCATCGGAGCGGGGAGCTGGGGAACCAGTCTTTCAATACTTCTATCAGGCAACGGACACAAGGTCCGTGTTTGGTCCTTATTTCAGAATGAAGTTGATATGTTAAACGTCGAGCGGGAGCACAAGGACAAGCTTCCGGGTGTAAAAATACCGGATTCGGTTGAATTCACAACTGATCTTGAGAAGTGTCTTATGGGGCATGATGCCATTGTCCTAGTTGTGCCCTCACAGACTGTGCGGGAAAGCGCCAAGCGCTTAGCCCCATATATCGCCAAGGACGATATTGTAGTTCTCTGCTCAAAGGGGTTGGAGGAGAAAACGGGCATGCGCTTAAGCGAGGTTGTTTTAAGCGAGCTCCCCGAAGCTCAGGTTGTGGCGCTCTATGGCCCCAGCCATGCCGAGGAAGTGGCCATGGGCATTCCAACGACGGTTGTTTCGGCATCATATAATCAGGAAGCCGCTATGATTGTTCAGGACATCTTTATGTCACCGGCCTTCCGTGTTTATACCAGCTCGGACCTTATAGGGACGGAGGTCGGTGCTGCGCTTAAGAATGTTATTGCTCTTTGCGCCGGTATTTGTGACGGCCTCGGTTATGGCGACAACAGCAAAGCTGCGCTTATGACCCGTGGCATTACAGAAATAGCGCGCCTTGGTATTGTAATGGGGGCTAATGCCAAAACCTTCTCCGGCCTCACGGGAATAGGCGACCTCATTGTTACTTGCACCAGCAAGCACAGTCGCAACTGGCAGTGCGGCAATTTGATCGGCAAAGGCCATACTGTGGATGAGGCTCAAAAAGAAGTAAGAATGGTGGTGGAGGGGGTTTCCGCCACTCGTGCCGCCAAGGAGCTTTCGGAAAGGTACAAGGTCAATATGCCCATCTCTCAGGAGGCCTATCAGATTCTTTTTGAGGGAAAGGACTGCAGAAAGGCTGTTTATGACCTCATGACCAGAAGCCGGAAGCATGAAACCGAAGATACGGGCTGGTAAAGGATAATAAAAATTTCGATTTTTGCAGGCAAGATCAGTAAGGAGATTTAGGAGCTGCTCAATGGAGGCGGATCCATAATCCCGTATATCAAAAGGCGTATCTCAAAATGGAAAAAGTTTTGAGATACGCCCATTTTCCTTCCAATAAGCAAGCAACTCTTATACCCTTACATTCTTTCCCACAATCAAAGGCCACTCGGAATCGCCATTGAGGGTTTTACCGGCGGTCATTGTACCACCCTTGTCCAGAATACAATAACGAAGATTAACATTCGGCTCTACCACTGTTCCCTGCATAATCAAGCTGTCTTTTATCACAGCGCCCTTCATTACACGGACACCCCTAAACAGGACACTGTTTTCAACCTCGCCCTCAATAATACAGCCATCGGCTACGATGGAATTCCGGACATTTGCTTCTTCATTGTATTTTGCAGGGGGCTCGTCCTTGACCTTGGTAAAGATTTTCCTGCGGTCCATGAGTAGCTCCAGTCTGACCTTGGGGTTTAGCAGCTCCATATTGGTTCTGTAATAGAGCTGAATATTGCTCAAGGGTCTCCAATAGCCGTTGAAATTGTAGGCATATATCTTGAGATCATTGGTGTGGCGAACAATGATATCCTGAACAAACTCTGTTTGTCCCTTGGCGGCGCTGTCCTGCAAAAGCTCAATCAAATACTTGCGCCGGATAATGTACACACCCATGGAACCCATACTATTTCTCGGGTTCATAGGCTTCTCCATAAAGTCAATGATCCGACCTTCATCATTAATTTCCACCATACCCAGCAGCTTCTGGTCGTTGCATGAAAAATCGCACATATTACGGCATGCGATTGTTATGTCAGCATTCTTCTGAATATGGTATTCAAGCATGGGCCTGTAATCCATGTTATAAATAACATAACCCTGTGCGATAACAACAAATTCCTCATCGCTTCGCTCCAGAAAGGTGAGATTGTTATACATGGCATCAGCAGTTCCTTTATACCATCCGGTTCCGAATTCGGACAGATAGGGGGGGAAGATAAAGAGCCCTTTGTTTTTACGGTCCAGATCCCATTCCTTGCCCGAGCCTAAATGATCTATCAGGGATCGGATGTTATACTGGGTGAGGACACCCACATTCGTAATGCCGGAGTTTACCATGTTGGAGAGGGTAAAATCGATGGCTCTGTATTTTCCTCCAAATGGAACGGCGGCAATAGATCTTTCCAGGGAGAGCTCCTTAAGACGGTTGTTCTTGCCACCTGTCAAAATAATACCCATTGCTGATTTCACGCTTTTTCGCCTCCTTTCATGATGGCTCCGCCTGATGGAATGGTATTGGTTTCAAAATCATGAGGCGTGATATAATTATCAATCACCACATTCTTTCCAAGTACCGTATTGTTGGGAATAACCGTATTTGAGCCAATAACAGTGATTTTTGAATCATAGACCTTGGGATTGTAGGTATTGACGGCAAATTCTCCTATCCCGCATTTGACATTGTTTCCGATAACGCTGGATTCACCTATGATGGAGCAGTATATCTCTGTATTTGACCCGATAAGCGCATCCGACATAATAATGGAATCCTCGATGACGGTTCCTGCATTGATGGTGACACCGGGAAAGATAACCGAGTTGCGAACTGTTCCGTAAACCATGCATCCTTCTGCAATCACCGACTTTTCCACTCTTCCGGTATCACCGATAAAATGGGCAGGATAAACGGGATTGGGGGTGAAAATCTTCCAATAGGGGTCGAACATGTTAAAATCAGGAATACGCTCAGTCAGATTCATGGTCGATTCCCAATAAGCCTGAAGCGTACCCACATCGCGCCAGTAACCTGTAAACCGGAATGCCACCAGTTTCTTTCCGCCAGAAAGCAGGGTAGGTATGATGTTTTTTCCAAAATCATGGTCGGAAGGGCCTTTGACGTGATCATTCATCAAATATTCCCTTAAGACATCCCAATTAAAAATGTAAATGCCCATGGATGCCAAGGTACTCTTGGGATTGGCGGGTTTCTCTTCAAATTCATAAATGCTGCCGTCATCATGGGTATTCATAATGCCATAACGGCTGGCTTCCTCATAGGGAACATCAATGACTGAAATGGTGGCATCGGCATTGGTTTGTTTATGATGCTCGAGCATTTCTGAATAGTTCATTTTGTAAATATGATCGCCCGACAGAATAATGACATATTTGGGAGACATTTCATCAACATAATGAATATTCTGATAAACAGCATCCGCTGTTCCGGAGTACCATTCGCCTTTTTCTGTCCTCATATAGGGGGCAAGGATGGTAATTCCTCCATTGACACGATCTAAATCCCAGGGTTTTCCTATACCGATATGTGAATTGAGCTTGAGGGGCTGATATTGCGTAAGAACGCCTACGGTGTCTATTCCGGAGTTGATGCAGTTACTTAAGGTGAAATCGATGATGCGGTATTTTCCGCCATAGAGAACAGCGGGTTTTGCGATATTTTTGGTGAGCACGCCCAAACGGCTTCCCTGCCCTCCGGCAAGAAGCAGGGCGACAATTTCTTTACGAGTCATAACCTCTTCCTCCCCAAAATTGTTCTGTTTATTATATACCCCGTTAATCATAATAAAACAATTCAAGCTCAAAATAAAATATTGAAATTTAAAAAGGAAATGGTATAATAGATTCGAAGGTCAAGGAAGGTCAAACACTTTTAGGGGGTGTGCATAATGAAATATCGTGACTATTATGAAGTGCTGGGAGTCAAGAAAGATGCCTCTCAGGACCAGATAAAAAAGGCCTATCGAAAACTCGCCAAGGCATACCACCCTGATGCGAACCCGGGAGATAAAAAGTCCGAGGAGAAATTCAAGGAAATAAATGAGGCCTACGAAGTGCTGGGAAATGAGGAAAAACGCAGGAAATACGACCAGTTCGGAAGTACCACTCAATTTTCCGACGGATATGATTTTGATCCCTCTCAATTTGGTTTCAGGGGCGGAAATACGCGTTATGAATTTAAAAGCGCAGGAACACATGGCTTCAGCGATTTTTTTGATATGTTCTTTGGTGAAAATGGTATGGACGATTTGTTCTCTAATAGAGGACGGAGCAGCTTCGGAAGCTTTTCAAGAAAAGCGCCGGGAGCAGGTTTTCAGCAAGATCCTCGCGGAGAGGACAAAGAGGCGGAAATCAGAATTTCGGTGTCTGACGGCTTAATGGGTGCAGAAAAGCATATTGCCATTGAAACACCCACAGGAAGAAAAACACTCGCCGTTACTATACCTAAAGGCATCCAATCCGGAGGGAAAATCCGTCTGGCCGGTCAGGGCGGCAAAGGCAATGGCGGACCTGATGGGGATTTGTTCCTGGTCGTCCGCTTTAAGGAAGATGAGTACACCTTAAGCGGGAGCGATATCATACAGCAGGCTGACATAAAACCCTGGGTGGCTGCTTTGGGAGGAGAGGCCATAGTCAAAACTCCCGATGGCCGCATTATGGTTTCTGTTCCTGCAGGTATACGAAATGGCGGGAAAATACGCATTTCCGGTAAAGGCTATCCTAATGCCATAGGAGGAAGGGGAGACCTGTATATCCAGGTCAGAATCAACAATCCTGAGCATTTAAGTGACAAACAGCGTAATCTTTATCAGCAGCTCAAGGATCTGGATCATTAATTTAGCAAAAGGTGGGTTAGTACATGAATCTTGAAAAATATACGGAAAAAGCTCAAGAGGCTGTAGTTTTGGCACAGCAATGGGCTATACGACTAGATCAGCAGCAGGTTGACGGAGAGCATTTGGCATTGGCCCTCATGGAACAGGAGGAAGGGTTGATTCCACGTCTCTTGGAGGTGCTGGGTATCAATTCAAATGACGTTTCACGGGATCTTCGGCAGGAATTGGAGCGTCAGCCCAAGGTTTACGGCAGTGCGGCTTCCAATGTGTATGCCACCCGCCGCTTCAATCAAATTCTTTTAAATGCTGAAGATTGGGCTAAAAAAATAAGAGATGAATATGTGAGCGTTGAGCATTTGTTTTTGTCCCTGCTTTCTGAACGAAATGGCTATACCTCCAATCTTTTGAAGCGCTATGATGTTAATCCCGAAACCTTCCAGCAAGCCATGGTCAAGGTTCGGGGCAATCAGCGGGTTACCAGTCAGAACCCCGAGATGAATTACCAGGCGCTGGAGAAGTATGGGCGCGATCTGGTTGAGCTGGCGCGTAAAGGAAAGCTTGACCCTGTTATCGGAAGGGATGCCGAAATAAGGCGTGTTATCAGAATATTATCACGAAGGACCAAGAATAATCCCGTACTGATCGGCGAACCCGGTGTGGGAAAAACCGCAGTGGTGGAAGGGTTGGCCCAGCGTATCCTGAAGGGTGACGTTCCCGACGGGCTTAAGAACAAAACCATATTCGCTCTTGATATAGGTTCGCTGATTGCCGGTGCCAAGTTCCGGGGTGAATTTGAGGAAAGGCTAAAAGCGGTGGTTAAGGAGATAGAAGCCTCTGAGGGACATATCATTCTGTTTATCGATGAGATCCACAATATTGTTGGGGCAGGGAAAGCGGACGGAGCCATGGACGCAGGAAATATATTAAAACCCATGCTGGCTCGGGGTGAGCTCCACTGTGTCGGGGCGACCACACTGGATGAATACAGACAGTATATAGAAAAGGATGCGGCTCTGGAAAGACGCTTTCAGACTGTTATGGTGGATCAGCCTACGGTGGAGGATACTATTTCCATTCTGCGTGGCCTGAAGGAGCGCTTTGAGATCCATCATGGCGTCCGCATTACCGACGGAGCCATTATAGCCAGCGCAGTTTTATCCAATCGCTATATTTCGGATCGTTTCTTACCCGATAAGGCCATTGACCTCATGGATGAGGCTGCTGCCATGCTCAGAACTGAGATTGACAGTATGCCCACAGAGCTTGATGAGATCATGCGCAGAATCATGCAGTTGGAGATCGAGCAACAGGCCTTGAAAAAAGAGAGCGATCGGGCTTCAAAGGAACATCTGTCAAACATTGAGGCGGAGATTGCCGAGTTCCGTGATAAGGCAAAGGTCATGAAAGCTCAATGGGAGCTTGAAAAGGAATATATCAAACGGGAGAAGGAAGTCAAAGAGGAGATTGAGCAGGTCAAGCTTCAAATTGAGCAGGCTGAGCGCAGCTATGATCTGGAAGCACTGGCCAAGCTCAAGCACGGACGGCTTCCTGAGCTGGAGACTGCTCTCCTTGAGGAAAAGCGTCATCAGGCAGGTATTTCAGGACGCATGCTCAAGGAAGAGGTTACTGAGAATGAAATTACGGAGATTATCTCCAAGTGGACAGGCATTCCCGTGACCAAGCTCATGGAGGAAGAAAAGGAAAAGCTGCTTAATCTCGAGACCATTATACACAAACGGGTAATCGGTCAAAATGAAGCCGTTATGGCAGTATCCGATGCTGTCCTGCGTGCCAGAGCCGGGTTGAAGGATATGAAACGTCCTGTAGGATCCTTTATCTTTTTAGGGCCCACGGGTGTGGGCAAGACTGAGCTGGCAAGAGCCTTATCAGAGGCGCTCTTTGATACCGAGGACAATATGATTCGTATCGACATGAGTGAGTACATGGAAAAGCATGCCGTTGCAAGGCTTATAGGCGCACCTCCGGGCTACGTGGGCTACGAGGAGGGCGGACAGCTTACAGAGGCTGTAAGAAGAAAGCCCTATAGCGTCATTTTATTTGATGAGATAGAGAAAGCTCACCCTGATGTGTTCAACATTCTTCTTCAGATTTTGGATGACGGACGCTTAACCGACAGTCAGGGACGTGTGGTCAACTTTAAAAATACGGTGATCATTATGACCTCTAATATCGGAAGCCGATATCTTCTTGAGAATGTGGCAGAGAACGGCGAACTGGATGAGGAAACCCGGGAAAATGTGATGAATGAGCTGCATTTCGGCTTTAAGCCCGAGTTCTTAAATCGTGTGGACGATATTGTGCTGTTTAAGCCCTTAACCCGCGATGAGGTGAAGCAGATTGTCAGACTTGTCTTGAAAACACTGTCGGATAGGCTGTCAGAAAAAGAGATAGCCGTTGAAGTAACCGATAAGGCGCAGGAATACATTGTTACCGAGGGTTGGACACCCGAATACGGGGCACGGCCAGTTAAGCGCTATATACAAAAGTATGTGGAAACCGAACTGGGCCGGCTTTTGGTGAAGGGAATTATCGGGGAAGGTGATACCGCATTGGTGGATTCGGATGGTGAGAGATTGATTATTGAGAAAAAAAACTAAAGGAAAATAGACAATAATAAAAGGAGAGCAATTGCTCTCCTCATTTCTTAATATCTAGCGCCTCTATTGCCACCGTTGTTTCTCTGTTGCTTTCTGGCCCTTCTGCACTCTGGGCATCTTTGGGGTTCATTCTCAAAACCCTTTTCCTTGTAGAAAGCTTGTTCGCCTTCGGTGAAAATGAAGTCCGCGCCGCAATCCTTACATTTTAGTGTTTTGTCTTCCATGGTCCTTGAATCCTCCTTAAATATTCTGGATTATACCTTTTTGAACTAAACCCCTTATCCAATATAATTTAAGGAGAGGGCAGTACACCAAAACAGTATTAATCCATAGGAATAATAAAACTTAACTGTAGTATAACATGACCATTAAAAAAAACAAGAGGTTATTCAAAAATTTCCGTTTAAAACACACCCTCAATACAGATAATTCTTGGCTTAAAAAGATCCATGCTTGGGACCAAAGTTCTATGGGATAAATCTTTCGCCCTTTTTACAGAATGCGCGATTTCTGATAAAATAAAAGGGTAAAGCGAGGTTTAGCTATGCAAAAAGTAATTTATATTTGTGATGATGAAGAAAATATCAGGGAACTTATATACTCCTATCTTACCCGGGAGGGCTACCTTGTTGAGGCCTTTGAGGATGGTGAGTCCCTTCTTAAGGCTTTTAGCCAAAAAGAACCGGATATGATTGTAATGGATATTATGATGCCTGGTATCAGCGGTCTTGACATTTGTCGTGAATTGAGAAAAACCAGTGAAGTGCCCATTATTTTAGTATCGGCCAGAGACGATACCTTTGACAAGGTGCTGGGTCTGGAATTAGGCAGCGATGACTATATCGCCAAGCCCTTTAGTCCTCGGGAACTGCTGGCCAGAATCAAGACCATATTCAGAAGGGTTAAGGAGCCGGATTCAATGCCCCCAGAAACTAAATCCCAGGATATTCAGATCAAGGATATTCTCATTAAATCAGGCGAACGGGTGGTCTATAAGAGTCAGGAAGCCTTGGATTTAACCATAAAAGAATATGACCTTTTTTACTTTCTGGCGTCCAATAAAAATATGGTGTTTAATCGGGATCAGCTTCTATCTGCTGTCTGGGGTGAAGATTATTTTGGCGATAGCCGATCGGTAGATGATTTAGTTAAGCGTATCCGTAAAAAACTCGCAGTAGTGGGTTCAGAGCTTGAAATCACAACAGTATGGGGCTATGGCTATAAAATTAGTGTTTGATTTTAAGAATAATCATTGATGATGGAGGACAATACCTTGAAAGGCAGCATAACAAAGAAGCTTGTCATGACCTATTCGGCTGTATTGGGCGTATTTCTCATTATAACGGTATTCCTCCTCAATATTACGGCAAGAAATTATTTAGAAAATACCATTGTTAAAAATCTGCATACTGAATCGGCCATCATTGAAGAGCTCTATAGGGAACGGGTGACAATCTCACTTGACAAAAACGAAAGCTATGATGTAAAAGAGATGAAAAGGCTCATCAAATCATGGTTTGCCGACGTAAAGAAGCTTTCGGGCATTGGCTTTGCGTCGCATATTGCCTTGGTTATCAGAACTGATGATACCCGATATGGGATATTTACACCCGGAGAGAGCCAAATTGAAATGAATTTCCGTGCCATAAGTCCTGAGGAGCTTCATACGAAGCTGCAAGACCAACCTTTTTTCTTTCGAATTACAGGGGATGAAACCCCCTATTTTTCTGTTTCACGCCCATTATTTCAGGGCAATGGTGCAACGCCCGCTCTTAAAGCTTGGATTATAGCCTATACTCCGGTTCACGAGCTTAACCGGCTGGTCAGGGATATGAATTTCAAGGCTGCCTATGCCATTGGTATTGCACTCTTGGTAGCGGCTTTTCTGTCCTATTACCTTTCAACCAATATTTCTAAACCTATAAAAGCATTAAAAAATCATGCCGAAAGAATTGCCGCACGTCATTTTAATGCCCGTGTAAAAATTAATACAGGTGATGAGATTGAAAGCCTTGGGCAGGCTATGAATAAAATAGCAGGCGACCTGAGTGATTATGATATAGCACAGAAGCGCTTTTTACAAAATGTCACCCATGAGCTTAAGACACCCATCATGTCCATTATGGGATATGCCGAGGGACTTCGGGATGGCGTCATAGATAATGATGAAAAGGCACTGAATGTTATTATCGGAGAATGTGGACGCCTTCATCGCCTGGTCAATGAGGTGCTTTATCTTTCTAAACTTGAGACTGTTGAGGAATTTTATTCATTTAAAAATGAAAAGCTAAATGAAGTCCTTGAGGAAGCACGGGACAAAGTGCAAAGTCTCGTAGATTCGGCAGGCCTAAACCTAACCTTGGAGCTTGATGCAAATTATTGGGTGAACATGGATCGGGATAAAATACTGCAAGCTCTTCTCAATTTGCTTTCCAATGCAGTGCGTTATGCAAAGAGCAGCATCGTTATTGAAACCCATGGGGTACAGCAGGGAGTAGCAATTATGGTAAGGGATGACGGCCCGGGAATGGATGAAGGCGAATTGGCACAGGTGTTTGATCGCTTCTATAAAGGGAAAAAAGGAAGCACGGGTTTGGGGATGACCATAACCAAGGCCATTGTGGAAAAGCATCTTGGAAGTATTACAGCATCCAGCTGTCCTGATGGCGGCGCGTTGTTTACCATCCTTCTGCCTCTGCTCTAATACGGTTTTTACCTGCAACAGTCGGAAGACTATGCCAATTGCCGGTTACATGATACAATAATTTTAATAAGAGTGAATGTGCATTCGGGAGGGATATCGATGACAGAAGCCAATCCTAAAATTCAAAATGAACTTGTTCCTGAAGCTCAAGAGCTTGTTATACTCGCGGTCAAGGCAAGAGAAAACGCATATGTACCCTATTCAGGTTTCCATGTAGGTGCAGCGCTTATAGCCGACAACGGAAAAATCTATACCGGCTGCAATATAGAGAACGCATCCTATGGTGCTACCATTTGTGCCGAGAGGACTGCCATAACCAAGGCCATATCGGATGGTGCTAAAAAAATATTGGCCATAGCTGTTTCAAGTGATAGTGACAAAGCCACCATGCCCTGCGGTATCTGCCGGCAGTTCATGGTTGAATTTTGCGCATCGGATATGCCTCTTTATTTAAGTGATAGAAATGGTCGATTTGAAAGTTATCCCTTTGACGAAATTCTTCCTCACTCATTTAAACAGAGCGATCTTTTGCACGATTAACCCATTCATATATTCTCAATCAAGGAGTGTTTAGAAAGATTATGTCATTTAAATCAGGTTTTGTAACCATTATAGGAAGGCCCAATGTCGGAAAGTCCACCCTTTTGAACCTGCTGACGGGCGAAAAAATAGCCATTATGTCCAGCAAACCCCAGACTACCCGCCATGCCATTCGAACTGTAGTCACTACCGACAATTATCAAATGATTTTTGTTGATACACCCGGTATTCATAAGCCCAAGAATAAGCTGGGTGAATATATGATGCAAGAGGCGTTTAAAACTTTGGATGAGGTGGATGTGGTGGTCTTTCTTGTTGATGCCACAGACAAGGCTATAGGCCCGGGTGATTCCATGATCATAGAGGAGCTTGGTAAAACAGGTGCACCGGTTATTCTTCTCATTAATAAAATTGACCTGGTGGAAAAACAGGCTCTTCTTCCGCTCATCGCCCAATATAGTCAAGCTTATGACTTTGAGGAGATCATTCCGATCAGTGCGATAAAGAGCGACACCTCAAAGCTTGTTATGGATGCTATTGAGAAGCTCCTCCCGTTTGGCGAAAAGTACTATCCTGATGATATGCTGACTGACCAGCACGAAAAGGTTTTAGCCCAGGAGCTTATTCGTGAGAAGCTCCTAAACCTTCTAAGCGATGAGGTGCCCCACGGGATTGGTGTGGAGGTTATCAGATTTAAGGAGATTCAGAATAAAAATCTTGTAGAGATCGATGCCAATATCTATTGTGAGAAAGAGTCCCATAAAGGGATTATCATCGGCAAAGACGGTGTCATGCTCAAGAAAGTGGGAATGCAGGCGCGAAAGGATATGGAGCGGCTTTTTGATGCCAAGGTCTTTTTAAAGCTCTGGGTCAAGGTTAAGGACGATTGGCGGAACAGTGATTTCATGCTTAATGAGCTGGGATACAAGAATAAGGATTAGCAGGACATATCATTTTATGGCATTATTAAAAACAAAAGGCCTTGTAGTGAAGGAATTCCCCTTAAACGATACCGATAAGCTGCTTACGCTTCTTACATCGGATTTCGGTAAAGTAACCGTATCTGCCAGAAATGCCAGAAGAAGCGGTAGTCGCTCTTCCTATGGAACACAGGTGCTGACCTATGGGGAGTATATCCTTTTTAGGGGCAAGGGGGGCTTTTCTCTCAATAGCTGTGATGTCCTAGCCCATTATTATGATCTAGCATCAGATCTGACGCGTTTTACCCATGCCGCCCATATGCTGGATATGGCAAGTGATGCCGCCCATGATCCCGCTTCGTCTGCCCAGGTGCTTAACGTTTTGCTGTATGGCCTTCAGGCTCTTAGAAAAGGGCGGAATCCCCTATTGGTTTCTTCTGCCTTTGCACTCAAGCTTATGCAAATGACAGGTTACCCGCCCCATATTACCAGTTGTGCCTCTTGCGGAACTCATGACATCGAGGAGATTTTCTTTAGCTTCAACAAATGTGGTTTTATCTGCGAAGAATGTGCTAAAAAAGATGCAGAGGGTATCCATATCGATATCGGTACGGCAAAAGCCATATTGCATGTTTTGTGTGCCGAGAACAGTGGAATATTTAATTTTGAGCTCTCTAAAAATACCTTGGAGGTTTTTTCCCAAATAGCCCTCAGATATATTGGGGAACGTTTGGATAAAAATTACAGAAAACTGGATTTTCTTAAAGAGTTTGAGAGCCAATGATTTTATTTGGGAAAGAGGTTTAAAAAGATGAAGAGGCATCTTTTCAGTTCCGGCGAGGTCATGTATCAAAAGAATGAAAAGCAATTGCTTGAGGGGATGTTATTAGGCAGCGCACTTGAATATGATGATGTTGCACCTGAAACCTGTTATATTTGTTCGGGTACCCTTAACGGTAATGAGATAAGGGTTCGTTTCATACTTGAAGAAGAAGAATTCGAGAGTATCAAGAACCGATATATGTTTAATATTCTGATGCAATCGGATATCTTTCTGGCTCGATGGAAAAAATATGAAATTATTGCATAGAATTAAACGAATGCCTATTGATAACGAGGAGACTTGACGGTGGATATTCAGAAGCTAAAACAGCTTCTCTCACGAGAAGAGGGCGAAAAGCTGGATTTCAAAGCTGAATTGAACCTTACGACCGAAAGCGAGAAAAAGGAACTGGTCAAGGATGTCACTGCCATAGCCAACAGCCGGGGTGGAAGAGGCCACATCCTTTATGGTGTGGCAGATAAAACCAAGACTATCATTGGCATTGATCCTACAATTTTTCAGGAGGAGCAAATTCAGCAAATCATCTATAATCGTACTGATCCCCCTGTCCCTGTCAGTCTTGATCTGGTGCAGATTGAGGAAAAGATCGTTGCCGTTCTGTCTATTTTCAGAAGCAGGCATGCTCCCCACCAGATTATCCAGTCCGGTGCCTTTTATATCAGACGAGGCTCTACCACCGATTATGCCAGACGCTCGGAACTGGCCTCCATGATGCAGGAGAACGGGCTTCTGACCTTTGAAACGGTCGTAGTCAAGGATGCAGACCTTGAAGCACTCGATTTTGAACGAATCAATCATTTCTTTAAAAGCATGCATGTTGAAGCAGAACAGCCCCAAACCATTCTGATGGAAGCATTCGGTTTTATCAGCAACAAGGGGGGAGGAGAGTTTTCTCCCACCATCGGCGGACTTTTATTGTTTGGAAAAAATCCACAAATTTACCTTCCCCAGTGCTATGTGAGCATCGCACATGGGAATGATACTCAAATCATCTCAGGCAACATTCCCGCCATGCTGGATAAGGCAACGGCAAGTATCAGAAGGATCCTGTCACATGATTACCCCATGGAAGCCTTTGAGGAGGCCTTAGCCAATGCCCTTATCCATCGAGATTACTGTGATCTTTCAAGAGGCATTAATATAACAGTCACCGGGAGAACCATAGAAATTGTGAATCCGGGAGCAGTTACATCCGGAAGCAAAGTCTACCGGCACATGAAGGAATGCTTTCCTGAAAGGCGCAATGCATGGCTTTATCAGCGCTTTATCTCCATCGATGAAAGAAGACGTTTTTTACAGTCCGGCGTAGGTATTAACAGGATAAGAAAGGCCCTAAACGCAATAGGTACGGTTAAAATTATTAACCTGGGAAGGCAGAACAGCTTTAAGGTTGTATTGCCGAGATGAAAGGGAGGTATGTCTGATGCTTTTATCCAATGAAATTGCTGACCGAATTGATGAGGTATTTGAAAAAGCCGTTAAAGAGGGGCGCAGAAGTCTCTATGAATTTGAGGTTTATGCGCTGTTGGAAGCCCTTTCGTTAAAAGTTCCCAACTATGCATTTGTTTCTGACATCAATGAGGTTAATGCTCAACTGGTTAAAAAATTTCAAAATGGCGTTGTTATAAAAATTGTCTCCCGGGACATTGCCCATAAATCAAAAATCGGAGGAGTCCGCCGCATCACCAATATGGACCCCTTATTCATACGATTTGTCATGTCCAATATGAGGGAAGAGGTGCTTTCACACTTTTCCGAGCCCAACCTTCCCCGTATCGACGGGTTTTTGATAGCTGAGCTGGTGCCCTTTACCATGTCCCTTGGTAACGAGATTTTAATCGGAGTAAAAGAGGACCCGTCCTTTGGGCCGGTCATAACCCTCTCAAAGGGGGGCGATGATGCCGAGTTCTTTTCCCGCTATTATGACCCTGCCAACCTGTTTTTGGCTCCTGTAGAGTATGAGGAGATTTTAAAGATCGTAACGTCCTTAAAAATCAAGCATAAGTATGAAGCCCAAGGTCATCATGACTACATAGAGCTTATGTCCAAAGCCCTGCAGCAAATCAACAAATTAGCCTACCAATATTCCTTTATGGCTAAACGCCAGCCCAAATACATCATAAAATCCATGGATATCAATCCGTTCGTGTTTTCTGAGGGTGGTGATTTTGTTGCCGTTGATGGCTTTACAGAGTTTTGCACCTTTGAAGAAAGTGGACTGACTCTTGCAGAACCCCAGGTTGAGGGGCTAAAAGCCTTCTTTGATCCCAAGGGGATCGTAGTGGCGGGAGTTTCCTCAGAGGCTCAAAAATACAGCCTGGCCAGGAACATTGTTCAGCTATTAGCCGACCTGGGCCGTAAGGATATCTACTGCACCAATCCCAAGGGAGGGCAAACTGTAATAAACGGAAAAACCTATCCCTTATACAGAAATTTAAATGAGATTCCTCATGGATATGACCTTGTTGTATGGGCGGCTCCTGCCCAGCACACCCTGGAATTTATCAAGACTGTCCCCGATCATAAGTCGGTGGTGCTGATTTCGGGTATTCCACCGCAGATAAAATATACTGAATTTGTGACTGAAATACGAAAGCATAAGGAGAGAGGGCTGCGTTTTGTCGGGCCCAATTGCATGGGTGTCTTTTTTGCCCCTGATGCCTGCCACGATGGTGTCAATACCCTATTTATAGGTGAAGAACGGCTCAAGCTTGGGTTTAACCAGCGAAGCAATACAGCCTTGTTTACACAGAGCGGGGCCATGGCTATAACCAGTATTGAAAGAGCCCAAAACTCACCCATTTATAAAGCCATTGTAAGCTTTGGCAACAAATCCGATGTCAATATTCCCGACCTGACCCGATATTTTTTGCAGGAGCCCTCAGTAGAGGTATTAGCCATGTACATAGAGGGAATGGGTGAAGGAGAGGGACGTGGCCTGTTTGAGATGGCTCGGGGCTCAGATAAACCCATCCTGGTTTATAAGGCAGGGCGAACCGAGGCCGGAGCCAAAGCGGCAGCCAGCCATACAGCAGCTATGTCGGGCAGCTATGACACCTTCAGTGCGTCATGTGATCAAGCAGGGATAGTACTGCTGGAAGAGCTTCAGGATTTCTACAACTGCATGAAAGCCTTTTCCATGTTATCTTCAAAGCTTCCAAGAGGCAAACATGTAGCGGGTATTGTCAATGCGGGTCTCGATGCCACCATGGGCGCCGATACCCTGAGCTTTCTGGAACAGGCTGTCTTATCACAGGCTACACGTGAACGTTTGAGCGCTATCAACACCCATGGTCTGGTTGATATTGAAATGTCATTTTTAGATGTAACACCCATGACTGATGACCGCATGTTTGCTGAGTTTGTTGATGCGGTACTGGCTGATGACGGTGTAGACTGTGTGTTTGTGGCCATCGTTCCCCACGTGGAAAATGTCACTACCACTGATGAAAGTTGCAGAAAACCTGAAGCCATAGCCTCACGGTTGATAGAGATCTCAAAAAAGCATGGAAAGCCTCTTGTGGTGTCAATCAACTCAGGCAATCACTATCAAGGTCTGGTATCCTATCTTGAAGAGAACGGTTTGCCTGTCTTCCCAGATATCCGTTCAGCTATAAGCGCTTTGGATAGGTTTGTATTCTATCATGTCGTGAAGAATTCGGGGAAGTAGTATCAAATCCAAGCATCTAAAAAATCCGGGAAAGAAGCGGGGAGGGACTTATTTGGGATTGTTTTCGTTTATAAAAAAACAAGCGCTTAATACCAGCCTTTTTCAGATGTTTTCTGATCACGAACAGGAATATGGTACTCTTTTCAAAGAATGTAAAGAAGATTATCATACTTTTCTTGACAAACATATGGAGTTTCAGAAGGTATTTGCGTTTACCTGCCCCCAAATGTATGTTGGGTTGTTCCAGTATTTCATGGAAGAAGAAGGAGTCGTTGGAACGTTGGATTGGAAAGCCAGCGCACCTATGATTGCTAATGTGCTTGCAAAACACGGTTTGCAGGAAAAGACATATAGAGAACTGGATCTCACAGAGCTAGCCCCATTTGATACCCTTGCGATTTTGGGAAGAATCGGATTGCAGCTTGAAAACAGCAATTATCGTTTGGTTCAAATTGCCCCAGAATATGATGACGATTTGGTTGTAGGTGTATTGCCAAAGGAAACTGCTGTGGATCTTGCGAAAAGAGCATTAGAGGAAGGAATTCAAATCGCCATTATAGACAAGGCATATATTTCAAAAAAAATTAATGTTCAGGGAATCAGCGGTGAACAAAACCGGGACGGAATTGATAGGTTGTATAGGAATAATGAAGAAAATGGAATGTTGTATGTCATTTGTGATGCCAGATATTCTGAAACCGGTAAGATTTCTTTTCAGGAGACCGTTTTAGGTAAACGGCTTAGCCCAGAGTGGATTGATGCCATGCTTGAGAATATGCCGGAAATCAGACAGGCCTATCACGAAAAAAAGGTTTCTGTCCTGATGTCGATAGTCAATGAAGCGATGAAAACACCTATTATAATTGAACATCCATATGAACGATTTGGATGTCGCTAAATGTGTGGTGCGTTCCAGAAGGAACGCACCTCGTCTATTTATCATCTGATTTTTTATTCTTGTCTTTTTCTCTATCTCTTTCTTTATTCTTGTCTTTTTCCTCTTGAGTCTTAGTCTTTTGTACCATGATCTCATCAAGTATCCTCTTAGCGGCAATACGGCTGGCATTGGCTTCTAAGGATAATTTTAAGGCAAGCAGGCTTAATCTCTTCTCTATATCTTCTTCACTAGGCTCTCCGTCTATCTTTTCAAGCGCCTCCCGAACCCTGACGGAGGTTTTTCGCAGGGCTTCATCCTGAATGGCATTGAACTGATCGAATAAAATTTGAATGGGTTTATCCGAGGTTTCGTGGGCCAAAAGCTTAGTAATATCCGAGAGTGAAAGCACCTGTTTGAGGTTTAAAACAGCCATCATATGACTCAAATGCTCCCGGGTGTATTTCTTTTGAACCGGGCGAGGAATGACTTCGTTTTTGACATAATTGTTAATCATTGCAGGTGTTATCAGCTTTTCATCAGCAGATAATGAAAAGATGGTCATTTGCCTCTCTATATACGTTATGACTTGATCCATATAAAGGTCAATGTCAGGCAGGGCGTCCCAATTCGGTGCTTTATAATGCTCCAACTCATCAACCCATTTTAAAAGGGCATCTTGTAAATGCTGCATGAATGATTCTCCTTTTTTGGGATAGTCTTGAATTTAATAACTTGGGACCCGTTTGAAATTTTAATTTCATTTACGGGTCGAGGCTTGTTGTTCGTTCCTTTAGGAACGAACTCTAGTAACGGGTAAGGTTATTAATACGAAGTATCAATAACTTGGGCCCCGTTCGAAATCTTCGATTTCGGTAACGGGTAAGGTTATTATAACGTAAAGGTAAAAACTGTTCAATGTAATTACTAAAATTATTGACATAATAATATTAATGTTATAACATAATAATGAAAACTAGATAAAATAATTTATTACTTTATAGGATGTGATGATGGTGTTTAATATGATCAAACACATTGAGGTCTGGGGAGACTCTGTGCTTAAGGGTGTTATTTATGATGCGAATCGGCAAAAATATAAGCGTTTGGAGCAGAATACGGCTTTAGATAAAATGATTGAAATGGGTTTGGATGTTAAAAACAATACGAAGTTTGGAATGACAGCACCCAAGGCCAGAAATCTAATGATGAGTGCTCTGGAAAAGGGTATGCGTGCGGCGGATACAGAAGTAGCCATTATCGAATTCGGTGGCAACGATTGTGATTTTAAATGGGCAGAGGTTTCTGAGCATCCTGAAAGGGAGCATCAACCCAATACACCCCTGGATGTTTTCAAAGGGTGCATAGCAGATATGGTGCGGGTCTTGAGGGAAAATGGTATCAAGCCCATATTGGTTAATCTTCCGCCCATTCACTCTGAAAAGTATTTCGCATGGATTTCCAGAGGGTTGAATCCTCAGGCCATCTTAAGCTGGCTGGGTGATAAAGAACTGATCTACCGCCATCATGAGAGCTATAGCCTGGCCGTAATGGAGATTGCCAGAAACTTAGCCTGTGACCTCATTGATGTCAGGCAACCCTTTTTAATGAAAAGGGATTACTATAACTATCTTTGTGAAGATGGCATACACCCCAATGAAAGAGGCCATGCCATTATGAATCAAGCCTTTTCCAGCTTTGCCGAGTTAAAGCTTCTCATGCCTTAAAGCGTGCATAGCATTACTTGATTTTCATATCTTCCACCATACGCTTGATCAATAAAAGAGCTTCACTCTTACTGACCGGTCTTTGCGGGGTAAAGCCTGGAATCTGGTATAGACCCTCCAAAAGACCTACGGTAAACATCTGAGCAAATTTGCTGGCATCCCGCGCCGTATCAAACTGAGGGATAGCCGTTCGTGCTTGTTCCAGCTCCTCGGCAGAGGCATCCTTGGATTCATACCCACCATACAGGAAGGAAAGCTTGAAAATACTGATGGCGGCAACATCATAGGGAAGGGTTCCACCGGTCTCGTAAGCAAGATAAGGTTCTATGACTTCAAGCTCTATATTGAAAACCTCGTGGAGAATCTGGCGCCATTGCTCCAAATCAATCGGCATGATAAGGCCTTCATAATCATAATCAATGTTAATAATTTCTTCTGCTTTTGTTAATAGCTCCAGCCGTTTTTTACTACCGGAACCGCCAGATTTTTTCAATGTATCAAGATAGGCTTGACATTCTTTTCCAATTTCTTCAACAGGAAGTCCTTCATTAATGGCGGCGGTTGACAGAGGTTCAGCCGTTGCTGCCTTAAGAGCATCCTCCTTGTTAAGAACAGGTGGTCCCAGGCTATCAATAATGCGATAGAGCATGGAAAGGGCTTCACCGCTTGTTAAAGCATCGAAAGGACGGAATAGCTTGCTTTCCTCAACGGTAAAGTCAGCAAGTCCAATACAGTAGGCTTGGCGAACCGGCAGTCGGTGGGTTTCAGCCACGAGTTCAATATCTACTATCTCATCAGATTTTTTCAAGCTCTCGGAATCTTCGCCAAGAGATAGGCTATAACGGGATGACAGGAGTCTCATAAGCCCTGCCAGGGCATGCTGCCTTTTAATCTTCCCATCAGCTGTAAAATCGGTAACATGGGTCTGGATTAAGTCATCATCCTCAGTCTGAAAGAAGAACAGAATGCGGATAAATTTCTCCCAATCCGTCACAGAAAGAGGCTCTAAAAATGCTTCGGGTTTTGAAATATAATTTTGTATGAATTTTTTATTCTCTTGGCCTATAAACAGAGGTGAATTCTCGTCAAAGTAAGGATTAAGTATGATACTCAATCGCTCGATTTCTTTTTGCACGGGGGACAACGCTTTTTGTGATGATGTATAGGATGATTGCGGCTGGTTTGGCGAGGCCAGATTAACAGCGTTGCGTGATATTTCATCAGAAATCAGATTATCTGTATTCTCCTGTGTGGTACTTGTTTTTCCGACTTTTGAGCTGCATGATGATAAGAGAAAACCGGTTATCAAGATAAGGCATAATAGGGGAATCAGTGACTTCCTGCCTAATTGCATGACATACCTCCTATATTTCGGTTATCATTAATACCATTATAAACCTTTCTGGACAAGAGTAAACCCTTGATTATTAATCCGTTGTTTTAATGTGAAAAAATGTCCATCACACCGGTGCTTAAATGAAAAATATAGGATAACGGGTATCCCATATGGGTTTAAAAACCAGCTTATGAGTAAATACTATTATTAAGCCCATGAATAACCTGTCCTTGGTTGCGGATTGGATGAATATGGTCTATACTTTTAATCAATGACAGAAGATGGGAGATTACCGGATGAATGAATGGGGAAATAAGCTGAAAGGCTATATCATACTTATTACCTACGCTATATTGCTCTATCTTGCAGTTTCTAATATCAGCGACGTAATCGCGTTTTTAGGGAATATTTTAGCGGTTCTGTCACCCTTCATTCTGGGCATTGTATTCGCGTATATACTGAATATTTTAATGAGCCTGTTCGAGCGGAAACTTTATTGCAAGCTTGATCAGTCAAAAAAATCCTTTGTTAGAAAGCTAAAGCGCCCTCTATCCATTCTTACGACCTTTGTAGTCGTGTTTGCGTTTATAACAGCCATCAGCCTGTTTGTGGTGCCCCAGCTGTCCCAGAGCATTTCAACGCTTACATCCAATATGAATGGCTACTTGGAATCTTTGCAGAAATTCATAAATGACACGATGATAAAATATAACCTTACTGGAGAGCTTTGGAGCAGTATTAATATTAATTGGAATGAAATCGTTGCAAAAACCAGCGATGTTCTCAGAGTCGCGCTGCCTCAGATTTTAATTTTCACCTTGGGCCTTACCAATGGCATAATCAATTTCATCATGGGCCTGATTATTTCTATCTATTTATTGGCCACCAAGGAGAAAATGATCAAAATTCTAAAGAAACTTACCTACGCATTTACCTCTAAAAATACATCAGCGAGACTGATTGATACTAGCGTTCAGACCAATAAGGCCTTCCAAAACTTTATATCGGGACAATTGACTGAAGCGCTCATTATTGGTGTATTAGTTTTCATAGGCATGTTAATCTTTAAATTTCCCTACGCCCTGCTCTGCAGTGTCATCATAGCGGTGACCAGTGTGATACCCATCTTTGGCGCTTGGATTGGCGCTATTCCAAGCGCTTTCATCATTCTTATGGCTCAGCCGCCCAAAGCTATATGGTTTATTCTCTTTATTGTTATTCTTCAACAGCTTGAAGGTAACCTGATTTATCCAAGAGTGGTGGGGAACTCCATTGGCCTCGATGGTTTATGGGTACTGTTTGCCATTGTAGTTGGGGGGAGCCTGTTTGGTCTTACCGGCGTTTTGTTGGGAATTCCGGCATTTGCGGTTCTGTATGCCATTATAAGACGGATTACGTATCGTAAGCTGAGGGAAAAAAATATTGAAGTTCGTTAAGTGCTTTTTTTCATGTATCCTGTACCTGTAAAGCTGGCCACGAGATTCTCAAATTCATCAGTAATATCTACTTGGTAGGTACAGAGCCTGTTGCTTGAGGAGACCAATCGTGCGTTAGCTTTGATTCTTTTTCCCTTTGGAGGCTTAAAGTAATTAATACTGGCGTTAATACCCAAGGTCAGAGAGCCGCAGGCATTGGAAGCAGCTGCAAAGGCGTAATCGGCAAGTGTAAAGATGGCACCGCCCTGAACCACGTTAGCCGCGTTTAAATGCCTGTCCTCGACATCAAGCTGCGCTACGGCCAGCCCCGGTTCAATGTGGATGAGCTTCATGCCGTTGCTTATAGCAAACCGGTCCTGCTCAAAAAACTCATACCAATTCTTATCCATATCCTATATCTCCCAATGTTTAATTATTTTGTAATTTTCATTCGTTTGATAGGTTATTAATATAACCTATCACGGCTGAGTTTCTTTTTCAACAAAGGGTTCTATATTTTCATCATAGTCACCAAGCCATTCTTGCCATCGTACACGAACGATTCCAAAGAACATTGTTACTTCAAAAAAGACAAGACAGGAGTGGTTCTCCTGCCTTGTCTTAAATACGGGTTGGCTTTTACTTGATAACCCTTCTGGCACCAATATAATGGCTGGTGTAATAGGATGATGTCAGATCGGATATCATCACTTTCTTAGCACCCGAGCTGGCATGAATAAACTGGTTGTTGCCAAGGTATATGCCAACATGGGAAGGGCCTGGCTTGTAGGTTTCAAAGAATACCAGATCTCCCGGTCTCAGATTGCTCTTTGAGACACTGGTGCCAGCTTTATACTGGTCGGCTGATACCCTTGGAAGGCTGATACCGTGCTTGTTATACACGTAATTTATGAAGCCTGAGCAGTCAAAGCCTGAGGGTGATGTTCCTCCCCAAACATAAGGCACTCCCAGATAGTTCTTTGCTGTAGCTATTATTTTAGAAGCAGTTCCCGAGGTTGTGGAAGCAGTAGCTGCCTTTGGTGTACTTGCCGGTGCTTTAGGCGTAGCCTTTGGAGTGGCTTTCGGCGTAGACTTCTGGGTTGCCTTGGGTGCCGCCTTTGGTGTAGCTGAGGCAGAGGCTGGTGGTGTTGCTGCTTCAGCCGTAAATGCCTCCTGGGAGAAAGTATTTGCCTCTTCTGATTCACTATTGTTCATAGCTGAATCCGAAATAGACGAGCGGGCTGTCTCCGCTCCATCCTGTCTAGCATCTACCGGGTGAGAATTAATACTCACAGTGTAGATTACTGAAAATAGAACAAGAGCAGATGCTCCCGTAATCAATAATTTTTTCATAGTATCTCTCCTCTCTTATTCGCCTGCGAGGTTAGTTGCCGGGTTCGGAAAGAGGCCATCCTAATGTTGAAGGCAAAGGCCTTCAAACATATTAACCCCGAAAGATAATCCCCCGCTCCAGTAAATGGATTCGGCGTTTCTTGTGTACCCACATTGTAAACGATGGACCAAGGATGGATCAACCAGTAAATATTGTTAATATATGATATAATGAGGCCAGAATATTGCTTTTTTGGTGTTTGCATTGGTTAAGCCCATTGCGGTAAAATAGAATGGATATAGAAATGGAAGGCTTGGTGGTATAGATTATTTGTCTTCTTCGCTTTAGCTTGTGTAAAAATAAAATGAACAGGTGGTACAGATGAATAAACCAGTATTAGTGATTATGGCAGCCGGTATGGGCAGCAGATATGGTGGGTTGAAACAGATAGATCCCATCGATGAGCAAGGTCACCTTATCATCGACTTTTCTATCTATGATGCCATTAAAGCTGGGTTTGAAAAAATTATATTTATTATCAAGAAAGAAAATGAGGCCGATTTCAGAGAAAGAATTGGTAACAGGATAACCGGGAAGGTTCAGATTGAGTATATTTATCAAGACCTTAAAGATGTACCAATGGGATATGAGGTTCCTGAGGGAAGAGTAAAGCCCTGGGGAACAGGCCATGCTGTTTTAAGCTGCTATGGTAAAATAGATGGCCCCTTTGCGGTAATCAACGCAGATGATTATTACGGAAGCCATGCTTTTTCCATGATTTATGATTATTTATCGAAAGCTCAGGATGATGAAAAGTATCGGTATGCCATGGTTGGTTATATCCTGGAAAATACCCTTACGGAAAACGGTTACGTGGCTAGGGGTGTTTGCACTACGGGAGCTGACGATTATCTCTTGCATATAAAAGAACGAACGCATATTGAAAAAAGGGAAGGAGGCGCTGCCTACACTGAGGACGGACAAACATGGATTTCCATCCCTGAGGGAAGTATTGTTTCCATGAACATGTGGGGATTTACCAATAGTATTTTGGAAGAATTGTCGAACAGGTTCAAACGCTTCCTTGATTCAAGCCTGGCCCATAACCCTCTGAAGGCAGAGTACTTTTTACCCGATGTGGTCGGTGAGCTGTTAAAGGAAGATAAGGCAACCGTAAAGGTGCTAAAATCCTTGGACAGATGGTATGGCGTGACCTATAAGGAAGATAAGGAGATGGTTGTTTCCGCTTTAGCCGGTTTAAAAAAGGAAGGACGCTATCCCGAAAGGCTTTGGAACGAATAGGGAGCCTTGTTAATATCATATTTAGCGAATATATAAAAAGGTTATATGCCTAATGGGGGATATGGAATGACAAGAGAAGAGGCATGCTCGACAATTGAAGAGGTGATCGGACAGATGGCCTACCAAGGCCAGGCAGTCGAGCATTACAGCTATGGAAACGGACATATTAATGATACCTTTGTTGTAGTTTGTGATATAGGGCAAAATAAAACCATTAAGTATCTGCTTCAGAGAATGAATCAGGATGTATTTAAAAACCCCTTGGAGCTCATGGAAAATATCATGAATGTTACAACATTTTTAAGAAAAAAGATCATCATGAACGGCGGCGACCCTGAACGGGAGACTTTGAACGTCATACCGGCCAAGGATGGGAAAAGCTACTACAGGGATAGCTTGGGCGGCTATTGGAGAAGCGATCTGTTTATTGCTGACACGCTTTGCTTTGAGTCGGTAGAGAAACCCGAAGACTTTTATAAAAGCGGGTTTGCTTTCGGTCGTTTTCAGAGGCTTCTGATTGATTACCCAGCTCATACCCTTTATGAGACCATTAAAGATTTTCATCATACCGCTGTGAGATTTGAGACCTTTAAGAAGGCTATTGCAGAAGATGTCTGCGGTCGAGCAAAAGATGTCAGGGATGAGATACAATTTGCGCTTTCAAGAGAGTCCGAGGCAGGTATCCTGGTAGACATGCAAAAAGCTGGCGAACTGCCTGTCCGGGTCACACATAACGATACGAAGCTCAATAATATACTTTTTGATCAAGCCACAGGAGAAGCCCTTTGTATCATTGACCTGGATACGGTCATGCCGGGCCTTGCCGTTAATGACTATGGAGATTCCATTCGTTTTGGAGCCAGTACTGCTTCCGAGGATGAGACAGATTTGTCCAAGGTCACCATGAGTCTTGATTTATTTGATATTTATACAAGGGGATTTTTAGAGGGATGCGCAGGGAGCCTGACCGAGAAAGAGCTTGATATGCTTCCCATGGGAGCAAAGCTGATGACCTTCGAATGCGGCATACGCTTTTTAACTGATTATCTTCGGGGTGATGTTTACTTTAAGATTCATAGGGAAAAGCATAATCTAGACCGATGCCGCACTCAGTTTAAGCTTGTAGCCGATATGGAAGCAAAGTGGGATAACATGAGGAAGATTGTAAATCAATATCGCTAAAGATTTAATGAATACGAGGAGGTTTGACAATGGCTATTTTAGTGACCGGTGGCGCCGGATATATCGGAAGCCATACATGTGTGGAGCTTTTGAATGACGGATATGAGGTTGTCGTTGTTGACAATCTGTCCAATTCCAGTGAGAAATCACTTGAGCGCGTTCAAGAGATAACAGGAAAAAGCCTTAAATTTTATAAGGCTGATTTATTGGACAGAGAAGCGATGGAATCAATATTTGAAAAGGAATCCATTGATGCCGTCATTCATTTTGCAGGCCTTAAGGCAGTTGGCGAGTCGGTGGCAAAGCCGTTGGAATATTATTCCAACAACATAACCGGAACCCTTATCCTATGTGATGTTATGAGAAAGCATGGTATAAAGGATATGGTTTTCAGTTCATCCGCAACTGTATACGGCAATCCGAAGACCGTTCCCATCAAAGAGGATTTTCCGCTGTCTGTGACCAACCCGTATGGCAGAACGAAGCTTATGCTCGAAGACATATTCAGGGACTTTTATGTGGCCGACAAGGAATGGAATATTATTTTACTGCGCTATTTTAATCCCATCGGAGCGCATAAAAGCGGCAGAATAGGTGAAAATCCCAAGGATATTCCCAACAACTTAGTGCCTTATATTACACAGGTTGCGGTTGGTAAATTAGATAGCCTTAGTGTTTTCGGCAATGACTATGATACTCCGGACGGCACAGGAGTTCGCGATTATATTCATGTGGTCGATCTCGCACTTGGTCATGTGAAAGCCATAGAAAAGCTCAAGGAAAATCCCGGAGTCTTAGCTTATAACTTAGGAACAGGTAAAGGTTACAGTGTCCTGGACATGGTTAAAAGCTTTGAAAAAGTATGCGGCAAGGAGATCAAGTATGCCATAAAGCCCAGAAGACCGGGTGATATTGCCACTTGCTACGCGGATGCCACCAAAGCAAACGAGGAGCTTGGCTGGGCAGCAGCAAAAGATCTAAAAGAAATGTGCGAGGATTCCTGGAGATGGCAGAAATACAATCCCAATGGTTATGATGACTGATGGGTTTTAAATCAGTAAACTAGCGACTTTTCACTTATTGCCCGCCTCACCGGAATATATGAGGCGGGCATTTTGACTTGTTTTTCTTCGCTTATCAATGATACGATAATGAGGTCTGCTCAATACGGACTAATATGAGGGATAATTATTTGGCTGGGAAGGTGCTGTTATTGGAGAAAACAGAAACGTCCAAAAAAGCATATGAATCCATCATTGATTCTATAAAATCCGATCTTGTTGAAGGCAGGCTTACTGTAGGCGATAAGCTGCCTCCAGAACGTGAGCTTGCCAAACAGTTTGGCGTGAGCCGAACATCTATCCGGGAGGCTTTAAGGACCCTTGAAATCCTTGGGGTTATTGAAAGTATTCAGGGTTCAGGAAACTTTATTACCGGAAACTGCGGGAAAAGCCTGATTGAGTCTATGTCTATGATGTTTCTGCTGCAGCAGATCAACGGTCTGCAAATAAGCCAATTGAGAGAGGCCCTTGAGATAAAAGCAGCACTTCTTGCTGTAGAGAATATTACCGGGGAACAGGTTGAACGCCTTCAGGAAATTGTAAAAGAAATGTCGGTAACCCATGATGAAAGAAAAAATGTGACTTTGGACAAAGAACTCCATGATATCATCGCATTAGCCTCGAATAACAGGCTCATTATACAAATTCTTCATATACTGTCCGAATTGATAAGCCGGGACATAAAGCATCACAGGCAGGAAATACTCAGCAACAGCGAAAATGCCCCAAGGCTTCAGCTTATCCACGAAGAAATGGTGGAGGGACTGAAAAACAGGGATGCCTTGGTTGTCTATCAGGCTGTAACAAAACATTTTGACATTATTGCCGAGCATCTTGTTCATAGCGGGCAGGGGCGGTAACTTAACTGTTGAAAATCATTTGCGGTTTAAATTTAACACTGATACACTAAATTTTTCATAGACATCTTACAAACGATTCTGTAAGATTAATTTATCAATTGGTATGACCAATTACATAATGATGGCTATGAAGCTAAAGGGAAGAGTTTTATCGATAAATTGGTCATACCAATTTATCGTATAATCTTTGCATATTGTTATATAGAGGAGTTGGGGGCATGGATATTTTAGTATGCATCAAACAGGTGCCTGGCACAAACAAGGTAGAGGTTGATCCTGTTACCGGTGTTTTAAAAAGAGATGGTGTGGATTCAAAAATGAATCCCTATGACTTATACGCTCTTGAAACAGCCTTGAGACTTAAAGAAGCCTATGGCGGTACCGTCAAGGTCATGAGCATGGGTCCACCCCAGGCTAAGAGCATCATTAAGGAAGCCTTTTCCATGGGAGCTGACGAGGGAGTACTGATTTCAGACAGGAAATTCGGTGGCTCCGATGTATTGGCCACAAGCTTTACGCTTTCTCAGGGAGCCTCACAAATAGGTCGGTTTGACTTGATACTTTGCGGCAAGCAAACAACCGACGGCGACACCGCCCAGGTTGGACCTGAAATGGCTGAATATCTTGATATTCCAAGCATATCAAACGTCAAAAGAATCGTTGATATTTCAGATACAGCCATCACGGTTGAAATGGATATGGCCGATACTGTTGAAATTGCTCAAGTTGAGTTCCCCTGCCTATTGTCTGTTGAAAAAGACATTTACCAGCCAAGGCTGCCGTCCTATATCAAAAAAAAGGCTGCGGAAAATCGGGGAATTAAGATCATAACATTTAATGATCTAAAGGACAAGGATGAAAGGAAGTATGGCCTAAACGGATCGCCTACCCAGGTTCAACGTATCTTTCCTCCGGCGGTCAATACCCGGCGTGAGCTGTGGAAAGATGATTCTGACAGGCTTACTGAGAAAATGTTTGATAAATTGAAAGAACTGAAATTCATATAGGGGGTAGGCACAATGGCAAAATTAATCATACATCAGGATAAAATTACAAGTATTGATCAATTCATAGGGCTATGCCCGTTTAAGGCATTGGAAAACAATTGTGGTATTGTTGAAGTCAACGGAGCCTGTAAAATGTGCAAGCTTTGCATAAAAAACGGCCCAACCGGCGCTGCAGAGCTTGTGGAAGAAAAGCCTGAGGTTATTGACAAGTCGGCCTGGAACGGAATAGCGGTCTATGTGGACCACATGGACGGCAATATTCATCCCGTAACCTTTGAGCTGCTTGGAAAAGCAAGAGAAATGGCCGATAGAATCAATCACAGGGTATATGCTATTTTTATGGGGCACGAAATTAGCGAAAGGGCCTCCGAGCTTCTCCATTATGGTGTTGATGAGGTATTCGTTTATGATAACGAAGTTCTTGATGGCTTTAAGATTGACGTTTACACCAATGTTTTCGAAGATTTCATCAATCGCGTAAAACCGACCGCCATACTCGTGGGAGCAACCAATGTGGGACGGCAGCTTGCTCCAAGAGTGGCAGCAAGATTCAGAACCGGCCTTACAGCGGACTGTACCATTCTTGATATTAAAGAAAATACCGATCTTATACAGATCAGGCCGGCCTTTGGCGGAAACATTATGGCCGAAATCCACACACCCCATGCAAGACCACAAATTGCAACCGTTCGTTATAAGGTTATGAATGCACCCACAAGAAGCGAAAAGGCTCATGGCAAGATAACCCCATGCACCCTTTCAAAAGAAAAGCTTACCTCTCGTATAAAAGTCCTGGATGTGGTACCCAAGCCAAAGGAACAGCTCATTGAAAACGCCGATATCCTTGTGGTTGCAGGCAGGGGAGTGCGATCCCGGGAGGATTTGAAGCTGGTCAGTGATTTAACCGACCTGCTAGGCGGTCAAATTGCCTGTACCAGACCCCTTATAGAGGCGGGCTGGTTTAATGCCAAGCAGCAGATCGGGCTGAGCGGAAGAACTGTAAGACCCAAGCTTATTATCACCTGTGGCGTTTCGGGCTCGGTTCAGTTTACTGCGGGAATGAACAAGTCAGAATTCATATTTGCCATTAACAGGGATGAGAAGGCTCCTATTTTCAACATAGCCCACTATGGCCTTGTAGGAGATATTTATGATATCCTTCCGAAGCTCATCGATGATATAAAGCGTGCAAAGGGGGCGTAAGAAATGAGTTACAAGATTTTTGACGAGCAGGATTATCTGGCTGTAAGGCAAATGATAAGGGATAACGAACGGATTTTATATAAGGAAGCTATCAATGAAGAATACAGCCATGACGAGCTCAGTGGAACTGAATACTATCCGGATATTGTTATTCAGGTGACTTCTGCCCACGAGGTATCCGAGATTATGAAGTATGCCTTTGAAAATAATATTCCTGTTACACCCAGAGGCTCGGGAACAGGGCTTGTGGGAGCGGCTGTGGCAGTAAGAAAGGGAATAGTCATTGATCTGAGCCGAATGAATCGCTTCCTGGAGCTGGATGAGGAGAACCTGACCATTACAGTAGAGCCCGGTGTTTTACTCATGGAGCTATCCAAATATGTAGAGGAGCATGATTTATTCTACCCACCTGACCCAGGTGAAAAAACGGCAACGATCGGAGGCAATATTAACACCAATGCGGGTGGCATGCGTGCGGTCAAGTATGGAGTCACCAGAGACTATGTTCGGGGCTTGGAGGTTGTTCTGCCCAATGGAAGCATCGTCGATTTTGGGGGGAAGGTGGTTAAAAACAGCTCGGGCTATGCATTGAAGGATTTGATTGTCGGTTCTGAAGGGACCCTTGGCATCGTAACAAAAGCCATTTTAAAGCTATTGCCCCTTCCTAAAAAAACCATCAGCCTTCTGATTCCTTTTCCAACCCTTGAGCAGGCTATCAGAACAGTACCCTTGATTGTCAAATCCAAATCAATTCCAACGGCAATAGAGTTCATGCAAAGAGAGACCATCATGGATGCCGAGGAATTTTTAGGCAAGAAATTCCCTGACAATCAGTCGGATGCTTATTTACTTTTAAAATTTGACGGCAATTCGTCTGAGGAGATTGAAGCAAGCTTTGAAAAAGTGGCGCAGATTTGCCTGGATCAAGGCGCGCTCGACATCTTGATTTCGGATACCGAAGAACGGGATGAGTCCATTTGGAAGGCCAGGGGCGCCTTCCTTGAAGCCATAAAGGCCTCGACCACGTACATGGATGAGATAGATGTGGTCGTTCCCAGAAACAAAGTCAATGAGATTGTGGAATTCAGCCATGAGCTCCAGAAAAAGGCCGGTGTCAGGATTAAAAGCTTTGGCCATGCTGGGGATGGCAATCTTCACGCCTATGTCCTTAAGGATGATTTAAGTGAGGAAGAGTGGGAAAAGCGGCTGACCATCGCTATGGATGAAATGTACAAAAAGGCAAAAGAGCTAAAAGGGCAGGTTTCAGGAGAACACGGTATAGGGTTTGCCAAGAAGCCATATCTCAGAGAGTCTCTGGATGCAGAAATCCTTCACATCATGATTGGTATTAAAAAGGCCTTTGATCCGAAGAATATTTTAAACCCCGGAAAGGTCTTCCAATAGGGTGTAATGAGAGTTAGTAGTTTGTTATGTAAAAAGGATAATTTTACTTGTTTTTAACCTTTGGAGCATGGTAAAATGGCAAAATGGGGAAGCTAAGGGTGGTCTTGAGCCATTAATGGCTGTAGTGGGGGTAGCATGGAATACTTATATGAAGTCATTGATAAAGAGGAAGGTCTTCCTGTAAAAGTAATCATTCATAGTGTGAACCATTTTGAGATGCACTGGCATGGTAATTATGAATTTTTGATGGTTCTTGACGGATCGGTAGCAGTCCGGGTAGGGAAAAAGGATTTCCTGCTGAAAGAAGACGACTTCATCCTTATAAATCCAAATGAAATGCACAGCACCAGCATGACTGAAGAAAGCAATAAATTGATTGCTTTACAAATTGACCCGGATTTTTATCATGGTGTTATCAAGACTCGTGCAATAACAGTTAGCTCCGTAAATTATAAGAATGGTAATGATAAGCTTTATGATAAAATCAGGAGCCATATTGCTGAAATTGTATGGGAGATGGTAAAAAAAGGATTGGAATATAAAGCTAATATTGCCAGTATCCTATTCCAGATTGCCTCGCTCTTTATTCAGAACTTAAATGACCAAACCGTAGATATAGATCAGGAGAGAGCCGGAGGAGAAGATCTATCTCGGCTTCAGAGAATTATAAATTACGTCAATGAAAATTATAATAAAAAGCTAACTTTGGCTGAAATTGCGGAAGTGGAGCATATAAGCTATTTCTATTTGTCTCGCTTTATTCGTGAAAAGATAGGAATCTCTTTTCAGCAATATTTGAATGGTGTTCGGCTGGAAAAAGCCGTACAATGGCTTTTTGGCAGTGATTTAAGCATTGCTGCCATTGCTGAAAAAGTTGGCTTTCCCAGTCCTACAGCCTTTAACAAGCTTTTTAAGGAAGAATACAGGCTTTCCCCCTCCGAATACCGCAAGGCATATGAAAAGCGATATATAGAAGCATATTTAGGAAGAAATGCTGATTATTCAAATGTTGGCTGCGTAGAGCCGGAAAGCTGTATTAATTCTGAGGCTTCGGAAGAAGGAATATCAAAGAGAAGCCGCACCTATTTGGATGTGGACAGGCATGCTGCATTAAAAAGCCTTTTCAGGCATCTGCCTCAAAAGGAAATCCATATAGCCCCCCCCAATCAAGTAGAGAAAAGCTCCATATGGGCTGATGCTGCCACGACCGGCACAGCACTTGTACCCTATTGGAGGAAGCTCATGACCTTTACCCATGCTTCTGAAGGACTTCAGGCACAATGGCAGCAGCAACTGGCCGGGGTTCAGGAGGAACTCGGTTTTGAACATGTGCGATTTCATGGTATTTTCTCAGATGACATGATGGTCTATGTTCCGGATATGATGGGCAATGTGTCATACAACTGGAGCTATGCAAATAGATTGCTGGATGCACTTGTGAAGATGAAGCTCAAGCCTTTTGTAGAGCTTGGGTTTATGCCTCATGAAATGGCACGCTCCGAGGAAACAGTCTTTTGGTGGAAGGCCTATGTGGCGCAGCCAAAAGAAATGAGCCAATGGATCGAGTTGGTTAAAGCGTTTATCAAACATTGTATCAACCGGTATGGCATGGAGGAAGTAGAGTCCTGGTATTTCGAGGTCTGGAACGAGCCGGAGTCAATTAACTATTATTGGATTGGTAAAAAGGAAGAATACTTTCATTTTTATAAAGAGACCGCTATGGCCATAAAATCCATATCGGACAAAATACGGGTAGGCGGCCCGTCTATCTCCCATCAGGCTATTCAGGAAAGCAAATGGCTTGATGACTTTCTTTCCTATTGCCAAAATGAAAAAGCACCATTGGATTATGTCTCCATCCACATTTATGCGGAACAGTATCCGAAAGAGCTTGAGCCCAGAAAATTGATGAGCCTATTCCTCTCTGCAAGCCCTGAGGATAAGCAACGGATGTTCGAGAGCTACAAGACGATTTATAATGGCAGGAATCATACGTATGAGACAATCCAAGCAGTGCGAGGCAAAATACTGGATATTATCAAGAAACCGCTGGAAGTTCATGTCACGGAGTGGAATGCTTCTGCGTCAAGCAGAAATCTGATACATGATACAGCCTATGTATCCGCTTTTATCATAAAAAATATTATACAGTGCATAGGAACCGTTGACTCTATCGGGTATTGGACTTTCACAGATATCAATGAAGAAAACCCTATCGGAACAAGTGCTTTTCATGGAAGCTTCGGGCTTATCAACAAGGATGGCATTAAGAAGGCCTCCTACTATGCATATTTTCTTCTATCAAAGCTGGGTGACGAGATTTTGAGCAAGGGGGAAGAATATATTATCACCAGAAAGAATGGAAGCATCCAAATACTTGTATGCAATTATGCCTACTTTGACAGCTTGTTTATAACTGGTGATACATCTGCTCTAAGTGAAAAAGAACGGTATCTCATTTATGAGCTCAAGCCTGATAAAGAAATCCAGGTAACGGTCACAGGGCTTGAGGGGCATTATCGTGTAGTTAGCTACAGACTTAATCGCTCGAATGGATCGTCCTTTGATCAGTGGGTAAAAATGGGAAGTCCAGAAGATATGAGCCCGGAAGAAATCCGGTATCTCAATGAGGTTTCAAGGCCTGAAATGACTATTAAAACCGTGGATCTTGAGGGGGAATATAAAGAGACACTTTATGTTCCGGTTCACGGAGCAGAGCTGATTTTATTCAGTAAAATATATTGAGGTAAAGTGTTAAATACGGGTCGAATCTTGTAATGGGTCGAGTCATGTTGTTCGCTAATGCCTCTTAAGGTGTGTTTTTGTCAAAACACACCTCTTTTTTTCAACAGGGCAAAAAAGGCTAGACCATATAGCAAAAATGTGACTGGTTTAAATCCTTCAACTTCCTATAATAAAAGTTAATTCGTGTTAAGATGAGCTTGCTATCTGTATTGCAAGATGGCGGCATTTTTTGCTGACCGCGCTACAGATGAAGAACAGGCTGGCGATACATGACCACTATAAAATGAGGAGTAACGTGATATGAAGAAAATAAAAATAATAGCATTTATTGTTGCGATCATCATGGCGTTTCAGATGGTGATTCCGCAAAACTTGGCCGCCATGGGAGACGACCCGGCTTTGAATGCGGGAACCGGAGATTCGGAAGTTACCTCCGGGGACGCCATAGGCGCCTTTGTTACAGGCGTGGATTGCGCCGGTTGGCTTAAGCCGCTCCTGACGATGACAATTAAGCAGGGTGGCAGCACAATTGCCGTGGGTGGCAATATTGACGTAACTAAGGATTTTGAGGTGAACGGCGTATTTGAGAATGTACCAATAACCAAACCGCTGGAGGGCGGCGATTGGCTGGAAGAGGGCGACTATGCGGTTTTCTCCATAGATCCCAAGGTCACTCTGGTTGGTTCCTCGATGCCTCTTGATTTAGAGGGTACAGTAAATAACACCAAGATAAAAATAGGTACGCTTACGTTTCAACCTGGTCCCGGCGGCACAGGTCTGCAAGCCAGAATTGATTTTGAGGCCGATTTGTGGGATGAAACAAAGGGATATACTGATATTACAAATATAACTTTCAAGGCCAGTATGCAGTACGATGGTTCGGGCATAGGTGAAGGCGATGAAGCTAAAGATGTCACCATCATCGGCAAAGATTTCAAGGTCTACAAGCCGGTTGTGCCCATTGAGCCGACCGTTGATAAGGAAAGCGCACTTGATCCTTCCACCGGTGTCATTACATGGACGATCACTGTGGATGCCCTGAAAAATGCCGTGTCCGGACAAGCCTTAAAGGATATTGTATTCACGGATTCCCTGCCTAACGGTATCACGTACGTTAATGATTCGTTCAAGGTTGGTGGGAATTTCAAGGCCGATGTGGATGTGTATACTCCCGCGACCAAAACGCTGAGTTATACGTTCACTGCTTCCGATGGCAATGGCCCGAAGGACATCACCTTCGAGACGACAATAGACGATTGGGACACAGTGAAGTACGGCTTTACAGCCAGCTCATTTACAAACAGCGCAAAGGTGACGCTGAACGACAAGAACAATACCGACATCGACACGGTTACCATCACCAAGAAAACCTATATCAATAAAGCCGGTGAAAGAGTGGACCCGAACAATCCCCTCGACCGCCAGATATATTGGTACATCGAAGTAAACGAAGCGAGACACCCGCTTACGAACATTACCGTAACCGATCAACTGAACAGCAGACTAGTCTGGAAATCCGCCAAATGGCAGAGGAATACCGCCGCTGCGGGACAGACCGCTAATTGGGTAGATGTTTCCGGCCACGATATTACCGGTGTGCCAGCGCAGCATAAATATATCTATTCTGGTACAACAAGTGATCATCTGCGGCTGGTCATCCTGACCGAAGCCGAGATCAAAGAGGGCGACTACACCACAGACGCCGAAACCATGTACAACAAGGCATCCGTGACATGGGATACCAAGCCGGGCGGCGGCATTGAATCCGGCAACCCCGGTGTCGGCGTTGGCTTCCACGCGCTTAATAAGAGCGGCAGCTTTGATGCGAACTGGATACAAAACCACCTGGTCAACTGGACTGTCACGGTGGATCTCAAAGAGATTGGAAGTAGCAGTATCGCAAACTTCAAGGTCTACGACCTGCTGGTGCATGGTAAATCCGGCAGTGATAAGGGTGATAAGCCGGACTCAGTAGACGCTGCTATCTGGAACAGCCTCACGCCGCAGTATGGGCAGAAATATAATGCGCTGATCAGTGCAACAGGCGGCTTGGACGTCAAGCAAATTAAGGTGATGAAGGGCGGCGAGCATGTTGCCGACCTGATTGAAATTTCGGGCTTCACCACAGCTCAAGCATACTCTGTCAAGTTCTCCTCCAAGATGCTCGATCCCTCAAGCTTTACCACAAACGGCACGGTCACAGCCTATAATACTGCGACGCTGTTTGACGGCACAACGAAGAGGAAGGACGCAACCGCCTCCCCCGAAATAGATGTTGAGGTGCTTAAGAAAACCGTATTGGTGGCCACCGACAACGAAGACGCCCTGAACGGCTCAACAGGGAATGGCAGTTCCGGCAACGGCTTCAACCACACAACCAGGACAGCTATTTTCCGTTTGAGTATAAACAGCACCGGCCAGAACCTGAGCGATAACGAATTCAAAGGAAAAACCGACATAGTGGTAGCCGATACCTTGCCTGAAGGCTGGGAATTTGATGAAAGTTGGAATACCAAAGGATACAAGATTTTTGAGGGTTCGACTGCTACGGTACCGGGTGTCGATCCTGTGACAAGCAAAGTGTTTGGCACAGCCGGCAATGGAAGAAAAACCGTAACCTTTACCTTCAATACGCTGGACAAGCACTATGTCATTCTGGTCAAGGCCAGGCTGACCGATGAAAAATATGCAGAACTGGTGAAGAACAACCCGACATCCATATCCCAGCGTAATGACGTGATCTTAACGGGAAACGGCGGCGGTGCCACAGGCAATGTCAGCGTCACTGTCAATACCGATGTGGTGGGCAAGAAGCAGGGCAAGATCACAAACGATATAAACGGTATCTTAAAGTGGGAAATTAATTACAACCCGCGTGTGGCAGGGGTTGTGACCGATCATGATAAGGTGACCATAACAGACACGCTGCCTGCAGGAGCGGAACTATGGCTGGATACCAACCTCAGCCCCGATACTGGAAACGAGGGGACGGAGCCCAGATTCAGTATCAAAGCCATGGCGATACAAAAAGACGGCTCATATGCCGTAACGGGCGATAATCTGGCCCCGGGCTGGATAACGAGCGGCAATGTCAAATACGATTCCGCCACCCGCAAGCTGACCATCGAGCTGACCGGCGCTCAACGTACAACGTCTTATCGCATCACCTACCTGACCGCGCTGGTTGGTAATCCGGGGACGATTAAGAATGAAGTGCTGGTTGAAGGGGTCACAGCGAAAAAAACCGACTCCAATGCCCAGTACAATATTCAGGACTCCGATGCTTCCGCAGCGCTTGCGCTAGGCGGCTGGTTCCAAATCAAGAAGGTGGGCAGTAACGGTAATGCAATCACAGGCAATCCCGCGACTTTCACCCTCTATTATGGGGACAAGGCGCTCCGTACAGTCACAACCGGCGCTAACGGCACGGTTATCGTACGTGCGCTCCGTCCGGCTGTTTATACCTTGAAGGAAACCGCTGCTCCCAGCGGCTATCTTGAGAATAGCAAGGTGTATACCGTAAAGGTTGCGGCGGATAAAACAACCACGGTATCGAACGGAGAAGATGTGGTTGTCTTCTCGAACGCGGACACCGGTAAATTCTTTAACGTGAAAAACTATAAGAGCGGAGACCCCCAACCGGAATATGGCGGACTGACGATCAGCAAAACCGTTGCGGGCTCCGATGGCGATGCCCATAAGCCCTTTGGTTTCCGGATTACACTGGAGGGGCTGAATGGAACATACGCCTATACCGGCAACGGCGTGCCCCATGGCATAATAAAGAGCGGGGATTTCATTTCTCTTACCCATGGACAAAGCATCACCATTACGGGATTGCCGGCGGGAACCCAATACACGGTAACCGAAGCAGATTACACCGGCCAGGGATACGTTACGATCAGCACAGACCAGGCCGGTACCATTGAGGCCAATATAATACTAACAGCGTCATTTACAAACACCCTGGGCAAGGCGCCTATTGTAATCAAGAAGCACGGCGCAAACAATGTCCCGCTCTCCGGTGGTAAGTTTAAGCTGACAGGCACGTCATCCTATAACGGTCAGACGTTTACCGTTGAAGACGTCGCCGCGGTAAACGGCATCGTTACCTTTGATGATGTCCCCATCGGTGTCTATACCGTTACGGAAACCGAAGCGCCTGCAGGGCATCAGCTAAACAGTGCGGCTATTGCCGTAACTGTTGGCGGCAATATAGCAAGAACGGATGTCGAGGTAACATATAACCCTGCGAATGCGACCATCACCAACGATCCTGTTTCCACACAGTTCTCGTTTAAGAAAACAGACCTGAATGGCGCAGTAATAGACCTGATAGCCTCTGGCGCAGAGTTTAAGCTTTCGGGAACCGACCATAATAATCAACCTGTAGATAAAACAGCAGCTGTGGCTGACGATGGGACGGTTTCGTTCTACGGTGTCACCATAAGCCAAGGCAAATACAAAATTATAGAAACCAAGGCTCCCCATCGTTATCTCAACCCCAACTCAGACCCGGCTAATATGCCTGTCCTTGAGGCAGAGGTTAAATACAACGATACGAGAAGCGGCCTTGAGGTGACGATAACCAAGCCCGATGGTTCCATGGCCGACATGGACAACGGCAGCGTAATACTGAAGAACGCCCCCGCTGTTACGGATGTTTCCTTCACAAAAAAGAACTCCGCAAGCGACACGATAAAAATCAACGGCGGCACCTTCAAAATTAGCGGAGAATCCGATTTTGGCAGTTATGAAGCCCTTGCCTTCGCTGTGGACGGCATAGTGACCTTCAAGAATGTCCCGGTCAATGCCACGGGGAAATCCTACACCATCGAAGAAACCATCCCCCCCTCCGGCTACCAGCTGACCGGGGATAAGCTTACGGTGACAGTCAGCTACGCCGATAACAGTAAGACCGCTGTCGCCAAGCCCGTATTCAAGGACAATGCAGATACCCTGAAGAACGATCAAGTGCCCTATGAACCAAGTTTCGGAAGCATCTCCATCCTCAAAACGGACGAGGAAGGCACAAAGCTCCAGGGTGCGTCCTTCACTTTATATGACAAAGCCGGCAAAGCGCTTGCATCCACCGTTTCCGGTTCCAATGGTATGGCGTGGTTCACTCACCTTACGCCCGGCGAATATATAGTTCGTGAAACGTCCGCCCCTAAAGGGTATGTGCTTTCGACGGAAGACATCACCGTCTCTGTCAGCGATTCAGCTACAGCATCCTTCACAGTTGTCAATAAAGCTGAAAAAATTGACATTCTGGGGAAAATTGAAATTTTGAAAACGGATGAGGCCGGTAATGTGCTGGCTGATGCGGAATTCCGACTCTATGACGCAAAAGGAGTATTGATACAAAGCGGAATTTCAGGGAAGGACGGCCTGGTTGTGTTTGACCAGGTACCTGCAGGAGATTATACCATTCTGGAAAGTAAAGCACCTGAAGGATACGAACTCGGTACCCGTCAGATTACCTTGAAGGTAGACAGCCTTGAGACCCTAACCGTCTCCTATGTAAACAAAAAGATTACTCCGGAACCGGAGCCTGAAAAGAATGGCAGCATACAGATCAAGAAGGTCGATAAGGCTTCCAAACCTCTAGCTGGAGCGATATTCACGCTCTTCGATGAGAGTGGGAACGCACTAAAAACAGCTGTGTCCGGGAAAGACGGAATAGTACATTTTGATAATCTGAAGCCCGGAAAATATACTTTGCAGGAGACCGGGGCTCCCGAGGGTTATGCGCTGAATAACGACAAACTGGCTGTGGAAGTGGCCCCATCCAAAACGTTGATGCTTAAATTCAGAAACATACCCCTTACGGAAATAGAGGAAGAAGGCCCGCCTTCCGGCTGGGTTGACATTGATGATCCGGATGTTCCGAAAGGTCCTGGCGGCGAAATACCCCAAGCGGGCTCATTGTTTGATACCATGATGATGGTTCTGATGGGAGGTAGCCTGATTCTGACAGGTACATTCTTGCTCTACAGAAGGCGCAGGAAGACTGAGCAAGGGTCTGTGAAATAAGTTTCGATCAAATCAATATACTAAGATGCAAGGAGCATGCCACTATGGGCATGCTCCTTTGAGATGGGGTCAACACTATACTGGAGGTGACAGATCATGCTAAAAAAACTCATACCATGGCTTCTGATTATTGCAGGATGCGTTATCATCAGTATAGCTGTGTTTGATAGAATAGAGACCTGGAAAAACCAGGCGGAACTTGTACGGCAGTACAACCTTTATATAAAGCAATTAAAAGATAAAGGTGATAACCCTGAGGATTCCGCATCTCCTTTGGAGGAAGAGCCGGGCATACAAGAGCTCCCGCCTGTTCTGGTGAATCCGGATGAGCCAGGAAACAATATAGCCGGAGAAGAAACTTCAAAGAAACCGGAGCTCATCGGAATAATGAGTATTCCAAAGATAAACCTTACCGTTGCCATAGGGGAAGGTACTGATCCCTATACCCTGCGGTATACGGTCGGGCATTTTAAAGAGACGTCAAAACCCGGGAAAAAAGGTAACTTCTCTGTGATCGGGCATCGAAGCTACCGATATGGGCAATTTTTCAATCGACTGGATCAATTGGAGGAAGGCGATGCCATTATAGTTGAAAGCGGCATTCACACTTATACCTACAAGGTTACTGAGTCGTTTGTGGTGAATCCGGAGGATACCTGGGTGCTGAATGATACGGATGATGCACAGATTACCCTGATTACCTGCACACCCATAAGAGTAGCAACTCATCGGCTCATTGTAAGAGGAATTCTGGAAAAAACTGAATAAGAATGAGAAACAATGGAACCTGTTAATTTTACGATGTTAATTTTCCAGAGGGTTACTCGTTGATAATTATATAATCGATATGTTATTATTTACGGGGTAACGAGGTTCTCGGGATACAAAGTATTCGTTGAAAATGACCTGAATGGAAGGAATCAAAAATGAATAAGTCAGAACTTTTGGGGAGATGGACAAAAGAAAAGTCCGAAGAGCTTTATGGAATTAAAAATTGGGGTGCCGGCTACTTTTTGATTTCAGATCAGGGTGAGGTGCTGGTAAGCCCGTATAAGGACAATGAATCGGCTGCTATCAGCCTTATGTCGATTATTTCAGGTATACGGGAGCGTGGCATGGACATGCCTGTGTTGCTGCGCTTCGAGAATATATTGGATTCACAGATTTCTTTTCTCAACAACTCCTTTGGTGATGCCATGAAAAAGCTTAATTACAAAGGCGTATATCGTGGTGTTTTTCCTGTTAAGGTAAATCAGCAGCAGCAGGTGGTTTATGAGGTCACTAAATTTGGCCAGCGCTATCACCATGGTCTTGAGGTAGGGAGTAAGGCTGAGTTGGTGGCGGCACTTTCAGTCATGAAGGATAAAGAAGCCTGTTTGATATGCAATGGCTATAAGGATGAGGAGTTCATTGACCTGGGGCTCTATGCTGTTAAAATGGGCTTCAATTGTTTTTTTGTCATTGAAATGCCTGGGGAGCTTGACCTGGTTCTGGAACGCTCACAGGCCTTGGGTGTAATGCCCAATATAGGCATTCGCATCAAGCTTTCGGCAAAAGCCGGGGGTCACTGGACCGAATCAGGCGGTGACCGCAGTATATTTGGCTTGAATATGTCCCAGGTCATTGCTATGGTGGATACCCTGAAGGAGAAAAATATGCTGAGCACGCTCAAGCTCCTTCATTATCACCTTGGTTCCCAGATACCCAATATTCGGGATATCCGGTCTGCAGTTTTAGAGGCTACCCGTGTCTATGCCGAGCTTGTAAACGAGGGTGCACCCATGGGCTATTTGGATTTGGGTGGCGGTCTTGCTGTGGATTACGACGGTTCCAACACCAATTATACCAACAGTCGTAATTATACTGTTGAAGAGTATTGCAGCGACATTGTAGAAGCGGTTATGTCCATATTGGATCCGAGCGATATCCAGCACCCGGTCATTGTGACTGAGTCAGGCCGTACAACGGTAGCTTATTACTCGGTTCTGCTTTTCAATGTCCTGGATGTGGAAACCTTTGAGGAATATGATATACCTGATAAGCTTCCGGATGATACCTCGGAACAGATCAAGAATCTCTTTGACGTGAACAAGAACCTTACCTTGAAGAACATTCAGGAATGCTATAATGATGCTCTCTACTACAGGGATGAAATACGCGATATGTTTAAGCATGGCCGTATTAGTCTCAGGGAACGCTCTTTTTCAGAAAAAATATTCTGGAATACCATCCATAAGATTGCACGAGAAAAGACCAAGCTCAAAGTGGCTCCGCCGGATCTGGAGGACATCGAGAGCGCTATTGCCGATATCTATTACTGTAATTTCTCGGTATTCCAATCCATACCCGACAGCTGGGCCATTGATCAACTGTTTCCCATCATGCCCGTGCACCGCTTATTGGAGATGCCGAAACGTGAAGCTGTCATTGCTGATATCACCTGTGATTGTGACGGAAAGATTGATCACTATATAGACCTCCATGATGTTCGCAAAACATTGCCTGTTCATGAATTGAAGAACGGCGATGACTATTACCTCGGTGTATTCCTTGTGGGTGCTTACCAGGAAACGTTGGGAGATCTCCATAATCTGTTTGGGGATACCAATGTTGTCAGTGTGCGTATCAGTCCTGACGGACATTATGATTTCGTAAAGGAAATACATGGAGATAGTGTGGCCGACGTTCTCTCCTATGTAGAGTTCGACACAAAAGACATGCTGGTGCGTTTCCGTGAAAAAGCTGAGGAAGCCGTGCGTGACGGGCTTATCAGCGCCAGTGACAGAAAGGAAATCATGCAGGCCTATGATAATGGCCTTCGCGGATATACCTATTACGAGAGGTAAAGCTTGACATGCATCCGGGGTGCCTGCTTTTTAGCGAATATGAAGTGAAGGTGAAAATATGAATGTCAATATTTATGATGTCGCAAAAAGGTCCGGATTATCGGTAGTCACGGTATCAAGGGTTATTAACAATGCGTCCAGCGTGCGTCAGTATAATAGGGATAAAGTACTCCAGGCCATGAAAGAATTGGGGTATGACCCTAATTTTGCCGCGCGCAGCCTGGCAAAAGGGAAAACAGGCATTATAGGGCTTGTATTGCCTGTCCTCAATGATGATTTTTTCAATGAGGTTGTTGAAGAAATCAATTCAAGATTGATAGATTACAATTATTTTTTATCCTTGTCCCTGGAAGAACGAAGCGAGAGTGCGCAGGTAAGCAATTATCTTTTTCATCAAAGAAGGGTGGACGGCATCATACTTCTTTCTCCACTTTTTGAGGATGAATATATTGATGAGCTCAAGCGAAGGAAAATACCTTTTGTTCTCTTGGATAATCAGAAAATGCAATCTTCGGCCTCCGCAGTGCTCGTTGACAATTATAAAGGCGGATTTATGGCGACTCAGCATCTTTTGGATCTGGGACATAAAAAGATTGCCTTCATTAGCGGTACCAACCGTTACCTAAGCAACTGGGAAAGAAAGAGGGGTTACGAGGAGGCACTGAAAAATGCCGGTTTGAAACCCTATGCGATAGCCGGAGAGCATTTTGATATTGCCGAAGGGTATAAAGTAACATCAGGCTGGCTGGATGCAGGTTGTGTGCCAACGGCAATATTCGCCGCAGACGATAACATTATGCTGGGCGCGTACGATGCAATAAGGGAAAGAGGTTTAATGGTACCGGATGACATCTCGCTTATTGGATATGATGACGATACCATTTCATCCGAGGTATATCCTTATTTTTCTTCGGTAAGACAGCCGGGCACGGAGATGGGGCGGAAAGCTGTGGAAATTCTTATGCAGCTCATTGATAAAAAATTCAAAGGTAATACTCTGGTCGTACTTGAACCGGAGCTTGTTATCAGAAAATCGACTGCCGAGCCAAAAAAATAATTTATAAGAGTCTTTTTATCGTTTTGTCATAGTTGAAATGTTGAAATGAATAGTGTATGATTGAGTCAGAAAGTTTAAGCGCATTAACATTTATAAAGCTTACGGACATAAATCAATCATTTTCATATTTTAAAAAGTTAATTTTTTTTATCCGAATCATGTCATCTAATTATGCAATAACAAGGTGTTTAATGAAACTACCTGCTTTACATCTAAAAAGTTAAAGCGCTTAAATTATTTAGAGTTAAGGAGGTGATGCGTTTCAGGTTGGTCAAGACCGTGCATCATGGGGGAGACAAAAGTCGAAAGAAAACTGGAGGGAAGAAAAATGATCGTTAGCAAAAAGCTAAAAAACAAATTCTATCCTTTTATGTCACTGCTGCTGGCTTTTATGATGGTGTTCTCAAGCTTTTCCGTGTTTGTATTTGCCGATACCCCACCGGAGAAGGAAATTATTGCGGAATGGATCTTCAGCGATAAGGGCGACAAAGATACTTTCTTCGCGACAGCTGGTAGATATAAAGCCGCTTCCACCATTAGAGCCGAAGGCGGCCCTAGATTTGAGAGCATCTATTCGAACAGTGATGAACTTCTCAATTCCCTGATGTACCAGGGATGGGATAATGGAACGATGACAAAATACTGGCTTGCCGCCGTTCCTACAAAAGGCTATGACCAAATTACCCTGTCTTCGCAACAGACATCCTCAGGCTCAGGCCCCAGAGATTTCAAGGTTCAGATAAGCTGGGATGAGCAGCAGACATGGACGGATGTGGAAAACAGCACCGTTATGATACCCGGTGTCAAAAAGCTTTTCAAATTATCGGATATCCCCCTGGCAGGAGCGGACAATAAGGATATGCTCTACATCCGCTGGATTGTAACCAGCACCAATGCGACTAGGCCAAGTGAACCGGCGGTAGGAGGAAGCGGCTCCGGCTACCTTAAGGATGTGGTGGTTAGGGGTACGCCGATAGGAGGCGGGACTACCACACTTCCGACAGTCGCAGTTTTAAAATCTCCCAGGGCCGGAGCGGATTCTGTTGAAGCAAACGAATCTTTGACCGTTAGATTCAGCAAGAATATCACGCTTGTGGATGGTCATCATGTGACCATTGCGGACGAGGATCAAGCACCTGTGGCGGGAGTGTCGGTTGAAATTACAACCGGTGATATGCTGACAATTAATCATTCGGACTTCCAATACGATAAAACCTACACCGTAACCATTCCCAAAGAGCTGGTTAAGGGTACGGACGGTGTCTTAATGGGCAGTGATATAAAATGGAGCTTCAAAATCAGAATATCACCCAAGATGCCCAAATTATTGAATATGACATTTAACGGTGATCCCAAAACGAGCAGAGCCTTTGCATGGTATACAGAAAAAGAAGCTGCCGGAAGCCAATTGCAAGTCGTTGAAGCGTCCAAAGTAATCGGTGATGTATTCCCGGCAGAGGGAATCATGTCTTTCGAAGGAACTACTGTGACCGTTAATGTGTTTATGTCTGAAGATGACAGAGATGATGAGAGCTATACGCAATTTGCCAGCCATAAGGCTATCGCCGACGGTCTTGCACCAGGCACCCGATATGCCTACAGAGCGGGGAACGGCGATGCAGATGGATGGGGGGAAATCGGCTATTTCAGGACCGATGCCGAAGGTAAGCAGGATTTTCATTTCGCCGTGGGGTCCGATTCACATGCCGAGGATCAGGAGACCGGCGAGGCTTGGAAGGATACCCTCAAAAAGGCTATTGACACGGTAGACCCGGAGTTCTTTATTCTGACGGGAGACCTGGTAAGCTTAGGAGATCAGGAGCCAGAATGGCAGGCGCTTCTGGGCGTACCCCAGGAAGAGCTTGCAAACTGTACCCTGGTTCCCGTGCTCGGCGGCCATGAGGTACACGACTATGATGAGGATGAAAACACCGATACGGACAATTTCTTCTATCATTTTAACCTGCCGGAGAACGCCGGTATCGGAGGTCGTACCCAAAAGGGCTCCGTATACGCGTTTGAGTACGGCAACGCGCTCTTTATGCAAATTAACTCCCAATTTGCAGGGGAGCTTAACGACGAGGGTGAGATTGATTATGACGAAGAAGAATTTTATGCGCAGCTGGATTGGATGAGAAACCAGGTGGCCAAGTCCGACGCCAAATGGAAATTTGTTTCCTTCCATAAGGGCATATATTCCGTGGGCGACAACGCAACACTTTGGGAAGGCAACCGCAGACTGTTTTTAAGGAAATATCTGGTCCCCGTGTTTGATGAGCTGGGTGTGGACCTTGTATTTTATGGACATGACCATATGTACATGAGATCCTACCAAATGCTCAACGACGTGCCGCAGCTTAAAGAAGAGAAATTCAGGTATGAAGTAGCAGATGCTCCGGGTACTGTCTACATGATGACTAACGCTGTAGGTACTAAATTCTATGGCAGGACAACGGAGGATGAAGACGGAAACCCCATTCCAGAAGATCAGCTTCCTGTGGATTACTGGTCATGGATAGATGCGCAGCCCGAAAAAAAGATGTTTGTTGACCTGTCTGTCACAGATGAGGTGCTCAAGATAACCTCCTACACCGCTCCAATGGACGAAGACCTCGAGGTCTACGACCACTACACCATCACCCGCAACGATACCAAACCAGCGAAGGTGGAAAATCCGGTGGTCAGCGTTGCAGACAACAAGGCCGTCATATCGTGGAAAGCGCCGTCAGAAACCAAGGAGCCCATAAGAGGCTATAGAATCTATGAGAAAAATGATAAAGTAGACGTCAACTGGAGCGCCTATATTCCCGTCCAAGCCGGTGAAACAAACTATGGCTTCAGCGTTGACATTGATCCTCGTAGAAGCTATGAATTCGTTGTTAAATCTGTTGGCGTGAGAAATAATTCCGATCCCTCGTCAGTCAAGATTAATGACGGACAAGAGGATAATGAAGCGCCTACCCAGCCCAAAGGCCTCAGCGTAACCGGCACCGCCCTCTACTCCGTAGACCTTAAGTGGAATACGTCCACCGATAATACAGGAGTAAAAGAGTATAGGATATACCGTGACGGCGTACTGGCCGGCACAACACCGGATACCACCTTCAGAGATTCGGGACTGAATCCTGATACAGCCTACAGCTACTATGTAGTCGCCTGTGACCTTGAAGGAAATGAATCACCGGCAAGCGCCTCCGTCGGCGCAAAAACCGTGAAGAAGCCGGTCAACGGCGTTCCCTTCCCGGCTCACAGCGCTTACACCAAGGGCGTTATCAAGCCGAATCATGTGACACAGGCTGAAATGGATGCAACGGTGCTTAAGCTGTACAGGGAATGGAAAGCCAAGTACCTGAAAGAGCACCCCTATCAAGATGGCCAAAAATATGTCTGGTACAGCGACGGGGATTGGTTTGAAGAAGAGAATGGCATATTCCCTATTACCGTATCGGAAGCACATGGCTATGGTATGTTGATTACCGCAATGATGGGCTCGGCGGACCCCGAAGCCAAAGACAATTACGATGCCCTATACCGCTATTATAAGGCGCATCCAAGTGAAATCAACCCGGATTTAATGGCCTGGAGACAGGGAGACAACGGAACCGCCATCGTTGACATTGACGGAGTCGACGCCGCCACCGACGGCGACATGGATATTGCCTACTCCTTGATACTCGCTGACAGGCAATGGGGCAGCTCTGGTGATATCAACTATCTAAAACAGGCAAGAAGGATTATTCACGCCATTATGGCCGATGAAGTTAGCCAAAGCAACCGGTATCTTCTGGTAGGTGATTGGGCCCCTGGAAGCGAGCATGAAAGGCTTACCCGTTCGTCCGACTTTATGCTCCAGCATATGAAGGCCTATAGAGAGGTTTCGGGAGACAGCAATTGGGATAAGGTGATTGATAAAACCTACCAAGCCATTAATGACGTATTCAAAAACGAGAGTTCGAAAACAGGCATCCTGCCCGACTTTATGGAGTATGTGGACGGCAAGTTTATTGCAGCCCGGGGAGAAGTCTTGGAAGGCGAAACGGACGGCTGGATGTCCTATAACGCCTGTAGAACCCCCTGGCGTGTGGCCACGGATTACATTGTCACAGGTGATGACCGTGCAAAGGCTCAGCTGGATACTTTGAACGATTGGATCAAAGAGATAACAGACGGCAAACCCGAAAACATTGTTGCCGGTTATAAATTAGATGGCGCAGCAGCCGAAGACTATGCGGATATGGCTTTTTCTGCACCTTTCATGGTCAGCGCCATGGTGAATACGAATAATCAGCAGTGGCTGAACGACCTGTGGGATTACAATGCGGGGATTGCAACTGAAGATGATTTCTATTTTGCTAATTGTATCCGCCTGATATCCCTATTTGTTGTCAGCGGCAATTGGTGGTCACCTCTGGACGTACCTTCGACGCCCACAGACCCGACCCCCACAGATTCTCCAAGCGGAGGCGGCGGCAGCACGGGCAGCTCTCAGGGGACTAAAGTTATCATTCCGGCTGGCAGTTCAGGTCAGGCAAACCTAGGCAATGAAATTTTTGTAACGATTCCTGCCGGTGCACAAAGCTCTGAAATATTGTTAAGTATAAAAAGGGTTCTTTCGAATTCGAATTTGATTAAAGACCAGGAGGCCTTGCTTTCTTGGATCGTTGAAGTTCAGAAAAACCTCACTGGTAAATTTAATAAGCCTGTTACGATCAAGCTTAAATTTAATTCTGCGGGCTTAAATGACAACCAAAGAGCATCAATGTTCTATTATGATGAGGATAAAAAAGAATGGGTAGAAATCGGCGGGAAAATTGATGGTGATTACATCATTGCTGAGGTTGACCATTTCACAAAATTTGCGGTATTTGCTGTGGGTAAACAGGAGGAGCTGGCACCGTCATTCTCCGATACCGTGGGACACCCGGAGGAAATGAACATCAGACGCGCCCGTACAATTGGTCTGATCAGCGGCTATCCCGATGGAAGCTTCGGACCGGATCAGGAAATTACCCGTACGCAATTTGCCATTATGCTGATGAACTTGTTGAAGCCGGAAATTGAAGGCGCTCCATTGACCTTTACCGACAAGGACAAGATCGCGCCCTTCGCCCGGAAGGCTGTTTCACAGGCTGTGCAGTTGGGTGTTATTTCAGGCTATCCCGACGGAAGCTTTGGCTCGGACGACAAGATTAACCGTATACAGATGGCTATCATGATTGTAAAGGCTCTGAAACTGGATGCTTCTTCTCAAACAACAACCGGATTTGATGACGACGCTGATATCCCGGCCTGGGCAAAAGGGTTTGTTAAGGCCGTTAAGGATAAGGGTATTATCACCGGCCGCTCCGGCAATAAGTTTATTCCTTTAGGTGTCTCAACTAGAGCTGAAGCGGTTGCTGTACTTCTTAGAATGATTGATTCGGAAAAGTAGTCTAAGCAAAACAATTTGAATGGCCGGAGGTCAGGTTATAACTGGCTCTCTGGCCTTTTTATTTCAAGTTATTAATCATTTTAAAATGACATATTGACATTAATTTCTAATAGACTTATCCTCTATTTTAAGGATATCCTTTCTAATCTAACTGAAAGGTGAAAATTGAATGAATCAGGAAAAAATGAAAGAGCTTGAAAAGACAATCAGTAGTGATTATAGCAATATCGCGGGCATTATTGTACTAAAAAATGGTGAAAAGCTATATGAAAACTACTTTAATGAATGTACTGCTGCTAGCGCCATCCATGTATTCTCAGTAACAAAAAGTATTATTTCCATATTGATTGGTATCGCCATCGACAAGGGATATATCAAAAGTATAGACCAAAAAGTGTTGGATTTTTTCCCGGATTACACCATTAAGAGAGGCGAAAAAACAATACAGAGCGTTACGATTAAGAATATGCTGACTATGACAGCCCCGTATAAATACAGGTCGGCACCATACACAAAGTATTTCACAAGCGATGACTGGGTAAAGGCTGCTCTTGATTTATTGGGTGGTAAGAGGCCGATCGGGGATTTCAGATATACGCCCCTCATAGGACCGGATATTTTGTCCGGCATTCTGGTAAAAGCAACCGGACAATCCGTGCTTGATTTCGCAACAGAATATTTATTCTCGCCATTGGGAATTACTGTTGAGACCCATGTGATTTTTCAAGATAAAGAGGAGCAATTCGCATTTCTCAAATCTAAAAATGTGAGCGGCTGGGGTGCTGACCCGCAAGGGATAAATACAGCGGGTTGGGGCCTTACCTTGACCGCTATGGACATGGCAAAAATTGGGCAATTGTACTTGAGTGGCGGAAAATGGAAGGGCAAACAAATTGTATCGGCTGGGTGGATAGACGAGAGTACAAAGGAACATAGCCGATGGAAAGAACTCAATCTGCCTTATGGATATTTATGGTGGGCAGAGGTCGGAAATGGATATGCAGCTATGGGAGATAGTGGCAATGTGATCTATATTAATACAAAGAAAAAAATAGTAGTTTCTATTGCTTCTCTTTATAAGCCAAGTGCTAAGGATAGGATAGGACTTATTATAGAGCGTATTGAACCAATATTTGGAGATTGTGAAAACAATTAGGCTGCTGTGGCCCAGCATAAATTTTCTTCCGATTGCAAAATACTAAAGACGATAAAAAATAGGGAAGGAGATTTGAAATGAAGCCTAAACCAGATGACAGAAGAGACAATGTTGAAAGGATCCAGAGGAATATAAACCATACCGTAGCCAATATTGAGCTTGCCAATGACATGATGGGTGAAGTCGATAATCCCAAGACCAAACAGGAGCTTCAGGGTAAAAATGAAAGAAGAGAAGCTGCTCTGGATGGTATGCGCGAGGAAATCAAAGACGAGGCTAAAGCCCGGGAGAACGGCTATCAATAAGGTACGGTTCACCGCAAGGGGTAAACCACATGGAGCTCTTAAGCAAAATGCTTGGGAGCTTTTTTACGCTCAAAGGGCTACAGACTTTTTGTTATATCTGTTAGTATAATATCATGGATATCTCATTATCAGAAAAATATCGTTATTAATCTATGAATGGGGGTCTTGCCTTGCAAAATAGTGTGATAACCGAAAATAGCAAAATAAAAGAGGTCTATCAAAATCCCATAGGGCATGACATCATTTACAAGATTCTTCTGCAGATGGGGAAAAGTGAAAGGCTCATTAAAAATGCAATTGTGGGGAATCTGAAGCTCAAGACTCTTGGAGGCCTGACCAAGGGCTTACTGGGCGAGGGCTTTATGGATACCTTTCTTGAGCTTCTTAATAGTGAAGAATGTTCATTGGAAAGGGAAACGGACAAGGTTAAGCATGCCTGGTGGAAAGAAGCCGTTGTCTATCAGATCTATCCCCGCAGCTTTAAGGATTCCAACGGTGATGGCATAGGCGACTTAAATGGCATCACTGAAAAGCTGGATTATTTAAAAGAGCTGGGAGTAGATATTATATGGCTATCACCTGTGTATGATTCTCCCAATGATGATAATGGCTATGATATCCGTGATTATCAGAAGATTATGGCCGAGTTTGGCACTATGGAGGATTTTGACAGACTTCTGGAGGCCGTTCACAACCGGGGGATGAAGCTCATCATGGACCTTGTCCTCAATCATACCTCCGATGAGCACCAGTGGTTTGTTGAATCACTCAATAATCCTGATTCGCCTTATAAGGATTATTATTTGTGGAAGGAATCATCTGACAAAAACCCGCCTAATAATTGGACTTCATTCTTTGGGGGCTCTGCCTGGAATTACTATGAACAGCGAAAGGAATGGTGTTTGCATCTTTTTTCAAAAAAGCAGATGGATCTGAATTGGGAAAATGAAAAGGTAAGAAAAGACCTCTACCATATGATCAATTGGTGGCTGCAAAAAGGTGTGGACGGTTTCCGGCTTGATGTGGTCAATTATATTTCAAAAAAGCAAGGCTTGCCTACGGGTAACGAGAGCATAGGCAAATTAATGGGTTTCTACGGAATTGAGCATTATTTCTTCGGGCCCCGTCTCCATGAGTATTTAAGAGAAATGAGGCGAGAAACCTTCGATCAATTTAATGCCTATACGGTTGGGGAAACTCCCGGTACAGGGCTTATGATGAGCAGGCTTTTGACATCCGAACACCGTAAAGAGCTGGACACGGTTTTTTCCTTCGATCATCTTGAAAACCCGGGCAAGGTCCGGTTTGATGAATACCAATACGACTTGAATTACTTAAAGGAATACTTCATTGATTGGATGCGGCATTACGGAAATGATTGCTGGATGACCTTATTTTTTGAGAATCACGACAACCCCCGCATGATATCCAAAATTAACCCCGATCCACAATACAGGGATGTTTTGGGCAAGCTTCTGGCCATGATTCAGCTAACCTTGAAGGGCGCTCCCTTTATTTTTCAGGGACAGGAATTGGGTATGGTCAATGCAGGATTTACTTCAATTGACCAGTTCCGGGATGTTGAAAGCATTAATCTTTACCAAGAGCTTTTACCTCAAAAAGGGCCGTCCGAGGCCTTGCGAAAGATCCTCTGCGGCAGCCGGGACCATTCCAGAACACCTGTCCAATGGAGCGATGAAATAAATGGCGGCTTTTCTGACGCAGAACCCTGGATAGCCATGGGGGATGATTATCTGACCTATAATGTTCAAAATGCTCTAAAAGACCCCTTCTCTGTTTTGAACTTTTATAAGAACCTGATAGCCGTCAGAAAAGAGGATGAAACCCTGGTATATGGTGACTTCATACCCATTGCCGAAAAGAAAAAGAATGTTTTTTGCTATTACAGGGAGCTTGGGCAAATAAAGTATTATGTGGAGATTAATTTATGTGAAAAGCCTCAAAAACGTCCTGTTAATTGTGATTCCTATAAACTGGTTCTATCAAATTACAAGGATAGGGAACCTATTCTAAGGGCTTATGAGGCGAATCTATATAAGGAGAGCTTATGAAACGTAATAATGCTAAGAAAAAGAAGATTGAGTGGAAATCGTTAGTTGGGTTTATTCTATTGATAACTCTTCTGTTGTCAATGGCTTACGCCATTTTTCGAATTGTTGTTTCACCGTCGGTTACCGGGCAAGAACATGTAAAACTAAAAAGCGATTATGTGCTCATGCTTATACAATGTATACTAGGCCTCGTTGTGATGATGATTCCGTCAATCATAGAGCGCAGATGGTCCATTGATATTCCCAATTACATGGAGGTTATTTACTTCTTATTTTTGTATTGTGCCATATATCTCGGTGAGGTTCGTAACTTTTATTATCTTATTCCTTATTGGGACACCATTTTACATGCCTTCAGCGGGGCTATGCTAGGGGCCTTGGGCTTTACGGTGGTCAGCATGTTCAATGAGGCGGAAAGCATGAAGATTCAACTAAGCCCGGTCTTTGTATCGCTTTTTGCGTTCTGCTTTGCTCTGGCTGCCGGAGCTGTATGGGAGATCTATGAGTTTACCTTTGACGGTTTGCTGTCTCTTAATATGCAGAAGTTTGCATTTGAGAATGGCGTTCAGCTTGTGGGACGCGAGGCCCTCAGAGATACCATGAAGGACCTCATCGTGGATGCGGTCAGCGCATTGGTTATCGTAATCATCGGGTTTTTCACAATCAAAAAGGAAGGGCTCAAAAATTGGCCTCAAGCAGAAGCAGAAAAATCCTGAGATCCAGTAGAAAAAAGCAAAGGGGGTGCTCTAAGTGGTAGGTTTAGCTTTGGAAGGTGGAGGAGCAAAAGGCGCTTTTCACATGGGGGCCGTTAAAGCACTCATAGAAGAGGGCTATTGCATTGAGGGCATAGCCGGAACATCAATCGGAGCCCTTAATGGCGCCATAATCGCCCAGGGTGATTTTAAGGCTGGTTATCATATGTGGGAGGCCATGGATAATTCCCTTCTCTTTGAAATGGAAGATATGCCTTTAAAGAAGATCCTCAACCAGAAAATCGACCGGGCCGCACTTGTACATTTCACAACCAAAATTAAAAATGTCATTGAAAATAAAGGCCTCGATACCAGCAAGATAAGAGCGCTTCTGGACAGTATGATCAACGAGCGGAAACTACGTGAATCCTCTGTGGATTTTGGGCTTGTTACTGTTTCTCTGTCGGATTTCAAGCCCTTGGAACTCTATAAGGAAGATATTCCTCAGGGTAAAATAATTGATTATTTAATGGCCAGCGCCAATTATCCCTTGTTCAAAATAGAGCCTATTGATGGGAAGTTCTTTATTGATGGGGGTTTTTATGATAACTGCCCCATTAATCTTCTGATTCGCAAGGGATACAGGGAAATAATAGCCATTCGTACGTTTGCCATAGGAATAGTGAGAAAAGTCGAGGACGACAGCGTAAAAGTATTGAATATTGTCCCTTCCGACGATCTGGGCAGCGTTCTGAATTTTGATCATGAGCTTATACAGCATAATTTAAAGCTGGGTTATTTTGACGCCATGCGGGCCATCAGGCATCTTAAAGGAAAGAAATACTGCATACAGCCCGTTAATGACGATCTGATTTTAAAGGGATTATTATCCATACCCGATGAGTTGATTGAATCAATAGGCAAAAAAATGGAGCTTTCACCAATGGATCCTAAAAGAATGCTCTTTGAGAAGATCATTCCTCGTTTATCCCGTATGCTCGGTATTCCCCCGGAAATGTCCTATCAGGATGCCATTATCGGGATTTTGGAGTATATAGCCGAAGAGAGAGGTCTGGATAGATTTAAGATTCGCAGCCTGAGTGAGTTTTTGGAGGAAATTAAAAGTATACGGACACAAGGGCCTGCTAATACTCCAGCTTTAGCTATTCCGGGTATTCTCAGAAAAACAATGCTCAATACGGTATTTTCAAAAGACCTTATTCTTAAAAGTATTTCCCAGGATTTGCTTGATACGCTGGAGCTTATTCTATAGTTCACGGCATGAATTGCGTATGACCAGCCTGGGAGTCAGAACCTTGTGCGAATAACCCATATCAGGCTGGTCAATCTTATCTATCAGCATTTCTATGGCAGCCTTTGCCATAAGCTTATAGGGTTGCTCAATAGTAGAAAGCATAATTTTAGGCAGGCCTGTATAGGGAATGTTGTCAAACCCAAGAAGGGAAATATCTTCGGGTATGCGTAAGCCATATTCATCTGCTGCCTGCAATAAACCTAGAGCATTGGAATCGGTAGAAGCAAAAATAGCGGTGTAGGAAGGCTTAGGATTTTCTTTGAACATTTCCTTTGCCATGGTATAGCCGTGCTGGATGGCATCAGTAGGGAAGGGGCTGTCGAAAAAATAAGGGGTCAGATTGTATTTCTTGCATACAGAGGTGTAACCGTCAAACCGAAGCCTATGAGCGATGCGCTTTTGGCGCCTTCCGAAGTATAGAATGTCCTTATGTCCCAGGGAATAAAGGTACTCGGTACCCATCGTCGTTCCGAGCAGGTTGTCGACAGTGACATAGCTTGCAGGAAAGTCGCTTAAATTTTCACTCACAAAAACAACTGGAATTCTGTCCAGATACTTTTTCAATACTTCATGAGAATGGGCGCTGGTGGGAAATATTAAAACCCCATCGACCTTTCGCCCCATCAATAATTTAAAAACTCGCTCTTCTTGTCCTATATCGTTGACTGAATTGCATAACATAATGTGGTAGCCTGATTCCCGGGCGATTTGTTCTATGTTCAAAGCCATTTCAGACATAAACGGGTTGGCAATATCAGTCACGATCAGCCCAATCAATTTTGTGGCTTTAGTCACCATGGAACGGGCCATGTAATTGGGCGTGTAACCTAATTCTTCACAAATTTTTAATACCAAATTGCGGGTCTCGTTACTGACCCCGGGGCTACCTGAAAGAGCCCGGGAAACTGAGGCGTAGGAAACGTTTGCGATTTTGGCAATATCTTTGATAGTCGCGTTTTTCATTAGCTTTCCTAACTCCAATACTTTACGTTTCACTTCAAAATGATTGTAAAGCATAAATACGGCACTGTCAATCATATAGATTATGTGTGTGAAACTTATATGTAATTTACAAAAATATACATTAATAAGCATAAGGTGTTGTTTAAGATGACTAAGGAAAACGTTTGCGAATATTTCCGTATAAGCCCTATAGAGGTGCAAAATAAACTGCACGATGGACGATTACAACCTTAATCACAGGCTGCAGCTATTTGCTGCAGCCTGTTAAGCAGGAGTTTGTATGAATAAGGTATCATTGACAATCCCGTACCAGTACGATACTGTTTTTTCGCCGTTTAAGGCCGGCGAATTTGATGACGCTCTGGAATTTTCAGAGGAACAGGGCTTTACGGGTGTGGAGCTTGCCATTGCTTACCCTGTTAAGGTTGACACATCCATGCTGAATAAAAAGCTAGCTGCCCATCATTTGACTGTGACAACACTGTCCACGGGTCAAATAGTGGGTCTTGAAGGGCTTTATCTGTCTTCGCCCGATAAGGATATACGCAATCGTACCATACAGATAATTAAGGAACATGTGGAGCTTTCGGAAGCACTGGGACATCCTCCCATTACACTTGGTCTGATTCGGGGCAAGCGTGAAAAGGGTGATAAGTATGCCCTGATGAATCAATTAAAGGATTCTGTCATGACATGCGTGGAATACGCATACAAAAGAGGAGTAACTTTGCAGATTGAACCCATATGCAAGGCTGAGACATGTTTAATTAACAATACTTATGAGGCCCTTTGGTTCTTGAAGGAGCTGGGCAATCCTGATAATCTTGGGCTGCTTTATGATACGTTTCATTCCAATATTGAGGATGACGGAATGCCGGAGGCAATAGAAGCCGCAGCCGGCCGAATCACAAATATCCACCTTGCTGATTCCAACAGAGGGCTTCCGGGGTATGGAACCATTGATTTTCATGCTGTTTATGAAGCTGTTGCGAATACCAGCTATCAAGGGGCTTTTGCTCTTGAAACGCTGTCCGTACCCTCGGTGGATTTTGTTAAGAAGAATTGTGCTTCCAGCATGTTTCGAATCATCAGAAAAAATGTGAAAAACAAAGGATTCCATATCTATTAATAAGGAGGTAACAGATCATGAAGAAGACCCTGACACTCATTTTCATCCTTATGATGACGCTCACGCTGGTAAGCTGCGGTGCCTCATCAAACACCATCGGTGTCACTCTCTATGCCCGCGATCAGTTTATTTCAACATTGGAGCAGGCCATACTTGCTGCCTCGGAAAAGCAGACCGTTTACAAGGTTGATTCTCAGGAAGCTAACAATGACACACAGAAACAGGCCGAGCAGATCAGAACCTTTGAAACCAAAGGGTATAACTCCATGATCGTCAACCTGGTCGATACCTCTACTGCTCAGACCATGATTGCTGAGGCAAAAGACACACCTATTATTTTCATTAACAGGCGTCCTTCCGATAGTCTGCTCAAGGAAGGCAAGTATGCTTATGTGGGTTCGCAGGAATATGATGCAGGAAGGATGCAGGCTGAATTTCTTGCTGAGTTTTTCAAGGATAAGGCAGATAAGACCCTTAAGGTTGTTCTTTTTATGGGTCAGCTAGGTCTTGAAAATACCAACGAGCGAACAAGATCTGCAAAGGAAGAGCTCCAGAAGGCAGGCTTCAAGTTGGAAATGGTGTTTGAGGATACTGCTGAATGGGATCGCGCCAAGGCCATGGACAAAATGCAGACCATCATTGGAACGGGAGCTCAATTCGACTGTGTCATAGCCAATAATGATGAGATGGCCCTGGGCTGTGTGGAAGCCATGAAGGCAGCCAATATGGACCTTAAGAAAATTCCCGTTGTGGGTATTGATGCCACCGATATGGCCTGCGCCTCGGTAAAAGCTGGAGAGATGGCTGCAACCGTCTTCCAGAATGCCAAAGCTCAGGGAGCACTCGCTATGGAATATGCAATAAAAGCCGCCAAAGGAGAGAAGTTTGACAAATTCGGATGGGTACCCTTTGAGCCTGTTACAGCTGAAAATGTCAGCGCGTACATGAAATAATTGCCCTGTTGTTTATATCCCTCGATTGTATTCGACATTGCAAATCTGACTTGTCATGAGTCAGGTTTGCAATGATCATTATTTAATGAGCTAAGGAGCAATCGGAAGTTAAATTTCGATCATCCCTAAGAGGGACTTAAAATAGTGGAGGTGAGCGAAAGTTGACCGACTACATACTCGAAATGGTGGATATCAATAAAACCTTTCCGGGAGTAAAAGCATTGCAAAACGTCACCTTCAGGCTGCGCCCGGGAACTGTTCATGCGTTGATGGGAGAGAACGGGGCTGGTAAGTCCACATTGATGAAATGCCTTATTGGTTTATACCAGATGAACAGCGGTAAAATTCTGATTAATGGCAAGGAAACAATAATTCGCGGTCCCTTGGAGGCCGCGCAAAATGGAATTGCAATGATTCATCAGGAACTCTCAACAGTAAACGAGCGATCAGTTGCTGAGAATATTTTTTTGGGACGGCAGCCAACCCGTGGGAAAATATTCATTGATCATAAAAAAATGTACAGGCAAGCGGATGAACTTTTAAGAAGCCTGAATATACCTATTGATTCCCATGAAAAAATGGGCAATTTGACCGTTGCCAAAATGCAATTGGTGGAGATTGCAAAGGCCATTTCCTACAACAGCGCGATTATTATCATGGATGAGCCCACATCAGCCTTGACAACCAAAGAAGTTGATCAATTGTTCAATATGATTGACAAACTCAAAGGAAAAGGCGTTTCTATCATTTATATCTCCCACAAGCTTGATGAGATATTCAGGGTAGCTGACGAGGTAACGGTGTTTCGTGACGGTCATTTTATTGGGACGGATGATGTCAGAGATTTAGATGTCCACACACTCATCACCATGATGGTAGGGAGAGAGCTTAATGAGATGTTTCCAAAAGTGGATTGTCCCATCACAGATGTCATACTGGAAGTGAAAGACTTATCAGCAGGCGATGCTTTCCGAAATATCAGTTTTAGTTTGAAGAAGGGGGAAATTCTGGGCTTATCAGGTCTTATGGGGGCGGGCAGAACCGAAGTACTGGAAACCTTATTTGGACTAAGAAAAAAGACAGGGGGGAAAATTTTTGTAAAGGGTAAAGAAGTCGATATAAAAGAGCCGGCGGACGCCAAAAAATACGGGTTTGCTATGTTAACAGAGGATCGTCGCCGTACGGGTATCATTCCTGTGGCCACAGTATGTGACAATGTCGTTATCGCCAATTTAAAAAAATATGTCTCGAAGCTTCGCCTTGTCAATAACAAAAAGATGCGGTCGGATACCGTTGAATATGTGGATAAATTGAATATTAAAACAACCGGGACGGAAGTTCGGGTTCAGGATTTATCGGGCGGCAACCAGCAAAAGGTTTTAGTTGCGCGATGGCTTCTTACAAATCCTGAGATTCTATTGGTCGATGAGCCGACACGTGGTATTGACGTAGGGGCAAAAGCTGAAATTCATTCGCTCCTGACCCAGATGGCAGCAAGCGGAAAGGCTATTATTATGGCATCTTCTGAAATGCCTGAAATTTTGGGAATGTGTGATCGGGTCTTGGTTATGTACGAAGGGAAAATGACCGGTATCATAGATCGGGAAGATGCAACTCAAGAGCGTATTATGGAATACGCTACCAATGTGTAAGGAGGTACAACGGTATGAGAGCGATTGATAATGTGTCTCGATTAGAAAGAAAATCCAGATTTGATTTTAAGTCATACCTCGGCAAATACACGATATCTCTGATCTTGCTGCTGCTCATATTGGTTTTGTCTATTTCATCTCCTGCGTTTTTTACAAAAAAGAATATTGTCAATATATTTACCGCCGAAGCCGGCCGAGGCTTATTGGCTTTGGGCGTGGCCTTTTGTATCATTGCGCGGGGTATAGATTTGTCATTGGGTTCAGTCGTAGCTGTATCCTCGGTTTTTTCTGCAGCTCTTGTTCAGGAATTGACCTATGCTACGTTGATAATCCCGGAGCTTGTTTTTATTCCGGCTTGGATAGCGGTTCTGGCCGGCATTGTTATAGGAACGGCGTTTGGCGTTATTAATGGTGTGTTAATCGCCTATACCAAGATACCGCCTTTCATTGCCACCCTGGGTTCCATGGTCATAGCTAGGGGCGTAGCTTTACTGTTTACCAATGCATATCCAGTGCCTATGCTGCGTGAAGATTTTACAAAAATAGGCCAGGGCAACATGTTTGGTTTCCTGCCGAACATTGTGGTTGTTTTTTTAGTGTTTGTCGTAGCCGCATATATATTGCTTAACTGGACAAAGTTCGGCAAGAATGTTTATGCCATCGGCGGAAATATTGAAGCCGCCCGGGCAGCCGGTATTAAAGTGGAGCGCAATATTGTCGCCATTTACTCATGGTCTGCCCTGTGCGCGTCAGTCGCAGGTGTTATGATAACATCAAGGGCGGCTTCAGGTATCGCTTCCCTTGGAACCGGGTATGAGCTTGATGCCATAGCGGCCGCAACCGTAGGCGGTGTATCGCATACGGGCGGTATTGGTACCATACCTGGTGTATTTGTCGGAATTCTTGTATTGGGTGTTATCAATAACGGTCTGCTTATCTTAGGTGTTTCACCTTATTTGCAGCAAATCATCAAGGGCATCATCATTGTAGTTGCCGTAATCATTGATATGAGGAAAATCTCAAGAAAGGCATAAGCACCTTTTAAATTGCTTTCTGGAGGAAAAAGATATGAAAATTTGTTTCAATCAGGCAACCACCATGAAAAATTCCACATTGGAGTCCGATTTGGAGCTATGTGACAGGCAAGGCTATGATTTCATTGAAATTCGAATAGATAAACTAAATGATTACCTTACGCGGAACACAATGATGGATCTGAAGCGTTTTTTTGAAACGCATAACCTAAAACCCTATGCTTTTAATGCGCTTGAGTTTATTAGCTTCAGGGATGAAAAGGGTTTTAACGATATAATGAAAGGTTTGGCCTTTGTTTGTGAGGCGGGACAAGTCATTGGGTGCAATAAGGTTGTCATTGTACCAACCTTTGATGTAGGCAACCGGACTATTTCAGAAATTGAGACTGAAACAGTACGTGTTATTACTATCATGGCGGATTACGCCGAGAAATCCGACATGAAGCTGGCCTTCGAATTTGTAGGATACCCCTATTGTTCTGTAAATACCTTCGGCCAGGCTTACGGCATCGTTAAAAAGGTTGACCGGGAAAATGTGGGTATTGTTTTGGATTGTTTCCATTTTCATAGTATGGGCTCCCGGCTGGACGATTTAAAGAAAGCGGACCCAGAAAAAATATTTATATTCCATATTGACGACAGTGAAGATTTGCCCGTTGGTGCAGCAAGGGACGAGCATCGTTTAATGCCGGGAGACGGAGCCATAGACTTGAATGCAATTTTTGGGGTGCTTAAAGATATCGGATATGACCAAATGGCAAGCGTTGAGCTTTTCCGGCCAGAATATTGGGACTGGGATGATGAAACAACCATATGGATCAGTTATGAAAAGACTGTTGCTGTTCTGAAGCCATATTTTGAAATTGGAAGATAAAGTTTTGCCACTCCTTGTATTCTGCTTTGACAATAGGTAACTTTGTCAAGCGTTTTTGATTTTGTCTCAAAATAGAAGCAACATTAGCTAGATATGAAATGGTAATTCTCCTATATATTGTAAAGCGTGCATCGGAACAACCGCTGCACGCTAAATATCTTTATTGAAAAGGGTTAGTGATGCCTTCGTCAAGGAGTTGTTTTTCGATTCAGATATCGTCGTTCCAGAATATCCATTGATCGCTTTGTCGGCTCGAGTTCGAATTCATAGATATCAGTGTATATACGGGGCACCTTTTTAAGCCTGAAGTTCATATCATCAATATCGAATCTCTCTAAATCAAAAGCATCGCGCCCCAGCCATTCCCGGTATTCATTGTAAGCGTTACCTTTTTTCTTAAAGGCTTTTGCCAATTCTGTAAGGCCTGGGGTGCCTCCGCAATCCTCGATGATGCCGAACCCTTCGCCCTCAAGGACAAAGGGGAGAAGCTTGCCTGATAGATCATCGTCTTTGAATATGCGCTCAAGAGTAACCAAGACAGTCCAATTGTCGCCAAAGTCATAAACAAGTGACAACTTTGAAAGTGGATGGGTTATCACGTGCTTCAATTTGTTTTCAACAGCGTCATAGACCTTTTCGTGCTCCTCGCGGAATTCGTATGTATCCTCCGTAATAACTTCAAATATCATATTTTCCTCGAATGGATCAGTTGAACCTGGCTCTGTAAATATCTTGGCGTATTCTCCATCGCTGAGCCTATCACGAATGAAAGCATGAAAGTTGTCATTGGCAGGTACTTCAATACGGAACAGATGGCTTGCTTGCATTTCAAACAGCGTCATTAAAATATAGCCCAAGCGTGCCATTGTCACATTACTGGCAACCTGAAACCGACGCCAAATCTTAGGGTGATAATCCTTTAGTTCCGCATAAAACTCATATATTGACTGGGATGCCATAGCGCTACCCCCTTTCTCTGTGATTCATATTATACATCAAATCACAGCTAGGTCGAAGGCCAGGTTTTGTATACCTTTTAAGATCCCGTCATTAATTCTGCACGATGCGCCTGTTTGCGTTTAAACTGTTCAAAGGAGGCGTTTTTCCATGGATGACTCATCGGAGGTATGTACTTTACGCACGATTTTATTGAGGGCTCTTTAAAATTGAAATTCCTTGATGTGAGCTCATATTCCGGTATTTCTTCCAGTGCATAGACCTTTTCATCCACGCAGAAATAAAGGCTCTTATCAAAAGCCTGTATAACCAGTCCTTCCGTGCCTTTGTAGAAGTATACGGGGGATCCACTTTGGTTGACAGTTCGATAATACTTATTCTCAAAGCGTATCGAATGTCCACCATCCACCATACGCTTAGTCAGCACTGCCAATGTAAGGTTAGCTTTCTCCTTTGATGGCTTGTTTTCAAATACGGATTGTATACGGCTGTAGTCAAGTGCGAACTGCTTGTTGAACTTGAGAAGATAGTCTTTTAGATATTCGTTTGCCTGCTCTATGGTAACCACGCCTGCAAGCCTTAACAAAGTAGGAAGGCGTGACTGCAATGTCCAGAACATTCGTTCCACACGGCCTTTGGCCTGCGATACACTGGTCGTCTTAATCTCGACTCCGAATGTTTTACAAGCGTAAGCAAATTGCGTGTATGTGTCGTTCTCATCCAGCCCGCCCCCTTTTTTCTTGTATTCAAAAACTGTCCTCCTATCTGTATAGAACATGAGCGGTATGCCATAGCCCGTTAGTATCTGCCAAAATACATTGTAGTAACCGTTAAGGGTTTCCGCTTTGTCAAACCAGGCACCAGTGACCACCCCCGACGCATCGTCCACCGCGATGTGCAGCGTGGTCTGTATACCCCCGAACCATGGGTAGATACATGCGTCCATTTGTTCCATCTCACCCAAATATGCACAACGGGGCCGCCTCGCATGTACATCTTCGATATCGACAATCAATGCCTGCAGCCTGTTTTCCTCTCTTGGACTCTTTGCGGTCTTTTTCTTTTCTTCCAGTAACTTGCGGACATCTTTCTTTGTCTTCTTAGTTGCCTGTGGAGACAAAAGATATTGAGCCATGAGCGTTTTCCTGACTACAGCCTCTGAGATACTTATGTCCTCGAATTCTTGAAGCAGTTCCGTAAAATGCTGGTATGTCGTATCATAGTATTTTTTTCTGTAAAGGTCTACTATTGTATCCTTTACATTGGCTGAGATTGTGTGTGCAGGCTTACGATTACTATTACCGTGCAAAAAGAATTTCTTGCCGTGAGTTTTGTAGCCTTTGATATACCGGTCAATACTTCGTCTTGAGCAACCCAGCTTTTGTGCCGCTCTGTTCTTGTTTCCGTGCTGTTCTATCAGTTCCTTGATGGTATGATACTTCTCATTCCCGTCCATTGTTAATTCAATCCTCCGCATTTTTTCACCCCATATCTTTTCTATGGGGTAATTATATACCGCTTCCTTTTGAGACAAAATCACTGACGACTTTTTAAGACAATATCACAAACGGATCACAAACAATCACATAAGAATAAGATAGAGGATTGACTTTGACAAAACAATTTGCTATAATCATTAACGTAAACGTTTACAAAACGCGAAAAGTGTAGTATGATATATAAAACATCTCGTTTATGCAATTTAATGCTCTCAGATACAAATGTAAATGTAGTATTATCTTGATTTTCTATATAAGCTTCTGCATGGGCACTCAAACGTTTGAGAAAAATTAAACAATCAGAACTAAAGCCTAGCTCCCTTAGAACCTTGTTATAAACAAAATAAAAAGTTAGTAAAGGGGTTGTGCTACTATGAGAGACACTAAAGGCCTAGTTGGCTTGGAGGAATCAAAAGTGCAAGCAGAAATTGAGAAAGTCAGAACCTTCAATGAGTTTCCTGCCCCTCGTGGGCCAATTAACAGCTTGAAGCTGGCCGTGCTTAATGTGGAAAGAGGGAGCCATCTGGCTGAAATTGAAGCCTATATGAAATATCATCCTTCACTCAAAAATGCCGATGTCATTTTTTTAAATGAATTGGACGACGGTATGGTGCGGACCGGGAATATTGATATAACGGCTGAGCTATCCAAGAGGCTCTCCCTGAATTACATATTTGGAGTAGAATTTTTCGAACTAACGAGTTCGGTGAAAGCTGGCAGTGAAGATTCAGGCATAAAAAATACCAAGGGCTTTCATGGTAATGCCATCATGTCACGTTATGAGCTTTTAGAACCCGTTCTTGTCAGGCTGCCTATGGCGTATGACTGGTTTTATGACAAGCAAAAACGGCTGGGTGGAAGGATGGCCCTTTTTGCAAAAATACGTGTCAATAATCAACTTATTGGCCTTGTATGTACACATCTGGAAAACAGAACGACTCCACTTAGAAGAGAAGAACAGATGAAATATATTCTGGAACATGCCAAGGATTATTTTAGAGCCCTTCCGGTCATTATTGCAGGGGATATGAATACAAACACCTGTGATGGAAATCACGATGAAGAATTTATTGACCTCTATGATAATCGGCAGTCCCAGGCAGAGAGAATAAATTCTCCGGAAGCATATGAACCGATTTTTAAACTGATTGAGGCTCATGGGTTTGAATATAAGAGTGCCAATGTTAAGGGGAAATCGACAAGGAGAAAGCCTATTGCCAATAAGGGAAACCTTGAGCTTAATCTTGATTGGTTTTTTGTCAGGGGCTTAAGCTGTATGGAGCCTGCTGTCATAAAAACTATTTTTACAGTTAATGAATTGGAAGGGATACCCCTAATGGATGCAGCCGGAAAAGAGGGGATGGAAATAACCGATCATAACGCTATTTCTGTTAAATGTGTTCTTGAACCCTAAGCTTTCAGCGTTCTGAATGACATATATGGGGGTCATTGTTCCATGCTAGTTTTAGTTATTACTTTGTCATTGATTTTTGCATTAGTCAACGGCTTTCACGATGGGTGCAATGTTTTTGCAACTGCAGTATCCTCACGTTCCATAAGGCCCATGAGAGCATTACTGCTAGCCAGCATCAGCGAGTTTATTGCGCCTCTTTTTGCCAGTACTGCAGTAGCCTCGACCATTGGTAAGGTGTTAAAACAGGAGATGGTTTTACAGGCGGATGCTGAGTATGCCATGGTCACTTTTCTTGCCGCTTTATTGAGCGCAATCATATGGAACCTGATAACCTGGAAATTCGGGCTGCCGTCCAGTTCATCCCATGCCCTGATAGGTGGTCTGGTTGGAGCGGGGATTGTAGGTTTTGGGATTGATGTGGTTAAATGGCCGATCTTGGTTAATAAAATCCTTTTAGTATTGTTTTTAACTCCTTTTATAGGATTTATAGCCGGGTTTTTTATAATTAAAATATCCAAGTTTCTGTTAAGAAGGGCCAGCTGCAAGATTAATCGTGTGCTGAAAAAATCCCACTATTTAAGCATTATTTTTCTGGCCGGCAGCCACAGTATGGTGGATTCACAGAAAACCATGGGAATTGTTGCTGTTTTATTGCTTGTTGGCGGGAGTATCGATTCTTTTTATATTCCGTTTTGGGTGAGGATTGCTTCATCAGGGGCTTTAGCACTGGGGTTATTGTTCGGGGGATGGAGAATTCTGCATACCATCGGCAATAAAATATATAAGCTGGAGCCTATACATTCAATAAATGCGCAAATTGCGTCGGCCACGGTTATCTATATCTCTTCCACTCTTGGCGGAGCTGTCAGCACCAGCCAGGTCATAAGCTCAACCGTAGCAGGTGTAGGAGCAGGTGAAAGGCGGAATGCCGTTAACTGGAAAGTAGTAGAAAACATTGTATCCTCATGGCTGTTGACAATCCCGGCTTCGGCAGCAGTCTCCATGCTGATTTTCTTCATCCTGAAACTGATATTGGGTGTGTAAAAAATGCTTTAAGGAGAAGCAAGTTATGGGAATATTAAAATGGATTTTTCCTCAAGAGAAGGATTTTTACGGGCTTTTGTATGGCCAATCCAGCAAAACGGTAGAAGGTATAGAAGCGCTTTCCAAGTATATGCATACCGGAAATGCCGAAGACAGTCGCAGGGTTATAGAATTGGAAAATGAGGCAGATGAGCTTCGCAGGGTTATCATTGATAATCTGGATAATACCTTTGTTACACCTTTTGATCGGGAAGATATTTTCAATTTGTCCGGTGCCATGGATGATATTGTCGATTATGCCAAAACGACCGTTGAAGAAATGGAAATATATGAATTGGAACCGACGGACTCACTCATCTACATGGTGGATATTTTACTTAATGCAACAAGGTGCTTGAATACTTCTGTAAAGTATCTAAAGGATCATAAAACCATTTCAGCCGAGAATGCCGTAAAAGCTAAAAAATTGGAAAACGATATGGAAACCAACTATCGGCTGAACCTGAAGGTTTTGGTTCGGAATGAGGACTTCAGCTATGTGTTCAGGATGCGGGAGGTTTATAGGCATTTAAGTAATCTGGCAGATAAAATTGATCTGACAGCCAATATGATACATCACATCATTGTTAAACTCATTTAGGGATGATCGAAATTTCGATTGCTCCTTTGCCGGAGCATTAATAAATCGTCAAATCTATTTGATGGAGGATGTGTTTATGAACACTGAATTTCATGCAATATTCTTTGACCTCGGCGAAACTCTGCGTATTCTGCACCGCGACGAGGCTTATGAGTTGGCCGCCATGCGTAAGGTCACGGAGCTGGTTGGAACCGATGCCGATCCGGTCGAATTTTTGAAGCTCATGGATGAGCGCTACGAGGGCTACCGTGTTTGGGCCTTTGAAAACATGCGCGAAACTAATGAGGCTGAGCTCTGGACACGTTGGATGACACCGGACTTCCCCCGGGATCGCATTATTGAGAACGCCGTTGACCTCTCCTTCCAGTACCGTCAGGCCAAGGGCTTCCGCATGCTGGTTGACCACGGCAAGGAGGTCATTCAGGAGCTTCACAGGCGTGGCTACACTCTCGGCATCATAAGCAATTTAATTACGACCCAGGAAGTGCCCGATTGGCTTGAAGAAGATGGTCTTACTTCGTACTTTGATTCTGTTATACTCTCCGCTGTCTGCGGTCTTCGCAAGCCTGACCCGGAAATCTACCGGTTGGCTGCCCGTGAGGTCGGAATACCCCCCGAAAAATGCGCATATATTGGTGACAACCTTAATCGCGACGTTACAGGCGCTAAAGCTGCGGGCTTCGGTATGAATATCATATTTACCACCCCGGCAAAGCTTGCCAAGGCCAAAGTAACTGATGCCAACCGCCCCGAAGGTGTTATTTACGACTTCAGGGAGATTTTAAAGGTATTTCCCGAATATCCCAAGGCAGATCTCAGCGGTATAGACAAAATCTAAATAAGGAGGGTTTCCGATGGTTAATACATATGGACATGGCGGTGCTTTGCTTGCTGAAGTTGTTCGTACGGCATATGCCAACGGGCAGTCTGATTATTCCATGGAGCCCCTCGTGCGCACTGACTTGGACGGAAAACCCATGGGTTCCATTGAGGACGGCGATGCGGTTATTTTCTGCTGCCGCCGCGGTGAGCGTGAAATTGAACTGACTGACGCCTTTACCGACCCATCATTTTCATGGTTTGAGCGTAAGCTTCTTGATAACCTGGATTTTGTCATCTTGACCCTATACCACGAAAAGTTTAAGCACCTGCCTATTGCCTTTGCCCCGTCAAGAGTCTCCTTTACGTTGGCCCAAATGGTCAGTGAGGCTGGGATGCGTCAGCTTCACTGTGCAGAATCTGAAAAGTTTGCCCACGTGACCTTCTTCTTTAATGGTGGCAACAACCAACCGTTTTCAGGAGAAGACGATGTGTGCATTCCTTCTCCCAAGGGGGTGCCGTTTAACCAGGTAACTGCACTCAGTCTTCCCGCTGTAGCGGATGAGGTCATCAAGGGTCTTCATGAGGGATATGAATTTATTGTCACCAACTTTGCCAATGGTGACGTCATTGGTCATACGGCCGACTGTAATGCCAAAATCGAGTGCGTCGGACATGTGGATACCCACCTTAGCCGCGTGATAGAGGCAGCCAAGGCACAGGGCTATGTCATTGCGATTACGGCTGACCATGGCAACCTTGAAGTAATGCTTACCGATGACGGCAAGCCACATGTAGCTCACACCACTAATCTAGTACCATTTATCTTAATAGACCCGCAAAGCGGACATGAAATCCCTTTGTCCGACGGCAGTCTCTGCGACATTGCACCCACTGTTTTACAGGTATTGGGCATCAGCCAACCAGAAGAAATGACGGGTGTGAGTCTGGCCGGAACGCATGATTTTGGCAAGAACCGCAAGATGCTGCTTGTAGTTTTGGATGGCTGGGGTTTTGGCAAGCGCGATCATACCGACCCTATTTACCTGGGCAGAACTCCCTTCTGGGACGAATTGACAGCCATGCATCCTGTAGCAAAGCTACATGCATCGGGAGTGGCAGTGGGTTTGCAGGTGGGTAAGGCAGGCAACTCGGAGGCCGGGCATATCAATATTGGATCTGGTCGTGTCGTCATGCAGGATGATGTTCGCCTTGATCAATCAATGAAGGATGGCTCCTTTGAGACCAATGAGATTTTCCTGCGGACCATTGAGAACGTGCGAAAGCGCGGCAAGGCGCTGCATCTAATTGCTTTGCTGACCAAGAGGTCCTCCCACGGCTCCATCGATTACCCGCTGGCTCTTCTGAAAATGGCCAGGGATTTGCCTAAAAAGTATGTGCACATCATCTTTGACGGTCGAAGCACGGAGCCGGGCAGCGCACCCTCTCTTTTGGAGGAACTGGACGGTATGATAAAGGAGATTGGCGGCGATTGCCAGATCGTTGACGGAATAGGCCGTGGAATAGCCCTCGACCGGGATGGGAACTACGGGAAGATCAGAAAAGCATATGAAGCCTTTGTACTGGGGGTAGGCAGACAGTACAGCTAATGAATGAAAAATATTACAAAAAAGACAATGACATGTTGACATTATTGTGCAAAGTTAATATAATTATAAGAAACGATAACGTTTGCGTAATGGAATGTATACAACGGAGGGTTGGTGCCTCATGGGTAATGTAACGATCAAAGACATTGCACGAATGACGGGTGTTTCTCCTTCGACAGTATCCAGAGCCTTGAATTCCCGAGCCGGGGTCGGGGCGGAGGCCAGGCAGAATATTCTTGATCTCTGTATGAGAACAGGATATATGCCAAATGCGCTGGCACGCGGACTTGTGAAAAAAAAGACCTCAACCATTGGAATTATGGTCCCTGATGTAAGAAGCCCCTTTTATGCCGAAATAATCGCATGTGCTGAGGAAGCGGCAAGAGTAATGGATTATGACGTTATGTGGTGTAACAACTTTAGGGATTATACGAGAGAAGAAAAATATTTCAAGTTATTTATTGAAAATCGTGTAGAGGGTGTTATCTTTTGCCCGGTAGGAACAGAGTCTTCGGTTAGATTGGAAAAATACATACGCCTTCTTCCGACAGTCATTATCGGTGATACTGTCTCGAGTAAGGATGCCAGCCATATTTATACGGATAATTACATGGGCGGCTGTATAGCCGCTGATTATCTGATTAATCTGGGCCATAAAGATTTAATGTTTGTAAGCTTAAAAACAGACAGAATTGCATATCAACAGCGCCTAGACGGTTTTAGAGATACTGTTGAACGTAGAGGAGCAGTATTAAGATGCCTGGCGGGTAACATTATAGAAGAAGCCGGAATGGTAAGAGGCTATCATATATTCAAAGAATTTCTTGAAAGCGGGGGCCGATTACCGGACGGCGTTTTTGCCGCAACTGATCATACAGCACTTGGTGTTATCAAGGTTTGCGAGGAGAAAGGGATTAAAATACCTGATGATTTTTCCCTAATTGGCTTTGATGATATCATATATTCTTCCCTTCCCAGAATCATGTTGACTACAGTGGCTCAAGGCAAGAAGGAGCTAACTGAAGGTGCACTTGACATGCTTTTGCTGTTAATTGAAAACCCATCATCTAAAGTCTACGAAAAGATCATTATACCTAAATTGGTAGAACGTGATTCATGTCGTATCCGTAATTAGAACTAAATGTTTTCCGGATTACAATAACCTCAAAAGATAGGATAAAATCAATAAACTAAACCGATGGGCGCGCAAACGTTTGAGAAACTCAGTATGAATGAGCAGATGAATGTGACCTGGCATTAACAAAAGGAGGTGGGCCGTATGATCAAAGCGGTATTGTTTGATTTTGGAGGAACCCTGCATACGTCCATCAGCACAGAGGCTATTGCACTTCAAGCAGCGGAAGGCGTACAAAGGATCCTTAGTGGAAACGGTATTATTCTCAATGATCCGCCCGACATTTTTGCAGAAAAGCTGGCGGTAGGGCATAAGGCCTACAAGAAATATTGTGAAATCAGTAAGAGAGAGCTTCCGCCATATACCATATGGTCGGAATGGTTTTTAAAGGAATATGATTTTGACCGGGAGGCTTTATACGGTCTGGCAGAAAAGCTTGCCAATTATTATGTCCTCAACCATGTAAAGTATACCATGCTCCCTGATATTCCAGAAACACTTAAGGAGTTAAAAAGAAGAGGAATAAGGCTTGGCATTATCAGCAATATCATATCAAGAACCGTTGTACAAACTACTGTAAAGGACTATGGAATAGCTGATTATTTTGAATACATTATGACATCGGCAGAGTGCGGACACAGAAAACCGGACCCCATGATATTTGATCTGGCACTGGATGAAATGGGGCTGAGACCCTCTGAATGCGCTTATGTAGGCGACACTGTCTCCAGGGACGTCATAGGCACAAGAAATAGCGGAATACGTTATATGATCAAAATCAGAAATGAAGCTAAAGCAAAAAAAGATGCCGAGTTTAAGGACAGTGGTTATACCCATGATTATCTTATAGGCAGTCCTTATGAAATTGTTGGTATTGTGGATGAAATTAATTTTAACGATGAGGGGGGCGACAAATGATCACTACAGTGCTTTTTGACATGGGGGGAACCCTTGAGGACATTGTTCATTCCAAAGCGACTGAACTGGAATGCGGTACAAAGCTGCTGGCGTATTTTAAAAAGCAGGGCATGGAGCTTCAAATGTCACCGGAAGAATTTATGGAAATGGCAGGCGGAGGACACAGAGCGTATCGGTCCTGGGCTGACAAAAACTTAAAGGAGCTGATGCCCTATGAAGTATGGTCGGAGTGGAAGCTTAAAGGTGTAAGCGTTGACCGGGATAAGTTGAGGGCTATTAGCGAAAGAATTTCTTATTTATGGGATATTACCTATTACAAAAGAAGTTTGAGATCAGATGCCAAAGAGCTGCTTGAGGTCTTGAGAGCTCATGGCTACCGAATGGGCATCATCAGTAATACACCTTCACTGACACAAGTGTATCGGATGCTGGACGAATACGGTATTAAAAACTACTTTGAGGTGGTTACCCTGTCAAGTATTTCGGGATATAAAAAACCAAGCAGAACGCTATTTGATATCACACTGGCAGACATGGACGCCAAGCCCGAAGAGGCTGTCTATGTCGGTGATACCGTTTCAAGGGACGTAATGGGCTCAAGAAATGCCGGACTTGCATTAAGTATACGAATTAATTCCGCCCTTACAGAAAGCTCTGACTATGACTTGGGATCCAGATCTGCAGACGCAGATTATGTCATAAAAGATCTAATTGAAATCTTTGATATTTTGGAAAAATTCAATAATAAGGGCAGGGGGGGTTACAAAAATGAAAGCTGATACATATGTTCAAAAGCAATCGCTCATCCAGTCCTTTTCATGGAAAAGGCGGATAAAGAACCATTTGGTCAACGCCATAACAAACCCTTACAATCTGATCGTTATCATATCCTTGGCGGCATTGACATATCTCATCGTCATACCGCTCATCGAAATGATTACGACTACCTTTACCTTGGAAGAGATGGACGTGAAACGGGTTGAGGGAGCAACAGCAGGACAATTTACACTCTATTACTGGAAAAGGCTCTTAAATAGTGTTATTTCCAACAAGATGCTCTATCAGCCAATTGTAAACTCTCTGTTTATTGCAGGATCTGTCTCGGTGATCAGCATCTCGCTCGGTTCAGCAATCGCATGGCTGATGGTAAGAAGCGATCTTCCATGTAAGAAGTTTTTCTCTCTGGCAGTTATTATCCCTTACATGCTTCCTTCATGGTGTAAATCCATGGCATGGATTACTGTTTTCAAGAATGAAAGAATCGGCGGAAGCATGGGTTTTCTGAACTTTTTAGGTATTCAAACACCGGATTGGCTGGCTTATGGTCCCTTTGCCATCATTTCAGTGTTATCTCTTCACTATTATGCATACTCCTATTTATTGGTTTCAGCGTCCCTTCGATCAATTAACAGCGAGCTTGAAGAAATGGGTGAAATTGCAGGAGCGGGTAAGATCAGGATTTTGAGGAAGATAACCTTCCCGTTGGTCCTTCCGGCTATTTTAAGCTCCTTTATTCTCACCTTCTCAAAATCTATGGGAACCTTTGGAGTACCGGCGTTCCTCGGTACAAAAGTAAACTATTACACCATCTCAACCATGCTTTACAACAGTGTGAAAAATAGACAGAATAATATTGGCTTTGCTTTGAGTATTATCCTTATAGCCATTGCATCCATCAATATCTATATTAATCAAAAAGCAATCGGGGCTAGAAAATCCTATGCCACCATCGGCGGCAAGGGAGGCCGTTCAACCCTTATATGTCTGGGGCGGGCAAAACCCTTTATTGTAATCGGGCTTATTGCCTTTATCGGTTTTGCCGTTATTATGCCGCTCTTTATTCTTCTGATACAGACCTTCATGCTGAAGGCTGGAGATTACGGATTTTCCAATCTGACCCTCCAATACTGGACTGGAAAATCCAATCCGTTGGTATTTGCCGGTGAACCGGGTGTATTTAAAAATCCTCAATTTTTCTTGTATATCAAAAATACCATGCTTCTGGTTTTTATCTCCTCATTTATTGCGACCATTTTCGGCCAAATATTGGGGTATATCACCTCCCGCGGAAGAGGAAAGCTCTCGGGTCGATTGGTTGAACAACTGGTCTTTATCCCGTACCTGATACCTTCCATCGCGTTTGGTGCCATTTACCTTTCCATGTTTGCACTAAAGAGAACCGTAAACATTTTCGGCGCCGAGGTGACTCTTGTTCCTGCCTTGTACGGCACATTCTTCCTGCTTGTCCTTATAAGTGTTGTCAAGCATTTACCTTTCTCCTGCAGAGCGGGTACAGCCAATATGATGCAGATCGGGATCGAGCTGGAAGAAGCTGCAACTATTGAGGGCGCGTCTTTTGGAAAACGCTTCTCGAAAATCATATTTAAACTGTCAAAGGGCGGATTTTTATCAGGATTCATGCTGATCTTTATAAGTATCATGAAGGAGCTTGACCTCATTGTTATTCTGATGACTCCGGAAATGTCCACCCTGCCTTATATGGCTTACTCTTATGCATCAGGCGGTTTTGATCAACTGGCAAATGTAGTTGCGGTTATTATGTTCGCCATCGTATTTCTGGTGTATTTCCTGGCTAACAAATTAACGGATGCTGATATTTCGAAGGGATTTGGAGGATAAAGAAATGAGTAAAATAATTTTAAAAAATATTGATAAATATTATGGTACAAACCATGTCTTGAAAAATCTCGACCTTACTGTTGAAGACGGTGAGTTCATGACCCTGCTGGGCCCCTCCGGCTGTGGCAAAACCACCACGCTCCGTGTTGTGGCAGGGCTGGAAAGACCGCAGAACGGATATATCCATATGGATGGACGGGAAGTTGTAAACGCACCTGAGATGTTTTTTGAATCACCGTCAAAAAGAGGATTAAATCTGGTGTTTCAAAGCTATGCCCTGTGGCCCCATATGACGGTTTTTGATAATGTGGCCTTTGGTCTTACCATAAAAAAGCTGCCCAAGGAAGAAATAAAAGAAAAGGTACATAATGCTCTTGAGAGAATGCAAATCATGGAATATGTGGGAAGATACCCTTCCGAGCTCTCGGGAGGTCAGCAGCAGCGTGTGGCAATTGCCCGTGCCATAGTCTCGGAGCCAAAGGTCTTGCTTTTGGATGAACCTCTGTCAAATCTGGATGCGAAGCTTCGTATCGAAATGCGGTCAGAGCTTAAACGCCTTCATAAAGACTTGGGAACCACAGTCATTTATGTTACCCATGATCAGGTGGAGGCGCTTACCATGTCCACCAAGATCGCCATTTTCTTTGATGGGGTGCTGGAGCAGGTGGATGACCCCATGGTCGTCTATCAAAACCCGGTTTCCATCAAGGTGGCGGACTTTATAGGCAACCCGAGAATTAATTTTATTGATGCCACCTGTGTATTAAAGGATGATGTGCTCACGGTTACTTCCGATCTGGGCGTTATGACCTTTTCAAAAGATAAATTTACTGATGCCATGCCGGAACCTGGAGAATTTGACTGTGTTCTGGGTCTCAGGCCGGAGCAGATTATTATCAGGAAAATACCCTTTGAGAGAGGAGTTCCTGCCCAGGTCTATTCGGGAATGCCTGCGGGCTCTGAAACGCTGGTGCAGCTTACAGTGGGAAAAGAATGCATTCTTTCAAAGGAGATCGGTTTGTCAAAATATGAGGCTGACCAGAACGTATGGTTGTATATCAACGAGAATAAGGTCAATGTGTTTGATAAAAGAACCGGAAAGCTCATTAAGCTTTCCGATTTGTAGAGGCACACACCGATTTTTTGTTAGGGATGATCGAAAGTTATACTTCGATTGCTCCTTAGGTCGGTATGTTGGAGGGGTGGTGACTACACGCCTCTGAGCATATATCCCGATACTCGGAAGGGTTTTGGGGAGCAGAAAGTAATTCGAATGGAGGGAAAAGAACATGGCAAAAACCAGAACCATCATTGCATTGTTACTCGCATTGTGCATGCTTCTCAGTATGGGAGCCTGTGCACAAAAAGCACCTCAAGGGTCAACTACACCTGCCGCTGTCACAACTGCTACACCCACCGAATCAACCAAACCCACAGAATCCGCAGGGCCTACATTAACAAAGGAGCAACAATGGGCAGAGGACAATGGACTTAATAAGACTGAAACTGTTGCGGAACTCTATGAAGCAGCTAAAAAAGAAGGCGAGGTAGTCATTTACTCTATCTCCAGCCGTATGGAAAAAGTGCTGCCGGATTTTGAAGCAGCGTATCCAGGCGTTAAAATGACACCCTATGACATCTCGACCAACGAACTTCTTGAGAAGATTACAAGAGAGTATGCCGCTGGAATCCGTACCGCTGACATTGTTCACATCAAGGAGCAGACCGGTCAGATCGTAAAAGAGTATATCGAAAAGGGAACCTTCCATAAATATTTACCTGAAGATATCTTTAACACGGTAGACGAAAAGTTTAAGTTTGCTACACCTTTCTATTTTGAAATGTCCTGGTGGTTCTATAACACCGAGGTTAATCCAAATGGCTCTCCCATTTCGAGCTGGTGGGATTTAACAAAGCCTGAATGGAAGGGTAATTTCCTCTTTACAGATCCTATGGGGAATATGGGCTATATGGCCATGTTAACCTCCATGGTGCAAAATGCAGACGCTATGGCAGCCGATTATAAAAAGGTCTTCGGAAAAGATATCGAACTGGCAGCCGATGAACCCAATGCCGGCTATGCTTTCATTAAGCGCTTTGCACAAAACAAACCCATCTTTGAAAGCTCCTCCGGCGGTATTGTAAAGAACGTCGGAACACCGGGCCAGACAAAGGCTCCTGTAGGCTATGCGGCTTCTTCAAAGCTTAGAGAAAGAGATGACCAGGGCTATAAATTAGGAGCGGATCCTGCAAAATTCACGCCTGCAATCAGCAATTATGGATTAAATATCCTAAACATTGTAAATGAAGCGCCTCATCCGAACGCCGCCAAGCTGCTGATCAGGTTCCTTATGGGTGAAGCAGACGGAAAAGGCAAAGGATTTGAACCCTTCAACACTCTTGGCGGATGGTCTTCCAGAAGCAATGTTCCGCTGGCAGAGGGCAATATCCCGTTTAAAGACATTCCGCAGTTTGAAATGGATTTAGATTTTGTTTATGAAAACCTCCAAGATATTCAGGATTACTGGTTGTCGGTACAACCCTAACACAGACATATCGGTTGTAATGAAAAAATGATTGAATCTTGAAGGACAAAAGTTGGGAAAAGCTGCAAATTTCGATCGCCCCCCGCTTGATTTATTTGCAGCTTTTCCCTCTTGATTACAGCAAAATCAGTAATAATAGCGACTCAAGAGGAGGGGGTTTTATGTACAAAATTGAAACACATCTACACACAAAATTAGTAAGCGCCTGTGGCTGGCTGTCGCCTGAAACAATTATTTCAGAGTATAAGGCAAGAGGGTATGCTGCTGTTGCCGTTACAGACCATTTCCACAGAGCATGGCTCGGGACGGCAGGCATTACACTAGGTAGGGGGATTGACGTAGCAGCTGAATTTTTACGAGGGTATGATGCCGTATATGAAGCCGGTGAAAAGGCTGGCATCAAAGTATATTATGGAGCCGAGCTCCGTTTTGATGAAAATAACAATGATTATTTGTTGTTCGGATATGAAAAGGAACTGTTAAATAATACCGATGAAATCTTGAGTATGGGAATCGGTGAGTTTTCTAAGATTGCGAAACAAGCCGGAGCCCTCATTATCCAGGCTCATCCTTACCGCACCGGTTGTGTTCCGGCAGATCCTTCCTTCATAGAGGGTGTTGAAGCATATAACATGAATTTTCGGCACAGTAATTCCAATGAAAAAGTAGTGGAGTTTGCAAAGAAAAACAACCTCATTATGTTGGCAGGCTCCGACTGCCACCGACCTGAGGATATCGGGCTTTCAGGAATTTTATCCGACACCTTGCCGGAAGATTCCTTGGCTTTTGCAAAGTTGATTAGATCGGGGATTTTTACGATGATTGGAACTTCAATATCTTAGCCGATGACCAATACAGAAAGATGTTTGATCCGGGATAAAGCACAAAATTTTATTTGAGAGGAGGCTGCAGTTTTAGTAGATTTCTTTGGCCGCTCAAACGTTTGAGCGCAAGGCATCTTTGTGTGAAACCCGGAAATTTATTTATAGGAGGAAGAGTAGCATGAGAAGAGTATTGAGTATTATTCTAGTACTGGCGATGATGATTTCTATGATGGCTACTACTCTGGCATACAGTGATGAAGAAACACCTTGGTGGGAAGAGGAATATTGGGAGAAAGAGAGTCTCGTCCAATATTTTAATGCCGAGCCTCCAGTGTACAATTCTCAAACCGGCGAATATGAAATCTACACACCGGAACAGCTTCTGTTCCTTTCGGGCAACTGGTCCAGCGAAGATATAAACAATGACGGCTTCCGTGACGCACCACGGTATGCCTATTATCGACTGATGAATGACATTGATATGGGACCTTTGATGGATACAATCGGCCAGGTCCTGTCACAATTAGCCGGTGAAGAAATTGAAGGTTATATGCCGCCTCTGTCCGCTGATAAGGATGAGGATGGAGATCCTGACCCCGAGATGGTGCTGGATCCTGAGATCGGGCCCAGGAAGGAATTCGGATGGTTCCTGGGAACTTTCGATGGAAACTATCATGCCATTAAGAACGTGCGCATTTTCCGGGCAGGCAAATACGTAGCATTGTTTGGCTATATCGGCTACCAAAACGACCGAGCCTACTGCAAAAACCTCGCTATAATAGACATTGAGGTCGAAGGCGATGAAAATGTAGGCGGTCTGGTGGGTGTTACCTACGGTACCATTACCAATTGCATGGTCACCGGTAAAATGATCGGTACCGACGACGATACCGCAGGTGGTATTGCAGGTAAGATCAAAGAAGGTGAAGGCCCGGTAGACGGCTACATGGAGAATGTTTTCTCCTATGTGGACATTGATGGTCAGTTCTATACCGGTGGTATACTGGGAATCCAGGATGGCGGCGGCACGCTGAGGAACGCTTTTGCAGGTGGTACAATGAGCGGCGCCAACGACAAAGGCTATGCGGGTGGTATCGCCGGTGGATTTAACGCAGGCGAGATCATGGAGAATTGTATTGCTATCCAGAGCAAGATTTATCCCGCCCAAGGAGCCGGTGACTCCGACAAGCTGATTGGCGGTCTGGCCGGAGAGAGCGGCGAGTTCATCAATAACAACTATGCCTGGGAGGGCACCGACCTTCGAGGTAACGAACCCACCGCACATCCCAATAAAGCCATAAACCATCTGCTGTCTGCAGAGGAGATCATGACAAAGTCCACCTACATCAGTAAATTAGGTTGGACCTTCGATAGTGATAACTGGGGATGGGTAGGACAGGATAATCTCGGTTATCCCATGCTGCAGGGCTTTATCAACAACGGAATCGGCACAGATATGCTTGACAAAATTGCCGCTGACCTTGAGATCAAAGTCCCGTCAATTAACATGGTAAGCTTGAATACTGACCCCGAATTGAACCATCCGCAGATCAACAAAGCAGACCTCGGAGCAGATGTCTCTGTTGCAGCACAGGTCGTTCTACCTGCAGGTAAGATTGTGGATAAGGTCGAACTGTTCTACGGTAATAACGAGGATGGCAGCACCTTCACAAATTCTATTCCCATGACTCTGACAAATGGCCTGTATGTAGCCAAACTGCCAACTAGTGCGTTCGGTACAATCTATTACTACATCAAGCTTACAACAGACAATGAAGTTGTAACCAAGCCTTATTACATTCAGGCTTCCATTCCCTTCACCATTGATGACGGCTCTAATGCAATGAAACCTTACCAGGTCGTTATTACTCCCGGCACCAAGCAGTTTGACATGGGATTCAACTGGCTGACCCAGAAAAATACCGGCACCATTGTACAATACCGAAAAGTAGGTGAAAGTAGATGGAGAGAGGCCTGGGGCACATGCAAGGAATCCTATATAACCGACGGCTGGGACAATATTTTCAGTCATAAGGCTACTGTCAAAAACCTGACGCCTGATGCCATGTATGAGTATAGGGTTGGTAATGGAACCGAATGGAGCAGCACCTATACGTTTAAAGCACCCACTAACAAGGATAAATTTTCATTCCTGCTTGTTAGTGACCCGCAAAACGAGGAAACAGAAGGCTTTGAGTATCTTGCAAAAGCCCTTGACCACATTAAGGCATCTAGTGGCTATCCTAAAATAGACTTCATCCTTATAACCGGCGACATCGTTCAGAATGGCTACAAGGCTACAGAGTGGGAAGCATGCTTTGAGGTGCTCGGGGAGTATTTTGCGACCATCCCGGTCATCGCTCTGCCTGGAAACCATGAGAACAAGGGTAACTTCCAGTACGTCAACTTTGCTGCTCGTTTCAACCTGCCCGGCGGCATGGTCAATACCACCTATGATGGTACCACCGGTTTGTTTGAGTATGGTGATGCCTGTATCACAGTCCTCAACTCCGAGCCATATCCTCCCGAGCAGAAACCCCAACTGTGGAACAATATGGCTGCTTGGGCCCAAAAAGCTTATACGAGGTCCGAGAAGAAATGGCGCATCATGGCTACCCATGCCGGCCCCTATACCTCCGACCATCCTGGTTCCGACGTAGCACCGTTGGCTGATATTGCAGATAATCTGAAGGTTGACCTGTTCGTCAATGGTCACGATCATCAATATATCCGCGGTACCGTTATTAACAGAACCAAGGTGCAGCCCGGCGAAGGGACCACTTATGTCACGGCCGGAACCATCGGCGATAAGTTCTATACCTATGTACCCAGCCGATCCGATCCTTATACCGAGGTTCAATGGAGTGACGTTGATGGTGAGGAGCGCCAGAACTTTAATATCGTTACTGTTGGAAAAGATAAAATCGAATTCTCCATGTACCTATTAGATCCCATGGACGAGGTGACCGAGGAATACGACTATAATGCATGGACACGGTTTGACCATTTCATCATTCCTGAAAGCCTTTCCGATCATGAAGATTGCCAAGTGGCTTATTATACTGTTGTCTACGGCGACTGGCTCTCGACCATTGCACCCAAGTGCGGGCTTACATGTAAGGAAATGGCTGATTTGAACAAACTTGAGAACCCCGATTTGATCTATCCCGGACAATTGCTTCGTGTATAGTAATAGGCCACGAAGAACCTCTCTCAAAGGAGCGGTTCCATAAAACAACTTAGGCCTCAATTTCGAAGAGACGGCGTAGCTCCCACGGCTACACCGTTTCTTTTTTTAATCTTCTAAGCGCCCATGTAAAGCTAATAAAACCCATAAGTGCGAGCAGAAGAATGACAGATAGAACATCTTTGGTAATGATGTTGTCCTGTAAAATTAAATCTCGCAAAGTATTGATGACATGAGTAAACGGGTTGAGATTCACCACAGTTGCCAGCCCTCCGGATAATTTATTTGACGGAAATAGTGCTGTGCTCAAAAAAAAGAGTGGCAGAACAATTGCATTCATAACGGTTTCATAAATGACTTCATTCGGAAGACAAAGACTGATTGCGTAAGTAAGCCCTGCCATAAAAAATGCTGTCATGAATACGATTAAAACGATTAAAAGGAATCCAATCAATCCAGAAGCAATTTTTAGTGAAAAGAACAGGCTGACAACGCACATAACGGCAACGTCAAAAAAAGTACATAAAACTGCTTCTAATACTTGACCGAGTACAATTGAACTTCTTTTGACCGGAGCAATCAATACACGATAAAAGCTGCCGTCGATTTTCATTAGATAATTCATGATTCCACTGCTGCTGCAAGCACCAAAACTTACGAGTACAACAAGTCCAGGCAGAATAAATGCAGTATAATTTTCAATTCCATTCCCCTGCATGGATTGTCCGGCAACGGCACTATATAAAACCAACCAAAGCATGGGCTGTAAAATTGTAATCACAATAGTGAAAGCGTTGTGGAAGCGCCATTTTACATTACGTTGAAGCAAAGTAAAAACATCCATCAGCAAGCCTCCTTTCCTTCTTCTCCTGTCAGTTTGAGGAAAACATCCTCTAAAGTAGGCTGCACAATTTCTATCCCTATAAAAGGAATATCATGCGCTAACAACCATCGGTTGGCTATTTCTAAATCTGAATGTCCATTATTTATTCTGGTGATAATTTTATCCTGGCGCAAATCTGATTCATCAAGAGCAATGATGTTTTTTAGCGGTAAAAAGCAATTATGTGCTTCTTCTTTTGACGCAAAGCTGATTTTCAGCATATCTTGCCGCAGATATTTACGGAGGGTATAAGGCGTACCTTGAAGTATCTCTTTCCCATTTTTTATAATGCAAATAGTATCGCTTAGCTGGTCGGCTTCCTCTAGGTAATGAGTGGTCAGAAAAATGGTGCTTCCAAAATCTTCTCTTATCTTTTTCATCATGTCCCACATTGCCATCCGAGATTGAATATCCATTCCGACGGTGGGCTCGTCCAAAAACAATACTTTTGGATTTGACATCATATTGAGCGCAATATCAAGCCGCCTCTTGGTCCCGCCAGAATAGGAGGAAACAGGGTACTTCAAATATCGATCTAATCCAAAGCAGGAAATCAATGTTTCCATACGTTTTTGCGCTTCCGTTTTCGGCACTTTGTAAAGCTTACTTTGAAACATCATGTTTTCTTTGAGGGATAGATGCATATCAATGGATGTCCGCTGAGCGACGCAGGAAATCAACGTGCGGATTGTAGCTGCTTCACGGTGAATATCTTTCCCAAACATATCTACACTACCGGATGTCGGACGCAGATAAGTGGTCAGTATGTTAATAAGCGTTGACTTGCCCGCACCGTTTTGTCCCAGCAGTGCCAATATTTCTCCTTTATTCACACTTAATGAAAGACCATTTAAGGCCTGAATGCCATTCTTGTATTTTTTCACTAGGTTTTCGACGCAGATTGCGACCATTCTATGCCTCCTTAATAGGGAACAAAATTTCTGTGATGTATTGAGACGGATTTCCTTTTAGGAGCATTCCCGGCCCCTTGATGAAAACTTCCCGAAACGGTGGCTGCAATTGCAGGCTATGCTCCGCAGCGTATTGGTCGATTACATCATAAGCTTGATACAAGGTATCATATGATCCGATATGAGTAGCACAAATGGCCTTAATCCGGGGCATTTCTTTTACTTCAATTCCATTCCCGACAGGCGTTTCCACAGTTGGTACGCATAGATCCATTTCTCCCATTTTCGTTTCCGGGTTCATCACATAATAGCAGAAAAACGGTGCTCCGTTTACTTTCCCTCTAATGGATTTAAAAACATTTGGGAAAACCTTGTTTGCTTTTGTCGCAATCCCTTTATATCGTAGGAAAGCAACGCGAATCGGCTCAATATCTCTGATTTCAATTTGGTACCCCATTTGCTCAACTCTCCCTTTCTTTTTTTACTGCAATCCATACTTCGGAGTGTCCTTCCGGAACTCTATCTTTGCTGATCGGATAGACTTCAATATCCGGCAGTTCTGCGTAAGTATACCCGGAGAATGGAAGCCACTCAGTAAGAAAACGTTTAAAAATACTTTGAATGGATTCTTTGAAATGGCCGTCACTCTCAAAAATCACCCATGTGGCAGCAGGAATTATATACTCAAACATTTCCGCAGGAGTTGGTTTATCGGTTGCGGCTGAAATATAATAATAAATCTCGTCGGTTCCTTGACATGCAGTAATCCCTAGTACACCGGCCGGAGACTGATTTGACAGCTTACAGACTTCCTGAAACCGACTTCCTTGTAATACCTCGCCCCAGAAAGGCGGTACAATTCTTTTGTTTTCTTCCATATCTTCTGTTAACGGAATACGAATGCCCACAATTCGCAAAGCTTCTTTTTCTTCGATTCGATATGGCATAGCATTACCTCCTGTAACATTGACTGAAAACCTAATAGGGGGATACGCATTGAGTACACTCCCTTTTGACTTTGCAGAAGTAGGAGGAATTCCATGCACACTCTGAAATGCCCGATTAAAGGATGTGGGGGAAGTATATCCATATTTCATCGCAACATCTAAAACTTTTACATCCAAGGCCTGTAATTCAAATGCGGCCTGCGTCATCCTCCGACGGCGGATATATTCAGATAGCGGAATACCTGCTACATAAGAAAACATTCGTTGAAAGTAAAAGGTGGAGCAACACGCGATTTTAGCGGCTTCCTCATAGGAAATCTCACCATCCAGGTTGTTCTCAATATAATCAATTGCGTTGCTCAAATTCTTCAACCACTCCATCACTTCACCTCCATGTAAAAATCATACTATTAAAAGTAAATTTATTCCTCTCATTTGATGTCTTCTTTTGTGAACTTCACTTTACTCTACTAAAAAATCATATCAAGTTTTAAGTGCAAAAAACATGGCCTGTTAAACTATAAAATTGTACGTATAATTTTTCTTGACAACATGGGGAGTGTCAACTATAATGAAATCGTAAACGTTTTCTTAGATTAGTTATTCTTTTCTACCAAGGATCATTATTCTAGATCTATTCAAATTTACTTTCATCATGTGACGCAAAAATATCAAGGCTTAAGGTAACAGTTTATTAATTTTTTTAAATGGGAACGTTCCCAATAAAAAAAGGAGTATTCTATGTCTGCAACGATACTTGATATTGCCAGAGCATCCGGTTTTTCAAAATCTACAGTTTCAAGGGCCTTCAGTGAACCGGATACGGTGAATTCAGCCACCCTTGAGAAAATACTTCATACAGCCAAGTCTCTTAATTATACCCCCAATGCCATTGCACGGTCCATGATCACGAAGAAGACCGAAAATATTGGCTTCATTATATATGAAAGACAAAAACCTGTTATTTCAAATCCATTTTACGCCCCCATACTGGAATCCATAGTTCAGGCATCGGCAGAAAAGGGATACAGCTTGTTTATTGCCTCCGATTCAGATATAAGATTGCCCTCAGGTGATACCATGCTCCGGAAACGGGTAGATGGAGTCATCATGGCGAGCCAGACCGATCCCAATACCATTTCGGATTTCAGGAAAAAGGGTATTCCTGTGGTGCTGCTTAATTATCACATGGATTTGGAAAACCTTTATTGTATTTTATCCGACGACTACGGAGGTATCTTTCAGGCAACCGAGTACCTTATCAGCCGGGGCCATAAAAATATAGGACTATTGTCAGGAAGGTTTACTTCATTTATTTATTCCCGAAGATATAATGCTTACATGGATGCCATGAAAAAACACGGGCTTAATCCTGATCATCGGTTTGTGCAAACTGTCGAGCCAACCATAAAAGATGCCTACAACGCCGCAAAATCTATATTAGCTCATGAAGACAGACCCACGGCTCTTTTATGCACCAATGACTCTATAGCTGTCGGTGCATTAAAAGCCGCCGTAAGATCAGGCCTCAGCATCCCTCGGGATTTATCAATAATCGGATATGATAACAGCGATTTATGCATGGTATCCGAGCCTGAGCTTACTTCTGTGGATACTGATAAAAGCGAAATGGGAAGGTTGACGGTGGAATATTTGATTGCTCAGATAAACGGTCGGGCTCCAGATAAAAAAATAGTAACTGTAGAGTCAAAGCTTATTTTACGCGGAACAACAAATTGAGGGGGAACTGATATAACTCGGTTACTAAGGTGTAATCGAAATATAACTTCTGATTTTTTTCGGCAAAAAATATACAAATCTTCTGCTTTTGCCGGAAGATTTATCGGAAGTTAAATTTCGATCATCCCTAACCGGATTATATAAATCAAATAAAGAAAAGGGGAGAAAAAATGTTTAAGTCTATGAAACGCGTAGCAAGTATTCTTTGCTGTATCGTTCTGATGGTTGCGGTCGCAGCATGCGGACAAACTGCACAACCGGCGCAAACATCAACCCAGACTCCTTCAGGGAATACAGAATCAGCAAAGCCCACTGCCACACCAGAGGCGACACCGGAGCCAGTCACTATTAATTTTGCTACGGCCGGAGATACCAACATGACAGAGTTTTTTAACAATCAGATTGTTCCGGCTTTTACAGCAGAGTATCCCCATATCACGGTAAATGTTGTAGGTACAGGACCGGGCGATTCCGGAAGTAAAAACATTCACACAAAATGGAAGGCACAGCTTGATGCAGGCAAGGATAAATGGGATTTGGACGCCGCCTGTGTCAACCAGTCTGTTATGAGAGATCTCATTGCCGACGGACTCATAACAAAATATGTGCCGGAAACAGAAAATGCAAAATATGTGACTACACCCTCATCTAAGAACTGCCTTGGAACACCGGTTACAGATTATGTTATTCCCATGTTCCAATCACAAACGGTTTTAGCCTACAACCCGGCAATGGTTCCGACACCTCCCAAAACTTTTGATGAGCTCGAAGCATGGATAAAAGCAAACCCCAAAAAGTTCGGATATAACGGTGTTAAGGGCGGTATGAGCGGTGTAGCCTTTACTGCGGCCTACCTCTATAACAAAACAGGTGAATATGACCTTTATTCAAAGGGTCCCTATGACGTGGTCAATACTGAAAAATGGAAGGATGTTTTAAAGGAACTGAAGGCTCTTCCCGTCGTGTATACACAGGGCAATGCAGGTACTCTCGACATGTTGAATCGCGGCGAAATCGCCATAGGTCCCGTATGGGTTGATATGCTCCTCCTGTGGAAGAGTGAAGGACGTATGGACTCAAGTATTAAAATGTTGCTTCCTGAGCCCGGTATGCCGGGACAACCCATGTATCTTGTTGTTGCCGATAAAGCAACTAATTATGAAGCAGCAAAGACCTTCTGTGATTTCATTGCAAGGCCTGACATCCAGGCTAAATACGTTGTAGAAGCCTACACCTGGCATCCCGGAGTTGATTCCGTGGCGGTATTTGAGAAGTGTTCTCAGGCTGCAAAAGACAAACTGTTTTCTGAAGTAAGCGCCGATGAGATTTCCAAAAAAGGACTTTCCCTGCCATTGGCTAATTATATGAAGGATATGTTGACCATTTACGAAGAAGTCAGGTAACGAATTGCTAAAAGGGGCTGCAAAGCAGCTGAGCAGCCCCTTTCCACTGTCCAAGGCCAGCATCAAAAGCTCATCGGTAAATGGAGGGGTGTAGATGAATAGCACCAACGCGATAAGAAAATTTCCGGATACTAAAAAAGTCCTCAATATCCTGCTTGGAACTGTAATTGTCCTACCGGCGGTAATACTGGTATTGATTGTATACGTTTACCCTTTTATACAATCCTTCATTTCCAGCTTTAAGGTTGATGGAGCGTTTTCACTTGATAATTACAGATATCTGGTTGATGTTTATCTTATTGATATTGTTTATACCATTGTGATTTCTGTGGTATCCCTTTTATGTGTATTGATCATTGCAATTCTGGTGGGAGGGTATCTCACCATCAATGTTAACAGAGTCATAGAATTTTTATTTAAAATGCCGCTTTTCATACCTTTTGTAGTGGTAGGGCATGCCATAAGAACCTTTCTTGCACCTAAAGGTATATTGAATGCCCTGTTAAGTGTAATAGGCCTGGTAAATATAGAATCTCCTCCGGATTTCGTATATGGATTTACAGGGACTGTTATTGCCCTTACATGGAAGCAGATGGCTTTTGCTTTGCTTCTTATTATGGGAGCATTCAAATCCGTAGATAACAGTTATCTGGAAGCCGCAAGGAATTTTGGAGCATCGGGGTTTAAACAGATAAAGGATATATTATTGCCTCTCTCATGGGGGAGCATCGGAGTTTCTGCAGTGCTCATATATACTTCGTTTTTACAAAACTTTTCTGTTGTTATGATGATGGGTAAGGGTGACGGCCCTCAGCACCTGATGATTGACATCTATCACCGTATAACCTATCTCAATGATCTGGGGGTTTCAAATGCACTGGGCGTTGTGTCCTATATTCTGGCCATTGGTGCGGCCATCATTTATTTAAGAAAGGTGATGAAAAACGATGTCTGAGCATGTAGTGAGCCGGAAGGATAAAATAAGACTGTCAAAGCCCTTAAAGCTGACATTAAAACTCATTGCCTATGCTGTTACGTTAGTTATTATTTTTGGACCACTATCAGGACTGTTTCTATGGTCATTTGCTGAAAAATGGCACTGGCCTGCCCTTTTTCCTCAGGAACTGGGACCGGCATACTGGTTAAAGGCTTTTCAAGGGGATATGATGAACTCCTTTGTGGCAGGAATCAAAATCGCCGTTATTACTACGATTATTGTTGTGGTTATTTCTGTTCCTTTAGCCTATGTCCTGGCCCGATACAAAATACCCTTTAAAGCCATTGTCATGACGCTGTTTTTACTGCCTCAAGCATTTCCCTCACTGCCTATATTTGCAAATTTGTCGGTGCTTTTTTATAAATGGAATATTGCAGGACAAATGACGGGTGTTATCCTCGTACATATCGGAGCCGCTTTCATCTATTCCATCTGGACGATGGTTTCTGTCTTTCAATCCATTCCGAAAGTGTTGGAGGACGCGGCACATTCTATGGGAGCATCACAGATCAAAGCGTTCTTTGATATTTCTCTGCCTTTGGCCGTACCGGGAGTCATAGCCTCAAGCTTGCTTGTATTCCTATATTCTCTCGATGAGTTTACAGGCACGCTGATCATAGGTGCGCCTTTTGTTAAAACCCTGCCGGTGCAAATGTATGTCTCCTCCATGGGATATGAACTGCAGATTGCATCGGTAACAAGTCTGATTATTACAATCCCCGGTATTATACTCTTGCTGTTATTTGAACGGTTCATGAAGACTGAATATCTGTCGTCCTTTGGCAGAATATGATTTATATTGCGGGAGGCATCATAAAATGATTAATGTCAGAATTCAAAACCTTTTCAAAAGGTATGGGAATACTACGGCTCTGGGGGGAGTTTCCCTGGATTTGAAACCCGGAACCATGACTGCGGTACTTGGCCCTTCAGGCTGCGGCAAAACAACCATGCTTCGTGCTTTGGGCGGCTTTCTGAAGGTCGATGGGGGAAACATATATTTTGGCGATAGAGAGGTAACAGAGCTTCCGCCGCAAGACAGAGGAGCTGCTTTGGTGTTCCAAAATTATGCGCTGTGGCCCCATATGTCCATATATGAAAATATTGCTTACGGCCTTAAAATAAAAAAAGTGGCCAAGGAAGAAATAAAGGAGCGGGTTAAAAGGATTGTTGATCTTGTGGGATTGGATGAAGATATGCTGGTGAAGGGAAGAAAGCCGACACAGCTTTCAGGGGGACAGCAGCAAAGAGTTGCACTCGCCCGTGCACTGGTGGTTGAACCCTCCTTGTTCCTACTTGACGAGCCCCTTTCCAATCTTGATGCAAAGGTTCGTTCCAAGCTTCGTGCCTATATCAGAGAAATACAGCAAAAAGTCGGGATTACTGCACTTTATGTAACCCATGACCAGGAGGAAGCATTGGCCATTGCCGATACCATTGTCATCATGAATAAAGGGAAAATCATGCAGATAGGCACCCCTGAGGAAATCTACTCCAAGCCCGCCAATACTTTTGTGGCAGAATTTATAGGAGACAGCACGATGCTGAAGGGGACAGCCAGGTCTGTTGATGAAGTAGAGCTGGATGGCAACATCGTAAGAGGTGTTCAGGTACAGTCAGATGATGGCAAGCCTGTTGAGGCTTCCGAGAAGGTCAATATTATCCTGAGGGCTACAGATCTGAAGATAATGCCCAAGGATACCGATGTATGCGAAATGGAGGATATTTTATGCTTGAATGCTGTAGTAGAAAGCAGCATGTTCATCGGTTCAAAATACAAGCATATTATAAGATTCAAGGAACAGACCATTTTTGCTGATTGCGAAAAAGATTATAACAAAGCGGAAATCAAGCTTATAGTTCCAAAGGACAAAATCAGAATATTCAAGGCATAAATATTCCACTAGCTGACGAAGCTTTGAAGTTACCATTTTAAAGCTTGATAAGCCCTGCCATGGAGGAATTTATGAAGATCACTTTTATTAATGTGGGATATGGAGAGGCTATTTTAATTAAGCTTAACAAGCCCGAGCCCGTTGACCAACCTTATACGGTAATGATTGACGGCGGAGGCAATGATACCGATGAGTTTAAAGGCTTTACACAAAGAATACGTGCTTCCGATTATCTTAAGGAAAAAGGAATTAAAAAAATTGATCTTTTAATCAGTACTCACATTCATGAGGATCATACATGCGGGTTATGGGATATTGTCAAGCAGGTTCAGATAGGGGAGTTCTGGTGCAATTACGAGATTCCTCCTGAGTTCGAGGGAGCCTATATTCATACACCTCAGCCTGCAACCCAAAGTCTTTCAAAATTTATAAGCGCTGTTAACAGCTACAATCAAATCTATTTTGCTTTAAAAGGAAAAGGTGTGCCTATCCGGCAAATTTTCGGAATAAAAGAGGAGATTATTCTGAAAAATGATCTTAAGCTGGATGTACTGGGGCCATCAGAGGAAGACTATAAGCTTTTACAGAGCAGGCTCGACACTATGTATTCTGCTCCGGATCCTGAGAAAAAAGCCCTGGTCATAGAGCTTGATGCCTGGATGAACATGTCGAGTATCATGCTTCGCTTTCATTATCATGGGGTCAAGATCTTTCTTCCGTCAGATGTCAATTGCATGGGCTACGGGCACTTGAAAAATCACATGGGTCTTGTAAGGGCAGATATCTTTAAAGCAGCCCATCACGGCCAAATAGACGGAATATCCGACGAGCTTGCCGGTTTTATTCGCCCTCGAATTGTTGTAACCTGTGCATCAAGCGATGGTCGGTATAACAGCTCCAATAGGGAAACCTATGAAATCATTGAAAGAAGTGTAGAGTCCTTCGGGGACAAGCCCCTCTTTCTTTTTTCAGACAATGTTAAGGTAAAGGGCTATTCTGAAAGTATTGCGACACATCAAGCCGTGGTAATAGAAATTGATGATAAAAGCTCAAAGGTCAGCTGCAGATATGAGTAGCTAAAGCTCATATTCAGATATCGACTCAAAATGCTTACGGGCATGCCAAAGCGTATGCCGGAAAGGAGAAGAAGATGAAAAGACTGCTGAGTGCTTTGATTATTCTATCCATCATGAGTACATTTGTAGTTGGCTTAGACTTTGCAGCTGTTGAGTCACAGGCTTTAGTCACCCCTACTTACGCACAGCTTGCAGCATATTGGGCGCCTACCATATACCAGGATGTCAGTGCCACCTATGATGTTAAATCGGACTTTATAACCAGCTTTAACTATGACGGAGACTGGAGGGGGGACAACAATTGGGAGAACCTGTTCAACTATCCTCTGTACGCCAATGTTTATTATTCTGTTCAGGAAACCTTGACCCATTATTTCTTGGGATACTACTTTTTTCATCCAAGGGATGATGGACCCATAAACCTTGAAAAACATGAAAATGACTTTGAGGGATGCTTAATTGTTGTTAAAAAGGACACAAGCACCTATGGTTCCTTCATGCTTCTTGAAACTCAGTCCCATAACCACTGGTACCAGTATTCAAACCTTTCTTCGCTGACAACAGGGAGCGATAATATTGATGGCTCAGTACTTATGGACGGAAACCATCCCAAAGTATATATTTCAGCCAACGGTCTCGGCTCCGATGCCGGTCATGGTGTAAAGGCCTATGACGGATCAAGTGCCAATGGCGGGGATGGAATCGTCTATAAATACATTAGCGGGACACCTACCGTGCCAAGTAATACCAGCGGGAGTTATACCAACAGCTATGATTATGGACTAATCAGTATGGATGAATTTTGGAGCAGGCGTTATGATACTGGTGGTGCAGGACATATGTTTAGTACCTATGGTGTCATTAGCGGTGACACCTATGGTGAAAACGCATGTACTGCACCTTGGGGATGGGATGATCCGGATGACGGACCGGCATTTTTAGGACAAAACTGGTCGGATCCTGCTCATTTCATTGATACGCATCTCAATGGACTTGGACAATTTTCTCATACATATACCTATAACCCCTATTACTCGCACAAAATAACAATCATCAATGTTACCAGTCTCTCAAATGAGGATACGTTCAATGATGAGAGCGACATATATGCCAAGGTGACAGTAGATGGGCAGGAACATATTGAACAAAGATATTGGAAGTATAATCAGGCGGAGAAAAATTCAATAAAACCAGTATACTGGGGTAAGAATAATGCAGAATTTAGTAACCAGTATTCGGAGGATTACAATACGATTTACGTTGCAAAGCCGCATAATTCACAAGTCGTAATAGAAATTAAGGATGCCGATGGCACTTCCGGTGATGACTCCATGGGCACCCTTATCACCAGTGCCGCACCTGGAAGCACAGTGACATGGACCAATCAGACGACCAGCAGCGGAAAAGCAAAAGTCAGTGCAATTGTATACACGAACCCAGAATAACCAGCCGTATACTAAAGAGAAAGTTTAAAACATGAGAAGCAAGGGCGAGGTACAAAGCTGTTACTGCCCTTGCTTCTCTCTATTGTCTTTAGCATTCAGCTTTGTAATGATATAAAGAATGTTTAGTGATGGGAATCGCTGACGAGCAGCCAATATGCTGATGATAAAGTTATTCTTGACAACCCCCAAAATGTTCAATACAATATATTCGTAAACGTTTGCAAAACATTTTTAAAAAGATACAAATCATCATTGACAGGAAGAAACAAGTTGGTTATAATAAAAACGTAAACGTTTGCAAAAGGAAAATCATCTTTGTTTAAACACTGTTAAATCTATTTCTAATTCAAATCTTTGTACAATAAACATATTATAAGAGCTTGACCCGTAAAGGTTCCCCACTAAAAAAGATGAGAGGATTATATTTATGAGATGTGTGTATCCACTTTCCATGAATAAAACCGAGAAGGGAAACGTTTACATGACCAATGTGGACGGTAAAGATGTGCTTATAGCAGATGAATCCTTGGGATTTATTGGTGAATCCTTTACCGTTTCAGGCGACAGGAAAATTAAAGCTGAACTCAATCATGATAATGCTTGCGTCTTAAGAGAACTATTTCCGTTTACCGCACCAGTGCGTGTGCTTGAAAATGTGCGAACCATGGGTGTAGGAGATCGCTTGGGGGTTGCAACAACAGGCCATATTCGAGTGTTTGAAAAACATGATGATGTCTTTCCGGTGTTCGCACAGCAGAGCATACGTGAGCTTAAGCTCACAGGCCGTACATATGAAGAAGTGCTGGATGTTGTTACTTTTGCAGTTTTCAAGTATGGCTATAAAAAGGGGTTCGGTGCTGACGGCGACCATCTGAAAACACCTGATGAAGTGCGGTATGCTCTTTCCTGCGGCTATACCATGATAACGCTGGATTGCAGCGAACACATAAGAAAAGATGTTGCTTCCATGAGTGATTCCCAGGTTGACAAGGAATATGCTCCCACGGAAATGGAAGCGCTCTATATTGATAAAAGTTTCGATATAGGGGAAGGTAAGAAATTGCATTTTACTGAGGCGGAATTTAAACGCATCGTTCTGATATATGGCAAGGCCATTGATTTCATTTGCACAATATACATGAGCTTCTTTGCAAGTGGAAAATATCAAGCGGATTTTGAAATCTCAATTGATGAGACAGAGACGCCCACCACACCGTTACAGCATTTCTTTGTAGCTAATGAGCTTAAACGCAGAAAGATAAAGTTTGCCACTCTCGCCCCGCGTTTCTGCGGCGAATTTCAAAAAGGTGTGGATTATATTGGCGACTTAGTACAGTTTGAGCGCGAATTTGAGGATCATGCCACTATTTCCAGACATTTCGGGTATAAGCTGAGCATCCATTCAGGATCAGATAAATTCTCAGTGTTTCCGATTATAGGACGCCTGACCAAGGGTGTGTTCCATCTTAAAACTGCCGGTACAAACTGGCTGGAGGCCATGCATGTTGTGGCATTGAAGGAACCGGGCTTTTATCGGGAGGTTCATAAGTTTGCCCTTAGAGTATTTAGCGAGGCGAAGAAGTATTATCATGTTACAACGGATCTGACCAAAATACCAAATGTGGATGACCTTACGAATGAAGAGCTTCCTTTGCTATTCATGCAAAATGACGCGCGTCAGCTTATTCATATTACATATGGCCTTATTCTCAGCGAAAAGGATTCAGCAGGCCGGTGGGTGTTCAGAGAAAAGCTCTATAAAATATTGGACGAAAATCAGGAGACCTATGCAGAAAGGCTACAAATCCATATAGGCAGGCATTTGGAGTTGATTTGCTGCGAAATTATCCCAGAATTAGCAGTACCGGTGTAAGCCGTTACCAATACTTACATTAAAATTATAATTAAAAGGAGTGTGTCGTATGAAAAAAATGAGAGGCGTAACTTTGGATGCAACATGGGCGCCAAAACCAGAATTTAAGCTTGGCTCAAAGGACATTGACAAAGTCCAGACTTATCTGGGAAGTCTCGTATGGAAAGATCCCAAGATTGAAATCCGTGATTATGACATTCCTGAACCCGGACCAGGGCAAGTTCTTATCAAGATTAAGGCTTGCGGAATATGCGGCAGTGACGTTCATATGGCTCAAGCCAAAGAAGATGGTTACATATTCTATCCCGGTCTTACAGGATTCCCCTGCATACTCGGACATGAGCTTTCAGGCGTAGTAGTAAAGGGTGGACCCGGCGCTAAAGATAAGGATACCAACAAGCCTTATAAGGGCGGAGAACTTGTTTGTGCAGAAGAAATGCTGTGGTGCGGTTCCTGTAAACCTTGTGCCGATGGAGAACCCAATCACTGTGAAAGACTTGATGAAATAGGCTTTAATGTAAATGGCGCATTTAGTGAATATATCGTGCTGCCCGACCGTTGCCTGTGGAGTCTTGAGCCTTTGCGCAGACAATATAAGGACGAAAAGGATATCTTCCTTGCCGGTTCCCTCGTAGAGCCTACTTCAGTAGCTTACAATGCAGTTATTGAACGTGGCGGCGGCATCAGACCCGGTGATAACGTGGTCATCTGCGGCGGAGGTCCCATCGGACTTGCAGCATGTGCCATTTTAAAGCGTCAGGGAGCTGCCAGGGTAATCCTTTCTGAGCCACAGGCTGATCGTGCTGAACTTGGCCGTAAACTAGGTGCTGATTACGTTATTGATCCAACCAAGGTAGATTTTGCAACCGAAGTGCTAAGACTGACGAACGGTATGGGCGCAAGCCTGTATCTGGAAGCAACCGGTCTTCCTACTATCGTGTATCCCGGAATCGAAAAGGCTATTTGGGAAGGCAGAACCCTCAACTCCACCGTTGTTGTTGTAGCACGTGCTGAAGCAAAAATGCCTGTAACAGGTGAAGTATTACAGGTTCGCCGTTCCCGTATCATTGGTGCTCAAGGCCATTCAGGAGATGGAAACTTCCCGCGTGTTATTGAGTGTATGGGTGCCGGAATGGACATGACCCCTATGATCACAAAGAGAATCACGTTGGATGAAGTACCTGAGAATGTCATCGCGCTTCAAACAGACCGTAAAAACTGTAAGATTACATGCGTAATGGATTAATAAGGAGGTGCTCCCATGGCAAAACAAAAAATAAATTGGATTACCACAGATATGCCCGGCATCCTGTTCGAGGACAATGAAGTGGGCCGTCTGAAAAAAGAAGTTTGGGACATGACCGAGGCTCAGTTGGATGAGGTTTTAAAGGAATATGGAATTCCTGCAGAATCTGAGCTTGGCAAAGCGGGAACTTACATTCAGAATACACCCCGCGCCGATGTTATTGAAAAACGTCGCAAGAACGATATTCTGTTTGTACCCATCGGCTGTACGGAGAACCATGGCCTTCATGCCAACACAGGCCTTGATACCTTCATGGTTACCCAGATACTCGAAGGTGTACGCCGTTATACAGCGAAGCAAGGCAGAGAGATCAACATTGCATTTCCTGCTTTGAACTATGGCGGACACCCCTATCACCACATCGGTATGCCCGGAACAGTTAATATGCCTCATGAAGTCGTTGTAGAAACTTTGATTTATATGATGCTCGGTTTCTGGAACGATGGTTTCCGCAAAATTATCCTAATCAACAACCATGGACATCTTTGGATGCTTGAGAGCGCTATTCAGGAATTCTGTAAGCGCTTCCAGCTCCCTGGTATATTCAGAACCATGGAGTGGCATCGTGCAGTACGTGAGTTCTTTATTCCCAATAATAAGCCTGATAGCCTTGACACCACCTTTATTCATGCCGATGAATGCGAAACTTCCGTTGGTTTGCTGTTGTTCAAGGACATGATCAAAATGAGCGTGGCAGAGGATAAATGGGGAGAGAGCTACCTTCCTGACGGACATTTTGACAAGTCTATTGAGCCATATCGCCGTCCACACCGCTGGAGTGAAGGCGAAGGTCAAAGCTCCATAGAGATGGCTACAAACCGCGAAGGCGTTGTAGGTACACCTACCATTGCCGATGCCCGGAAGGCAAAGCGCCCGATAGTGGCAATTCTCAAATATTTGACTCTTGTAAATGATCAGATATTGGACGCATTCCCTGTAGGAAAGGTACCCCCCGTGGAGAAAACCACGCTACGTACCGAAGAGGAAATGGCACCTTATCTTAAGGAACCATTCTCCGAGGGCTGGAAGAGTGTATATGAAATTCCAATGAGGGGTCCGTTTACAAAACTATAATTATTTCAAAGCAATAGGCTGCAGCATTTGCTGCAGCCTAACGCACTCTACAATACAGGAGCTGTTATGAATAAAATATCACAAACTGTTCCTTACCAGTTTGATACAGTTTTTTCACCTTTTAAAGCTGATGAATTCAACATTGCAATGGAATTCTTAGGGTCGCAGGGTTTTTCAGGTGTGGAGCTTGCTATTGCCTTCCCGGCAAAAGTCGATGCATCAAAGCTACTCAAGCAGCTCCAATCCAATCATTTAACTGCGACAACCCTTTCTACCGGTCAGATCTATGGCTTGGAAGGTTTGTTTTTGTCTTCATTTGATGAAGATATCCGTCATCGTGCCACTCGGATATTAATGCAGCATATCGATTTATCCACATGCTTGGGGCATCCCTGTGTTACAGTCGGACTCATCAGAGGGAAACTGGAAAAAGGCGAAAAATCTGTACTGTTGGATAATTTCAAGACTACGTTGATGCCATGTGTGGAATATGCGTACAAGCGAAATGTTATACTGCAGATTGAGCCTATATGTAAGGCAGAAACCACATTAATCAACAGTACTTATGAAGCGCTGGAATTTTTGAGGGAGCTTGGCAATCCTGAAAATTTGGGGCTGCTTTATGATACCTATCACTCCAATTTGGAAGACAATGGGATGATTAATGCCATAAATGCTGCTGCCGGTAGGATTACAAATGTTCACTTTGCGGATTCCAATCGGGGACTGCCGGGTTCTGGAGTAATCAATTTCAATAGGGTTTATGAGGCTATTCAAAATACAGGCTATCAAGGTGCATATGCCCTTGAAACACTGTCAATACCCTCTGAGGACTACGTCAAGGAAAACTTTGCCGCCAGTTTAAAGCGTATCGTAAATTAATATTTGAGGAGATTGATGATATGATTAATATCGGAATAATAGGTGCCGGCCGGATTGGAAAAGTGCATGCAAAAAGCATATTGACAGGAGTGGACTCAGCTTTTATCAAAGCTATTGCTGATCCGTTCATGACCAAGGAAACTGAACAATGGGCAAAATCAGTGGGCATTCCCAATGTTTATATCGATTATAAGAAGATAATTGAGGATAAGGATATTGGAGCAGTATTAATATGCTCGTCAACCGACACCCATTCAGCAATCTCTTTAGAGGCAATTAGGGCAGGTAAGCATGTATTCTGCGAAAAGCCAATCGATCATGATTTGGATAAGATCCGTGAGGTCATAGACGCTTTAAAGGGTACAAGTCTTAAGTATCAGGTAGGCTTTAACCGAAGGTTTGATCATAATTTCCGTGCTGTCAGGAAGGCCGTAGCCGATGGGAAGGTTGGCAATGTACATATTGTCAAAATAGCCTCAAGAGATCCCGAGCCCCCACCGGTGGCCTATGTTAAGGTTTCGGGCGGCATATTCATGGATATGATGATTCATGATTTTGATATGGTGCGCTATCTTACAGGCTCCGATGCTGTTGAAGTATATGCTTCGGGAGCGGTTTTGATAGACCCGGCCATAGGTGAAGCGGGTGATGTTGACACAGCTATTGTCACCATAAAGATGAAAAATGGCGCGCTCTGTGTTATCGATAATTCACGCAAATCCGTATATGGCTATGACCAACGTGCTGAGGTTTTCGGAAGCCGAGGTTGTGTCGCCGTTTCCAATGATTTACCTTCCACTTCAGTCATAAGCACCGTAGAAGGAGTTTATGCGGAGAAGCCTCTGTGGTTCTTCCTCGAACGGTACATGCAAGCTTATCAGGATGAAATCATATCTTTTATTAAAGCTATTGAGCAGGATATACCCACTGAGGTGGATGTATATGACGGTCTTGAGCCTGTCAGGATGGGTCTTGCGGCAAAATTATCGCTGGCTGAGGGAAGACCGGTGAAATTGGCAGAGATAAAAGCATAAGGAAAGAGCTGCTTTTAGATTGAAATAGGGTATATAAAGAAAATGGGGTGTAAAGATCGTCTGAGCTTTACACCCCATTTTTTTAAGGTCAGGACCGTACTTTTTGGCATGATTTACGAACTAAAAGCTTAGGGGAAAGAACCTTATGGGAATAACCGAAATCCGGATTATTGATCTTGTCAATCAACATGTCGACTGCTACCGTGGCCATAAGCTTATAAGGCTGCTCTATGGTTGAAAGCATAATTTTAGGCAACCCGCTGTAAGGAATATTATCGAATCCGAGAAGCGAAATGTCTTCCGGAATACGAAGACCTACTTCTTCAGCGGCTTTCAGCAGACCTAATGCATTTGAATCAGTGGAAGCGAAAATAGCCGTATAAGGAAGCTTGGGGTTCGCTTTGAACAGTTCTCTTGCCATATCATAGCCATGCTGGATGGCGTCAGTGGGGTAGGGACTGTCAAGGAAATAGGGTGTAAGGCCATGCTTTTGGCATACAGATTCGTATCCCTCATAACGAAGCCGATGGTTAACGCGTCTTCCAAAGTACAAAATATTGCGATGACCCAGAGAATACAGATACTCAGTACCGATGGTTGCTCCCATCAGGTTATCAACAGTGACATAACTTGCGGGAAAGTCACGGAGATTTTCACTTACGAAAACCACAGGAAGCTTGTTTAAATACGATTCCAGCATTTTATGAGATTGGGCACTGGTAGGGAAAATTAAGATTCCATCCACTTTACGTCCCATAAGCAGCTTAAACACTTCTATTTCCTGCTCGACGTTGTTTTCCGTATTACACAACATGATATGGTAACCTGATTCTCTGGCGAATTGCTCAATGTTGAAAGCCATTTCGGACATAAACGGGTTGGAAATATCAGGTACAATCAAACCGATTAATTTGGTTGCTTTTGTTACCATGGAGCGCGCGGCATAATTAGGAGTATATCCTAATTCTTCGCAGATTTTTAGCACTCTGCTTCGCGTTTCCTCACTTATGCCTGAAGCTCCGGAGAGGGCACGGGAGACAGTGGCATAGGAAACGTTTGCTATTTTAGCTATATCTTTAATCGTTATATTATCCATCAGCATGAGGCTCCTGTAAATAAAATAGCTATAAATATTTAACGGACTAATTTTATAGCATAAAAGAAATGCTGTCAATTAAGGAGCAATCGAAATTTAACTTCCGTTTCTTTTGGCAAAACATATACAAATCTTTTGCTTTCGCCGGAAGATCTATAGGAAGTTTAATTTCGATCATCCCTAATAGTGCTTCAAGTCAGCGCTCTATGACTTCTCGTATTTTTTTCTGAATTTGCTTGTTGAAGGGAGTAAAAAGTCTGTTTTGATACTCACATATGTATTTTCCGCAAAATCCTGAAGCTTTTAGAGTCTCTACCGAAAACTCAATAGGTACATCACAGTAGAAGGGCGGCATATGGATATCCCCCCTTCCAAAAGTAATGCGGTATCCCATTGGAAGCCCGCGATAAAGGTCAAAATTCTCAATGCGCATCGGCTCGAAAATGCCGGTATTGTCATTGAGGTGGCAGTGGCCTGCATAGGGTGCACATTCCTTTATGGCTTCTTCAAAAGAAAATCCAAAGTACTTTGATGCAATGTACATATGCCCTAAATCAATATTCATTTTGAAATTAGCAAGATTAATAAGCTTTACGGCTTCTAGTACAGGCTTGTAATGTTCGACTTCTATGTTTTCGAGACATAGCATGATGCCTTTCTCTTGTGCGTAGCATGCTGCTTTTTTATGCCCTTCTATAAATGCAGCTTCAATTTCGGAGTCATGTGAAGCCTGTTCAAAGTGAAGCACCAGAGGGTTCAAGGATAGCTCCGCACATATGTCGATGGAGGCTAATAGCGTATCCATATGTAGGCGGTATTCATCTCTGCTTCTAAGATTTAGACCCACACCGATGTGTGCAGAATAATGAAGTCCCGCCCTTTCCAGAATAGAGGCCACATAGGTCACAAACGGTTTGTTTTGCTTTCCCGAAATAATTAAAGGGAAAGCGTCCAGGGCAATTTCGGCGCAATCGAAACCCCATTCTTTGACCGATGCCAGCTCTTCCTCTAAAGCGTTTACATTTATTCCTGCATAAATATTAAGTCCTATCATGATTTTTTCATTCACATCACTTACTTTTTCATTTTAGGGATGATCGAAATATAGCTTCCTACGCCGAATGAATCGGAAGTTATATTTCGATTGCTCCTTAGCTGTTCACAAATAAACGAACTGCAAGGCTTATAGAAAGCAAAGCTTTCGAGGGTTATTCATAGTATTTATTGATGAATTCAAAAACATCATTCCTTGTACCCTTAAATGGTCCGGGGATTCCCATTTTTAAAGAGACCAGAGCAGCTGCAAATTTTAAGGAATGCTCAATACCGTTAGTGATTCTTTCAGTTATGTAACCGGAAAAGCAGGTGTCGCCCCTTCCGGTTCTGCCTGAAAGATTGAGTGGCTTAAGAGGCTCAGTATAAATCTTTATACCGTCATATACAAGAACTTCCGTGTTATGGGTTATCATTATTTCTTTTGCTCCCCAGGAGTATAGAATCTTGGCCGCTTCAGCTCTATCCTCTAGCCCGGTCATAATTTGAGCTTCAGCAGCATCTGTTTTTAAAAAGTCAATAAGGGGTAAATATTTTTTCTTGTCCGCCCAATCATGAAATACCATACTGCCGTTTTCAACGCAGCGCAGCATACACTGCACATCCACCGCAACCTTGCCCTTTTTGCTTACATATTCGATAATGTCTCCGCCTAAATCGCCGTACATAAGACCTGCAACATGAAAAATTTCTGACTCGACATCAGGTATCTCAGCTACGGTATAAGGCTCTATAACACTTATAGCGGTGCATGTTCTTCGTTCTCTGTCGGCGGTATGATATTGATTTTTAATAGAGGTACTGTTTTTTGAATGTACTGGAAACACCGTTGTGCCCTTAGCTTCGGCAAAAGCCTTTATCAAGTTGACATCATTCGTATCAGCCTTGGGTAGAACGGCCACCTTATGACCGATATTTGCGGCTGCAAAGCCTGAATAAATAACTGCGCCTCCAAATTCCTCCCTCAGTGTTCCGTCGTAATCAATGTTTATATCTTTGGAAATCTGTCCAAGTATGAAGGTATCAAATTTACTATGTGCCATATTTGCCCCCTCCTAATATTAAAACAATAATTAAATTATATACTAACACAAATAAAAACGCAAACGTTTTCGATGGTGGTGGGTATGACTTTAAGGGACAAGGTTGCAGTATGGAATGATCAAGCCTGCATGCAATAAACTTACTGTGTATTTATTTGATCTTGAATCGGTTGAGGGCTTCGGAAAGACTCTGCGCAGCTGCTCCTAAATCCTTGGCATATGAGGCCAATTCTTCAATGCTGGAGGTTTGTTCCTCTGTGGATGCGCTTACTTCTTCCGAGGATGAAGCTGTTTCCTCTGAAACCGCGGAGATATTTGCAATGGATAAAATTGTCCGCTCCTTATACTGTCCCATATCGCTCACACCAGCGGAAATATCTTCAACGCGTTCGGTAAGGCATTCCATGGCAGCTGATATTCTTTTAAAGATGGTAAGCGTATTTGCAACAGCTTCATTTTGGGATTTCAGGGTTTCTTCCACCTCTGACGTTCTTTTGACCGTTTTTGCGGTCTGGAGCTTTGTGTTTTCAACGATGGACGAAATCTCCTGGGATGCCGACAAGGATTGCTCAGCAAGCTTCCGGACTTCATCGGCGACTACTGCGAAGCCTCTTCCGGCAGTACCCGCTCTGGCAGCCTCTATGGCGGCGTTCAAAGCGAGCAGGTTGATCTGGTCGGCAATCCCTTTCATGACTTGTACAATTTTTCCGATAGATTTTGAATTATCGTTTAAAGATTGTATATCAGCGAAAATCAATTGTGCATTGTTTGTAGTTGCCTGTGATTTCGACTCCAGGTTTTCGACAGAAAGAAGACCTTCTCCGGTTAAAAGCTTTGTTTCACCTGAGAGCTTCCCAATTTCCTGTGTGTTCAATGACACATGATTGATCATATTTGAAAGCTGTGTAATCATTTGCACACCCTGCTCTGCGTCAGATGCCTGTGACATGGCACCCCGCGAGATTTCCTGAATAGCATTGGCTATTTCATTGGAGACCAGCGCTACATTCTGGGAAGTTGATGAAACCGTGACAGAAGATTCTGCTACCTTTTCGGATATCGTTGAGGCCTGTTCGATTAATTCTCTTGTATTGGAGATCATGACATTGATTCTATTAGTCAATACACCAAGCTCATCCTTGCGCTTGGATACGGAAGCAACAGTCATATCCCCGGATGCTGCAAGATTGGCTGTGCGAATGATATGCTGAATTGTTCGTCCCATACCATTGGCCATAAACCAGCCAATTGCAATGGCAAAAAGTCCGGCTATACCTACAAATATTCTGGTAACCTCTTGTATTTTTTTTGCATCTGCTAAAAGAATGGATTTTGGAATCAGGCTAAGAAGGGTATATCCTGTTTTTCCAATTTTACTATATGCCATAAGATAGTCTGTATTGTTATAGGGAATAAAATCGTATCCATGTTCAGCTTCAGCATTAATAATTTTTGTAAAAAATTCCTGTTCGATAAAAATGGAGCGATTGGCTTTAACATTGTCCTCATCGCTTAGGGCAGGAGAAATATCCCGTCCGTCCGGGCTGATGAGGTGGACTTCACTTTCCTGTCCCAAATCCATTTGCTTTAGCATATCGAAGATGGCTTGCTGCTTAATGTCAATAAAAAGGATTCCATTTAGATTGCCGGATATCATGCTGGAAATGGAGCGTACTGCGCTGGCTGAATATTTCAGGTTCTTTTGATTATTTTGTTGATCTATGGCACCATGGGTCCCCAGCCAATGGACCGCTCTATTGGCTTCAACTTTCTTATAGATTTCATTGTCTTTAATGGAAGACAGGTCAAAATTAATAAAACTATAATCACCTGAGGAATATGTCCTTTGACCATGCCCTAGGAGAGAAATACCGGAGATGAATTTATTGTTGAACGAAATGTTATTGAGGTACTCTTGAGCAATAGTTTTATTCTTAACAATATCTTCATCAGGAGAGTCAAGGAAGCTTTGAACATTAGTATTACTAAATATTTGGAAAGATAGATCTTCAATGTTTGAAAAAAGAAGATTGAGATAATTTCCGGTTTGCTTCATGGTCTCAGCAGTAGATTGTGTTACTTTTTTTTCAATGGCTTCCTCAGAAATTGAATAGGACAAACTCCCCAAGATAAAAATAGGTACGGTAACGATGGCAAAAGTTATCATGAGCTTATTGCGAATGCTGTTGATTTTAGATTTCTTAATCTTTTCCCATGAGGAAGTGAAGAATTTTGGCATGAATGATTTCAACTTTTTTTTAGCAAAGATCATATTACATACCCTTCCGTATTTTTATTTTGTTGCCATCATCATAGAATCAGCAAAGCCGCAGATTTCGCGAGTGAGAGATAAAAATGAATGTTACGTAAACGTTGTCGGTCGACAAAATAATTATATCCAACACATACAACAATGTCAACATTTTGCTTATTTTTGGTATTATTTGTTTTTAAAGTCGAAATATGCGATGCGCTCTGCACCCATAAAATCTATCTGGCAATTGAAGGGATGATCATATAAAATAGCAATATATTTTTATGCTAGCCTTCCGTGCAACACGGTATAAAGGATACGAAAGAGAGTGCACGAAGATTAAATGAAAGAAGGAGTCTCAGATGGAAAATTACATTCTCACTTTTACAAAAACAAAATTCTATCCGTTGGAGCCCAATATTGATGATATAAAAATTGAAGACATTGCTCATTCTCTATCACTTATGACTAGAGCGAACGGACATCACAAGCATTTTTTTTCGGTTGCTCAGCACGTGATCGGCTGTTATAAGGAGGCAAAGAATCGCGGCTACTCTGAAAGAGTACAGCTTGGCTGTCTTTTGCATGATGCCAGTGAGAGCTATATATCTGATATAACAAGACCGGTAAAGCAAAACCTTCAAGAGTATTTTGTCATAGAAGCGAAGCTTCAAAAGCTTGTTTATGAGAGATTCGGCCTTGGAGATTTAACAAAGGAAGAGCAGGAGCACATCAAAGCTGTTGATGATGCGCTTCTTTATTATGAGTTTGAAACACTGATGGGTGTCACTTTATTCGATGTGCCACCCGAAAGAAACGTGCAGCATGATTTTTCCCAGAGAGACTTTGAAGCTGTTGAAAAGGAGTTCCTGAACATCTTTTATAGACTGACGGGAAAGCACAATGATGTTTAATAACTATCAATCATTGGTATAAATAATATAAGATAATAATTGTTCATAAGAATAGTTCTATATGGACATTAGAAGAGAAAACTCAGTAAAAAAATAAAACTCTCAGGAGGCGATTTAAATGAATGCTTTATATAAGACGACTGCTGTTTCTACAAGAGGACGTGACGGAAAGGTTGTTGTTGAAAACAGCCCGTTAGAATTTGATATGGCTGCTCCACCGGAGCTTGGCGGTAAAAGAGAGGGAACAAACCCTGAACAACTATTTGCTGCAGGTTATTCCGCTTGTTTTGGCAGTGCGGTGCAGCATGTTATCAGAGAAAAGAAAATGCCCATCCCGACGCCCAGTGTTCAGGTTACGGTTGGCATAGACAAAAATAGCGCAGGTGGGTTTTTCCTATCGGCTGATATTGTAGTAACGCTATCCGGCATTGATCAAGCCACAGCCGATGCTGTTGTTAAAGAGGCTCATACTATTTGCCCCTATTCAAATGCCACAAGGGGAAACATTGAAGTGAGCGTTACGGCAAAGGTTCTGTAACTTCGGAAGCCTTCGTTTCCTAAAAACATTGTTATAGTCACATAAAAAATTGTGGGCTCGTAATTGGGCCCACAATTTTTTATGTGGTGCAATCAGATAGAATGCAGACGGCCTACGTACTCCTTTACGATTTCTGCATCAATATTACCACCCCAATTGCCATTTTCAAAGCATCTTCCTACCAGGACGGCATCTGCATATTTCATACGGCGTTGTACGTTTTCAACATCAGTACCACCGCCCAGCACAACTGGAATATCATTGGAAATCTCCTTGATATCCTGAACCATGCGATTATTGATTTCTTCATCCTTATGATAAATTTCAACGGCATTTGCACCGACAGTCATGGCGCCACGGGCAAGGGATTGAAGATTTGCCTTGTCATAATCCCCCAGAAAATGATAGCCAGAAATCTCAGCAATCATATCTACACTTTGAGCATTAATACTGTTACGATAGTTCATAACCTTTAAGGGATTTGCCTCTACTGTACCATAAATAGATTGAGTTGTTCCTATAAGAGCGGTACAGCGAGTAAAATCGGCCTTGCAGGCTTTTGCAACCGCAAGAGAAGGAGTAATACAATTCCACATGAGTTGAACGCCAATCTTGAAATCTGGACCGGCCATACGGCGTACCTCCTGAGCAATAACTGTCAAAGATGAAACCCGTACATAATCGGTATCATCTGTGGAGGGGTAAACTTTGTCTACCGACTGAATAAGACAGCCGTCCGCACCACCTTGGATCAATGCTTTGGCGTTTTCAAGCGCTTTATCGATAGATATATCCAAATCGCCTTCTTTATAATAGGGTGTACCGGGAAAAGGCTTTAGGTGAATTAAACCAAACACCATTTTTTTACCTAATGATTCTTTAAACATCTTTCTTACCTCTTCTTTAATAAAATATTTTTTCACTAACGCTACTAAAATCGGAAAGCTCAAATAACAAAGCTATGGTGAAATAATCACCTAAAAGCTGTAAAAGAATAGGAGAGCCAGACCTACAAAATAAAGAGAAATTCCGGAGATTAAAACAATGAGGGTTTTCTTTTTTGCACCTGCAAACTCCTTATAGTAGAAACCCCAGAAATAGGTCCAGAGGTTTGCGGTACGGCCGAAAAGAAAGGATATGGTTGCGCTGATGGCAGGCATGCAGTAGATGGAAATAAGGTTGCCGCCATAGTGACAAAGCCCGGAAATGCAGCCGAGTAAAATAGGACGCTTGCTTTCCCCAATGCAAAAAACAGTTTTCCATTGCTTAGTTACAGTAAAAGTGAGTCCTGTAATAAGAAGAACGCTGATAAAAGATCCGGTGCATAAGTAAGCGGCTGTTAAAATAGGGGGGAAACCGGCAGCTGTTCCGCTTGCAGTACCGATAGACCAGCCGTTGGTTAAGACTGCATTCAATAAGATCATTAAAATAATGGGTAGGGTGACGGGGCTTTTCTGCTTGTTTCTTCTCAATCCCTTTGCTATAGCCCGGTCATTTTCACACATTTGAGAGGCATATGTACAAACATAGCTTGCTAAAAGAAAAATGACGGCGGTAACAATGATCATGGTAAGTGCAAAGGGCTTGTCCGGTAAGCCCTCTTTTGATATTGAGGTAAAAATCCCAAGAAGGCTTCCTACAGCGCCTGTGATTGTAGTGGCAAGCATAAGACCAATACTGTTCATAACCACCAGGTTCAAATAAATTCCTATGGACATCATTGCGCCACCTAACAGAATTACACCGACCAGATCCAGGTTGTTCATAGTTGATGCAATAATTCCCTCTTGCAAAAAGAAAGGGGATAGAATAAGTGTAACAATCCATATAAATACAAACGCAAATGTATAAAGCCAAAATATAATGCCTGAAATAGGATAATTTCGTTTTAACTTCACAACTTGCATCCAACTACCCCATAGGGCAGCTGCGAAGAGTGTAAGGATTATGGAAGTAAAGGTGGAAAAGTAAGTTGTCATATGATTGCTCCTTTGTGAACTTAATGTGAATACATTTGCTTTTTTCTTTGTTTTTGGATGAAAATAGCTACAATATATGCTCTAATTTAACTCAAAATTGAACGTAAAGTCAATAGAGTGCAAAAAAATAAAAGTCAAATGGAAAAAATATGAATTTCAAAATGTCGAAATTAGTCATATTATTAAAAAACCCATTGACTATTTGACTCGGTGTTGGTAAAATACACATAACAACCAAAAAAACTTACACAAACAATTCAGAAAAAGTTCAAAAAAGTTCAAAAAAGGAGAAATGAAGATGAAAAAACTACTGGCACTTGTACTGACATTAGCAATCTCTCTTTCCCTGATTGCATGTGGTGGCAGCAAGGGCGGCCCCACAGCAGGCAGCACCACTCCTTCCCCAACCTCAAGTTCAACAACTAAAGAAGATCCTCTTCGTGTCGTTTATTTGGGCACAAAATTAGGGGACAACTCCACCGCAGATGCAATTAATGAAGGCGCAAAAAAAGCCGCAGAAGATTTTGGGATGGAATATATTTATGTAGAATGTCCCATTGATCCTGCCAAATTTAATGCAGCAATGGCCGAAGCAGTTGACCAGGATCCTGACATCATCATTAACGGTTCCGGTTCAGGGTTGGTTGATGTTGCTGTAGCTTCGGCACGCGACAACCCCGATATCAAGTATATAACACTTGATGCTCCTTTGGATCAACCGGATATTGAGGGTTTGAAAAACTGGGTGGGCAACATGGCTAAGCAAAACGAGTGTTCTTTCCTGGTCGGTTATCTGGCTGCAAAGATGAGCAAGACCGGTAAGATCGGTGGTATTGTCGGTGTTGAGTACCCTGTTTTGTGTGACTTCATCGTAGGTTACATAGACGGTGCAAAGGCTGCTAATCCTAACATTCAAGTTGCTGTAGGTGCCATCGGAGACTTCGTTGATCAGGCGAAAGCAAAGGAGATTGCTCTTGCTCAGTATCTTCAAGGTGCTGATATCGTTTATGCAATAGCAGGAACCGCGTCTTATGGTATTCTTGACGCTGCAAAATCTAGTGGTAAATGGGGTATCGGCGTTGACGTAGATATGGCCAAGCCTTTCGTAGGAAAAGACGATGCTCAGGCCAATGCCATCATGACATCAGCTATCAAGGATTGGGGCTATATGGCTTACTATGCACTTGAGCGTATTTCCAAGGGCGAAGAAGTGGGCTGGGGCACAGTTGAGGTCTATGGTGTTGCTAACGGTGGTGCTACCTTTGTCCGTAATGACATTTATAAGAAGACCGTTTCGGAAGATATTCAGAAAGAGATGGAAGACCTATTCGTTAAATTTGAAAAAGGCGAAATTAAGGCAGCCTCCTTCTTTGATGAGTCCGGCACATCTATGGATGATGCAACTTATCAGGCGCTGAAAGACTCTGTAAAAATTAAGTAATCATTTGTCAACATATCCGGTAATGGGGGGGGCATATTGACAATGGTCAACTGGAGCCATTGACTCCGGCTGACCATTGTTTATTGTGATTACAACTATTCATAGAAAGCAACACTTCCGAGAACTTTATTCAAAGAATTGGACGGTGAAACAATGGCTGAACAAATATTATTAATGGATAAGATTACAAAAGTTTATTCAAATGGCTTTATTGCAAACCATGCGATTACTTTTGACTGTCATAAAGGTGAAATTCATGCCCTTATGGGTGAAAACGGGGCAGGTAAAACCACACTAATGAAAATCTTGTTCGGTTTTGAGAACGCGACAGAAGGTAAAATTTTTATTAAGGGTAGAGAAGTGAAGTTTAAAGGTGCCTTGGATGCCATCAATCATGGTGTAGGAATGGTACATCAACACTTTATGCTGGTTGACGAGCTTACGGTAGCGGAAAATGTAGTACTGGGAAACGAACCAACAAAGTCAGGGACTTTTTTTGATAAAGCGAAGGCTTTTGAGATAACCCGAGAGCTGGCTCAAAAATACAATTTGAAAGTAGACCCAACCGCTCTTGTAGGAGACGTCTCGGTTGCAATCAAACAGAAGATTGAAATTTTAAAGGCATTGCTTCGCGGAGCGGATATATTAGTATTGGATGAACCCACCGCTGTGCTCACCCCTCAGGAGACCCGTGAACTGTTTGTTGAGTTGAAACAATTGAGAGAATCCGGTCATACCATCATCTTTATTTCTCACAAGTTAAATGAGGTTAAGGAACTCTGCAATCGCTTTACAGTTTTGCGGCGGGGTAGAGTGATAGGCAACGGTGATGTCGCCGATTATACATCGCAGGAGCTGTCCAACATGATGGTAGGCCGCGATGTTATTTTAAACATTACCAAAGACGAAGCGAAGGTAGGGGAAGAGATTGGCCGCATCGAGCATCTTTCCTACACAAACTCTTTTGGTAAGACTCTTTTAGATGATGTTTCCTTCTCACTGCGCAGAGGCAAGATCCTGGGTGTTGCCGGCGTAGAAGGTAACGGACAGAACGAACTATGCGAGATATTAACCGGTTTACGAAAAATTACCCGCGGCGAGGTGACCATTAAAGGGAAAAATATCCGCGGCATGTCTATTAAACATTTGCGTGAGCTTGGTATCGCCAATATTTCAGAGGATCGCATGACCTTTGGCTGCTCACCGTTTTCTACCATTGCAGAAAACTTGATCTCGGATCGTTTCTATAAAAAATCCTATTCCGGAAAAGTGATGCTCAAGCACAAAGAAATTAATAAAATCGTCAGCCAATATATCGAAGAGTTCAATATCAAGTGTAATGGCCCCGATGATCTTGTCAGAGAGCTTTCCGGTGGCAATATCCAAAAGGTGGTTGTTGCCCGAGAGTTTACCAGCGGGGCGGATATTATCATTGCGAACCAGCCTACCCGAGGTATTGACGTGGGTGCTACAGAGTTTATCAGGGGAAAGCTGATAGAGCTGACACGCCGAAGCAACCTTTCCGTTCTTTTAGTGTCCGCTGACCTCAATGAAGTCATGGAAGTGTCAGACAGCATGATTGTAATGAGCGACGGGCGAATAGTCGCATATTTTGAGGATGCTTCAAAAGTAACCGAAGACGAGCTTGGTGAATATATGCTGGGGTTAAAATCAATGGCTCCGGAAGAAATAGTGAGGTCACTATATGAAATTGAATAAATTCGTCATTAAATATTTTGATCTGATTCGTACGGTTATAGCAATTTTAATTGGTTTTATATTGTCTTTGCTTTGTATTATATTTATTAGCGATGATCCCATCCGTACCATTTCTGTTTATATGTTCAAGCCTTTTGATGGTATAAGGCGAATAGGTACCATGATTGAATATATGATTCCCGTCATGTGTACCGGTGTAGGTATGTGCTTTATGCTTTCGGTTTCGAAGTTTAACCTGATTGGCGAAGGTGCTTTGTTTCTTGCAGCATCCTATATCACCTATGTTGCAACACAGCTCACTCCAAACCTCCCGCCGGTTATCTTCCCCATGTTTCTCATCATCATCGGTGCACTGGTTGGTGCATTGTGCGCGGTGGTGCCTGCAGTACTGGAGGCAAAGTGGAAGACAAATATCGTTGTGGTTACGATTATGCTTAACTATGTGTTGACCTTTGCCGGAATCTATATTCTCTACTACTGGATGCGTGATGAAAAGAAAACCTTTGTTGGCTCTGATGCAATACCACAAGCGGCAAGGTTGACTTCCTTCATCAAACGTACCTATGTTCACACGGGCCTGTTTGTTGCCATAGGGTTGATCATCTTTGCTTACTGGTTCCTGTACAAAACAAAATTGGGATATCAAATGCGGTTGGTAGGTAAGAACTCGAACTTCGCCAAATACTCAGGTATCAGCGTTGTTTTTGTTACTATTCTAGCACAGTGCATCGGCGGTGCCATGGCAGGCATCGGAGGGACTGTTGAAACATTGGGCAAGTATGACAGATTTATCTGGCTTGCACAAACGGGCTACGGCTTTGACGGCATGTCTCTGGCGCTTATGGCTAAGGGTAATCCGCTGCTAATTCCTCTTGTGGCGTTCATTTTAGCGTATATACGTATTGGCGCCGATATTGTAGGCCAAACGACTGATGTACCACTTGAGTTTGTCCAGGTGATTCAGTCTATTATTATCATGCTTGTGGCAGCCGGCAGTTTCCTGTCCTCATATCGTCAAAAAGCGATTGTCAATGTGGCCAAGCAGGAAGAAATCCAAAAAGCAGTAGCCGGTACTTCTGCAAAATGAAAGGAGAGGTGAACGAATGGGATCATTTTTTACTCTAGACTATTTAATTGGTTTTGGGTTTTCCGTAATACGAATGTCTACACCACTGATTTATTGTGCCATGGGTGCATTGATTTCCAAACATGCAGGTCAGATTAACATGGCTTTGGAAGGTATTCTTCTGTCCTCCAGCTTGATCGGGGTGCTGTTTAGCGCATGGACTCATAGCCTTTGGGGTGGCGTACTAGGAGCGATCATTGGTGGCGTTCTCATCTCCCTTATCATGGGCTACATGAACATTGTAATAGATGCAGATATGATGTTGACAGGTATTTCTCTCAACCAGCTGGCAATGGGCGGGACCATTTATGTCCTGTTTGCCCTCACAGGAACAAAGAGCAGTACGCAGGGGATGCAGAGCCTGGTCTTTCCCTCATGGGAAATTCCCATCATCAAAGATATCCCCGTTATAGGCGGGATTTTGTCCGGCCACAACGCACTTACTTATATTGCGTTCCTGGTTGCGTTTCTAACATGGATATTTGTCTTCCGTACAAAAACCGGTCTGCGGATCCGAGCTATTGGCTTTAACCCCAATGCGGCGGCATCTGTCGGTATTAATGTCAAGAGGGTAAAGTTCAGTGCATTTGTCTATTCCGGTGTTTTTGCAGCACTGGGCGGTGCATTCATGTCCATGGGATACTTGTCCTTTTGGGCGCAAAACATGACCGCCGGGCGCGGATTTATCGGTATTTCCGCCACCAATTTGGCGTCAGGAAACGTGATGCTCAGTGTTTTGGCCTCTGTATTCTTCGGTCTTACGGATGCCTTGTCTATTTCATTACAGACTATGAACTTCCGCTTCCAACTGGTGCAGATGATACCTTATCTGGCAACGGTGGTTGGGCTGGTGATTCTGTCTATCGTTCAGAACAGAAAGGCCAAGCTGAAGCGTCAGGGAAAATAGGCTTGTTACTGCGTAATTAAATTTGAAAATGGGGATTATTATGGATTATGTTATTGCAGGAAATGTAATGATTGATGTTGTGCGCTTTTCTGATGGAACTTCCAGTAACCGCAGTCACATTGGTGGACCTGCAACCTTTGCATACAGTGGTGTTCGTGTTTGGACTGATAGTGTCATTCAGGTAAGCAATGTTGGGGAAGATTACCATACTGTTTTTGACCCATGGATCGAGAAAAACGGTGTCATAACAGATGGACTAAAAGTAAAGTGTGATTTTAGCAACCACTCTTATCTGATTTACAACGAAGACGGTACTTACCATAGTGACCAAAATGTGGAGCATTTCCGAAGCGATTGGTTTCAGGATTTTGGTTATTTAAAGACCACACCAGAGGAAATAGGCCGGTTTACCCAAGGACAAAATGTTAAAGGTATTTATCTTGCACAGAATTGTGATTCTGTTTATTGGCGCAAGCTTAAAGAGATGAAACAGCGTGACGGGTTTAAAGTGATGTGGGAGATAGAAGAGCCCAGTTCATATAAAAAGTTTATGCCCTTGGTCTTGAATGCCATGGAATCTGTAGATATTTTTTCAATTAACCTGAATGAGGCAAAAACACTTTTTAACGTCAAGACAGAGGAAGATTGTATTGAGCATTTGAAACATCTTCCTGTTGAGATGACTCTTTTTAGAGTTGGTAAAAAAGGTCTATATACCATTTGCGGTCACAAGGCTTATTTTCTGCCTAGTGCGCCAACCGATATTGAAAAGGACCCCACCGGCTGCGGAAACACCTCGACAGGGTCCGCCCTTTATGCTTACTGTGAGGGTAAAGATGCAATAATGGTAGGAATCATGGCGAATGTCGCATCAGGAATTAATATCCGTCAATTTGGCGTTATACCTGACTTTGCCGAAGTCAGGGGCTTTGTCTTAAAGCAGGCAGAACAACTTTACGCTGAATATAGGGGCAAAGCTTAAAAACATCGGGGGTTAAAATGTCTAAATATTTATCATGCGGAAACATTATGTCAGATTATGTGGAACAGGCTGACGGTACTCTGGGGGAAATACATATGGGAGGGCCTGCATTCTTCGCATTAACAGGCATTCGTCTGTGGAGCAGGGAATGTAAGCTGGTGTGCCGGGCGGGAGCAGACTATGTTGATTCCTATGGGAAATGGATGACTACAAACGGTCTTTCCTGTGCTTCCATACATGTGGCGGCAGACCATTGTACACAGCATATTTTAAAGCACCATAAAGACGGCACCTATGGGTGGCGATCTCGATTTGGACAGGAATTGCTTGGCTATCTGAAAACCAGGCCTGAAGACATAGAAGAAGCTTTAACGCCAGAAGTCAAAGGCATCTACATGGCACAAAATGTGGATAAAGTATATTGGCAAAAAGTAAGCAGGCTCAAAGAAAAATATGACTTTAAGTTCATGTGGGAATTGGAAGCTATGCCTGAGCATTTGTCTGAGGATGAGTGGCTGCCCGCGGTAAAAAATGTGATTGAAAATGCTGATATGTGGTCTCTTAATTCCAGTGAAGCTTCCCAGCTATTTGGGATTCCCAAAGAAAATGAAGAAGATATTATCAGTGAAATCATGAAAATGCCAGTAGAGATGACATTGTTCCGGGTAGGCAAAAAAGGTGCCTATGCCGTTTCGCCAAGTGCAGCAATATTCTGTCCATCCATTGATGTGGCAAGCTCGGTAGATCCGACCGGATGCGGCAACTGTTCGACAGGTGCTGCCATGTATGCGCATGTTAAGGGTTATTCGCTAAAAGAAGTCGTGATCATGGCCAATATTGCAGCAGGGTATAACGCAGCACAGTATGGTCCATATATGAACTTTTCAGACGATGTAACGGAAAATGCTCATAAGCTTCGGCTTCAATATTTGAAGGAAATCAAAGGATAGCTATAAAGTGAACAAATTTAAGGAGGCAAATTATGGATAAAAGAAATTATAACAGTCCTATCAGAAACCAGGTTTTCAGCCTGCCGGAACTGGTGGATATTCAGCTTGAACGGAGCTTTTGTAAAGAAAAACTTCAAAATATCCTTTCGATAGCGGAAATATTCGATGTTCGTAATATTTTACTTACCGGTTGCGGAGACTCTTATGCAGCATCAGCTGTAATGGCGCCTGTTCTTCAGAAATATTGCGATGTTTTCAGCTGCAAAGCCGTTGAAACTATTGAGTTTAATCGCTTTACACCAAAAGCGGATATAGGTATAGGAGAACCCAATAGCCCTTTGGTATTGGTTATCAGCGCCGGAGGCTCAACAGCGCGTATCTGTGAAACATTGGAAAAAGCGGAGAAGATAGGTGCACTCCCCATCCTGTTAACAAACAAGGCCAAATCTCCTGCAGCCTCTCTTGCCAAACGAGTCTATTTTCAGGATACACCTCCCATGGAAAACGATTTTCCCGGCCTTCGCTCTTATTTCGCAAGCCTGATAGGTCTCTCCGCGCTTGCTTGCCGTATCGGGCATGTACGGGGCATACTCCCGCCTACTGCCGAGAAGGAGTGGAAAGAGGCAATCAGCGGCTATGTTCACAGTTATGAGAAAGTGCTTGAACAGATTGACGATCAAATGTTTGAGCTTGCACAAACATGGAAGGATTTTGAACGGTTTGACTTTATTAGTGACGGCACTGAACTGTATTCAGCGCTTTTTGGTCTTGAAAAATTCTATGAGTGCAACGGCATACGGGGTGTCTATGATGACTCGGAAAACTGGAGCCACATTAACTTCTTTTTCCGGGATCCGCAAACAGTTGGTACTGTTATTATGGCCGACAAAAACTCCCCCGGTTTTAGCCGCACCGTAGAAATCGTTGCTTCTGCGCACAAAATTGGTAGGCCGGTTTTGGTTGTCACCAATGCAAACAAAAGTGAGTTTATTGATGGGGTTACGGTATGTACCCTGCCCGAAGCTCCGAAAGGATTTGAGTGGCTTTTACCCATGATGGACTATGTGCCGGCCTCTATTTTGGCGTCCTACTGCTGTACTCTTGCCGGCCGTAAGTATTTCAATGCTTATGATCCGTTTACCAATGTATATGACCGTTCGGTAAAATACTTTGATAGCAGCATTTTAACTATGTCATCCAGCAAGGTTGAAATTTTTGAATAGTGGAGGAAACTTATGTTTTATGAATTGAATATCAATACTGAATTTAAAGGATATCCGTCCATTACAGCCGATGTTGAGAAGGTAGTTGCCGAAAGCGGTGTAAACAATGGCTACTGCATCATTTCTGTACCCCATACCACCGCTGCGCTGGCCATAACTTCATTTTGGGATAAACGCGGTCTGGATGATCTGATGGATGAAATAGACCGCAGCTTTCCCACGCGTGTAAGCTATAAGCACCAGGAATCACCTTACGATGCATCGGGTCATGTAAAATCAGCGACTGTAGGTACTTCAAAAATGTTAATTGTTCAAAACGGGAAAATGGTACTGGGATCGTCACAGGGGCTGGTTTTATTAGAGTTTGACGGACCGCGCATGAGAAAAGTCTTCATAGAACTGATAGAAGCCTAAAAGAAGATCTGTAAAAGCGATTTAAGGAGGTCCATAAAATGTATATCAAAAATAGAAGCCTAGCCACTGATTATATGGGAATGCACGATTTAACCGATGAGGTACAGGCTGTGGTTGCCGAGAGCAAGGTGAAATGCGGAATATGCCATATTTCAATGCTACACTCCACAGCAGGTCTTGTCATCAGCGCAAAAGATGAAGCTATCCGGCGGGATGTTATGGCTGATATTGAACGAATGGTGCCTACACGTGTTGATTTTAAACACCGAGAAACTGCTTCGGATGCAGGTGGGCATGTAAAAACCGCCCTGACCAACAGTCAGATTTCGGTTATTGTTCAGGAAGGCACTCTGGTTCTTGGAGAGCAGCAAGCGATTGTGTTTGCAGAATTTGACGGCCCTCGCCCCAGAAGCTATACCGTGTGCGTGTACAGTGAAGAATGAGAGAGGAAAAAGGTGAATATTTATGTTGGACAAAGCACATTATGAAAATCCTTTACGCAATCAATGCATGAGTATACCGGACTTGTGTGAGGATCAGATCGCGGGAGTTCGAAAGGGAATTGAAGGATCGATTCCGCCTGAGAGTTTAAAAAATATTCGTCGCGTTATCCTTACAGGATGTGGTGATTCATACTTTGCAGCTCGCGCGGTAATTCCTGCTTTCAAAAGGTTTGCCGGAAAATTTGGCAGCAAATTTTCAGCTGAAAGATGCATTGACGTGAGCCGATTTATCGAGCTTCCGGAAAAAGACGCTGCAAGCACTTTAGTAATAGCTATCAGTGCGTCCGGAGGTCCAGCTCGTGTGGAAGAAGCTCTTTTAAGAGCTAAGAAGCATGGCTGCATGACAATGGCTCTAACAAACAACCCTGACTCCCGTGCCGCAAAGGCTGCTGAATTTATGCTTATTGTCAATACACCGGCCTTCCCGAATCCAAATCCGGGGCTGCGCAACTACTATGCGTCTTTGACAGGCTTGTTGATGTTTGCAGCCTATCTGGGAGAATGTAAAGGGATCAGTCCGGTGGGAACCATGGATAATTTAGCAGATGCCATCCGAACTTATACAAAAAGCTATGCGGCCATATTACCCCAAATTGATGAAAAGATGTTCCGGTTGGCCATTCAATGGAAGGATTATGCTACAATTGAAACCATCGCCGATGACATCAGTGCCTCAACGGCCATGTTTATAGGTGCCAAATTTGTAGAGGTTGCCGGAATAATGGCCCCGCATATTGATTCTGAGGACTGGTGCCATGTCAATTACTTTTCACACGCACCTGAAAAAATCGGCACAATTATTGTGGCAGACATTAATGACAACAATCGTACACGCATAGGAGAAACGATACATCAGGCTGCCGGAATAGGCAGACCCGTTTTGCTGATTGCAAACGGTACCGGAAAAGATTTTGGCGTCAGCGAGGAAATGACTGAGCTTGTAGTGCCGGATGCACCCAAAAACTATGAGTTTTTACTTCCCCTTTTAAATTATATACCTGGGTCCATTCTTGCTTCATATGTATCTGAGCTTATCGGAGAACCTTATTTTCGGGCCGGAACAGGACATTGGGGTGACGAAGGGGTCGGCACCATCAAAAGCAGTCAGGTTATAATATTATGATTGTTTGTACTAATATCCTGCGTTTCAAACAATTTGAGTGAAGGAGAAAAAATATGGTTCAAGGAACGATTAAAACGCAGATACCGGGACTTTATGCCATTACAGAACCGGTTATTAGCGCCGTAGAAGCAAGCAAGATAAAAGAAGGACTTTGTGTCGTATTTACAACTGATATTGAGGCAAGTATTTTGATAACATCAAAAGGTGATTCACGCATATATGAAGACATATTGGATGATTATGCCCGCGTCTTTCCTCCTCGCACCAACTATGAATCCAAAGGCAGTCCGGAAGCTGGAGCCGCCCACTCAAAATCAGCATTGGCCGGGGTTTCTCTCGATGTAATTATTCATGGAGGAAAAGCAGTTTTGGGAGAACATCAGGAAATCGTACTGGCAGACTATGTTGGGGGAAAAGATTGCACATGGATGGTCCAATACATCGGTGAGAAATAAAAAAGCCCTTACATAAAAAAAGGTCAGTACTCTAAAAGAACCTCAATCGTAGAAAAACTACGGTTGAGGTTCTTTATGAAGAAAGAAAAAGTTATTTAGGTCAGATATTCTACAATAAATCATTATCATCGGTGAGCTCGTTTATGATGATGCAATCGTTCAAATCGAAGGACTTAAAGAATGAAACTTTGCTTTGCTTTGATGTTTCAGCCAATAGATAGGACTTTGCGGATCGGTTTTTCACAAGCTGTTTGATATGTGATTCACGAATATCGTAAACATAGGTACACATATTTTCCAATGAATAGGCATTTGCGCCCAGATAGGCTTTGTCAAAATGCATACTTGAAATCAACGCTTCTGCAATAGGGCCATTTACGGCATCAAGCTCAGAATAATATTCTCCGCCTAATACAATACAGGAAATCCCTGCTTCGGGAAGATATTTATGCAGAAGACCGATACTGGTTGTTACGATGGTAACCTTTTTTGATGTAATAAATTGTACCATCATACTGGCAGTGGTACCGGAATCTACAAAAATGATGTCCCCGTCTTTTACTGTCCGCGCTGCTTTTTGCGCAATAAGGGTTTTTTGAGCGTTTTCTGAGTGGTCTGCGGCAGGCGCAGTTGGATGTATATTCAGGCTTTTTTGATCGGCTTTTACACGATAGCCCCCGCCCCGCATCTTTTCAAGGGTACCATCTGAAAGGAGAATATTGACATCACGACGAGCGGTAGATATAGAAATGTCAAGTGCCTGGGCAATATCGGCCACACTCATGACTTCGTTGTTTTCAAGCAATGCTATTATGTTTTTTCTGCGAAAATATGAAATCTGCATCAATATCTCCTTCTATCTTTTCAACCCATAGGATTATCATAGGTCCTAATAATTCAAGGTAATTTCTTGAGGTTTTTACACTAAAAAGATAGATTATTTTAGTGTAAGTATAGCATAAAAATGACTTAAATGCTACTGTATACGAAGTTTTTTAGTTAGTTTATGATTGTTTATGACTTTTTAATATAAAATTATGAAATTACATTGTCTAAAAGCATCAGCAGCTTTACTGAGAGTGTCCGCAAAGTTTTTTAAGATTCACAGTGTAGGATGCGATTCGTTTAGTACCTTCAAGCTGTTATTTAACTTGGTAGTTAAAATTATTGACGAAATTATCCTATATTTTTTATGCTATGTTTACAAAAATAGGCTACATTATAAAAAATGAAAGGAGGTGAACTTAGCTTCAATTAACCAATAAATTGTGCCAATTCCTTGTTCAATTTGTCCCGTTCCTCATAAAACAATCCGTGGCCGCTGTATTCAAAGGGTATAAGAGTGGAGTTTCGAATACTTTGATTCAGGACCTGAGCAAGGGGGAACAGGCAAATTTTATCGTGGATACCGTGCATGATTAAAGTAGGGACCTGTACTTTGCCGAGATCAGAAAATAAGGCTTCGTCTCTGAAGGTCATGGCACAGGCTGCAGTTGACCAGCTGGCTGCTTGAAGGCATGTCTGGAAGAACCAGTCCTGGAGAGGCATTGTCAGGTATTGAAAGAAAAACATGTCGCAAAGATCTCGCAGCATTTTTGGACGATCGTTCAAGGACGCTTGAATGAGCTTGGTGACATCTTCTTTTGGTACACCGTAAGGATAATCCGGCCGTTGTGTTACGCTTGGAGCAGCAGCCCCTAAGAGAGCAAGCTTTGAAACTCCATAACCGTTATGCCGCGCCATGTATCGAATTGAAATGGCGCCGCCCATGGAGTGGCCGCAAAGTATAAAATCTCTGAGTTGTAGAGTATCAACTACTATTCGAACATCATCTGCCAGCCGATCGTAGTTGTAGGCCCCCCAGGGCTTGCTGGAATTGCCGAAGCCCCGCATATCCATGCCAATGCATCGGTAGCCCATTTTGGGAAGCTGGTTAAACTGATATTCATAAGCCCTGTGACTTAAGGGCCATCCGTGTAGAAAAAGAATGGTCTTTCTTCCTGAAGGGTTCACGTCCTGAATAAAAATATCTACATCCGGCTCTACTTTTATTAAGTATTCCATTTTGACACCTATAAAATGATGCTTCTATACTATATTATTCCTTTGGACAAGAGTGGTGCAAGGCGTTATCTTTATGGTGCATGATTTATGAATTTCTCTGCGGATTAATATTAGTCCTGCATATGGGATGATAGCGTTGGGCAGGATGTTAAGAGAAAATAACTATCAAAGTATGGGGTGTTATTATGGCAGAAAACAGATCCAAGGAAAAATTTATGGCTAAGCCTATCGAGCAGCATGATACCGCTGCCTGGGCCAATATTGAAAAAACCAAGCGCATTTCCAAAGTGACTATGCCCAGTGAGCTTCAGGTGGATAACGCAAAGGAGCATGTGGATTCAAACGAGAAATAGTTGCAAATACTGCGCATGAGGAGCGGCACTGACCTGTTAGTAACCGCTCCCTTTCTACATACGGGTCGAGACCTTAATGCTATTTGAACGCACCTCTATTCAGAAATGAGTAAAATTTTTTTATATTATGACTTGACTGCCACCTTAGGGGATGCCTTAAGCTTAATTTAGGAGGTGGCAGTTATGCAAATTAATGAAATATGCACTCAAACAGGGTTGACAAAGAAAGCAATTGAATATTACCAGAGTAAGGGGTTAGTAACTCCAATAACAAAGGGAAATGGGTATCGGGAATTTACAGATAATGATCTCGAGCACTTACAAACAATAGCTCTATTAAGAAAGCTTGATCTATCTATCGATGAGATTAAGATAGTGTTTGAAAGTAAGGACAGGAAATCTGCTTTGATGAATATTAAACAATCAAAGCAAATACAAGTAAAAACTAAGTTGGCAAAAATAGATTTATTTGAGCAATTCATTAATGGTAAAAATATCACCGAGCTTCAGGATAAAATGAATTTATTGGATCAACAAGCTACGATTAAAGAGAAACTGCTCCTTGCTTTCCCTGGATATCATGGCCGATATACCAGCTTACATTTTGGTCAATTTCTTAATGAGCCCATTAAAACAGATGAGCAGAAAAAAATGTATGCCATCATTGTTGATTTCTTAGACAACATGGAATCCATTGAGATTCCTGAAGAACTTCAAGGTCTACTAGACGATGCGGATGGTTATATGGACGATGAGGTCATTGAAAAATTAAATTCAAATATGCTTGGCGCTTTTGAAGACTTTGAGAGTTATTGGGAGAAAAACAAGGAGAGCATAACTCAATACGCGGAGTTCAAGAAATCCAATGAGTATCAAAATTCTGTTATGGCTCAACTTATGAATCTATTTCGTAAGTTTGGTGAGACAAGCGGGTATTATGATGTATTCATTCCGGCCATGCGAAAGTTAAGTCCGGCATACGATGATTATTATAAAAAAATGCTTGAAGCTAATGAAAAATTGGTGCAGAAAATTCCAGACATAGAAAAGAAGTGAGTAGGTCTCCTACAGAATATGTTTAACGAGTTTTATATATATGTTACGATATAGAAAGAAACGTCAATACATCAAGGAGAATCCTATGCATACAAAGTATTCTATCATGGAGCAAATTGACAGGCTTGGTATAAAGAAAACCGATACCCTGCTGATTCATTCCTCAATGAAAGCTATAGGTCAAGTGGAAAATGGCGGAGATACTGTAATTGATGCGTTTATTGAGTATTTAAGCCAGGGCCTTCTGATATTCCCGACACACACTTGGAAGCAAATAAATGAAGAATACTCCGTTTTCAACCCCTTGACAGAGCCATCCTGCGTAGGTCTTCTCACAAACTTATTTTTTAAGCGTCCCAATGTTTACCGCTCCTTGCATCCGACACATTCTGTCGCCGCAATAGGCCGAGATGCGCTCAATTATGTATCGGGTGAGGAAAACTGGGATACTCCCTGCCCACGGTATGGGTGCTGGGGAAAGCTTTATGACAGAAACGCCAAGATCCTGTTTTTGGGCTGTAGTCTGAAAAGAAACACGATCCTGCACGGTGTGGAAGAGTGGAACAATATCCCAAACAGAATGAAAGATGAACATCAAATGCTTAAAATAATCACTCCCGATAGGATTATCGAAAGGCCCATGCGTCGCCACTACAATGCTGCGGGAGATATCTCAGAAAACTATGGGAAAATAAAAGATGCTTTACTCTATACCGGATTAGCCCATGAAGGAAAGATAGGGGACGCAGATAGCGTATTGTGTGATGCTAAAGGTATGGTGGATCTGGTGACCTCATTTCTGCACCATAATCCTGATTTGTTTCAAGATAATAGCCCTGTACCAAAGGAATGGTATTCCTGAGAAAAGAGGTGATATCTTGAGAACCGAACAGGAGATGCTTGACTTAATTCTAAAGGTAGCCGGAGAGGATGACCGGGTGAGGGCTGTTTACATGAATGGCTCCCGGGCCAACCCCAAGGTTCAAAAGGATAGATTTCAGGATTTCGACATTGTATATGTTGTCACAGAAACCGAGTCTTTTTTGGAAGATAAGAATTGGATCAACTTATTTGGAAAGATCGCCATTGTCCAGGAGCCTGATAGTAACGATTTTGGCTGGGGCATAAATGCTGATTTCAACTGCTCCTATGCCTGGCTCATGCTTTTTGAGGATGGGAACCGCATTGATTTGACCATTCAGACACATGAGGTCATGCACGAAAAATTTACAAGGGACAGCCTGACAATTCCCCTTCTGGATAAGGACAGCTGCCTGCCTGTTATACCGGTCTCCAATGACAGTGATTATTATGTGAAAAGACCGACGGAAGCCCAATATAAAGGCTGCTGCAATGAGTTCTGGTGGTGTCTCAACAACGTGGCAAAGGGTATTGCACGGGATCAGCTCCCCTATGTGATGTGGATGTACAATGTTGTGGTTCACGACATGCTTGATAAAATGCTGGATTGGTATATTGGGATAAATACAGACTTTTCCGTGTCGGTGGGGATGCAAGGTAAGTACTATAAAAAGTACCTGCCCAAGGATTTATACGAAATGTACGCAAAAACTTACTCCGACAGCAATTACGGTAACCTGTGGGAAGCCCTATTCACCGCATGCCGGGTGTTTGAGACCATAGCTAGGTCGGTAGCAAGCTATTTTGGATTTATCTACAATCTAAGCGAAGAGACCAATATGCTGGAATACTTAGGAAACGTGAAAGCTTCAATCGGTGAGGAATAGAATTGTGCATCATATTCCAAATACACATAAGTCATAAACTGGGCAACAAGGGGACGGAGTTGAAGTACACAAATGTACGGCAACTTTATGTCCCCTTGTTACACCGCAATCCTCATGATTCCGCCATGTGCTTATAGGTCTCATAGCGTTCTTTGGCATGCTTTTCGGAGACATCGAACATTTCATCGGCAATGTCCGGGAATACCGTTTTCAGAGATGAATATCGGACCTCTCCGGTAATAAACTCCTTATACGGCTTTGTAGGCTCCTTGGATTCAAGGATAAAGGGATTCTTGCCCTGCTCCTTGAGCATAGGATTGTACCTATATAGTTGCCAATACCCTGCCTCCACCGCGCGCTTTTCCTGAAGCATGCTGGTGCCCATTCCTGTTCTGATGCCGTGACTGATACAGGGTGAATAACCAATAATGAGGGAGGGGCCGTTATACCGTTCGGCCTCGGTAATGGCCTTGACGGTCTGATTCATATTGGCTCCCATGGCTATTTGGGTCACATATACATAGCCATAGCTTATGGCCATCAATCCCAAATCCTTTTTCCGCACTTTTTTACCGGCCGCGGCAAATTTGGCAACGGCAGCGGTGGGAGTGGATTTGGAGGCCTGACCGCCTGTATTGGAGTAAATCTCGGTATCCATAACGAAAATATTGACATCATCGCCGGTGGAAAGAACATGATCCAGGCCGCCATAACCGATATCATAGGCCCAGCCGTCTCCGCCGATAATCCAGAAGGAACGCTTGGTAAGATAGTCTTTTTTCTCCATTATCTCTTTGAGCAGAGGATTACCGGAGAAATCCACACCTTTCATTGCTTCCAGAATAACTTTAGTGGCTTTCTTGGAGCCCTCTCCGTCATCCTTGCTTTCAAGCCATAGAGAGAAAGCTTCTTTGACTTTCGGCTCAAGTTCGGTTTCCACAGCCTGCTGAATGAGAAGCGAGAGCTTTTCCCTGATTTGTTTGGCACCCAGGAACATGCCGTAGCCATATTCAGCATTGTCCTCAAAAAGGGAATTGGCCCATGCGGGTCCCTTGCCGTCGGCATTAGTACTATAGGCCATAGAAGGCGCACTGGCTCCCCATATGGAGGAACAGCCCGTGGCATTGGCAATCACCATCCTGTCACCGTAAAGCTGAGTCAGGAGCCTAATATAAGGGGTTTCTCCGCAGCCCGGGCAAGCACCGTTGAACTCCAAAAGAGGTCTTTTAAGTTGGCTTCCTTTGATGGTTGTGGCATCCATGAGATCATCCTTGCTGGTGACTGTCATGGCAAATTCCCAATTTTCGCACTCCATCTCAATCTCTTGATCTGCCGGTTTCATAATTAGGGCCTTGCCTTTGGCGGGGCAGACGTCGGCACAGTTGCCGCAACCGGTACAATCCAGGGGAGCTACTTGTATACGCCAGTGTAGGTCACTTAATTCCTTACCGACAGGCTTTTTGGTTTTGAAGGTGGGAGGGGATTTTCGGGCTTCTTCATTATTCAACAGGAAGGGACGTATGGTGGCATGAGGGCAGACATAGGAGCATTGTCCGCACTGAATGCACTTGTCTATCTGCCATTCGGGCAAGAGAACAGCAATACCTCGCTTTTCATAAGCGGTGGTGCCCAACGGGAAAGAACCATCTTCCATGCCGACAAAGGCGCTTACAGGGAGATCATCGCCTTCATTACGTGCCATGGGCCTTTGAATTTTCTTAATGAACTCAGGTACTTCCTTAGTGGGGTGTTCTTGCTCTTGAGCATTTTTCCAGGACTCGGGAACCTGAACCTCCACAAGGGCCTCAAGGCCTCTATCAACAGCAGCCTTGTTCATTTCTACAATTTTCGGACCCTTTTTGCCATACATTTTTTCAATGGAGTTTTTCAAGTGTTGAACAGCATCGTCAACAGGAATAATGTTAGCCAGCTTAAAGAAAGCGGCTTGCATGACCATGTTGATGCGGTTGCCCAGTCCAATCTCAGAGGCAATGTTTACCGCGTCTATGATATAAAACTTGATTTTATTATTGGCGATAGTGCGCTTAATGGAGGCGGGGAGGTGCTCCTCCAGCTCGTTTTCCAGCCAGGGGCAATTAAGCACGAAGGTTCCCCCGGGCTTTAAGCCCTTCATAACATCAAAATTATAGATAAAGGACTTATTATGGCAAGCGATATAATCGGCATGGTAGACCAGATAAGGAGATCTTAAGGGCTTGGGGCCGAATCTCAAATGTGAAATGGTCGAGCCTCCTGATTTTTTACTGTCATAGAAGAAATAGCCCTGGACATATAAATCTGTGTTATCACCGATAATCTTGATGGCCGATTTGTTGGCGCCCACCGTACCGTCCGAGCCCAGACCCCAGAACTTACAACTGATAGTCCCTTTAGGTGTAGTTTCAACGACTTCTTTCTCTGGAAGGGAAAGAAAAGTGACGTCATCCACAATGCCTATGGTAAACCTTTCCTTGGGCTGACTCTCCTTGAGATTATTAAAGGCAGCGATGATCTGGGAGGGTGTTGTATCCTTGGAGCCCAGCCCATATCTTCCGCCTATGATGAGGGGTTGTTCTTTTTGCTTTTGGTAGAGCTTTGCAATGTCCAGATACAGGGGCTCACCTAAAGAGCCGGGCTCTTTTGTCCTGTCCAGTACGGCAATCCTTTTCACAGTTTTTGGCATGACTTCAAAAAAGTATTTCTCAGAAAAGGGACGATAAAGATGCACGCGTATAGCGCCTACCTTCTCACCCTTTTGCGATAGATAATCAATGACCTCGTCAATGGTGTCGCACACCGAACCCATGGCTACAATCACATATTCAGCATCACTTGCACCGTAGTAATCAAAGGGATGATATTCCCGACCGGTCAGCTTTTTGATTTCCTGCATATAATCAGCCACAATATCGGGAACATTTTCAAAGAACTTATTCTGAACCTCGCGACCCTGGAAATAGATATCCGGGTTTTGAGATGTTCCTCTGATTACAGGATGTTCGGGGCTCAAAGACCTATCCCTGAACTCTTTAATGGCGTGATGATCCACTATTTTTGATAAATCCTCATAATCGATGACGCTGATTTTCTGAACCTCGTGAGAGGTTCTAAACCCGTCAAAGAAGTGGATAAAGGGCAGGCGTGCCCGGATTGAGGATAAATGGGCAACACATCCTAAATCCATAGCCTCCTGAACATTGGATGAAGCCAGCAGAACCGCTCCGGTTTGGCGGCAGGCCATCACATCCTGGTGATCGCCAAAAATAGAAAGGGCATGGGTTGCAATGGCTCTGGCCGAAACATGCAGGACGCCGGGAAGCAGCTCTCCTGCCATCTTGTAAAGGTTCGGAATCATTAGAAGAAGGCCTTGTGAAGCCGTATAGGTGGTGGTCAGCGCTCCTGCGGCAAGAGAGCCGTGCATGGCTCCTGCGGCACCTGCTTCGGATTGCATTTCGACAACCTTGACCTCCTGCCCGAATATATTTTTCTTTCCGTGGGCCGACCATTCATCCACTCCTTCGGCCATGGGTGAGGACGGGGTTATAGGGTAAATGGTCGCAACCTCGGTAAAAGCATAGGAGGCGAGGGCGGCGGCTTGGTTTCCATCCATTGTTTCAACTTTCGGCATGGTTCATTTCTCCTTTAATTCATCATTCTATGCAGAAATTAAAATACTCATTTAAGCCCTAGTATTCCGAATTCAAGATTTTTCATAACAAAAGTCTTGGTCAATACGCAGAAGGTAATGCTATAAGAATTGAAAAATCGTCTGCTGTGGGGTAAAATTAGGTGATTATCTTTAAATGAGGTTTAATGAGGTTTATATTAAAAATGAAGAAACTGAAGGATTTTATCAAGTATTATGGGCCCTATAAGAGCATGTTTTTTATGGACATGTTCTGTGCTTTAATTTTATCGGGTATTGATCTGTTATTCCCGTCATTGGTTAAATATCTGATGGATGAGGTCTACAACAAGCGTCCCGGCAATATCCTGGACATTGTTCTTTTATCGGGAGCCGGACTTTTGGTGCTCTATATTATTCGGTATTTTTGCCAGTATTATATAACTTCCTGGGGACATATCATGGGAGCGCGTATGGAAGCCGACATGCGCAAGGATCTTTTTGTACATCTTCAGAAGCTGCCCTTCTCCTACTATGACAATGCCAATACAGGTAAGCTTATGTCCCGTATGACCAACGACCTGTTTGATATTTCAGAGTTGGCCCACCACGGACCGGAAGATATATTCATTTCCATCATCAAGATTATTGGCTCGGTTATTATCATGATGACTATGGATGTGAAGCTCACTTTAATCCTCCTGGCCTTGATGTTGTTCATCGTCGTCTTTACTGGTTTTTACAACCTTAAAATGCGTACGGTTTTTGCACAAAACCGTGAAAAAATTGCTATTGTCAATGCCCAGACTCAGGATAGTCTTTCAGGTATTCGTGTGGTGAAATCATTTTCTAATGAGGGGATTGAGACCAGCAAATTTGAAGCGGGTAACAAGCAGTTTTTAAAAACAAAAGAGAACAGCTATACCATTATGGGTCAATTCTTCTCAGGCAACCAATTTCTTCAAGGTGTCTTGTACTTAGCCGTGCTTGTTATTGGTGGTATATTCTTAAGCCAGGACAGTATCACCACCTCGGACATGGTGGCCTATATTCTTTTTATCAATGTCTTTTTAAACCCCATTGACCGTTTGGTTAATTTTACGGAAGCCTTTCAGCGGGGTATGTCAGGCTTTGACAGGTTCCTGGAAATTATCCGTACCAAGCCCGACATAGAAGACAGCAAGGATGCAGTGGAGCTTATCGATGTTGAGGGTGAGATAAAGTTTGATAAGGTGTCCTTCAGTTATAATGATAAAACCGAGGTCCTCAAGGACATCAATTTGACCATTCCCAAAGGGCAGACTGTAGCTCTTGTGGGACCGTCAGGAGGCGGGAAAACGACCTTCTGCAGTCTTATCCCCCGATTTTATGAAGTCAATGAAGGAGCCATAACCATTGACGGCAAGGATATAAGAGGCCTTACTCTGGAGTCACTGCGCCGAAGTATCGGCATGGTTCAACAGGATGTCTACATGTTTTCAGGCACCATAGGCGAGAATATCCTCTACGGCAAGCCTGGAGCCAGCCATGAGGATGTGGTCAGGGCTGCCAAACTGGCCAATGCCCATGACTTTATCATGGAGCTTGAAAAGGGTTACGATACCTATGTGGGTGAAAGAGGTGTCAAGCTCTCGGGCGGTCAGAAGCAAAGAGTCTCCATTGCCAGAGCCTTCCTGAAGAATCCACCTATTTTGATTTTGGACGAAGCCACATCAAGCTTGGATAACGAGAGCGAAAGGCTGGTTCAGGACTCCTTAAAAATACTGGCCCAAGGCCGGACCACCCTTATTATTGCCCACAGGCTTTCCACCATCAAAAACGCCGATAACATCGTTGTATTGTCAACCAATGGCATTGAAGAGCAAGGGTCACATGATGAACTCATAGAAAAAGGTGGCGTTTATGCATCCCTTCACCGTGAAGGTGTACAAATATAATCATTCTTTAACTCCGCTATCTGTTTCTGTATATATTTTGGATACTTTGCCACTACAACCTTATAGGCATGGTCAATCATGCGAAGTATCTCGTCATCGGAAACAGAACCGTCAAGGCTAACTGTATTGAAATGCGGCTGTTGGACAAGCGGGCAATGCCAACCGCGCACAACCGAACCGGGGTAAACACTTCGATAAATCTCCGCAGATTCCGGTGTACAGTTGAGCGTCACCTTTGGTTCGCCGCGTAGCATGAACGGCTGTGCAAAAATGCGTCCTTTATCCTGCAACGGCGCTTTCACCTTGGCCACCGGGAATACGGGGTCAAAAGGCCAATCTAAATACACGCCTGGCTTTTTCAGGCAGTAGTCGATGATTTCCTGATGGGTCATAGTCTCCTCATTCCTTTACAGCGTGAATAAGAGGTAACGGCTACAATGAAAATTGTAGAGATGTTTGAGGATAAAATCAATTCCCCTATTTTAACCAAAATTTTTATGCTATGATGAACGAAAGATTATGTATATTATTGCAAAAGGATTATAGAACTATGGATATATTAATCATGCTCAATGATAAATCTTTAAAGGCAATAGAAAAAAGAGGAATTGTTATTAAAGCCTTGAAGGAAAAGAATATTACAATTAAAGAAATAGAAAGCATGATTAATGAAACAGATGAGAAAAAGTCAGCAATTATTTTTGAAGCAATAGAAGCTGTAACAAATTCTGATGCACAGATAGCGGATATCGGGTGGCTGAATTTGGCTGTTGAAAATATATTATCTGCAAGTGACAGTATTAAGCGAGAGGCATCAAGAATAGTGGGGAATATCTCTCACAAATTTCCCAATGATTTAGAAAAAGCAATTGAGAAATTATTATTTAATAGTAAAGCTGTTGGAACCGTCGTTCGTTGGAGCAGTGCTTATGCTCTTTCTAGAATCATTGTTATCCCTCAATATGCGAATAGTGAATTGTTTGAAAAATTAACTGAGATTTGCATTCTTGAGGAAGAGAGCGGCGTAAAAAATCAATACATAAAAGCATTAAAAAAAGCTTCTAAAATAAGATTATAAGTAGCAAGCGAGGAATACATAATGTCCAGTATACCAAAGGATTTTGTAGCATTTGATCTGGAAACTACCGGATTTGCCCCTCCCTGCAAAATCATTGAGATTGGCGCCGTCAAAGTATTGAACAACAAGATCGTTGATCAATTTCAAACCTTTGTCAATCCATGCTGTATCATACCCGGGAATATAACAGGCCTGACCGGGATAAACCAAAAGATGGTTGACAAAGCACCGACAATAGAAGAGGTTCTCCCGTCTTTCATCCAATTTATTGGAAATTTCCCTATTGCAGCTCACAATGCCTCCTTTGATATGAAATTCATAAGGCATGAAGCGGTTAAGCTGGGCCGCCCCCTGATTAACCAGGTAATCGATACGCTTGCGTTGTCCAGAAGCTATTTTCCCTTCCTGGCCAATCACAAACTGAATACTGTTGTCCGCCATTTGGGTCTGGTAAACGAGCTCGAACACCGTGGCCTTTATGATGCCATGGCTGTAGCCCAAATATTGCTGAAAATTTCCTCAGGTGCAACGCAGGCCGGTTAAATCCGTTAACCTGATGTATCATTATCTATCACCTTGTCCCTATATTGGCCAGGCGTGATGCCCTCATGATTCTTAAATACCTTGATAAAATAGTGGGAATAGCTGAATCCGGTTTTGTGTGCTATATCTTCCACTGGCGTGCTTTTGTCGTGCAGGAGTGTTTTTGCCAATGCGATTCTCTTTTTTGAAACATACTCGTTGAAATTGTCGCCGGATTTTTCCTTTACTAGCTTTGAAAGATAGTTTCTGTTCAACCCGAGCTCATCGGCTGCACCATTAAGATTAAAATCCGTTTCCATGAATTTTTTATCGATGTAGTCAAATATACTTTGCAGTAAATTCGAATCCTTGTCCTCACTGGATTTTTTTATATCATTAGCTATTTTGGTGACAAAGCTCGTTACTTTGTTCTCAATTTCCCTCAGGTCAAACAGGTTTAGAATGTTCATGGTGCTGTCAACCTTTATAGCGATAGGTAAATTGCTTACAGATCTTAACACCGAGTTTTGAAGCTGGTATATGCAATTCTTTATTTCATTGTCGGACAGTGGGTATCTGGTATCCAAAAGGCTGGAATAAAACTTGTGGAGAAATGTCTCACAGCTCTCAGGGTTCCCAACCAGTAAATTGTTCATCAATTGTCTTTCGAGTTCCAGTGGGTAATCATAAGGCACATCGGCGGCATTTCCTTTTATGGATGAATAAAGAACAACATGTGAATTTCCGCAGGCTATTTTAAAGTTCTGGGCTTCTACGCATTCCCTGTATGCTATGGGAAGCATTTGGGCGCTTTTCTTGGGAGTACTTGCGCTTATGTAGGTCAAGGACTTGAGGTCTTCGTCGAGGTTATCATAAACAGACCTTGCGTAGCTGTCCAGGATATGTTCGCTGTTATCGGCATCTGCCGTTGGCTCATAATTGACAATGACGGAAATCAGGTTTTTATGAACAGGAACAACGATTGCGTCACAGGCAGGCTTTAGAGAGGCGACAATGGATTTGATGACTGCAAGGTGTGAAATGAAGCCATTTTTATTCTCCGTTTTAATAAGCTGCAGAACTATTGCAACGCAGGTGGAGTACTTAAAATGTGCAATATCCGACTCAAGCTGCTGGTATAAATCAACCGTCTCCATATCATTATCGGTAAGAAAATCCACCCACAGCTTGTCATTATAGCTCGATAATGCCTTTATCATGGGCTTTGCGGTGATTTTTACAATCCAGGCAGCGACAATCAGGCTAAACAGCATAAGTCCCAGCAGTGCTATTCCGATGGAATAAAGCTTTGTCAGAAATGTTGGAGCCGATTTTATGGATGTATCCAGAACAAAAGTCCATTTCAATTCTTTGGAAAAATATGCCGAATGAATGATCTCCTTATGGACAATACCATGATAAAAGTTAAGCAGCTGATGTTTTATATCTCCTTGATCCTCAGCCGGAGCAATCCGGGTGAGCAGCAAGGAATCATCTTTATTGATGATGATGTTGTTATCCTTGTTGTAAACATAAAAATTCATATTCTCTTCTGCCTTGATCCGGTTAAGGATATCGTAATAAAGCTTATTTGCATCTATATTGACGACAAGAAGTCCTTCATAATTGCCCTGATAAAGAGGAATCGGACAAACGACGGATATAAATAGCTTTTTTCCCTGACCTGTATTCACATGGCGCGGATCAAGAACGCTTATGTTACCCTTGCTTTTCAAAACAATTGCTTCCAGATCCGGGAAAGCATCCAGAGGATAACTATTTCCTCGTTCCGAGGAATAAACAATGTTTTGAGCATGTATGTACAGGTAAGAAGAGTACAGGTACTTGTTTCCAAGGATAATGCTGTCCAGCTTGCGCTGCAGATCAATCTGGTAGAGCATATCCACTGTGTTGCTCCTGATCATGCTAATCATTTCAGTATCATATAAAGGTATTTTATATATACCGTCGGTGATTTGTTTCATAATCATTTCAAATGAGATGCCAACCTGTTCGATTACACTGTCATTTGATTTCTCCAGCTGTTCGGAGTACATACCCTGCATGACGGAATAATACAAGACAATAGCAGACAGAAACAGGATAACCAGAAGTGTACTGATCAATCGGATTATATTTGTCTCGAAGGTTTTTTTTCTTTTTGGGCTTTTGGATTTGATAGACCGAATTGTTGTCAGAAGAACCACTCCTCATTATTGAATGGCAGTTAGAAGGGCTTAACATCATTATAAAGCATCATTACCTATGTGACAATTAACCAAATCCTATCAACAAGTCAACTCTTATAGGTTGATGGGCTTAGAATCATTATTCAAGCACTTTACAGCCATCCATAACAATTATTATTGATGATAACAAAATTGATATTAAGGGAAGAAAAACAGGTGCATTGTTATCGGCGGGCATTATTCTTATATACCGGGCGGTTATTGGCATGCTAGCATGAGCTTGCGAAACAAACTTGTCTGGGGGAAAGCATAATGGAACAAACAAGCAAACTACGGAGCATCCTGAGCTATATCAATAAAAAAAAGTATCTCTACTTGTTGCTTATACCTGGGGTTACCTATTTCCTCATCTTCAACTATATTCCCATGTATGGAATTATTATTGCTTTTAAGGATTTCAATTTTGCCAAGGGAATTCTCGCGAGCGATTGGGTCGGACTGGATCATTTCAGGTATATGTTCGGATTAAGCGATTTTTACAAGGTGTTCTGGAATTCCTTTTACCTGGGCCTATTAAGAATGATTTTCGGATTTCCTTTCCCGATCATTCTTGCGCTTTTGATCAATGAAATAAGAAACAGAGTGTACCAGAAAATAACACAGACAATTATCTACCTTCCGCATTTTATTTCATGGGTTGTTATAGGCGGAATTCTTGTGAATTTCCTTTCACCTTCATGGGGGCTGGTTAATCTTTTTTTTAAGCAAATAGGTATTGAGCCCATATTCTTTCTTGCGGATGAAAAGTATTTCAGGCCTATCGTAATACTAAGCAGTATCTGGAAGGAATCGGGCTGGGGAACCATTATATATCTTGCAGCAATAGCCGGCATAAATACTGAGCTTTATGAAGCCGCGGAAATTGACGGAGCCAATAAACTGCAACGGCTTTGGCATATCACACTACCATGTATTAAATCAACCGTAGTTGTAATGCTTATTCTCAGACTTGGCCAGATAATGGGCAACGGCTTCGAGCAGATATTTGTTCTTCAGAACCCCATGAATCTCGGAGTTGCAGAGGTTTTTGAAACCTATACCTACAGAGTCGGTATTCTGGGTGGGCGCTTTTCCTTCGGAACAACAGTAGGACTTTTCACATCGGTAATCGGAACAATATTCCTTCTAATCAGCAATAAGGTCGCCTCTTTGCTGAAAGAAGACGGAATATGGTAGGAGGTATAACCATGAAGAATAAAAGCGTAGCAGACAAACTGTTCGGCATCTTTAATTATACGGTAGTGACACTCTTCGCCCTGGCCTGCATGTTCCCATTCTTTTATGTAGCAGCCTATTCGGTAATGCCTTATTCAGAATACCTGCAAAACCCGCTCAACCTTATACCCAGCCATATTGATCTTTCAGCATACAGACAGATCATCAAGATGCCGACCATATGGTCCGGTTACAGGGTTACAATAATCATCACAGTTTTGGGAGTTCTTCTGAACATTTTTCTGCTTGTTGTATCTGCATACCCTCTTTCAAAGAAGGATCTGAAAGGCAGAAATGCCATCCTGATGATGATCACATTTACCATGTTTTTTAACGGAGGGCTGATACCTAATTTTTATCTTATAAAAACACTGGGAATCTACAATTCAATTTGGAGCATGATTTTACCGGGGGCACTCTCGGCCTTCAACCTCATACTGATGAAGAACTTCATGGGGACCATACCTGAAAGCCTTGAAGAATCCGCCATTATTGATGGGGCCAATGAAATAACCATACTTTTTCACATCATCATACCTCTGTCCATGCCTGCCATAGCAACCTTTATCATCTTTCACGCCGTTAGCCAATGGAACACTTTCTTTTCAGCGATCATCTACACATCAAAAAGAAGTCTTTGGCCTTTGATGCTCATATTAAGGGATATGGTAGTGGAGGACGGGCAAATGGATATGCTGGACAATGGTGCAACTGTCCAAGCCTTTACAATAAAAATGGCAGCTATAATCTTTACAACTCTTCCCATCATCGTCATCTACCCATTCATGCAGAGGTTCTTTATGAAAGGTATACTTGTCGGTTCTGTAAAGGGATGAATTTACTAGAAATGATTAATTCGATTGAAGCTGCAGCGCTGCAGTTTTGATAAAATAGAATCATAGGAGGATTTGTACATGAAAAAGTCAGTCAAGGGTTTTGCGAGTTTTCTAGCGTGTTTTTTGATCGTATCCCTGCTCTTTGCAGGCTGTGGTTCGGCACCAGCCAAAACGGAGCCTTCAGGCACAGCAGCTGCGTCTGGTCAGGCTTCACAGCCCGCGGCAACCCCGGCAGAGCCAGTCACAATCAGAATATTCAACAGGGTGAATGCACAGGTTGTCATTGAGAACAATCCCATACTTCAGGAAGTTGAAAAGCTGGCCAATGTGAAACTGGAATATGAAGCACCTCCAATAAACAACTATGTGGATAAGCTTCAAATTGTTATGGCATCAGGCGAAATACCGGATCTTATCTACAACTGGGGAACAGCCGGCAACGGCGCTGATGCGAACATGGAAACATGGGCTTCCAACGGGCTTATCGCAGCATTGGATGACAAGGTCGGTAATTATCCGAATCTGATGAGCAACATAACCAAAGATATGTGGGAAGCTGTTAAATCGGTCAAAGACGGGAAGACATACATTGTTCCAAGAACCAATGTTGTAAACAACTGGGGATATATGATAAACCAGCAATGGCTGGATAAGCTGAGCCTCAAAGCTCCGACAACGCTGGATGAATTTACAAATGTCTTAAGAGCGTTTACAAATGATGACCCGGACGGAAACGGCAAACCTGATACTTTCGGCGTGACATTTTCCAATCCTTCACTGGGTTCCAATTCAATATGGAACTCCGCCTATTTCCTAGCTGCCGCTTTTGATCTGCCTATTGTAAACGGAGCAAAGGATACCGATGGGAACTACAAAATAAGAGAGAAAATGTCCGGATATATTCCTTACCTTACATATTTGAAGCAGTTGAATGAGGAAAAAATTATCGATCCTGAATTCCTCATCAATAAGATCTATGTTGATGAGGAAAAGATAAACCAAAATAAGGTGGGAATAAGATACAGCCATCAATACGCCGTGGTTGCCAACTCGTCCAAAGCAGCAGATTCCTATCAAAGGTTCACCTATAATGCTCCCCTGAAGAACTCACAGGGCATCTCAACCAACCTGGTTACTCCCGCCATGTGGGGAGGCTGGATGATTTCAAGCTCATGCAAAAACATTGATGCAGTTTTGAAATTCCTTGACTGGGGCAATACCGCCGAAGCCAACCAGCTTTTCCAGATCGGTATAAAGGGCGTGCATTATGACAGCTATGACCCTGCTGTCAAGATGATTACAAGGACCAAGGAGCAAACGGAAAAGGTTGCAACCGTAACCAGCACCTATATGACAATTGCGAATGCCATTAACGGTTCTGGCTCCATTATCGAAGGGGCGGATACCCAGGAAAAGTACACAAAGTTCAAAACTGATCTTGATTCAGCTTCAAAGGTAGTCACAACAATAAACCTGCCTGCCGTAAGATCACCGAAAATATTAAATCTGAACGCTGCTATACCTGACCTTGTAAAGAAAAAGGACGATCAGGAAGTGGCATACATCATAGGTAAAATATCATTGGATCAATTCAAGGCCTTCCTTGAAAATGAATGGTATCCGGCAACCGCAGAAGCTGAGAAGGAATACATCGATGCTATGAATAAGCTGGGTAGATAATATTGAACAACCGGCCATGGAAGATGGGAAGATCAGCTTCCCATCTTCCATTTTTACGGGCCTGTGCAGCTATGCTTTTTGAATGAACGAAAGGAATGAGTGATAACATGCAAAACGATATTACCGAAGGATTGAAATCCAGTCCGGTCATAAAGCGCTATCCGGGAAATCCGATACTGTCCCCGGAGCATATACCTTATAAATCAGACCTCGTTTTCAATGCCGGAGTGGCAAAGTACCAGGGAAAATACGTCATGGTTTTCCGCAACGATTACGGCTATTCCGGAGGAAACAGCTTTGAAGGAACCAATATCGGCGTTGCATACAGTGATGACGGCCTTCATTGGAATGTATCAGCCAAGCCATGCTTCAAACTCCATGACAATGAAATCACCCGGGCTTATGATCCCCGGCTCACCGTCATGGATGGACGCGTATATATGTGCTTCGCTGTGGATACACGGCATGGTGTGCGGGGTGGAATTGCAGTCACCGATAATTTTGAGGAATTTGAAATATTAAGCATGTCGGCTCCCGATAACCGTAACATGGTGCTGTTCCCCGAGAAGATAGGAGGAAAGTATGTACGGTTGGAAAGACCTTTTCCGGTGTACAGCCGGGGGGGAATCGACCGTTTCGATATGTGGATGTCGAACTCTCCTGATCTCTGCTATTGGGGCAAAACACAGCTGGTGCTGGCTGTTGAGCAGGTGTCGTTTGCCAATGACAAAATAGGTCCGGCTGCTCCTCCCATAAAGACGCCATACGGATGGCTTACGACCTTTCATGCAGTAGATATCGACCGCACACGAGGTAAAAACGGCTGGGAGGATAAATGGCAGAAGCGTTATACAGCAGGAATCATGCTGCTGGAGCTTGATAATCCTTCAAGGGTCATCGGAATGTCTGAAGTTCCTTTAATAGCTCCCGAGGCTGAATATGAACGCAACGGCTTCCGTAATGATGTCATATTCCCGGGAGGGATGATCCTAGAGGAAAGCGGTGAAGTAAAGATATATTACGGTGCCGCTGACACGGTAGAATGTCTTGCAACAGCGCAGGTTGAGGACTTAGTGGGCTTGTGTCTTAATCGTAGAGATTGATTTGCAGGGAGTTGACGGATATGGAAGATATTTTACCAGGCTTAAAGAATCCCCCCTCAAAATACAGGCCTATACCACTTTGGTCCTGGAACGACAAGCTGGAACCCGCACTCCTGAGACAACAGATTCGGCAAATGGCTATGGCCGGACTGGGAGGATATTTTATGCATGCGCGAGGGGGTCTTGAAACCGGCTATCTGTCCGATGAATGGATGGCGTGCATAGAAGCATGCATGGATGAAGGAAAAAAGGTGGGTCTGGATTCTTGGGCGTATGACGAAGATGGCTTTCCAAGCGGTTTTGCCGGAGGAGCAGTAACGGAATTGGGAGATCGGTACCACGTCCGATGGCTTGAGTTTGAGGAATTGAATCTTAATACCGATATACCGCAGGATGATGCGGTACTTGGGGCCTATCGGCTTTCTGGCGAGAGAATAATTGTCGCCAGGCACAAATCGAACAAATACTACGTAGACATCCTGAATGCCGATGTAATAAAAGCCTTTCTTGGCAATACCCATGAAAAATACTACAGAGATTTCAGGGACGACTGTGGTACGGGCCTGAAGGGGTTTTTTACCGATGAGCCCCAATATGCTCGGAAACGTTTGCCCTGGTCCTATGTTCTCGAGGATTCCTTTTTCGAAAGGCATGGTTATAATCTGAGAAATGTGCTTCCAGCCCTGGTCACAGAGATTCGGGGCTTCGAAAAAATACGGTATGATTACTGGGGTACGGTTAATGAGCTGTTTGTCGAAGCCTACGCAAAGCAGGTTTATAAATGGTGTGATGAACACAATTGTATGCTTGCAGGACATTACGTCGATGAGAACAGCCTGGCAGGGCAAATGTATTGCTGTGCAGGTATTATGCCTCTTTATGAGTTCATGCATATTCCCGGAATTGATTGGTTGGGCCGAAGGATCGGAAGCCCGGTGGTGCCTAAACAGGCAGCTTCCGTCGCATGCCAGTTGAGGAAAGAACAAGTCATGACGGAGACTTTTGCGCTTTGCGGTTGGAATGTCAGCTTTGAAGAGATGAAATGGATTGCGGAGTGGCAGCTTGTAAACGGTGTGAACCTGATATGCCAGCACCTTGAAGGTTACTCCTTAAGAGGCATGAGAAAGAGGGATTATCCTCCGTCTCTTTTTTACCAGCAGCCATGGTGGGGGGAATATCATCATTTGAATGACTATTTCGCACGTCTGGGGATGCTGTTGTCTTCCGGAGCGGATGTGACGGAGGTCTTGGTACTTCACCCGATTAAGAGTGCCTGGATAGTCTATGATAACACTAATATTGAGAAAATCGTCAAACTGGATCATGATTTCACATGGGTTTCTGAGCTGTTGTCCGGCTGGCATATAAACTACCATTATGGGGATGAAACAATCATCCGCACTCACGGCAGAGTTGAAAAAAACCGCTTTTTCGTGGGTCAACGCAGTTATAAAGCTGTGATTCTTCCATCGATGATAACCGTTGATGGAGGCACGCTCAATCTTCTGAAAGCCTTTTTAGATAACGGTGGCGCCATCATAAGCGCCGGTGATCTGCCTTATATGAAAGAAGGCAGAAAGGACCCTGCTGTTTCAGATTTGATGGACAGGGTCATAAAGGCAGGGAAGAATGAAAAGGCTTTCAGATGCCAGATTGAAGGCCTTGGAGTCCGGCGGCTGTATATCTGTGACGATAAGGATGAAATCAGTGATATTCATTATCAGCAAAGGAACTTGGGAGATACCCAGCTATTCTATATGGTGAACCAAAGTCAAACGATGGCCTACACTGCTTCAGTCGAAATTATGGGGAAGGGGAGGGCCGTAAGGTTTAATGCCGAAACAGGAGAGGCAGAGAACATATGCTTTACTTATTATGAAGATACTACCGTTGTCAGCCTGGATTTTGAACCTATGCAGTCACACACATTACTGTTTATAGCCGGCGACACCCCAATGCCTGTTGAAAAAGACTGTAAGCAAACTGTTATAAGACACCGTGGTATTTGGAACGTCGAGGAGATGGACATGAATTCTCTTACGCTTGATTACTGCAGCTTTAGTATTGATAATGGAGAATGGCAGGGTCCCATTCCTGTCATCCGGCTGATGGACCTCCTGTTGGAAATGAAACGGAGCTGTGACATAGCTCTGAAGTATACTTTTGAAATGGACGTTGATCCTGAGCAAATCAGGGAACTCTTTCTTGTTGTGGAGGAAGCAGAGAAATTCAATATTTGTATGAATGGCACGCCGATAGACTATATTGCCCTGGGATGGTGGAAGGACAGTTCTTTTTTGAAGCTGGACATCAAATCCCATGTAAAGACAGGCTTGAATGAAGTGGTTTTAAAAAGGTGCTTTTATCAGAAACAGAAGGTTTATGATATCCTTTTCGGTGATTCTGTCCATGAAAGTGAGTTAAATAGGCTAAACTTTGATACTGAACTTGAAAGCATTTATGTTGTTGGAGATTTTGGCGTCATAAGTAAAGGTTGCTATACGGAGGGCGACAAAAGGGCTTTGTGTACTGAAGGTCCCTTTGTTATTACAGAAAAACCTTCAAAAGTTGAAACAGGGGATATCACAAGGCAGGGCTTCTGTTTCTATTCGGGGTCGGTTAAGCTGTCAAGTTCAGTAGAAATTGAAAAGCAGGGTAATTCAAGAATCATCCTTGATTTTGGTAAGCCGGATGCCGTCCTCACCAAGCTAATCATTAATGAAAAGCCTGTCAAAGCCGTCTTGTGGGCTCCCTACAGGGTGGACATAACGGATTTTGTAGTTGACGGGACAAATAAAATAATGCTGCAGCTTTATGGCAGCAACAGGAACCTTCTAGGACCTCATCATCATGTGGACGGTGAAATTTACAGGGTAGGACCCATGAGTTTTGCGGGAAAACGAAGCTGGGTCGATAATGACCGCAGAGAAGGCAGCATTTGGTCCGACAGATATTGCTTTGTGAGATTTGGCCTAACCCTTACGCTCCAGTATATCCATTAGAAAAGAGCCCGAAGGCTCTTAAGTGCTTTTTACGTCTTCAGAGGATTCCCCGCAATAAAAACAAAGCAATCAACGGTCTCAAAAAGCTGCTTCTTCTGCGTCTTCGTCTTCGAATGGGGGGAGGATCAGGAGGATCAGATACATTTAATGTATCGTTCACTTCCCGGACTCTTCTCCGCATTTCTTGGTTGTCAAATTCTCTAAATTCTCTAAGTCCTTCCATTTCCTTGAGGCATTCATGTCTCTCTGCATGAGAAACCCCATGACATTCACTTCTTATATCTTCCAACAGTTCCTTATCAGTTCTTTTGCAAAAGCCAGCCATACGCCTGTTAAAATCAGCCCTTTCTCTTTCGTCTGAAACAAGTCTCCGCATTGTTCCACAAAAACTACAGTCTCGTTCGCTCATCGATTTCACCTCCAGGTTGTCCCTACCTGTTGTAAATTATGATTTTCCATCCACATTTGTTACAGAAATCTTTGACACCTGGTAGTTTTTTGTCTTCATAAATTCCAGAACTATCGTAACCGGTTTGTCCCAATTTTCATATGATAAACAAAGAACATATTTTATGTAAGTGATCAATGTGGAAGTTGATTTTGAACAAATTATTTTAAATATAAGAAGAGGAACTTACAATCGTATCGGTACAGGGTCAGGAAGAACAGTATTTGATTTAGGAAATGGATTCGTGATCAAAGTTGCTAGAAATAGAAGGGGCATTGCTCAAAATAAAGCGGAATATCACATTTCATCCGCTATTGACTCCTGTTTATTTGCTAAAATTCAACATGTCTCAGAAGATTACAGGTTTCTGATCATGGTGAAGGCAGAAAAAATTAAAAACATATCATACGTTTGGAATTATTTTAATGTAAAAAATAATAGGCAGCTGTATCAATTAGCAGAATTAAAGGATATTGCTGCTAAGCATCATTTAATATTAGGTGATTTTGGCATACCCATTAATTGGGGTAAAATCGACGATAAACCTGTTATTATTGATTATGGTTTTACTCATCAAGTCAAACAAAGATTTTATTAGCCTGTGGTTTCCGGTTTATCCGGTTCACTTTGTAAAATCCGACAAACCCTTACGTTCCTGTTTTATTCCCTCGGCAAGATTTAAGGCCTTTTCCCATGTTTTTTCCGTTTCATACTTTAGAAACTCATACAGGGGATTTAATTCTTCGGCTTCATCATACTTTTGCAGACACTCGTAGTACACATGCTTATCTTCATCATACACGATAAGAGGCGGATGATAATGTGTCATGAGATAGTAATTCATAAGCGTTCTACCGACACGTCCGTTACCGTCTGCGAAGGGATGAATACACTCAAACCTCGCGTGAAGGTAGGCTGCGGCTTTCAAAATATCCTTGCCCTCATAGGTATTTACTTCGGCGATCAGTTCTGTCATGTCGTTTTCTACATTTTCCGTAGAGGAACCAACCTCATGAACCCCTGTTACATAATCATGCTTTTTAAACTCACCCGGTCGTTCCTCATTCTCTATATATCTGCGCTCATCATATGTCCCACTGGAAAGTATCTTATGAATTTCCTTAACCAACTCGATACTGAGAGGCACCTTCTTCACAATTTTTTCTTTTAAGACCTCATAGCACAGCTTTTGATTTTGCTGCTCAAAAAGGGCACGGGGACTTCCTGTGTAACTCACAACTCTACTGTTTTCAAAGATTTCTCTTGTGTCATGGTAGGTGATTTCCTCGTTTTCAATCTTACCAGAATGGAATGCAAAAAGAATGCGGAAGTTGTCAAGGTATTTGTCGAGATCAGCATCGGACTTAATGATATAAGATTGCCACAACCCGACCACCCGGCTATATTGCTCCATGTGTATTCCTCCCAGTTTTACAGTATGTTACATTAATACGAAGTATCAATAACAGGTAAGGTTATTATACCACAGCTGAAAGAAACTCAGGTAGAAACTTAAGGTCTGCAGCTTATGAAGCCAATATGTAGCCAGCGGTCTATCGGTTGAAATATCTAGTACACAACGGACATGATGATTCCCTGCTCATAGTCCCCAAAATGCTCGCCGAACAAATTGAATCCACCAATATATTTGGCAGTGGGTTTATTGCCGATACGAACGATGATGGTTTGTCCGTAGGTAAGCTTGAGGTGCTCCATCCGGATGTCCGACACGATTTGCCCATTAATCAGACTGTGTTCTTCGGCCACCTCGAGTGTTGTCAGAAGGCCATATTGTGTGCTTCCGTTATCCCACCAGACGGGGTTTAGCCGCCCGCGCCTGCTGCCAAAGTCTCCGGGACATCTCCAGGTGGCACACTCAATACCGTTAATCCAGATGGTGATATCCGATTTCCAGTCCTCCTGAAAGTTGGGAGCCTCGGAACAGGCTTCAAAGGACAGCATCAGCCTCTTTGGCTGTTGATCCTTTTTTAACGGATAGGGGAATTTGTACTCTACAAATCCGCTTGAGCTCCACAACAACTGCGCATTTATCCTTTGAGGCAGATAAAAATCGGAGGGCTTATCCTCGGAGCCTATAGGGCCTGTGCTGCCGGCAATTCCGCAGGTCGGAGCGATTTCGCAGTTGGTGAAAGCCCCTATAGGCATTGAGATGCTTTCTACCTGATTGATATTTCGCTGTTCGCCTACCAGACGGATATTGAGAAAGTCGTTTTTGCGGCTGCAAAGCTTCATGGATCCGCGTGCCCCGGGCTGCAGCTCGGTGTTTATCAGCCCGGCTGCCTCCAGACTTCGGATGTGTACGGCCGTACTGGAAGCGGGGATATTGAGTTTATCGGCTATCTCCCCGACATTATAGCTGTTGTAATAGAGCAGTTTTAGGATCTGGATCCGAGTTGGGGAGGAAAGTGCCTTGCCCACATTGCAGAGCAATTCTTCGTTTTCTGCGCTCAGGTCAAGTATCTTTGGCATATCGTAAACACCTCGTCTGTAATAAAAAGTAAATTTATTGCTCTGATAATAACATAAAAGCTGATGATTGTCTAGATGATTAGAATACGATTTATGTTTTTAAATGCTTATCGAAGCCATTAATAACAACAATTTTGTTTTTAATTTGGTAATACTGCTGAAACTATTGGGTTTTATATTAACTATATTGACATAAAAAAATGAAAATGATAGGATGATAATTGTAAAACAAACAAAATATATAGAACAAAAAACATGTTATAATCCGGATTAAACAATGAATGAAAATGAATTAAGGAGGAAATGAAAGATGAGCAAAAAACTATTGGCCATTGCCCTTTCTGCAACTCTGGCACTTAGCGTGTTGGCGGGCTGCGGTGGGTCTACCGGTGGTCCAGCACCTACACCTGCATCTCCTACTCCATCAGCAAGCGGAGGATCCACTCCGGCTCCGACTACCAACGGTGAAAAGAGCAAGATCACCTTTATGGGATGGGGTTCCCCGACCGAGGTAGAAACCTTCAATGCCTTGCTGGCAAAGTTTGAAGCCAAGTATACCAATGTCGACGTCGAGTATAACAATGTCCCCGCATCTGAATTCAATACAAAGCTGCAGGCATTGATTGCATCGAGTCAGCAGCCCGATGTTTTCTACCTGACCCCCGAGAATGTCATGACATATGCCGATACCGGCAATGTTTACGACATGACCCAGTATGTTGCCAACAACGAGATATTTAAAGAGTCCAACGTTTGGAAGAAAGCCATCGATATGTATCGCTATAACGGGACTATTCCCGGAGAGGGTAGCATTTACGGCCTGCCCAAGGACATCGGCCCGTTTGCGCTGGCATACAACAAGGATCTATTCAAGGCTGCCGGCGTACCGATTCCTGATTCCGATAAGCCTTGGACCTGGGATGAGTTCCTTACCAATGCCAAAATGCTGACATCGGGTGAGGGCCCCAACAAGATCTACGGCAGTGCACCCTATTCGCTGGAATCTGCAGTTTGGTCCAATGGAGCGGACTGGCTGGATGAGAGCAAGACCAAGGTTACTGTTGACGATCCCAAGTTTATTGAGGCCATGCAGTGGGTAGCCGACCTGGCTCTGGTCCACGGAGTTGTCCCATCCAACGAGGATGAAGGCTCCATGGGAAGCTTCCAGCGCTGGATGGAAGGTCGTATCGGTATGATGGGTATCGGGCCTTGGAGTCAAGCTCAGTTCTGGAACGAGTGTAAGTTCGAGTGGGATCTTATGCCATGGCCTGTAAGCCCCTCTACCGGCAAGAATGCGATTTGGTATGGCGGTATCGGCTTCGGTGTTTCACCCAAGAGCAAGACCATCGATGCAGCTTGCAATCTGGCGGCATTCCTGGCCTTCGACGAGGATGCCCAGAGAACCAACTATCAGATGGGTCAGGCCATTCCTAATCTGATCGACATGACCAAGAATGAGTACCTCAAGATGGATAAGCTCCCTGCAAACAAGCAGGAATTTGTAGACATTGTGGAAACCTACGGCCGTCGGGCTACCCAGACCTATACATATGACAGCGAGTGGTTTGGCGAGTTCAACTCCGGCGCGCCTGCGGTCTGGCTGGGCGAGACAACCGCCAAGGACTTCTGTACTTCAATCAAGTCACAGCTCCAGTCGATGCTGGATAAGGGCATTGAGAAGAAGAATGCAGCCAAAAAGTAATTAATGCAGCGCACTTACCGCCGGGCAGCAGTGTTCGGCGGTAAGTGATTGGTGGAGGACAAACAATGGCAAATAAAAACAGGATGAAACGCTTGGAGCACCGTTGGGGATTGATGTTCATTGCCCCGAGTATGGTGCAATTCCTGGTGTTTTCGCTTATACCGGTGGCTTTTTGCATCTACGCCGGTTTTACCAACTGGAATGTTCTGGTTGACAAACATAGCTGGATCGGGTTCCAGAATTTTGTGGAAATCTTTAAGGATGCTAAGTTTTGGAAGGCGGTAGGCAACACCTTTTATATGCTGCTGCCGATACCCATATACCTTGTGCTGGCACTGCTCTTTGCAGCAGCATGCAACCGCAATGTGCCCGGAAACAAGGTTTTTCGCGTTATCTACTATCTGCCTTACATCTCCTCCATTGTCGCACTGGCCGTTATGTGGAAGTGGTTGTTTAACTACGAGTTTGGGCTTGTTAACATCTTTCTTCAGACCTTCGGCATCAAGGGACCCAATTGGCTGGGTAACCCAGTGTGGATCAAACGAACCGTTGTTATTATGATTGCGTGGAAGATGATCGGAATTACCTCGATCTACTATCTGGCTGCGCTTAAGAATATTCCCCGCAGCTATTATGAGGCTGCGACCATTGATGGCGCAAGTAAGACACAGTCCTTTTTCAAAATCACTGTTCCCATGATTACGCCTATCACCTTTTATCTGATGGTTGTGGGCATCATCGGCTCGCTGCAGACCTTTATTGAGGTGCAGCTCTTTACAACGGATGGTGGACGCAACTATAGCGCTGCCACGATGGTCTACTACGTCTGGCAAAAGGCGTTTAAGTACAATGAGATGGGATATGCCAGTGCAGCGGCTGTTTTATTCGGCCTGTTGATTATGGTCATCACGCTGTTGCAGTTCAAGCTGTCCAAAAAATGGGTATACGAGGGGGAATCATAATGGATAAGAAAAAGTACAGCCTTTCCAACATGTTGATTTTCCTTTTGATGCTGGTGGGAGCCGTCACCATGATATTCCCGTTTTTGTGGATGCTTTCTACTGCGTTGAAAGACTCCAAATTTGTCTACCAGTTCCCACCCCAATGGATTCCGAACCCTGTGGACTGGCGAAACTTTATCGAGGTGTGGAGCATCGTACCTCTTTGGACCGGCATTAAAAACAGTATTTTTGTTTCCTTTTGCGTTGTGGTTTTCGGCACACTGAGCTCCAGTATGTCGGCTTTTGCGTTTGCCAAGCTGGATTTTCCGCACAAGGAAAAGTATTTTCTTGCGCTGCTTTCCTCGATGATGATTCCAATGGTGGTGCTTCTGATTCCTCAGTTCATCTTTTACTCCAAGCTCCATTGGATTGACACACTGCTGCCGCTGATCGTCCCCGGTATGCTGGGTAACATCTCAATGATATTTTTCTTGCGGCAGTATATGCTGGGTCTACCCTCCGAGCTGATTGAAGCTGCCAAGATTGACGGCTGCGGCTATCCGAGGATCTTCGCAAGGATATTTCTTCCGCTGTGTGTTCCGGCCATCGCGGCCAATGTCATCCTATTCTTTATGAATACCTGGAATGACTACATTGGGCCGCTCATTTTCACCAACTCTCCGTCAAAATCGACGGTACAGGTGGTTATCGCCTCACTCAGTTCCTACTATGCCGAGCAAACAGACTTCCCGATCGTTATGGCCGCTTCTCTGATTGCGGTCCTGCCGATCCTGATCCTCTTCATAACCTGTCAAAAACACTTTGTTGAGTCCTTCTCGATGAGTGGTATCAAAGGATGATAATGCTAATGAATAAACATTTGGATAAACATTTAAATAAACATTACCGTAACCCTATCAAAAAGCAAGGTGATTTTGCAGACCCTTTTGTCCTGCGACATAACGGCCGCTACTACCTGTATTGCACAAACCCGGACATACGTTGTTGGTGCTCGGATGATCTGGTAGAATGGACGCCTTGCGGTGCGGTCATTGCCGACGAGACCTTCGGTGACTATGTACCCTTCGCCCCCGAGGTCACCTACAGCAACGGTCACTTTTACATGTACACCTCACCGTCGGGACACGGGCACTATGTTTTACGTAGCAGCTCGCCCACGGGACCGTTCGAAAAAATAAGCGAAAATGTTGCCCATGCCATTGATGGGTCGATCCTCATCGATGATGACGGCAGTTGGTACTTTTACTGGGCAGGTGATGAGGGAATCTGGTGTTGCAAGATGCTTTCACCCACCGAGTTCGGCGAGCCTGTACTAACGGGCGCATTTCTGCATGGATGGACCGAGGGGCCTTATTTGATCAAGCGTGACGGTCTGTACTACATGACCTACACAGGCAATCATTATTTAAGCAACGGCTACCGTATCCATGTGGCTGTAAGCGACAACCCCATGACAGGCTTTAAGGATACAGTCAATAATCCGCTTATTATACATACTGAGGGTAGCGGTGTCGGGCTGGGACACAGCTGTACCGTCATCGGCCCTGACTTGATCAGCCGATATATGGTTTATCACAACCTCAACGGGGACCAGACCCGGGATCTTAACATTGACCGCCAGGTCTGGAACGGCACGGAGGTCAAGGTATGGGGGCCGACACGGCATGCACAAACGGCTCCTGCTATGCCTGATTTTTGCGATAATCTGGTGTTGAGTGCCCCGGGAAACCATTGGACGGCAGGGAACGCCTACCCTATTACGGTCGTTTCGAAGCAGTGTGCCGAAGCGGTGTTTACCGCTGAATTCAACCTGCTGCCGACAGCAAAGGATACTTTGGGAAGTTATGGCGTTTTGTTTGGCTGGCAGCATGACCGCACCCATTATGCTGTGGAATTTGCTCCGGCCAGTAATCAGGTAAGGCTGATTGCTATGGTATCCGGCATAAGAGCTGTCTTAAATGAATCAGCATTGCCGGAGGATTTCAACCATTTGGCATTGCACTGTATCCGGGTCATATCCGAGCAAGACAGGCTGTTGCTCACTGTTGACAGTCGGACTCAATTTGAACTGCGAGACAAGATGTTGTCCTTAGCGGGTTCTATTGGTTATTTCGCGGATGGGGCAAAAGCGGAGACCGGTTATACCGCATTTACCAACGGGAGCGAAAGACGGCTTCTGGGCGCTGCGGCAAAGCCTGTTCCGGGGAGCTTCTCGGCGGTATTTGCAACAGACGGTAACCCGAGTGTAATTGAAGAAAACAGAGCGGTGCTCGTAAAGTTTAATGCGGGGGAAGAGCTTTGTTATCATCTGAACTCCGATCAGGCGGCCGATTACTGCATGGAACTGAGAGGCCGGTTTGCTGCGGGAGAAAGGTTGTCACTGGAAATAACCGTGGACAGCGGGTATGCGTCTCGTGCAGTGCTTGTGCCTGATTCACCCGAGTTGATACGTTTAAAGCTTCCGCTGCCAAAAGGAGATACTAAGCTTTCCATCTCGCTGCTGGAAGGCAGTGCGCTGCTGTCCTCACTCTGCTTCTATCCTGAAGTTGAGGTAGACAGCCTGACTATCGGTAATCAAAATCTGGATGATGCCGCATACGGCAAAAAGCTGTGGGGAGATGCGTACTGGGCTAACTATAACATTCAAGCGGTATTTTCCTGTGACCCCTTATCTGTGGATGGTAACAGCGGTATTTTGCTGCGGGTGACCAACCCTGCCGAGGGCGGTGAGGGAAAGGATCCAGTACTTGGGATCAATTTCTTTTGCGGGTATCAGGTGGGTGTGGACAAAGACGGCTTGTTTATTACAAAGCATCTGTATGACCGCAAAATCGTGGCGCGTGCGCCCTATGCCGACATGCAGGAGGTAAAACTGAACATCACCCTTTCCGCGGATCAAATCTGCGTCTTCAGGCAAGGAGAACAAAGTCCCTGTATGACTTATCGTGATCCCTGTCCACTGACCTACGGCAAAGTCGGTATCCATACCGAAGATGCTAAGATAGAAGTAACAGAATTAACCATATTGGAGGAATATCGATGATGACACCCAGAGCAGAATACCCCAACCCTCATTTTAGCAGAGACAGCTGGGAAAGCCTGAATGGCGAATGGGAATTTTCCTTTGACGAGCCGTCCTTTGACCGTAGGATCATTGTTCCGTTCGCTTTTGAAACAAAATTGTCGGGGATAGGGGTTAATGAGTTCCACAAAACGGTATGGTACAGGAGAACCTTTCATATTCCGAGCAGTATGAAAAATAAGCTGATAATCCTCCACTTTGGCGCTGTTGATTATCGGTGCCGTGTTTGGATCAACGACCGGCAGGTAGCAGAACATGTGGGTGGTCAAGTGGGATTTTCAACCGATATCACAGAAGCTATACAACCGGATGAACCAAATGTTATTCGTGTCATGGTTGAAGACGACCATCTTGACCTTGGGATGCCTCGCGGCAAGCAGTATTGGGAAGAGACTTCTAAGAGCATTTTCTATACCAAAACCACCGGCATCTGGCAGAGTGTTTGGCTGGAGGCTGTGTCATCAAATCACCTTAAAAATGTGTACATAACGCCTTTGCTTGATGAAAAGGCGGTCAAGATAGACTATGAGCTTGCCGGGGAAGAGGATCTGCTGCTGGAAACCAGGATCAGCTATAAGGACACAAGGGTAGCCAAGATCACCACTGAAAACAACAGCCTCGAAGGAAGCATGACCGTCAATCTGGAGCAGCCAGCGCTGCAGGCATGGAATTTCGTGGAGGATCTGACATGGTCGCCCGAAAACCCCCGTCTGTTTGACGTGGTGTTCAGCGTCTACCATGAAGGTGAGCTGGTAGATCAGGTTACGAGCTACTTCGGTATGCGCAAGGTATCGGTTGACAACGGTATGTTTATGCTCAACAACCGCCCCTATTATCAAAAGCTGGTGCTGGATCAGGGCTATTGGCCCGAGTCCCTGCTCACTGCACCGAGCGATCAGGCCTTTATTGAGGACATTCTTCTTGCAAAGCAGATGGGCTTTAACGGTGCAAGAAAGCATCAAAAGGTAGAGGACCCCAGATACCTTTACCATGCCGACAGACTGGGTTTTTTGGTCTGGGGAGAGATCGGTGCGGCGTATATTTATTCGCGCAGTTATGCTGCGACAATGACCAGAGAGTGGAGTGAAGCTGTGCTGAGGGACTACAATCACCCGTCCATTGTGGCTTGGACGCCGCTCAATGAATCATGGGGCATTCTGCAGGTCAAGAACAATTCCATGGAACAGGGTCATTGCAGCGCCATGTATCATCTGACCAAATCGCTGGACGATACGCGTGTAGTGATCGATAACGATGGCTGGGAGCATACCTGCGGCGACCTTTTAACCATCCACGACTACGAGTGGAGGAGTGAGGTGCTTAAGGAGCGCTACAGCACACTGGAAAGGGTGCTGTCATCAATGCCGGCTGACAGGCCGCTCTACGTAAAGGGTTATGGCTATAACGGACAACCGGTACTCGTTACCGAGTTCGGGGGCATCTCCTTTATCACCGGCAATGAAAACGGTTGGGGATATTCGACGGCTCTTACGCCTGAGGATTTCCTCAAGCGATACAACGATGTGGTTGCGCCGCTTCTTGCATCGCCTGTCGTGCAGGGGTTCTGTTACACCCAGCTCACCGACGTGGAGCAGGAGAAAAATGGTCTGCTAAACTATGACAGAAGCGTCAAGGTGGATTTGGAAGCAATCAAGCGGATTAATGAGGGACATTGAAGAGCAGGGGACACTGCTCGCCAATTCCCTTTTGTCAGGTAGACTAAAACAGGCTGCGAGAATTTAAATCTCGCAGCCTGTCTGACCTTTAAGGCGTTGCTATCTTCTCAGCAGATTGTAAAGTACCTGTGCCATTTCCGCTCTTGTGGTCGTGCCGGTCGGGGTTAGCAGCCCATTGTTACCTCCGATCGTACCGGTCTTGACCAGCAGCGTCATGGCTTCCTTTGCCCAAGACGCAATTAGTCCCGCGTCGGTGAACTGGTCGAGTGTCTTGCCTGAATCGCCTTGCGGAAGCTGCCTGATGACCTTAAGGGCGTTATACAGCAGGGTGAACATCTCCTGACGGGTAATCTCCTTACCGGGAGCGTATAGGTTATTTCCTGCACCTGCTGATATGCCCAGCCGTTTTGCCGCCGCGAGATAACCGGTGTAGTAGCTGTCTCCCGCATCGGAGAAGTTATCCGTCGGGTTAATGTCGGGGGCGATACCATATGCGCGCATCATTAACACAAGGAATTCCGCGCGAGTGAGTTTCGCTGTGGGGCTGTAATTGCCGTTACCCGTACCTTTTGTGATTTCCCTTGCCGCGATGAAGCTCACGGCCTTGTTATACCACGCGCCCTCTGCCACATCGTTAAATCTCACTGGGTTGTAGCCCACGGCGAAATATGAGAAATGGCTGGTTACAAAGGTTACAGTCCCCGTATCGGGATCATAACGGCAATTCTTTACGATCTCGAGATTTCCCTCGGCGGTTATATAATAGATGACTATGGAGTTTGGATCTTCGCCGTCAGCCGGGGTATAGGGCACCGAGACCGTCGCATTCCCATTAAACTGTGAAATCCTTCTGCCGCTGCTCGTTACGCTGAAGTTGAATACAGGGTGTCCGCCCACGGTAGTCAGCACACTCTTCGGAAGAGTGGATTTGTCCACAAGCGAAGCTGTTATTGCAATATCCCCATCCGACTGGTCGAGTATGCTTGAAAGAGCTCTTTCGTCAAAAGTGATACGGGCGACCGGAGAGACAATAGCCATGCCGAATCGGTTATCCACCATCTCCCTGACCGCCGCTGGGGGAATAACAGTTTCAACGGTTTGAGCGCCTTCCGGTGCGTCCACGTTAATACGTATATCCATGGTGCCCTCTGGATTCCTTCCAAGGGCCCCCCTAAGGGCGTCGGCGATCTGTTGATGGGAAACCGATGCTGTTGCCCTGCTCGAACCGCTCATAACGGCCTTAACGGTCAAAACCGCTGTGTCGGCGCCGGAGGCGTCAGGTAAGGCCGATCCGCCATCGCTATCCGAGGAAGAATCTCTGAGCACGGCGACCTGCACACTGCTGCTGCGGCAGTCTTCCAGCGAGAGATTGTCGAGTACATCCCCGCTTAGGCTGTATCCGTCGAGGGTCAAAGTGTGAAGCTCGATATCCGGTACGGCATAAGCTGTGATGACTGCATTGCCGGAAGTATGTGCTGTGACAACTCCGCTCTCGCTCACCGAAGCGACAGACGGGTTGGAGGAGCGGTAGACAATGCGGAAATTCTCAGTTGATTCGGCCGGAGATACGGATGCAGTGACGGACCGCTGATTTCCGGGCGTCAGACTGAGAGAGGATGCGGAAAGGATGACACTTTCTGCGGCATTTATCTGTTCGCCATACAGCGCCGATATATCCTTGACCACAGTGCCCATATGACGGTACAGAAGAGCGCCGTTTTTCTCGATGCGCAGCTCAACGGAGGCGCTGCCGCCCATAACGCCGTCCATTGGCTCCAGATCGGCGTTTTTAAGCTCGAAGGATTCGCGAAGGACAAGCAGACCGTCTGCGTCAACTTCGTCCGCAATCGGTGAGCGCCTCAGTTCCCGGATGATGTGGTCATTGCGATCAAGCAGATTGATGACGATTTCCGCGTCTGAAAGCGGCTCATTGCCCGTATGAAGTACTTCCGCGCTGACCTGATAATCGTTGCGCGCGATATGGGTCAGTCTGAACAGGTTATGCTCCAAATCAACGCCGTACGGGAAGCCCGTGTCAAACTCAGCATATATCGCATCGTTGGTTTCGCTTTTCAGCGTCGCGACTATGGCCAGATTCTGTATATCGACGGGTATGGTCCACTCGATGCCGGCGCTGCCCGTTTCACCGCCGTACAGCGCACGCCCCGCCGTCGCGGAACCGATAAACTGCTCAACACCGTCTATGAGGGCATAGAATTCAACGACAGGCCGAATAAGCGGCATCAGCCCGCGGTTGGTAAAGCCGGTGGTAATGCGCACAGTCTCTCCTTCCACAGGGTAGGCGGGGTTGAAGGTGATTGCATCCTCCCCCGGCTCAATCCGAATGGCAGGTGTCAGCATCATGGCAACAAGCCATGCCGTATCCGGATCGCTGATCAGTAGGCCATGCTCCTCGGAATACTCAAGATCGTTCTTCCTGGCTGCCAGAAGGATACGTCCGTCTGCCATTACGTCGGCAGCAAAATCGTTGTAGCTGCCCGGACCGAAGGTAAGCTGTACTTTTCCGCTCCACCGTCCGTATTCAACATCCGGGTCGCTCATGTAGAGGAGATCCGTATGCGTGTCTTCGCCGTCGTGTTCGTCTGCGAAGTTTGCTTCATAATCTTCATAGTAGACTGCCGCGTAAATCTGATCCTCGTGATACGCATTGCGGGGGTCCAGTGCCTCCTGGGAGCCGGGTTCAATCCCGTCTGCGTAGCGAAGGGTTGCTTCCGTCCAAATCAGGTAGAGCTTGCCGTCGTCGCCGGTAAGCACCCGGTAGTCCTCACCGGGATGGTGCTGCGCCTCGTCCGCCTCAAGTGCGACATGGGGACGCTTCGGCAGGGATTCCTTGGTTATGACGTCGGTCCCTCCCGTGCCTTCCTCGCTCAGGCCGGAAGTATCAATTATCTCTCCTGGATCCAAAAGTACATCGGTCTTGACATAGTGAACTTCGGCATCTGCGGCGTAGAACAGGTACAACGCATTCTCATACGCAACCAACTGCGGCCTGCCGTCAGCGCGAGGCGGTTCACCGACATAGATATCGGAGGCCTTGATCGGTTTGGTGAAGGTATTGTCATTGAAGCTGTAGGTTGCAAGATAGATATCCCGATCCTCCGCGGTGGAGAGATTGCTGTCCATATCTACCGTGTAGGCGATGTAGGCGGTCTGCCCCTTTAACGCCGTCGTCAGGTCGAGAACCAGCGGGTCTTCGATCCCGCCGCCCGGCAGGCTTTCGTCAACGATTTCGGCATCGAGGAATTTCTGCCCGTACCAGAGTGCGTCCCATTCCGCTTTTTTATCGTCGGTATCCACGCCATCGGGATAGCCGATCTCTTCGTACATCAGGAACCGGCCGGCGATTGCGTCATATATTCTGTAGGCAACCGCAGAATAGGACTTCTGCGTGTCAAACAAGTCTCCGGCGCTGAAAGTCCGACCGGCATCCGATGTGAAGTCGGACTTGGTGTAGATTATCAGCACTTTTCCGCTGACCGAATCGTATACAGCGCTGCCGTGCTCATTGGAGGTGTAGTCGCCGATAAGCCCGCCTTCGTTCTCCGGGTCGGGTCGTCCGGTATATTGTGTCACATCCGTCCAATTGCTCTCAAATACACCGTCTGCCTTGTTGAAGAACCGCATCTCCAGTTCGTTTGCTTCAAGCATCTCTTCCATAGAGAGGAGGATGTCGTCGGCAATCTCTTCTTTCAGCGAGGAATACAGGCAGAGGATTTTGTCCCCGAGGTCCACAAGGCGCGGACTGGAGTCAAGCGTGCCGTCGTCGGCCAGCAACGCCGGTTCGCTGTAAGTGGCGCCATTATCGTGTGAGATGGAGTAATAGAGAGCGGCGCGGTTATAATCCGAGCGGTCCGGATGGTCGTCCACAAACACCATCAGGATGCTGTCCTCGTCAATACGCATCAGTTGGATGTCGGGATCGGGATAAACACCGCCAAGAAGCATCCCCTCGGCAAGCAGCGATGCATCGCCGGGAGTCGTAAAAGGCGGCTCCGAACCGAGCCAATCGCTTCTGTTGGCGAGATAATTTCTGGAGATTGGCGCAAAGGTACTCTGTTCGGGGGGAGCCTCTTCATCCATCAGCATCATGCGCCCTTTCTGTTTGCCGAAGAGATCGATGGTTCCCCCCCCAAGACCTTTCTCGTATATCGTAATGCCAAGCGCACTGGCTTTGATATGTCCGGAAAGCTTAACCGTGCCGGAATTGCCTCTGTCGCTGGCGAAGATGAGGGTGAAATCCGCTCTACCGTTGACATCCAGCGTCGCGACACTGTAATCTCCCGAGATTGTCAGACTGATATACGGCTTCAGAATGAGGCCGCCGTTGACGTTAAACTTATAATTGGCATCTTTGAACATATCTGAATCATAATAGGGGTAATTGCCGTATTCGTCGGCGTAGACTCTTAGCGGCTCTGTTGCGCCGATGGTGGTGATCGGGGTGATTTTAATATACCCGGTGACCGAGCCCCCGATCTCCAGCTTGGTGGTGACGGTTAAGCCGACGGGGATGGTAACGGCAATTTTGTATTCCAGACTGTCGGTCAGTGTGACCATCAGCTTCAGATGGCTGAAATAATAGGGGGAACCGGCGCTTGCCGGGCGTTTGGAATCATACTTAAGCTTCATCTCGAGGCTGACGTTGACCGACAGGTTGTTTTTCACTGTGGATTTTGTTTTCACGTTTGTGTCGGCCTTTTTATTTTTTTCATCCTTATTGATCTCGTTGATTTTCTCCTTAGTTTTTTCAAGATCCTCAACGGTGACCTTTGTTTTATCCTCCTCCTTTTTGTCCGCTTCTTTCCCGCCGGTCTCTTTGAGCACCTTATTGTATTCGTCGAACGCATGCTCGTAGCCCAGCGTGACGATGATATCCTCGCCCTTCATGTAAACGTTCTCAAAGTGCGTGAGACCCAGGTCCAGGGCACCCATGACGGTATCAAAGAGAGGGACGGACTTCGACACGTCCGCCGCAAAGGATGGGAGCACCGAGTTTGCCGGCAGCGGCGGGCGGAATTCAAACCCGGTGTTGTATTCGAGGCTCTTTCCTCCGGTCTGATCGATGAGCTGAACCACAAGCCGGTCATTTTGTGCAAAAACATCGTGGAGATTGGCCGTAAATTCAGCCCGGTTCATGGATGCGGACGCAATATGGCTGGACTTGAGCGTGCCGTTTTTACTGTATACCCGGAAATCAACCTTTGCCACTTTAACGTTATTTTCAAGCGACTGTGTCAGAAGGACAAAGTTTACTTTCTTGCCTTCCTCAACCATGATCACGCTGCCCACCACCGTTTTGTCATTCTTATTCGTCGGATAGGCATCAATGCTGACAGGCTTCATGCTGGTAAAGGTGGGGATGATATAGGGGTCGCCCGATGAGGACGGGTTGATTTTATCCACAAAGAAGGAGGAACCGGTTTGGGCTATGCTGAGAAAATAATAGGCATTCTTGATCACATTCGATACGTTGAACGTAAATTTGCCCGTGCTTTCGGTCGAGGTTGCATAGCCAATTTGAGCGTCAGGATTTGCGCTGTTATAGGTTCCGCCCATTTTTACCGTTGCGCCGGTGACCGGCACAAGCTTGTAGCCGTTTTTGTCCATGGTGAAGCCATTGCGGATGTCATATTCTCTTGTGTAGACGTAACCCGTAACTGCACCACTATGGACAATCTGCCCTGAGAGCGGTACAAAGTTGTAATAAAACAGATTCCGGGGCTGATTGACCCTGTAGCTCAAGAAATCGCCAAAGAGAGGAGAGGCGTATTCCGCGTCAAGGAGTCCGTCGCCGTTGTAGTCATACATCGGGTACAGCTTGCCGTTTTCATCCCGCTTCTCGCTGTCATCCAGTACACCGTTGTTGTTGGTATCGCCTGTCCTGTTGGCCCATTGCGTCGTATAGCCCGAAGGCGGGATAACCATAATTTCCACGGGTTCGCCCGATACAACGCCCGGCAGGCGGCCGTCCTCTGTGAAGGTGATTTTGTCGGGAGGCTCCTTATTGAGATTGTAATTTAGGGAGAAGTTGCCGCGCAGATCAGGGTCGGCATCGGGATCAGGTTTGACGCTGAATGCCCGCTCGCCGAAGATGGGGGTCACCTCGTTCTTTTCAGCCAGGGTAAGGACAATAATCCCGGCGCCGTGCTCGTCGGAAGTTTCCGTCACCGTCCTGCCGCCATCGTTGTGGGTAATGTAATAACCGGTGACGGCCTGGCCTCCCTTTCCCACACCGGTCAGAATAACCTTGTCGCCCACATGGAACGGAGCTCCACCCCTCGATTTATAGGGCTGATCGTCAGGCGCATCAAAATCGACGCCCAGCACTTCGCCCTTACCCTTGTCGCCGTCAGCCAGACGGACGGTCAGCTCGGCTTCGCTGCGGGCGAACACCGGCTGAACCAGAAGGGCTTCATAACTACTGGTCGTCAATGTAAAACCGCTTATTTCATTCAGAAATTCGTTGTCAACAACCAGATGGCCGGGAGTGTTATCCATGCTGTAAACATAATGACGGGCGTTGTTAATATCAGTGTTGTTGTAAAACCAGAGCTCTTTCAGATAATAGCCGGGTACTACGTTTTTTGCCGTAACATTGAATATATGCTTCTCTGAGGTATAAAAATCGTTGACCTTGCGTCCCAGACCGTCGGTAATTTCGATTTCGCCCACCGGCCCGGTCACGGCCTCATAATCTTTTTCATCCTTGCTGAAGTCAAAGGTATAGAGGGTGTCTTTTGACGGATAGATCTGGAACCCGAAATGTCGGAAATTGAAGGTGACGGAATAGAGGCGCATAGCCCCATAATCGCCGTTGCCGTTGCGGATGTTGAGGGAGAGGTGGAACGGGTCTTCTTTGCCGATGCCCGATACGGTTTTCATCATTTGAGGATCCATGGAAGACCGGTCAAAGACAGGAACGCTTGTGATACGGTTGTCATAGCCATCCCTTCGTCCGTAAATCAGGTTTTTTGAGGCAACATACGTCGGCAAACCCTTTTCGACCGACTTAAAAGGGAGTTTCACTTTTTGTATGACATCGCTTTTATATTCCGCGTCGATCCAGACGTCGAAATGATTGTCTTTACGAAGCTTGTATAAGGTCATGTCTGCTTTGATTGAACTGAGCATGCTTTTATAGAGGCTTTTGTTCAGCTGCACGCCGGAGCTGATGCTGTTATGCTGGATATTGACCTCATACCAGCCGGAGGAGTGTACAAAGAAATTCCCCTGGCTGCTGCCCACCTTTTTGAAGTTGGAGGAATCGGTGCCTTTGAATTTGATTGACGCCGTGCCAAGGGTCACTCCGGCATCCTCCGCCAAGAGGGACAGGCCTTGCGGCGATCCGGGGGCGTCTGACGCCATAGCCGCCTTCGCCCCGGCCGGAGGCTGTGCGGCTTTCGGAATCAGCACCTGCACCACTTCGTCACCGGAAACTGTGCAGGATTCGTTAGGCTCTACACGAACATAAAAAATTCTTTCGGCGTCCGGGCTGTTATTAATAATGGGGATGGTCACCTGCATTTGCGTTTGACCGGGGAAAAACAGGAAGTCCTGATTCAGCGGAGTGTAGTCGATTCCCGGCTGCGCGCTGCCGTTTACCGTAAAAATCTGACCGCCCGCGTAGTAGTTCAGGCCGGCACTGCGTACCAGCGTGACGGTGGCCGATTCGCCTTCGGCGGTATAGACATACGACGAAAAGCCTATCACAGGCTTCTCGTAGGGCTCGTCGTCCAGGATGTTGACGCTTGTATCCCTCTGCATACCGATGGTACCACCGCCCGAGACGCCGGTGATGACCAGAATGAACTGCTCGTCGGATTCGGGGAGGTTATCGTTGATAATATCTATGTAGATACTTTGGATGCGCTGGCCGTCGCCGAAGGACAGTGTGAATTCCGTTCCAGGGACCTGCGTAGCATAATCCTCCGCTGCCAGTTGAGCTGTGTTGACCATCTCGGACTTTTGTTCGTCGCTGTAGGCGAACTTGTTACGGTCCGACTGGGCGCCGGTCGCCTGCTCGCGCGCGGCTCGCAGACCGGTCCCGGGTGTTTTTTCTCCTGCTTCGGAAGGCGGGTCTACCTGTATCCACTCGATGTCTGCATCGATGTTATCCTCAGTGGTTACAGCCTGCTCTATCGGTACTTCATTCATACGGGTCCCATCGCCTTCGAGGAGCGACTCGCTGCCGCTGCCTTCTACAGTGCTTGTGAGAAGCAGTTTGGGAACGCTCAGGCGGTAATCCTGCCCAATTTTTGCCGAGACGTCGATGGCCTTCAGGGTGACGTCAACACGTCCTGACGCTCCTCCCTGCCGGATCACTTCCATGGCGGTGCGTCTGCTGTACTCATGCGTTTCCACCGCCATCTCGCTTAAGCTGAAGGTACCGTTGGGATGGGCCGCTTCGAACTCATCCGAAATCCGAAGCATTTCCGCAGCGTCGGACAAGTCCTCCGCCAATGCCGCAACAGGTGGCAGCGTTAAAAGCATGGCTAACGCCAGTATGAGCGATAAGGTTTTTTTGATGGATTTCATGCGGTTATCACTCCTTGTTATAATATTTGAAGGGTATTATAATTAAACTAAGACAATGTATAATGACATGATTCAGTGAATGATGTCATTATACAGTAAATTCCAATAGCAAGCAATAAGGAGATCTTCATGAAAAAAGTAAAATCGACCCGCCGAAAAGAACAGGGCGAGGCGACAAAAAAGAAAATATATGAAACCGCTCAAAAGCTCTTTAGCGAATACGGTATCGATGATGTCAGTATTGACAACATCGCGGAGGCGGTAGGTGTGGCACGGGGGACGATCTATGTTCATTTTGAATCAAAGGACGCACTGGTTTCTTCACTGATTTCCGATTATGTGGACAGGGTGGATATGGATTATGAGGCCTTTTTGAAAACTCTGCCGCTTGATATCCCTTCGCCTGATATTCTGATTTTATTGGTTGAAAAAATTTGCGATGTTATAGAGTGCTCCCTCGGTTATGATATCATGAGAACTCTATACAGGGTGCAGCTTACAAGCGTCTCCTACGCGCAGGAAGCCTCAAACTATAACAGAGTTCTGTATCAAAAGTTCGCGGAAGTGCTTGAGAAGGGTATCCGTCATGGGGAATTTCAAGCTTCCCTGCCGGTGGATGAGCTATCGAAGCATCTTGTGCTTGCCATACGGGGACTCGTTTATGAATGGTGCATCCGCTACCCCGGCTTCAGCCTCAAGGAACAGACCCTTGCGCACTTCAAGATGCTGCTCGACGGAATAAAGGCATAAGTAAAAGATTGAAGTAAACGATATGAGCAGTGGCCTCCTTTCAAATAAATAGGTTGTAACCTGTATGAGAATGCAATATACTGGAAATAAGTGCTAATACAGGTTATCCGTTTGCGAGGTGTGTTTTCCATGAAATTTTCAGCGTTCTTAAAAAAGAGATGGTTTGTCATTCTGATTGCTCTCATTGTGCTTGTCGGCGGGACAGTTGCGGCTATTACCCTGATAGGCGGGCAGGAAGATGAAACCCTGAGCGATAAAACCGATGATAATGGCCAAGAGGATATGGACTCTCCAAAAGAGCGTATTCGTCTGAATCTCTCAGCCCTTCTCAGTGACAAAACAGGTGTAAAAACAGAATCGGGCTTTAAGCTCACCTTTCCCAAGGGTGCCAAGCTCGATGCAGAGACTGTAAAAGAGGGCTTTGAGGTTATTCCCGCATTTGACTTTGATATGGAGAAAGCGGATGACGGCTTTGTTATCAAACCCAAAGCCTTTCTGCAGGCCAATAAGGTTTATACCTTCAAGGTTAATCTCCCGAAGCAGAATATCAAGGAATCCTGGGCTTTTCAAACTCGGCGGGAGTTTAAGGCCGTTTCCACCTTACCTGGCCAAAAGGGAACCAATGTCCCGTTGAACTCAGGGATTGAGATTACCTTCAGCCATACCGGTATTCAGGACTTTGAAAAGAACTTTTCCATTGAGCCAAAGGCTGAGGGACGCTTTGAGATCCATGAGAATATCGCTGTCTTTGTACCCAAAGCCCTTAAGGCTGACACCATTTATACAGTAACCGTTCATAAGGGTGTAAGCCAGGGGGACAGCAAGGAGACTCTTAAAGACGATGTAACCTTTTCCTTTCAGACCCAGAGCAATATTCCGGGTAAGAACGATAACCCATCCTATCTTTCGGTATATAACTGGCTTTACAATTTTCCGTCCGATACCCAACCGGTATTGGAGATGAGTACATCCGATGACTTTAAAGACAGAGAGATGGAGGTTTCCCTCTATCGTTACGATACCCCTGAGGCTTTTATTAAGGATTATGACGGCATCAATCATTATCCGGAATGGGCAGTCATTGACAGAGAGCAATATATACCCGATGTCTCGGGTCTTACACCCTATAAGACTTATACGCTGCCTTTGACCAATGCACCAGAATACTACTACATGACCTATCTGGCTCTGCCCGAGAGCCTGCCTGAGGGCCATTACCTTATTATAATTAAATCCGATGACCTTAAGGAATATGCTTTTATCCAGATCAACGACATGCAGCTCTATATGACTGTGGGTGATGAGAAAACGCTCATCTGGCTCAATGATATGATTACCGGCCAACCGGTGTCAGGAGCCGTCTTTGAGGGCAATGGCATTAAGCCGGTCACGACTAAAGACGGCACAGCCTTGATAGAGGAGGACATTTATAAGGACCAATCAGGGAGAACCGTTTGTTTTAAGGCCTCCCGGGAGGACCATCCGGCCCTGGTGGCGCCTGTCTTCAACAGCGTTTCCTATTGGACTGATAAGTCCCAGAGAACCGATTATAAATCCAATTGGAATTATCTATACCTGGACAGGAGTACTTATTTGCCCACCGATACTGTGAAAGTCTGGGGTGTTTTAAGGCCTAGAAGTATGGAGGAACCTCCCCAAAAAGTGACGGTTAATCTTATTAAGAATCTATTTGACTATAAAACCTACACTTACAATAAGCAGGTCCTGGATACCAGGGAAGTGGTACTTACGCCAAAAGGTACCTACACCGCTCAATTCAGTTTCGAGAATCTTCCCACCGATAGCTATCAAATCGAGGTAGAGGATGAGGGTGCTGTTGTCAGTGATTCTTATTTCTTCGTAAATAAATATGTCAAGAGCCAGTACATTGTTTCGGCTGAAGCTGAAAACAAGGTCTATTTTGCCGGTGAGACCCTTAAGGCTAAGGTGGGGTGTGAGTTTTTTGAAGGAACACCTGTGCCCGGCTTTAATTTGAATTGGTTTGCGCAAAATTACAGCCAGTATGAGAAAATTGGAGACGGGAACCTCACGCTTGATAGTAAGGGGGAGGGAGCCATAAGCTTGGTCCTTCCCAATGAAAACGGACCCATGTCCTGGGAGCCCGTCCATCACAGTCTTTTTATTAGAAATAATGACCCTGAAGAGACGGAGGCTTCAGACTCTGAGTACTTTACTGTGTTTCCGAGGGACGTTATGATCCAGACCGATGTTGATTTTAAGGGTGGTACTGCCAATTTAAGCTTTAAAACCAATGTCGTCGACTTAAGCGCTATTCGTAAAACTGGTGAAATCTATAGCGGTGGAGACGATCCCCTATATAAGGGTGCGACTATAGACCGGAAGCTGACAGCAACTCTTTACGAACACTACTGGGACAAAAAAGAGACTGGTGAGTACTATGATATGATCTTGAAGAAAAGCGTCAAAACCTATGATTATTTCGAGGTTAAGAATGCTTTAGATGATTTCGAGGTTCAGACATCTGGAGGGAATGCCGACTACACATTGAGCATTCCCAATTACACCAGTCGGAAGAGTTATTTCATTGTCTACCAGACTTCCGATACAAAACAAAGACCTATTGAAGAGACTGTCTATCTTTATGGGGACTACTATTACTGGTACGGCTATGGTGAGGATTATTATCACCTGGAATTTGAGGATGAGGAAAACAGCTATAAAGTGGGTGAACCCGTCGACTTCACGCTGAAGAAGGATGGAAGCGACCCCATCAAGGGCGGCAATATCCTGTATATGGTGCACCAGGAAGGCATTAAGGATTACTGGACATCCCAAGAGGTTGATCAAAGCCATACCTTTACTGAGGACTATATACCCAATGTCTATATCCAGGCCGTCTATTTTGACGGTAGACAGCTCCATACCGCCTATGAGCGCCTTGTCAAGTTTGATTACAGTGATAAGGAGCTTGACTTAACCCTTGAAACCGACAAGGAAAGCTATAAACCGGGTGAGAAGGTCAATGCAACAATAACGGTCAAGGATAAGGCAGGCAACCCGGTTGAGGCTGATGTGAGCCTGTCGGTTGTGGATGAGGCCTATTTTGCTCTCTATGAACAGGAGGTTGGAACCTCTTCAAGCTTATACAGAAGTGTATATGATTCAGGTATTCGAAGCACCTATATCTCCTATCGCAAAATCATACGAGGTTCGGGCGGAGCCGAAGGAGGAGAGGGTGGTGATGAAGGCGGCAGCGGTGTGAGAAAGAACTTTGTGGACAGCGCCTTCTTTGAAGCTGCTCAAACCAACAGCAAGGGTCAAGCCAAGCTGTCCTTTACACTGCCTGATAATCTCACATCATGGCGCCTGACCTACCAGGCCGTCACCGATGACCTCAAAGCCGGGAATGGTCAAAATAATATTACCACACGCCTGCCCTTCTTTGTTAAGACAGTGCTCAATGACACCTTTATGCTGGGTGATGCACCCAAGCTTTTATTAAAGGGCTATGGTGAGAAAGTCAAGGCTCAAGATGAGGTTACTTTCAAGGTTACCTTGAAAAAGGTTACCTTGAAAAATGCAAGAGGGGAAATACCGGTCATTGAAGCTAAAGGTAAAATAGGGGAGTTCACCGAAATCACCCTGCCGAACCTGGACGAAGAGGTTTATACCGTTATAGTGGAGGGGAATTCAGGCGGACTTCGGGATGCTGTTGAGAAGACCATTCAGGTGCGAAAGAGCCAGCTTTTGGCCAAACAGGTGGATTATCATACCCTTACAAAGGATTTGAAGCTCGGGATTGAGAGCTACGCGACTTTAAGCTTCTATAATGCCGAGCTTGACGATTATTACAGATCGCTGACCGACCTTTACTGGAGTTTTGGCAGCCGCCTTGATCAAATCGTAGCTCGTAACATTGCACAGGAGCTTATAAAGCAGTATTTCCCGGATGACTGGTATGACGGTGAGAAAAACGATATTAGCTCTTACCAGAAGGAGGATGGAGGCTTTGCGCTCCTGCCCTATGGCAGCAGCGAAGTGGAGCTTACGGCTAAAATAGCTGCTCTTGGGGTGGAAGGAGTCGACAGCGACAGGCTCACAGACTATTTTAAGGGAATTATATCCGACCCGGTGACAACACCCCTTCAGGTTTCGGCAGCCTATTGGGGGCTGGCATCTCTAAGAGAGCCTGTGCTTCTGGAGCTTCAAGGCTTCATGGAAGAGGGCGATCTGACCCTGGATGAAAAGCTTTATCTTGCCAATGCATTGGCTCAATTGGGGGATTTTGCGAGTGCTGAGAAGCTGTATGAGCAGATTACCAAAGCCTATGGCAAGGATATGGCACCCTACCGCTATATAGAGGAGGGAAGCGGATCTACGGAAAGCATCCTTCGGTGGACCTCGCTTACGGCCATGCTGGCGGTAAATGTGGATGCCAAGGATAAGATGGCCTATTTTAAATACATTGAACAAGTCAGCTCTGATGAGCTTTTAATCAATCTTGAACGCCTCATACTTGTCAAGCAGGGGCTTCCTGGGGCTTTCAGCAATAAAACCTCCAGATTTTTGTTGGAGCTGGACGGTAAAAAAGAAACCGTCAAGCTTGAGGGAACCAAGCCTTACACCGTCATGGTGAGCCCTGACAAGCTTAAAAGTATGAAGTTTTCAAATATCAAGGGAGATGTTGCCCTGTCGGTCTCATATGAAGGCGCCCAGGACCCATCCAATCATAAAAACAGTATTGCAACTGTTACCCGGACCTACAATGGGAGCGAAGCTTTTCCTGTGACTTTGGACCGTACCGATGTGGTGACGGTTGAGCTTCGCATAGACTTTTCAGAAGCCGCTCCCGAGGGCTACTATGAGGTTACTGATGTTTTGCCTTCCGGTCTTAGGTATATCAATCCCTATCAATACACAGAGGGGATCTATTTTGGGGAGCCTGAGGGCCAGCGGGTCAAACTGGGATGCTATTATGACGGAACCAAGGATGTTGAGACTATCAAGTATCGGGCAAGAGTTGTGGCTCCCGGAGAATATACAGCTGATCATGCTCTAATCAAGCATTCAGAAAGTGATGCCCGGGGTTATTCACAAAAGACGTCTGTCAAGATTAAGTAGAGGTGTGTTTTGACCCATTAGCAGCTATGAAGAAAGTAAGCGTATTTGTTATTATTCTTTTTGTATTGATGATAGGAATACCGGGCAAATGGGGGGACTCGCAGATTATTGCCGAGGGCAATCTTGAAGAGGCAGGTCCCCAGGTCTCGGCCACCTCTTCACCTGGTTATTCCCTGCCAGAAAAAACCGTACTCCAATGCTTGTATTATGATCAACAGGCCTTTAAGGAGTCATACAGCCAAGTAAACAAGTTATCTAAAAGCCCGGTGAATGCGCTGTCAGAGGCCTTTTCACAGTCTGCTGGAGAGGCGGTCATCCAAGGGGGAATACTGCCTCACCATCTAGTGGCCTCTCCCATGATTGCCAGATTTTTTGCTGCTCTTAAATCGGATGAATCCGATGCGATAAATCCTTCTGATCCAGAGACTATTGTGCTTCTGGCTCCCAACCACAAGAGGATAGGGGATAGGCCTCTTCATTCCGGGGCCTTTTCCTGGGAAACACCCTTCGGTCGGTTGGAGGCTGATGAGGATACGATTGATGACCTGATTCTCAGTCTTGAGGTGGGGGTAAATCCCATATTATTGGAGGAGGAACACTCCATAGCCGCTCTTATTCCCTATATCCGCCATGCCTTTCCTGAGGCGAAAATAGTGCCTATTCTGATTCATGGCAACATGGGACGGGAGGACTGCAAAGCCTTGTCGGAATTTCTTATCCAAAAAGCGCTTGATAAGCCTTGTCTGATTCTGGCCTCCATAGATTTTTCCCATGGACTTAAACCGGAGGAGGCATTAAAAAGAGATGAAACAACGCAGCGTGTTATAAAGGCACGGGATTATGATACTTTGTTTGGCCTTGATAATACCTATCTGGATGCCCCGCCCACTTTAGCCACCTTCCTCATGACTATGGACGGGTTAAAGGAAAAAGAGGGCCATGATGCCGAAAAGGATTCAGATCAAGGCGATTTAAAATACGCTGAGGGTTGGCTTTTGGAGCACAGCGAAGCCTCCCGGTTTCTTAAACGACGGGTGCCTGACACAACCAGCTACATGACCTGGCTGTTTGCTGCTAAGCCTTAACGAGAGCCCCATTCATAGGAAAATTATGAAACAAATTCTTTCTTACTCCTGTCTCCAATTAAGAAAATAAGTATAAGCGACATTCCATAACCTACAGTTCCAATACTAATCATTGCTATTCCAGTATCACCAAATAAATATGCTAATAGTATTCCTAGTGTGACACCAGGTATCATAAATAATCCACCACGTCTATAATTACCTTTTTGATATTTCATAAATCTCAATATAGATTTCATCATAATACACTCCTTTAAATTCGAAAGATTTACCCAATATCTACTAATATTATAATCATAAACGCCTTAATTGTAAATTAATTCCTATCCCAAGGGTATCAATCTCGATGCCTACCTCGTACTGAATTGATAAATGGTTGTATGATGATAAGTCTGTCCTGCCTTCAGAATAGGTGAGGGGAAGTGGAGATGCTTCATGGAATTGGGGAAGTACTGGGTTTCAAGGCAAAGGCCGTGCCATTTATCATATACCACGCCATCCTTACCGGCTCCCGCGCTTTTTAAGAAGTTGCCTGAATAAAACTGAACACCGGGCTTTGTGGTCAATATGTTCATAAGGCGTCCCGATTTGGCATCATAGAGCTCGCCGATCTTTTCGGGCCTGTTACCCGTGGTCTTAAGAACCCAGTTGTGATCATAACCGGACCCGTGTTTCATCTGCTCGTTTTGGTCGGAGCTTTCAAGGACATCCCCGACACGTCTGGGTTGGGTAAAATCCATGGGGGTGTTTTTGACACTGAGTATTTCACCCGTGGGTATGGATTCATTGTTAATGGGCGTATAGAAGTCGGCATCCAGCATAAGCTCGTGATCAAGAATTGTTCCTGATTCGTGGCCGGTGAGGTTAAAGTAAGCGTGGTTAGTCAGGTTTAGCACGGTATCCTTATCAGAAACACCATAATACTCGATCTCCAGGGCATTATCATTTGTCAGCCGATAGATGACCCTGACCTCCAGGTTGCCTGGGTAATGCTCTTCGCCATCGGGGCTGAAAAGGCTCAGCTCAAGGCTCTCATTATCACCATCTGACAAAATACGAGCATCCCAGACTGAACGGGCAAATCCCTTAAGTCCCCCATGGAGCTGATTATTGCCTTCATTTTTGTCAAGCTCATAGGTAACGCCGTTTAAAGTAAAGCAAGCACCTTCCAACCGATTGGCATAGCGCCCAACAAGCGCACCGAAGAACGGTGATCGCTCCAGATAATCCTCCAGATTGTCGTAGCCCAACACAATATCAGCCATGTGACCTTCCCGATCCGGTACCGTAAGGGAGACAATGACACCGCCATAGTTGATGATCTCAGCTTTTGATCCGTTACTGTTGATGAGTGTATATAAAGAGACTTCTTTTCCATCGGGCATAATCCCAAAAGATTCAGTGGTAATAGGCATGAGCTTTCCCTCTTTCTAACTTAAAATACTATATTATCATAGCATAATTGGTTTAACTTAACAAAGCTACTTTATTGTCTTCTTTTTGCATAACCATTATATTGATATTATTCGGGTTGACCGTATACAATGTTATTTAAGCACAATAATGGAGGTATTATGAATGCCATTTAAAATATTGATCATTGATGATGATGAATATATAGGAAATATGCTGGAGGAAGTACTGAAGAAAGAGAACTATGCTGTTTTACGAGCCTATTCCGGAACGGAAGCTTTGCTGCTTCTTTCGCAGAACCGGCCGGATATGGTGCTGTTGGACTTGATGCTACCCGGGCTTTCCGGTGAAGAGGTACTGCCGAGGATTCAGGGTGTTCCGGTTATCGTTGTCAGTGCAAAAACAGACATTGACGATAAGGTGGAGCTTCTTTTAGGTGGCGCCGCAGACTATGTCACAAAGCCTTTTGATACTAAAGAGCTGCTGGCGCGCATTACCGTACAGCTGCGTGGTAGCACGGTGGCAGGGAACGGAACGCATCTCCTCTATGATGATCTGAGTCTGTACCCGGAAACCCACGAGGTTTTTGCGGGAGAAACACCGGTTCGGCTGACAAAAACGGAGTTCGCTATCCTAAAGCTACTGCTACAAAATCCGAAGCAGGTCATCACCAAATCAAAAATTCTGGACTTAATCAGCGAGGACACCCCGGACTGCATGGAGAGCTCATTGAAGGTCCATGTGAGTAATTTGCGGAGTAAGCTGAGGGCTGCCACTGAAAAGGAATATATCGAAGCGGTGTGGGGCATCGGTTTCAAAATGCGGGAATTATGAATCTTATCTTTTTCTTAACTCTTTTCTTTACCGCTGCCTTAACCATGTCATGCTATCATTCAGGTAACAGGCAGAAGGAGGCATTGATATGGAATATGTTTTAAGCACAGAAAATATTTCGAAACAATATCGGAATTTTAAAGCCTTGGATAATCTCTCCATGCATGTGGAGAAAGGCGCCATCTATGGCTTTGTGGGGAAAAATGGCGCCGGAAAGACAACCTTGATCCGGATCATCTGCGGCTTGCAGAACCCTACGTCTGGAGAATACACGCTTTATGGCAAGAAGCATACGGAAAAGGGCATCGCACAATCGCGCCGTAGAATGGGTGCGATTGTAGAAACACCGTCCATCTACCTTGATATGACAGCGGAAGAGAATGTCAAAGAGCAGTACCGGGTACTTGGCCGCCCTTCCCTTGAGGGTATCGAAGAGCTGCTGGAACTAGTGGGGTTAGGCAATACCGGTAAAAAGAAAGCGAAGAATTTCTCGTTGGGCATGCGACAGCGGTTGGGCATTGCCGTGGCCCTGGCGGGTGATCCGGACTTTCTGGTTTTGGACGAGCCTGCCAATGGGTTGGACCCGCAGGGTATTGTGGAGATACGAGAATTGATTCTGAAACTGAATCGGGAGCATCAAATCACGGTGCTGATCTCCAGCCACATCCTGGACGAGCTCTCCCGCCTGGCATCGCATTACGGCTTTATCGACAGCGGAAGAATTATGAAAGAAATGAGCGCAAAGGAATTGGAGGCAGCCTGTCGCAAATGTATGCATTTGGTCGTTTCCGATGTCAATGGGCTGGCCCGTGTTCTGGATGAGAAAAAAATCCAATATACCATCACCTCCGATCACGAAGCCGACGTATTTGGGCAGTTGAATGTAACTGAAATAACGATGGCTCTGGCAAAGGAAAACTGTGAAGTCATAAAGATGACGGAGCGAGATGAGAGCCTGGAGGGCTATTACATCAATCTGCTTGGAGGTGGCCGCCATGAATAAATTGTTTCGGGCAAATTTTGCACGACTGAAAAAAAGCAAAAGCCTCTGGATCTGCGTGGCGGTGACGATCCTGTTCAGCGCAGGTTTCTGCCTGAGCCAATATCGGGAAAAAATCAATGGATATGATATCAGTCCAGATACCGTCTTTTTCTCCCCTTACATTGTAGTGGGGATTCTGATGGCGATATTTTGTAGCCTCTTTATCGGAACGGAATACAGTGACGGAACAATCCGAAACAAGCTGGTTGTGGGACACAGTAGAAATTCCATTTATCTAGTTAACTTCATGACCTGCTGTGTTGCTGGATTTCTTATGATTCTGGCTTATCTTGCTGTGACCTGCGCGCTGGGAATACCTTTGCTTGGCCCACTTAGGATAGATATTCAAACTACACTGTTATGGTTGCTGGTCGGAGTACTGCTGACCGTTGCCTATGCTGCCATCTTCATCCTCCTCTCTATGCTCAACCAAAACAAAACGCTTGTTGCCATCATCAGCGTCGTCCTCGCCTTTTTGACCATCTTCTTATTTGCCTATCTGTATGGCAGAATGAACGAACCTGAATTTATCACACCTTTATCTCTGACGATGAACGATGGGAAGACTATCTATCAGCAGAGCGAATCCGTTCCAAACCCCGATTATCTGAACGATTCCCAGAGGGCAAGGTTTCAGTTTGTTATGGATTTTCTTCCCACTACGCAGGCGGGGCAGCTTGCTGCTCGGGACGTCCCCCATGCAGGGCTGATGTTGCTATATTCGGGAATCATTATAGTGGTGACGAACGCCACCGGCATGTTCTTTTTCCAACGAAAGGACTTGAAATAAGGGTAACGATATGATTTATCTGCTTTGCGCTCTATGCGTAGCCCTCATCGTAATCATTTGCATATTGCTGGTTAAGATCGCCCTGCTGCGCAAGGCGGCCGATGAGATACGTGCAGAATTTGCCGCAAGGCTGACCACAGACACTAATGTGGGCATCGATATCACCACCTCAGACCACAAGATGCGGCAGCTTGCCGCGGACATCGACAGGCAGTTAAAGCTCCTCAGGAAAGAGCATATCCGTTACAGACAGGGTGATCGGGAATTAAAAGAAGCGGTAACCAACATCTCTCACGATCTGCGCACCCCACTTACAGCAATCTATGGATATATGGAGCTGCTTGAACGAGAAAATACATCGGAACCCGTTCAAAGATACCTAAGTATCATCGCAAACAGGATTGACGCTTTAAAACTGCTGACGGAAGAGCTGTTCCGCTATTCGGTGGTTGTGTCTGAAAATCCGTATGACAGCCGGGAGATTTTAGTCTTAAACCATGTACTCCAAGAATGTGTCGCCGGTTACTACTGTGCTTTAAAAGTAAAAGGCATTGCCCCTGAAATATCTATTCCCGAAGTGCGAATTGAGCGGCGGCTCAATAAAGTCGCCCTGTCCCGTATCCTTGGGAATGTCATCAGCAATGCCGTAAGATACAGTGACGGTGATCTAATGATCATACTCTCCGAAGAGGGCGTTATCACCTTCAGCAACCATGCCGCACAGCTGGACGAAGTGACTGTCGGGCGGTTGTTTGACCGCTTCTATACGGTTGAAAACGGAAAAAATGGTACAGGCTTGGGGCTTTCTATTGCCAAGATCCTGACCGAGCAGATGGGAGGAAATATTACAGCTTCAAAAACAAACAGTATTTTTTCAATAGAGATTAAATTTAATGCGGAAAACTGATAGGGTCACGGAATTATAAATGCCGTAACCCTATTTTTTGCTTTTTTGAGAGGCATCCTTGACAAAACGCGCCGGATTAGTAAAGTCCGGATAGATTACCACAGATCTCAACACCGGTAATGCTGCCATCACCTTCAAAGAGAATGGAACCGTCCTTTTCAATTAAAACCATATGCATTCGGGAGGTCATGCTTTCTAAAATAGTGGTGGCCATAGTTCCCTTCTTGGGAGCCTTAAGATGGCTTCCGGGTTCTACGGTGACGGTTACACTTAGGGCATGGTGACGTCCTTCCGCCAAAACTGTCAGAACGCCGTCTTCATAATCCAGGCTTGTTACCCGTGATCCCTGATAGGTTGAAAACCTGTAGATCTTTCTGTTGACGCTTAAAAAGGCGATAAGGCCATTAAAGCTTCTTCCAACAAAGGGGATGTGGGCGAAGCTCAGCATGAATGAAACATTGGGCTGGGTGAAATGATTACATTGAATCCATATCCAGGAATCGGGGAAGGATGTCCCCCAGTCCTTTTCAATATAACCCAGGCCGTTCGTAAAGTCTTGAACCTCACCGTCAATTTTAAGCTTTCCAGCAAGCTCATGCCGGACATGCACTACCCCATGATAACACTCCATGAAGGACAGAAAGCCAAAGGGACCCATGATGCCGGGATTCCACAGGGTCTTTGGGAAGGGCTGCGGGTTTAAAAAGCTTAAGCTTCCTTCATAGGCCAATTCCCTGTCTTTGAGGGAAAGGGTGAGGCCCTTGGTTGAAAAGCTGTTGGCCCCTATATGGAGCTCCAGACGGTCCTCCGAATATTTAAAGTCGTCCGATGGAAAGGTGAAATAACCGGATCGGTTTCTTGAGCCATCGATGACCTGGATAAAGCAATGGGAGTCCTCTGGAGAACCACCTTTAGATATACCGGGAATAAAGGCTACAATATTTTGCCCGTCTTCATCCACACATTTATAATACCAGCCCTCAAAGTAGCTGTTTTTTTGATTCTTGCCCTGGTAAATTTCAGGATTGAAAAGCCGTTTCAGTCCATACATCTCTCTTATCTCCACCCGCTTATATTTGCTATTATTTTGCCGCTCTAATCAAAATTTAATCTTTTTCATAGCTACCCCTTATCATGGGTGATAAAAGTAAAAATAAAAAATAGGGAATAAGAGTAGCTATACAAGCCATTCTTATTCCCTAAATCTATATTCATTACGCTTTCACGCAAGTATTGTTACTCTACAAAGAAGTTTACTAAAGTCTTAATCAAGACTACTAGTTCCTCGTCAACTTCAATACCATTCTTTTTACAAATATCTAAGGCAGTTAGATATATAATGTCCTTTTTCTCATCTAAAGATATAGAGCTATTAAACTCTCCAACTTTATCAATAGCAAGAGTTACATACACAGTAATAACTTCAACTTCATCCTTAAACTTTGTATCCATATTTTTGTTTATGTACTTCAATGCTTCAATCATCAGATAAGCGAAGTTCTTATCTTTTTCTGTTAACTTAAACTTTCTAACCAACCATGCTCCACCAATTAATACTACAGTTACAAGAACTAATATAATTACATATTCCATATTGTTTCCTCACTTTCTATGCGTCATTTTCAACTTCACTATTCAAATTCTCAGGGTTTTTCGAAATCTTTTGGTAATTTTCAACACCTGCTTTAGTGTAATAAAAACCTAATACCGTCATTGGTATTCCAATTGTAGCTTTTAATATATCTACAACATACAAGTCATGATTTAAGAAAGCTTGCAATGTTATAAGTGTAAACGTAAATACGGCATACACACTTAAAACATAAATGGCAAGCTTCTTAGAAAACTCCATCTTTTTCATAACTACATTTCTCCTTAAAATGTAATGATATTGGTCAATACCCTCGACTGTGTAATAATAGCTTTGCCATCTACGACAACATTTGTACTCCCACCACCGTCAAGTCCAATGCTGTTTCCTGCACATCCAAGTTGATTCATTACATTCCTGATTCTTTCACCATCACTCATTTTTTGATAAGCAATGATAATCTTATCTCCGTTATGTCCAATACCTACACGTTCTGTCCTTCTAGCAACTTCTAGCGAATTATAACCTTCAGATGAAATACTTCTATTTACGTCACCATCTTTGGGAAGATAGAAGCCCTGACATGCGAATTTTATTTTATCTTTAAGTGCGACAATCTCAGAATCCAACATCTGTTTTACTATTACTGAACCATCTTTAAGAATGAGTGATGTACCTTTTACATTGCCTTTCCATGTCTTATATTCGTGACGTTCAGATAGAATTTTGCCGTCAGAAATAAGCCATCCAATTGTAGAAGAACCACTAAAAAAATTAGAGTTAATAAAGTTTTTCACAGTCTTCGCTAACGTCTGTCCTGAAGCTTTAACTAATTGTGCTTTTAAATTCATAGGATCAACTTCAATTATATCAACACTAAACAATGCATTCCAAGTATTCAACCCTACGATACCGTCTATTTTTAGTTTTAATGCACTCTGATAATTACGAACCGCTATATCTGTTTTAGTTCCAAAGTCACCGTCTACAGCCCCGCAGTTGTATCCAACACGATTTAATTCTGATTGAAGTATTTTAACTTGTTCGCCTTTACTACCTTTTTTAAGCAGGGTAGTATAAGGATATATTAGTTTCTTTGAGTACACAGTTTTCACTTCCTCTTTATATGTAATTCCTGTATATTCGCATAATGCTTTTACAGCAACTTCTGCTGACTTCTTAATGAAATCTTCTGTATTACAAATTTTGTACTCTTTATAATTAGTAAAGAAAAAATGTTCAATCAAAATACATGGCATTACTGGTTTAGCAACTATCCAAAAATTAGTCCACGAATTAGGTTTACATTGCCAAACACCAGTGTCCCATTGCTTAATAGGAAGCATTTCTTTAGCATATTTAGCCCATGCTTCTGCTAATTTTTTACCTTTGCTAGAAGTATGCCAATGAAATACAGACCATCCACTTGCATTAGGATTTGTAGCTGAAGCGTTAGCATGAAATGATATTAAACACTCTATAGGATTTTTCTTATGTTCTGCGTTTACAAAATCTATTCTAGGAGTTAAAGGAATACATTTTGTGTGTGGCTGTTGTGTATAGATAACCTCAAATCCGTTGTATTCTGCTAATCTTTTAGCTTCTTCTGCAACTGCACAGTTGAAATCATGTTCTTCAAAAACTTCTCCTGTAGAAAATTTGATTCCTTTTTCACCTTTTTCTGTAAATGAATTTGAGCCATGGCCTATGTCGAAAACAACTCTCATTTACGTTCATCTCCTTAAATTTTATTAAAAAGAGAATGAATTTCTCCACTCTCTCATACAAGATATAGTATTAAGTTGTATTAAGAACTACAATATATAGTCATAAAAACCCAATAAAATCTCGATTTGGTTAGTTCAAATAAATATCCTTATGCGCTATAAACTTGTCCCGTTATCTCGGTAAATTGTGCTTCTGTGATTTTTCCCTTTGCTACCGCATTTTTTACCCAATCGATGCCCCATAATCCCGTGTCATAGTAGTTTTTGATC
>JAEZTB010000059.1 GCA_023443745.1 Bacillota bacterium
CTGGCCGATTGTAGATCTTCTTGAGCATGAATAGCTTTCAGCATAGCCGCAACTTCTGTCATCTTACTATGAGGTGTTACTGAAAAAACGTTTCTGTAAAAGTGAACAACACATCTTTGGAAGTAGGCTTCAGGGAAAATCTCAGCTATACTTTCCACCAGGCCAAGGCACTTATCTCCGATAAATAATTGAGTCCCTTTTAAGCCTCTTTCTTTTAGATTCCTTAAAAAGTTAAGCCAGCTTTCTTTATCTTCCTTAGCACCTTCACAGGCTCCAATTATGTCACGGAAACCCTCGGAATCAACTGCCAAAGCTACTAATACTGATACATTAGCCACTTCGCCACCCCAGTTTCTTTTTAAGTAAATGCCATCCAGATAGACATAGGGGTAACTATCTTGTAGAGGCCTATTTCTCCACGTTTCAATATGCCCATATACCTTCTTATTAAGGTTGCTTACTGTTCCTGCTGAGACTTTTGTACCCCAAAGAGCTTCGGTAATATCTTCAATTCTACGCACAGATACACCCGCTAAATACATTTCTATGAGAGCTTCCTCTATACTGCTCTCACGCCTTTTATATCGCTCTATGATGGCTGTTTCTAATGGAAGATGTCTCAATCTTGGCACCTTCAATTTTACTTCACCAGCTTTTGTTAAGAGCTTTCTATCGTAGTAACCGGCGCGAGTGTCTTTCCGCTCTTCATTGCGCTCATACCTAGCTGCGTTTGCTATTCTATCCGCTTCTTCATCAAGTAACTTATTGAGGGTTTCTTCAACTGATCCGCGAACTAACTGGCTAAGTTGATTCTTTATGACTTCTTCATTTAGGTGTATAATGTTTTCAGGCATTTGGGCATCCTCCTTGGTTAAAATTTGGTTTCTTGTCAATTCCAATTTACACCTGAGGATGTCCTTTTGCAATTGTGCACAATTTATTTTACGTTATCTGTCCCTGCAAGCCTTTTATTTACTATTACGCAAGGGGATGATAAAAAAAGCTTCATGATTTTCATGAAACTTTTTAATCGGTGAAATAGCTAAACCATTTCGGGTTCTTAATATCTATGCTAATAGCCAAGATACTTATTAAAGAATTCGGTACAGACGGAACTCATGAAATCACTTGATTGAGAGTGACCGCCGCTATGTGCATTCAGCGTGTTTTCTATTCCCTTTTGGGTTAAGCGCTCTGAAAGATAATCGCTGCCTATGGGTATCCATGTGTAGTAATCCTCAGTGCCATATTCTATGGTTATGGCTTTCAACGGTTTATTAAGAGCCAAATATGCATCTATCTTCTTGTCCCAATCACCGAAACCGCTATTCCATGCATCAATGACCTTATTATCCTCGTCACTTCCATCAAATTTTGGCTCTTTAGAATATGGGTCGCCCAACGACAGGTCATATGCAAATGCCTGGCCGTACGCCATTTTGAAGGAACTGTCACCAGCCCAGGTTCTCATGGCATCCTTTAGACCGGTATCAAGTTCAGGGGTCATAACGCCGGGTGACATTGAATAAGCAGCACTGAATACATCGGGGTGCTTAAAAGCAAGATTCAGGCACCCGAAACCGCCCATTGAGAATCCGCAGATACCTCTTGAAGTGCCATCGGCAATTGTCCTGTAATCTGCATCGATCTTTGGAATAACTTCGCTGATAAAATAATCTTCCCAATTGCCTGTGACAGGTGAGTTGACATAGAAGGACCCGCCATATTTGTTATAGCCTGAAACCTCAACAAACAGGTATTCCTTGGCCCCCTCATTCATCATGGAACTGCGGAGGCTGTTGCGGCCCTGCCTTGAGAAACCTCCCGGAGTATCTTGAAAGCCATGCAGATAATAGACCACGGGATATCTTTTTTCTGTTGCATCAAAGTATGATGGGGGCAGTGTAACATATACCATTGTTTTTCTGGTATCGTCTATCATATTGTTTTTTGCAGACGGCGAATCTATCTCGATCTGATGAAAGAACTGTTCCCACTGCTTACTATCAAGATTCTTCGGCGCTTCCGGAGTTGGACTGCTTACTTTTGAAGCGTCAACCGGTTCACCTGAGGGGGCAGGCGTACTTTCTTGCGGAGTAACCGTCGACTCAGCTGCAGGTGATGTCTGTTCTGGAATAGTCTTGTTGTTAACCGAAGTACATCCGCAAAGTGCCAGCACCAGTGCTATTATCAGTATGTATATCTTTTTCATAAAACTCTCCTTTAACTTTTATAAAATTCTACTTTAACGTTAAACTTGAAAATATTATAATAGAGCTTACAACACATTTATTAACAAAAATTGCTGATATCATTCAGCCCGATAAGGAAGGATACAGATGTACAGAGCGGATTCAGAGCTTGTAGGAAAGGCAGTAGCCTGTATTGAGAAGAAGTTACGCGAGCCGATAACTCTCGATAGTCTGTCTGACGATGTTAATGTGTCAAAATTTCATATGCTGAGACTGTTTAAGGCGCTTACCGGGCAGACGCCGATGGATTATGCAAGAGCCCGCAAGCTAACTGAAAGCCTTAACGATCTTCTCAATTCCAGGCTAAAAATAATTGATATCGCAACTGAATACGCTTTTGAGTATGAACAGACATACATCAGGGCTTTCAAAGGCCTGTTTAACACAACCCCTTCGGCCTACCGCAGAAAGCCCAAGGAAATACCTGTCGTACCAAAATATGATATAAGCTTTGTCCATAATCTAAGTCAGGGTATACTATTGGAGCCGTATTTCTGCATGAAGCCCGAGTTTTTTGTCACGGGAATAAAAAGCGAGATCATTCATGAGGAGAATGTAAAAGACCTTACAGCGAACAAAATAGCCCTTGATTTTTATCAGCAATTCATGCCGCAAATTAAGGACAAAGTCGATTAATGTTATATCGGCCTGGTTAAATACTCTGAGAGGCCGGAATACAGTAATTTCTACATACCCAGTGTAGAGGTCTCATCCTTCCAGAATGTATCCGAACCTTTTCTGTGTCTGAATATGCCAATGAATACCTATGCCGTTTTCAAGTATATTGGGTTTCACAGCTTTATGGAAATAAACATCCGGACTTTGATGGAAGTATATAACTGTATCGATTTTGAATGGGCACCTAAAACAAGCTATGTCTTAACCGGTGACTATCACTTTGAGCGAATTGACTCAAAGGTATGCTCTGAGAGTTATTGTGAAGCAGAGATCTTTATGCCTATTAAAATATAGTTCATGCTTGATGCATACTATTTAAACAGCTTTTGCAGATCTTCATACCTTTCATGGGTTAAGAGTGCGTCCTTGTCTGTTTTCTTCAGCTTAACCAGATAAGTCCAGCGGCCATAGGGGTATATCTTGCTTATCATATTCAGGTTTATTATGTAGGACTTATGGCTTCTGAAAAAATTCGACCTGTCAAGCCTTTCTTCGAGCTCACTTAGGCCTTCAGAGGTGATATAGCGCTCGGTTGAGGTATATATGGCGGTTGTGCGTTCTTCCCGCTGAACGAAAATAATATCCTCTTCGTCAATTAAGTTTATGCTCTCCTTGTTTCGAATAATGAGCTTTCCAAGCACCTTTTCATCAGAACTGACACCATGGTTTGAATGTATGCCTGCCTCTGATATGTTCAACTGCTTTATTTTATTTAATGTTTGTGCTATGCGGGCGGTTTTAAAGGGTTTTACCATATAATCGAATGCATATAACTCGAAGGCCTCCGGCATATACTCTTCATGGGCAGTGGCAAATATAATCTTGATTTTGGGATTGAAATCAATAACTTTTTTTGCGCATTCCACACCACTTAAGAGGGGCATTTCAACATCCATGAAGATCACATCCGGATTCAGAGATTCAACAAGCTGAAGGGCGGATTCACCATCCGCCGCTTCACCGATTACCTCAAAACCTTCTATTTTATCAATCGCTTTTCTTAAAAGCAGCCTCATGCCTTGATCATCGTCAGCAATAAGCACTCTTGTATCCAAAACAAATCACCGGCCCGTTCTTCTGGATTTTGGTTTTCCAAGTATCTCGGTCAGGATAATCCCATTAAGCAAACTGGTCCGATCCAAGGACAAGGAATAATGATTTTTACCTATTTCACTGTTATATATTGGCGAATCATCATCAGGATTATAGTCATCTTCCATTATAAACTGGGCACTGGAAGCTTCTGACTCCTTGATTGAGTCCATAACATCACCTGCCTACTTTTTATCGGATTGAGGCTGCTCGGGCTTGCCTATAGTGGAGATTGAATTTCTCATCTGGGTATCGGCTATCACATTTTGGAGATTATAGTAATCCAGAACCCCAAGCTTGCCTTCGCGTAATGCCGTTGCCATTGCTATGGGTATCTCGGCCTCAGCTTCGACAACTTTAGCTCTCATCTCCTGGACCGAGGCTTTCATTTCCTGCTCTTTTGCCACAGCCATAGCTCTTCTCTCCTCGGCTTTGGCTTGAGCTATGCGTTTGTCTGCTTCGGCCTGATCGGTTTGAAGCTGTGCACCTATATTTCTTCCCACATCGACATCGGCTATATCAATAGAGAGTATCTCAAAAGCTGTACCTGCATCAAGACCTTTTCCAAGAACTGTCCTTGATATCAGGTCGGGGTTTTCAAGAACGTCCTTATGGGAGTTGGATGAACCAACCGTTGTTACAACACCCTCACCGACACGAGCGATGATGGTTTGCTCTCCTGCGCCACCGACCAGTCGGTCGATGTTTGCCCTGACAGTAACTCTGGCTTTTGCCTTCAGCTCTATTCCGTCCTTTGCAATAGCAGCAACAATAGGCGTTTCAATGACCTTTGGATTAACACTCATCTGGACAGCTTCAAGTACGTCTCGCCCGGCAAGATCAATTGCTGCAGCCCGTTCAAATTCAAGCGGTATATTTGCGCGCTGTGCGGCAATAAGTGCATTAACAACCTTATCAACATTACCACCGGCGAGATAGTGAGCTTCCAGCTTATTTATAGAGATTGATAAACCTGCTTTGACTGCCTTGATAAGAGGGTTAACCACCCGAGAGGGAACCACCCTTCTAAGCCGCATCCCAATGAGATTGAATATTCCAACCTTTACGCCTGCAGCGGCTGCAGATATCCATAAACCAACCGGTACAAAGCTAAAAAACAGAGCTAAAAATATAATGATGGCTGCAATAACTATAAAAGCTAACCATAACCCTTCCATATTGAAACCCCTTTCGACCCATGCTCAAATTTTCAAATTAAAGCATGTTCAACCATTTCTTTTACTACAATACGGCGACCTATAACCTGTACTACCTTTACCCTCGTATTTTTCTCAAGATAATTGCCCTCTGTTACCACATCAAGCTTCACCCCGTCAAATTCAGCTGTTCCTGCTGGATGCAGTATAGTAAGCGTTACGCCCTCCTTACCGATGAAGTATTTCATATCCTCGGTACCGACGAATCCTTCTTCCCTGTTAAGAGAATCTTTTAATATCAGCGTTTTTGACAATCTCCCCTTGCTTGCGGAATGGAGAACCATCATAAGTGCCAGCCCCACTATCGCAAGAAGTATTATCAGCATAACAAGAGCTTCAAAAACATTCTTGGCAGTAATTAGAATTCCTGTTATCAAAAGCAGAAGACCCACAAACCCTGCAACACCGAAACCCGGATGGAACATCTCAAATACCAGAAACGCCAATCCTATAATAAAAACAATGGCCTGCAGGGTATGTATGTTTTCCAGAAAACTGAATATTTCCACTTACGTCACCTCCTGGTATGAATGCTTTACAATAACGATTTTACAGAATTGTGCCGATGGTTAAATACAAAAAGGTTAAAAGATACACTCCAGACTCCCAACTGTCGTTTTAATATTAAATCTGTTTGGGTATGCTAACCTCAAAAACGGTTTTGATATCACTGCTTGAAACCTTAATTTCGCCGCCGTATTGTATGAGGATATCTTTTGTTATTGCTAGGCCCATGCCTTCTCCATTTTGGTTTTTAGTAGTGAAGCCAGGTTCAAATATCTTCTTTTGAAGGTTTTCGGGTATTTCGGAGCCATTGTCTTCTACTTGCAGATAGTAATTTTTCAAATCCTCTGACAGGTCAATCTTAATAAGCTTTTGGTCAGGCTTTCCCGCCAGCGAATCAATTGCATTGTCCATGAGATTGCCCAATACTCTGCACATCTCCCATGAAGGAATCGGCAAACCATTTAAACGGGTTGTGGCATTAAACTCGGTTATAATCCCCTTTTTTTCCGCCGCATGCATTTTGGCCTGTATCAGTGCATTTACAGCTGGATTAGAGGTTTTTAGAACCTTGCTTACCTTCTGAATGTCATTATAGACCTTTTCAATATAATCCCTGGCGTCCATGTATTCGTCCATCTCAATAAGTCCGTATACCACTTGAAGATGGTTGAGAAAATCATGTCTCTGAGCCTTGAGCGTCTGATGGAGCTTTTCCAGATCGGAAATACTGACTTTAAGATCATGGTTCCGGCTGTCGGATTCCAGCAGCATTCCTCTGAATTTAAAAGACATTAAGCTTATTGCAAAAGATGCGGCAACAATTATAAGCATGAGAATGTATTGATTGAAAAAACGGGCATTTGAAAACATATCTCCGCTTGTCAAAACCAAGACTGTGAGAAATGCAAAAACTACAACCTGCGCTATATTTACCAGTGCAAGCAGACCAGCCGTCTTTTTAAGGTTAAGTATTTTTCTCATATGGATGATTCCTTTAAGACAGGTATTTTTTAACATTTATATCATAGCAAGCGGTATCATGCCAGTCAACAAGCTCTTATGAAAGCACCCCTAAAAAAGGGCTGCAGAAGATTATACTGCAACCCTAATAATTTAATAACATGTTTTTGTTCCAGACGTTCTCACACTATCCTTCATTTATTAGCTTGGAATTATAATCGACAATGTAAAATGCACAAGTACAAAGAATTGAAACAGATTTTTCAGATTTCATTTTGTCCAACTGCCCTTGTAGAATATCTGTAAAGTCCGGAAGCGGAGTCTCTTGATCCCCAAAAAAACCTCCCTTGGATATTCGCCATGATTTATCAATATTTTGACGGATAACAATGTTGCATTCCTCACGGTTTATAGCGAATTTCGAATAATCACGATTTCTATTTTCTTGATTTACCCTATGCTTATAAGTCCCTTGAATTAATTCATGTAGGGATGCAATGGATTCATTGTAGTCTTTGTCCGGTATTGATTTCATGTGATAAAATGCTTCTACCATAGGGTAGTTAATATATAACTTACCCATATCAGAGGATTCGGTAAAAAATCCCATCATATCAGTAATTTTGATGGAAGAAAATAAGGGATCCTGAGGATCAAAATCAAAAACTAAAATTATATCTGAATATCGAGCGTTCAAAAGTTCTATCTTTTCAGGGTCTTTCTCCCTTTCTTTCAACAACTGCAACAAGTCTATCGAAGCCGGATCCCCGCTGGCGAACATTTCTTGATATAGTACATAAATATTAGTGTTGTATGAAAAAACCTCATGTTTTTTATCAATACCATATACATGTAATAAATGTTCCATCAGTCGTAAATCAATTCTGGCACCTTCAACAAGTATGAGTATTTTACTTGTCTTATCCATTAAATTCACCACTCATATAAAGCTTTTCAAGATTGTGTCCCTCCCGAAGCTCCCGGTCTGTTGCATTGGCAAGAGAACAAAGTTTATCTTTCGTTAAAATGTAATAACAATCAGGACGCATAATGCGATTTGTCAATAGATTTGTGTTGTGTGAAGTCAAAATAATCTGTGTCTCCGTCATCTTTTCCAGCATGGATACAATGCTTTCAGAAAGCTCGTAGTGGTAATATGCATCAAACTCATCTATAAACATAAGTGAAACGTCATTACAGGTCTTATACCAGTAAAAGAAAGTATACAAAGCTTTAGTACCACTTGAAGCAACCTTGAAAAAAGGTAATGGCGTATCAGTCTTAAAATATAAACGTTTTTGACCATCGTTATCCTCTTTGAAAATTAAATCATCTTCAACTCCAGCTTTGTGAAGAAAGCTTTCAAACTCTGATAGTATTTCAGAATCAAAAATAAAATCAATATAATCAGTACTTTTACTTTTGTAGCCTATATATCTGTTTTCATCCAAACTCCTAAACCAGAGCATATTTGAAACATATCTCATCATTTGGCGGAGTGGATGGCTATTATCAAGAACGGTATTATTTAGAACATACTTGAGAATAGAGTCTACATCTTGAAATGCCCAATTCAAAGTAGGGGCTATTGCTTTAAGCCCATTTGTGTTTCCTTTCTTTTTTATATAATCATATTCAAATAACATAATATCATCTATAGAAACTCGTTCAAAAGTCAATGTTTGTTTGCTATCTTTGCGATATCTGTAATCAATCTCCTGCTTATCAAACTGGAAAATATAATGAAATTCAGCATAATCATTAAGACTATTAGTATTCAGATAATAATCATATAATCCAGGGGTAACATTTTTACTTGATAAATGAGACACGATATCAAACATGGCAAGCCCAAAATTAGATTTTCCAATCGAGTTTTTCCCATATATGATTATCTTTCCAAGGAGATTATTTGTAATACATTCGCTATTGAATTTATAGTCACGCACATCAGCGAAATCTAAACGGACTTTATCATTAAAATTTTTAAAGCCTGAGACTTCAAACAGTTTTAGCATATATAAACACCTCTGTATCTATTATATCCAAATATAAGAGGAAAACAATATTATCCGTAATATTTTTACGGATAATTCGTAGAAAAACTCCGGGACAATTGCTTGATTAACATCTGTTTGCTTGGTAGTTCTATGGCTGGGTTGTCACGGTGGGGACTGGCGCTGGTGTCGCTGTTGAAGTAGAAGGCGTTTGTTCGGGTTGAGGCGTTGGCGTTGTGGGAGAAGGTTCCTTAAAAACATTGATGGTATAGGTTCTGGCATAAAGACCGTCGACCGAAACCACTCGCACAATAATGACATTATCTCCCTCAATCAATGCAAGACTGTCCGGGTTGGCAACGTTACCGTTCAGTGTATAGCTAAGCTTTGCCTTCGGATCATCGGCTGTAACCGCTAGTTTGGCGATATTAGCCGAAGTTGGTACTTTTGCTGAAAATAACTTGCCGGTAGTCTTAAAAGGAGGATCCAAAACGACATCCTGCCATAGAGCTACAGGGCTCTTATCTGCCTTGCCCGCATCAGGTGTGGGTGAAGTACTCGGTTTTTCTTCATCAGGAGACTTTTCGAGTGCGGATGGGGTCAATGTTTGGAGATCCGCATTGTTTTGGATGTCATCGGCTTCCGAAACTTGATACTGTAGTAACAGTGACCCAAGGTAAACATTGGACGATATAATTTTTTTGCCGCTTTGCCCATCCACTTTTGCATAATCACCTTCAATGCCGCTGCCGTCATAAATCATCTGCCTGACGAGTTTCGCGTGAATAACCGTCCGCCCGTCTTTTCCATAGCTCTCATCGCATGTTGACAATGTAATAATTTTGTCCTGGGGCGATATGGAAACGCCAAAGTCCTGCTCGGATTTTCCCTTAATTGTTTCCAGAAAACTTAAGAAATCCGCATCGTCAGTAAAGGTTGTTCTCCGGTAATCAAAGCTTGATTCCGATGAATAAGCCGAAAAAACCTGATATTCAAGATGCATGCTAAGAAAATCCAAGTAAATCGTCGTATTCTTACTGTATTTTTCTTTGTCATCAGGATAATCTCTGAGATTACCGAACATGGACATATCTTTCATGGCATGACCATAGAGGATAGTATTCTTGTCGGGTTCCGTATTCATATTGACTACATCCATGAAGATTGATCCGGAATAGGATTTGTTTTTATAAAAGTCATGTGTCAAATAAAATTCATTATCACTGTTCTGCATAACGGGGTAATCGATTATTTTGCGAAAACCAGGCATGCTGATCCACCCCACCAAATCGGCATTTTGTGCCTTTAAGGCGGAATAAACCTTGAAAATGCCTTCCGGGTTCAATTCGTTGGGATCGCCCTTGAGAACGGTATATGGAAGTGGTGAAGGGGAAGTCATACCCTCGGTCGCGTCACGGTTTGAAGGATCTGGCTCTCCCGTGGCATCCGCGGGTTCCCAGGTAGGGCCATCAGGGTGTTGTATGGAAGCCCGAATGCTCGCATATGTTTTGTTCTCTTTATAATAGGCATAAAGCTTGGTTGCTAGTTTAAAAAGCGAAAACAAGAAGATACTGACAAAAACAAGCAAAAGCAGTGTCCGAGGCAAATCCCTGAAAGAAATTTGCTTTTTTGCGGATTTTTCTTTGGGCTTTTCAGGCAGTTCATTGTCAGGCGTTAAACTCTTCATAAACTCAACTTATTCTCCTCAATCAATCAGGGCAATACCGGCTCACAAGAACACCAGCTAGAATATTGTCTCACAATTCCATTATACACCGCGGACATGCGGGGTTCATGCATTCTATCATTTTTTTGCGGCTTCTAACCGCCAATCTGCTTTGCAACCCGGTTCAAGTACTTATCATAAACCTGAATAACAATACCGTTGGTCAGATCGGATTCCTTTATGCCCTTGATAAGGAGGGTATAATTACCCGGGTCTTTCGGAATATCGGTCATGATATATTGGCCTTTCATATATACCTCAACCTTGGCGGTATCTGCGGAAACGGCCATCTGAACGCTCAGTCCGTCAGCGGTCATCTCAGTCTTGTTAATGGTAACTTCAGGAGCTGCCATATCGGTGAATTTACCTTCGGGAGCAGTTCCTTTAAAATCTTTTCTTACTTCGTCCACTTGTTTTCCAATCACGCGGATGTTGGAAACGTCGCAGTTGCCAAGCCCGCTATTCTCTATGTGTCCCAGATACCCAACCGCAGCAGGATCCCATTCCATGATGAGGGATTCAATCGTATCGGCGGCAACGCAGTCGCGGCTTGCCAGGATGACACGTGTATTCATCTGATCCATCTTGATATCGGAAGTACCGGTTTGGTCAAAGCAAGGCGTCGGGCCGTTCTGAATGCCCTGAAGCCCGTCGATGATAGCAAAATCCACGGGTCTTGCAACGAACCAATCGTGAATCCATTTATCGAGTTGGGTTTTATTATGATCGAGGCTTCCCGTTCTGTTTACGTTCATGTATTGCGCCCCGCCGTATATGGTTGCCGGAGTGGCGCCGATTCCCACGTTTTTGACACTTCCGGATACGACTTCGGTCCAATGGGTCTTCAATGTTGGAACGCTTATGACTACGTCGGCCTCTTTATACTTTTTATTCATATAAACTTCATCGACAAGAAGGCCGCCCGATACCGGAACCTTGACGATTCCCGGCGAGTCGTAATCCCTCCACTTGCCGCTATCCTCTTCGATTGCGATGAACTCGTCAACGCCCGGTATGTATTCGGGAGTGTAATTGAGCTGCTGCATGCACTCTTTTGTCGGGAAGGCCGAACCTTCCATGATGTATACCTTTCCGTCCGGATTATACTGCCTTATTAGCTCGACTACAGCTCTGGCAACCCGATAATCGGTAGTTGTCCCGTTTACTTCAGGAGCAAGAGGCTTTCCTTTCCATCCAGGGAGGGTATAGTCGATTGGTGTGACCAGATTAGGCTTGATGACGACCGTCATATTGTTTTTGATAAGTCCCTCGAAGCCTCCGGCCATATTGACGGCATCGGTTACCATCTGCTTTATCTCTTCGTATTGGATATCCTCGGCCTTTGCCGTCTTTGCCTGAACAACCGATACCATGGAAATACCACTACCGGGTGGAGGCGCTGTCGGCTGTGCGCTGACGGACGGTGACGCTGATGGCTCCCCGCTTCCGCCAGGCGTATTGCCTGGAGTTTGGTTATTAACGGCCTGATACTGGGGATTCAGTTTGATAAGGCCCATGTTGAGCGCCAGGGTGACGGCTGCAATCAGGCATAATGCGACGATTAGGATTATCAGCCTGATCTTTTTCGAATTTGCTTTCATATAAATTCTCCCCTCAATTCTCCATACACGCTATCGATCCGTTGGTAACTTTAAATGGCAGGTTGCATTAAATCAGTGATATATCATGCCTATCAGTAAAGAATATGCAATAAGCAGCAGCGTATAAAGAACTATGAATATTGGACGCAGAATGGCGGCAAGGGCCATCAGCGGTGTTATCCGCGTTGCCGGGCCGACCAGGAGAAACGCCATCGCCGCCCCCTTGCCCATGCCCGTGTTCATAAACTCCCGGACTACGGCTATTACCCCGCCTCCGCATGCATACAGCGGTACTCCCATTAAAGCAGCCTTGAGAACGGCAAAGAAGCCGTTACCCGCAAAAACGCTCTGCAGCCAGGCTTTCGGTATGAAAACATCAATAACGGCGCTGAGCATAACACCCATTAGCATATAAAAACCGATGAATTGCAGGGTTTTTGCGCAATTGCGGAAAAGAGTTCTTATGTTGAATTTGCCCACGTATTTTTCTTCCCCGCCATTTGAATCGTATGCCTTTACCCGGGGGTTTACAATCAAACGAAAGGGTATCCGGTAGAGAATCATTCCGAGGACAAAGCCGAAAGCAAGTACGGCCAACAACCTCACCAATGCGATCTCGGCTCCGAGGCCGCCCCATGTGATGAAAAACAACTGTGGATTCATCATTGAGGACACCGCGAGAAACGTAATCAAAGGCGATATGTTAATTCCCGCCCGGTACAATTGTAGAACGACCGGAATCGTGCCATAGGTGCATAAGGGTGAAGCTGCTCCCAATATGGCTGCGAATACGACCGACAGCACAGGAGACTTTCCGAGCACCTTAACCATCAGCTCGGTCCATGACGTAAATCTTAAAAGCTCTCCTACAATAACGCCGACAACCATATAAGGCGCCAATTCCAGAAGCAAATACCCTGAATTATAAAAAACCAGCAGGATTTTGTCCAAAAATGAATATGTATACATGCATCTCCTTTATATCGTTTCTAGATGCAAAAATACGGGGATTTTGGAATAGACTCCTCATTTTCGACTCTGAGGAAAAATCTTCTTCCTTGATCCCCGTAAAGCCCTTTTTATCTTTCCTCCATAGCAGCGTTACTCACTCGTAGATACAGATTTCAGCAGCCTGAGCGCCTTTTTCGAATGTTCCGGAATTCTGTGTGAAGACAAACTGTACAAAAGCAGCGTCGGTCGCGGCAAAATCAATGATGACCAAATTACCTGTCTGGGGATCAAACTGGTACTGTGTTGACGGCACGACCGTCGTAAAGCTCTTCCCATCCTTACTGACCTGAATCTCAAAGGTCTGGGTGCGCGGACCCCAAATCGCTGCGGGATTAAGCATTACAACTGCTGTTTTAATTTTGAAGGTTCCCTTCAGGTCGATCTTCATGGTATTCGGGAAAGCGGCGCCTTCCCAGTATGTCAGATTCTTGCCGTCATTTACATTTTTCGTCACATAGACATCTGTATGCAGACCGCTCTCGACGGGTTTGTTAAGAGCCAGATTTTCGCCGGAGGGTAGCTCGGGGACCACCGGCTCATCCTTTTTAAAGCCTGCAGGAACTTCAGCTTTAGACTGATCTGGCGTGGCAACGCGTGTAACTATGGGCGCCGGCCTTGTATTGTGAGTTCCGGAAACCGCAGGGGCAGGTGTCTCAGGAGTCTTTAAAAATTCCACAGTAATATTGGCGGTGTATGAATTGATTTTTGCCTTGAGTTCCTTATCGTTAGTGATTTTCTTTCCGTTTATAACCACATTTTTAATGGCCACGTTTTCGATCATATGCTCTTCATCATATCCGTAGATACGGGACGGGGGTGTGACACCCGAGTCCGATTTAAGGACTGTCAGATTCTCAACCAGAACATCTTTGATCTTACCGCGGTTTGCTGTCGATGACCAACCGCTTGCGGCGATGTTGAAGTCGATGAGTTGATTGTTATCCCCTGCATCTCCTTTGCCCATCAAAGCATTTTCAACGACGATATTGCTATATGTAACATTCTGAACAAGCGCATCATCGGAGTTATGGATGGACAGCACCGGCTTGTGGAAGTTATAAAGTACAGTGATATTCTTAAAGGTGATGTTTGAAATCTTGGAATTGTCCATTTTGCCCTTGTTGGTTTCATATCCTATTTCACAGGACTGGGCGAGATCTGTCCAGACCTGCACGTTGTCAAAGGTAATTTTGTCTGAGTTCGTACCATAATTTTTCACAACGAGGGAGTCATCCCAGCTGCGCACAAAGCAGTCCTTGACGTTGTAATTCAGGCACGACTGAAAAGTAAAACCGTCGCCGTTAGGACGCGCTGAAATGATTTTGACATTTGAGATTTCTGCGCCGTCGGATTGGTAGGAATTGAAGCACCAGGCATTGGAATTGTGGATGATAATACCCTCGACCTTTATATTGCGCGAATTGCGGAAATCAATCGGTACTCTGGCGAATTCGCCTTGTGAGACCCACGATTCGTGCAGTGACCCGTCAATCATTCCCCTGCCGCGGATTGTCACGTTCTTTGCATTTTCGGCAATGACTGAACCGCGCAATATCGCACCGCCGGCCAGGTAAAGTGTCTGATTGTCCTTTAGTACCAGGCTCTCAATTTCCCAGTCACCCGGCTCTATAAAAATGACGTTGGGATCGTTTTTGTCAGGGACATCTTTTTCAAGCGGATTGGCAAAAACATGCATGGCTTTGTTGGCGGATCCGTTGAACTGTACGGTATATTGACCGGGTTTAGATAATGTGAACATGACATGTCCATCCTTGACTTCAGCCTGTACGCCTGCTGAAACAGGCGAAACTACTGCAGACGTGATCGTATCGGTCAGGCCTGTCATCCGGATGTCGATGGTAACTTCGCCCTCAAAATCGAAATACGCCATCGGAGTCGATGAGAGCTTTGGTGTTTTGCTCCAGGCATGCGTGTTATTGACCACGGCATTATAAACAAATACCGGCTGACCTTCAACAGTCATCGTAGCATCAGTTGAAGCGGTTATCGTTTTAGGTGCATCATAGAGAGTTAGCTTTGCTGGAGATCCCTGGGGCACAGTTTCTTCGATCTTCTTTGGGGTAGGTGTGGAATTGGCCCTGGTAGCCATACTGGGCGCAAAAAGCTGAAAAGCGGCGAATGCGACAATTGCAAAGGCAAGAATTCCAAGAATAATCAGTTGGGAAATTCCTTTTTTTAGCTTCATATCTATTCTCCTTGATTGACACGAATAGAGGCTTTTAGTTTATCGTTTAACTTGTTCATATTGTACCATAATGATTTTTAAGGCGCAACCTTTTTAGTTTAATACGACGAAAAAAACTTGACAATAGTATTGACAGTCTATCCAGCATTTGCTATACTGAGGTCAAAGTTTATCGCTAAACTTGATGAGGTTGAACGGTAAACCAAAATATTAAAGGGAGGCTCATTCATGAAAAAGATTATTGCAACCATCGTCTTAGTAGTTATGCTGGTGACATCTATGTCTGTGTTTTCTTATGCAGGTAATATCCCTTCCGACGCTTTTCTCTTCGACAATTTCTCAACATCCCGCGGTATGAGCACCACTGACAAACCCGCCGACAATGGCGCTGGCCTGCAGTGCTGGTGGCATAATTTCAACGCCGGCGAAGTCAAGGGTAAGCAATGCTCCCTTACTGATGGCGTGCTGAAAATTGTGTACGGCTTTGAAATGGATGGTAGCGAAGTCGTTACCTGGGGTAACTGGGGCGAAGCATTCGACATTCATTGCACAGATTCTACAGGAACAAAGGGCGACCCAAATGCTCAGGACTATAAGTATTTCAACATCACCATCAAAGGTGCTGTCGGTGGCGAAGAGAAGATTCTGATCTTCAACCCTGCTCCCGAAGATGATGACAATTATTCCTTATACTTTGACCAACTGGTCCTCGCTGATGGTTCACACCCGAAAATCACAACTGAATGGCAGACCCTGAAGATCGACCTCGCTGCTTCCAAAATGCCTCAGGTTTTCAACCGTTTCCACATCAGAGCCATCAAAGACGGCGCTACGATTTATCTTGATGAACTCTATTGGACTGTTCCGGATGGCAACGGCAAAAAGCCTGTTCCAAACCAGAACTATATTAAGCTTGCCAGCCAGATTGAAACCAGAGTTGCTGCTTTCGATAAAGGTCCTGCAACTACAACTACATCTGGTACAGCCAATCCCAAAACAGCTGACAACGGCATCGTGTCTCTGTTAGTCGTTATGTTGGTTGCTGCTGCTGGTATTATTACCCTTCGTGTCAAGAAAGTCAGAGAGTAATAGCCTGCTTAAGAGCAGCAATCGCTGATTCATTTGATAGTAATTAAATTATATGCCGCCCTGCAACCGGGGCGGCATATTGCTTTGTGGGGTTCTTCTTGAATTCAGCCGCTTTATATTTTACAATTAAAAATATAAAATCGGAGGTATATTTTGATAACATTAAGAGATATTGCCCGTGAAGCCGGTGTCAGTATTACCACAGTTTCAAACGTCATCAATGAGAAAAAATGCAGGGTTTCAAAAGAACTCGTTGAACGTATAAAGGAAATCATCCAGCGTGAAAACTATGTGCCTAATTTGACTGCACGGACGCTCGCCAAGAATTCGTCCAGGATCATAGGCGTTATCAACCACCTGGTTCCAAAGCTCAACGGCGGCTTTTTGGCTGATCCTTTCCACAACGCTTTCATAAGCGGAATAGAGGATCGTGTACGTGAAAAGGGTTACTTTGTGATGGTGCGTACGGTTGAGGATGCCAAAGGACTTCAGACAATACACCGAAACTGGAATCTCGACGGTCTGATTCTGACTGGCCTTTTTGAGGATGACTTTCTGGAAGGTGTTAAAAGCCTCAACATCCCATTCGCTTTGATCGATAGCTATGTCGACCAGCCCGATGTTTACAATGTGGGCCTTGAGGATATGCAGGGGGGCTACCTTGCAACAAAGTACCTTTTAGAGCACGGACACCGTGAGATTGCTTTTGCATCGCCGCCTGTCAAGCCAAACGGTGTTATAGATCAACGTCTGCAGGGTTATCAAAAAGCATTGAAAGAATATGATTTATCTTTTAATCCAAACCTGGTGTTTCAAGGCGAGATTGCCATTCCCGAGGGCATTAAGCTAGGCATCAGACTAGGGCGACGGCCTGATATTACAGCTGTTTTCGCAAACGCCGACATCCTGGCCGCCGGAATCATATCCGGTTTGCAGGAAATAGGCTTGAGTGTTCCGAAGGACAAGTCCATCGTCGGATTTGACGACAACTATCTCAGTATGATAACTTCACCTCGGCTGACAACCATTCATCAGAATGCCGAAGAAAAAGGTGTTATCGCTACGGAAATGGTCTTTGCACAGATCGATAAAGATGAAAGCCAAATTCAGAACATCATTTTACCTGTCAGCTTGGTAGAACGTGACAGCGTCAGAAGACTATAGCCATTTATTCTATAGAAACAGCATCTTTTGTCACTGTTACAACAGTCTCTTTTATTGTATTGCCCGAAATCAGTGTTAAAGGAAACCGCATAGATGTAATTTGTGCCGGCAAACAAGGTTTCAAGCTTATTTCTCCTTTTTGCACACTGAGCCCTGCAAACCCCAATACAGCAATCATCCACGCTCCACCATTCGAAGCCGGGTGTGTGCCGCCGATATAAATCTCACCTGCCCAGTGCTTGCCGCCTCCACGCAGATCGATAGAAGCCGAATTGATAAAATGCTGCCAGGCAAGGTCTGCACGGCCAAACCTGCAGGCTGCCAATGCATACATGCAGGCACTCAGGCTGGAGCCATGCTCTGTTCGTGGTTCATAATACTCCCAGTTCTGCTTCACGGTTTCCTCAGTAAACAAGGATGGATACAGTGCCATCATCGCGATGACGTCGGCCTGCTTGATAATCTGGGTATGAGCCGCAACGCCGTTGCCTGAGCCCCAATATTCCCGATCATCTAAAAGCCTTGCCCTCACTTCGGCGAGTGAACAATCCTCCATCGCAAAATAGTCATCAAACTGTTCAATGATCCCCGTTGTTGGAACCACAATCCGGCTCTCTAAGGAGCGCACAAGATCAATGTCGTGCTCATAGCCGAGTCTGTTGACCAGGCTTCTGAAGAAGACGGATTCTTTACCGAAATGTTTTTCAATCTTCAACACACAGGAAAGACAGTTTTTTGCCATCTGATTAGTGAATACATTGTTGTTGACGCGCTCATGGTATTCGTCCGGTCCTATGACATCCAAAATATCGATTTTATCGAAGTCAAGCCTTGCATGAGCCCTGGAAACAAAGAATCTCGCGCACTCAAGGATCACCTCGGCTCCACCTTCCCGGAGCAGGCTTTCATCCCCTGTAATCTCAAAATATCGCCAAATCGCGTAAGCAATGTCGCCGCTGATATGGATCTGTTTATCGCGGAAATATGTTCTCACCGGTCGATGGGTGAAAACGTCGACAACATTGTAGTTTGTGCAGCCCTCTATACCGCCTTCCTGGCTCTCCCAGGCATAAAAAGCCCCACGGTATCCGTACTCGGCGGCTTTGGCTTTTGCACCTTTAAGCGTGTCGATACGATATCGAAGCAAGGTTTTGGCAAGCTGCGGCTCGGTGTGAACAAAGAACGGAAAAAGGAAAATTTCCGAATCCCAAAAAATTGCTCCCTTATAGGTCTGTCCCGAAAGTCCGCGTGCGGGGATTGACATGCTGGAGGAATGGCGAGGTGCAATGCTATGAAGATGATAAAGACTAGCGTTCAAAGTAAGCTGTACCTCATCAATATCATGACCTTCGAGAACTATCCCGGAGCGCAGCCACAAATCTTCCCAGGCAGCTTCATGTTCTGCCAGGATAGCGGCAAACCCCGCGCTGCTTGCTGATAATGCCAGCTCCGTGCTTTGCCTCTCTGCATCTCCTTCATCCAGAGATGTGTATACATTTGAAAAAAGCTCAAAGGTATATTTCCTGCCTGCCTCAGCCATGAAGCTGATGGTACGGTATAAGCCGTTTTCATTGTTGCCGGCGATAACATCATGAAATTCGGAAACAAGGCTTTGTGATACAGACACATCAATGCCAAGTTCTCCGGTTTTTGCAGTCACATTCAGGCAATTAGAGTTTTTCAGTACATGGTTGAAAAGATGGGGACCATTGATATCCCATAGTTCTGTGTTGATGCCGGTAACCACCATTGCTTTACAATCATCTTTGAACGTCAGTTCAACCTTTGACGCCAAAAGATGCGGCTGAGCCATCGAAACAAGGCGCTCACTTTTAAGAATGACTTTTTGGAATTCTGTTTCACGCTGATGAACACCACGCCGAAAGTACACTGTCTGCCTATGTTTAAGGGGTTCTGCTTCACCTAAGGCCATGGCCTCTCCGGCTACGGACAGCTTAAAAAATAAACCGTTCGGTGCATTGACAGGTTCGCGCCAGCGATCACCACTCTGGTCATATACTCCGGCAAGGTTGACAGCTGCAAGCTCTGACTTGCCCCACTCGTCCATCGTGCCGCGATAACCCATATAACCGTTGCCTATCAAAAAGCGATTGCCATTGGTGACAGTTTCTCTCGGGTCATATGTATTTTGACTGTAGCTCCAGACATCCATGAAAGCTCCTTTACCGAAACAGTGAATACCTACTACATGGAGGGTATTTCAAGCTCGGATCTGCCCAAATGGTACGTTTTATCATATACCCTTACGTCGAGCGGCTCACCGCTCTCAAGGGTGATTCGTATCGTTTCCCGCAGCATCATCACCCTGATTATCCTTCCTCGATAAAGGATAGAGAAGCTGATGCTTTTCCATCGGGCTGGAAGATGCGGTGCAAAATTCAAACCTTCGCCGTCGCTGCGTAGTCCGCCAAAGCCGTAAACAATATTGATCCATGCAGCTGCAATGCTTGTGGTATGTAAGCCTTCACGCGTGTTGCGGTTGTAGTTGTCCAAATCCAATCGGGTAGCATGTTCGAAAAAGGCAACGGCTTCATCCATGCGCCCTAGCTCACAAGCAAGAATTGAATGGATAGCTGGAGAAAGCGACGATTCATGTATGGTCCTGGGTTCGTAATACTCATAGTTGATGCGCTTGACTTCTTCCGAAAAAGAGCTGTTATAAAGGTATAGCATCATCAGAACATCAGGCTGCTTGATCATATCGGTGCGGTAGATGCGATCATAAGACCAGTGGTGGTAAAGAGGAAACTCTTCTACCGGGATCGAATGGATATCGGTATGTGGCAGACTGAAAAAGCCGTCATGCTGCTCGATAAGCCCCTGGTCATTCATTGGGATATACATGTTGTCAGCGTAATGCTGCCAGGTTTCAACCTCGGCATCCGTGATGTTTGTTTTTTCAGCCAGCCTTAAGTATTGCTCAAGGGCAGTCGTCTTCATTGCCTTGAGTACCTCTGCGGCATAATCCAGACTGCGCTTGGACATATAGTTTGTATAGGCGTTGTTGTTCGCCATCATATGGAACTCATCAGGTCCCATGACACCATAGTACCCATACTGGCCGGTATGTGGGTTCATGGCCGCACGGGATTTCAGAAAACGCGCTATTTCCAGCAGCATTTCAGCTCCATAGTCAAACAGGAACTGTAAATCGCCCGTGACATGGACATAATGCCATATCCCGTAGGCAACAGCAGTACTTGGCTGGAATTGCAGACTCGCATGCTGCCAGAGGGAACAGGCTTCCTCCCCGTTAAGGGTCGCAACCGGATAACAGGCACCCTCGCAATCGAGCATTTTGGCACGGTTTTTTGCTTCTTTAAGCGTGTTATACCTGAAAATCAGCAGACTTTGTGCCGCATCGGGATTTGTGAACAGATAGAATGGCAGACAGCAGGCTTCCGTATCCCAGAAGGCGTGGCCATTATAGGCTTCTCCGGTTAAGCCCTTTGCTCCGATATTGTGCCGTGGATTGCCGCCCCGGTAGGTTTGTGCCATCTGAAAGATGCAATACCTAACACCCTGCTGCTCCTCTGCCACATTCTGAGCGTTCTTTTCTGAAAAGGGTTCTAGCAGGATGTCTGAAGTTTTCCAAAGGTCTTCCCAAAAGGCTTTCTGCCGAGTTAACGCTTTTTCGAAATTATTCTCTGTGGCATGATCAAGCGTTATTATTCCAGTATCCCACAGTTGTCTTCCTGTTTCGCTGTTATAGAGCATGACGACCGTTTTATCAACAACAGTCCTTCGTCCTTTTTCCAGGGTTATGGAACATTGCAGCCGGGCAGCCTTCTCATCCTTAACAGTCTCTGCATCGACTGGCTTGCCGTCAATGAACAGCCGCATTCCTGCAAAAACCTCCTGTTTTGACACCACTGTACCGCTCTTAAGCATCACGGACCTGCCATCGGCTTCCACCCTGGTATTTCCCCAAAACTTCTTCTGATAACCCTCATGGATCACATCAAAACTTAAACCGGTTGAAAACCTTATGACACCGGTAAAATTCTCCGGTTCAAATAGAATACGCTGATAGGCACGTTCCCTGTCGGTCATATCCACAAAGCGTATAAAAGTCATCCTAAGCGACTTGCCTGTAGCTGTTTTCCAGACAAAGCTGCGTGTGAGCGTGCCTGTACGCAGATCCAATTCTCGGCGGAATTTTTCAAAGGTGCACTTGCCGAGATCAAGTATTTCCCCATCCAATTCTATGGACAAGCCCAGCCAGTCCGCACTTGGGATCATGAAATGTGTTTTGTCTATGATACCTTTATAAGATTTCGGCAGCGTTTCATCAATCTCGTAAACGCCGTTCATATACATACCGCGCAGGCTGTCAATGCTTCCGCCTTCGTCAAAACAGCCACGTGCGCCCATGGTCTCGTTGGAAATTGAAAAAACAGCTTCCGCAACGCGTGAATAGTCAGGATTAAAACCCTCTTCTATGATTTTCCATGGATCGGTTATAAAATATTTATCTGCAACTTTAGCCATTGATTGTAAACCCCTATCCTTTAATTCCAGAAGTCATGATATTCTCCGTTAGCTTCTTCTGGAAAAAGATGAACAAAATAATCGGCGGTATGATGGAAAAGACGACTGCACGAAGGACATCAAGGTCATTTGTGGTATTGGCATTTCTATATTCAAAAAGCTTTACCATGACAGTCCTGTACTTATTATCAAGAACCAGATAAGGCAGCAGAAAGTCCGACCACGCGCCGTTGATGGAATAGATCGCAACAACAACGATAATCGGTTTGGAGAGCGGCGTAACGATACGGAAAAAAATCTGTAACGGGCCGCAGCCGTCAATCCGCCCGGCTTCAAGCATCGACTTCGGAAACGAGTCGAAAAACTGCTTGAATAGAATCACAAAGAATGCATTAGCTCCTGCTGCAAGCCAGAGCGGAGTAAAAAAGCCTGTTAAATGAAGTTTCGTTAGGTTTGCAAAAAGCGGGGTGATGAAAGTCGTCGCAGGGATCAGCAAAGAAAACATCACCAGTGAATAGATGACGTTATGTCCTTTTGGTTTCAGGATTGACAAGCCATAGGCGAGTAGACCGTTAAAAAGCAGCGCTGAGACAGTGCTGCCTGCCACAGACCAAATCGAGTTGAGGTAATATGTATAAAACTTCATATCACCCCAGGTCTTTACATATCGACTAAGATCGAAGACCTTGGGAAAAAAGCTCTTGTTGCCTAAAAACTGCATCGTACCATAGAATTCCTTGAGTTCCTTAAACCCTGCAAGGAAAACCCATACGATGGGAAAAACCGAGACCAGAAAAATCACCGCACAGGCGGCATAAATTAGGATCAGCCCTATTTTAACTCCTTTTGAGCGAAGATCAAAGTCCCGTATGACACCGGTTCGCTGGGTATTGTCCATATCGCCTCACACTCCTTATTCAAAACTCTCTTTACGCTTGTTGACATAGTTATAAATAACCGTGAAGGTGAGCAATAGCAAAGATATGGTGACAGATACCGCAGACGCTTTGCCAAAGTCAATCCTTGTCGCGTTCTGAATGTAGCTAAACAGCAGCTGCATCAGTGAAATCGATGCATTGTCAGGACCTCCATTTGTCAAAACAAGCGGCTCATACAGGATCTGGAACACAGCGATGATCTGCAATATCAGCAAGGTGCTCCCAAGGTTAAAAATCTGAGGAAGAGTAATATTCCATGTACGGCGCCAAACACCTGCACCATCGATTGTTGCGGCTTCGTAGAGCTCCGGATTGATTCCTGCAAGCCCGGCCATATAAATCAGGGCAGTCGCTCCTGCACCTTTCCATGTCATAATGATGACGATCAAAGGAATAATAATTTCAGCGTTTGACAGCCATGGCCTGGCATCAAGCCCCAAATAGCTGATGACCACATTAAAGGCTCCTGAAGGTTTAGCAGAGAAGAAGCTTCTCCACATCAAAACCGTTGCGAGTCCAGGCATGATATTGGGAAGATAGGAAGCTGTACGGAACAATCCCTTTAATCGAGTGGTTTCGCCGATCAGAACGGCTATAATAATTGGAATTACAAACCCAATGGCAAGCGACCATATCGTATAAGCGACAGTGTTTTTCAATGCCGACAGGAAATTGGGATCCCGAAAAACAGACATATACTGTTCGAGCCCTACGAATTTTTCCAGTGTAGCACCCTTTGTCCTGAACAGGCTCATCACAATGCTTTCACCCATCGGCACCCAAACAAAAAAGGCAAACAGGATTACCGCTGGCAGTATGATAAGCCAGGACGTAAACTGCTCTTTAAATATCCAATATTTTGTAGAGTTCTTGCTGATCATTCTTTCACCGCATTTCTGCTTCATTTTTTGATTTAACTTCATCCATCAAAGTACAAACTGCCCGAAACAGCCGATAACACGATTGGTTGTTATTCATCTGTCCGGGCAGTCCTAAAGTTAAAGTCTATTGTGCATCATTAACATATTCGTCAACTAATTTCTGGAAATTCTTCTGTGCTCTGTCAAGCAGCTTTTGAACGTCAGCATTCTGATCTGTAAGACACTTCTGTATAACCTTTGTCAGTTCAAGATACATCTCCTGTGCCATAATCGGCTCTTCTGCACGAAGCGCACTCTTGTTGTTGATGCAGTCAAAGTAATCCTGGTAGAATCTCATGTCGATATTCTTATACTGGTTAACGACTTCCAACTCGGCAGCTGTGTATTCCGGGTTATTCCAGGCCTGGATGCGAGGAATAACGGGAACGCCATCGTTGACACGTCTTTCAGCATCGATGCGCATGCCGTCGATAACCTCCTGGGTAAGGACTGGCGCTCTGGCCATCAACTCAAGATAGGCAAGGCAAGCGGAGATTTGATCCGGGGTGGCATTCGGAGCAAACATATAGGCTGTGCCGCCGGCAAGCATATACTGATCGCCTTTCGGGCCGGCCGGGAAAGGAACAAGGGCAAGTTTGTCGACCGCCAGGCCATTGACGGCTGTCGGGTTATCCACAGCATCGTTGGCACCGAAATACATACCGGCTCCGCCTGTTCCCAGCTGTGTCAACCCAGAGCCCCAGTTTTCCTGGGCCGGATCGGCTGTAAGACAGTCATATTTCCATTTGAGGTCCTTCACGTATTGCATAGCCGCAACGCATTCCGGGGTATTCAGGTGTGCGTTCCATCTGCCGTTGTCATATGTTTCGAGCACTGCCCCATAGTTCCAGGCAATGTTTGAGAAATGCCAGCCACCGCCGCCATCCATCGCCAGCAGGCATAGACCGGGAGTACCTGTTTTCTGCTTGATGGTCTGAGCGGTCACGGCAAGCTCATCCAGTGTCTTGGGATATTTCGGGGTACCATCATCATTCATTAATCCGGCTTGTTCGAATATTTCAACGTTTAGCATCAGTCCCAGGCCGTAAGAATCACGGGGGAGACCGAAAATTCTACCATTGCCATCCGAGAGCATTTTCTTGTAGCCTGGGTTCATGTATTGTTCCCAGCCTTTTTCCTTGAGTACATCGGTGATATCCGCAACAAGACCGGCGTTAATAAGCCTCTGCGGTTCGGTGAACCAGGGCTGGAAGATCGTCGGTGCATTTCCGGCAGCAGCCATAGTTACATATGTATCTACCGCGTAAAAATAATAATTTTCTTCGATTGTGACCTTGGGATACAGTTCCTTCATCTTTGCTACATAACCCTTATGCATGGCAAGTTCAGTCTCTGGCGCGGTGTCCGATGGCCAGATGCCAAGTTTGATGGTTGCAGTGAGGTTGGGGTCTCCAACATTTGCATTACCCGACGGCGTGACCTCGGCTGAAGGCGTTTCGGAAGCGGGTGTCGATGTCGTCTGTGACGGGGTAGGTTTGTCTCCTTCAGTTGGGGATGTTCCACAGCTTGTCGTCACGAGCAAGACGATCGCTAGAGTTAAGGCGGCAAATGCTTTTTTCATTTTATTCCTCCTTACATTATTACACGAAAATGTGCATGTTGCACAAATCTTGAATTAGGTTTAACGGTAAACTACCTTAATGATACACAAAATTATTCTATATGTCAAGCGTAAATCAATATGCGATCCACGGAAAATGATCAGAAAATCCATAATCTTAAAAGTTGGGATTCCATCTGGACAAGCCTCTTGAATTTCACATAAAATTCAAGAAACTATCTTGACAATTAATTATCTAACATTTATACTATCTAACTGTATTAGCTAATTGAGGAGAGGTTGAAAATGGATTATACGGGATTGGCCATTGAATTCCTTGAAAAAATGGATAAGCTTCGAAAAGCAAAAATTCAAAAAAATATTACCGAAGCCTTACAAGGAGAGATGTTTGTTCTTCATTACATTTTTCATAAAGGCGGCGAAGTATTGCCGGGTGATATCAGCAATGAAATGGGTGTCAGCTCCGCAAGGATAGCCACAGCCCTCAATAGCTTGGAGAAAAAGGGACTGATTACACGTCAGATTGATATAAGTGACCGCAGAAGAATAATAGTCCGTTTTACCGAGAAAGGGAAAAATTTTGCCGATAAACATCAGCAGGCGGTTGTGAAATACACGGTCCAAATGTTAAGTCTTTTAGGCGAGCACGATGCAAAAGAATATGTCCGGATAACCGGTAGATTGGCAGAAGCAGCTGCGCGCTATCATGGGATGAATAAGAACCCAACCCACTAAAGCAATCAAAGATATCCCCTAGCATTGGGAACCTTTTTGTTGTCACAAAAACACGCTCACCCAATACGTGAGCGCATTTTTACCCAATTAACTAACACTGTTCCATTAGAACAACATTACGTATTGGAGGTTTTATATGCAAAAAATATTTAAGTATCTGCATCCTAAAGAATGGATGCAGGCCGGTATCAGCCTTATATTCATTGTGGTGCAGGTTTGGCTAGATTTAAAATTGCCTGATTATATGTCTGAAATCACCAAGCTGGTACAAACTCCGGGCAGTGAAATGAAAGATATCTGGATAGCCGGCGGCTGGATGCTGCTTTGCGCCGTGGGTAGTTTGATAGGAGCTTTTATTGTTGGATTTTTTGCAGCGCGCATCGGAGCATCTTTTTCGCAGCGGCTTCGCAGTATGCTTTTCAACAAAGTAGATTCCTTTTCAATGGAGGAAATCAATCGTTTTTCGACCTCAAGCCTCATAACTCGCTCCACAAACGATATCACTCAGGTTCAGATGCTTATTACAATGGGTCTGCAATTGATTATCAAAGCTCCAATCATGGCGGTTTGGGCAGTTACAAAAATTGCCGGTAAGGGTTTCGAGTGGTCACTTGTTACTGGCGTAGCCGTCTTGATTTTAATTGTCATGGTTTCATTTGTTATGGTCTTCGTGCTGCCGAAATTCAGAAAAATGCAAACGCTCATGGATAACTTGACCCGCGTAACAAGAGAAAATCTTTCAGGGACACGCGTTGTCCGAGCTTACAATGCCGAAGATTATCAGGAACAAAAATTCGAAACTGCGAATGAAGAACTTACAAGTGCCACTTTATTTACTAACCGCGCCATGTCGATAATGATGCCAGTAATTTCAATGATTATGAGCGGCCTATCACTCTCAATTTACTGGATCGGTGCTTATTTGATAGATGCGGCTGGGGCGCCGGATAAGTTAATGCTCTTTTCCAACATGGTCGTTTTTTCGCAGTATGCGATGCAAGTTATCATGGCGTTCATGATGCTGGTCATGATATTCATCATGCTTCCTCGAGCCAGTGTTTCCGCTAAACGTATTAACGAGGTACTTGATACAGAATCTGCTATTAAAGATGGTTACGTAACCTCGGGAAAACCTGGACATGTAGGTGAGGTTATATTCAGTCATGTTAGCTTTAAATACCCTGACGCAGCTGACTATGTTCTCGAAGATATAAGCTTTACGGCAAAACAAGGTGAAACCATTGCCTTTATCGGTTCGACCGGAAGTGGAAAATCAACGCTTATAAACCTTGTCCCACGTTTCTTTGATGCAACAAGTGGCGAAGTGTTTATAGACGGTGTAAATGTGAAGGATTATAAGCTGGAGACACTTTACAATAAAATCGGTTATGTGCCTCAAAAAGCGGTGCTGTTCAAAGGAACGGTAAATTCCAATGTAGCTTATGGCGACAACGGAGGCGATGAATACAGTAACAACGATGTTAAAAAAGCCGTACATATAGCACAAGGTGCGGATTTTGTGGAAATGATGGAAGGTCAATATGACGCGTTGATTGCACAAGGCGGCACGAATGTATCAGGTGGTCAAAAGCAGCGTTTAGCGATTGCCCGCGCCGTTTGCCGTAAGCCTGAAATCTACATCTTTGATGATTCGTTTTCAGCGCTTGATTATAAGACAGACCGTGTTTTACGTAGTGTATTAAAAAAGGAAACCGCTGGAGTAACCTGCATGATTGTAGCACAAAGGATTGGTACTATTATGGACGCCGACCAAATTGTCGTGCTTGATGAAGGTAAGGTCGTCGGAAAAGGAACGCATAAAGAGTTGCTCCGCAACTGTGCTGTATACAAAGAGATCGCTGCATCACAATTAAGCGAGGAGGAATTAGTATCATGAGCGAGAATACCGAAAGAAGAACTCATAGAGTCATGGGCGGCCCGGGGAGACCAGGAGGACGGCCCGGCATGGGGTCCAACGAAAAAGCCAAAGATTTTAAAAAGACATGGGGTCAACTTATCCGTTATTGTAAAAGCCATATGCCTGTTATTATTATTGCTCTTGTCCTCGCGGCATTAGGCACAGTTCTTCAAATTATAGGCCCCGATTATTTGAAAGACATGGCAAATGAAATCGGCAAGGGGCTTCCTGCACTGATAAACGGGCAGCCGGTTCTTGGCGTTATCAATATAGACGCTGTGGTTAGTATTGCTGTATTGCTCGTTTTTTTCTATGCAGGATCAGCTTTGCTCAGTTGTGCAGAAAGCTTTATCATGGCAACGGTGACCGCGAAAATATCCCAAAATATGCGAACCGGTATTTCTCAAAAAATCAACAAATTGCCGCTCAAGTATTTTGATAAGACAAGTTATGGCGATGTTCTCAGTCGAGTAACCAACGATGTTGATACCATAGGTCAAACACTGAATCAAAGTGTTGACACTCTGGTGAAAGCAATAACCATGTTCGTGGGCTCCTTGATTATGATGTTTTACAACAATTGGATTATGGCGTTAACCGCCATTGGCTCCACGATCATCGGTTTTGTGTTTATGACCTTAATTATGTCAAAATCTCAGAAGCACTTTACCGCGCAGCAGCAAGGGCTTGGAGATATTAACGGACATATCGAGGAAGTTTATTCAGGACATAATGTTGTTAAGGCTTATAATGGCGGCAAAGAAGCCAAAAAAACATTTGAAAAAATTAACGGAACACTTTATGACAGCAGCTGGAAATCTCAATTTTTATCCGGCTTAATGATGCCCATTATGAGTTTCATAGGAAACTTCGGCTATGTAGCCGTGTGCGTAGTCGGTGCGGCTCTCGCCATGAACGGTACTATTTCATTTGGCGTTATCGTTGCGTTCATGATGTATATACGCCTGTTCACACAGCCGCTATCACAAATGGCTCAATCGGCGCAAAACTTACAGAGAACAGCCGCCGCAAGCGAGCGTGTCTTTGAATTTTTCGATGAGAAAGAATTAGCGGACGAAAGTCAAAAAATTAAAAAGCTGGAGAATATCAAAGGTGATGTAGAGTTTAAGAATGTGCATTTTGGTTATGAGAAAGATAAAACCATCATAAATGACTTTTCAGCAAAGATACACGCCGGACAAAAAATAGCCATCGTCGGCCCTACCGGTGCAGGAAAAACTACGATGGTCAACTTGCTGATGCGTTTTTATGAGCTTGATGACGGCGAAATCTGTTTGGACGGAATCCCTACCAATCAAGTCACGAGAGAAAATGTGCATGAGCAGTTTTGCATGGTATTACAGGATACATGGCTTTTTGAAGGCACAATCAAGGAAAATATTATTTACAGCAAGCAGGCCGTCACAGATCATGAGGTCATACAAGCGTGCAAGGCGGTCGGTCTGCATCACTTTATCCGGACGCTTCCCGACGGCTATAATACTGTGTTGAACGATAAGGCGAATTTATCGGCAGGCCAAAAGCAGCTTGTCACGATTGCACGTGCGATGATTCAGAACGCACCGCTTCTGATACTGGATGAGGCAACAAGCTCAGTAGACACACGTACTGAAAGGATTGTTCAAGAGGCAATGGATAAACTGACTCAAGGCAGAACGTCGTTTGTTATTGCACACAGGCTTTCCACCATTCGCAACTCCGATTTAATTCTTGTAATGAAGCACGGTGATATTGTTGAAAGTGGAAACCATGCCGAGCTTCTTGAGAAGGGCGGATTCTATGCAGAACTGTACAACAGCCAGTTTGAACAGGCCTCTTGATAAAAAGAGAGGATTTTTAGCAAGCCGTCATTGGACGGCTTGCTTCGTAGGGGCGGCCATCGCCTTATACCGTATGGCTGTCGAAGGCTCAACGTGCTAATTTAATTCTTTTAATCCCAGTTTGGTGTACTCGTAATGCTTGGGTTGGTTAGGCAGGTCTTTAAAGTATGCTTCAAATACTTTTCCGTCTGTTTCAGCAAGGTAAACGGTTATCGCATTCAATGCTTCATTTAAATTGGTAACTGTAAAACTGCCATTTTCATATTTATAAATATCGGCAAACGATGCAGCGCCAAGGGAAGTCGAAGCAACGATCTCCTGGATACCATCACCACCCAAATCTACTTCTTTTGTATATCCTTCTGAATGTAGAAATACTTGGGGTACTTGATTTTCTATGAAATAATAATTTGTTGTTGCATAGTTTGCACCGAGAAAACCCCTAATTTTCACTAATTGCTTACCGTATAGCTCTAATTCTTCAATGGAGTAAAAGTCGGTACTGTTCTTATCTCCCATCATGGACACTATTCCGAAATCATAGATTTTCTTATCAATAATGACACCGCTATGTAAGTTTTCCGTATCGTCTTTTACGGTAAAAATGATATACTTATTACCCTCAATCTCATATTGCTTGAATATCTTTACAATTACGTCCTCTGATATATTGACGGTATTATCTTCTACTGTGACGGATTTAAACTTTAAAGATATTGCTTTTTGTTCTTGTGTAATGGGAGGAATAGATTTCGCCTCTGATTTAACTCCTTGCCCGCAGGCTATAATAGAGAAAATAACTACTGAACTTATAGCAATTACTCCTAATAGTATTTTTGCTTTCATACTTTTGTATCGCCTCCATTTATTGGGCTTTATGAGCATATCATTATTATAATGTATGGTAGACATAAAAATGTTTAAGAAATTATTACTTTCTATCATTCATTTATTGGCAGTACAAAATAGACTACGGTGCCTTTTCCCGGCTTGCTTCTCAGCTTTAAGCCGAACTGAGTGCCATATTTCAACTTGAGCCTATCATCAACATTTTTCAAGCCAAGATGTTCATTATTGGGAAAGGCGGAATCTTTCAACTGACTCCGCAGTATTTCAAGCCTCTCCTTTGAAATTCCGCGTCCATTATCCGTCACTTTAGCGAGAAGAAAGCCCTTCACCTTTTTAATGCTGATGCGAATCCTCCCGCCTTCCTTTGTATCGCTCATACCATGGTTAATGGCATTTTCAACCAACGGTTGTATTAACAGCTTATGGACCTTAATGGATAAAAGCGAAGGATCAACCCGAAAAGTAAAGGATATGCGATCAGGGTCCATCATCTGGTAAATGGCGATATAGGTTTTCAGATTATCCAGGTCTTCCCGAATGGTAACCGGCGTATAGCTGTTTGTCGTGATATAGCGAAGATTGGAGGCCATAGACAACAGTATCTTTGAAATTGTGTTGCCTTCACCTAAAAGATCGATGGCCTCCCAATTGATGGTCTCCAGTAAATTATACAAAAAATGCGGGTTTATTTGTGATTGTAAAGCCAGAAGGCTGCTTTCCTTCTGCAGTGCGATTTCTTCGGAAAGCTTTTTCTCTACTTCCTGCTTTTTAATGAACGTTTGCAGAAGATTGTAAATAATATATCCATATTCATTATTCAATGAAGCTTTGACATGATGGATAGTGTTGTGCTCGTTGTATTCATTGATCATATGCAGCATGAGCTTGACTGGCCGGTAATTGTTAATGGTGACGAAAAGCGTAAGAAATAGACAAACAGAGAGCAGGATACAGGAAAAGACAACGGTTGTCTTAATCATACCGTTCAGCTGACTTAAAACAATCGAGAGGGGAACCGCCGAAATATAGGTCCAGTTAAAATATCTTGAGTTTACAATCGATACAAGAAAATCTTCTTTCGAAGTTGATTTCACCATCCTCTGAGTATCCGCTACGCGAATATCATCAAATGACACATAGGTTTCGGCGTTGGAACTGGTGTTGCTATAAATTTGAGTATTTTGGTCATCTAATATGTAAATATCCTTTTCATTAATCATTAAGAAATTGGAAAACATGGAGTCAAAGTATTTTCGGTCGAAACTGACTACCATGACGCCTTTATTGGTATTTTCCCACTGAAGGATGGGAACCCGTCGAAAGAGAAAAATGGTATTTTCCCCCAGGCTATCCGCCCAGATATTAATATTGGGATCCTGATTCTGGTAGGCCTCAATCCAGCTGGTTTCTCTGAGGTTGTCAATTTTGCGTACACCTTCATTGGTAAAGACAATGTCCGGCCTTTTTTCGAGATATAAATAGGCTGACTTAACGTAGGGCTTCGCCAAAAGAGCACGAGAAGTGTTATTCCAAACATTATTCAGATAGAGAAGATGAGTTGCGGATATTTTGGTGTCTGCCTGATTCAGACTATCCAATGCCGTCGTAAAGTTTGAATCAAACTCCAGCAGGGCCATAATCTGAGTGGTATCGCTCAATAAATTATCACAGCTTTGGGCAGCTAATGAAAGCATGGTCGTATCCGATTCATAGGCTTGATCCTTTGTCTTATCTATCCACAGATAGGTGAGAAAAAAACTGGACACTACATAGGGAACAACAACACAGAGAAACATAATGCCCAAATTGGTTATAAAAGATCGCTTCGTGAAATATTTCATGCTTAACTTCTTTCATTTTTGAAAAACGCTTTTTTTATAGTTAAGAGGCGTAACCCCAACCTGCCCTTTAAAAACCATGGAAAAATGCTTTGTGCTCTTATAACCCACTACTTCAGCGACTTCATAGACTTTGATACTCGTATTGGCCAGCAATTCTTTTGCTTTATTAATACGAACCGAGGTAAGGTATTCGACGAAATTATATCCCGTACTTTTTTTAAAGATTTTACTGATATAACTCGGGCTTAAATGAACAATCTCTGACGCGGAATATAGGCTAATGTCATCCTTATAGTGATCTTCAATATAACGTTTTATTTGGTCAACCAACTTGTAGGAAAAAGATGTCCTGGATTTCTCCAGTGAGGCAATAATTTGAGTGATACAGTCTTTCAGCGCAGTTCCTATTTCATCAACGCTTTGCAGCTTTTGTGCATTTTTGATCATCTGGGAGCCCCAAATTTCAGATAATTGCAAATTATAATAGGTGATATGCTGCTCAACTGCAAAGAGCAGACGCATAAACAAGTCCTGAAAATAGTCTATTGGCGCTGTGCCGGAGTGAGAAAACAGCCTGTCAACAAGATTAAACGCTTTTATTTCTTCGCACGAGCTGATATAGGCAAGCAGTTGGTGGGTAGCTTCCTTAATATAGGAGGAATCCCACAGAGGAAGCGCTTCCTCAACGGAATTTTCCTCTGCCCCATCCGCTGGATGTTTAGCCGTATTGACGTCCTTTGATAATTGGTGTATTTGATTATAGCATTCTGCTACACCCTCAAGATTTGTAGTTGCACCAGAAATGACCATTAAGATTTCCAGGTTTAAGATTTGGGCACAGTTAATATGCAACTGATCCACGGCCTGTCGTAAAAGCTGTGGGTCGTTGTAATTGAAAAGGATGTTAATGCTGTAACCATTCATGCGGTAGGTGTAAAAGACTATTTCATAGGCTTTAAAATGCATAGTGATAAAGTTTGTCAAGAGGTCCAGAAGATAAGCATCATCGTATTGCTTGCTAGCTGGTTTTTTATTGAGCTCGCATGCTGCGACACAATAAAATGTATAGGGGAAAACAATTCGATTTTCTTCAAGAAAATTCTTAAATGAAGTATCATTCCGAACAGTGCCATAGGAAATATCAATACAAAGCTGTTCTATCAACAATTGAACCGTTTGGTTATACCGCTTCTCTATTTCGGTTATCCGATTTACAGCTTTTCGTTCTTGTTCCAGACGATTATAGACATCGGACAAAACTACTCTAAATTGTACTAAATCCGTAGGTTTGGTCAGATAGTGCTTTACCCCGTACTGAATGGCTTGCTGGGCATATTCAAAATCACTGAATCCGCTTAAAACAAGGATGACCGTTTTAGGATACATGGCCGATACCTTCTGAGAAAGCTCAAGCCCGGAACCACCGGGCATACGAATATCCGTAATGAGAACATCTACACGTTGTCTGGAGAAAAGAGACAGCGCTGATGCAACGCTATCCGCTTGTTCAGGAGTAACAAACCCCATATCATTCCAGTTTATACTATTGATTAGGCCTGATCGGATGCGTCTATCATCGTCAACAATCAAAACTGAATAGTGCATATTTGTTTCAGGACTCCTCCTGTAGCATTAATCACAGTGCGCCAATTCTCGTTTCATGGTTGATATAGAGTACAAAACAAATAGGGATTTTGAACCTGCATGTACCTATTATTACGAAGTATTATACCATATGAACTCCTGTGGGTGAATCTCTACCCTCGCTTTTCGATTTGGCGTCAACACTTTGGGCCCCTGGCCAGCTTTGCAGCCTCATTCATGGATAAACTCTGATTTCAAACACCTGAGCAAAATCACTGCCATGGGTTTGGTTAAAATCCACCCTGATACAATCGGTTTTCAGTTTTGTATTCAAAGCAAATTGCCGTAATATGTGATGATCCACGTTAGCAACTTCCACAAAGCGGCCATCCGCTCCCCTTGCTTTCAACGAAAAGCTCTTGACCAATTCACCGGGCATCTCATTCCAGCCGTTTTTATAGTAATCCGGTCTAAGGGGGTTGTAATCTCTGTTAAAGTCCGGATTGAACAAGAGTTGGATTTGACTGATGCTTTTCACCCTATCAAAAGAGAGTTCAATCCATGCCTCACTCTTACTTAGGCTGTTCGATATCCAAATATTGGGTTGCTTATCCGGGCGGGTCATTCCGTTAATGACGTTCTGGGGTGAGAAAAATACCGGTTCGGGGTCCAGCCTGAAGCATGGATGAAACAGCCTCATATCTTTAATCGAACCAATGGAACCTATAACACCGCAGCAGGATTCCTTTGCCACACCGATACAGGCACCCTTCTGGGCCATTATTTTTATAATGACATGCTGTGTTCCATCCAGCAAAAGATGACAGGGGAATGACACCCAATCCATGCCCTCACCATAGTCAGCCCTGAAAGCCCCCCTGCTTTGGAGCCCTTTATAAGCCTGGCGAGCATCAGCGGTATACACTTCAATCTCTGCCTTGCTGCCGGCTTCTCCGTTCATCATAAGCTGCAATGTATTCAATTTTTCAAGGGCCGGCATTAAAATGTACAGGTCCTCATCCAACGCCACTTTGCCGCTCCTTAATTCCGATGAAAAGCTGCGATAGCCTGATGCGGCCACAGTTGATTCCCCGGCTATATCCTCCCTATCCGGATTCTCCAATCCATGCAGCCAAACATCCCGTTTAGCAAGAAGCAGTTGTACGCTTTTTATTTCATAGGCCAGAAGCTGATAGGGCAGCTTCTCAGCCTGTATGGCAAAAGCTGCAGCAGTTCCGGCCGCCTGACCTGTCAGGGCACAGGTTTTCATAACACGCGTCGAAGCAAAAGCCATGTGGCTTGCGCTGATGTTTCTTCCAGCAAGCATCAGGTTCTTAATATCCTTGGAATACAGACATCTCAACGGAATCTGATAAATTCCGGTCGGTGTCTGGTGACAAGACTTTTTGACGGAATAAATACCCTCCTCGGGATGAACGTCAATAGGCCATCCTCCGCTGCAGACAGCATCATCAAAGTTCTGATGCTGCAGGATATGATTTTGTGTTAATACCAGATCCCCTATAAACCTTCTGGACTCACGCTTGCCGGGAATGCTTCCCACCCACTCCAGGGTTAGTTTCTCAGCGCTGAATTCACCGCTGTTTTTGATGTAGTTCCACAGGCCAAAAACAAGCCTTTGAAGCTCTTCCTTGATGCTTTCGTTATCGTTGATGGTATTCCTGACGCCCCCATACTCAATCCACCATAAATCGCAGCCATTGTCGGTTATCTTGATAGACTTGTTTGTGCGTTTCATCAAATCCTTGATATATTCTAGCGGATAGGCAAAATCAGGGGGGATAAACTTAACCGGCTCGTCGGTGTTCCGAACATAGAAGAATAGCGTGCTTCCCAATGTGTAAGCCTGGGGCTGTTCAGGCGCCAGATCCTCATCAAAAGTCTCCTGGCCTTCCTTGCCTTGCATGTAGGATGCTCCAGCCCAATAGCCGATAGAGCCATCCCCCGTACAGTCCATGTATAGCTTGGATTGAAAAATCAGCTTTATTTCTGATGCGGACTGATACGCGGTTAAGGAAGATATTTCGTTCTCCTGCTTTTCCACCTCTTGAACAGAGGTGTTCAAAAACAGTTCAATCTTTTTCTCACGCTTAACAACATCCAGCAGCAAAGCGTCCCATAGATAGGGATTTCCCTCCGGATTCCGGTAAAGGTTCTCCAGATCAATCTCTCCGATAATACCGCTTTCAGCGGCAAAGCGATTATTCCCCATAGCGTTTGAGCCAACGGCCCACACACGGATTTCACTGCTTGAATTTCCGCCCAGAACTGGTCTGTCTTGAACCAGGGCCACATCAATACCTTCCCTGGCAGCCGCTACCGCTGCGCATACCCCTGCCAGTCCTCCGCCGACTATTGTCAAATCCTTATTAACGAACAACGCCTTCCGATTTTCCATTGATCCCACCCCTATTCAGTACATTTGAGAATGCTGGATATCCTGTCATATGCATCCTTGTCCGGTTTGTCGTCAAACTGCGAAACATGGGCTTCACCGATACCCATTGTCTCCAATGCAATTTTTATGCTGTAGGCAAAATTGGAGAAGCTTGCAGCGGAACCGCCTCGGACTGATGAGAACATACCGCAAAGCTTGTCGACTTTTTTCTGCAAGTGCATTAAAGCGTCCATATCCTTTTTCTGTCCCAGTCTTCTCATTTCTAAAAACAATTCGGGTTTAACGGAGGCCAAAGCATATACGAAATTAGTCTCCAACATGGCAGCATAAGCTGCAACACCTTCAGCTCCCGCATAGTACAAAAAGTTTGGATAACTCTTACAGTAGCGCATTAACCGCATCATCCTTACGGTATCGGCACTGGTATCCTTAATGCCAATGATATTGGGATGCTTACTCAACTGGATAACCAATTCCTCCCCTAATTCATTGGGGAGTCTGCTGGGCTGATTATACACTAAAAGAGGGAGGGGGCTTGCTTCCGAGGCCTCAGTAAAAAAGTGATACAACTCATTTTGTGTATACTTATAATAATAAGGTGCTGTCAATACCAGTGCATCCACTGACTTTGAGGCCATGATGCGGATATTCTCCTTAACTGTATCCAAGCAAGCATCGCTAACCATGACCATTAGCGGAAGTCTACCGCCAATCTGCTCTGCTGCTGTCTCCACAAACTGCTCACGTTTTTTTTGTGATAGGGTGAAATATTCCCCGGTAGATGAAAGCAAAAACACACCATTCAATTGGGATGATACATAATGTTCCATGAGTGCTCTTGTAGCTTTCTCATCAATTTCCCCGCCTGAGTCAAACAGGGTGGGAGCTGCTGCAATAACACCTTCAAAGCGTTTCAGAACCATTGAACAAATACTCCTTTTTTATTCTCATTTTTCACGGGGCTGCCCCGCTTGTTTTACAAAAGCAGGGCAGCAGCTCTGCACAAGCTGAACGAATTCAATATTTTTCTAAAATTGCATTATAAAGAATCTAAGGCGGCAACATCAATCGGCAACACTTGTTTCTAGAAGAACCGTATTACTGTCAGACGTATTGTATTGGTCCGAAGCCCTTACTTTAAACTCATAAGAGGTTGCATCCGCATGGCCGTCCACTGTCATGATGTACTGGGCCGGATTGTTCTTAAATGCATTGTTAGCGGTGGTAGTGTAGTATTCAGGCACCGTTGAATCGTGGCCTTTGCCCACAACGATTTGAAGTTCTACACTTCCGCCCAGTGCCGTCACATCGTCCTTAAGCTTTTGCGAATTGGATTCTACCGGAACCGCTGTATCAACGCTTCCATGGGATAAATAAATCCTGTGGTTCACAAGGGCTTCGGGGTAATGAGACGGGTTGACCGAGGCTACAGCCGCCACATAATCATTATAATTGCTGACACCCCATGCTGCCTGTGCAGAGGTTCCTGTAAAGGAAGTCATATCATACACCGGATAGGTGCCTACCATAAAGTCAACTTTTTCAGGATACTCCTTTATCATTCTGTAAGCCAGGGTTCCACCAGCCGAATACGCGTACAGAACAGCTTTCTGATCGACCTGATAATTTTCCTGCATATACGTATACAAAAGATTCAAATTATAGAATCCGTCGTCGGTGCCCCATGCATCCTGACCGTTTGACAAAGCCACGAATATATAGCCGTACTTCAGTGCCAGATCTTTGATGTTTTTATACATAGGGTGGTCTCTGAATACCAGAGCACTGCCTCCGCTGCCGTGTACACCGAATACTACAGGTAAGGTGACACCCTGGGGAATGTTTTTGGGCATTACCAAGTAGACCTCTCCTTGATTGGCGTAATTAACCCTTACACCAGGCAGGGTAAATACGGTTTCCTCAACGTTACTGAAATCCACCTTGCCCAGTGAGTCATTATTTTGAAATACTTCATAAGATAGAACTGTTGTATCGTCAGAAGCTGCGTACCAGCTAAGATCCGCTCCTGTTTCCGTGATATTCTGGATCACCAGGCTATTTTCATTCCACACAGGAGGATTGGTGTCGACAGGGCTCATACGTTCCAGTTCCTGCCAGGCATATTCCAGCCTGATAACATCGGGTTTGGCTGAATTAACTGCGCAGTAGGTAATGGCATTAAAGTACTCCATGCCGTTCTTTGTCTTAAAGTAAGGCTCTGCATAGAAACCGTCACCATTTGTGGAGTCCAGAATAATGCAGTTGACTGGGAGAAGGGTTTCCATATCGAACTTATGCAATACCAGCTTCATGCCACTGGTGTTGCTGGGATAACCGCGCATGAGGACATAATACTCTCCATCCTTGATAAACAGCTTTGGCCGTCCCGAAGCATTGATACAGTCAACATTTCCGCTGAGAACCCGGCTCTTTTCCACATTCATGTTGATATCGGTAATATAGATTCTGGTGGATTGTGCATCTCCGCGCGTAAATACTACAAAGCCGTCTTCATAGGGTTCAAAGGTGCTCTCGTTAAACGCATATCCAAATTCTTCGTTGAGGTTTTTGAGATGCATCCATGTTTCACCATTGTCGTCAGAGTAAATCATGTGGACGCTTCTGCCCGGACTGGCCAATGCATTGTCGAACTCAGGGAAAGTCATAGCCAACATGTAGATACGATCGCCGATGATAGCATCATCAAATGTGTAGCCATATTCAATACCGGTATTATCCTTCAGAGACTCTCTCACGACATTCCAGGTGCGGCCATTGTCGGTGGAACGGTATTCCTTAATCTTTGTACGCTGCCTGCCGCTGCTGGTTGTTCTTTGTATATCGTTATAAATAACCATGTCTCCATTTGGCATTCTCAGCACTTCTGGGTTCTGAGCATTCTCGGACACCTCATCATCAATGACAAACCGGCTAACCACTGTTTCAGAAGCATTGTTATAGATAATGGCTTCCATATCGCCGTCATCATTCATGTGAGAGTAACCCTGCTTATATACGATAAAAACTTCATCGTTGTCCATCTCAATAATGGAAGGAAAAGCCGAATAGGTCTGACCTGGCTTGGCAAGGCCAGTATTGCTGTCAGCATCATAGAGCATCTGCAAATTCTTATATACCGGTGTATATCTCGGGATGTCGTTTACCTGCTCGGGTGCTTCAGGAACATCCACATCATCGATATACATATTGCCGATCGTTGCGCCGGTCGTACCGAACATCAAATACTCAATGGCCGTAATACCGCTATGACGGAAGGACGCGTTTGAAATCTTTTCTGTGCCATTGATGCTGACGCTGAATTTTTGAGCTGCCAGATCCACAGTCATCTCAACATCGTACCAGGTATTGACTTCATAATCCGCAAGTTGAACTTCAGTGGAACCGTTATAAACAGATAGCTTGCCAGTACCCCGTGCAATGAAGGACACCCCTAGCTTACTGGCGTCGACGGTTTCCATCAAATTAACAGTATAAACATCCTTGGTCATATACCTCACCCGGAACTTTGCCGTGAAACTGCCCTTCTGGGCTATAAAATTCACCATGCTTCTTGCATTAGAACTATTGCTGCTATCTTCAATAAACATGACCTTGTTGCCGGAATTTTCCGGATCAGCAGCAACTTTAACCTTACCTAAAACAGTACCGTTTTCCACCCAGGGATAACCGGGCATTGTGCCAACTGCTTCATCTTCAAAGGTATAGCGGGCAGTGGAGGGTTCGTTCTCAGAAACCGGTTGATAAATGTGTACATCGTCTACATAAAACTTGCCGCTAGTCGTTGCACTGGTATTATTGAAAGACAAGCAATTTAACTTAACAATGGGCCCGCCGGAGGCAGCATTGGCAAAATTGGCAGGTTCACTGCCATTTACCTTTACGCCATCAATATACAGATCATATTTACCGGACGCTATGTCGGCCTCAATTTTTGCGTTGTACCATTTATTGAGTTCATACTTATCGTTAGCCGCTCCGGATATAAACTTGACTGCATTGGAGCCATTGTTATATTCCAGAGAACCTGTTGCCCGTGCAATTAAAGACACAGCCTGCATCTGATTGCTGCTTACACCATACCGGAATCGGACAGTAAACACATCATAGGCATCAAATAACATTCTGAATTCTGTGGTTACTTTTCCGGTCTGCTCCTCGAATGCGATGGACGCACCGGCTGAGGTCCCATTGAGCATCAACACATTGTTGGCTGGATTACCGGGGTCGGCAACCACCTTCACGGTTCCATCAGCGCTCTTTACGCTCCCTACCGGTACATGGGTCCAATCATTACTGACAGTGGCATCAATGGGATCGGATTGAAAATTTACATTTACATCTAATAGTGTATTGCCTGTTTCTGCCAGTACCGGAATCTCCAAAAGAGAAAATAACAGTGAAAATGAAAGAAATAATGCCAAGATCCTTGCCATACGCTTATTTTCTTTTATCATAACAAACCCTCTTTTCATTTTGATTCATTTTTTTGGCAGATTAAATATCCTTTTAGCCTGGAATGGCATATACAAACCATCCCAGGCTAATTGTCAATGTATGCTATCTATGCTCTTGATAATATTTATTATAACGATCAGTAACTTCCTGCCATCCCTCATCATACACACGGGTAATAAATTCATCCCATGCGGAAAGAGGCTTGTCATTGTAAATAATCTCTACGCAAATCTTTAGGAACTCCGTTGTATAGATATCTTTTTTATAGAACTCTGTTTCTTCTGCAAGCTGAATTCCGATCAGCCCTTTTTGATCATAGTTATTCACATAATCAATACTGGTTTTCAGCCATTCCTGCTCATAGGGCTTGTATTCCGGAATAATGTTTTTCAACCACAGAGATTCGTCGTTGGGACGGCGGAACATTTGCAGATAGCCAATCCATTTTGAGAACAGCCCGTTTTCGGGTTCCAGTTTCTCGATATTGCTGTCGCTCTTCTTGTAATGTACGCCTTCCAAACCAATACTCATAATGCCCCAGCCTTCATCGCTCAGCATCCAATCAAATACGTCAATAATGCGCTGTTCTTTACCCTTGGCCGTAGTCGTCAGTGCCCATGCATTGTAGAGTCCTGCATTTGTGGAAACCAGTGTTTCCTTGGCATACACTTCAGGGGTATTGCTCACGGGGAAATTCACCAGTTCAAACTCGGCTGATGGATCTATTGTACGCAGCGTATTTAATTCACGATCAAGATTACCCACAAATGTACGCATGGATGAAACCGCACCCTTGGTCAATCTCTCCTGTTTTGCAGATACACCCTTATTGGAGATGAAGTCAGGATCAAGGGATCCGTCCTCATTCAGGTTCTTGTAGAACTCCAAAGCGTTCTTAAACCGACCGTCTTTTGCGAACATACCGTAAAAGACCTTTCCGTCCTCGCCTACGTACCAGTTCTTATCGGCGTTCCATGCTCTTGCAAAGAATTCCAGATTAATGGTACCACTAAGATTCATCATCTCACTGGACTCGCTGACCCCGTATGTATCATTGGCCTTATTTCCGTCAGGATCCTGGGTAGCAATAGCCTTATATAGGTCTCTCCAGTCATCAATGGTTTTGGGTACTTCCTTGCCGAGCTTCTCTCTCCAATCCTTACGGTTTGCCATAAAGTCTTCGCGAATCAAAGTTGAGCGCGGAACCATGTAAACCTTTCCGTCCGGATCGCGCACGGCATCCCAGCAGGTAGGATTGGTGTACTTCATAATGTTTTCAGCTTTAGCGAGATACTCATCCAATGGAAGAATAATTTGATTCTTTACCATGGAGGTATACAAATTGTCGGTAAGGCCCTTGCTGCTGGTATTCATAATGATAACATCAGGATAATCTTGACTTGCCATCATCGCACTTCTTTTTTCCCATACGTTTGCAGCGGGATAGGCAATCCATTCTATTTCCGCATTGGCTTTTTCATTTACTGCATCAACCCAAGCATTGTTTTCAGGGTTGAAATCAGCGGGGGCAAGTAACATAATAGAGAATTTTATAGGCTCCTTAGGCGCTTCCGGTGATTCACCAGCAGTTTGAGTGGGACTTTGAACAGGTGTTTTCTCCGGTGCCTTTGCATTCTGACATCCTGCTGCTGAAACCAAGATGACGACTGTCAGAATAACGAGAAGAAATTTCTTTAAGCTATGGTTCTTCATTTTTTCCTTCCTTTCATGTCATTTTTATATATTTTCTTTGATAAATGGGTTCGGAGAGTATTGCCCCTAGCCTTTTACAGCGCCAATCATGATACCCTTTATAAAAAAGCGCTGCAGGAAGGGATAGGCTGATAAAATAGGAAGTATCGCAACAACAATGGTCGCACACTGCATGGTTTTTGGGAAGACCTGGGTTAAGACTGCAGGATCAGTCAGCAGCTCGTTATTTTCTGTTATAATTTCACGAAGTAAAATTGAAAGGGTCCAATTGCTTCTGCTGTTGATATACATGACAGCCTCATAGAAGCGATTCCAATTGGCGACAGCATAAAACAGGGTTACGGTGGCAATCACCGGACCGGAAAGAGGAATGATGATGCCCGTTAATATACGCAGATGGCCGGCGCCGTCAATTTTAGCAGATTCTTCTATGCTGTCGGGAATGCTTTCAAAAAAGTTTTTTACAATGATGAAATTATAGGTGCTGATTGACATGGGTAATATTAAAGCCCAGAGGGTATCGACCAGATTAAGTGACCGTACCACTAAGAAGGTCGGGATAATACCGCCGTTGAACATCATGGTAAAGATAATGAAAAACATGATGACTCTGCTGCCCTTGACCTTTTCCTTGGCAAGCGGATAGGCGGTGATCACGGTCATAAGTACATTAACAAGCGTTCCAACAATGGCAATAAAAATCGTGTTCTTATAGGATGACATAATCAACGGGCTGTTAAAAATGCTCTTATAGGCCTCCAAATTGAATTCAATGGGGAAAACCATCAAGGGATGCTTCATGTAGGCCGGGTAACTGCTCAAGGATATGGCCAGTACGTTGATTATGGGATAAAGCGTAATAATACCAAGTAAAGTTAGCAGTGAATAATTAATAATATCAAATAGCGTTTCACCTGTTGTCTGTTTGATTCGTTTTGTCTTTACCATTAGAAAATCCCTTTCTCGCCGAATTTAATGGCCAACTTATTCGCTATCATCAGCATAACAAACGCAACACAGGATTTGAACATACCCACTGCCGTCGCGAAATCATAGCGCGCATCTACAAGGCCTATACGATAGACATAGGTTTCAAACACGTCGGCTACTTCGTAAACATTGGGGTTGTAAAGTAAGAATATCTGTTCAAAACCATTGTTCATAATATTGCCGATCTTCATGAGCAGCAAAACGATAATTGTGCTTTTGATACCGGGCAGTGTGATGCTGATAATCTGACGAATTCTTCCGGCACCGTCAATTTTGGCCGCTTCATAAAGCTGCGGATCAATATTGGTAAGCGCTGCAAGGAAAATAATCGTATTCCAGCCCATATTATGCCAGAGGTCGGATAGCACCAGAATGGTCCTAAATTTAGTTTTACTGGCCAGAAAATTAATGGCATCACCACCAAAGGATTTTATGATAACGTTGACTATGCCATTAGACGGAGAGAGGAGATTGATAACGATACCGGAGATAACCACCCAGGATAAAAAGTAGGGCAAATACACAATAGTCTGTAGTCCGCGTTTGAATAAAGTGCTTTTGACTTCATTGAGCATAATGGCCAATAGGATGGGGACGGGAAAACAGACGGCTAATTTATAAAAGCTTATGATAAGAGAATTTCTAAATACTTGAAGAAACGTTGAGCTGCTAAAAAGCTTACTGAAATGTTTAAAGCCTACCCAATCGCTTCCCCAAATTCCGCTGAAAATATCAAAGTCCTTGAAGGCTATCACGATACCTGCCATGGGCAGATAATAAAAGGTGATGTAATAGAGGATTCCGGGTATTAATAAAAAATAAATTGCTTTATTATTCATAAAATGATTGAGAAAGCCATCCCGTTTTTTCCTTTGTTTCTTGAGGACTATTCTCTTATCCAATGTTATGTCTGTCATATTACCTCCAGAGCTTATGATAATTGCTAACAAAATTATATAGGCCGCCCTGTGCTTACTTCAACGACATAACTTTGTGATATGGTCTTATATCTTTTCCACTTTAGATTGCTTCTCATGAAAAAGAGTCAAATTTTGTGATTTGGTCTGATTTTTTGTACTAATTGATTACCTTTTGAATGCGGTGTCCGTTTCCGGAAATAAATTCGGCTTTGATTTTTCCGAAAGGGTAATTATCAGAAAGACTAATGCTTTTCATAAACAAAAGCCCGATTATCCTTTATTTATTGGATTATCGGGCTTGTTCTGGTTGATGTGAAGAATTTGATCACGCTTGAACAACTTTACCGCTGCAAATGATATGCTGTATCTCAATATTATCATTGAAAATGACAAGATCTGCAATTTTCCCTGTTTCTATGCTGCCTCTTTCATTGTCTATGTTCAGAATCTGTGCAGGAGTTATAGTCATCATTTTGATGCTGTCCACCAAAGGAATTCCAGCAATTTTGTAAGCGGTCCGTATCAGTCGATCCGCTGTTGCAATACTTCCCGCAAAGGCAGAACGATCCGGGAGCTTTGCCACACCGTCCTCAATGATAATTCTTTGACCGTTCTCAAGGCTTCCGGTAATAGATTCTGTTACGTCCTGGCCTGTGCAGCGCAAGGAATCTGTTATTAGGCAAGTTTTGTCTGTTCCCTTCAGGCGATATACCATATGCAGCAATTCAGGAGGAATGTGGCATCCGTCAGCTATCACTTCCACTGTCAGAGCTTCTAATGCATAAGCGCTTTCAATAACGCCAAGATAACGGAATCCGCTGCGGCGCGTAATTGTCGACATTCCGGAATACAAATGGGTAACATGGGTATAATGATGATCCCTTGCCTCTTTTATAGTTGCGTATTCCGCATTGCTATGGCCTATACTTGGCAGGATACCATGTTGATGCAGATAATCGCCCATTTCCATCGCACCCTTGAGCTCGGGAGCCACCGACCAGCGTTTGATATCACCGTTTGCATAGGAAATAATGTCGGAATATTCCTTAACATCAGGATCCTTTATATACTTTGGATCCTGTGCGCCCCTCTGCTCCATGCTAAAATAAGGTCCTTCAAAATGAAGGCCGGGCATATACGGCGCAACGCCTAGGATTTCTCGGGCTTCACGGAAGCTATCGACTGCACGATACATCTCCTGAAAACCTGCAGAAAGCGTTGTTGGCAGGATGGTTGTCGTTCCATGCATCAGATGGGTTCTGCAAGCAGTCACGAAAGCCTCTGTAGTGCCATCCATGAAATCAGCACCGCCTGCACCATGTGTATGCATGTCGATAAAACCCGGTGACACATAATTTCCCCCTGCGTCAATAACTTCTGCGTCACTAGCGCTGGGAACGTCGCCAAAATAAATCTCACTAATTTGGTGATCGACCAGTAAAAGTCCGCCTTTCTCAATCCGATCATGCAAGATCAATTGAGCATTATTAATTATTGTTCTCATAGGGCACCTCTTTACTTTGAGAATACATGGGGGTAGACTTTATCCATTGCTGCAATAATATCAGCAATGTCCTGTTCGGTGTATGTAGGGCCTATACCAATTCCCACGCATCTTTCTAAATTACCGTCCGTATTTGGACAATCTTTGGCATCGAATACAATGTCTTTCCCGTCAAAAGCCGGCCCAAAGGGTGGCATTTCATTATGGGGTAAAGCTTTACTCTTTATCGGATATTTATGAATCAGATTGCAGCATGCAGAAGTCAACTGACATGGAATTCCTTCGGCGTTCATATAGCTTATAAACTTTGAACCATGTTCCTTTGACGGGAACATCATAATAAATGCAATTCCACAATCGCCTTCCTCATAACGAACGCTGATTTCCTTCCATGAGGCCACATGCTCTCTTAGAACCGCATGCCATTTACGGCAAGTCGCAAGCATGCCACCCATTTTCCGGAGCTGTGCCAGAAGAAAAGCTGAGGAAAGCTCATTCATTCGAAGCTGAATTCCCGCAAATGAATAAACTTCATCTGTCAAAGAAGGATTTGAAAGACGATCAGCAAATGTTTTTCTCACGAAGCCAAGATCATGATACCGAACCGCACGGACAAACATCTCTTCATTGTTTGTAATGACCATGCCACCTTCACCGCAGGTAAGAATCTTGTGGGTCTGGAAGCTGAAAATAGCAATGTCACCAATAGTACCCAGTATCTTTCCATGGTAATCGCCACCACAGCACTGTGCGCAGTCTTCAATCAAAATCAGCTTATGGGCATGGGCAATTTCCATAATGCGTTGCATTTTGGCGGGGCCGCCCTGATAATGAACGACTACGACAGCCTTGGTTCTGTCGGTTATTTTCGATTCCAGGTCATCCGGATCTATATTCAGATCCCCCCCAATATCTGCAAATACAGGTGTCACGCCCATTGCAACCAGTGCGCAGTAGTTCGAATACCAAGAAAATGAAGGTATAATCACTTCGCTGCCCGGCCCCAGATTTGCCGCAGCAAATGCGCACATCAGTGCTGACGTACCGCTGTTCACTGCAAGAGTATATTTAACACCGAAATGTTCTGCAAATACTTTTTCTAATAAATCTGTTTTTTGCGGATTACCTACTCCATAATGCCGAAACGGACTTTTTTCACGGACAACGTCCGCTAATTCGTCCAATTCTTCCTGTCCTATCATGGATGCGCCAATCATATTTGTAGGTAGCGGTGTCGTTCTGATAGGTTCCCCGCCAAAAAATGCCAACTTTTTCATGATTACCTCCCTTGATTATCCACTAAAACCCCCGATGTTCTTTTGAAGATTGATAGATGCGTAAAATCAATTCAACTGCTTTTCTTGCTTCTTCTCCCGAAACTGAGGGTGGTTTTTTATTTAAAATCTCATAAACGATTTGTTTCAACTGCGCCCTATGGTCCGCGCAATCAAATGCTGCAGGGTCGGCAAATTCTTTTGCATTTTTTGCTTCCTTATATTCTTCAATTTCATCATCGATAATATCATGATCTCTAAAAACCCAATGCACAATCCTATTGTCACGAACAACAGCTGTGCCTCGTTCGCCTGTTATTTGTAATTCAGCAGGGAATCCTCCATAGGTGGAAGTGGTTGCAATAAATGAACCGATGGCACCGTTTACAAATTCCAGAGAAGCTACCGCTGTATCCTCGGTCTCAATTCCTTTATGCAGCAGCGTACGGGTATAGCCAAACACACGGGTAACGTCGCCTACCAACCAAAGCAGCAGATCCACGTAATGAATACTTTGATTCATCAATGCTCCGCCACCGTCCAATGACCAGGTACCGCGCCATGAGGATTCATGATAATATTCAGGGGCGCGATACCAGCGTACATTCGCGTTGGCATTGATCATTTTTCCGAATCGTCCGCTGTCAACTGCTTTTTTCAGAAACTGATAAACTGGTTTATAGCGATTATTGTATATGCCGTGTAATTGTACTTTGCTGCACTCGCACGCATGTATAACGGCATCTATTCTTTCAGAAGTTATTTCTATTGGCTTTTCAATGATGACATGCTTTCCTGCTTTTGCCGCCAAAATGGCAATGCCACCATGGGCTCCGCTGGGAGTACAAATGATAACTGCATCTACATCATCGCGTGCCAATAGTTCCTCGTTGGTGGCGCATACATCAGCTCCGCATCTTTCTGCCGCACGCATGGCGCTCTCTACCGAACGGGAAGATATGGCTACAACTTTAGCATCAGATATGTCCTTAATTGCATCTATATGCTTTTCAGAGATCAAACCTCCGCCAATTATGCCTATACCTAACATTTATCAACCTTCCAATAATTTTAATGCATTCTCACGGCAAATTTTATTATATGTGGTTTGGGTAATTTTCCCTGATTCCACCGCATCGTCCAGGAACTTGGACAGGTAACGGTAATTCGTTGCGTTACAATAGTCTAAACCGAATAGCAATTTATCCTGGAACTCTTCCAGGAAACGATAACCGAACTCAGGATCTCTCATAATGGCGTTCTCACCTGAGCCTGCAGATAAGTCCCCATACATGTTGGGACATTTACGCATGAGCTCCACAACGCGTCCACCCGGAGTAACAGGACCTTTTGGATTACCTGCCCTGTTTTCGTTGGTGCAATCCCCGCTGATTTCGGACCACCACTTATGAGAGTGACCAATGAAAATCAGGTTCGGGAATTTCTTAAGGGATGCTTCTAAGCGTGGCAATCCAAGATCGTCTATAATTCCATAATCATCCCCGCCCGCTTTGCCGATGTGGAACAAAATTGGCAGACCGCACTTCTCGGCATGATAGAACAGATTCTGCATCATAGGATCATCAATGTAGAGATTGGCAGTCAGTTCGCCGATACCTTTCGCACCCAAAGACTTATAGTGTTCCATAACAATAGAGAGGTTGGCGTCTGCCGTATTCTTCAACCAACGTGGGTCAATATTGCAGAACCACCAGCCGACTGTTTCAGGATGCTTTTCCACCAACATTCTGGCATCACGATTGGTTAGTAAATCGTTATGATGCTCCGGAGAAACGATGGGGAGTTGAACACCTTTTTCTACGCCAACTGCATCGTACATCTTCCGAATTTCTTCAACGGTTGTTGGATAAAATTTACCATCTCCCATGCCCGGATATTCGTGCTGGAAGACATTATGCGCATGGAAATCTATTTTTGGAACTATCATATGGACCTCCTAATTATAACTAAATTAAGATGGGCCCCCACCCCGCCTCTTTAGGCGTGGGATGCCACTTAATATGAAATATCAATAAGATTTCTGAGCTTAGTGCGAAGAAAATTTATTCATTTTTTCAGTGGGAGATATCTCCCACTGAAAGCGTTGAATAACGGGTAACTAGGCGGTAAGCCTATCTCCCGCCTAGTTGAAACAGTGTGATTCAAGCGGTTATAAGCAACGGATTCTGTCGCGGAAGCGATGCAGGAACTGATTGTTCCATTCGTCACCACCGGGGCAATTTCCACTTCGCCAAATCGGAGGATTAACGCCTTCATTAACCAGCATGTTAACGGCTTCAATGATAATGCTGTTCATTACATAAGCGTTTGCAAACGTACTTAAAGCACCGATCTTCTGCGGCAGACCTTCTAGCTCAAGAACTGCGTCTCCTAGCTTAACCTTACAGTCCACTGAGCAATCTACGATATCATGCAGATTCTTTTTTGAAGGATGACGTGCAGGATGATCCTTAGGACAATTGTTTGCGTGTTCATGAGAGCTGACGCCGATAACCTTAGCACCACGCTGCTTAGCTGTCAATGCCGAATCAATGGTAGCTGAGTTGATTCCATAGGCATTACATACAATCAGTAAATCACCTTGACCAATACCATAGTCCTCAATTACAATTTTACCGTAACCCGGTAATCTCTCTACCGCCATAGATTTCAGGGCACCATCAGTTAGCATAGTTTCTTGATTCAAAATTGCACTGACATGCATTAATCCACCGGCTCTGAAGAATATCTCCATGGCTGCAAGATTGGAATGTCCGCCGGGACCAAATACATAGACAATCTTATCCTGCTTAACCTGTTCTGCAACAATACGTGCCGCTTCAATAATATGTTCACGCTCGGACGCGCGAATCTCGTCAATTATTCCGATTACCTCTTTGTAGTAGAGGTCCATAACTGTTCCTTCAACCATAATGTTCTCCTTTCTGATTGTGCATGAGTGTTAGTTTTTTATGAAATAATGGAACACAACAAAGTCATTATTGTGTTCCATTTGTCAGTATTAATCATTGATCCATGGGGGTGTACTGGGTAAAGCTTTTTCAAAATGCTCCAGATATTTCTGCATCTCGTTGCCTGCATATATCCCCTTTTGGAACAAGTCAATGACCGTCGTATAAAATTCCTGCCATGAACGCTCTTCTTCATTGGGGCAGATAGGATAAAAGAGAATTCCATTTGCTGCGGCTGCATCCTGATCGCCTGGAGCGTCCCCAATCATGATGGCCTTATTTGAATCATAGAAGTGCTTTATGTATCCAATAATCTCTTTTTTACTTCCATCTTCCTGCGCTCCCAGTAATGCTACATGTTGATCCAGCTCGTGTTCATGCCACTCTTTCAGCAAGGCCTCACGAGGCGTTGCAGATACAATTACAATATCCGCAAATTGACTTAACCGCTCCAAACTTTCTCTAACGTACGGAAATGGTGGAATATCGCGAACCATTTGTGCAACACGCCGATTCATATTATAGGACCATTCCAACGTGCGAGCCATAACAGGATCATCGGTCAGCTTTGCAACTGCATCGTTATTGAGAATCGGAGCTGTTTCAACCCATTTATGGAGTGATTCATAGTCAGGCATCCTAAAGTTACGAGACTTAACCTCTTTGCGCTCAGCAAGAAGATCCAGCACATTGATCAGCGCGTGAAAACGGCTGCAGCCACGGGTTTTTGAATACAAATTCACATATTCCCACGCCTCGCGGGCATACTTGGAGATGGCCTGCAATCCCCAAGTATCGATTGTTGCTGGGCAGAAGCACTCTTTATGCTTGATCTCCATGGTATCGAATGCACATCCATCGGAATCGATACAAACAAGATATTTATGCTTGGGGACGTAGTTTCCCTTTGTTACGTTAATGTCCATAGGTTCTCCTTTTTACAGCAGATACTTCTCGATTGCTTTGGCAAGCCCATCTTTGTCATTGTCGTCGGTTACATCATATGAAATGTCTTTGAGGGCCTGAGGCGAATTCCCCATTGCAATACCCAACACGGATTTTTCGATGATGCATCCATCCATACCAAGAGAATCCCCGATACTCATAACGTTTTCATAGGTAATGCCAAGATGATCCAACAACACCTGGATTGCAGCAGCTTTGTCCAGACGGGAACAAGTAAATTGCATGTTTAAAGGAGTGCCATCAAGGAAATTGACAAAATCCATGGCTTCCAGCTGTTTCATAAACGGGTCTTGTTTTTCTTTAGGAACCCCATATAGGTTAAATTTTTCAACACTAAGCCTGTTCTCAAGGAAAAAGTCGGATAACTTACCGTCGATGGCAATCTGGCGTCCGGTTAACACGTACCATACATGATGCGGGGGAACAGGATACCGATGCAGCGCATCGTTGACTTCCCGTTCAAAGTACAATTTGCCCTCTGCTGCGATCTCACTGTAAACCTGCTGCCCCTCATACATGCGACAAATTTCAGCAGCTTCTTCAGGTGTAAAACAGTCACCTTTATAAATGACCTCGTTCTTTAAGCGGTCAATGATACGGCATCCGCTTGCAGATACCCAATAACGGAATGCTTTATCTTCTTCAATCTGGGGTGGAAACATATCTGCGCTTCGTCCGGTGCAAGGAATACATATAATCCCTTTTTTCACTGCTTCACGCAAGGCATGCATATTTCTGGGTGATATAAAGACTTGATCTTTTTGCAGGGTCGTACCGTCAAAATCAAAGAACAGAACTTTGATATTCATTTACATAAGCTCCTTTTTAATTAAGTTACATATCAACGTCTGCATTGCCTGTCAGCCTGAAAAACAGCATTAACGAAGCAACCATGGTTATAGTAAGAATGGTGGATAAGGCCGCTGCAGTACCGTAAGCAGAACGATTGACTTCTGCAAAGATTGCAGTAGACATTGTGGATGTCTTGCTTGTATACAGCATCAATGTAGAAGACAATTCCTGGATCAGCGTAATCCAGCTTAAGATTGCCCCTGATACAATGCCGGGAATCATGGCAGGCATTGTAACCTTAAAGAATGTTGGCATTGATGAATATCCCAAAGACAAAGAGGCTTCCTCAATACTCGGGTTAATCTGGCGAAGTATAGCTGCACTGGAGCGAACAGTATAAGGCATTCTTCGGATAACGTACGCGACAATAATCAATGCAGAACCGCCGGTCAATACCAAAGATCCTGAATTGTATGAAATCAGCAGCATTAAACCAAAGATCGTTCCGGGAATAACGTAAGGCAGCTGAATACAAGCATCCAAAAAACGAGAGAAAGCATTCTTTTTCCGTACTGTAACATAAGCAAACATTGTACCGAGCAGTACGATAATGATGATTGCCGTAATGCCAAATTTAAAGGTATTAATAATAGAAGCCTTTGCTTTGGCCCATGCAAGAACATAGTTGGTAAAGGAAAAGCCTTCAACCATAATTGACCCGCCGGTAAAGTTTTTAAAGGAAATAATTGTAATATAGATTGTTGGGAGAACGGCAAGCAGGGTTACAGTATATACAAAGATATGAGCAAGAACTCCGCCGGCACCCTTCATAGGCCTTGGCTCTGGCGGGTTAAGCATACTCATATTATAATTCTTACGGCTGAAATACATCTGCAACATGAAAACAATAATTGCAAGCAAAATCATAATGAAAGCAATAGAAGATGCAAAGAATGCATTAGAGCCCGTCTCGGATAACCACTCATTATAAACAAGAACCGGCATGACGGTGTAACCTTCGCCAATTAAGCGCGGGGTGCCGTAATCTGCAAAAGCACGCAGAAAAACAATAGCAGCACCGGCGAGGATAGTGGGTGTAATGAGTGGTAAACTGATTTTAAGAATCTTATTCAGCCCATGATAACCAAGGCTTTCTGCTGCTTCTCCAAGGGCCTTGTCCACCTTCTTCAGCGCACCTTTGGTGTACATATAAATGTAGGGAAACAATTTAAGTGTAAATACAAGCAAAATACCGTTGTAGCCGTATATGGTGGGCAGAGTAATACCAAAGGTATTCTGGAAGAACATTGTAACAACACCCTTACGTCCCAACATCAGAATCCAGGAGTAGGCACCGATGAACGGCGGAGAGAACATGGATATAATAATCAAAACGTTAATGGCCTTGGCTAATTTGACTTTAAAGTTTGTGGTGATATACGCAAGTGTAACGCCGATGACAATCGTCAGGGCAGTTGCTAAGAATGTGACTTTAACGCTGTTCCAGATAGCATCGCGATAGTAAGCTCTGGAAAAGAATTTCACAAAGTTACCAAAGGAGAACACACCTACCGCATCCTTCGTCTGAAATGCGTTTATAACCAGACGCCCTACGGGGTATACCAGGAACATGGCAAAGAAAATCAACGAAACAAGCGTTATCAGAGTCCAAAAGTCAATGCGATAGCCTTTTAAAAATTCACGGTTGCCCTTCTTAAGCATTGCTATGCACCCCTTCAATTAAAGTGGTTTTCTTATCTTTGTCAAATACATTGATGCGTTTTGTATTGACTGTCAAGTAAATCGTTTCATTAAAATTGTATATGCGCTGCGCGGAATTTGTGTCGCTGCATACTTCTACCTCGGTACCATTATCAAAGGCTACCTCATACTTGATGTTTTTCCCAAGGAATTGCTTCAGCTTAACCGTGCCTTTCATACCCTGCCCTTCGGGTGCGACAATAAACTCTTCAGGACGAACACCGACAATAACTTCCCTGCCAACTTCCAAGGGAAAGATATTGTTCATTTCGATTTCCAAACCGGTTTCCATTCTTATCTTAGTAACACTACCAACCTCTGTTACAGTACCGTTAATCATGCTGGAACTGCCAATGAAGTTGGCAACAAAGGTGTTGTATGGACGGGAATAAATACGCTCGGGAGAATCGCAATGATAGATATCGCCTTTATTCATAACCGCAATACGATCAGATATTGCAAGGGCTTCCTCCTGATCATGGGTGACGTAAACAGTGGTTATTCCCAATTCCCTTTGCAGCCTGCTGATAACTGTACGCATTTCAAGACGCAGCTTTGCATCAAGATTGGAGAGGGGTTCGTCCATGAGCAGAACCTGAGGGCGCACAACGACGGCACGAGCAAGTGCAACACGCTGCTGCTGACCACCTGAAAGCTTATTCGGGTAGCGATCACGATACTCGGTCAACTGAACGATATCGAGAATTTCTTCTACACGACTCTTGATCTCTGCCTTGGACAATTTCTTATTTTTCAAACCGTATTCGATATTACGGTATACTGTCATATTGGGAAATATTGCATAGCTTTGAAAAACCATTCCGAAATTGCGCTTGTATACAGGGACATTATTTATTACTTTATCATCAAAAGCAATGGTTCCAGCCTCGATGGAGTTAAAACCAGCAATCATTCGCAGCAAAGTTGTCTTGCCACAGCCACTGGGGCCGAGCAGAGTAAATAATTCACCGGGCTTTATGTCTACTGACAGATCATGAATAACAACATTATCTTCGTATTGTTTTTTGATATTTTTTATATGGATAGCAACAGCCATGATTATTCCTCCATTTTATTCGCCGTCTCTTTTTAAGGAGACGGCGAATAAGTTGTACATTCAATTTAAGGTTAATTATTTAACGCTAGTCCACAGATCCTGGAATTTTTCCTTCAGAGAATCGGAATTCTTTTCAACCCACTCACTGGGATATGGGATTGAATTCAAATCTTTTGTTGCAGAAATTCCTTCAACGGTGAAGTCAACATCAGAACGGATGGAACGCTGATAAAGCTGAGATGCACAAGCCTGTTGATACTCTTTAGAAGTAAAGAAGTCAACAAGCAGACGAGCGTTGTACTCGTTTGCGGAGCCCTTAATGATGCCGCAGTAAGAGGTTCTTAAGGTGATACCTTCTTTTGCATAAACCGCACTTACATCTGCGCCGTTAACGATATTCTCAATAACCTTTTCCTCATTGGTGATACCAACTGCGTACTCGCCATTAGCAACACCGGTGTAAACAGCTGAGGAGCTGGAGGAAATCTTACCGCCAAGATTAGCGATGAACTTTTGAATGAAGTTCCAGCCATCATCCATATTACCTGTGCCATTCATTGCTGCCAGCATGTTGACGACTTGCTCACGACCAGAGGAGGCCGATGATGGGTCTGCAAAAATAATGTTGCCCTTCAAAGCAGGGTTTGCAAGGGATTCCCACCCGTCAACTGTTACACCCAGATCCTTAACCATTTTATTGTTAACCATGATGGTGTTAACATTGATCTGGATAGCAGTAAACTTCTCATTGGGGGACACAAACTCAGCAACACAGGATGCTGCATTAGGTGAAACATAAGGAGTGAGATGGTCTTCCAGTGCAGTGTAAACTGCAAATGAACCACCCATCATAACGTCACCCTGAGGGTTGCCGGCTTCCGCAATAATTCTGTTCTGTAATTCACCGGAACCTGCGGAAACAACCTCCAACTCGATGTCGGGATGGAGATCTGCCCACATTTGCTGAATCATTTCGTTTTGGTTGGTGGAGCTTGCGCTGTACAGAACAACGCTCTTGGTCTTTGGAAGTTCTGGCTCTTTTGAGGGTTCTGCGGATTGGCTGGCATCCGGCGTACTAGAGCTGGACGGAGCTACCGAGGGCGAGGGCTGAGGGTTCTTTTGGGTACCACATGCCGTAAATACCATTGCAAGAACCATAAGTACACTAATGAGAGCAATAAGTCTTCTTTTCATGGATTTTTCCTCCCTGTTTTTTGTTATTTTGATTGGCTGTTGCCAAATCGAAGCTGTTTCCTGTAAGTTAATGGCTACAGCCTGTACGCTCAGCGTACAGGACTATTTCTGCAAAATCTCCTTCAGAATTGAGAAGCAAGGCTCATCAACATACATCATAACGCCGGGCTTATGACGCAAAGCTGTTGCAGGGCAGCGTTCGGAAATTTCCCCCAGTATTGTATCTGCAAGGGCCTGTGCTTTTGCTTTTGTTGGGATAAAGCAAAAATGTTTGTCGGCAGAAATCAGGGTCGGTATAGTCAAAGTAAGTGCGATTTGGGGAACCTCGTCCAGTGTTGCAAAGCATCCATCACGAACCTGCTGGTTGCGGCACATCAGATCCAATTCAACTGGCTTCATAATCTTGCTGTCATGGAAATCGGCAACCGCAGGATCATTAAATGCGATGTGCCCATTTTCTCCGACACCCATGAAAACAATATCCACCTGCTCGGCCATAAGCTTGTTTCCGTACTTTTCGCACTCCTCCAGCGGATCTTTGGCCATTCCATCAATATAATGGACAGCTTTCATTTCTACACGCTCGAAGTAATCTTTCAGAAAAGAACGAAAGCTTCTCGGGTCATCACCTGGAATTCCAATATATTCATCCATATGAAATGCCTCTATGCGGCTAAAATCAATACTTTTATCCGCAAAAAAACGATCCAGGAAATCCGACTGTGACGGTGCTGCTGCAAAAATGCATCTGATTGTCTGCTTCTGATTTAGCAAATTAAGGACATATTCCGCCGCCTCCCGGGCTGCTAACGCTCCCATCTCCGAACGAGTCGGGAAAACGGACAAAGTGATTTCATCGAACTGCATCCTTCTCACTGTAATGCTCCTTTGTATAAAGAATTAAGAAACAAAAGAAGAAATCGATTACTTTTTAGGGAAATTAAAAAGATCGGGATGATCTTTACTCTATAATCTTTCAAAAATATAGCCGTTATGTGTCCGTACATTATCTATCATTATAGAGAGAGCTTTCCGATTTGTCAACGAAATCGACAATTTTTTTTCAGATTTTTCTGAGAATTTTGTGCTTTTTTTTATTGACTCTATCCAATTTTATTTCTTAAATGAATTCCATTTTTCTGTTTCAGAATTTTGTTTCTATTATTTTACTGCTTTTTTACTATACTTTTACTTGAATTTCCCATCGGTTTCCAATATAATATGACAGTATGAATCAATTTAACAGAAGGTGTTTTATGTCCAAGCCGAAGCCGAAAAATAAAGTTGTCATCAGCGATGTGGCCAAAGCGGCTCATTGTTCTGTGGCCACTGTTTCCCGTGTATTAAGCAACAGTGAGTATCCGGTAAGCGATGCGCTCAGGCAGCGCATTATGTCAGTCGCCGATGAATTGGGATATATGCCCAATCCCTATGGCAGAATTTTACGGACCTCCATCAATCCGTCCATCGGTATCATTATTCCTTCCTTCCAGAATCCTTTTTTCAGTCAGATCGTAATGGGTATCGAGCATATCGCGAGCAAACGTAATTATATGTCCATGGTATTTGCCTCCCAGCGTGATCCCGCACTGGAGCGCAAATATATAAGTGATTTGATCCAAAAACGGATTAGCTGTCTGATGCTCTGTTCCGTTGACGACAATTCTGATACGCTGGAACAATATATTGCTGCCGGCGGATTGGCCTGTGTTTTTGAATCGGACTTTCCTCCCCTGAGCAATGCGCTCAGTGCAACGGCCGATATGTTTAAAGCGGCGCAAATGGCGGCTGAGCACTTAATTTCACAGGGGCACACCAAAATTGCTTTTTTGACACCCCCCCTGAGTAGGTCATCCCGTTACCAGCGTGTTGATGGCTGTAAATTCGCTATGGCGATGCACGGACTTTCATTTGAACGTCAGGACATCATTTCCGTTCCATATGAGGACGATGTGGACGATGGGCTGTACGAATACAGCATCGGAATGGTATTGGCCAAGAAAATGCTTGAGCAGGAAAAAAAATATACCGCTGTTATTGCTTTGAACGATTTGATCGCATGCGGCGTCATAGCAGGGCTGAAGCAGCAAAATATTCGCGTCCCCGAGGATATTTCCGTTATTGGCTTCGACGATATTCCCAATGCCTTTATGATTAGCCCGCAGCTAACTACCATACGCCTTTCGGGTCATTTGATCGGGCAAAGGGCAACACAGCTGGTCATTAATTCCTTTGAATCCCATGAAAGCATTAATAATGTGACTCTGTCGGTAACACCCGAGCTTATCGTCCGTGAGTCCGTTCGCAATATACAGCATGAGAAGGAGACTTAACCATGAACAAAGCTGAGCTTCAGGCTTTGCTGTCATTCTATCAAAAGGAGCTTAAGGAAAACATCCTCTTCTTTTGGCTTCCCCGTTGTGTAGACTCCAAAAACGGGGGCTTTTTCAATTGTTTTGATAATTCGGGGCGAACCCTCGTCAGTTCTGACAAGTACACCTGGTCACAGGGGCGGTTTGTCTGGATATGGACAAAACTCGCGGCTATGCAGGGCGGTACCTTTTCCAGCAATGAAAAGGCACTGTTTCTTCAATATGCAAAGCAGGGCCGGGACTTTCTTTTCCGTCACTGTCTGATTGGCAGAGACGATTGGCGGTGCGTTTTTCTCATGGATGCAAAAGGAAATCCGAAATATGTTAACGCCGTTGATGTTCTGGATTCCAGCATTTTTGCGGATTGCTTTGTCACCGCCGGATTTGCTTTGTCTTCTGCGGTTACAGGAGATGCCGAATCATGGGATTTCGCCAAAAATTTGTATACTTCTATTTGCGGCCGTATTCAGCAGAATACCTTCAATTCGCTTCCGTATCCTCTTGGAGAAGGCTACCGCATGCACAGCATTCCCATGATCGCCACCAATCTTTCCTGTGAAATGTACCGCGCTGCACAAATTATGGAGCCCGGCTCATGTCCGGAATATGCAGCTGATATTCATCGGTTCAGTTCCGATATACTGAATCATTTCGTCGACAGCAAGAATATACTGCATGAGATTATCTCCAAGGATAATACTTTTGCAGACGGTCTTTTGGGAGATCACATCAATCCGGGCCATACCCTTGAAGACATGTGGTTCCAGCTGGATGCCGCAGATATTTTGGAAGAACCGCAGCGTTTAGATAAAATCAGCAAAATTGCAAAAAATGCATTCGAGCTTGGATGGGATGCCGTCCATGGTGGATACTTACATTTTACAGATTCAAACGGCGGCGAAATTCTGGGGCGTTTTGAAGACGATCCCTGTAAGGAACCTCAGCTGCGCCAGGTCTATGACGATTGGGACAGCAAATTATGGTGGGTCCACTCCGAAGCGCTCTATACATCCCTTTTATTGTATTTCCGAACGAATGATCCGCAATTTCTTTCATATTATTCCCGGGCTGCCGCTTACGTATTTCAGACGTTCCCCAGTAAAGACCCTTCCATAAGAGAATGGGAACAGATCCGTACCAGGGACGGAAAGCCTCTGGAAAAAGTAGTGGCGCTTCCGGTGAAGGATCCCTATCATATTATTCGTAATTTCATCCTCATTATCGAATTATTGGAGCAAGAGCTGGCCCGCGCTTAAAGTAAACAAGCCACTTTCACCCCATAATCCTCTTCATTATAAGTGCCTTAAAGACCGAAAACTCCCCAACAGGTGAACCAAGTCATTCCCACTCCTGACACCCAGCTTTTTAAATATTTTTGTCTTTTGATTAGCTATGGTCTTATCTGAAGACAAAAGCCTGATATCCTTTCCGAGAATCATTTCCAGAACGGTTTTTTCTGCGACAGACAGTTCGCTCAGGATGAGCGCTTTGATGAAATCCTCCTGGGGGGTACTCCCCCAGGCAGTTGCTCTTAAGGTTTCAGGGATCAGCTCGAATTGGCTTTTGAAGATATATCCTGAGGCGAAGGATTTCTTGCTGGCCTCAATGGATACCTGAGGATCTTCAATAGCCGTCAGCAGGATGACCTTTGCATGGGACGCCAGTCGTATTTCCTTGGCTGCTTCGATGCCTCCGAGTTCCTTTCCGGGCACCAGGTTCAAATCCATTAAAACGATATGCGGATTTACATGTCGCGACATCTCAATAGCATCATTTCTGTTATCGGTAGACCCCACAAGAATAAAATCCTGTTCCCGTTCCAGGAGAGCGTTGATCAGAAACCTAAAATCAGGGTCATCTTCGACTGACATTACTCTTATCTTTTTTTGAATTGAGCTATTCATACTGCGCACCTGCAGCCCTTTCATTTACATTGGCAGGTCCGTTCCTCCTGTGACAAGGGAACAGATTCTGAATATGTAATACGCTTTAACGGAATATGAAGAAAAAACGTGGTCCCTTCATCCGAGCTGCTTTTTACGTCTATATAACCGTTATGTTTTTTTATCACATTCATACAGTAAGAAAGCCCCAGACCAAAGTTACTATCTGTTTTCTTTGTTGTGAAATACGGCTCAAACAGGCGGTCCATTACTTCCTTCCTGATCCCAGGTCCGCTGTCATGAACCGCAATACAGTAATAGGGTCTTTTCTTTTCTCGATAACATTTAATGTCGATGGCTCCTTCAGTCCTTACGGCATCGGAGGCATTTTGAATCAGATTATTCAGCACCTCAACGAGATGTGTCCTATCACAGTAAATATCAGGCTCATCCTTGCAATCCACCTCTATGGTGACGGACTTGCTTATGTTATTCCTGTTGAGCTGAACAGCCTGTGTGAGGATATCCTTCATAAACCATTGATGCTCGTTTAATAGAACTGTTCCTGAATAAAGGCATGCTTTTTGATTAAAATTTTGAAGATGCGCAACGGATCTCGTTATGATGTCTATCTCCTCAGGGACAGGAAGGCCCCCCTGTTGATATTTGCTCTGCAGATTTTCCAGGCACCATCCTATTTTAGCTGTTTCATTTTTAAGCAGATGCCCCGTGAATTGGGCATTTTTATTGATCAGAAGCATATCGGAATTCCAGCGGTAGTTTTCACTTCTGAGGCGCAGTCCCATGATACCTTCTCTGAAAGCCATCACAATGTAAAAAAGAATGGCTAAGAACAGTATATAGGTGTTTCCTTTCCACAGCTTGAACAGCTCCCTGATACCAAGGCTGTGAATGACAAAGGTCGTAATCAGACAAAACCATACAGCCGGTAAAAGAAGCATGGCCACAAGTCTTTTTTGTTTTCGTGCCTGAGCATTATTCTCCCGGAAAATAGAGGTCAGCATTAAATAGGTATAAAAAATACCAAACCCTACATTATAGACCGAGAATGCGATCCAGAATACTCTGTCATTATGCTGATACCATGGCATTTTCAATGGGCTGTAAATAAGCACAAGCACAAGGGAAGGCAGAAATATGCCCAGCTTCAGCCATTTAAAATTTGCCGGATACCTTTTGTCAAAACCACAGAAGTAGAATATAAACAACAGACCTGTGGGCAAAGCCATGTGATAGACGATAGCAGTCATAGCGGAATAAATTTGTGTATACACTTCATAACTTATGCCCGATTCAAACTGCTTTTGAAGGAGCGGAACCAGATCATCATAATAATACTCTTTAAGGGTGCCAAGGCTGCAAATAACCGCATTAATGGCGCACCATCTGTTTGCTTTATTTTTAGGACTCGACAGATAGATCAACATGGCCAGAACCCAAATAAAGATTGTGAAAATCATATCCGATGACCTCAAAAAGGTATTTATTCTTCTATTTTGCAGTTTTTTCGTTTCTATGTAAATGATAAAAATAAATATTTGTCAAATATTTCACCAATTAATCCGAAACTGCATGGAACCAATGGAAATCACATCTGATTTTTCCAATCTGTATTCCTGACTGATGGGTACACCGTTCACATATGTTCCATTGGTAGAGTTCAAATCTGCTATATAAAGCTTATTGGAGGAAAATCTCAGAGAGCAGTGGGCGGCTGAAAGCTTTTTATCCTCCTGGAACGCCAATCCAGCCTTTTGAGTGCTTCTTCCGATGATGATTGAGCCATAGATATCCACCATATAAACCTGATTATTCACCATGTCCATTTTTGTGAGAACCACTGTCACATCCGGTTCCTGGGGTTCCGGTGCAACCTGCTCAGTACCAGGATTCGTAAGAGGTGCAGGCTCGGATACTGATTTATCCATAACTGCTGAAGTATTTGAGTCTTCTGCCTGCAAAGCTGCTTCCGGTTGTTCAGGCAGTGAGACAGCGGTTTGCTTTTTCCCTTTCCTGCGTCTGGCTATTAAAATTGCTGATACCACCACCAAAACCAGAATTCCTAATACTGCAGCGACAATAATAAGGGTGAGTTCTCCCGGATCATCCTCTGTACCGGATGCATTATCCGGACTATCTGTCGTTTCTTGAGTAGGGGAAGGTGGTGTTGCTTCTTTTTTTACGCCCAACCCGTTGGTCGGAATGGTATAGCTGTCACTTGCTTTTCCATGATCGGGTATAATGATGTCCAGCTTGAGAACTTGCTCATTTCCGTCCGAATGATAATTTGAAAGGTCTGCTTTTATAACATAACTGTTTTCTATTGATGTTTGTATTTTTAAAGCGAGGTCTAAAGCAATCGTTTGGTCCAGTCCATAAACAAGATCGAGCCCTCCCGGAGACCTGCGTGCAAGGCTTCCCAGGGTTTTTGAAGCCTCTACCTTTCTAGCTGACGGTTTATTCTCCATCATAGCCACAGTGAAGATGGGAATATGGCATTTATCAATTTTCCTGTATACTTCATCGAGGGTTATGCCCGTTGTGTAGTCGTCTTCACCGTCGGATAATATCACAAGGCATTTTTTAGGGTAGGCCTTATCACTTGACAGCAAAACATCCAAGCCCTTGACTATACCGGTATATAGGTTGGTATCCTCTTTAGATTTCCTGCTTATGGAATCAATCTGTGCCTCATACTCTTCCTTAGTTGAAACAAAAGGATTTGAGTAGGCCTCATTTCCTACTGAAAAAATACTGATATTATCCTTATCGCTTGTTTTATGTACAATCTGTGTCAATATCTCCTTTACTTCACTGAGCTTTTTATCGCTCATGGAACCGGATACATCCACTAAAAAGAGATATGAAGCACCTTCCTGTGATTCAGCAAGACGATTCATTTCGCTGATAGCGATAGACGCATTGCCAAGAGAAAGCTTAAGCTCATCCTTGTTGACGTCTCTTTCCAGGTTTGTATTGAAAAAAACATTCAGGGTGCCATTATCTGCAATATAGCCTTCCAAATTGATAGTCAGCGCATCAATGGCACAGACCGGCAAAAGAATGGTCATTGAACAAATCATCATCAAGAGGAATAAACCCTTTAAAGCTTTCACACTATCACTCCTTTATGGTGATTTCATCGGATGGATTTATGACGAATACTGCAAGGGCAGTAAAATTATCGTTTTTTCCGTTCACTCGCTTACTAAGCCGCCCAACCATATATTTGAGCCATTCATCAGGTGTATGAGATTTTGCAAGATCGATTTCCATTTCATCCTCAAGTACATACTCCCAGAAACCATCGGTACATAATAAAAAGGTTTCAAACGCTCTTAGTCTTCCCTCTGCTTTCTGGATATCGGGTTTTATGGCCAAATCGTTTCCCAGAGCCCGCAGAACTTTGTTCCTGTCCTCATGGAATCTTATTTTTTCCGGAGGGATCTCACCGGAGAGCACAGCCATCTGTGAAACACTGTGATCCTTTGTCTGAAAGGTTCTTTTTCCCTCTGTAAAGCGGTAAAGCCTGGAATCCCCTATGTGACCGTAAATCATGGATTCCTGATTGCAAAATAGTGCTACTGCAGTACTTTTCATTTTCAATGAGGCGATTTGCCTGTTTAAGACTTGCTGGTTAGCCTTTTCAAATAATTGAAAGATATGATCGGGTTGGATATCCGGGTTACTCATAAATCCGTCGACAAGCGTGTCAACTGCAACCTTCGAGGCAATATCGCCGCCGCCATGTCCCCCCAGACCGTCTGCAACAACGCCTACCATCACTGGGCCGCTCATTTCAAAGCGGGCACAGTCCTCATTATAACTGCGGCCACCCATTTGACTGACTCTGGCAATTTTATAAATCATGCTCTTTAACTCCTTTTTCGTATACGCCTTATGAAACCTTTATCACGAATGTGTTGTTTTCTCCTATTGTAAAGCAGTCTCCTTCATGCAAGGCCACACTTTGCTCAGATGTTAGCTTTCCCCTACCCGATACAAAAGTGCCGTTTGAAGATCCCAGATCCTTTATGCAAACAGCACGGGCCGCCTTATCCAGTAAAAGCTCGCAATGAACTCGGCTAACCCCTCGTGTATCATCGGAAAAGATGATGTGACAGTGATCAGGGCTTCGGCCAAGCACCACCTTTTTTTCTGATAAGGGGAAAAAGACATTCTCATAATACCCGGAGAGTCCTACGATTCCCAAAGCAGAGGGATTGGGCGTATTATTGCGTACATTACTCTGCGGCTGGTCCAGGGCAGGGTTATTCCGGGAGAGTCCCTCCTGAGGTTTGTTCACGCTGTGGGCTGCTGCTGTTACGCAGGTTTTGGCAATCAAATCGTGCCCCGCATTTCTTTCTTTGTTCATAAAGCATACAACAGCATTTCCGATACCAATGATGCCACCCAATTCCATTGACACAAAAGCGCTGAACAGGGTATTGGAATATTTTGCTGCATTTCTGAGTAAGGCTTTTCCAAAAGTCAAAGGCTGGCTTGCATTATCAAAAACAACTAAGCCCATGATGCGCTTACCAAGAGTAGCCTGAAGTTTTGATGACTCACAGCCGGTTCCATAAGCCACACTTAGTAAATAAAGTGCCAAGTAAAGGTCTCCCATAGTATCCGGCTCAAGCAGATTAATGAGTACGCCGTAGAATAATGCCGCGAGGATAAGCCCGTCAATGATGAGCGCAGCAAAACGTCGTCCAATATCAGCTTGTGCAGTGGTTGATGCGGCCGCCTGCATAGAAGCTACAGGCCTTTCTTCTCTCGGTGACGTACTTGACAAAGCGGGTAAAGCTCCCGTCAAGGCCGCTTTAAAGGCACTCATAGACTGAAACCGGTCTTCGGATTTTACGGAAAGTGCTTTTACAATAGCCTTATCCATATGCTGAGGCAAATCACGGCAAAGGACCGATGGGGGGATGAGCTCATCCTTAAACATCCTCTGAGTGGCTTCCGGCGGTATGGTGCCAGTGATGCTGAAATAAAGCGTTCCAGCCAATGCATACACATCGGTAAACGGTCCCTGCTTACCATGGCTGCGGTATTGTTCCTCGGGAGCATATCCTCTTTTTAATATGATGGACAGACTCTGGCTCTTTCCCTTGAGTGCGACCCTTGCAGCACCGAAATCCAGGAGCTTGACTTTACCGTTTTTGCAAACATAGATATTATCCGGGCTTATATCGCGGTGAATCACATTCTGACCATGTATTTGATCCAATGCGTCAAATATCGGAAGGAGCAGGCTGATGGTCTCCGACCAGGGAAGCTTTCCGCCCTTCTGCGAAATATACTTTTTTAAATCACAGCCATCCAGATATTCCATCACATAATAAGCTGTGCGATTTTCTTCGAACAGGGCCCTTACGGAAATGATATGGGGATTGTCCTGGTAAACATGGATCATACGCGCTTCTTCAAGAAACTTTTTCAATCCGTACTCATAATCGTCTCGACTCGTATGAATGGTCATCTCCGTGGTACCGGGGATCCTTGTTGACAGACCGTCAGGCATGAATTCCTTAATGGCGACACGTTCATTGGCCTTTAGGTCATAGGCCATATAAGTTATTCCGAAGCCGCCATGGCCCAAAACCGCCCCGACCAGATACCTACCATGCAGAATGGTAGAAAGCGGCAGGGCAAACACAGGCTCCTGAGCAGAACCGGTTGTTGACCGGCAATTCGTACATTGGCCATCAATTACGCTTTCATGCATGCATTTCAGGCATAGCTTGTTAAAATCCAAAAGTTTCACCACCGGAAATTATTGATATTTGATCTCAAACAAAGCAGCCTGACGGCTCCCTAAATAAAACTGCTGGCCGCTTTCAAGCTTAACCGGCGTTCCCGGAGTCAGTCGATCGTTTGATCCTAAAAATGTTCCATAGGAAGAGCTCTCATCACATAGCCACAGAGCACCGCCTTCAATTTTGAGGCTGCAATGTTGTCTGCTTATGCCTTTGGTGGATTGAGGAAAAATGATATTGGCCAGCTTCGTATCACGGCCGAAAACAATTTTCCCGTTGTTTAGCGGGAAGGTCTTACCCGCATATTCACCCGTCAAGCCAAAGAGCACAGGCTTGCCGTTCCGAGGGAAATCAGGCTGTGCCGCTACACCTTCTGAAATCAGCACAATCTGGCGAATGCCTTTATTGATGAGGACTAACAATGTAAACCATGCGATAGCAATAAGAATGTAGCTCATTAAGCTTCCAAATACACCAAAGTCAATAAGGACGATGCCTGAATTCCAAACATAATGAAGAGCAATGGCTACTGCCAGATACTTTAAAAAGTCTAGGCTGATGAAATGTCTTCCCTCAAGCTTACCGCTGCCTTTTACCATGGCAAGGGCCCCACCTGTAAGTGCTGCCCAAGCAACATGCATTCCCGGAGCCAAAATTCCCCTAAGGATAATGGTGTCAATTGAATTGTAGACAAATGCATATCCTGCCGATTCTATGGCTGCAAAGCCTGCTCCAACCGCCCCCCCTATGAGGATACCATTCAATATGTATTTATTTTTGCTGCCCTTGTTAAGAAATAAAGCCAGAGCTGCAACCTTCGCCGGTTCCTCTGAAAACGGGGCAAAGGTAGCCGGGCCGTTAGGCACAATAACCCCGAAAAGAACAGTAAAAAGTATGGACATGACGCCGCCCAGAAGAAACATTTTGATGACATCATAAAAGGGAATATTTCTGGGGATGTTCAATTCCCAAAAGAAAATAAGCACTGCCAGAGGTGTGGCAAAGGAGCCTACTATGATGAACATGGGTACTATTTTGTCTCCGATAAACAGCAATGCGATATAAAACAACAGAGTAAGCAGAAGTCCTACTGCCAGAACCCTGAAAAACAGCCAGGGTTTTTTCCACTCGGATAGCATCTCGCTTTCTTTTGGAGTACTGAGCTCCGTTCCCGCTATAAAAAATCGCTCGCCATCCTGCTTGCTGTGGGGCTTGAATACGTCTGAGAACACATCGTTCAGCTTTAAGCCTGAATTCAGGCTCTTTTTAAAAAATACCGTATTACCACTGGATTTCATAGAAACCTCCGTTATGGGACCTGTTACTATAGTACCTTAAACATATTTTTCATATTGGCCAGATAAAAGCTTTCACCGCTGTGAAGCGTATAGGGTTGATGCGGTACCAGCCGGGTTCCGTTCTGAAGAAATGTGCCATAGCTGGACTGTTTATCCGTCAATATCAACGCTCTATCTTCAGCTTTAAGCTCACAATGGAGGGAGCTTATTCCCGGGGTATCCTTTGGAAAAACAATCTGGCATTTGGACGGATCTCTTCCCATGGCGACACTTTCCCGGACCTTAAAAGTATTATTCTGAAAAAAACCTGCCGTACAGAGTATTTGAGGTTCTGAAATGACCCTGGAATTTGTGGGTGTTATTACAGCTTGGCTGCCACCGGCTGAAGACTTCTTCCTTGACTTAAGGTAAAAACCCACCAGCGAGGCAATTCCGGTTATTCCGGCTATCACAAAAATGTTTATATCATCATTGGCCTCAGTTTGCGTACCCGGCCCAGGGTTGCTGGGTTCTGGATTACCAGAAGGCTCATCCGGCGACTGGGCGCCTGAAGAATCCCCGGCTTTTTCATAGGGAAAATCATTTTCATCAAGAAAAGCGGTGACATAATCGATGTAAATCGAATAATTGACACCAGCCTTTTCTTCACCCTCTAAAACCGCGCCAAATGTGTTGATTCCCAAAACTGCACCATCCTGCCGGACAAGAGGGCCTCCCGAATTACCATGATGGATGGTGGCGTCTATCTGATAGCATTCATTACCGTCTATTTTAGTATTGAGCTTGCTGATTACACCTTTGGTAACCGTAACATCACTGATTTCGGAAGGATAGGCATAGCCATCGTCAGTTATGCTGTCGGCCGCTCCAGGAAAGCCTAATGCATAAATCTCTTCTGCTATGCTGACCTGGCCGGATGGGCACAAAGTCAATGGGATCCGATCGGATACGGGGGTCTCCGTAACCAGTATGGCTAGATCGGGAGATGACCAGGACTGGACCACCTTGGCTTTTACCAGGGTTCCGTCTATCTGACCATTCTCCAGAACAATAAAATGATCCAGGACAAGGTAGACATTTTCTTCGAACCCATCAACCACATGATTGTTAGTAATGAAAACAGATGGAGCCTCTCCCTTTTTCCCTACTGCAAAGCCTGATCCGCTGGAGATGTATTGCGAGGTGAATCCCACAACACGCACCACACCGTTAACCGTAGTTTCTATGGCTGAATCGGCAATACTTATGGTTCTCCCAAAGAAGAACAGGCAGCCTATCAATAAAATGCACAGTAATCTGTTTTTCATGAAGTTACCTCCCGGAGCTGGCTTTGTAACTGGGGGGACATTTAGATTCTCGTTATAGGAGCTCAATGATAATTACCGTAAAATTATCCTGACCGTTCCTGTTTTTCTGCAGAATAAGCTTTTCCAGCTCTCCGGTGGCCCTATGGGGATCAAGCTTCATGGTGGATAGAATCTCCTCATCGGATAATGTTCCAAAAACACCATCGGACATCAACAGAATGCGGTCACCCGGAACAAGCTGCAGCGGACGAACACTACGATCAATTTCTTCAATATCACCCATGCCGATGTAACTGGTCAGAGCATTTCTTTGAGGGTCATTCCGGGCTTTTTCAAAGGAGATTTCTCCCATGGCTGCCTTTTGGTCTAATTCAGAAGCATAGGTATGCTCCTTGTTGATTTGAAGCAACGCGCCGTTTCTCACAAGACAAATGCGGCTGTCCCCAACAGAAATCCATTGGAGCATCATGTCCTTTACATTGACTGCTACTACCGTGGAACCACTTTTATCCTTGCAGTTTCTTAAATAGGAATTGACTTCCCTATTGGTAAAGGAAAGCATGCTTAAAAGCTCCTGGGATGCGTCAGAACCAAAGGGTTTCGTGCTGAACTGTCCCAGCATGGTGCGGGTTACCAGAGCGCTCACTTCCGCGCCATTGGCCAAACCACCCATACCATCCGCTACAATGGCAAGCAGGCCTTTTTCCTGGCAAAGGGCTTTGTTGGATAAATCAGAAATTCCGAAGGAGTCCTGCTGACTCTCCCGCTTTCCGATATTCTGTACATTGCCGATATGTAAGATGCCCTTCGGTTCGGAATTCATGGGGTCAACTCCCGGTCCTTGAATTTTTGTTTTTCTTTTTTTACGCCTGAGTAACAGGTAAAAGCCCAATGCCGCCAATAAGATCAATAAAAGCAGGATTATCCCTGTCAACAACGGATATTTTGTCAGCGTTTCCAATATAGGATTTTCTCCTGAAATCGCAGACGGGCTGATGTTGGACGGATCAGCGGTTACAGCGGGTTGAATGGGCTCAATTGTTACAGCGGGCTCAGTGGCGATTGCCGGCCCACTGGTTCCTACGAAATTATTCACTCCAATCAAACCTCTCTCCGCAAAGCGGTACGAATATGAGCTTTGTTTCCCCTAATTCAATGACATCGTAAGGTGCTATTTCTGTAGTGTTGAACAGCGCCTTGCCATTGAAGCGTACAATGCTTCTTCCATCGCCTGGCCTGAAATAGAATATTTTATCCTTGGCATCGAAGCTTATAAAAGCATGATTTTCCCGTGAAATGGTATTATCGCCATGGATGCATATGTCCATGGTTTCACTCCGGCCTATGGCATTATTGTCCGAATGAATGCGGTAATCCCTGCCCTTGTCGGTTCCTGCTACACAAACTAGCCACCCCACCACAGGGTCAATACCAGTTTTATGCTTGATGAGAGCTACTGTGCGTTCCCTATCTGCTGAAGCCCCTTTATTGGGTGTTGCCATGGAATAGGTGTGTCCGGATGAGCCCGAGTCCACAGACTCAGCTCCGCGGGAAACCGGCATGGTTGGGCCGACCTCCAGGGGGCGTGTCATGTTCACATTGGCTGATGAACTGTTGCAATTAGGGCATTCCGAGAATTTGGACGCATCATAAAAATGACCGTTGCTGCATTGTTTCATTTCCATAAGAATATCCTCCTTGAGATTCAGGTGGTTTTATAGATAGATGAATGGTTAAAACCATTATTCTTTTTGTTGCTTTGCCTGTAAAAAAGCATGGTGATGACTGTGATAAACAGGGCACCTCGTGCAAGAGTCCAACATGTGGAAAAAGAATGTAAGGTGGAGGAATCCCATTGACCAATCCCTAATTTGTTATAGGCCCAAAGCTGAATCGGCCTGTTAAGAATACCGTGGACAGCACTCAGCAAGGATACTATTTTAATGCTTAATGGAGTAGTTTTTAAGCTTATCAATGCTAAAGCGAATCCAATCCAATCAATATACCATAAAAACTCAGTAATATTGCTTAAGGGTGAATTGAAATAGTTCATTCTTTGTTGCTCAGATAAAAGGATCATATCAATTGTGATCTTCATAAACGACCCTATCAAAGAAAGAAGCATAAAATATTTGGCAGCATTCCATTTCTTGATATGTAAGAAAAATGCAAAAAAGAAGACTAGCATTCCCACTGATGTTCCAATATTAAGTAAAAATGCTAATATATAATTCGTTTCCATATCATTTACTTATCCTTTCCGTAGCTCTTTATTATACATTAAAAGTGTTTAACCAGATTAAGAGCTCAACGGCTGCAGATGCAATAGCCAAAATAAAAAAGAATTTTGGAATAGTGGGTATTGATTCATCCGCTCCCCTTGAAAGTCCTTCAGAGACCATTTCTGTCTTTACTACATCATTTTTTTCAGGTCCAGCCTTCACTGGTTCAGAATCTTTATCAGCCGTATCCTTTAGAAAATCGGAAGCTATCAGTGCTTCGTAGAGCTCGCTCATGCTCTGGTAACGATTCTTCTGCAAAACAGCGAGCCCTTTGAGAAGAGCCGCTTCCTTTTCCGCATTGATGCTCACTCCCAATTTTGTAGGAGGTTCAAGGGTATCCTCATGGACTCTTTCCATGGATTCAGGAGGAGTCTGGCCTGTGATGGCCTTATAGATGGTGGCACACAGAGCATACACATCGGTCCACGGTCCCTGGCTCCCGCGTGTGCGGTATTGCTCCTCCGGGGCATATCCTGGCTTCAAAAGTACCGATAGACTCTTCCCTCCGTCAGTGGATATATCTCGGGCAGCTCCGAAATCCAGCAGCTTGATATCACCATTGCGTGTAATCATGATATTGTCCGGGCTGATATCCCGATGGATGATTCCTCTCTCATGCATCTCGGACAGGGATTTAATTAACGGCTTCACCCACTCCAGCACCTGATAAACCGGCAACCTTCCGCCCTCTTTTTGCAGATACTGCTTTAAGGTGATACCCTCGATATATTCCATAACAATATAGCCCGTTCCGTTTTCCTTAAAGAAATCCTTGACCGATACAACACCGGGAAGGGCATAGAATTTGGCAAGGCTCTTGGCTTCACCGACAAATTTATCCAGGCCGTTGAGATAGGCCTCCCTCCTGTCACCCGAAAAAGGGGTGACGGTTGTTGTGGTCGTGTTTTCACGGGTGACAAAACCAGCGGGATAGTATTCTTTGATAGCTACCTTCATGTCCAGGTTCAAGTCCCAGCCCAGATAGGTGATGCCAAATCCGCCCTCTCCCAAAACACATCCGATCAAATACTTGCCATTGAGAATAGTCTCGGGCGGAAGCTGGTGAGGAGACAGCTTTTCTTCATCAGCATGCTGCCATCCGCAATGCGGGCAGGGATGTTCCTTGCTGTTGATTTCAGACATACAGCCCATACAGAGCCGATCGACCTCAGTTTGACCTTTCATCCGTGATCCCCCTGGATAATGATTAATTTTCAGTTTCATTATAAATTACATCGTTCTATTTGTGTTCCTATAGATTATAGGAATGCATAAAGAAGCATCTTCTATCAGTTATTACTTATACTGCTGGCGCTCACTGCCATCAAATCTGATTCTGTAGAAATTGTAATCGTCGTCCCAATTATAGTAATAGATCCAGTTATCTACGATATAAATACCATGAGCATTATCACTGCACAGTTTTATTTCTCTTGTGCCATCTTTTTGGATTCCATAGAGACTGTTTCCATCATCTTCATCCGTAAAAAACAGCGAATCTCCTGAAATATTAAGATCCTCTATGTGACGGCTGGAAATCAGGCTTGCCTCCGATCCGTCAAGGCGGGCTCTTTTAAAGTTGTGATCGCCACTGGTTGAATAATAGATCCACGAACCATCAATAATGAAAACAGAAGCGGAAATACCTTCAATCTGTGTGTGTTCAGTGCCATCCAGGCGGACCTTGAATAATTTCGCAGATTCAGTGTTGTAATAAATCCAGTCATCCATTACAAAATACACCTTGGGCAAATCTTCCCGGATTGGGGGATTCGTCAGTCTCAGCTTGCTTGTACCATCCATTTCCATACTGTACAAGCCCCATGTCTCGGGACCGAAGTTATTCACATAGTAAATTTTATTGTTCTTGACTAATAAATTGGCAGGGTGAGTACTGTCGGGAACTTCCACATATGTCCCTGTGTTCAAATCCGCATTGTAAATTGAATAATGGCCATTTATAAAGTAGATCTTGTCTCCAACAACATTGAGATCATCAACGTACGGACTTTCATATAAAAGATCACGAGGCGTATCATCAGTGTCTTTTGCATATATCATTCCCTGGTCGGCATAATACACGGTACCGTCCTGGAAGGTAACACGCCCTCCGTAAATAATGTTTCCTTCCGTATTTCCGGCAGTATTGGGAGTGACTATTTTTCTAGGTTTATCCGGTGTTCCCTGAGGGGTCGCTTCAGGAGTATTGTGCTTTGCTTCTTTCGTGACTGTCGGGCTTACTTGCACGTCTGAGGGCAAATCTTCATTCTTATTTATAAACCGGGTACCCACCAATATTCCGAGAGCCAGTAAAAGGACTGCTGCAATAATCGAGCCTTTTGCTTTTTTAAGCTTTGGCTGTATTTCTTTCTCTTCTTCCTTCGGTGTGGGTATTATGGAGTCAGTATTGGTTTCCGCAATATCATCAGCTTCCGGAATGTCCTTTAAAAACTCTGAGGCAATCAGGGCATCATAGAGCTCGTTCATGTTCTGGTAGCGATTCTTCTGCAATACAGCCAGGCCTTTAAGAAGTGCCGCTTCCTTTACTTCATTAATGCTCACTCCTAGCTTTGTAGGAGGCTCAAGTGTATCATCATGGACTCTTTCCATGGATTCGGGAGGAGTCTGACCTGTGATGCCCTTGTAGATAGTGGCACATAGAGCATAGACATCGGTCCAGGGTCCTTGGCTTCCTCGGGTGCGGTATTGCTCCTCCGGTGCATAGCCAGGCTTTAAAAGTACAGAAAGGCTCTTTCCACCTTCGGTGGACATATCCCGGGCAGCGCCGAAATCCAGCAGCTTGATTTCACCATCCGGAGTGATCATGATATTGTCCGGGCTGATATCCCGATGGATAATCCCCTTCTCGTGCATCTGGGTCAGGGATTTTATAAGAGGCTTCACCCATTCCAGTACCTGAAAGACCGGCAGCTTGCCACCCTCTTTTTTGAGGTATTGCTTGAGGGTGATCCCTTCCACATATTCCATAACAATATAACCGGTGCCGTTTTCCTTGAAAAAATCCTTCACCGAAACAACACCGGGCAGACTGTAAAACTTTGCAAGACTCTTGGCTTCATCCACAAATTTGTCAAGGCCTTTAATAAAAGCTTCACGTTTATCCCCCGAAAAAGGGGTAACAGTTGTGGTAACAGTATTCTCACGGGTGACGAAGCCTGAAGGATAGTATTCTTTTATGGCAACCTTCATGTCCAGATTCAGATCCCAGCCAAGATAGGTGATGCCAAAGCCACCCTCACCCAACACACATCCAACCAGATACTTACCGTTTAGAATGGTTTGGAGGGGCAGCTGATGAGGTGACCGCTCGGCGGTATCAGCCTGCCATCCACAATGTGGGCAGGGGACTTCCTTGTTCTCAATCCTTGTCATGCAGCCCAGACAGAGCTGGTTGATGTCAATAAAATTACTCATTTATGTACTCCCCCTCAGAAAAAGTCTAATTGTATGAAGCTAATCCTCAATCCTGTACCACCCCGGCCCCATGGGCTCATAAAAGAAATACATAAATCTTCCGTCAGATGTTGGATGAAAAACAAATGTCTCGTGAGCTGTTGAGTATGAATAGGGAAGGACTTCATTGCCGCTGCCGTCCAGACGAGATTTATAGAACATGCCTGAATCGGTGACGTAATAAATCCAGCCACCCGAAACCTGAATACCTTTGCTTTCAGGTATAATTTGCTCCTTATCTGAACCATCGGGCCGACTGCGGGTTAAGCCCTCCTCATAAGAATAGATATAGCCACCAAAAGCAAATGCCGTGGATTTATTGCTTGAAATTTTTTCAAGGTTCTGCCCATTTGTTCGGACTCTATAGGGAGCCCAGTCTGGATTTATTCCGACAAAATAGATCCATCCGTCATAAACGCAAGTCATTGCGCACCAGGACCAATCCTTGCCCAGGTCCAGCACAGTTGCCTGGCCGGAGCCATCCAGTCTCATTTTACTTATTTTGCAATTCTTATAATCATTGAAATAAAGCCATCCCTGATCTATAGCCATAAACCCAATGGCTCCCCCCTGATAAAGGGTCTTTTCACCCGATCCATCAAGATTGGCAATACAGATGGAACCTCCGGACGTATCTTCCCTGCTAAAGAAGATTACATCTTTTCCTGTTTCAGGATGCTTGCAGATGAGGAACATATCCACTGGCCCTTTTATGACTTCTGACAAATCCACTCTCACATTACTGGGCCCACCCGTAAGCTGATAATAGACCTCATTGGGCAAAGACTCCTCCAGGTCAGCCGAAAATTTCATCAGGCTGCCTCTGTTGATATAATAAAACCAGTCCTTCCACACCCTGCTATTGGTGCTGTGAAAATCCGAAGATATATAATTATCCGGATATGCACTGGGTCTTTGCTCGGACGGTGGAGTCCCGGAGGGCTGTACAGAAGAGGGATCATTCCCGCCTTGAGATGAAGATGAAGTGGCCGACAGTTTGCACCAGCCTGCTTGTTCATTTTCAACAAAATAGATTATATTTTGATCATCGAAAGGAAAGAGTCGGAAGTAAAAATCGCCCGGATACGAAAAAGGTATGTTTACATTATCGCTTCCGTCCATTGAAATTCTGTGCACTTCGCCGCCAGCCGCAGTATAATTACTATAAGTACCGTCATATGTATATACGCTGTATTTGCTCTCCAGGCCGGATGCGACCTGTTTTTTGTCTGAACCATCGGCACGCATTCTGTAGAGATTTTTATCACTGCTCGTGTAATATAGATAACCGTTATAAACCCAAATGGGGTTTTCCTGAGAGCTTTGATACTCGGACAGGTCTTCACCGTCCGTTCCAACAGAATATATCGTGTTCTTCTTATTTTCAGTATTGTAGTAACTACCGTAAGCTTTTCCGTTATAAACCAGGTCAAGACTGCTTATTGCCCACCCCCAGGACTTGCCGATATCACTGACCAGCTCTGTTTTTGATCCATCCGGACGGGTTCTGTATAGCTGACATGTGGAGTAGTCACTGTAATAAAGCCAGCCCTGATCAAGAACCAAACTAGCTAAGAAGCCGCCGCATTGGGCCAGAATCTTTTCATCAGAACCATCAAGTTCAGCTTTACAGATCGCTATGGCCTCTCCTCCTGCCCGGGCATAGTAAATAACATCCTTGCCTGAAGCAGGATCGGTGCAAATAATAAAATGCTTAACCGGCTTATTTATGACAATGGATTGTTCCACCAGGTCATTGCCGGCATCGAGAGCATAATAGATTTCACCCGGCTCCGAATTTTCCCCGATGACACGCATTTTCTTGAGGGATTGACCATCTATGTAATAGAACCAATCCCCCCACACTTTAGCATAGCTGCTCGTATAATCCATTGACAGATACTCCAGCGGATAACCATTGCTGTCCGGTTGGTTGGGCTCAATCGATTTGTCTGCCTGCTCCGAGGATGCAGGGCTAGATGCCTTAACCGTGGCATCGGTTCCCGGTATATCCCGCTGTCCCTGAGCATCCTCACTGCGACCTTTTATCAGAGCAAAAATCAGAATTACAGCGGCGAGCAACACTATTGCACTTGCTATCAATAACTTCGGCATACTGGATTTCCTGGCTGTTTTTTGAAGGACGGCTGCTTCACTTGTATTCGGCTTTGCCTCCATTGCCTCCTCTTTTTCTATCGCTATTGTGGCCCCAATAGGTTTCGCTGCATCATGGGGTGTCGAAAAGAGTGCATCATAAAAATCTTCCACACTCTGATACCGGTCTTTTTGAAGAATGGCAAGTCCTTTTAATAGGGTATTCTCCTGGGCCTCATTCAGATCAACGCCAAGCTTTGACGGTGGGACCAGGATATCTTCGTGCATCCGTTCCATGGATTCCGGCGGTGTCTCACCGGTCATAGCCTTGTAAATGGTAGCACTTAAGGCATACACATCGGTCCATGGCCCCTGGCTGCCGCGGGACCTATACTGTTCCTCAGGCGCATAACCAGGCTTTAAAAGAACCGACAAGCTCTTGGCCCCATCAGTTGAGATATTTCGGGCAGCACCGAAATCCAGAAGCTTGATATTCCCTTCCGAGGTTATCATGATATTATCAGGACTGATGTCACGGTGAATGATACCAGCCGCATGCATTTGTCCAAGGGACTTCATGAGAGGCTTCACCATGTCGAAAACCATGCTGGCAGGGAGCTTCCCACCAAGCTCCTTAAGGTGATGTTTTAATGTGATACCGTCCACATACTCCATGACAATATAGGCCGTACCGTTTTCCTTGAAAAAATCCTTCACCGAAACAATACCCGGAAGACTGTAAAACTTGGCCAGGCTTTTGGCCTCACCCACAAAGCGGGTAAGTCCGCCGAGGTAGGCCTCGCGTTTGTCACCGGCAAACGGTGTCACTGTGGTCGTGAAGGTTGTTTCTCTGGACACGAACCCCGACGGATAATATTCCTTTATGGCAACCTTCATATCCAGGTTTATGTCCCAGCCAAGATAAGTGATGCCAAACCCACCTTCTCCCAGAACCCTGCCCACAAGGTACTTGCCGTTGAGGATCGTCTGGGTTGGTAGCTGGTGAGGTGACCTTTCGTCATTGCTGTCCAACCAGCCACAATGGGGACAGGGGGCAGTATTGTCTTCTATGGATGCCATGCATCCCATGCATAAACGCTCCGGATTGATTGCATTAGTCACGGTAATACTCCTCAAACCTTGAAATCCCTATTTTTCCATTACCATTCTAAACTATATTTTTTGGTGTATGTTCCTATAAATTATAGGAATGGTTGACGTCGAATGGTGAGTATCTTTGTTCTTTACTTTGCTTCGATAAAGTATTAATTAGATATTGATATAGACAGCATGTTATGTTATGATTTATAACTAAATATCCCAATTTCTGAAAACATGTTTTCTACGTGCTGCTTCATTCTTAACAAGACAAACCCATAATTTAATAGGGAGGATTGACAATGACTCAAAAATACAACCGCGTAATTCCTGTAATTGCAGCCATTGCAATACAACTATGCCTCGGCACAGCCTATATCTGGAGTATTTTTCAAAATGGAATAGCAACAAGTATATTTGGTGGAGATAATGCAGCAGCCGGGTTAACATTCTCACTGATGCTTGCGACCCTCACCGTCGGAAGTACAATCGGCGGAAAGCTTCAAGAAAAATTTGAAACCAGGAATATTATCATTTTGGGCGGTTTTATACTGTCAGTCGGATTTTTCATAGCATCCTTTGTGACGCCCTCATCAGCCTGGTTATTATGGATTACATACGGTGTTTTAGGCGGAGTAGGAATGGGGTTTTCCTACTCAACGACGATTGCCTGTGCTCAAAAGTGGTACCCGGAAAAAAGAGGCTTTATTTCAGGCATCATTGTTTCAGCACTGGGCTTTGGCGGTGTTGTATTCACCCCCATTATCGAGATGCTGATGAAAGCATTTGGTGGTCCTGGAGTAGGTGAGTTTAAAACCTTCAGGGTTCTAAGCGTAATATTTTTAGTCATTTGTACTTTAGGGGGTCTTTGTATTAAGAATCCTCCAAAGGATTATGTTCCGGTAGGATATGTACCTCCGGCAGCAGGTTCGGGTAATGCAAATATAGATTTTTCTCCCGGACAGGTATTGAAAATGCCTCAATTTTATATTCTTACCGCAACGCTCATGTTAGCATGTATGGGTGGCCTCATGATGATAGGGTTTGCCAAGCCTATTGCAATTGCCAGAGGCATGGCATCTACCGCTACTATCGGGGTTCTGACAATATCCATATTTAACTCAGCCGGAAGATTATTTTGGGGCTGGGCATCGGATAAACTGGGCAGAAAAAAAACAATTCTGTTACTACTGGTTGGAACAGCAGTTCTTTCACTTCTTGTCAACCTTGCTACCGGTTACCTGATATACGTATTAATAGGGTTTATCGGATTTTTCTATGGCGGCTTTTTGGGTACATTTCCTGCATTTACAGCCGACTTGTTTGGAAGCAAGTATATGGCGACAAATTACGGAATGGTTCTAGTGGGCTTTGGAATAGGAGCTGTGATGTCTTCCTATGTTGCCGGATATTATAAGAATTTAGCAGCAAATGATATTAACCTCATGTTCCCGGCTTTTGTCATTGCATCAATTGCAGCAGTTATTGGAGTTCTATTGATTATCTTTATTAAAAAACCCACAAAGGCTTAATAAATAGTTTTTGGAATACTATCAGGAGCTGTCTCAAATTAAAAATCTGAGATAGCTCTTTTTTTGCTGGTGCATGAAAAAGTGATGTTGAGAATGATATTTCCAGATTCAGAGTAATCGGGGATTGCTTATAGTCGCATTACTGTCCATACTTGTGATTGGAGCTGCAGGTATGCTTGATGAATATGACCAGCTTATTGCAAGAAATTCAATCACCATCAGGTGCAGATTAGGAATCCAAAAACATATAGCTGTAAAAAACCGCTATGGCAAAAGGAACCTCAAAGAATATTATAGTAGTATAAAAGCTATTATGTAAAATTGAGGTGGTTTGTAATGAAAGACATATTCACGCTGCAAGGAGCATTGCAGCATGGGTATGAAGATCGCATAGAAGAATGGGTACACGCCTTTTTAAAGGGTGTTGGGCATAACCCGTTTTTATCTTATATCTTAAGTCTTCAGAAAAGATACTTTACCAACCCTGTATTATACAAATTGGATGCTTTTACCAGGAATTGCGGACCCGAGACTAATATGAAGTATAAAGTTAGGCAGCCGGGCTTTGAATTTATTGTTGGAAATATGATGGCCTCTCTTGTTAATGGTTGGGACATGCCTCCTCTCATTATTAACTATGAAAAGGGGAAATTTGATATGAGTGATGGCAATCACAGGTATGAAGCACTTATCAAGCTTGGGCTGACACAGTATTACGTTATCTTTTGGACTTCGGACGAGGACGACTACGAGAAATTATTGGAATTAGCGGCCCCCTAAGAGCCCTATCTACATAGGATTGCAATAGAGGTGTGCTCTGTTAAGAACACACCTCATATCCCTTTGTTTACCCTAGTGGACCCGGACAAGGCGGAGCAGCACCTCCACCATCTTTTCCAGTGATTGCACCGGAATATATTCAAAGCGCCCGTGGTAGTTATAACCGCCTGTTGACAAATTAGGGCAAGGCAGCCCCTCCCAGGACAGTCTGGCGCCGTCGGTTCCTCCGCGTATGGGCCTGATGATGGGATTCACGCCTTCGGCCTTCATGGCTTCTTTTGCACGCTCTATAATGAACTGATGGGGTTCCAGCTTTTCTTTCATGTTATAATAGGAGTCCTTTAGATCCAATTTCACCGTACCTGCCCCATACTTTTCGTTCAAATAAGCGGTGAGCCTTGTTAAAAACTGCTTTCGTGCCTGGAATTTCTCCATATTGTGATCTCTTACAAGATAACGGAGTGAGGCCCGCTCTTCATATCCCTCCATGGCTGATAAATGGTAAAAACCCTCATAGCCCTCAGTGGTTGCCGGTGTTTCAGAAGGTGGAAGCATGGACATCAATTCACCCGCTATGAGGCAGGCGTTTTTCATTTTGTTCTTGGCATCACCGGGATGTATATTGATTCCGTTAATAGTAAATACAGCAGAGGCGGCGTTGAAGTTTTCATACTCCAGCTCTCCGATAGGGCCGCCGTCTACCGTATAAGCAAAATCTGCACCGAAGCCGGCAATGTCAAAATGATCGGTTCCACTTCCAATTTCCTCATCCGGGGTGAAGGCGATTTTTATTGCGCCATGGGGAATATCAGGAGTATCTGTAAGCATCTGGGCAAGGGCCATGATTTCCGCGATTCCTGCCTTGTCATCCGCTCCTAACAGTGTGGTTCCATCAGTCACAATCAAGTCCTTCCCTACGTTATCCTTAAGAGAAGGAAAATCGGAGGGTCGCATAATAATATTCTGCTCCTTGTTCAGGACAATATCACCGCCATCATATTCCTTTACAATGCGGGGTTTGATGTTCTCTCCACTTGCAGATTCAGAAGTGTCCATATGAGCGATGAGACCGATAGCCGGCTCCTTTTCATAACCCGGCGTTGCCGGAATCTCTCCGTAGACATAACCCTTTTCATCTATACGGGCTTGAAGTCCCATCTCTATGAGCTCCTGTACAAGCACCTTTCCCAATACCTTCTGTCCCGGTGTGCTGGGTACGGTTTGACTGGATTCAGAGGATTGGGTGCAAAAAGATACATATTTTAAAAAACGATCTGCAGCTTTCATAGGATACCCTCTTTCTTAATAATGAATGATCCTCACTAACGCGTATATTCTTCATAAATATTACTGTCTATATTATAAGTGATTATAAAGAATAGAGATAGAGCTCTTGGCATAAAGTCGATGCTGTTTTTCTAATTGACATAATCGAGGGTTATAAGTAAAATAAGTTATACAAGTATTACTTATATAACAGACTGGAGGCATATGATGAGCAAATCTAAAGACAACAGTAAATATATGGGCTCAGTCAAGGTGGGACCAAAGGGACAGATTGTAATTCCCAAGGAAGTGCGGGATATGTTTGGGATTAAATCCGGCGATACATTGATTTTACTTGCCGATGCCCAAAAGGGTATCGCAATTGAAAGAATGAGTATTTTCAGCAGAATTGCAGATGCAATTTTTAACGGCAAAGGCAAAGAAATTTATCCTGAGCAAAACGAAGAAGACAGCTTCACTTTTGCAAAGGAAATCAAAAAAATCAGCGATAGTGAGGAAGAAAAGTAATGATTGCAATTCAAACGACCAATCTTACTAAAAAATACATGGATAGAACAGTTGTCAATTCTCTGAACTTAAACATTGAACAAGGAGAGCTATTTGCCTTGCTTGGCGTAAACGGTGCAGGAAAATCCACCACCATAAAAATGCTATCTTGTCTTGCAAAACCAACATCCGGCGATGCAATGATTCTAGGTGATAGCATTTCTTCAAATCCAATCAAAGTAAAAGAAAAAATAAATGTTTCACCTCAGGAAACAGCCATCGCTCCCAATCTTACTGTTAGAGAAAATCTTGAACTTATTGCCGGTATATACGGAAGTGACAAGGAAAAATCCAGTCAAAAGGCTGAAAAAGCTATCTCCTCTTTTGGGTTATCCGACATTGCACAGGACAAAGCGAAAACCTTGTCAGGCGGCTGGCAGAGGCGACTAAGTATTGCAATGGCCCTGATCTCAGAGCCCCAAATTCTATTTCTTGACGAGCCTACACTTGGGCTTGACGTACTTGCAAGACGAGAGCTTTGGGGTATTATTGAAAAATTAAAAGGCAAGATTACGATCATTTTAACTACTCACTATTTAGAGGAAGCAGAGTCCTTGTCTGACCGAATTGGCATTATGTCCAAGGGTGAGTTAAAAGCAATCGGTACAGCAAAAGAGCTCATTGCGAAAACAAATGCTCCAAATTTTGAAGATGCCTTTATTTCAATTGCCGGAGAAGGGGGTGCACGGATATGAAGACCTTGGCTTTTGCTTCACGAAACAGCAAGGAGATTTTGAGGGATCGACTTAATTTAGCTTTTGGTATTGGTTTCCCTATCGTTTTGCTTCTGCTCTTGTCTGCTATACAGTCCAATATTCCTGTTGAACTATTTGTAATTGACCATCTTGCTCCTGGTATTGCGGTTTTTGGACTTTCGTTCATTTCGCTTTTTTCAGGTATGCTGATTGCAAAGGACAGAACCAGTTCATTTATGCTGCGCTTATTTACCTCTCCACTTACATCAAGCAATTTTATCTTTGGGTATACGCTTCCACTGCTGCCGATGGCCATATTGCAGGTTGCCGTGTGCTTTATTGTGGCATTTTTTCTGGGATTGACCGTGAGCATAAATGTATTGCTTACGATCATCGTGTTAATTCCGGCGGCCGTTTTGTTTATTGCAATAGGCTTACTTTGCGGTAGTTTGTTCAACGACAAGCAAGTGGGCGGCGTATGTGGTGCGCTGCTGACAAATTTGAGTGCATGGCTTTCCGGTACTTGGTTTGACCTTGATTTGGTAGGTGGTGCATTCAAAGGAGTCGCCGATGCATTACCGTTCGTACACGCTGTTAAAGCAGGAAGAGCTGGGCTTTCGGGCAATTATTTGTCCATTTTCCCGGATTTATGGTGGGTCATCGGATATGCAGCTGTTATTATGGCAATAGCCATTTTTGTATTTATGAAAAAGATGAATAGCGATAATAACTAAAAAATGCTGTTGACTTTCCTGTGCGGGGGATAGTTTATACTGAGGGCATAGAGGCGAAACGATGTATAAAATAAGCGATTTTTCGAAATAACAAACTTAACTGTTAAAGCCTTACGATACTATGATGAAGAGGGCCTTCTTACTCCATCTTATCGCGATAACGAAAATGCTTACCGGTATTACGATGAAAAGGATTTTAAGAAAGCTCAGCTGATTGTCATGCTCAGAGACCTTGATTTTTCTATCTCTGAATTGAAGGATGTATTGTCTAATTGCGAGGATGCAGATGATTTGTCCTACTATTTGAACGAGAAGAAAAGCATGATCGAAAGCAACATATCTAGGGAAAAAGAGCTTATCAGAAAAATCTCCCTCTATATAAAATCTAAGAATATGGAGGATTTCAGTATGAACTACAAAATTGAAGTCAGGGAAGTTGCACCTGTAACGGTAGCTTCAATTCGTTACAAGGGAAAGTACAGCGATGTTGGAGCTTATATCGGAACAATTTATAAGGCTGTTAAGAACAATGGAGCAGGAGCACCCTTTAACTGCTACTACGATGCCGAATTTAAAGAAGATGCTGATATTGAGCTCTGTGTACCTACAACTCAAATCATTAAAGAGGATAGTATTTCAGCTAAGAAGCTGCCTGCAATAAAAGCAATCTGCACAACTCACATTGGCGGCTATGACAAGTTAAATTTAGCCTATAAAGCGCTTCTTGACTATGCAGATGAACATCGCATCAACTGCTTGACACCATCAAGAGAGGTTTATATTAAAGGCCCCGGTATGATTTTTAAAGGTAATGAAAACAAATATGTAACAGAAATTATGATTCCCTTTGAGGAGGCGTAAGGATGGAAAACGGGAAACTGGACTACAAAAAAGAATATGAAGATCTATATATGCCCAAAACAAAGCCGTGCCTCATTGACGTTCCGGCCATGTGCTTCATCATGGTGGACGGAAAAGGTAACCCTAATATTGAGGGTGGAGAATATCAACAGTCGATAGAGCTGTTATATGGTTTATCCTACACCATAAAAATGAGCAAATTGGGCGGCAACCCGCCGGAGGGATATTTTGAATATGTAGTCCCGCCTCTTGAGGGGTTATGGTGGCTTAATGACGACTCTCATTTTGATTTCTCCATAAAGGAAAAGTATTGCTGGACATCGATGATTCGTCAACCTGAATTCGTTACACAAGAGGTGTTCGATTGGGCATGTAAAGAATTGGCTAAAAAAAAGCCGGAGTTGAACACATCAAATGCACGGCTCCAGACCTACCACGAAGGATTATGTGTGCAGATGATGCATATAGGCCCTTATGATGAGGAGCCTAGAACCGTCACACAAATAAATGCATTTATTAAAGAGAACAACTATCAGAATGCCATTTCAGATGTAGGAACCGACGGCATGATTAAGCGACATCATGAAATCTATCTTGGTGATCCGCGTAAGATAGAGCCATCAAAAAGGAAAACGGTTCTACGCCATCCTGTAAAAGTGGGATAAATCAGGCGGCCTTAAGAAAGGCCGCCTAACATATCTTTTCTTCATGAGCCATATATGGGGATACTCATGAGGCTACACCTTCAAAACCAGTCTAAAAGCCCGCTTCCTCAGCGACCATGATAACACTGATTCTTCCTTTGAACTTCATTCCGTGATTCACGATGCTGATGGAATTACACATGCTTGACGGTGCCTGGCAATCCATGCACCGACCTGTTTCAATGCAGGGTGTTTTGTGATTGTTTCTAAGTGCATTCATGGGGGCGATTTTTTTCAGCCGCTTCAGTGCATCCTCCAAGGTATCCACCACCTTGTTGGTCCCAGCTACAATTATGACTCTTTTGGGTCCAAATACAATACCCGCGACCCTGTTGCCCGAGGAATCAACATTAACCAGCTCTCCATTGACGGTAATAGCGTTGGTACTGGTCACCAGAAAGTCCGCCAAAAGCGATTGCCTGTATACTTCAATCCGCTCCTCCGATGACGAGGTTTTATATCTCTCAAAAAACTTGTACTCCGGGCCTCTGAAGATGTCTATCATGCCCATTTCGGCCAGGGTCTCGGAACCCCCTACCGCCACACTAGAACCATGAGGGATCATATTCAGCACAATTTGTTTGGCCTCATTCAAGTCCTCGGCATAATGAGCGTCATAGCTTTTGGATTTGAGGATATCAACCATTTCCCTTGCAATGAGCTGACTCTGCCACTTTTTATACTTATTCATGGCTCACCCCCTTTTTAAAATATTGTACTCCCATCCGAGAAGCTTTGCTATAGCAAACATTATTTATTGTAAATCTTATACAAAAGTACGGCTGCCGCAGCTCTGGTCGTTTTATCCAATGGGCCAATCCCGGTTCCGTCACCAAGTATTAAGCCTTCATTAATCAACGCCGCTATACTGTCTTTTGCATATTCGGCTATTGAATCGGCATCGCTGAATTTATCAAGCTTCGAAGAATCTCCCTCTGCTTTCAGCTTATTCGCATACTTCAATGCCCTTGTGGTTAAAACCATCATATCCTGTCTCGAAATTTCTGCGTTGGGGTTAAGCCTATTGCGGCCATCGCCCATGCTTATTCCTAGCTTCTTGGCAACCGCTACTGCTTCATAGTAATTAGCATCCTTTGGAACATCACTGAAATTGCCTTCTGTTTCTGCGGTAAGCTCCAAAGTCTTTATTAAAAGGTATAAGAAGTCCGCTCTTGTCACATTGGCCAAAGGGCTGTAGTTTACTGAAGTACCCGATATAATACCTTTAGAGGCTAACACTTCAATCGGTTTCTTCGCCCAGCCGAAGCCATCCAAATCGTTAAAGGTCTTATAAACATAGGTTATGGTAAATATACTGAAATGGGTTGTCTTGAAGGTGACCATGCCCGTATCCGGATCATATTTGCCGTTCGGCACCGCAACCGCTTTACCTTCACCATCTATATACCATACTACAATATGCTCGAGGTTTTTCAATTCCTCCGCCGTAGGCGTGTAAGGTATGGATACAGTCACAGGCGCATTTGGATTGTTCCATGCCACAGGTTTGCCATTAATCTTAGCGCTTAAGTCTATAACAGGCCTATCCCCGATTTCTGACCGGGTTTTTGCATCAAGCTTTGAAGTATCCGCAGGAGCTATTACAATAGACAGGGTTCCATCTCCCGGAACTTCCGACGCTTTAAACATATTGTCAGGTATAAACAGTTCGCCTATATCGGTTTTTATCCGGATTTTCACCGCTCCCGATTCCTGCGGGTCTTGCTTTTCCGATGCAACGAAAGAAACAGGTAAATCGATCTGATATTGCTTGCCGCCTTCCACCTTTGGAATCTCAAGGGTTATGGTTTTAGTGTTGTCCGCATCGGCCTTAGCATTTGAAATCGCCTTGTTTACAGCCTCCTCGCTTATCTTAACCCCAACCGTTCCCGTAGACTTATCCAGCTCAGCCTTAGGGATAATTCGGGTGCCCTGAACGACCGGAGCAGAACTTGATGCAGAAGGTGTGGGAGTATTGGTGTCATCGGTGTCATCGCTGCCTCCGTCCGGGGGCTCTTGAGCCGCTGGCTTTCCGAACACTAGAAATTCCTTCATCCTGATTGCAGCATTACCGACAGTGGCCGCCTCTGGGGGAATGTCCGAGCAAAGCAATACATACCGGGCAGAAACCGAGAGGACCTCATGCATGCCCCTGTAGGAGTTGGCCAGCGGTTCCTTGTTGGAAGCGCCCCCTATTGCGGTCCATCCGCCGGGATCACTGACAGGATCCTTTGTTGGTCTCTGAACATTCGGATCATTGTAATTGCCCTGCCCTCCCGTAAGCTTCTCGAAGGACTCTGGGTTGTTGGAGTAATAGAGCTGATAGTTGGCAAGGCGGCGTACACTGCTTCTGTATACTCCGTCTCCCCACACAAGCTCAATACCGCTGATGTCGATCTTTTGTCCCAAATCGAGAGCAGTCCAGTACTTATAGCCCTCATTTCCCCCGATAATCGCCATCGAGCTGTGGGTACCCCACACGGTGTCCTCATCTCCATCAACGATATTTTGGGGCGGCTCTGCGGATGTATTACTCGTCACCTTGACATTTGCGCCAAGCGCCCAGTTTGTCGGCCTGCTACCCGCATCAGCAACATTAATCTCCACATAAGGGCGGAGTCCCTTGGGGTTTGCATAGTCCGCATTTGAGACAAAATCGCCGTACACCTGTTGAAGCCCTACCTTGGAGGGGTCATAGGTTGTAACGTCCCACACCACATCTGCGGAAGCTGTCTTTCCGGTACCGAAAACAACCCCCAGCTTGGTGGGGAGTTTCAGCAGCTCGTATGGTGTGCCGGTATCCGCCTCTATCCTGTTAAGTCTGTTCCACGCAACAATGTATTTTTGTGCAGCACTCGGATCATAGCCATCCGGGAAGATATACGAGGCGGCATCGCGCTTAATCAGGTAAACATCCGCCAGATACATGGTGGCCGGACCAATTTCGTCTGCGTACTGCGCTTCGGCGGGGGTGTTGTTGAGTCCGCGATAGAGCCCCCACTTGGAACGATTTTGCTGGCCTGCATCGGCAGGCTTATCGGTTTCCACCCATTTCGTCTGTTCCGGATTCTCCGTTGTGGGATCCGGGATATTCTCCTCCGGGCGGCGGTAGAAGTCACCGGAATGACCTTTTTTGGCGGGAGCCTTACCATTTACATCGAGTTGGTAGCCCTCGATAACCTGTCCGGTGGAAACATCGGTGAGCTTGCCGTAGATATAGCCGTCATCCGCTGTCAGAATAGTAACCTCAATATCCAGCCAGCGGTCTACGACATCCTCCAGCGGAACATAGAACAAAGGCTTAATGCGGTTGGAGGCGTTGCCGTCAGGGTTGTTTCGAAGCTCCAGATACCCCTTTGGGGTATAGTTCTTGCCCGCTATCATGTCTTCCGGGCGGTAGGCAATATGGCTGCCGTCATCCGCTGTCAAAAGCGCCGTGATAGATAGTGTACAATCGGGCTGAGGCGACGCATTACCCAAAATCTCCTTGAGCTGGAATATATGGAAGTGGCGTCGCGTCACATAAATATCACCCTTCTTGTATCCTGACGCCGTATCCTGCTGATATCTGAGCGTTTCCGAGGGCAGCATAAACCGCCAGTGATGAGTCATAATATCTCCGGCCACGCTGTTTGCTGCAAGGTTTGAGCCCGTCGTGTTCGACTTGATCTCAAGGCGCTGACGGTCGCTGTTGACTGCGCCGCGGTCTCCATCGTCCCTCGGGGTTTCCGGCTTAAACACATGGAATCGCAGAATATCGGAATCAAGCTTGTCTGCGCCGGGAATCGTTTCGATTTCATAGGCTGTAAGCCTTCCGTCACAATTATCCTTGGCGATGGTCTGGAGGTAGATATTATCGCCATCCCATTCCTTGGGATATGGTACATTCATGTAAATTTCCGGATCACCGTAATTAGAATTCTCCCAATCCTTGCCGCTATACGAGGAGGACGCCCCCGGTCCTTCGACCGAGCCTGTGCCGCTATTGTAGCCGATGCCGCTGCCGCCCAAATAATCCCACGCATGTTCGCCTGCGCGGATATTAAGCGGGGAGTAGATATCCTTAGGACCAACTCCCTGCTCTGTAGTTATCATGCGGGGTTCAATGGCGTCCACCGTAATGTTTACTGTGTAGCGGCGCGTGTTCTCTGCTTTGGTTACATCAATGTAGTATTTGCCTCCCGTCCAGTCGCGCTTGTCACCGGGTCCGAGCTTATATTCGTCTGCGTTGATCCCTGTCTGGAGGGACAGCTCGGTGGTTCCGTCGCTGCCAAACACCTTATAGGCCGCGTCCTTGTCAACTGTGGAGACCTTCAGCATCTGGTAAGTGGTACCGAACGGGAGCATTATATCAATAGTTCCGGCTTTTCCGTAACCATTTACTGTAACGCCTCGCAGGGGCTTGTTTACGGTGATCTCCAGCTCGGGATGCGGGTCCGGCGTAGTATCGGTGATGTAGTAAGCGTTAATCGCATCAAGCGTAGTGCTGATTGTTGCCGGCAGTGCAGGGTCGGTAAACGGTTCGTCCTTCCTGTATCCAACCTTAGGCTTATCAGGTACGCTGTCTATGACGGGCGCAGCCACCGGCACAGTCAGGCTCTCCATAAGAGTGGTATCCTCCACTCCATCGTAGAAATAGCGCACCTCATAGGGGAGGGTTTCGGATGAGCCTCCGGCCTCCGTACCCCACACCATGAGCTCCTTTGCCTTGACCGTACCCAGGCTGTTATTAACCGGGTCGGAAATGAGCAGTATGTAACGGGCGGAAACCATCGGAGAAATATCATGTATGCCTTGATAACCATTCGGTACTGCGTCGCTTTTAAACGCTGTTGGAATCTCAATCCATCCGCCGGGATTGACTACGGGGTCTTTCGTCCCCCCGGATATTGCTGTTGTGGCACCCGAGCCGCTGGTCGTGATTTTCTCAAGACCTGCGTAGGAAGCCTCGCTGTTAGAATAGTAAAACTTATAGTTATTAAGGCGATTATTCGTTGTGTCCCATATCTTCTCAATCTTGCTGATATCAATTGTTTTCCCAAGATCAAGGGCAGCCCAGTACTTGTAGCCCTCGGCAGCAGCGTTAATATTATTTTTTGCTGGGTCTGGACCTGTCTGAAAGCCGATTGTATTCCATGTGCTGGCTGTACTTGTATCGCCATCGATCAGCTTTTCCCCTGGATTTGCACTAGTAGCGCTGCTGACCTTAATTGCTGCACCTACTGTTGACAGCGCCCAGTTCTTCACCCCACCCGCAGACAGGGCATCGGCACCAAACACAGTCGGCGTGCCATCATTCGGCGTAAATTCCGGTTCATCCGCGCTATACTCGTAGATGTCAACATCTGGCGGATAACCGCTTGCCATCGACACATTCATCGGTAAAACCGATACCAGAATCGCCAGTGTCATGAGAGTGCAAAGAATTCTCTTCCCCATAATGATATCCTCCATTTTCATTATTTGATATTCAAAGCAGATATCCATACATTTGCATACAAAGATGAGAGTATATCAGGCGATGAGTGCGATTTGTACTTTTGTGACTTATTATGTGCTAATGGGTAATAGAAACTAAGCATAGTTTTGTGAATGGTGAACTACGCATAATCAAACAATTTAGACATTGAAAAATTAAAAGATATTGTGTTGCCAGCCAAGCAGCTTGGCTATAGCCTCCACATAGAAATAATCGCCATATATGAGCGAGACATTTATGTTTTGCCCTGCAGGCTTATGGCCGGTAGCCCCCAGCAGTATTCCCTCATATTCGGGTTTATCACCTGTAAAATATGATTTTGTTAACGCTTCAAGTATTCTTTTGGCTGCATTCCTGTAGAGTCTTCCTTCCGATTCCGGAAGTTGGGAGGAAATTTCCAACAACCCCGATGCCGCACAAGCAGCCGCTGAGGTATCCCTTGGCTCACTGTCCAATCTATCCAGGCGAAAATCCCAATAGGGTATGAAATCTTCAGGTAGGGCGGCAATAAAGTGATGGGCTACTTTCTGAGCCGCCTTAAGATACTTAAGGTCTTTTGTGTAACGGCAGGTGTTAGCCATGCCATAGAGGGCCCAAGCCTGACCACGGCTCCAGGCAGATTCAGGTCCATATCCCTGACCTCCAAGGGACTCTATAAGCTCGCCATTCTCCGGGTTGAAGGCAACGATATGACGAACCGAGCCGTCTTCCCGGATAAAATGATTTAGAACTGTGTCGGCATGGGCTTTTGCTATATGTCTGAACCTGGGATCGTTGATTTCATCGCTTGCCCAAAAGAGCAGGGATAAATTCATGGAGCTGTCAATAATGGACCAGCCTGTTTTATCCTGATTCCATGCCCTTAAAAAATTCCCTGCCAAATTAAAGCGTCCAGCTAGAAAATTGGCAGCTGTCAATCCTCTTCTTTTGGCCGCTTCATCACCGGTAAGCTTGTATTTGATGACAGCAGTAGGTAGAAATTGAAAACCTACATCATGATGAAAGTTGTGATTGCTCATAAAGCTTTGTTCAATGCGTTCATCCCAATCCCAGACTGCTTTCCTGTATCCATCGTCGCCGGTCATATCATAAAGTATCCAGAGTATTCCTCCCCAGAATCCAGAGGTCCACCAATCAAGCCCCATGTCATCATAGATACCGTTGGCCGATACATGGGGAGAACGGGTTCCTATTTGCTGAAGCATGTGGTCAACCTTATTCTTTACGTCCTCCCACAAGTCAGGAAGGTATTCATCCAAAGCTCTGCTTTTTAACATCGTGTTATCCAAATTCATCCACCTCTACAGGAATTAGCCTTTTACTGCCCCAGCCGTCAATCCGGAAATAAAGGTTTTATTGGTGAAGAAGTAAATAATGAGCATGGGAATGATGGCTAAGGATGCACCGGTAAGCATAATATTCCACTCCGCTGCCGCAGAGTCACCGTATCTTAAGGATACAACCCCTACTGTGAGCGGTCTTAAGTCTGGCCGTGTCATTGTGAACACAGAGGGCAGGATGTAATCATTCCAGGCATGTCTGAAGCTGAAAAGCCCAACAACACCGAGAATGGGTTTAATAAGCGGTATAATAATCTGCCAGTAGATTCTGATGAAACTGCACCCGTCAATTTTAGCGGATTCGTCCAATTCTCTGGGTATACCCGCTACAAACTTGGATACCAAAAAGATATTGGTTGCCTGGGTGGTTCCTACCTGAATAAGAATAATACCCCACAGGCTGTCATGCAAACTTGCTTTTACGGCAAGCATATATAAAGGCCTCAGGGTAACTGCACCTACAGAAATAAACATGGTGGAAAGGAGCACACCTGTAAGAAGCTTTTTTCCGGGAAAATCCCTTCGTGCAATACAATAGCCGGTTAATGATGACAGCAGGAGTGATCCCAAGGTTGTAAAAACCCCTAAATAGACGCTATTAAAGGTGTATTGAAAAAAGTTGAACCGGCTCATGGCAACTTCATAGTTGCTGAAGATCCATTCCTTGGGGAGAATCGTCCCTCCCAGTGTGACTTCTGCATTAGTCTTAAAGGAGCCCAGCACGGCATATAACACCGGAAAAAGCGTGATAAGGGTGATGATCCCTAAAAACAGATAAACTACTGTATATAAAGTCATGCTTTTAAAACTTATTTTCATCTTGTCACCTGCCTGCCTTAATAGATTTCATTCATCTTCTTTGAGATATAAAGATAAATCACTGTTATAACCCCAACTATGACGGCAGAGGCAATGGCAACTGCCGAACCATACCCGTATTGCGCTACAAACATACCCGCACCTTCCGTTGGGAAGAACACCCTGTAAATATATAAGTACATGACATCGGTAGCCCCTGCCGGTCCGCCGGCTGTGAGCACCATAATACTTTCATAGCCCTTTAATGCAACGATAATAGCCAGCATGACCACAACCTGCATGACGGGCCCCATCATAGGTATGGTAATATAAACCAATTGGTGAAATTTATTGGCTCCGTCAATAGCCGAGCTTTCATAGAGCTCTTCCGGGATGGACTGGAGACCCGCAAGAAAATAAATCATGTAATTTCCTACAGCACCCCAGACCGCAACCAAAACGGCCGACAACATGGCGTGTTTCATTCCAAGCCATTCGACAGGCCGGTCAACAAGTCCTAAATTCATGAGCATCTGATTTAAAATACCGTTATAGGAATTGAAAATAAAGTAAAAGACCAGGCTCATAACCGCAGTACTAATGATGGTGGGCATAAATATGGTGGTTCTGAAAAAGCTTCTTCCCCGTAATTTTTTGTTAAGCATTACTGCCAGGCCAAAAGCAAGCGGAATGGTCAGCACAAGCTTACCGCCTGCATAAATGAAGGTATTGCCTACAGACTTCCAGAAGTCTTTATCTCTTGTGAACAACCGGACAAGATTATCCAGGCCAACAAATGTTGGATCCCTCATGCCATCATATTCATAGAACACAAACTTCAGAGCCCATAACAAGGGATAGACTGAGAAAACGGCCAGAAAGAATACGCTGGGGAGGATCATGGTATAGACATCTGTATTGCTTTTAATTCTTTTTAATAAGCTTTCATTAGAATAAGCATTTTTTAGAGGGCTTGCTTTTTTAATCAACTGTCGGTTCATACCCTTTCACTTCCTTAATGTCTTGCAATTGACTGAGGTCTACTTAGGAATGATCGAAATTTAACAGAAGGAGAAGGAACATTTCCTTCTCCTTCGTAAAACATTAATCTTATAGGCCTGAAGGATTGAAGTCGGGGATGATAATCTTCTTGACTTTACCTGATGCAGCGTCCTTTTCCAAAGCCTCACTGTATCTCTTGTTCATATCCGCGATTGCTTCGTCAATATCAACAGCCCCTAATATTACAGCGGCTATTACATCATAGTGAGTCTTGCCTTCCGCTTTCATGCCCTGGCCGGCGGGAGCCAACGGCCATACGCCGTCTATGCCTTCAGTGGTTTTAAAGTCCGCCGCACCTTTTAGCTGTGCATCTTTTGCCTTTTCCAGAACTGATGGAACAACCGAGAAAGCAAACCCTTGCTCATGATAAGGGACTAGCACCTCGTCGCTGTAAACATATTCAAGAACCTTCCAGGCCTCGTCCTTATGCTTTGATTCGCTGCTCATGTATAAATAAGCTCCTGCATTTCTGATCTCAGAGGGTGCTTTTCCGGTACCGTCCAGAGTTGGAACAGGTGCTGCAGCCCAATCGCATTTAGGCGGGAACTGTTTGTCGTATACACCAACTTCCCAGTTACCCGATATGTACATACCAATCTTGCCTTCCGCAAACTGGCTTCTCATAGGATCCATATCAAGCCCTTCAATACCCGGGAACATGGAGCCATCGGCGTACATTTTCGCGAATGCTGCGATAACAGGCTTGGAGGGTTCAAAATTATATGCTCCGGTCTTGTAATCGTAATAGTACGCATTGCTTCTGAAGGCGATCTGGTCAAGGCAGCGGAATAAGGAATTGTTAGGATTCTTCATATTGATGGCAAAACCATAAGCGCCTTCCGATTTTCCGGCTACAGCAATCTTTTTAGCATATTCCACCATTTCATCAACTGTTTTTGGCGGGCCAGGTAAATTAGCCTTAGCAAACAAATCCTTGTTATAGATCAGTCTGAAGGTAATGCCTCCGTTTGGCAAAGTGTATAATTTGCCATCCACAGTATTTACGAATTCAACATTGGCAAACTTTCCGAATCTCGCTTTCATCTCAGATGTAAGATAACTGTCAAGGGGTTCGGCCATTTTTCTGTCCACATAGTATTTTGCGTTTTGCTGATTGACAAAGATATCAGGTGCCTGCCCGCTTTGAAATGCCAGCTCAAGATTTTGTGGATAGTTTTCAGTCTGAATATTATAGTCAATTTCAATGTTTGGATTGTCCGTGGTGAACTTGGTTACCACTTCCTTCATATAGTCCATGTCATGTCTGTCCTTAGTCCACCAGGAAAGCTTTACTTTTTCTGCAGGTGCTTGTGATGTGGGTTGAGTGTTGGGTGTTTGGGATGTAGTAGGGGTAGGGCTATTGGCCGCAGGCTTCTCACCACAGGCTGCCAACATTGACCCAAGCAGCAGCATTGTGAGGATTATGCTTATTACTCTTACCCAACTCTTTTTTTTCATTGAATCTCCCTCCTGCTATTTGTTTAGTGACTTACATTTTGATTATAAATGGGCTGGCTGTTCTTACAATGAGGTAGAATTATGATCAAAGGTGGGGAATTTTATGATAATTTTTCAATGTATTCCGCAGGGTTCAATCCCGTGTGCTTTTTAAACACCTCACTGAAATAGCGCCGATCCTCATATCCGACCCTGTTGGCTATTTCGTAAATCTTGTATTGCCCGGTTGCCAGGAGCTCCTTGGCTTTTTCAACCCTTGCTTTGACGAGGTACTCAATAAAGGTTTCTCCCGCCAATTCCTTAAATACGGCAGAAAAATAGGTGGGGCTTAAGCACACATGCTCTGAGACAGTCTGCAGGGATATATCCTCATGGAAGTGCTGATGAATATAGAGTTTTGCTTTGTCAATGTCTTTTTCGAGCTGAGATTTCTTCATATTCCGAACCGTTTGCGCAATTTCACAGAGGATTTTATTCAGCCAGCTTCTGATTTCATCCACCGTTTTATATTTCTCAATTTCAGCAATTAAATCATTATTTCTTATACGGTTCATTTCAGTATTTTCAGGTAACTCCAGCGTCATGCGGGAGATAACACCTACAAAGTTCCTGAGTATTTTCTTTAAGTAGGCTGGAGAAATGTCCTTTTGGTCAATTAAACTCTCAATAAACTGATTAAGACGGGCAGGAATCTGCTCCGAAGCACCGATTTTTATGTATGACAGAATTTCATTTTCAAGCTGGATGGGATAATGAAACGACTGATGATGGTTTATTCTTATATCCTGTGCACATATAACGTGATTATGGCCGAGGACTATTTTATAGGCAATAGCCTCCCTGGCTTCCAAAAACGAATAGTAAATATCCTTGAGATCTTCATACAATCCTCCGATGCCGATGGTTATAGTAATATCCAAATACTTTTCCACGCTCTTGCGTATATTTTCCGCCACATCAGAAATTCCGGCCTTGTTATCGTTGAGACTCAAATCAGTACGATAATTAATCAAAAGGACAATCCTATTGTCGTCAACCCTTAAGGTTTCACATTTATAGCATGCGCCCATGAGCTCCTGAGCCATATTGGCCACTGCAAATTTATACAGCTCGACCTCTTTGATGTTATTGCGCTCAAAAAGTTCCCTGTAATGATCCAATTCAATTAAAAGCACTGCAAAATATCTAATATCCAGCCCGATTTCCAAAAACCTGAATCGATCCTTGACCTCATTTAAGTCATGCTCGACGGGCGTACTCACAAGATATCTGAAATAATCATCCTTTAAAAGCGGCAGGCTTTTAATCAGTTTCTGCTGCATGAGGATGCTGTCCTCCCTGACCTTTTTCTCAATTTCCAGCTTTTCATAGGCTCTTAATACTGCACCTTCAATCCTATCGATCCGAGCGGGTTTTAAGAGGTATTCCTCTGCGCCGAGCTTGACAGCCTGCTGTGCATAGTTGAAATCATCATATCCGCTTAAAATGATAACCTTCGTAAAGGGGAAATGCTGTTTTATTAATGACGTTAATTCAAGTCCGTCCATAATCGGCATGCGAATATCAGTGATGACAACATCCGGCTGATGCTCCCGTACAAGATCAAAAGCATCCTTGCCATTACAGGCTTTACCTACGACATCGAAATTCATTTGAGCCCAATGGCCCAGCTTGATAATCCCGTCAAGAATATCCGCCTTATCATCTACAACAATCAGCTTATACATTCTGATCCCCCTTTATGGCCGGAATACATATGGTTATTTTTGTTTCGTCATAGGGCTTGCTGCTTAATGCCAAACTGTATTCTTCTCCGTAATGAAGCTGAATTCTTTGAAAAACATTACCCAGTGCATACCCGCCATAGCTCATATCCGGGTTTTGAATGGCCTCAACAATCTTTTCCTTGTCAAAGCCGCAGCCATTATCCATGATTTGAAAGCATATCCTGTCGGCTTGTTTACTGACATTAATCTCAATTTTCCCACCCGTTTGCATATTCTCAAATCCATGCAGAATGCTGTTTTCCACAAGCGGCTGTAAAATAAGCTTAACAATCTCATAGTTATAGGTTTCTTCATCAGCTTTGATAAAATAATCAAACTTTCCTTCATAAACTATTTTTTGAATATTTAAATAATTGCCCACATGCTGGAGCTCTTGACTGACTGTTGTCAATTCCTTACCCTTATTAAGTCCGATTCTGAAAATATTGGATAAGGAAATAGCCATTTCGCTCACCAGTTGGTTTCCCTGCATCATAGATCTCCAATAAATGGAATCAAGCGCATTATACAAAAAATGAGGGTTAATCTGTGCCTGCAAAGCCTTTAGCTCCGCTTTCCGCTTGAGCTGCTGCTCTTTTTTTACATGCTCCTGTTCAATCTTTAATTCTTTCAACAGGGTTTGAATCTGGCTGCTCATATCATTAAAGCTTCTGCCCAATTGTCCGATCTCGTCCTCGTATTTGGCATCGAATCTTATACTGAACTGTTTGGCTGTGGAGGTTTCCATAAGCTTTTGAAGACTATTCATGGGTCTTGTCATACTAGCGGCCAGTCTGACGGAAAGAAGCGCGGTAATCGTTATAAAGATAAGTGCGGATAAAAAGATCAAGCCCTTAATCATTTCTACGTCTGATTTTATATCCTTCTCCCTCTGTATGCTGACCAAACGCCAATTGTTGATAGGGAAAGCAGACACGTTTATAAAAAGACTATCATCATGGGTGAAGTATCCTGTGTTCCTGACATTGTTCACCTTTCCGGTAAAATCCGGGTCCTCAAGCATAGTCGCATATTGCCCGTTTTCGACTCCCGCCACCAGCTGATTGCCGGAATTAAAAATGTATATTTCACCGTTTATCTTGGTCGTGATATTGGATAGATACTCTACGATGGCGCTTCTCTTTAGGTTGACCACAACAAACATATCATTGGTCTCATAGGTGGCGATTGTGATTTTCATGATGATGGGTATGACATATTGGCTGTCGGAAAAAATTTCGTCCTTCCCCCCGGTTCCCCAGAAAATCAAACCGTCCTGATTCACCTTTTTGAATAATTCTGTAGTCGTTAAATCCAATCCTTTTTTTGGTATCGCACCTACACTATAAAAAATGGCTTTGGGAGTATAGACAAAGATGGAATGAATAAATCTGTCCCTCGCTTTCATCTGACTGAGAATGGGTTCTACTCTTGATTGTTCCAATGCATAGTTGATTTCTTTTTCCGATTCGATGTTTTTCATGGCTTGCGCGAAATCCCGATTAGTCTGAAGGAGATGCGATTGTATTAACACACTGTTTAGCTTTTCGTTCAAAAAATTTGCAGACTGCAGCAGGGTTTCGCTTGTCTGGTAATAGACATTTTTCTCAATAATTCTGGCGGCCCCCTGATAAGTGATCAACCCTGTGAAGGTGGTCGAGGCCATGATGACCATAACGCATAAAAGAGTGATCTTTGTTCTCATTTTCAGATTCATGATATAAACTTTTACAGCATTTATGAAAGCCTTCACCATTATCCCTCCTTGAAATATTATGATTGTCCGGTCTTTTATAAAGGCTGATGGGGCTGTGTCAAAATAGTATTGTTATAAAAAGCCATGATACACCATCATTTTGAGACAGCCCCGTCAAAAAATCATAGGCAGCTTTTGGATAATAATCCTATTATAATAAATAATCGGCATATTGGGCTATTTTATTTTCTTTCTATGCCACAGCAAAGGAGCTGCTGTAAAACCAATAGTTTTTCAGCAGCTCCTTTGCGGCCCCTTTTTCTCTTATTCGAGCTCACTCGAAAAAAACAGAGTAAACTCTTGGTGTATTGATACTGTTTATTGCACCTAACGCCAACAAATACTGAACATATCGGCACTTTTTTGAGGAAGGTTCTATTTCATCGCCATTTTGATAATAGGAATTTTCAGTTTTGTCAGGTCCGATAAAAGCTTTAAGTTCCAGCTCTTCCTTGTTATCGGCAGTTCTTATTTTAGCTTTCACCCAGGTTTTATTGGGAATATCCCCCTCCCAGCCGATTTTGCACAAAGAATCTCCTTCTTCAATTTCTATTACAGCGGAAGTGAAGTATTCCTCATTTCCCCTGTCATAAATGTTTCCTACATCAACAGATACCATGTCATGGGGGCCAAGGCACGGCAAATAATCCCTTCTGTCTTCATTAAACCCATCAGGACCGTTCCACCAAATAGCGGTTTCAGTGCGGTGGCTGCCGTAAATCCTGTGATTTGATATAATCAGATCAGTATATCCGTCTTCATTGATGTCGCATGCTAAAGCTCCGGAAGAAGAATGCGTAAATATCCTTTTCCTGTTTGTAACAGAGAAATTCCCTTTGTTATTCCAATAGATATAGGAGTTTACATCTCTTTCCCTGCTGTTAAAATAGGATGAAGCGAATATATCCAGATAACCATCATTATTTAAATCTGCTATTGTGATGCAATTGGATTGGTAAGAGGGCAACTCGCAGCACCTGCTTACAGAGTAGCCTTCAGGACCTCCCCAGAAAATGACAACAGAACCCTCGTGGCCTTTATTCCTGTACAAGCTTGCTCTTGTGCCAAAAATCAAATCCAGCCATCCATTTCCATTCAAATCAGCTGCTCTGACCGTCAGAGCCCTTTCAATAGGCAGCTTCTGGCTGCGCTCCATGGAATAGCCCTCAGGACCTCCCCAGAATATAAGGGAATAGCCTTTATTGCTGATAGGAACACATAAGTCGAGCCACCCGTCATTATTAAAGTCCGCAAGCACAGGCCAAAGCATTGCACATAAATCCTCCCCGGGTGCTATCTCCAAAGTCAGCGCATTTTCCAGGCTATATCCTTTTTCACTTCCATACAGAACAGTTACACTATTTTTATTCAATTCCTTCCTTTGATTACAGGAAGTGAAAACAATGTCCAGATATCCGTCCTTATTGACATCCCCAACCTGACCACCCCATGATAAATAGGTGGAAATATCCGTGTAATTATTGGGATCGATACCATCCTTACCGCCCCAAAAAATAGTGGACAGCGGAAGCTTTTCAGGCTGATCCTCTCCATTATTGAATAGAAGAATGTCTGTATGCCCATCATCATTCAAATCTACAGGAATAATCGAACCGGGAGAATGCCCGGGAAGCTCCACCCTTCTATCCGCTTTGTATCCGTCCTTATCGCCGATATAGAGATATGCGGGAACATGCCCGTATGTATTGCTTTCTTGTTGATTTACGAAGATAAGCTGCTTGCCATTCCCGTCTGTATTTCCTGCCAATACCCCAACAGCGTTATGGGTTATGAATTTTCTTGGTTCTTTATCTATGCCGTTTCCACTGCTTAAATACAACAGTGACTCGGTGGTGAACTTGTCCTCATCCCTGCCCTCACATATAGCAATGTCCTTTCTGCCATTTCCGTTGAAATCACACAGAATTACATCACGGGCGGTTTTAGTGGCAAGTTTCTCTGCATATTCAAGCTTGAAGCCTTTCTCTCCGCCATACAAAACATATGCTTTCTCATCCTGGCTATTTGGCCTGGACAGGAAAACCAGATCATCCTTACCATCTCCATCAATATCCCCTGCAGCCACTGAGATCACACCCGGTATATCAAATGTCATTTTTGTTTCAAATTTTCCGGTTTGAGTAAGCTCCTTCAATTGTACAGCTTCCTTTAGGCAGTAAAGCAGGTAAACCCTTTGATCTATATTAATGATTTTAGGTCTTGCTTCCTCAGGATATCTTAGATTTCCACCGCCGAAGGGCAGGGTCTCAAATATCGTATCATCCGTCTTTTCACCTACAGAAGTATAGCTTTCCGCATTTAATCCATCCTTGCTTCCCCATAAAACCACCCACTCCCCATCTCTGATTCGGCAGTATAGATCAGAACAGCCATCCTTGTTGATATCACCGGCTGTAATATGGGTAAGATCTATATCCAAATCAGTATAGGTATCACGCATGAAGCCTATTTCGGTCTGATAATAAATGCGGAGCTTTCCTCCCTCGATAATGAATGCGATATCACAGAAACCGTCCCCGTTAAAATCACCACAAGCAACTCCGGTACAGCCAGGTGCCGACAGCTCAATTTTATGATTTTCCGTTATGCCGGAAGGAGAGCCATAATAAACATAAGCAGCAAGGTCACTGTGGTGTCCGTTATTGCATGAACCTATGACTAAATCATCATAACCGTCGTTATTCAAGTCGGCCACTGCCGCAGCATGTGCTCCATCTGTCAGCACGTAGTTTATATCGGGACTATGGGAAGCAGCGTTGGAAATAACCTGAAGCCTGGGCCGCTCATTATAATCATGGCTATTGGTAATCATAATATCAAAATAGCCGTTCCCCGTTGTGTCAAACCTGAATATCCTTTGAAGAACACCCTTCTCTGAAACATATAAATTTTGGCCGCCATTTCCCATGATTCCCTTTGAAAAATCCGAAAAACCTTTATGAAAATACCTTCTTTTCAACTTGTCCTCCATTTCAATACCGAAGCAACATACCTCAGCTTCGCACCTCTCATCTCTCGTTCCCCACACGCTTACCCCTTCACCGCTCCCAGTGTGATTCCTTTTGTAAAATATTTTTGGAAGCTCAGAAACACAATTAATACCGGCAAGGTTGCAAGAACCGCTCCTGCCATGCCGACACCATAATTTGTCTCAAACTCCTGCATTTTCTGTGCAAATTGAATTCCCAAAGGAAGAGTGAAATGCTTTTTATTTTTTATGATTATCAGCTGCCATACATAGTCATTCCAAGAGGATACAAAGGTAAATATCGCCAGCGATCCCAGTCCCGGCTTCGCCAATGGTAATATGATCCTAAGAAATACTCCAAATTCCGAGCAGCCATCAATTTTACCCGAATCTATCAATGCATTTGGCAAGGTTTGCATAAACTGTCTTAGTAGAAAAACGCCAAAGGGCCATCCGAGAGACGGCAGGATAATGCCCAAGTAGGAATTTGACAGACCGGCTCCGGAAATTATTTTAAAAAGCGAAATAAACAGCAATGTATGCGGCAGTGTCATTGCTCCCACCATAAGCCCGAAAATATATTTTCCTGATTTAAATCTTATTTTTGCCAGTGCATATGCTGCCATTGCGCTGAATATCACAACAATTGCAGCTGTTACTGTGGAAATAAATATGCTGTTGAAAAACCATCTGATCACCGGATAATCCAAAAACAATGCTTTATAGTTTTCCAATGTCGGACGCAAGGGAATCCACTCAGGCGGAATCTGAAGCGCCACCTTCATATTCTTAAACGACCCTGATACCATCCAGTAAATAGGCCATAGAAAAAACAGGACGGCTGAGAACAGCAATAAATTTTTTAAAAGCTTTGCTATAGATATTTTCATTTTATTTTTTACTTTCTTCATACTTACTGCTCCTATTCTTGGTGCTATTAATACTCATTATCAGATGAAAGAAATTTGAACTGGAATATAGCAATTACGCATACAATAATGGCCAATATGAACCCCATTGCACATGCTATACCGAAATTCATATTCATAAATGCCTCCCGATATATGAGCATTAGCATGGTTGTTGTATCATAGGCCGGTCCTCCGCCGGTCATCAGTATTATGATGGCGAAAACCTGGAAGGCGCCGATGGTGCTGGTAACAACTACATACAGCAATGTTGGCTTGAGCAGGGGCAACGTAATATACCAAAATCTGCCCCAATGCCTTACTCCATCTATATCAGCAGACTCATACAGCTCCAATGGTATGCCGTTTAATCCTGCTGTCAGCACTACAATTGAGCCTCCTAATGATATAGAGACAAGAATTATCGTTAGTGAAGGATATGCAAGACCTTCGCCTAACCAGTTCTTCCCCTCGCCGCCAAAAAGTCTCACAAGATAATTAAGCATACCAAATTGCTCATTAAAGATATATTGCCAGACCATTGTCAGGCTAACCACAGAGGTCACTCCGGGAATATAAAAGGCTGATTTGAAAAAACTCTGAGCTTTTGACGACCAACTGTATATGCACAGTGAAAGTACCAGCGCAACAATAGTAACCGTCGGAACTATGTACACAACGAATTTTAAAGTATTAACTATTGACTGTATAAATACCTTGTTCTTAAATATGCTGACATAGTTATCAAATCCTGTCCAAAAATATTTTACATAATCAAAACCATAAAGGCTTAACCGAAATGCTTCAATAATCGGATAAATCACAAAGGCCAAAAAACAGACAAACATAGGAAGAACAAACAACCACCCTGTGATTTCTCTTTTTACTCCGCCGGATAATTTTATAGTCATCTAGCTACCTCCACTCTAGCAATATTCAAATCTCGAACTTTTCACCATCAGTATAAATGCAGCGGCACACAAAAAACAGGTTAAATTCCTGATAAATGAGTATAAATTTCTAATAAAAGCATGCACATTACGAATTAAAATTCCATATGCACATGATCAATTCCACCTTTACATCTGAAGTGCAGGTTAGCATTGGGCAAGCTTTGTGAACAGTTCCTCCATCAGTTTGTCCCGATGGATATTGTCACCATCTGCTCGCGGGTTATTGGATCATCAGGGCCAAATTTGCCGTTCCCATAACCGGCTATGATATCTAAAACCAATGGCCTCAGCTGCCAAGTGGCCGGACACATCCATGAAGCTCTTGCCATTTGGTATTACAGATACATTCACACCTTTGGGTGCGATATATTTTCCGTTAGCTGCAAAGCCGATGAACTCTCTGCTGTCGCCATCAAGATAATACGACACGCCAGCTGACACGTCGTAATCATTAGTGCTTCGAACCACCAATGCATAAGGCTAGAAATCCGTCGTCTCAAACACGAGATACCAGACGCCATTTTTCAGCTCAAGCCTTGAAGAGAGTGTGGTCACATTTCCGTCTGCTGATTTGTGCAGGACGACAAGCTGCTTCTTTTTTATCAAGCAGGTATTATACGTATTAGGATCAATGTCATCAGCATAGGCGAGTTCACCCACCTCAGTGCGCGTCGTCAGGTAGTCAAATCCGCCCCGGGTGATGGAGTAGTTAATCGTATCTACGGGATACTTATTTAAAAAGCTGGTGCGCCGTGCAAGTATTTTCTCTATGCTCGGCGTCTGATCCTTTTGAAAAGCCGCCGCGTCGTCCCCGTCGTTGTCAAAGATGACGCGTCTTTGGCGATCCTTAGCAGTCTGCCTCAAGGCTTCCCGCATTCCTCATCGTCTCCAGTAAACGCCGTTCCTTCTTGGAGTGAAGGGCTTTCCGCTGTCGCCACTGGTGTGACAGCACTCGCAAAAATGAGCATTGCCATAATAAATGCAATAATTGAGATGTATTTTCTCTTGATTAGCATTTTAAAGCCCCTTTCTTTTACATGATAATATGTCAAAAGAAATGCCGTATTTAAATATGCGGACACCTTCCAATATGACCGGTGCCCGCATTTTTCTATAGTAATACTTTTGCCGTTATTATTTATTGTACTTTGTGATAACCTCATTGAATTTTGTTGAAATATTCTCAATCGTCTGCTTGGGAGAAGTTCTTCCTATAAACAATGCCTGCATTTCAGGGAACATGGCAGCTCTCATTTCAGGATATCCCTTGATTCCCCAGCCTGGATCGATGAGGGGCCATTCACTAGCCTTTCCAAGGGTTTTATACAGGAATTGTACTTCCTTCTGGTTGGGACTTTCCTTCATCCATCCTTTTTCATTTCCCCAAATATCAAAAGTTTTTCCTGCGTTATAGGCCACTTCGCTTTCCGCATAGGTCCAATATAATAGCTTCTTGCCCCATTCTATCCTTTTTTCGTCGTTGCTCTTAAATACGCAGCCCGATCCGACTTCGCTCTTCAATGTGGCCTGATCCTTTGTTGTTGAAGGATAGTTTACAATCATTGGCTCAAAGGGTCCCTGTATACTGCCGTCTTTTAAACCGTTCTGGACTATATCGATATGAGCTAAACCGCCTACCACCATACCATTTTTCTTCTGCTTGAAGTAATCCAGCGCATTGGTGGCAGCCAGCGTCTCCGGATGCGGTGTACATAATCCTTCTTCTACAATTGACTTAAAGAAGGAAAATGCCTGTTCAGCCGCAGGATTTTCAGCGGCTATGTACTTGGAATAGTCATCATTAAACAGCTTTACTCCAAATCCTCCGAGGATATTATTGTATATCTGGTCTCCCTGTTCATTGAGCGCAAACAACGTAATTCCATATACGCCTTTCTCTTTGTTTACAACCGCTTTCAAAGCCGCTTTAAATTCCTCGGGAGTCCAGGTTCTGTTTTCATTCTGGGGAAGCAAATGTGCGGCTCCTGCTTCTTCCCACATGGTCTTGTTGACAACCAGCATGGTAGAACCTGTAGGATACGGCATAACTACAATTTTCCCATTTACTGAAACCATTTTCATAATATCCGGATTGGCTTTTACTTTTTCCAATTTATCAGCCGGAATTACGTCATCCAATTCTGCAACAACGCCCATATTAGCATATGCAAGAATTCTTCCCGGATAATCCAGAAACACATCCGGTGTTTGCCCCGCGGTTATGGCTGTCGTCAGCTTCTCATTAATTCCGTCAAAAGGTATCAATTCTACAGAAACATTGACATTGGGGTATTGGGCATTCCAATCTGAGATTAAATTCTTCTCTATCCATTCTCCAGGATTTTGTCCTTCAAATTGACCAGACGGAGTTCCCCATACCGTAAGCGATACCTTTTCATCCTTAACAGGCGCTGATGGAGATGGAGATGAAGACGGAGTAGCAGTGCTTCCATCCGATGATGGTTCGACAGGACCCTTTGATCCGCATGCAGCCAATGTTGCCAGCATCATAACGACTGCCAGAGATAAGCTGACAATCTTCTTGACGTTTTTAACAGCTTTCATAAACATCCTCCTTTGATTTATTCATGACTTAAATTAGAACTGAAAGCTCGAACTTTTCACTATCAGTATAGCTATTGCTTCACATAAGAAACAGGTTAAATTCCTGATAAACAAGTATAAATTTGTAACAAAGACAAACCTTTTGATGCGTTACTTTTTTGATGTTTTGTATAAAAATCTGTGGTTTGGGTTCAATAGTGGCAACTGTATCGTAATGATAAAAAAAGCCATATTCCGAATTGAAGTTATGTCAGTTTGACTTTGCATTCACATATCCTAAACGACATAATAGAACCAATGACAGACAGAGTAAGTCGCACCCTTTATAGGTGCGTAGAGTGGAAAATAGATAGCCTAGTGATTAAACACCTTGCTTTCTATACTGGGAAGGAGTTACTCCCGTGTTATCCTTAAACCATATCCCGAAATAATGGGAATCTGAAAATCCAACCATGCTGCTGATGTCCTTAATCTTTGCATTACTGTTTTTTAATAGCTCTTTCGCATTTCCCAGACGAACCTTACTTACATAATCTATAAAGCTGATACCAAGCTCTTTTTTAAATAGCCTGGAAAAATAATTCTCATTTAAACAAATTATTCCTGCTACATAATCAACCCCCAGCATGGGATTGCCATACTCTTCGTTTATGATATCCACAGCTTTACGGATGCTCATACTCATGTTGATATTGCTTGTGCTCTTTACTTCAGCAATAAAATTATCAATTGTATTGGCAAGTTCATCAAAAACCTTTTCTATAGGCTGTGCCAGACGTTGCAAATTTTCCATACTCCAAAAATCCTTCCCGAAAATATCGGAGGGAAGCTTGCCATTTTTGACAGCTGCTTTGAATAAACGCGTATAAATATTGAAAAGGAATGTGTTAATTATCGATGGGTCTGTATTGTTATGCTTGAACAGCTTTACCGATTCTTCCAAAATATCTTTGCACCCAGCAGGGTCTCCCTGCTCAATACAGTATGCCAATCGATTTTCTATCTGATCAGGGTATGAAATCTCCCAGCTATTGTTGATAATAAACTCATGGTTAATACAATCCAGGCTTGAAGCTTTAAACAGCTTATACTTAATTAATTCACTTGCCTCGTCAAAAGAATTCTTTATTAAATGAAAGGTATTATAATTATTTCCACTGAAAGCTCCAATATTCAAGCTGAAATTCTCCTTTATCACTATGAGAATTTCTTTAATTATAGCGTAAGTATCCTCTTCATTTCTGTTTGATATGATGCAATACTCTCCTTTTCGCAGGGTTGTGGAAATGATATTAGATTGATTTTCCTCGTATTTCGCTATTATACTCTCAATACACTTATTTTCATCATCGGAAATCTCATCCTCCGCGTGGATAATAACCACCTGGTAATACTCATTCTCAAAAGAAATATTAATTTCGTTTTTAAAGTGAATATATTCATCTTCGGTAAGACTCCCAACAAGAAGAGCTCTTATAAATTTTTCCCGCTTTAACGGAATTCCCTCCCGTATCCTGTCAACCATTCGATTAAAAGAGTCGCCCAAGCTACCAATCTCATCGGTAAATAAATTGTTAAACCTGATATTTAAATTCCCCTTTTCTACTTCCTTAATCAGCATCACCAGTTTATTTAATGGCTTAGAAACAGTACCGGATATTAATATAGAAATAAGCACAACCATAATAAAGGTAATAGTAAAAACGAGAATCCAAACTTTATCAATATAATTGATGTCCTTTAATAAAAAACCTCTGTCTACTACATGAGCAAAGGTCCAATTGGTCTTCGTATCATAGGAATAAGTGATCACATATTCTTTATCATCCAATTTTTCAACGTAGTATCCCTCCCCTTTTTTTATTGAATGAGTATCAATGATTTTTTCTATCTCAGCATTGCTGTTATTTGTATATACCTTGTAATTATCATCAATAATAAAATAAACGCCCTCATTAATTCTGTTCTTTTCAAAATAATAATTCAGCATTCTCGGGGAGATTGTAATCAAGCTAATACCTATATTGGATTTTTCATAAATATTATTCATATTTTTAATTGACCGAACCATTCCTATCAGCTTTTCACCTTTATACCAATCCAAAATGGTCCAATAGGGTGTTCCTTCCAATTTCGCGGCCTTTTCATACCATGCCTGCTCTGTCAATTCCTTTCCATTAACAAAGGGTGTCGATGTATCCATCATGAGATCAAGACTGAATATATTCTTATATTTATCCAGAATATATATGGATCTTATTCCTCTTGTGTTATTATTCAGCTCGTGAATTTTATTATAGACTCTATTATAAGCATTCAGCCGCTCTTCTGTTTCAAGAGTATCAAGATTGATACCGATGGTATCCTGAATATCCTTGCTTAAAATAATAGATGCTGAAAAAGCCTCTATATTCTCCAGGTAGTTGTCCAAATTGACTTTAAAGAAATAAAGGTTTTCCAGCATTGCCTTACTTTCATTTTTTACAAGAAGGTTTTTGTAAGTGGTCATGCTAATTGACGAGAAAATCGTAAGAGAAGTAAGACAAACGAGGGAAAACAATATTATCAGCTTACTTTTCAGTTTTAGGTTTTGATACACTGATATGATTTTCTTTTTTTTCATCAGCATTCTCCCTCACTTGTTCTACTCTATTGCTGCTTTCTGTGAATTAATAATAACCTAACCGTTACCAGAGGTACGTTCTTATGGGAACGTACCACAAGCCTCGACCCGTAATTGAAAATCAAAGGTTTCGTAAAAGTTATCGCAGGCATAGATACTTCGCATAAAAGCTGCGTATAGCAAAAGGCAAATATTTGGGGATTTTAATATCAGTATAAGTGCAACGGCACATAAGAAACAGGTTAATTTACTGATAAATAAGTATAAATTTCTAACAATTCCTGTTTAGGGAACCTCCAAACATTCAATCTCCATTATTTTTGATTTATTTTCCTTATGGCTTCGACATCAACCTTCGCTTTTCTATCAATCGTCATTAGTCCGTTAATTTCCTGCATAACATCTGTCAGTTGAGTATAGCAATATCCTTTTATATAAGGTGTTTTCCTTATTACCATGGTAATGCTTTCATACCTTTTCAGGAAGCTTTCCTCATCCTTTACAAAACCATTATAACCCCAATTTTCACTGGAATCATCTGCAAATGCTATTCCTCCATACTCGGTAATCAAGTACGGCTGACCTTCGTACTTATGTCTATAAGCATATGGAATTCGGTACCTGATTTCATCTTGAAGGGATTTAGGTAGCTCAGAATAATGGTCAGAAAAGTCATATCCCCAGGCTATGTAGTCATGTATTACACAAATATCGGATTTTACTTGCTCCCAGCCGTCATTCGTGCTTACAAGTCTCATTTTATCCATGGCCTTTGCAGTACAATAGAGAGCTACTCCAAAATTTTGCTGCATCGTATCTGATATAATATTTCTTACTCCCCAGGATTCATTCAGAGGTACCCAAGCCATAATACAAGGATGATTATAATCTCTGTTAATAAAAGCAATAAAATCACTCATTACATTTTCTGTTTGCTCACTGTTAAAATCATAAGGGCTGGGCATCTCACCCCAAACCAGCAGTCCTAACTTATCCGCCCAATAGTAATATCTTGGATCTTCAATTTTTTGATTTCTCGCTCCATTGAATCCAAACTTCTTTGTCATTTCTATATCATATTTTAGTGCCTCATCACTAGGCGGTGTCAGAAGGCTCTCAGCCCAATATCCTTGATCCAGAACCATCCTTAAATAATAGGACTTATTATTTAAGAAAATATTATTGCCTTGTATAGATATTTTCCGCATGCCAAAATAACTTGATACCTCATCGAGAGCTTTTCCATCTTTTGAAAGGGTTAGCTTCAAATCGTATAAATTAGGTCTGTCAGGTGTCCAATAATGGAGCTCATCAATGTAATCTTCTTCCTTTAAATCAATCGTGATTCTCGAGATTCTCTCGTATAATTTTAATTTAATTTGAGACTTCACTTTATTTTTAAATGAAACAAGTATGTCTAATTCAGCATCTTGGAAAGACTTATTTATAAATATCTCCAAAATAACATTTTTTGCATCAATATCAGGGGTTATTCTGATTTTGTCTATATTTAAGTCGCCGGCTGTTTCGAGCCAGACAGTCTGCCATATTCCCGATGTTTCAGTATACCAGCATCTATCAGGCTTCTGTTTCCAATATTGCTTGCCTCTGGGCTGCACACAGTCATATTTGTCGGTAACTTTAACAACTATAGTGTTGCTGCCGCTCATTAGATATCTCGTTACATCCATCTTAAACGGAACATATCCACCCTTATGAGAATCTATGAATTCCCCATTTATCCAAACCTTTGCTTCATAATCAACAGCACCAAAATTTAAGAGTATTCTTTTTCCGTTAAAATCATCCGGAACGGAAAACGCTCTCTTGTACCACATTATCTCATGCATCCCTTTGTCAAAGATTCCACTCATTTCACTCTGGTAACAGAATGGAACGGTTATCCTTTGTGAAAAGTCCTTGTCCCTATACCAATCATTCGCTTCGCCCATATCCATGTCGTCAAAATCAAACTGCCATTCACCATTTAAATTAAGCCACTCATTTCTTTGAAAATCAGATCTTGGGTATTCCGGCCTCGGAATACTTATGCTAGTTTTAGCTCCATGGTTTTTAATCATCACCATAGAATTCATCCCTCTCTTTTAATCTCACAAGAAAAAATTTGATAAAAATGATTATCCTATTTTTCTATGCATCTTGATTTTATCAATTAATAGCATATAAATTAATGATATATGGTACTAAAATATTGACTTTTTGTTTTATTCATCTTAAGTTAAAAAAGGGGGGAGGCATTGCTGTGTTCAGTATCAACAATCTAAGACATTCCTGGCATGAACGCAAGGGATTCAGACTCTTGAGAGCAAATGGCACCAGAGATTTTGTTTTTATACATTTCATTTCCCCGGTACAGATAGTTCTTGATAAAAAGGTTCAGCATGCTCCGGCTCACTCCTGCATCATTTATCCGCCTGACAGCTACCATGAATTTTTTACGGTAGAGGAGCCTCTTAATCATGATTGGATTCATTTTTTGCCAATTGATAATGATTTCGCTGATAAACTCGGACTGCCAGTAAACACCTTGTTTTTCCCAAGGGATGCACGCTTTATCGCAAGCTTGGTAACAACAATGGAGCATGAATTTATAAACCGGCCACCATTATGGGACAGGCATATTGACGGACTTATGATCTGTCTCTGTTCTTTACTTGGACGTGAAACAACCCCTATCAGCAAAAGTGGGAATGGGGTTATGGAAAACACGACAGAATTTGATCGCTTACGGCTTGACATATACCATAACCCCGCTTTCCCGTGGAGTATAAATCATATGGCAAGCCGCCTTCGATTGAGTCGATCCAGATTTTCAGTGCTTTACAGACAGCTGTACGGTATATCACCTATAGAAGATTTGATATCCACAAGGATAGATCGGGCGAAATATCTCCTCTCAACAACAAGCCTGCCCTTACAATCTGTTTCAGCCGAAGTGGGATATTGCACACTTGAGCATTTCGTGCGTCAATTTAAAAACAGAATGGGGTACTCTCCCTCAAGCTACCGGAGTAGAGGTGGCTAAGTCTAGCCTACTCCATGCTTTTAAGGAAATGAGTCAGAATATCCTTATCATAATTATTTTGAGTTGCTTTCTGAACATTGGACTTAACAGTCGTGAAACAATCTTTCATTGCTAAAATCCTCTTCGTCTTAATATACTGCAGCATATCCCTATACAATTCTACAAACAACCTCACCATCGCCGTAAAATTCAATCACTTTATTACACAACCGAACGATCTCCGGTCGATGCGACACGGCAAACAACATCATCTGAGGATGCTCGCGCATATATCCCTCGATCCCAGCTATTATCTGCTGTTCCATGCCGCTATCCAGCGCAGAAGTCGCTTCATCTAAAAGCAAAATATCCGCTTGCTTTATCAATGCTCTGGCAAGCGCAATGCGTTGTTTTTCTCCGCCAGAAAAATTGCCACCGCCTTGTGCAACTGAGGTATCCAAAATACGTTCTTGCGGACAGAATACATCCACCCCTGAAAGTGCCAATATGGTATGCATGTCTTCTTGATTTGGCATAAGTTCAAACGCAATATTCTCATGGACTGTACCTTCAAGAATAGAGGGGCTTTGTCCCAAATATGCGATCTTATTATACCATGCAGATTGATCGAGATCCGAAAGTGATGTCTTTGAATTAATCAATATTCGTCCTTGGGTAGGACTATACCTCTGCAATATCAGTTTTAGTAATGTGCTCTTGCCGATACCACTCTGCCCGACAATTGCTACGCGATCCCCGGCTTGGATTTGACACGATAAATTTCGGATCAATGTATGCCCATTTCATACATAAAACTGATATTGTCAAACTCTATATTACGAGCTACGTCAATCTGTTGCTTCGCACCTTGCTGCTGATCAGTTTCAAATAGATCCCACACCCGCTCTTGCACCGCCAGTGCACCCTGTCTACCTAGATTCCAGTCCGACAGATTGTTGATTGGTTCTTCTAGATATGGCAGATACGCATAAAACGCTACTAACGAGCCCACTACTAGCGACCCGTTCAACACCATCATGCCCCCGAAGAAAATTAATGCGAGCGGGAGTAATGCCAGCATCAGCGAGTTAGTTGATGTGCCTAACGAACGAAAAAAGAACAACCGAGTTCCCACCCTCAAATACTCGCCTTGCTTTTGCTTAAATATCGATGCTGTGAAGTTTTGCTTTTGATAAAAGTGGATGGTTTCAATTCCGTGGATCTTTTCCTGCGCACTATGCAGTACTTTGGAATAAGATTCACGCTCCTGGCGGTTCGCTTTGCGCAAATACTGATTCAACCAGTGAAAAAATAAGTAGTAAAGCGGTAAAAATACCGTTACCAGTGCTGCCAGTCGCACATCTAAAATATACATAAATGTAAGTATTCCACCTATTCTAATAAAGTTTAGCAACAGCATTAGTGTGGTTATTGCCCGATTTTGTGCATAAATCTGAGTATCATTGAGAACACGGTTCAGCACATCACCCGAACCATAATTCTCAAAATATTCGAGCGGTTTATGCAATAACTGCTTAAACACTTCACCTCGCAGTGCAACAACACATTTGAGTACAAAACTATGCCAGTGATTATTTTGCCACCAGTCAGCAACAAAATGTACCAGTATAACCACCGCTGTAAGCGCACCATACGTAACCACTTCCGTCTTACTTCCATTAATAGTAGCAGAATTAACCAACCGGCTAAGCATAAACGGACTTAACAAGCCTAATAATATCGATATTACACACTGCCCAAACAACAATATCTGCTCTTTTTTAAAAGGCTTAAATACCGAATAGCATGGATCTGATTTATGGCTCATCCAAAAATTTCTCCTCACGCAAAAATAAGATAAAAGAACGTAGTGAATCTAAGTCGATATCGAATTGTTGAGCAAGCATAAATAAGAATTGTTCTGAATTTACATTCCAATGAACCAGAATACCTTTGATAGGACGCACTCTTTTTGTGTCAATAAGTCCACTCAAGTACACCTTAAAGATTTATTAAATTTATCATATCCCCAATTATTTGTCAACATTCCCAATTATTTGTCAACATGGGTGTTTGACAGTTTCTTTGCTCAACTCCGTGAAATTCCTTGTCCCTATACCAACCATTCGCTTCGCCCATATCCATGTCGTCAAAATCAAACTGTAGGTAGCCACATACATAGGGATGTTTCAATGATTGTTTTTATCTGTCAATATTTGCGAATAAATAATTTGGTGATATGGGGGAAAAATCACGTATAATAGATTTAAGAAAAAATTCAATTACGGGAGGTACTACCCATGAAAATGAATGAACCTAAAAACGAGTGGCTCACCCCGTTGACTGATTTGGCTTCAAAATGCAGTGTCATTGATCCTGAGCTCTACACAAAGTATGAGGTAAAAAGAGGCCTCAGAGATATAAGCGGCCGTGGCGTACTTGCCGGTCTCACAGAAATAGGTGAGGTTCATGCTTATATTATTGATGAAAGTGAAATGATCCCCTCCCCTGGAAAGCTTTATTACAGGGGGTATGATGTGGAAGCTCTCGTTAAAGGATTCCTTGGCGAGGACCGGTTCGGCTTTGAAGAGACCTGTTATCTGCTTCTCTTCGGAGATTTGCCCGATAAGAAAACCCTTAATGATTTTGAACGAAATCTTGCAGAGTTCCGAAGGCTTCCTACAGGCTTTACACGGGACATGATCATGAAGGCTCCCGGAAAAGATATGATGAATGTGCTCTCAAGAAGCATTCTGGCGCTTTACAGCTATGATGATAACCCTGACGATACCTCCATAAAGAATGTCTTAAGGCAATGCCTCGAGATGATTGCCTATTTCCCTCTGTTAGCTGTTTACGGTTATCAGGCCTTTACGCATTATCACGGCAATAAAAGCCTGTATATCCATAGTCCTCGGGCTGATTTGAGTACTGCCGAAAATATTTTGCATATGCTGAGGCCTGACAGCCACTACACCAAGCTTGAAGCAACCCTTTTGGATCTAGCTCTTGTCCTGCATGCTGAGCATGGCGGTGGTAACAACTCTTCCTTCACCACCCATGTGGTCACCTCGTCGGGAACCGATACCTATTCGGTTATGGCCGCTGCTCTCGGTTCATTAAAAGGACCCCGGCATGGCGGTGCCAATGTCAAAGTCGTCCAGATGCTGGAGGATATTAAGGAGAATGTTCGGGATTGGGATGATGACGAGGAAATATTCCAATACCTTGACAAGATACTCAACAAAACAGCTTTTGACCGATCGGGACTCATTTATGGTATGGGGCACGCCGTTTATTCTCTTTCCGATCCGAGAGCTGAAATATTTAAGAGCCATGTGGAAGAACTGGCTCAGCATAAAGGTATGAATGAAGAATTCAAGCTTTATTCCAAGATTGAGAAACTAGCCCCTGAGGTTATTGCGCGATCCCGTAAAATCTACAAGGGCGTCAGCGCCAATATTGATTTCTACTCCGGCTTTGTTTATCGCATGCTAGACATACCACAGGAATTGTTCACTCCTGTTTTCGCCATTTCCAGAATTGCAGGATGGAGCGCCCATAGAATTGAGGAGATCGTAAATAACGGCAAAATTGTTAGACCCGCCTATAAGAGCATTGCCCAAAGGCGGGACTATATTACCATTGCAGACCGTAAAAACGCTGATATTTGAATTTCTTTCTAGGGATAATCGATATTTAACTTCCGAAGCCGAAGGAATCGGAAGTTATTTCGATTGCTCCTTAGTTAAAAGAAAAATAATGCGTATCGGGGGTAATCTCCTTCTTTAATAATCCTGAAATAAACCATGGGAAATTCACATTCATTTCCTTCATGGTGTTGCTCAGGGTGTAAACATAGGGCATATAAATATGGTCAAGCACCATGGGGTCATCAATATGGTAATACCAATTGAGGTTGAACTCTGTGCGGCTTATAATGGTCAACCCAGAGAAATGGTAGAAGATCAGGGGATCATTGTTTAGGTATACCTTTCCCTCTTTAGCGGTAACCGTATAATTCTGAATATTCCAGAGAGCCGCATTGGCACCTGTGCTGCGAACTACATGGACGCCATGGAACTGATCCGGCCAGCTTTCCACATAACGCTGGTCCCCGAAAAGCTTGCGAATGGGGTCTTCCTGGATAGGGCAGAACAAAAGGCACTGTTCCTTCCATTGTGCAATCGCCTTAAGCGCTGTTGCATTATTTTTACAACCCACAAAGCCTGTATTGAAAACCCCTGTACGCCCGTAGTACTCTAAAAAGTTGCGGGCATTGCGATGATGGGTCAAAAACAGTGAGGCTTCCGGGTTTTCAAGAAATATCAATCCGGGGTTTTCAAAAAAGTAGAGATCTGCGTCCAGGTGAGCAAAATATTGGCAATCCGGGTACTTATTCATGACATAATGCAAAAAAACCGGCTTCAGCGTCCAGCAGAAGGCGTGGAAAGGTCTGTCCTCCTTGGCCTTAAGAATCGCCTCATTTTCAATGTCATGGAGATAAACCGGTACTATTTCCGAAAAGGCAGCCTTATTCAGGATGTGCCAAACGATATCACTGGCGCAAATTGCAAAGAGTTTGAAATCCGAACAATGGGCCTTAAGCGACGAATACATGGCTAAAAACTTGAACAGATGATCCTGGGAGACAACTGATGTAAAATGAAAACGGTTCATAACAAATCCTCTCTTTCCTGGTTAGCCTCTAAAAGTTCATCAAAGTCTATATTTAGGGCTCTTTTAAACAAGTAGCAAAAATGTCGGATAAAGAAGCTTCCACCTACTTTTTTCTGAAGGATAAGGGTACTTTTTATTATGGAACCCATTTTTTGAATAACCCTCGGCATCAAAACTCTGGAATTATCCTCCTGAGGCAGAAAATATTTACATCTTATAACTTGCAAAAGCTCCAGCATAAGCTCCAGAAGACCGTGGTATTCTTCAAGGGCAAGCATTTGATAGATATCCTTCATGATGCCGTTAAGTGTATTTGTATCAAGACTCAAGCATTGGCTCAGACATATCAGGAGAACATCCATAAAATAAATATTATTGTATTTACTGCACATAAAGTTGATGTTCACTACCACGTCATCTGGCCTGTAATTAGCCGTATGCTCCTGGTGCAGGCTCACTATATGATCGGCCATTATAAATTTGCATCCTGATTTATAGAGGCGGACTCCCAAATCATAGTCCTCATAGCCATATTTTATAATGTTGGCGTCAAACATGCCCACAGCAAGGACTTTTTTTCGATCAACCGACAGGTTATTGGTAATAAAAAATCTCCAGGGCAGATAATAGTTGATAAAATTTCTGCCATATTGGTTTATGGTATCCTTAAGATCAGCAATAAACCCTGAATCCAGGTCAAAGCTGTAGGGAAGAAGATTCTCCGTTCTAACCTGCTCCTCCGTAATAAGGGGATACCCATCCGGAAAGGGGAAGTCCTTGTATAATCTTGTTGTCCTTTTAAGCTTTTCGAAGCTGCTAATCTGTTCATTGGTGAAGCCACTGTAGTAATAGGTGAATATTCTTCTCCAGAATAGTCCGCAGACAACAAGATTGGGTTCTTTATGGGCTTCCAGATGAAGCTTTATGAAATTTGGGGAAGCAATCATATCGCTGTCATGGAAAATCAGAATGTCTCCTTTCGCCTTGAGGACGCCTTTGTTACGGCCATAGGCAATACCCCTGTTCTCTTCAACTCTAATAATTTCCAAGGGATACTTGAGCTCAAAATGACGAAGCATCGCCAGGGTATTATCAGTAGAACCATTGTCAATGACGATGACCTCCACATCGTCCCTATCGTAGGTCTGCTCGTTAAGAGCCGTAAGGTTCAAGTAAAGTCTTTCTTTGGCATTATACGAAGGGATGATAATACTTGCTTTCATATAAACAATCCTTTCCTGCAAGAGCTATCCTTTTCATAGAGTGATGAAAGTATCTTCGCAATTGGCATAGCCGTCAAAGGCAGGGTTTATTTTTTCAACCATTCCAATGACATCTTGGAGGATGCCGTTATAATCTCTGTAAAAGAAAGGCCTCCCAGCCCTTTTAGCCTCATGTACCTGCAAAATTTTGTCTTTTGAAAGGATCCGGTAACCGCTGAAATGATAGCAGATCAGCGGATACCAATCCATGTAAAGATGACCGTTATGAATGCCAAAGGTGTGACTGTCGCAATTCCAATGACCGATATTTACCCCGGGGGTTCTGACGGTCTCCACCCTGTCAAAGAGACGGGGCATCTCATCCAGATAACGCTGGTCACCAAATCGTCCCCATTTAGGCAGGCTGATACAGGATTCTATACACCTTTTACCCCACCATACCAGGCACGCCAGAGCGGACTGGTCTCTTTTAAAGCTTAGAAAGCCTGAGTTAAATTGACCCATCATGCTTTGAAACGCTTTAGCAGCAGGCTGTGAAATATGGGGGCCGGTAATTTCTCCCCGGGTTAAAAGCACCGATGCCTCGGGCTGATTCTTAAAAATCACCTCAGCATCATGATAAAAGAACAAATCCGCATCAATATAAGTCACTCTGTCAATATCATCATATTTATAAAACAACGTTTCAATCAAAAGAGGCTTCAATGTCCAGCAGTACTCATTAAGCTTTCTTTCCCCAACCCTTTCCCATTCACTATAATCAAGATTTCGGGGTGACAAAAGGGTAACGCCCTCCAGCCTCAAGCTTTTGAGAAGTCTCAAAACGTCCTCATCCACGCACAGGATGAAGAATTTATGAGAAACCCCAAGCTGCTCTAAGGATAATAAAAGTGCAAGGGCCTGATAGACCCGAAGTCGTGATAGAACGGTGCAGAAAACATGCATCAGGCGCGTATCACTTCCCCATAAAAAAGTATCAGCACCGGGTATTTAGGGCTCTTACAATAATTATGCCCGGTTTTTAAGCGAGGGATTTTTCGATATTTCAAGGCGGAGGAGGGAGGAATAATTACTTTATTCCGACCGACGACAACGATGAAATAGCGGAAAATAACCGCTTCAAAATTGGGAGGTTATTGTTTAAAGAGCCCTTAGGCCTCCCAGAAGTAATTTCTATACCAGGCAATAGTTTTTTCAAGTCCTTCCTCCAGGGTATAGGCGGACTTCCATCCCAAAACCTCCCGGGCTTTTTTCGCCGAGAGGTATTGATGACGTATCTCATTTGTTCCCTGATTAAGTATAATTGGCTTTAGATCACTCTTCATCAGCTCCAATATCTTATTGACCAAATCTAAAACTGTCAGTTGGATTTCATTACTGAAATTGAAGGCCTCCCCCTCGAGCTTGAGGTCGTTCATCTTCTCACCAAGGAGTAAATAGGCCTTAACGGCATCCTCCACATAGAAATAATCCCTGATGAAGGTTCCGTCACTTCTTATTACGGGTGAGTCACCCTTTTCTATACTTCGTATGGTTTGAGGTATAATGCGGTTGAAATTCAAGTCCCCTCCCCCGTAGAGATTACCGCACCGTGTGATGCACACCGGGAGACCGTATGTTCTATGATACGTCTGGGCAATTAAGTCTGTGCAGCTTTTGGATACATCATAGGGATGTTTCCCACAAAGGGGCATGCTCTCATCATAGGGTAACTGCTCCTGGTCGCCATAGGCCTTATCGCTGGACGCCACCACCAAGCGTTTGATCAGGGGACTTCTTCTGGCCGCCTCAAGCAGGTTCCATGTTCCCTGTATATTAGTTTCAAAAGTTCCGACGGGATTCCTGTTGGCTACTCCTACAATAGCCTGGGCAGCCACATGGAATACCGTATCAATTTCATATTCACCGAGAACCCGCTCCAGAAGGGGGCGATCCTCCAGTTCACCGTAGACCATATTGATTTTTTTGTATTCCTCTCCGTCATAGAGATTGGACCTTGGCACCCTATCCCTCACAAGGCCGGTCACATTGGCCCCGGATAGAACCAATTCCTTAGCCATATGACTGCCCAGAAAACCGGTGCAGCCTGTTATAAAAACATTTTTGTCCGTCCAAAAATTCATACGCGATCCCATACCCTCCATAAATCCTTTCCTTGCTTCCATAGCGTATTAACCTGTAAGATGTCATTATAGGTGTCGCAGGCTGTCCAAAAGCCCTGATGGGGGTACACTGCCAATTGTCCATCATTGGCCAGATTCCTTAGCGGCTCCTGCTCCAGTACACAATCGGTATCGTGAGTGACATAATCAAAAAATCCGGGTTCAAAAACAAAAAAACCTCCATTGATAATGCCGCTGGAGCTTTGTTTTTCCCGGAATGACCGAGCAATCCCGTCCTCCACAAGCAAGGTGCCGTATTGGGTCTTTCTATCCACGCCTGTGACTGTGGCAAGCCGCCCCTTTCCCTTGTGAAATGCTAAAAGCTCCTTCAAATCAATATCTGCGAGGCCATCGCCATAGGTAGCCATAAAGGTTTCATTCCCTATAAGATGTTGAGCCCTCTTTATACGGCTTCCTGTCATGGTGTCCAAGCCGGTATCCAAAAAGGTGATTTTCCAGTCTTCACTCTTCTCTAAGAGCTCCAGGCTTCCTTTTTGTGTGTCCAATTTAAAACTGTGCTGCCTCCATGCATAATCCATAAAATATTCCTTGATCATCTCACCCTTGTAGCCCAGAAGAAGAATGAATTCATCAAACCCATATTGCTTGTATGTTTTCATAATATGCCAGAGCATGGGCTTATCACCTATTAAGACTAATGGTTTCGGCATGTCCCCGGTGAGTTCATGCATTCTAAACCCCTTTCCTCCGCAAAGTATAACAACTTTCATCATTGTGCCTCCATTATTAATCAACTGGTTGTACCTGTACTAATAGGTTATGTAAAGAAGTGTAGAAAGGTGAGTAGGTAAGGAGCAATCGAGACATCGATTATCCCTAAAGGAGATTGTAGAATAGCAAAACAGGGGACATTTCTCTGTTTTAAATACAAAGAAATGTCCCCTGCTCTAGCTTGTTAAATTTTTTCAAGTACAACGTTCTGCATATTGGGTGCATAATCCGGAAAAAGACACCCAAAGGATGTGCCTTGAATATGCAGAATGTTGTACTAAGGTATCATCTTATCTATGGAATCCCTGGATACTCTTGCATTAAGATAATCACACCGGTAATAGTCCTCATACAGGACGGTCATTGTCAGGTTGAAATGAGATGGATTCTCTTGGGTTGATTCAGATTGATGGATACTGATAACATTTTTATCCTTAATAAAACGGTTGACATTGTTCTCTATGGTTTTTAAATTATCGCCGTTAAAAATCCTTATTTTCAAAAGGCCTCACCTCTCCCTACATTCTATGAGACATCAGCCTTTTATAGATTATTAAATTTTAACGATGCATTCTAAAATCAATGGTGAGCTTACCGTCTTCAAACTTTACGAAAGAATCTTCCTCCGCTTTTTTACCGGCTCTTCTGCTGTCTTTTTCATCCTTAATGAAGTGGCCTGTTTTAAACACCGAAAGGAGAATACCCGCAAGGCACATGTTCACAAGAAGAAAAGCATTACCCTTTGAAATAAAAGGCAGCGAAAACGGCGATACAAGGATAAAGCCTAAGTTAACAGCGATATAAACCAAGGCTTGAAAGGTAATAGTGGAGATGACAGAAAGCGAGACCAAGCCGGCAAGGGTACTCTTTTGTTTGGCACAAAGGACAAGAGTACGAGCGATAAATACGATTAAAAGAGTAATTATAATAATGAAAACCAGCCATCCGTACTGATGAATGCTATAAGTGAGCAGAAAGTCATCATTGAAACCCGGCAGAATTTGTGAGGCTGTTACACCTTCATAGTTTATAGGAAGTGTGCCCGGTCCAATAAAAATTGCACCCTCGATAAGCTGCCGGACAACACTACCCATGTAACCTGCGCTCTGTGGATCACGGGATAAATTAAAGATTGCTACAATCCTTTCCCATGCATAAGGGTTTCTGATGAGAATCATAAAGAAGCCTATAAAGAAAACGGCTATTACAGGAAGATAGATGAGTAGCATACCATATAACTTTTTTACACCAAACCAGCCTTTTAAAATGGCAATTGTAAGAATCAAAAGGCAGGACAGCGTGAGGAATAGTATACCGGCAAAGCTTGGTGCTATATACGCAATGGCTAGAGGTATAAAAAAGTATAATCCACATAGTACAATGCCTTTATAGCCTCTGCCTCTCATGCTGTAAACAATGCCGGCAAAGGCTGTTGGAAATAGCATAATCAAATAGGTCAGATACATGTATCTTCCATGCATTGGAGATGTTAAGAGAAAGATAACCGGAGTCAATGCCACCAGTGAAAAGAATATCAGTTTAGGATATTTCCCCAACATCGTAAAATCCAGAAAATAAAAAAAACCCATCAAGCCTATGCCAACAACTGTGAACAATAATTGACGGTTATAGTTCTCTATCCCGTTGATACTCTGGGGAGAGGTGAAAAACCTTAAAATGATTCCCGCGACTAACAGCAACGATGTCAGGATAATAATAGACCATTCGGGCTTTGGCCTATGGGTGCGGTCGAGGGCTGTTCCGACAGCTACAGGATCACCCATTTGCTCAATGGCTTTAATCGCTGCCGTCTCCTCTTCCATTCCCTGTGCCTCATAGGCCTCTTTTTGATCGTTTATATGGTTTTCAATTTCTGCTGAAATCACCCCATGAACTTTTTTGCACCGGATCTGATTGCAGACTGTTTCAAGATACTCTTTTATTATGGAATTACTTCTTTTAGCAGGCTGCTCCAACCATAGCACCCCCTTTAAGAACTTGATTGACGGCAGAGGAAAAGGCCTTCCATTCTGCTTTTTTATCAGCAAGCAAACCTCTGCCCTTTTTAGTTATGCTGTAATACTTCCGTACTCTTGAACTGTCGGTGTTTTCATCATAGGATGTAACCATTCCCTGCTGCTCAAGACTGTGCAATAACGGATAAAGCGTTCCTGCTTTAAGGGTAAAGGTGTCGTCTGATTTCTTTGCCAATTCCTCAATCATCTGATAGCCATACATATCCCTATCTTCAAGAAGCTTCAAAAGCAGCATGGTGGTGCTCCCGGTTAAAAGGCTCTTATCAACTCCCATTTAATAATACCTCCTAATATATCGATAATCTATATATATAATATATCGGTGATCTATATATTTCAAGAGTCAATTTAATATAATTGTTAATTTTCTCTTCACTAATTCGGGTAATATAATATATGATTGATCTATTCTGGATCGAGCTTGTAGTGCGCTTCATCAGGAATGCACCTATATGATGTAATTTTACGGGTCGAGGCTTGTGGGTTTGTGCCACGAGCACGCACCCCATTCAGGAGGTAGAGGATGGACAATTTTACTTTTCACAATGCCACAAAGATCATCTTCGGAAAAGATACGGAGGATCTGGTCGGTCAGGAAACCAAATTGCTTGCCGACAAGGTGCTTTTGCATTATGGCGGCGGGAGCATTAAAAAGACGGGACTTTATGACAAGGTCATGAGCTCTCTTAAAGCAGCGGGTGTTGAGGTCATCGAGCTTTCCGGGGTTCTTCCCAACCCACGGCTTTCTCTTGTCAATGAGGGTATAAGGCTTTGCCGTGAGAAAAATATCGGCTTTATTCTGGCAGTGGGCGGCGGCAGCGCCATCGATTCAGCCAAGGCCATCTCTATAGGCGTACCCTATGAAGGAGATGTGTGGGATTTCTATTCCGGTAAAGCTGAGGTGAAGGAGGCCTTGCCTGTAGGTGTGGTGCTGACTATTCCGGCTGCAGGCAGCGAATCCAGTGACAGCTCTGTTATTACCAATGAAGACGGCTGGTATAAGCGTGGATTATCAACTGGTCATATCCGGCCTGTTTTTGCCATCATGAATCCCGAACTCACCTATACCCTGCCCGATTACCAAACAGCCTGCGGTGCCGCCGACATTATGGCTCATATCATGGAACGTTATTTTACCAATACCAAAAATGTGGATCTCACCGACAGGCTTTGTGAGGCTACATTGAAAACCATGATTCTCAATGTACCTAAAATTCTTAAGAATCCTACGGATTACGCCCCAAGAGCTGAAGTTATGTGGGCGGGAACCATTGCCCATAACGATTTACTGAGCACCGGAAGAGTGGGCGACTGGGCCTCCCATCGCATCGAGCATGAAATAAGTGCCATCTATGATATTGCCCACGGCGCAGGGCTGGCTATTGTTTTCCCGGCCTGGATGAAGTATGTTTACAAGCATGATGTGGCACGATTTGCCCAATTCGCTCACAGGGTCTGGAATGTTGACGATAACCTGTTTAGCCCTGAAGAAATGGCTTTAAAAGGCATAGAATGCATGGAATCGTTTTTCTCCTCAATCGGCCTTCCCGTTCGGCTGAGTCATGCTGATATTGACGGCTCGCGGCTGGAGGAAATGGCCGACAAGTGTACCGGATCAGATACGTATACTGTTGGAAGCTTTGTTAAGATCAAACGACAAGATGCGCTGAATATCTTAAAGCTAGCTTTGGAGTAAGGACCTTCAAATATAAATATCAAATGCAATAGCTCGGAAAGGGGACGGTTTCACTGCTTAAAGTGGAGGAACTGCCCCCTGTTTTATTCCGACTGCGCTGTTCTGCGACTCGTTCTGTTCCTGCTTTCTATCCGAAAGCTCGTATTACGCCACAGGCCAACCTCTTACCCGAGTTACCTGAAGGCTGTGTTCTAAAATCATCCGGGCTCTGATGAATCATAACGGTTCTGCCTAAAACCTGCTGGGGTACAAACCTATCTGTGAAGAAGGTCATAAAAGCATACCCATCGTTGGAGAATAGCACAGGCATATCCCCAGCGTGCTCCGGATGAGGCATTCCGGTAGGATTATAGTGTGACCCTGCTGCCTGGAACGGATCGGCGGAATCTCCGACTTCACAGGTACTTCCTTCATGGATGTGGAAGCCAAAGGGACCGATGGGGGGAGTTTGGGGTGTAGCTAGAGCAGTCCTGGGCAGGTTATAAATCTCAGCTACTACCAACGTACCATTATGAGCCGGATAAAAGCTTACTGTGCCATTGATATTTGGTGCAAGCGGTCCACCCATGATCTCTGCCTTGGCAAAGGGTGTTCTCGAAAGTATCATGTTTGAAAAAAAGTTAACATTTTTAATTCTCACGGTTTTCCTCCCTGTAAAAACGATGCTAGTACATCATATGCCGGCATCCATGCTTTGGACAGAAAAACCGTCATTTTTAGCCTTATTCAAGGCCTACCATTTTCATAAGGTAGCGCGCATTAGAAGTTCTGCAGCGCCCCTGGTGAAGCTTGTAATCAAAGTGGATCTGATTATTGGAATAGCTCTCAGTAAAGTGATGGTTGGAAAATCGTAAAATGTCCTCAGCTTCAAGATCACAGAGCTCATAATCGTGAGTGGAAATAAGGCCGATTGCCCAGGGCTTGTTAAGGCCTCTCAGAACGCTTTTAGCTCCTTCTATTCTATCCTTGGAATTAGTTCCCTTAAAGATTTCGTCTATGAGAAAAATCATATTCTGCTCTTTCCTTGAGTAGTCCACAATCTTCTTAATTCTCAAAAGCTCAGCGTAGAAGGTGGATACACCTTCGCTCAAGTCATCATTGTTTCGCATAGAGGTATAAAGGCCCATAAGTCCTGCGCTCATAGCTCTGGCACAAGCTGGCGCACCTGCATAGGCCAGCACCAGGTTGATGCCCACGGTTCGTAACAGGGTTGTCTTTCCGGACATATTGGAGCCTGTTATAATGGCCACACCATTTATGGCGACATTGTTGGACACCCTTTTTTCATAAGGAATATAGGGGTGTGATAATTCTATAGCAGAAAATGAGGGCTTCCCACGTGTGAGCTCAGGATAGGTGAAAACCGGAGTAGTCAACGGAACAACAGAAAGACTGACAAGGGCCTCAAATTCCCCCAAAATCTCCAACCACCGTCCTACTCGCTGGGTGTTCTCCTTCTTCCATCGCTCAAGGCTCCGATATAGATGAAGATCCCATAAAAAGAGTGCATTGAGAATAAAGTAGATCAAGGGACTGTATCTAAAGTCAATAAAGTCTGACAGGGATGTGAGCCTTTTTATCTCGGAAGAGGCCTTATGGCTCTCATCTGCCAAACCGTTCTTCAACTCATTAAGGAAGAGATCCTCAAAGGGCTCCTTTTCTAGGAGCTCTATGAGCTTTTGATAGGTTTCCAGTTCATTTTTGTACTGATAAACCAGCCCCAAATAGGGCGAAAGTGCCTTAAAGCTCCAAGCAAAGAGCGATAACTGCAGAATAAGACCTGTAAGAAGAACTAAATAGAGCCAGGGGATAACTCTTCCGGCCATAAATGCTGATGCAAGGGTCAATATTGGAAGGCCGAAAAGCAGTACAGGGCTTTTAAGAAAGCCGGGTACCTTCTTAGACTGGCTCATAGCATCAAAAAGGCTCTGGGGGTCCTTGGCTGTTTTTTTGTAAAGCAGGCCTCTCAGGGTTAATTCCTCGATAAAGTCAAGCTTTTGTGAAAGCTCTTTAACTGCCCCCTGCCTTTTCATTATCTTCTCGTATTCGCCATCGGGATTCCCTAAAAGGTCTGCCAGACGATGCCGTCCCTTAAAGGTATGAGTAAGGTTCAGAAGCTGAAATAGGGATTTGCTCCCAAAAATATTAAGGTCGGCGCCATAGGGATGATCAGAAGCCAAAAACTCTTCACCCTTGTCCGGGAAAGAGGTCCACTCCCCATTAATCCTTTTAAGAAAAGCATCATAAATACCTATAAGGGTCTGATATCTTTTTAAGTCTTTTTTCACCCGATTATGGTGAGTCATAATAAATATAAAGACGGCTAGGAATACAGTGCCCACCATAATAGCAGGAGCGGTGCTTTTTTTATACAGGAGGAAACCGACTGAAAGTGCTCCCGCTAAAAAAATAAGCGTTCTTATGTTAACAAAGCGATCACTAAGCGCTTTTAAGCGTTTTTCTCCATCCCGGGCTTTTTCAAGGCGTGTCTTAAACTCTTTTTCTTGCATACATATCCCTCTATTCTTAATGACTATTATACCCTATGACCCAATATCTTTTAAAATCTGGGGATATAATAGTTGCAGGCATTCATACAATTTTATTAATACGAAGTATCAATAACTTGGGCACCTGTTCGAAATCTTTGATTTCTCTTACAGGTAATGTTATTAATACGAAGTATCAATAACTTGGGTGCCCGTTCGAAATCTTTGATTTCGGTAACGGGTAATGTTATTATAATAGGGTTAATATGATTATACAGCGTTAAACCTGTATCGTCTAATTGCTTGAAAGTTTTATTTGAAACTTTCAAGCAAGATTCAGCTTATTACTTGAAATTTGAAAGGTGAACCTATGGACAAAAAAATCTTTACAAAAAGTTTTGTTTTAAAGCTTATTGGAATCTTACTCCTTGGTATCATGGTCATTGTTGTCATGGTAAAGTTCGCACCCCAGCTTATTGAAATGGTTAAGAACCCCCAGCAATTTGCAGATTACATCAAATCCTTTGGCGTTTGGGGTTCTATTGTCTTTATATTGTTTGAAATTCTCCAAGTCATTGTAGCCCTTATTCCGGGCGACTTTTTCCATGTGGCGGCCGGTTTTATCTATGGTATGCCCTTAGGCTTTATTTTAGCATATTTCGGAGAGCTCCTCGGAGCTCTTATTGCCTTTAGCATTGCCAAGTTTTTTGGTGAGGAAATTGTAAAAAAGTTTGTCAGTGAAAAATGGATTCAAAAGACCAGTGATCTCATCAACTCCGCCAAAGGAACCGTTGGTATTCTGGTGTTATGTCTGATTCCGTTTATTCCAAAGGACATACTCATTTATGTAGCCGGTTTGACGCCTGTAAAACCGCTACGCTTCTTGACGATATTCCTCCTTTGCCGGATACCGGATATCTTCATCAAGTCAAGCGGCGGCGCACAGCTTTACGAACAGGACTATACGGGTCTTATAATCGTCATCTCAGCATTCCTTGTACTCTTGGGTATCGGCTACCTCTTAAAGAAAAAATTCATCAAAGACAAGGAGTAGCAGTAAGGCTATGGCCCAGGAAATTGAACGGAAATTCCTTGTAAACCATGATGGGTACAAGCAAGGAGCTTTAAAAGCCTTATATTGTCAAGGTTATTTAAGCAGTCATAAAAACCGGGTTGTTCGTGTCAGGATAGCCGACAATTGCGCTACCCTTACCATTAAAGGGCTAACGGTTGGGGCGGTTCGTTCCGAATTTGAGTATCCCATTCCTCTCAAAGATGCCCAGGCCTTGCTTGAGCTTTGTGAAAAGCCGCTCATGGAGAAATATCGCTATATTTTGTCCTACGAAGGAATGACCTGGGAAGTGGATGAATTTTTAGGAGACAATGAAGGTCTCGTTATTGCCGAAATAGAGCTTTCTTCAGAAGAACAGGATTTTCAAAAGCCCGATTGGGTCGGTGAAGAAGTTACTTCCGATCCTCGCTACTATAATGCCAATCTTATTCACACACCCTTCAGAAGCTGGATAAAGGGGACTGGTTCTCCTGATTCTTAGCCTTTTTATGCCATGGACGGGCACAGAATTCAAGCATCCTCAATAATATGATGTGAGGTGGTATGAATGAAGTGCGATTTCATTAAAAAGCAGACTATTAAAGACAAACTGCACCATAACAAGACCCTGATGATTGATGTAAACATTGATTACCCTTTGATTTCAGCCGGATACGACGGAGACAACACGCGCTTCAATATGCATTACAGGCAAAAAGCGCAGAAAAACTACCGTTATGCCTCCACCAAACTCTATCAGGCCGCTGTCAAACATCATACAGTTGCCAAACCCCAGGGTGTCCCCTTTAAAAACTTCGAGTTTGTAGAGAGCTTTGAGCCTACCTTTTCCAAAAAACCTATGATGAGCCTATACTATGATCTCAAAGAATTCACCGGCGGCGCCCACGAAAATACCGTCCGTAAGGGTAACACCTGGGACATGAAGCATGGTGCCATGCTTACCCTTGATGCTCTTTTTGAAAAGGATTATGATTGTAAGCCCCTTGTTCTAAAGTATATTGAATCAGACGCCCGACGGAGACAGATCACCGGTATGGCCAGCTATTTTGAAGGACTGGGTGAGAACCTAAACAAATTCTACGATGACAAGAATTTTTACTTGACTGAGGAAGGGCTCGCCATATTCTACCCCATGTATACAATCGCTCCTTACGCTGACGGCATTCAGGTCTTTATAGTTCCATTTCCCTTCTTTGGAGATAAGCTAAAATACAAGCTATAGCATCCATTTATGAGGCCGCCGATTAGCGGATATTTGAAAGCCATGGGAATGGTAACATCCCCATGGCTTTCAAATAAAAGGTAACTTTTTTACATTAAAATCAGGAGACTGAGGCCCATAACGATCATGCCTCCTATTAGTCCGAAGATGGCTAGATGATGCTCGCCATATTCCCTTGCTGAAGGCAATAGCTCATCCAGTGAGATAAAGACCATAATGCCCGCAATGGCACCATAAATAATGCCGAATATGACGTCATTAATAAAGGGAGCCAGCACTAAAAAGGCCAAAATGGCACCGATAGGCTCAGCCAGACCTGATAAGAGCGACATGTACATTGCTTTCTTTTTATTGCCCGTAGCACAATAAACCGGCAAAGCAACCGAGATTCCTTCGGGAATATTATGAATGGCTACAGCTACTGCAATAGCAACTCCCAAAGATAAATTATTGATCCCTGAGACAAAGGTGGCCAAGCCTTCCGGAAAATTGTGAATGGTAATGGCAAGAGCCGCAAGCTTCCCTGTCTTAATGAGCTTCTGAGAATCCTTACCGAAGCCACAGACATCAAACTGTTCCACCCGGTGAGGTTCATGAGGGTTTTCCTGCTCGGGAACCAGCTTATCTATAAGAGCAATTAAAAACATACCCAGAAAGAATGCCGCGAAGGTTATCCATTCGCCTGATTTTTGTCCCATACCTTTAGTAAGATGCAGCTTTGCTTCCGGAAGTATCTCCACAAAGGAGACATAGATCATCACACCTGCAGAAAAGCCCAAGGCAACGGATAACACCTTGGCGTTGATCCTCTTGAAAAGTAAGACAATAAGACCCCCAAGCCCTGTAGAAAGCCCTGCGAAAATTGAAAGTCCTACCGCGACCATAACATTTTTTAGTTCCATGTAGCCCCCCGAATAATGCTGAAGCGATTTTTATACAGCACCCATATATGTTTATTGAGAACAATGATCAATAAACATTATCCCACCCTTTATAGCTTTTTACAATTGTACAAACCTATAAAATGACATAAAACAACGCTCCTCTTGAGATAAAGAAGCGACAAAAGCAGTTTAATTTTAGGGTTTATAGGGTAATTTTATACAGGATGAACGAAAATGATCGACCTTATCATTGGAGGTATAAGTTTGGAAAGAATGATTTTGGCAAAAGGCCTTAATGAGAAGCAGCTTAAAGACATTAAAAATCTTGAGGATGCGTGCTTAAGCTATGAGAAATTGAGCATGAAGCTTAACTGGGATATGCTCAATACGCGTTCGGACCTTGAGAATAATGATTTTCTATACTATGAAAATGACCAGCTCATCGGTTTTTTAGGACTTTATGGGTTTGGTCCTCAACCGGAGGAGATCGAATTAACGGGTATGGTTCATCCTGAGCAACGACAAAAAGGGATTTTCAAGTGTTTATTCGCTGAGGCAAAAAAAGAGTGCTTCTCACGTGAGACAGGAAGGATTTTAATCATTACCGAGAGGTCTTGCCCATCCGGAATGGGTTTCACCAAGTCAACCGGTGCTCATTACGCATTTTCAGAATACCGAATGAAGTATAACGAACCGGCTGTTCCGAGGTTTACAAGCCACGGCATCAAAGCTCGTCAGGCTGAAGCAAGTGATTATGCAAATATAAAAAAGCTGGATGCTTTGTGTTTTGGAAAGCCTAATGAATTGCCGGCAGAAGATGCTACTCCTGCCGAGTCTTCATACAGAACTCAATATATATCGGAGCTTGATGGTAAATTCATAGGAAAAATTGGAGTCGCCATGGAAGGAAATGATGGCTATATCTTCGGTTTTGCAATTAATCCGGAATACCGGGGTAGGGGTTTTGGAAGGGAAACATTAAGCCTCGCTTTGCTTAAATTGCAGTCCAGCAACATCAGGACTGTCCTTCTGGAGGTTGCCGTTCAAAATGAAAATGCACTATCGCTGTACAAATCCTGCGGCTTTAAGGAAGATACGATCTATGACTATTATGAGCTTAAACTCAAGCAGCCATAATCATTTATATTAAAAGCTAATAACACCAAGATGATCTAAAAGAATTTTAAGCCCCATTGCAATAAGGATAATACCGCCCGCTAATTCAGCTTTGGACTCAAATTTTGCTCCGAACACATTCCCTATCTTGACTCCGATGATGGAGAGGCAAAACGTGGTGATTCCTATCATGGAAACAGCAGGCAGGATATTGACCTGCAAAAACGCAAAGGTCACACCAATGGCTAGCGCATCGATGCTTGTTGCCAAGGCTAGTACCGTCATGCTTTTAAAACTGAAGGGTTCTTCGACTATCTCACATGCTGCCTCTCCGGCTGCCTCTCCTGCTTCCCCACATGTACAGCATTTATTGGTGCGAGACTCTCTTATCATGTTGATACCGATAATGGTGAGTAAGGCAAAAGCAATCCAGTGATCAATAGAAGTTATATAGCCCTTGAACTGCGTTGCCAGGAAATAGCCGATAAGCGGCATGAGGGCTTGAAAGCCTCCAAAAAAGCATCCCACTATACCAGCTTTCTTATAGCTCATTCTCTTCATGGATAAGCCTTTACAGATAGCAACGGCAAATGCATCCATCGATAGCCCTACTGCAATAATGAAAAGTTCTAAAATTCCCATTCTGAAATTCTCCTTTAGTAGCTTTAATAAAAAAGTATTCCCCTTTTATTCTGATTCAGTAAGCCCATGCAACAAGAAAGACTCATAGGTAGTTTTTTAAAACCACCCATGAGTCTTGTTTATTAAGGCAAACCAGACCAAAATAGGTCATTGTGTTGATTTACCACGCAGTAATACTGCGCAAACTACTCCCCCACGGAAGAACGAATTGATTCTATCATAAACATCTGCCAAATTCAACGTTCACATGTAAAATAAACAAATCCCCCACCTTGCTTTGTGGTATTGTACCATAAAGCAAGGTCAACTTTTTTAATGAGCCCTTCATCCAAGACATCAGCAAATAAACTGCTTTCGGCATCATTATACTCAATTGAAATAATCGTAACCCAATGCCATTTATCAAGATTATTTTCATGACCGTTACATAAATTCAGAAAAGCTATAGGCGAATCTTTCAGCAAGGCTGCCTTCAGGAATTTCAAAATTCCTGATAATTCAGGTCTTTTGGATTTTTGTTTAGGCACATCAATATGCTGATATCCGACCTGTACTCCTTTGGATGCAGCATAAGAGAGTACAGACTCGTAAAACATTTTTGTTGTATGTATACCTCTTAGTGTTGGAGTAACATACTTCCATACTTCCTCCATAAGCTCGACAAAGTCATTTTTATTGTTTGAGCCTTGTTTCACTCCAAAAATGCTTTGAGTTTGACTGAGATAATAAATTATATTCGTAGCTACTGATGGACCGCATCCCGAAAGACGCTGCCATTTTGTAGGAAACCATTCCTGGTTACACCCGTAATGTGTCTCATGGGTATCATCATCCAATATTTTAAGTAAATTCGCATTAGAAATAGACTGTATGGTCAGGGCTCCCACCTCCTGTTACTTATTGTACTCATGTAAATTATACAGCCTTCTTCTCCATAATGGCAACGAGCTTAAAGCGTGTCGCTCCTAACTCTTTCTTCCAATTGCAGAATCTTCTCATGGATGACTTTGATGGTCTTGATAAATTCCTCGTCACTCTTGCCGCTTGGGTCCTCAAGTCCCCAGTCCTCCCGGTGACTGCATGGCAGGAAAGGACAATTTACATTGCAGCCCATGGTTACGACAATATCAACCGGTGGAATATCCTCAAGCAATTTTGATCGTTGTGTTTTTTCCATATCGATTCCGTAAATATGTTTCATCAATCTCACTGCATCCTGGTTGATCTGCGGTTTTGTTTCTGTCCCGGCTGAATAGCTTTCAAAAACATCACTTGCCAGATGCTTGCCTAAAGCCTCTGCTATTTGAGATCGGCAGGAGTTATGAACACACACGAATGCAACCTTCACCATTTTATTATATCCTTTCAGTATATTAACTGAGCAGCTCTTTAAGCTTTTCACCCTTTATTTCATCAGCTTTCCATTGGACAACAGCATAGTTGCCGCGGGAATGCTCATTAACCTTGTTGATCCATGGGGTTTCGCTGCTGGCTTTTGCTTTCAGCAGCTTGTTGGTAGTCCCGGTCACGTACAATGAGGAATTAATGACCCACCATTTACTGTAAATGCCTGCACGCTTCAAGTCCTCTTCCAATCGCATGGCTTCATAAACAGGAGTTGTTTCGGCAAGGGTTACAATAATTACTTCTGTCTCCTCGGAGTCTCTTAGCCTTGGCAACAGTTTTTTTACCGATTCAGGAATATCGCCCTGAGTACGCTGTATTTCTCTATGATAGCTCTGGGTTGAATCCAGCAGCAGCAGGGTATGACCTGTAGGTGCCGTATCAATGACAACAATCTCATTCTCGGATTTTTCAACAATTTCGGCAAAGGCCCTGAATACTGCTATCTCTTGAGTACAAGGAGAACGAAGATCCTCCTCCACATAGGCCACATCATCCTCCGACATGGTCTGCCTTGCTTTAGTAAGGATTTCATCCTGATATTTTTTTAATTCCTTTTGTTCATCGATATGACTTAAATTAATGCCGCTTTTCTCATCAATAACAAACTTGAGATGGGCGGCCGGGTCCGTAGTAGCAAGATGGACCTTCTTGCCTTTTGAGGACAGGCCTAATGCAATAGCCGCTGCGATAGTTGTTTTTCCCACACCGCCTTTGCCCATTGTAAAAATGACCTTTTTCCCCGTTCTGTCAAGATCCTCAATGATGTTATTAAGGCATGGAAAAGTATTATTATTAAGTTTTTCCTCACTCACCCTGTCATTATCCTGAGTCAAGAACGCTCTGACATTATCCAAACCTGTGATATTATAGGCTCTTAGCGGAATAAAAAAAGCTTCCATTCTTTCCAGATGAGAGGGCATTTTGCTCAACGCAGCCTGCTGCTTTTTGTACAGGCTTTCCGATATCTTATCGTCATAGGATGTTATTATGCCATTCAGAACTAAAACCTGATTGTTTATACCAAGAGCAGAAAGCTCTTTCGATGCCCTTTCCGCTTCATTTAGCGGTGCTGTTTCCGGCCTTGAGACAAGAATGAGCGTCGTAAGCTTCCTGTTTGCGAGAGTCTCCACAGCTTTTTTATAAACGGTCTTTCTGCTCTCAAGCCCTGAAAGCTGGCCAAGACAGGATGCCCCATGGGTATTCTCACTGATAAAGTTACTCCAGGCCGAAGGCAGCTGCAGCATTCTCAAGGTATGGCCTGTCGGTGCCGTATCGAAAATAATGTGATCATACTCCTTCTGAGCTTTCTCATCTGTAATAAAGTTTGAGAACTCATTAAAAGCTGCTATTTCAACGGTGCACGAACCTGAAAGCTGTTCTTCCATATTAGATATAACAGCCTCTGGGAGCTTCCCCCTGTAAGGAGCAACTACGCTTTCCCTGTATTCAGCCGCCGCCTTTAGGGGATCAAGGTTTGCCACTATCAGGCCAGGCGCGCCTTTTATTGGGGTCCCCTTGTTTGAAAGCTCAGTATTGAAGACATCCTGTAAATTTGAGGCAGGGTCGGTGCTTATCAATAGCACCTTTTTCCCTTTATCTGAAAGGGATACCGCCGTGGCACAAGCTGCTGAGGTTTTACCCACTCCACCTTTACCGGTAAAAAATAAATATTTGGTTAACTTTATTGTCTGTGGATTAAAAGAATTCATTGCTCATCCCCCTGATCTGCCGGTTACCTTATATCTGGCAGCCTTGGGCTTTTCACCGATTATATTAGAAGGGATATTGAGCAATTTTTCGAACTCCTCGTTTGTCGGGTATCTCCCTGTTATGACCACTTCTCCGTCTAAAACGATAATGGGCAATCCGCTGATACCTTTGGTATTCAAAAAGTCATTGACTAATTGGTTATTGACGAACTCCTGAGGCGAATTGGAGAGGTTAAACCTTTTTACTTCGATACCATTCTTCTTTAAAGTATTCAGAACTGTTGAAATCCTGAGGAGCTCAGGATCAACGCTCACTCCGCAAATTCCGGTGGGGCAGCACATGGCTGGTTCATAGATGGACATTTTTTCCATATAGAGTCATCTCCTTTAAAATAATTACTGTTATAATTTATTATCAATTGCCTGGTCCGGGAACCAGTGCCTGGTCTTATTGACGAACTTGACCAACATCAGCATGACCGGAACCTCAGTAAGAACCCCGACAGTGGTAACGAGCACCACCGGCGATTCGGGGCCGAAAAGCGTTATGGCAACCGCAACAGATAGCTCAAAAAAGTCCGATGCGCCTATAAGGGCAGCAGGTGCAGCTATATTATGAGGAAGCCTGTACTTTTTGCACATGAAATATGCGAAAAGAGAAGTCAATACGTTCTGGAGAATAAGCGGCACTGCAATCATCAGAACATGAAGCGGGTTATTCAGAATAGCGTCACCCTGAAACGAAAAGATTATGATAAGGGTTAACAGAAGCCCTACTGTTGTAATACCGTCAAATTTAGGAACAAATTTTTTAGTAAAGTATTCCTCTCCCTTTTTCTTTATCATCAAGGTTCGCGTAAGTATGCCGGCAACCAGCGGAATGACTACAAACAGCACGATTGACAAGAACAGCGTAGCCCAAGGCACCTGGATGTTTGTGACGCCTAAGAGGAATGATACAATCGGTACAAACAGAACAAGAATAATCAGGTCATTAACAGACACCTGCACAAGAGTATGAGCAGGATCACCCTTTGTCAGGTTGCTCCATACAAACACCATAGCAGTGCAGGGGGCTGCGCCTAGAAGTACGGCTCCTGCCACATAATCTCTTGCCAGTTCATTAGGGATAAAAGCTTTAAAAACGACATAAAAGAATAAGGCTGCAAGACCAAACATAAGGAAGGGCTTGATGAGCCAGCTTGTTCCGCTTGATATAACCAAGCCCAGCGGATTTTTGCCAACATTCTTTATGGATTGAAAATCCACCTTCATCATCATGGGATAAATCATAATCCAAATAAGGACAGCTATCGGCATCGATATCTCTGCATACTCAAACTGACCTAAAAAAGCCGGAACTCCAGGTATAAACTTTCCTATAAGAATTCCTACCGCCATACAAAGAAGCACCCAGACAGTCAGATACTTCTCAAAAAAACCTATACCCTGCTTTTTGTCATTGCTCAAAAAATCATCTCCTTAAATATACAATCTCACCATTGAAGAACTTCGTCCCTGTTTAGCATGTACCGTCACAATTACCGCTCTGATTTGCAGTATTAATAACAAAATCATCAAAGAGCCTGCTTACGGATTCAAGAATCTCTTTATTCAGTGAATAGTTCATCCATGCACCATTTCGTGTGCCTATCACAACTTCAGAATCACATAGTATTTTCATATGATAGGATAGCGTCGGTTGTGTAATGCTGAAGTGTTCAAGGATTTTACATGCGCAGAGGTCTTCTTTTGAAAGCATCTCAACAATCTTTAAGCGTGTTTCATCGGCTAAAGCCTTTAATAGTAGAACATAATCCGTATAGTTCATCATCTGCTCTCCGTTTCAACATTTATAATATTCTATGACATAGATACTTGTCTATGTTCAGATTACTCTTCATATAGATAAATGTCAATGTGTTTTAGTAGCACTTTGTATGATAGATAACCAGTCTTCACATTTGGCAATACTTTTCACGATAGTCTCTGGGTGAAATACCCAGATTCTTTTTGAATATCCGTGTAAAGTGAGCCCTGTCATTAAATCCAACACGTGCAATAATTTCAGAGATAGGAAGGCGTGTATCTCTGAGAATCATTGCGGCCATCTTAAGACGAAGTCTGATAATATAAGCGATAACAGGCATGCTCGTCGTTTTAATAAATAGGTTTTCTAAGCTTGTCCTGTTCATGTTGAATTCTTTTGAAAACTGAGATAGACTTACTTTCTCATGATAATGGGTATGCAAGTAAAGAACTATCCGCTCTATCAAAGCAATAGGTGAATTGAGAGGAGTTTCAGTAATTTCGAAATCATGATGGCTAATATCTACAAATAACGGCTGAAGAACCAGCAAAAGCTCAAAAAAGAAAGAACGGCTCCTGCAAGGCCAATCTTTATCACCTTGTAATTCAAGCTCCGCGTTGATCTTATTTAAGAGCTGATTGATCCGATAATATTGAGATTCGTAAACCATAATAAGCCCATGATAGTCCTCTGTTCTTTCTGTAAATGGGCGTAAAAAATAGGCATCCTGGCCATGGGTATTATTAAATTGGGAGCCTTCGCTAAAACCATCGAGCATAAAGGAATTGTTAATAATGGAAGGGTGAAAATTAATACAGAAGGCCTCGCAGTCACTTGGATTCTCAATAGAGATAACATCCAGTTGATTGAGGCAAAAAAATGTAGTCCCATTAAATACAAGAGTTTTCCCATTGATATGGACAATCCCGGCACCACTTTCCACAAAAATGAGCCGATAGCATTCACACTGGCCCAGCTCTTTCAGGGGATAGTGATCAATACATTTTAGCTTGTGGATATAATTGGGATAAAACATTTTACTTAAAGTATAAATTCCCATATCTTCAACTCTTTTCTTAAAACCGCTAAGACTATTATAAATCAAAAAAAAGAGGACTACGAGTCCTCTTTTAGGCAGTAATAATTCTCTATTGAGCCCTTCAATCGCGCGTTCGTTATAAATGTTATTTATTGAGCACATGGGTGTTTTTTATTTCGATGACTTTTCTCTTACCATCGGATAAGTCGTCCTTGCTAATGACCAGAACGTCATCCACAAGCTCATAATCACCTACTATCTTCCCAATGCTCTCAGTGGCCTCAGCAGAGGAGTGTGTAGGGATGATGATTTGGGGCTTTAGCTGTTCAATTAATTTTATGCCCTTCTCATTACTAAAGGAATAGCCAGAATAACTGTTAACAAACTGCATAAAGGCAATATCAATTGTTCCAAGAGCTTCTAATTGTTCATCAGTAAGCTGAGCCTGGCCTATATCTCCCATATGTGCGATTCTAAGCCCGTCTACTTCAAAAACGTAAATGACATTACTTGGGGTGGATGGGATTGTATCCCCAAGATGGCTGGAGGCTATCCCTGTGACCTTAATACCCTTCTCTTCAAAGCTTTCGGCAGTCCATTTGGTTGTTTTAATTTCAGGGAAGTTTTTAACTAGCTGCGTATCAACATGATCACTATGACTATGGGTCATCGCGATGATGTCAGGCTTAACTCCTTCGATAGTCTGGGTAGGGTCAACACAGATCGTGGTCCCTTCTTTAGTAATAATCAAATAACTATTATTCGGATAAGTTCTATTCAAAGAAATCGCTTTGATGACGGTTTTACCTGTATCATTGAAATTAATGTCACTTTCAGCATTCTCTGACTCCAAGGGTGGAGGCGAACCTGTCTCGGAAGCTATCACTTCAGGCGTTATCACACTTTGGACATTCTTATCCTCTGGCCGACTGCTGCATCCTGTAGCCAAAATTAAGCTCAAAGTTATTATCAAGACTATTCTCATTGCCTTAGAAAGCGCCATTTTTTGCTCCTCCTAGTAAACCGTTTTCTTTTTTATCTTAAAGTCCCAGTCCCATTTTATCTAAGGTTATATTTTTGAAATAGTGTCTATTTACATCATGATGTTGCGTATTTACAATTTTTTGACTGTTATTTATGACCAGATTTTTTTTAGAGATTGAAAGCTGATGTATTCATCAATTATAATGTATTTAATGCTAATATATGACTATTGAGTTTATATTAAGGTGGGGTATGTATGAAGAAAGTCATTGTTTTCCTTATTATGTTTTCTTTATTATCTGGCTGTGCCACTAAAAAGCATGATACATACTCTGTGAAGGATCTGTCCTACAGTGTCCCTTCCAGTTGGGAATATAAATCTGAGAACGGTGCTAATTATCATTATTTATCTGACGGAAGTATGTTCTTTGTATCAAGTGAGAATGTAGGAGTATCCGGAAATGATGATGCTGATCAAACTTATAAGAATCTGCGATCAGGTTATGATGGATTTATATCAGGTACAGAGGATTTTAAAAGTGTTTCCGAAAATTATGATGTGATAAATAAAAAATTAGAAGCATCCTATTATGCGGATTATGGTAATGGCAAACAGTATGTAAATTTTTACACTATAATTAGAGAATCAGATGTCTATTGTTTGGCCTTTGCAGGAACATCAAATTCCGAGAAAGAACAAACAAAGATTTTTAATGATATTATTGGTACCATAAAATTAGACTAAAACATTGAATCTTATTCCTATTTCTACTCCCAATATCAATTTACAATAGTTGAATAAGATCATATTAACAAGATACACCTATTGGGCCATCTGAAAACAGATGGCCCAATAATTATCAAGATATTTGATTTTCACACTAACCCGTGCCTCTTAAGTTCACACTCATTAGCCCTTGGCCTTTATGGGAATCCAAACCTCACAGGAATAATTCTCTGAGCTCGTGTCCCCCTCATAATAGACTTCGAGCTCAGGAAGTCCTGCGTGCTCATAGCCCGTTGCTGGGAACCACTCGCTGTAGATTCTTTTCCAAACATCCTGTATGGCTGTGGGCAGGGGGCCTACCGATTCAAAGACAGCCCATGTGGAAGCCGGCACTTCATGGATTTCCAAGCCTTGTGTGTCCTTATCCTCGGATTCAACCGCTATTAAATAGGTAAAGGTATTCATCTCTTTGTCAAAATCATTCATACAAACCCCCAGCATGGGTTTGGAAGGATTAATACCGCAGATCTTCTCACTTGAGCCGTCATTGTTGCATTGCGTCCAGAACGCCGGGATGGCTCTTAAGTTTTCTCCGTCGGCACTGCTAACTTTCAGACTTTTCCCTACCATCTTGAAGCTGCCCTTTTCAATAATACGATAATTCATACCTACAACTCCTTTTATCGATAATGTGAAGGTGATACGTGGAAATGCCTTAAGATTGACGCCTTTTTGCTTCACCTGGGACGGCGGTAAACCATGCAGCTTTGAAAATGCCTTGGTAAAAGACTCCGGAGTCTCATACCCATATTTCAGAGCCACATCAATGACTTTTATCCCATTGGTTGTAGCCAGCTCCTGGGCAGCCAGTGTTAGTCTCCGTCTTCTGACATACTCAGAAACAGTAACACCTGTGAGTATCATGAAGGACCGTTGGAAATGAAAAACTGAGGACGCGGCCTCGCGAGCTGCCACATTCACTTTCACTTCTGACAGCAAGTTCCCTTCGATGTAATCAATTGCCCTGTTCAATCTGTTAAGCCATTCCATACCTAACCTCCTGACACCCTTATCATAGCACTCGCGTTATTTATAATCCTGTCTTTTACTGCTTTCTTCAGACAGGTTCTTTTTACTATGTAGACAGTCCTAAATCCGAAAAGCCCCCTGTCCTGATATTTCAATCATGACAGGGGGCCATCTCAATCTTCATCATTACCACTTAGTTTATCGGCTTGGTCGGTGGTAATAAGTGCATCTATCAACTCATCTATATCGCCGTTGATGAACTGGTCGATCTGGTAAAGAGTAAACCCGATACGATGATCGGTGACACGCCGTTGGGGAAAATTATAGGTTCTGATTCTTTCACTTCTGTCCCCGGTACCCACTTGGCCTTTACGATTTTCAGCAATCTCAGAACTGTGCTTTTGCATTTCAATCTCATATAGCTTTGCCTTTAACACCCTCATGGCCTTGTCCCGGTTCTTGTGCTGGGAACGCTGATCCTGGCAGGTTACCACAATTCCCGACGGAATATGGGTGATACGGATAGCCGAAGAGGTCTTGTTAATATGCTGACCACCTGCTCCCGAAGCCCGGTATGTGTCCACTTCAATATCATTGGGGTTAATCTCCACTTCAGCCACATCATCGACTTCCGGAAGAACGGCAACTGTTGCGGTGGAAGTATGTATTCTCCCGCTGGATTCGGTGGAGGGTACACGCTGTACACGATGGACTCCGCTTTCAAACTTTAGGCGGCTATAGGCACCCTTACCCTCAATTTCAAAAACGACTTCCTTAAAGCCCCCAATTTCTGTGGGATTGGAGTCGATAATACTAACCTGCCAGCCTTTACTCTCAGCATAGTGACTATACATGCGATAGAGAACGGCAGCGAAAAGGGCCGCCTCATCTCCCCCGGCACCTCCTCGGATTTCTATGATAACATCTCGTTCATCATTGGGGTCCTTGGGCATCAGAAGAATTTTAAGCTCTTTATGGGTCCGCTCCATACCGCCGGATGCTTCCTCTATTTCAAGCTCGATCATTTCCTCAAGCTCTTTGTCAGGCTTATCCTCCAGCATGAGCCTTGCATCCTTCAAAGCCTTATCAAAGGCTTTATACTCCCGGTATTTCTCCACGATATCCGAGAGCTCGGTATGCTCCTTCATGAGCTTTAAGTATTGCTCCTGATTATTCATGATACCAGGATCGGCAAGTCTCATATTGAGTTCTTCAAAGCGATTTTCTATGACTTCAAGCCTTTCAATCATAACAATCTCACCTTCTCCTTAAAAGAAGCCTTTGTTTTAATCTCTCAACACTTGCATTGGCGATGAGTTCCTTGGGATAGCCCTGCTTTTTTACAATCTCCAGAGCTTCCCTGCACTCACCTATATCGGTATGGAAATGGGAATCGCTGTTGATAATAATATAGATACCCCGCTTGGCACATTCCTCCAGAAGCCGGGCATAGTTTTCAGCAGCATTCAGCCTGAACGAAATCGGCCTTAAGGATGAATTGTTGACCTCGATCATAACACCCTGATCAGCGGCAGCTTTGGTAAGCTCTACGTAATCCATCTCTACCCTGCCATCATCAGGGTGCCCGATAATATTAACATAGCGGTTTTTCATAGCATTGATTAGCGCCTTTGTATTTTCCTTTGAACCGGAGGGCTTCAAGCATGGCATGTGAAAGCTCGCTATAAGAACTTCCAGTTCCTCAAGATTTGCATCCTCGGTATCCAGGGACCCATCGAAATCAATGACATTGGCCTCCATCCCCTTCAAAATTTCAACGTCGAATATGTGGTGGGGGATGACCTTCAGGTTATGGAAATGATAGATATGAGCGCTTCCCGGCATCCTGGGACCATGATCAGTCATTCCGATAAGCTCAAGCCCTTTTTCTGAGGCCTCTTTGGCATATTCTGTGATGGTACTGTAGGCATGACCGCTGGACAGTGTGTGAAAATGGCAGTCTGCAACAAGCTTCATCTAGTCACATCCTTCTGTAAAATAATTGCACCTAATAAAGCCCTAAAAACGGCTTTTATATGAATAACAACAAAGTTCTCAAGCCAATTATTAGGTTCACAATATAACACTACAATTATACATAATAGAACTCAACATGCAAACTGCCGTTTTTTGCTCCATCCAAGCCTTGACGGGTGGGCATTACGCTGTACCCAGCATTATATGAAATATGAGAACCGGAAGTTTCTGACCCCAAAAAAGTAACTGTCTCAAAATGAAAGATCATATTTGAGACAGCTACTTTTTTGAAATCATTTATATCATTGAGGTGATCACTCGATCTCGATCTTTCTTGACTGCAAACCGGGATCGGCTTTAGGAAGGATCACACTAAGAACTCCATCCTTGTATGATGCTTTCACCTCATCGTTTTTTATGTTCTTTACATTAAAGCTGCGCCTGTAAGAACCGCTCTGACGTTCTCTATAGATGTAGCCATCCTCTTCCTGATTGGTTTCCTGCTTGATGTCAACACCAAGGGTCAGCACATCATCGTGGATATCAATGATAATATCATCCTTACTAACTCCTGGGAGTTCAGCTTCTACAATGTACTCTTTTTCAGTTTCCTTAACATCAGCCCGTATAGGTGTAGTCATAGCTGAAACTCTGGTAAAGAATGGATCTCTCAGGAAATCTTCGAAAAATCGATCAATACCAAACAAATCATCTTTTCTGGATACACCGCCATTTCTTTTTGAATAGGGAATCATACCAAACATAAGAACACCTCCATTTGATTTTGTTAACACTTTCAATTTGACTCTTTTCTGATTTTGACTTTCTTTGACCTTGTGATATTATTCTACAATCGCACAAGATAATTATCAAGTTTGTTTTTGACTATCTTTGACCTATATACACCCTTTTACTTTGATTACATCACTATCTCTCCTCTTTACTCTTATTTTCTTTCATTTTCTTAGATTTTTATGCCTATACTCAATATTTTCTCCTAAGCGCCTATAGGAAATCGTAAATTGTGGTTTTATTTTTCCCTGCCCATCGTTTTAAATCTTCACGTTTTACAATGCCTGTTAAGGTGAAGGTCGCAAGAATAACGACCAATACAATGCCGACCGAACAAAGCATAGCGAGCCTGCCGGATATATGCCAGAGGCTTGGCAATTGTTTGAGTATCAGGGCTGCTACAGATCCTAATAATGTAGCCGCGAGAGGCTTTAAAAGCCATTCTCCCATATCAATAGACATGCCGGTTATTTTGGAAATCTCCCTGAAATTAAGGATAATGGTCAGGATGCTTCCGCCAATAACGGCATAAATATAGGCATTTGCTCCAAATAGCGGAATAGCAAACCATATGACTGCAAGCCTTATGATACTGCCCAAAAGCGTGTTGATTAATATAGCAGATTCTCGGGCAAGACCGTTTAGAATCCCCAGCATTGTTTGCTGAAGGTACAGGAAAACGCCTGTAAAAGCAAGGAGATAAAGGATATCCCCTACATTTTCCCCCGGGTAGACCAGCTCTGCAAGCTCATGACTACATGTGGCAAAAAAGGAAGTAAAAATTAAGCCCATGATGAAAGTCAGCCTTATGGACTGGGAAATTTGTCGATTAGCTACTGCGTATTGCTTGGATGCAACGGCGCTGGCAATAGCCGGGACAAGTGCGGTAGCCAGAGCCATGGGCAGCATGGAGGGGAAAAACACCAAGGGAGACGCCATTCCGGTAAGTCGGCCAAAGGCTTTCAAACTGTCCTGGAACGTAAGCCCATAGAGAATAAGCCGCTGAGGAATAATCAAATTCTCTGCGGTACCGATAGTTGAAAGTATGAGTCGGTTGGCAGAGATGGGGAGTGCAGTTTTAATAATTTTTTTGAGCGTAACTTTTTGTTTTTCTGAGTTTTGCTGAGATTTAGCACCCTTTTTAGCTTTTTGCCATAAAAAGACGATATATACCACAAGCACATTGACATACTCACCCACAAGCATGGCCATTACAGCCAGAAGGCACATGCTCTCAAGGCCTTTTCCTTTAAAAGAATCAAATAATACGAGAACAAAGCATAGTTTGGTTATTTGCTCGAGGATTTGCCCAATAGCATTGGGAAGCATTTCCTGCCTGCCGTAGAAATAGCCTTTATAGGCTGAAGCTGCTGCAATGGGAGGTATGAGTACAAGCATCCAAAATAGGGAGTTACGTGTCCTCGCATCACCTGTAATTCCTAAAACCAGGGAATCAAGATTAATAATCAACAACCCGCATACAATGACCCCCGTAACCATCACAAGACCTGATGACAGGGAGGCTATCCTCATACCTTTTTCATCCAGGCGTCTGGAGGTCTCCTCGGCCACAAAACGTGAGACTGCAACTGATATACCGGCCGAAAGTACCAGAACCAAGAGAGAGTAAATGGGTACAACAAGCTGATAAAGCCCCAGTCCTTCAGAACCGATGCCATTGGCTATGAAAACCCGATATACAAACCCGATGGCTTTAACAAGGAACCCTGTAACAGTGAGCACAGCCGCATTGTACTTTAGCGAGCGTCGAGCCATTGGACTCCTCCCTGATTATTCTTTCGACCCTCCATTCTATGTTGAACTTGGGAAATATATGTTTTCAGGCTAGTCCTATGTATTTACTTGAATGTAAAATTATTCTTTTTAAAATTCCAAATATATGGTAAAATAACTTTTGATATTTGTTTATGCTGGAAGGAGCGTAAAAACATGACTTTCAAAAAATTATTAAGCCTGCTGTTGGTCTTATGTATGATCTTCACCGTTGTTGCATGTGCCGGAAAAGACAAGGATGATGACGATGATGATTCCAAATCCAGTTCCGGAAAAAAGGGTGGAATATTCTCAAAAATTAACGACAGTGACAGCGAAGATGATGAGGATAAGGATGAAAAAGACTCTGCTGATGAGGACTCCAAGGATAAAGACTCCGACGATAAGGATGCCTTCTCAGATAAAAATGATAATCCCTATGCAGGTCTTAAAGAAGTAAATCTTCCCAAAGACTTTCCTACGGACATCTTCCCCATTTACAAAGGCGGTATGGTTTTTGCAGCCGATAAGGGCGAGCGTGACGGTATAGGCTTTTATTCAATAATGGCAGTTTTTAATGCCGATATGGAAACTGTGGGTACGTTCTATAAAGATAAGATTAAAGATGCTGAGAACTTGGAAGATCAATCGACTTCTGACTTTACGTACTATACAGGAACGCTGGGAAGTTATGAATTTAGTCTTTCATTAGCAAGTGATTCCACCAATAAAAAATATTCATTATTGACTCTTGAGCTGACAGCGATCCCCACCGTAGGTGACCTCTTAAAGTCACTATCCAAGGCAGAGCTTCCAGATAAATACCCCGCCGACTCCTTCCCGATAATTGATGGTGCTGCGCTTTACGATGCACGTGAATCGGTTAATGACGGAAAAACATCCTACTCTTTAACGGTATACACCGATAAGAGTTTTAAAGATATTATCGCTTTTTACGAAGAAAAGATCGAAACAGATGAAGATATAAACAAGTCCATAACCACCGATTACTTTGATTTGGACGGTACCGCTAATAATTACTACTTCTATATCAGTGGAGACCTAACTGAAGAGAATGGTGTAGAAGTGATACGCTACTACCTTAATCTTGAACCCGCAAATTAATATGATGGCTCCAAGTGATAGGGACAAATAATAAGTACATATAATAACCGTCATTGATGAAAATCATGGCGGTTATTTTTTTCCCTTCCATCTGTTAAAATTGAAGTCCGCCACTTTGTATAATTCATACTTATGGCGCGGCACACTATAACGAGATTCTAAATGTCCCCCACATCGAGTTTCACTGACATAGTTAACCGGTGATGTCAGTATAACGAAGTTATGAAACGGCTTTACTGTAATTATATCTATGTTTCCGACGAAAGGTAGCTCATGAGAAAAAGAGACCCGGACAAAACTAAATTCAGTATCATTCAACTTACATTTTGGTGTTCCTGGTGTGCTTTTACCTCTTTTGCCGCTCTTTATTTCAAAAAAAGAGGGCTTTCAGATGCCCAAACCGGGTTAGCTATTTCCCTCAGCACTTTAGGAGGCATCCTGGGACAATTTGTATGGGGTTTTTTATGTGATAAATTTCATACTATTAAGAAGAACTTCATAGTTGCCAATCTAATGATTTGGGCTGCCATTTTATCCTTTCTGTTTTTAAATAGCCCCACCTGGGTTCTAATTCTTATGTTTATATTGGGTTTTGCCCAGGTTCCTCAGCCCTCCATATTGGATACCTGGATACTAAAGAAGCTCCCGGGTAAGGAGGAGGAATATGGGCATATTCGGCTCTGGGCCTCAGCAGGTTTTGCGGTTTTTGCTCTCAGCTTCGGGTGGGCCATCCGATATTGGGGATTCAGCGTCATGTTCATAACCGCTTCTTTTTTTATACTGATGACTTTACTGGTGACCATGAGCTTGGCCGATGCTCCGGAAAAGGACAATCATCAAAGCAGCTTAAGAAAGAGCTTTAAAGAGCTGTTTAAAAATAAGCGCTATCTTTTCTTTATTATGGTTTGCTTTATTGTAGGACTTGCCTTCCGAACGGTGCATTTACTTCTCCCGCTTATTATTGATCATGTAAAAGGAAATTCCGGCGATCTCGGCATTGCTTATTTTGTGGGTGTTATCACAGAAATCCCCATGCTTTTGGCCTCAAAAAAGCTTTCCAAAAAATTTCAAGCCAATCAGTTAATCTTTTTTTCTATTCTTCTATATATGGTACAATTTTTAATTCTCATTATGGCCGTCAGCCCCTTGCTTGTTTTTGCAGCTATGATAGCCCAAGGCTTGGCTTTTGGTAATTACCTTCCAAGCATCAGACTTTTTGTCTATGAAAATGCGCCTCAAACCTTAAGAACATCCGCACAGACCCTTGCTGATGCAATTTGCAGCAGCCTTACAGCCGTCATCGGCTCGGCAGCAGGAGGACTTATAATAGAAAACTATGGCGTCAAAACCGTTCTCATTATTGGCTTGGGCTTATTGATACTGGCTGGTATTATTCTTGTCTTTGATATTCTCAGAAAACGCAAAAGAGCTTAAATCTGCTATATATCAAGAGTTTTCTCTTTTCCTCTTTCAGATGCCAATTTTTATACCTTGGACAATTATAAAGAATCAGTATATATTTATTATTGAAATTACTTTATAATAACTTATTAAATAGATAACCTTCGTTAATAAATAGACAATCTTGTTTCGATTTCATGAAAGGAGACCTATCATGTATAGAATTGTGAGAAAAGAAGTCTTGAATCCTCAAGTTAAACTGCTTGAGATCGAGGCACCCTATGTCGCACGTAAGGCAGAACCCGGACAATTCATAATCCTGCGTGTGGATGAGGAGGGTGAGCGTGTTCCATTGACTATTGCCGATTATGATAGAGAAAAAGGAACTATCACCATTATTTTTCAAGAGGTGGGAGCCTCCACAAAAATTCTGGGTTCACTAAACGAGGGAGACAGCCTCGTAGACTTCTGCGGCCCCTTGGGAATTGCCTCCCATTTTGATGGCATTAAAAGAGCTGCTGTTATCGGTGGCGGCTTGGGAACAGCCATTGCTTATCCCCAAGCGAAAAAACTACATAGCTTGGGTGTTCAAGTTGATGTCATTACGGGTTTCAGAAATAAAGATCTTGTCATTCTTGAAAAAGAAATGGCTCAAGTTGCAAGTAAACTGGTGGTTACCACCGATGACGGTTCAAACGGGACAAAGGGCTTTGTTTCAGATATTTTAAAGCAGCTTATTGAGGAAGGCAATACCTATGATGTAGTCATTGCCATAGGCCCTCCCATTATGATGAAGGTTGTCTGCGATGTTACCAGACCTTATGGGATAAAGACCATCGTCAGCCTGAACCCTATCATGATTGATGGAACCGGCATGTGCGGCGGATGCCGTGTAACAGTCGGTGGAAAAACCAAGTTCGCCTGTGTGGACGGCCCTGACTTTGATGGTCATGAGGTTGATTTCCCGGAGCTTATGAGACGTCTTTCCATGTACAAGGATCATGAAAAAACGTCCATGGAACGTCATGCATGCAGATTGGAGGGTATGACCAATGCCTAATATGTCACCGAAAAAAGTAGCTATTCCGGAGCAAGATCCGCAAATCCGCAATCGTAATTTTGATGAAGTTGCTTTGGGTTACACCGAAGAAATGGCCATAGAAGAAGCTCAACGCTGCCTGAATTGCAAGCATAAGCCTTGTATTGCAGGATGTCCTGTAAATGTGAAAATTCCTGAATTTATTACTCTTGTTGCTCAGGGAAAATTTGAAGAGGCTTACGATAAAATCATTGAAACTAACAGCCTACCTGCTGTCTGCGGTCGCGTATGCCCCCAGGAGTCTCAATGTGAACAAAAATGCGTCCGGGGCATCAAAGGTGAACCTGTTGGCATAGGTCGTCTTGAAAGATTTACAGCTGATTGGGCCATAAAAAATGTGCAAAAAACCTATGAAAAAACACCGCGAAACGGCAAAAAGGTTGCCGTTATTGGTTCAGGCCCTGCCGGTCTCTCCTGCGCCGGGGATCTTATTAAGATGGGGTATGATGTAACCATCTTCGAAGCCTTCCATACCGCTGGTGGTGTTTTGGTTTATGGCATTCCTGAATTCAGACTTCCGAAGAAGCTCGTCCAGAAAGAAATCAATGGGCTTTTAGAGCAGGGTGTTGAGCTGCGAACCAATATGGTTATCGGTAAAATTCTCACCATTGATGAAATCTTCCAGGAAGGCTACTCTGCCGCATTTATCGGTTCCGGGGCCGGTCTTCCGACATTTATGAATATTCCGGGTGAGAACCTTAACGGTGTGTATTCCGCAAACGAGTTCCTTACACGTATCAATCTTATGAAAGCTTACAAGGAACAGGCCGACACTCCCGTTATGCGCGGTAGATCCGTCGCTGTGGTAGGAGGCGGTAATGTAGCCATGGACGCTGCAAGATGCGCCCAGCGTTTAGGTGCAAGTAAAGTATACATTATTTACAGACGCTCCGAAGCCGAGATGCCTGCACGTCTTGAAGAAATTCACCATGCCAAGGAAGAAGGCATCATATTCAAGCTTCTCACCAATCCTACCCAGGTTTTGGGTGATGAAAAAGGCTGGGTAAAAGGTCTTGAATGCGTTGAAATGGAACTTGGTGAGCCCGATGCCTCCGGCAGACGCCGTCCTGTGACCAAAGCCGGAAGCGAGCATGTAGTGGATGTCGATACTGTCATTATCGCTATCGGTACCTCCCCCAACCCCCTCATTCGCAGCACTACTCCCGATCTTGAAACCAATAAATGGGGTTGCATCGTGGCAAATGAGGAAACAGGCCAGACCAGTAAAGAAGGTGTTTTTGCAGGAGGCGATGCCGTAACTGGCGCTGCTACTGTCATATTGGCCATGGGAGCCGGCAAGGCGGCAGCCAAAGCCATGGATGAGTATATTAAGTCCAAGGGATAATTCATGCGAACACATGACTCGACCCGTTACAAGCCTAGACCAGTAAAGATTACGGCTCTTGACCTGCTAAACCAGAGCAGGTTAAGAGCCTCTTTCATGGGCTTTCTCTTATTGCCATATTTTTATTTTTGCAACTTTTAATTTCGGTTCTTGCATTTTAATCAAAGCTTTGGTATAATTCTTTTTGTCCGGTCCTGTTTTCAAGTTACTCTGGCTCAAAGTTAATAATGATGTTCTTATGGACATACATTCTACTGCAATGGAGTGGTGGAATTGGGAGCTTTCACGGACTTATTCTCTATTCGGATCATTTGATCTGAATGCAAGTGATGGCTTTTTTTGTTGCATTTTTTAGCCATACTTATTGGTTTGGTTTAAAGAAAAACATTTTATTTGGAGGTTCATTGTAATGAAAAATCTTGCTAGTGTTTACGAACAAGTTGTTAAGCGCAATCCGGGCGAGTTGGAATTTCACCAGGCTGTCAAAGAGGTTTTGGAATCCTTGGAGCCTGTTGCTGAAAAGCATCCTGAATACGTTAAAGCAGGCATTTTTGATCGTATCGTAGAACCCGAAAGACAAATTATGTTCCGCGTGCCTTGGGTGGATGACAAGGGAACAGTACAGGTAAACCGTGGCTTCCGCGTTCAGTTTAACAGTGCCATAGGTCCATATAAGGGAGGTCTTCGTTTTCATCCTTCCGTAAACCTGGGTATCATCAAGTTTCTCGGCTTTGAGCAGTGCTTTAAAAACTCCCTGACCACACTCCCCATGGGCGGCGGCAAAGGTGGCTCCGACTTCGATCCCAAGGGTAAATCAGACATGGAAATCATGCGCTTCTGCCAGAACTTTATGTTTGAGCTTGCACGTCACATTGGACCAGATACCGACGTTCCCGCAGGAGACATCGGCGTAGGTGGCCGCGAGATTGGTTATATGTACGGTATGTACAAAAAGCTCCGTAACGATTTTACCGGCGTTTTAACAGGCAAGGGTATTCCTTACGGCGGAAGCCTTGCTCGTACTGAGGCTACCGGTTATGGTCTCTGTTACTTTATGGACGAAGCATTAAAGGCCAAGGGTAAGTCCTTTGAAGGTAAAACCGTTGTTGTTTCCGGTTCGGGCAATGTTGCCATCTACGCAACCCAAAAGGTTCATCAGCTCGGTGGTAAAGTCGTTGCCTTAAGTGACTCCAATGGCTATATCTACGATGAAGAAGGTATCAAGCTGGAAACAGTTCAGCTTATCAAAGAAGTTCAAAGAGGACGCATTTCCGATTATGTCAAGCATCACCCAACTGCAATCTATAAAGAGAGCTGCAGAGGTATCTGGACAGTTCCATGTGATATCGCACTGCCATGTGCAACCCAGAATGAGCTTGACGGCAATGATGCTGCCATCCTCGTTAAAAACGGATGCTTTGCTGTGGGCGAAGGTGCCAATATGCCCTCAACACCTGAGGCTATTGAAGTGTTCTTAAAGAACAAGATTATCTTTGGGCCTGCTAAAGCTGCCAATGCTGGTGGTGTTGCCACATCCGGGCTTGAGATGTCGCAAAACAGCATGAGACTTTCCTGGAGCTTTGAAGAAGTTGATGCCAAGCTTAAGGACATTATGCAGAGCATTTATAAAAACGCAAGCGAAGCTGCAGCCGAATACGGCGATGAAAATAACCTCGTTATGGGAGCTAACATCGCAGGCTTCAAGAAAATTGCAGCAGCTATGTATGCTCAGGGTGTCGCCTATTAATTGATAACACTTCGGATTTAAACATTCATATAAACCTCCTTAGCAAAAGCTGCTTCAATAAAATTTGGGGCAGCTTTTAAATCGTGGAATGCTTTCCGGCTGAGAAATAATTCTATCCTCTACCCTCTCGAAATATATATAGCTTGTACGCAATTTTCCGGAGATGGCAGAGGTGTTATTATGCTGGAGGGTTTAGCAGGTCTGTATAATAGAATGGGGCTTTTGGGCTCAGTGATAACAGGTCTGATTGTGGTGTTCTTCATTGCAGGGTTTTACGTCAATATTCTGGTACGAAGGCGTTACCTCTCTCTTTCTGAGGAGCTTGCGGCTTTTTGCGGAGGAGAGATTAATGAATTTCGGTCGGAAATGCTCAATTGGATAACCGAAGAATATAAAGCGAGCCTTGCAAGCGGAGTTGAACCCATCAATACGACCTGTATCATGGATATGGGGCTTGAAGCCTATCAAAAGCTTTGTGTCCTTGGCGAGAGCTATTTAAAGAAGATCAATGGTCTTCTTATAACTACAGGCCTCTTTGGTACTTTTCTCGGGCTTACATCGGCTATTGGCAATCTGGGGAGCATTATGACCAATACCAGCGCCGAGACTCTTATGACAGAGGCAGGTATAAGCACCTTTCAGATTCTGATCTCTTCTCTGCAGGGTATGTCTGTGGCCTTCATAACGAGTCTTTTTGGGACAGGCTTTTCTATTTTACTCTCAGTTATCATGACTTTTATAGGCTCAGGCCATGCAAAAAAACTCTTTATCACCCAGCTCGAGGAATATCTTGATATCAAGCTTGTGGCTGAAGCTATGGAATCCAAAATCAAGCAAAGCTTTGATCGGAAGGAAGAAGTAAGTACACTTGCTACCACTCTGACCGATTCTTTGACTCTCTTTAACAAAACTGTAAGTGCTTATACCGATGAGCTTCAGGCCTTAAAAAGCTTTAACCAGGAGTTCAGTCAGAACCTGAGCCTTGCCAGCAAGAGTATCGCAATCCTATGCCAAGCATTTGACAAATCATCTGAGACTGTCTATCAAAGCGGCGTCAGCTTCTTCACATGCTCGGAGGAGCTCAAGAATCTCGTATCGGAAATTAAAAACGAAAACCGAAAAGCAGAAGCCATGAGCGGACTATTGGCTGAGCTTGCCCAGAAAATCGACGAATCGACCCATGACAGAAAACTCTTCCTGAAGGCAGTCAGTGAAATTCCCGACAGGCTTTTAAATTACAGTGAGGCTGCCTTTGCCAGAATAGAAAGAGGGAGGTGACGGCCATTGAAAGCCATGCGGCGTATAAATAGCGGACAGGAAGAAGAACATTTCTGGCCCTCATTTACCGATGTCATGTCCTCCCTCGCTTTTGTTTTGTTTTTCTTCATCGTGATTTTATTTGTCAGGCAAATTATGTCTGCAAAGGCCTGGGACAATCAGCGGGCACAGGCCGCGGCATCTCTGACCGAAAAGCAGAGCCTGCTTGAAAGAACCGGAAATGATCTAGAGCTTATAAATAAAGAGTTGAACGAAAAAAAGCAGGAAATGGCGGGTCTTGAAGCATCTCTTTCTGAGCGGGAGTCTCGCATCGACCAACTCGAGGGTCAGCTTTCAAAAGATCGGCAATCCTTAAGCCAAAAGGAAGGTGAATTAAAAAATTTAAGAAGCCAGCTTGAAGAAATCTCGGTTTTACGCCTGAGTCTCCTCAAAGAGGTTAAATTGTCCATTGAAGCCGAGCTGGGCACAACTTTTAAGAACGAGAGCGAGCCTTTGGTCACCATTGACAACAATGCCAACCTGGTTATCCAAAGCAGTCTTCTTTTTGCCAAAGGTTCCAGCGGGATTTCAGAAAACGGAAGGAAGATGCTGCGGCAGTTCGCAATTGCTTTCAATAAAATACTATCAAGTCCGTCGGTCCGGGATAATATAGACTCAATCATTATCTCAGGCTATGCCGACACTGACGACACCTATCAGAATAATTACACGCTTTCTTGCGAAAGAGCAATTGCTGTCATTAACACCATGATGAAAGAAAACCCCGCCCTGGAGAAAAACTTCGGTGAGTTCTTCCAGGCTTCGGGGTTCTCAGAATTCAGACCTCTGGTTAAGGAAACAAACGAGGCCTCCAAGGCCAAAAATAGGCGTATTCAAATTTCCATTAACATCAGGGATGCTCATATCCAGGAAATTATCAGCGATTATATGAGTAAGCAGCCTTAATGATGGCAGTAAGGAAATCACAGGCTTTTTCCATATCGGATATACGGATCATTTCATCGGTACTATGAACCTTATCCATACCGACGCTGATGTCCACAGCCGGAATTCCCTTACCATTAATAACATTAGTATCGCTGCCTCCGCCGGTTGCCGCGAGTTTTAAGGGTATACCTGTTATTTCCGAGGCTTTTTGCAGGAGTTTAATAATGGTATCACTCTCTTGAAGGTTATAGCCCGGATACAAACGTTCCATGTCGATCTTAACTGTTCCGCCCATTTCAGAGGTGGTTTTCTTAAAGGAGTTCAATATTTCTTCAGTATAACGGGTGATTTTCTCCTCTGTGATAGATCTTACTTCACCTTCAACGGTACAGGTATCACAGACTATATTACGAGCTTGCCCACCTTTGATTATTCCTATATTGGAGGTGCTTTCAGCATCAATTCTGCCGAGGTTGGGCATTTGTGAAATGGCTTTTGAGGCTATCAAAATAGCGCTGAGGCCTTTTTCAGGCTCAAGTCCGGCATGGGCTGCGCGTCCCCTAAAGGTTGCCACAAAGCGATTATAAAAAGGTGCTTTGACAGCTGCCTCACCTATGGGCCCTCCATTATCTAAAATAAAGGCAAAATCTGCCGGTATTCTGGACAGCTCCAGGTTTCTGGCTCCAAAAAGACCGCCTTCTTCCGCTACCGTAAAGGCAATATAGAGGTCTCCAAATGGGGTATTATCCTCTTGGAGAGATTTTACCGTCTCCAGGATAACAGCAATTCCCGCAGCATCATCGCCGCCCAGGATAGTGGTACCATCACTACGGATAATATCACCCTCTACGATAGGTTTCTTTGATAACCCCGGAATTACGGTGTCCATGTGTGCCATTAATAGCAGTACAGGCTTATTGGGTACACCTTTTATGTGGCAGACCACATTACCGGCATTACCGCCAATTTTAGCAGCCGTATCATCCTCATAGGGCTCATACCCCATGGACTCGAGCCTTGATAAAAGCGCATCGGCCATATCTCTTTCCATCTTTGTCAGGCTGTCGATCCGAACCAAGCTCAAAAATTCATCTACAAGACGTTGCTTATTAATCATCACTTTTTCTCCTTTAATCGCATTAATGGTTTATTTATCTAAGTGCTTATTTTATTCCTGTTGACCCAAAGCCTCCGCCCCTATCGGTACCAATCTCCTTGACCGAAGCTACCTGTTTTAAAATCATACGGGGTACCTCTGCAAGAACCAATTGGGCAATCCTTTCCCCTTTCTTGATGAGGTAGGTACCTTTTTGGTTGCCCTTGCCGTCAAGAGTATAGTATTCCGGTTCATCATCCGGCACATCCTTTTCCGGGGACGTATTAGTCATAAGAATGCCCAGCTCATTACGATATCCGGCGTCAATGGTTCCGGGGGAATTGGATAGCCTCAAAGGCGTTTTCAAGCTGATGCCGCTCCTTGGCCGTACTTGAATTTCATAGCCCTCCGGAATGGCAAACTTTAAACCGGTCGGGATAATCACCGTCTCACCGGGCTGAATGACCCTCTCCTCGGCAGCACAGACATCCATGCCCGCATCATAGGGATTGGCATAGTACGGGAGTGTAACGTCGTCCCGTATAACCTCCACATAAACATCAATCATTTCATCCACCTCTATACTCCTCTGAACCAGTGACCTTTAGTGAACCCCTGGTCTTTAATATGCTGAACAGTCGTCTGGCTTTGTGAATCCAGCTCATAGTGCCCTTTTAGCAGCGCGGTGTAGTGTTTAATCACAGCTTCACAGGTCTCCGGATCCTCACTTGTAAAGGTAAGCCTCAAAAAACTAAGAGTTGTTTCTTTAAGGACTGTCACATCATCCATGAATAGAGGAAATGCATTAAACACCTGGGTTCTTTTGAGGATCGGATCTCTAGCAAAGGGGAACACCTCTCCCTTCCGGTCTTTCAGAAAGCCTTTTTTCCCCGCACAGCTTCCGCATAACCCGGAGCATCCGGTTTCAGCTGCTGATGGGCAATGTTCCATGGTCATCATGGGAATTCTACCATAAACCATGGCTTCAAGGGCTAATCGGTCGGTTGAAAACCCTTGTACTTCACTTAATCGAAGCTCTGGTGAAATAACTCCCGTATGAGCGCCAAGTTTATTTTGCAGGGCTAAAGCCTCATTATTAAAAAGATTCATGGTATATTCAGCGCAAAAAGCCTTTTGAGGGAACGCCCGTTTAAAGGCTTTAAAGGCTCCAAAGCTTCCATAGGTTATACCATCCCATAAACCCGAAACCTGGGAAAGAGCATCGGTAACCTGTGTCAATTCCTCATCCTTGAGTATGGAGGGCGTCCAAAGATAGAGTTCGCCCTCAAATGATTCTCTTAATTGCTCCAGGCTTTTCCTTGGAACAACAGGAAGATACACCCGTGAAACCAGCCCAGTGAAACCTTTTAATGTGGCGGGAGCGTCATAAAAAAAGGCCGAGAGGGAAATCGAATTCTTAATTTTATCTCCTGGCTGGTCCTTTGAATATTCTTCAGAGAGAGCCAGAGTTGATATTGATTTCTTAAAGCTCTTAATTCTCTGGTTTTTTATATCCTCCAGGACCTGCCTCCTCAAGGCATTAAGGGCCGATATGGGAAGTGTACTCACACCGTCGGTATCAACCTTTAAGTGGCGCAGCCAGTACGGAGTATCCCCCGTTTTCTGGAGCTGCTCCTTTATTCGTTCTATTGAAAGCGGCTTGTTTAAGGCTTTTTCACTATAGACATCAGAAGCTGCAGCAACAGAAATGCCCTCGTTGTCAGTAACTGTAAGCTGGGCTTTTTCCCCTGTTTTAAATGTAAAGTGCATATCAAGCGGTACAAGAGCTTCTTCCTTCCGCTCATAGGTCTGTGATGCTTCCTCAAAGAGAGGCTTTGACAAGGTTTTAAAAACCTGGCTTCCTTTCTTTATATAGGCTTTCACATCCCCCACCCAGACAGTTGTACCCTCCTGAGCTGATTTGACATGCTCGCCGTCCTGCATGATAGCGGTAACAATAAGGCTATGAGGGCCCTTATCATCCATGATCTCAATGCCGTCCCCCCGATGAAGGGGTTTTTCCAAATCCACCTTCACGTAAAGGGGCTTTATATCTGTCACTGTTCCGATAAGAAGACCTTGATTCTTGGGATGCTGGGTATAGACGAGCTTTCTGAAATCTCGGTCTCCTTTCAAATAGCTCTGGGTAAAACCACCACGGTTGAAGGCCTGCAAAAGCCGTTCCCGATCGGTTTCCTCCACCCTGTATTCTCGTTCTCCGACAGTTTCCAGATAATCCAGATATTTTCTGTAGATTGAGGTGACGATGGCGACATATTCGGGGGATTTCATGCGCCCCTCCAGCTTGAGTGACGTAACACCTGCGCTTTTAAGCTGGGGAAGATAATCAATAGCCATAAGGTCTCTGGGGCTTAATAGATAGGCATCTTTCCCATAATGGGAACCATCCCGGGAAAGAGACCAAGGTAATCTGCAAGGCTGGGCGCAAACGCCGCGGTTTCCGCTTCTGCCCCCAATGAAGCTCGACATGAGGCATTGGCCAGAATAGGATACACAAAGGGCACCATGGACAAATATCTCAAGCTCCGTCCCGGTTTGAGATGCAATTGACCGGATTTGCTCAAGTGTCAACTCCCGGGAAAGCACAACCCTCTTGACGCCCAACTCTTCCAAAGCTTGAACAGATGCGCTGTTTGTAACAGTCATCTGTGTGCTGGCATGGAGGACAAAACCCGGAAGAGACTTCCTAAGAAGGCTCAATAACCCGGAGTCCTGAACTATAACAGCATCTGCACCTTGTTGGTATGCAAATGCTGCAAATTGGAGTGCTTCTGTAAGCTCCTCATTTTTAAGTAAGGTATTTAGGGTCACATACACCCTTACCCCGCGTTCATGGGCATAATCCAATGCTTTTATAAATTCCTCTTCGGTGAAGTTCCCCGCATTTATCCTCGCATTGAACTTTCCCCCGCCCAGGTAAACCGCGTCGGCTCCGTTCTGAACAGCTGCCTTAAGAGCTTCAAAGCTGCCTGCAGGCGCAAGCAGCTCTAACTTTTGATTGTTCATATATAACCTGCTTAATTTGGGTCCTATTACTCTGTTACCTCATAATCGGCCAAATCGTCAACAGCCTCCTCATCGGGTTCAACTTTCACGTAATCCTGATAGGGTATATCCGCTTCATTTTCCGATGATACGACTACTACATCTTCAGGCTTTTCCTGACCTGGCCTATAGGTATACTTGTAAACTGTACCCTTCTTCTTTTTAGCCTTTTCCTTTCTCTTCTCAAACAACCGCTTAATGGCATCAAAAATTTCTAGAAGAGACTTGGCCTTAAGAATAATATCCTTTTGTATGGTTTCAACACCCTTTTTAACGGTGTCTGATATTTTACCCACATCCTCTACCACATTACCGATGGTTTCCAGGTTGTCCTTCACCATACCTGTGATTTTGGCGGCATTATCCGATATTTCCGGAAGCTTCGCAATTGTTTTATCAATGTCATCTTTATTCTTCTCAATAAGCTGATTAACATTCTTAAGGATTCTTAGAAGGTTTGAGACTGCTAAAATAAGATAGAAAAGGAGTGCCGATCCAAGAATAAATAAAACTACGGTTATTAGCTCTCCCCAAGAGATCATCTCGTCAAACAACATAGCACATCCTCCGTTTATTCACCAATTTTTTTTGCATTTGAAATGGTATTAATGGTATTTCTAACTTCCCGAACCTCGGTTTCCATTCTTGTCAACTCGATCCGAAGGTGGGTTTCACTTTCCCTAAGCCTTATATTATCAGACTTTAAACGCTCGTTTTCTTCCTTCAATGCTCCAAACTTTTTTTTAAACTCAGAAAGCTCAAAATCCGCCTTTTTCAGGGATTCACTCAATTGAAACATCTCATCGGCTAGATTTATGGAAGTTAGCACCGAGGCCATAGACGTGCTTAATAAATGATTCTTTCTGGAGATTTCTTGAAGCTTTTTATCGACAAACAGAGCAATTTTCTGTATGTAGTCCGGAGACGCAGCACCGCTTATAACATACTCGTTCCCTGCAATTCGAACTGTTACCTTATTCTTCTCTGCCAAACTATCAGCTCCAGTCAATACTTCTTTCTCTTATGTATGGTTACTAAGGAGCAATCAATTGTAAATTCCGACTCTTCTGCTTTTGCCTGAAGATTCCTCGGAAATTATCTTTTAATCATCCCTATAGAATGTAATTGTATAATATTACTTATTATAATACAACGTGTTTCAATAACTCGGTACCCGCTGCCTTTAGGGGTTCGAAATCTTCGATTTCGGTAACAGGTGCTGTTATTATTATACAGTATTTTGTCAAGTAAAACAGGGGTCTGTAAAATATTTCATATTTCCGATAACACTATTCACACCACAAGAGTGCGCACAGATGGCTCGACCCGTTAGTAAGCCTCGGCCCATTTAAGAAAATAGCGATGGTAGAACCACCGCTTATAACCTATACTTATGCTTTCGCATTTTCCTCCAGAAAGCTTCCAAATTTCTTGTCTGTGACTAAAATATGATGATCGAGCCATTTACTTAAAAACTCCAAAACCGACCTGACAGTTTCTGTCTGATTTTCGTCGAGCTGATATAAATTGATGGCCGCAACCTTATTAATGAAGCTCTTATGTTCCAGCTTCTGAATTTTAATATTGAAGGAGTCATATCCATGCTGATCAAACAGTCCTTCTTCATGATTAAAGTGGTAAACCGTATAGTCCTTAAGCCCGTTAAAGATCTTTACAATCTCGTCATAGCGGTCATAGCCGTCGTCTATTGAAGCGATGTCGCTCATTTGATTGATCATGTCAATCATTTTCATATGCTGTTCATCAATCGTTGAATCATAGCAGCTGTACTCTTTTTTCCATTTAATCATCATAGATTTTTCCCCCTTAGATTAAGTAAAATTCTATTTATACTGCATATGACCTTAAGCAGGGTATTCTAGCTCAAAGTCATATAAAATACTTTTACAATGGAATTATATAACCTAAATACTTTCTTGCTATTTCGACAAATTTCTTATATAATTAAAGCTGACACTGATACCTTAACATACTTTTACCTCCTTTTTAGCACATTTTTTAAGTTTAGCCTGTTGTTATCAACAGGTTCTTCTTTTTTTAAAAAGCATCCTCAGCTTTAACAGATTGAACACTTTTCTCAATTTTCTTTTTAAGTCGCTGCAGGGCGTTATCCACTGATTTAACCGGCTTTTTAAGCTGCTTTGCGATATCCTGGTAGGCGATTCCCCCCAGGTATTTTGTCAGGACCTCTTTTTCAAATGGACTTAAGAGCTCCATCATTTTGTTCTCAATGACGGTATATTCTTCCTTGCTGATAAAGAGTTCCTCAGGATTCGTCACTGATATTTCCTGTATAACTTCTATAAGAACCTTGTCGGAATCTTCATCAAAGATTTTCTTATTAAGAGATATATAAGAATTCAAAGGAATATGCTTTTGCCGTGTTGCTGTTTTTACAGCCGTTATGATCTGCCTCGTAATGCACATTTCGGCAAAAACCCTGAACGGAATACTCTTGTCGTTCTTATAATCCCGGACCGCTTTAAATAATCCAATCATGCCCTCTTGAACAATATCTTCCCGGTCTGCCCCGACTAAAAAATAGCTCCTGGCTTTTGCCCTTACGAGGGGCTTGTACTTTTCTATCAGGTGCTCTATCCCCCGCTTGCAGCCGGAGCGAACGTGAACCAGTACTGCTTCATCATCCATACCGTTATAATTGGTTTTTAAGCCTTCGACATCAGACACTTTAAATTTCCTCCCATGACTTCTGCATTTGGATAAGTCCTACGAGGTCTTTTTAAGAACCAGGGTCTTGATATTGATAACCAGATGATTAACATTGAAGCCTGCGAATCTGTCCAGCTCTAATTGAATAGTTGCCTGAGCTTTTTTAATAGCTTCCAATAAATTGTAACCAAACACCATTATAACATCTATATCAATATAAAGTCCATCCGGACCATTATTGGTACGAAAGCGCGTTACTTTCTCTATCTGGGGCATATCAACGAGGATATGGTTCACTACCTGGTAGATGGCGTAATCCGATATGGTATAATTGCCAAAATAGCTGAAAGTAGGCCGCACCACCGATTTTTCGCCTATATTCTGAAATTCGCCTTTTCCCTTCCGCCTAAATAACTGAAGAGGATCCAGAAAATAACCTGAAAATTGCTTTTTCAGCTGCATGGCAGGAACAGGAATGACATGTTTACCCTGTTTGGTTCGTGTATTGCGGGCCTGTTCAATTTCATAACTGCTTGCAACATCCTCGATATAGATAAACTCACTGAACTCACCTAATTCAAGAGTCTGTGCTATTTTATTTACCATGCCCTCAGAGGTACCCAGTATGAGAATACCTTTAGGTGACCGTTTTAAAATTGCTTCCCTGACTTCATTTTTATGGGACTCTTCTACAAAGAGGGCAACCTTAACAGAGCTTATCTTAGAAGGTGCCTTTTTAGCTGATTTCCCAGCTACAATGGCATTTTCATGAATAAGGAGCCCATCATCTATAATATAATCCAAACCATTCTCTCTAGCCACCCAAAGGGCTCGATGACTTTTTCCGGTTCCACTTGACCCTACAAAAGCTACAATTCGCAAAAAAAATTCCTCCACCATTTTAAGGAACACTGACAATCATATTATTCCACATTTTTTCAGAGAATAACAGCTGTTTAGGGATGATCAAAATTTAACTTCCCATTAATTGAGCAGCCGACCTCTCCCACCACCACTCAAGCGGTTCCGCAAGTAACGCGCCATGCGTGGCGCACTAAGAGAAAAACAGGCTGAGGGAATTGACTCTCAGCCTGTTTTATCATCCTAATGTCTGTTTACCTTGTGCTATTCAAGGATTTATGTCCTTATTCACCGGTCCACCGTCCACGATTTTGTCTATATTTTCAAAGGTTCGGACGCTGAAGAGCAGAGCATGCTCCCGGGTGGCATTTGTATAATTCTTAGCATCCTCCTTAGTTGGGACATTCTTTGGAACAAACAAATTGTTGGAACCACCTAATATGATTTTAAACTTTGCCATGAAGTAGACTGACGGTTTGAAATTCGGGAAAATATTTGCATCATCGGCAAAAGGCTTAACATCCTTATAATCAAGGGTGTGCTTGGTATAGGTACTGTCACCCTCCTGTGTCCAGCCCTCCCAGTTTAACTTCTTATATACTCTGGTAAGCATGGCGGCGCACTGCTCGCGGCTTATAAACTTGTCAGGCTCAAATTTGACATTGGTTCCTTTACTTGTTCCCAGTACGATATCCGCTGCATATGCTTTGAGAACATCTATGTTTTTAGTATCGGTAAAGGTATTATCCGGGGCGGGAGAAATCACCTTTTGGGAAAGGCTTTCGTATAGTTTCAAAGCCACAGAGGCAAACTCGGCACGTGTAATCGGCTTGGTAAGGTCTTGCCCCTTCAAAATGTCCGGAATAAGTCCCGCATCATCAGCCTTTTTTAGCTCGCCTTCAAAATTCTTGGTTGCATTACTCCAAGCGGGCATTCCGTAGGAAAGCGTGTTGGAATAGGGGCTGTACAGCCAGTTCTGTGAGGTCGCGCCCGATTGCTTGTAGGCCCTTTCATCAACCTTATACCGGACCTTGACTTCGTAGGCCGCGGCAGTAAAATCGGTTATACCGGTGTCTTTGTAATAAGAACTTACATTCAGCGCAAAACGCTCCTTTGCGAAACGTTCTTCTCCAACCTTCTTAAATTCCTTGTCACCGTCCTTTCGCATCCATACCTCAATCCACATACTGTTATCTGCTGCGGCGTTGAGCTTTTGTGTATCGGCAAGGTGTTTGTCCAGGTCAATCCAGACGGTTGGTACCTTGTTTACGCCCTCCTCGGTAATTTTGGATGATATCAGTTTGGGTGCGTTAGTATTTAGAATCTTCTTGTAATCCATTTTGACATTATCGGACAAAACATATTCCTGTGACCAATCTGAAAATACAAGGCTTTTGATTCCTTTGGCGTTGTTATAACAGTCAACGGCAAAACGGGCTCTGAACGTAATGGAGTGGCTTTTGTACCAATTCCAGCTGTGAAATCCATCGCGGGGAGGCGCATTTTTTTCATCCGGGAACATGCTGGGGAACTGAATCCCGCCTTGTCCCAGATATTGCTTCCATTGTCCTCCTTGTATCGAATTGTAATAATTCAGCGCATATTTTGTGTAAGTGGCGGGATCATCCCAGGCGGCTGTATGGTGCCAGCTTCCGCCATCGATTTTAAAATCGATCTGGCCGCGAAGCGTCATGTGATATCCGCGCTCTTCTTCGGTAAGATCAAGCAGTGCCCGCAGGTCGTCGGGCGCGCTTATGGTGCAGTTTACGCCGCTTCCCATGTAATCCGCTACCCCTAGGTTTAAAGGCGGAGAAAGGTTCTCCGGCGGGGTTCCCGCAGCATTGGAAATGTCTATCATGCCTACCAGCATGATAAGGGTTAAAAGAATTACCATAATTTTTCGCTTCATTGTAATTACCTCCGTTAGTTTATTTTCTCCGTCATGGGTTCGGCACCTTACCTACTTTTCAAACCCAATATCAATATTCCATTCGTTGGTACCATTGTCCTCATAAGAAATATTTACTGTGGCAAAGGTCTTGACGTTGATTTTTTTATTTTCAGCATTAAGGCTGCCGTAGTTGTCATAGCAGTCACTTTCGACAAAGCCGTTTTTGACAAGCTCCTGTCGCCATTTCGTAAGCTCTTCCGGCGTAAGGTTTATATAATACAGCTGAATGGAATCCGGCTGCTCCTCGTTAGCACCATAGGCATATGTCAGATTACCGGCTTTTACAGGAGGTATATCCGAAAGCGCCTTCGGCCACTCAACTGTTTCTGTTTTATAGGAGCTTATTTCAAGGATAGTATCTGAATTCATCTTTAGTTCCACATCGTACAGGTCCTTGTGAAATCGGCTTTCATTATCGCTGGCAACTCGACTGCTCCCCCCGGTGAAACCGGCAGCCTCCAGTTCTTTTTCATACTCTTCAACATCCTTCACGCTGACATCCACAATCAGCATGAAGATATTGTAATCGTTGCTCGCTTCCCATGGTGCCCATGCGTTCATTTTGCCTTTTGTAAATTCCGGCATGTCGGGATGCATGATCTCCTTCGGCCATTTCGTCCTGTCCGGATTAAGTATTTTTCCTGCCTCTCTCATAGCATCATCAACCGCTTCATCTTCATCATTCTTTGCAGCATCTTTTTCATGGTCTCCATCTGCCTTGTCGTTTTCCTTATCCCCCACAAATCCGGACTTTTCGGGATTCTTGGCGGAATCTCTTCCCAACGAGCATGCGGTGAAAGAGAGCAATAGAATCATTGTCAGTAAAATAATTGATAAGCGTTTCATAATAAATTTCCTCCCGATGTATTAATCTTTGTTTAGAGTAATCATCATAGTGCCGTCTTTATAAGTAAGTTCGAATCTTTCGCCCTCATTGTTTTTTGCTGTATAAGTACGCATGCCGTTATCATTCGTTTCCTTTTGTTCCTTATCAAAGCACAATTGGACAAACTCAAAATAGTCGTTAGCGTCTTCCTGTGGCACAGACTCCATATGAATTACGACCTTATCTTCGCTGTTCTCCAATACTTTACTTTTTCCACTGCCAAAATACGTAGGAAGATGGAATCCCAGCCCCGATGCAGGCCAGTTACTGCTACCTTCGCCTACAGTATTTTCATCTTTCCCAAAATCATGTGTGCCCTCCGCTTCACCGGAAAAATTGAATGATGTGCCTTCGCCTTCTTTATAATCTGTGGGCAATTCCAGCATCCCCGCAGGGATGGTTGTGGAAAGCTCCTTAACAATCATAAGCATTTCTGCGCTATCCGCTTTGAATACCATCGCATACAGGTTCTTTCCGTCCATAAAATAGCGTGCTGTCCCCTCATCGGTCTTGTATTCATCATAGGGAAGAGTCTTGCCGTTCACAGTATCAGTGCCGCTGCCTGTAAAGACGACATCGTTATCCATACTCGGCATCTGTGCGCCATTGGTATCCATCGGAACATCAAGAATTTGATATGTCTTTTCGCTATCATTGATCATATAATATTTACCGTCTTTCAACAGCGAGTGCATCTTAAAACCGCCCATATCCACCAGCGTGTCCGAGTTCTTTCCGTCCATAGCCAGGACAACTTCCATTTTCATCTCTTGCCCATTGCCCTTTACGTTAACGGTATAGCTCATATAGTATTTTTCGCCTTTAATCGTGTTGATAAACGCATCAGAGAGCCGTTCCGACACGGGCTCCTGCTTGCTTTCATCGGGTTTGGAGATATTGGCGTCCGGGACTGCCGATGGACTTTCGGTGAGTTTAGAATCTACCGAATCCGGGGTTACTGACGGGCTTTCTGACGGCTTACCGGACGGGGCATCAACCATCTTTTCCCGACTGCACCCCGTAAAAGACAGAATTAGCACAAATGCCAGCAAGCAGACTAAAATTTTCTTCATTCTTTTACTCCTCTCAATCATTCTAGATTTTAAAAGTAAAATCTTTCCCACTTCTTCTACCCTCGTATGGTAAACAGCATATTGTCCACTGTCAGTCGCAGAGGTATTATACTTTCATCGATCGTTGGGTCAGACCAAAGGATGGCTTTTTCTTCCAATGTAATGTTCTTAAAGCGATTCAGGTCATTCAAGCACCGAAAGGGCAAGGATTTCAGCATAGGTTTCATATCAAACAGGATTTTATTGCCCTGCTCAAATTCAACAAGCAGTGTGTAATCGTCGTTTGGTGTAACCTTCAGGATTTTGCTCATCAAGTGTGATTCCCCTTTCGGCTTTTGGTATGCTTTCCGGGCACAAAAAAATCCTCTACACTTTCAGTATAGAGGGTATATTTTATTCCGGTATGTGCCGAACGGCACTATTTTAGGAATAGCTAAATAATAAAACCCGATTTTTAGGGGAGATATTTTTCGAAAAGACAAGGCGGAGGAGGGAGGAATAATTGCTTTATTCCGACTGACGACAACGCTGGATTTTCGGAAAATAGCCCCCTCAAAA
>JAEZTB010000030.1 GCA_023443745.1 Bacillota bacterium
ATCTCCTAAAAGGGCACCGCCACAGACATCATAACTATTTGAAAGACTAACTTCCAGTATTGTGTTTGAAAAACTAATTTCCATACCATGTCCCTATGGGGGTGGAATTTACTTTTTCAATTTACGAGCAACAATAAGCGACAATTTTTTGTTTGATTTTTATTGCATAATAAATTTTTGAATGTTACAATATGAGAGAAAAATATGTCTTTAAGTTTGGTACAGAGATGCCGACAAGATGTTATATAACGGGTAATAAAGGTTATAGGACTAAGTATGACCTTTAGTTATGTGGAGCATAATCTTGTCTGCAAAGGCAAGATTTTTTATTGTATTTTTTTAGGTATCGCATCAGATGACAGATGGAGGTGAGACATAAATGAAGTTCAAAGCCCAGATCATGGACGAAATTGCAGTCGAACGCGCTATAGTCCGCATTGCCCATCAAATTATCGAGAAGAATCACAGTATTGATAATCTCTGCCTCATTGGCATTAAAACACGTGGTATTCCCATAGCCGCAAGACTGGCAAAAGCCATTCATACCATCGAGGGCGGAACTGTCGATATGGGGGTGCTTGACATCAGTCTTTATCGGGACGACCTCTCCAATGTAACTAAGGACCCGATTCTTAATGCCACAGACATACCTTTTTCTATAGCGGGTAAAAATGTGATTTTAGTAGACGATGTCATTTATACCGGAAGAACCGTACGCGCAGCCATGGACGCCATCATGGCTCAGGGTAGGGCAGCCGCAATCCAGCTTGCTGTTTTAATCGACCGAGGCCATCGCGAGCTTCCTATTCGTGCCGATTTTGTCGGAAAGAACATTCCAACCTCCAACGCGGAGGTCGTAGCGGTTCATTTAAAAGAATACGATGGTGACACCAGTGTTCAATTGTTTGAGAAAGTTTTCAATTAAAATTTTATTATATCAAGGGGGACTTTATCATGGTCAAAGAACAACAGCAAATCGGTTATCTGCCCGATGAACAGCCGCCCATATGGAAACTTTTGCTCTATGCTATTCAACAGGTTATCGTCATGTTTCCTGCCACTGTAGCTGTAGCTATTATCACAGGCTTCCATATCTCAACAACCATTTTCGCAAGCGGTCTTGCAACGATCTGCTTCATTCTGGTTACCGGAAGAAAAATTCCGCTGTATTACGGATCCAGCTTCTCCTATGTAACAGCAATAGGCAGCTTAATGGCTTCCGATGCTCTTGCGACAGCGACATTAAATGAAAAAATAGCCGTTGCGCAATTCGGTATCATCATGTCCGGTTTCGTATCAATCGCAGCAGGCCTCATTGTTAAAAGATTTGGAAGAGAGTCCATTGAAAAGGTTCTTCCCGCTTCCATCACAGGCCCTATCGCAATGGTTATCGGTTTGACGTTAGCCGGTACCGCTTTAGGAGATGCCGCTTCAGCAGCCAATGCCATTAATGTGCCGGTAGGACAAGAAGCATTGGGAATGAACATGGCTTGGATTGTTTCTTTGGTTACCATGCTTTCAACCATCATGTTCTCTGTCTATCTCAAAGGAATGGCCGGGCAGCTTCCATTGCTCTTAGGCCCAATCGTCGGATGCCTCACCGCCTTCATTATCCAGCTTGCAACAGGAATCAATCTCTTTAAGGTTTTGCCTGAAGCAGCTAACAGCGGTATTTTCGCCCTCCCCATATTCACCCTTCCTAAACCTTCTTTGATGGCGGTTATGGCCATTATGCCCATCGCTATCGCCACCATACCTGAGTCAACTGCTCACATCTATCAGTTGGACATATATGTCAATGATCTGGCTAAGAAAAAGGGCAGCAAAAAAACATACGACATTGCCGACAGACTTGGCAGCAATTTAATCGGTGACGGTATCGGCGATATGGTTTCCGGTTTGGTTGGCGGACCTGCAGGCACCAACTACGGTGAAAACATCAGCGCAATGGCAATTACCAAAGTATTCTCCATTCCCGTTCTGATGGCTGCTTCTGTTCTTGCCATGGTTATTGCTTGCTTCACCCCCCTTATCAATGCCATTTACTCCATCCCTACAGCAGTTATCGGTGGACTTGAAGTATACTTGTTCGGTGCCATTGCGGCTCAGGGTATCGCCATTATGGTTGAGAAAAAAGTCGACCTGTTCAGCTCTAAAAATATTGCGGTTATCGCTACCATTATGATTATCGGAATTGGCGGCAACTACAAATTTAATGGAAATATCCCCTTCTTTGGTATAGAGGTTCCTTGCGTTGCCGGCGCAGCCATCTTCGGTATCATTCTTAATCTGATTCTGAGCATCGGTGAGAAGAAAAGACAGAATGCTTAAATTAGAAAGACCTTTATAGGTACAGGGACGGTATTTATGCTTCTTCTATGGGAGGCGCAAGTACCGTCCTTTTGCATTCTCTCTCATGCATTCTTTGTATAGAATGATTTATACATAAAGTGTATATTGAGAACTCGCCAGGATGCCTATATACTTAGATTTGCCACATTATGCTGAGGTAAATTTAATCGAAAGGAGTTGTTGAATAATGTTCGTATTGAAGAGTAAGGTGGTTTCTAACTAATTGAATATGGGCATAGGCGCTCAGAAAATTCCCCCCAGGATTCTTTTGCTGCCTATGCAACTACTTTCGAGCAACCAAGTTGTTCAGGGTATAAGTCGGTAGGCCGACAGTCAACCCTGAATGGTGTATAGGACAAATCATCAGTACACACGCTTTGGCAGCGTGTTTTTTTGTCTTTTGAAGGTCCTGATACACTCCTGAAACAGAGCATGTTTCTTTTAGCCGCGGATGGTCGTTATCTGCGGTATTTTTATGTACTTTTTGTGGAATGAATAATTGAAAAAGGAGTTACCAAATGTTTATATTTCTCCATGGATACCAGAATAAAGACCACTATGACAATGTTAGAGAATATTGTTTACGTGAGCGGGTAAATGAAGAATACTTAAGAACACTGATCAAAAAGCTAAATAGCTTTAGATCTCAAAAAGAGCCTTCGAGAGAATAATACAAGTTTTGAAAAACCCGTAAGACCCTAGGAGCAAGGAGGACGGTTCATATGCTTCCGATAGCGGAATCACAAAAACCGTCCTCTCCTGCTTCTCTAAAACTTTTTTCTATAGCTGCACTTTCTGCATAGCTCCTCAACCGCATATCTTCGTGAAAAGCCATTGAAAATAGCCTTAGCTCTTTCACTCTCTACGATTTCAGAAAAATGGCTGTCATGGATATTCCCCAGATTAATGACACCCTCACCATCAAGACAGCAGGGCACCACCGTTCCGTCGACCAGAATGGCCGCCTGATCTCTAAGCCCATAACAAAAACCGTTGCCGTTATCTTCATCCTCTTTTAGGTCAGGCCACATAAATTGGTGATCCAGATTGAGATAAACCCTGTTAGCTATTTCAATTCCCCTGCCCGTGCTGATATTATGCTGTATTTTATAGCTTAGTTGGAACTCTTTCTCAATGATCTCCAGCAGTTCATCATTTCCTTCACTAAGATGATCCCCATGATCCCGATCCAAATTCCATAATCTAAAAGCTACGATAACATCTGACTTATCTCTGGCTTCATGGACAAAGTCCAGAATGCTGCGGATATATTCATCTTTATTCTTATAGCCTTCATTTCCATCCAGGCTGTGCAATGAAAAGTTAACCTGCCTCAGGGCCGGTTTACTGATGATCTTGTCTCCAGCTTTATCGATTAGTGTTCCATTGGTTGTGATATTAACCTTGAAACCCTTTTCATAGCTTAAGTCTAAAAAATCATCTATTTCCGGATGCAGAAGCGGCTCACCTTTGACATGAAAATAAATATAATCCGTATGGGGTCTAATTTGATCCAGGATTTTCTCAAAGGTGCCTATTTTCATGAACTCAGCTTTCCGCCTTGTCTGTGGACAAAAGCTGCAGGCCAGATTACATACATTCGTTATCTCAATATAGATCTTTTTGAATCTTTTCATCCGTTACGCTCCAGTGACAGAATACTTTATAGGATACCCTTAAAACTTGCGATGATAGTATATCTTGAAACAACCCTTGATCAGTGCTGTAAACACAGTAGCTCCCAACAAAGCAAAGAAGACTATTTCATTGTAGAAACCGGCTATCACCGTTGCGAAAGCAAGACCAACGACGCATATCGTTATACCATAAGCACCTGTCTTTTGCATAATCATAATGGTGCGCTCATCATTTTCTTCGATGTATAGTTTTTTGAGAGCCTCTTCATTCTTTAATGATCCTAAATATTTAGCCAAGAAAAAGACTAAAATGACAATCACGACAGAAAAGGCACCAAATTGAAAACCTCTGATAAAATCATGAATTGGGGGCAAGCGATCTGCATTAAGTGACAGACAAATATAGCTGACGGATATACAAATGGTAACAATGGCCATCAAAAGAACCCTAAGACGAATTTTTTCCTTAAACTTTTCCATACTATAAATCCTCCACATCTGAAAAATTAAAGACTTCTTCAATAGGCAAACCAAAATATTTTGCTATTTTATAGGCGAGAACTAAAGAAGCGGTATATTTCTCACACTCAATAGAGGTAATTGTTTGCCTTGTGACGCCTACTGCAAGGCCTAGTTCCTCTTGCGACAATTTATGCTTTTTTCGAAGCTCTTGAATTCGTGTTTTCAAATAACCTCCCCTTTCCTGGGTTGTTCTTGTTGTGTGTTTCTTTCACTCACACTTGCAATGTTAACTTTGCATTTTAAGTATAGCTCGCTTTGCATATTATGTCAAGTATGCTTTGCAAAAATGATTAGTGAAGAATAAAATTCTTTTATAATATTTCATATTTGAGACGATTTCCAAGTCTCAGGAACACAGTTATAGTGTATAATGAGAATGGCTTAAAACGAAACAGTGTTTAGTTTACGAAAGTGCAGTTTTTGCTTACATAAGGAAGGTGTCAAAATGAGCAAGACATTAATATTGGCCGAAAAGCCCTCTGTGGCAAGAGATATCGCAAAGGTACTTCAATGTAATCAGAATGGCAATGGCTTTATTTCAGGAGCCCGCCATATTGTGACCTGGGCCCTGGGCCATTTGGTCACGCTGGCCGACCCTGATGTTTATAATCAGAAATATAAGTCCTGGAATCTTGAAGATTTGCCCATGCTCCCTAGAACGATGGAGCTGGTTGTCATTAAGGAGACGTCTCGCCAGTTCGGAATTGTTAGAGGCCTTCTTCACAGGGATGATGTAAGTGAGCTCATTATTGCTACTGACTCAGGTCGAGAAGGCGAGCTTGTGGCACGCTGGATTATCGAGAAGGCAGGCTTTAAGAAGCCCATTCGTCGTTTATGGATTTCTTCCCAGACCGATAAGGCCATTAAAGAAGGGTTCCAAAATCTGAAGCCATCCAAGGCGTATGATAATCTCTACTTTTCAGCCCAGAGCCGGGCCGAGGCCGATTGGCTCATCGGGCTTAATGTGACCCGAGCCCTTACCTGTAAATATAATGCCCAGCTTTCTGCAGGCAGGGTTCAAACTCCAACTCTGGCTATGATTGTAGAGCGTGATAATGAAATCAAACGGTTTGTACCCAAGGACTATTGGACCATTATGGCGAACCTTAAGGGCTTCAGCGTTCTGTGGCAGGATAAAAAAACAGGTCAGTCCCGCATTTTTGACAAGGCGCAGGCAGATGCTGTTGTCTCAAAGGTTACAGGTCAGACAGGTACAATCATGGAAGTCATGAAAGAGGCTAAAAGAGAATTACCGCCTCTCGCTTATGATCTAACCGAGCTCCAGCGGGATGCCAACAAAAAGTACGGCTATTCGGCCAAAAAGACCCTATCCTTAATGCAGAGCCTTTATGAGCATCACAAGCTGGTTACCTATCCCCGGACCGATTCACGCTATATCACCGACGATATAGTCCCTACATTGACCGAGAGATTAAAGAGCATTGCCATCGGTCCTTACATGAAGTCGGCTCAAAATCTTTTGCGTAACAAATTCAACGTAACCAAACGCCTGGTGGACAACAGCAAGGTCACCGACCATCATGCCATTATACCCACTGAGCAATATGTGGACCTCTCGGCTTTGAACAGCGATGAACGTCATATTTACGACTTAATTGTCAAGCGGTTCATCGCCGTATTGAGTCCTGCTTTTGAATATGAACAGACTACTGTAAAAGTAGATGTCTCTGGAGAGCTGTTTACAGCCAAGGGCCGCATCATCACCTCACAAGGCTGGAAAAGCGTTTATGATGGCGATAAGGCGGAAGATATAGATGAAGACGGAAATAGTGATGAGGATACCCATCAATCGCTGCCTCCCGTTATTAAGGGCCAAAAAGAGCCTCTGATGTCAGCGCGAGCCGTTAACGGTAAAACCGCACCACCCAAGCGTTTTACTGAGGCGACCTTACTTTCGGCCATGGAGCATCCGGGAAAATACATGGACAATAAAGCACTGCGCGAGGTCATTGAAGGCACCAGCGGACTGGGTACACCCGCAACCAGGGCAGATATCATTGAAAAGCTCTTTGACAGCTTTTACGTAGAAAGGCGAGGGAAGGAAATCATCCCAACATCAAAGGGCATTCAGCTTGTAGAATTGGTCCCCTCGGATTTAAAATCTCCTGAGCTTACTGCCAAGTGGGAACAGCAGCTCTCCTTAATCAGCAAAGGGCAGTCTGACTCTAAAGTTTTTGTAACCAAAATGAAGGATTACGCCACAAGCCTTGTAGGTGCTGTTATATCCAGCAGTCATGTCTATAAGCATGAAAATATGACACGTGAAAAATGCGAGCAATGCGGCAAATTCCTTCTTGAGGTTAATGGCAAAAAGGGAAAGATGCTGATTTGCCCCGACAGGGAATGTGGCTTCCGCAAGAGCCTCTCCATGACCTCCAACGCACGATGCCCCGAGTGCCACAAGAAAATGGAAATACGCGGGGAAGGCGACGACAAATCCTTCTTCTGTGCCTGCGGCTATCGAGAAAAGCTGTCTGCCTTTAAAAAGCGCAAAGACGAGCATGTCAATAAAAAAGAGGTCACTAATTTTCTTAAGAAACAGGAAGCCGAGACTACCATAAACTCAGCATTGGCCGATGCCCTGTCCAAGTGGAAGAAGTAAGGCATCATATGGAAGTAATATTTTAAGTCCTCCTAGATCTGAATTTAACAAAAGAGCTATTGACACTACATATTGTATGTGTTAGTATTTTCCTATCTAAATATTGTGATTTATCAGGCAACTATTATGTAGCCTCATGACACCTAGTCCTGAGGCTATTGTTTTCTAAGACATTAAAGTTTTGTACGAAGGGGAAAAACATTATGATTACAAAAATCAGAAAAAGAGACGGAAGAGAAGTACCATTCAATCTTGAGAAAATTGCAAATGCCATTTTTAAAGCGGCCAGTGCTACCGGAGGGAAAGACTATGCTGTTGCGCTTACCTTGGCAGAAAGTGTTGCAGAATACCTTGAAAAGAATTTAGGCAAAAAGCTCCCCACCGTTGAAGAAATACAGGATGCCGTTGAAATTGTTCTCATAGATACCGGTCATGCCAGAACTGCAAAGGAATATATTCTTTATCGTGCAGAAAGAACCCGTGTACGTGAAATGAATACCCGCTTGATGAAAATTTATGAGGATTTGACCTTTAAGGAGGCAAAAGATAACAATCTCAAGCGTGAAAACGCCAACATTAACGGCGACACAGCCATGGGTACCATGCTCAAATATGGCTCGGAGGGAGCAAAGCAATTCTATGAAATGTTCGTCTTGAAGCCGGAGCACTCAAAAGCTCATAAAGAAGGGGATATCCATATTCATGACATGGACTTCCTTACACTTACCACAACCTGCTGCCAGATTGATATTGAAAAACTGTTTATGGGTGGCTTCAACACTGGTCATGGCTATTTAAGAGAGCCCAACGACATACACAGTTATTCGGCGCTTGCCTGTATTGCCATCCAATCGAACCAGAACGATCAGCATGGAGGCCAAAGCATCCCGAATTTTGATTATGGAATGGCCCGAGGTGTTTCAAAGACTTACACCAAGCTGTACAGGCAAAACCTGGCTAAGGCGTTGAATCTTCTTACAGAAATAGATGATGTCCAGATTAAGATAGATGAAATAGAGGACAAAATCAAGGAAGATCAAGGGCTCTTTCCCTGCCTGGGTTCCCTGGAAACCTATCAAAGACAGGAAGCAAAGCTTCTCATGGAGCTCATTAAGGATGAGACGATAGTCAAAAGGATACAGGCCTTTACCAAGGAAATGGCTGAAAAAGAAACGGACCGGAACACCTATCAGGCCATGGAGGCTTTTATACATAATCTCAATACCATGCACAGCAGAGCGGGCGCTCAAATCCCCTTCAGTTCCATCAATTATGGCATGGATACGACATCTGAAGGCAGGCTGGTCATAAAAAACCTGCTATTGGCAACGGAAGCCGGGTTGGGCAACGGCGAAACACCTATCTTCCCTATTCATATCTTCAGGGTCAAGGAAGGTGTCAACTACAACCCCGGTGAGCCCAATTATGATCTATTCAGGCTTGCATGCCGGGTAAGCGCAAAACGGCTCTTCCCCAACTTTGCGTTCATCGACGCACCTTTTAACTTGAAATATTATAAGCCGGGGCATCCGGAAACCGAGATCGCCTATATGGGGTGTCGGACAAGGGTAGCCGGTAATATTTACGATCCGGACAGAGAAATTATGTTCGGAAGAGGAAACTTGAGCTTTACAACTGTTAATCTTCCCAGAATAGCTTTAAAGAGCAACAAAAACGTCCATTTCTTTTTTGAGGAGCTGGATAAGAAAATCGATCTGGTGATTGCTCAACTCATAGAAAGATTTGAAATACAGGCTAGAAAAAAGGTTAAGAATTTTCCTTTTCTTATGGGGCAGGGCATCTGGCTGGATTCGGACAAGCTCGATTGGGAGGATGAAGTGCGCGAGGTCTTGAAGCACGGTACGCTGACGATAGGCTTTATAGGCCTTGCGGAGTGCCTTAAGGCTTTGATGCAGAAGCATCACGGCGAATCGGAAGAAGCCCAAAACCTGGGCCTTGAAATCATCGGACGTATGAGAAAACGTATGGACGAAGCCGGCGAGAAGTATAAAATGAACTTCTCCTTAATTGCAACACCTGCCGAAGGAACTGCCGGACGTTTTGTCGGTATGGACAGGCAGCTCTTTGGAACAATTGAGGGAGTCACGGACAGAGAGTACTATACCAACAGCTTCCATATTCCGGTTTATTATAAGCTAAGCGCCTATGATAAAATAAGGCTGGAAGCCCCCTATCATGAGCTCACCAATGCCGGCCATATCACCTATGTTGAGCTTGACGGAGATCCTACACATAATCTCGAAGCTTTCGAGAAGATGGTACGAGCCATGAAGGAAGCCGGTATCGGATATGGCTCCATCAACCATCCGGTGGATCGTGACCCTGTTTGCGGATACACAGGGATCATTGGGGACGAATGCCCTTCCTGCGGAAGAAAAGAAGGGGCTATCAGATTTGAGAGGATACGGCGTATCACAGGGTATCTGGTTGGAACTCTGGACCGCTTCAACGATGCGAAAAAAGCTGAGGAAAAGGATCGGGTTAAGCATTTTTAGGAACAATAAAAATGTACTTACGCTATAGAGGTGTGTTTCGCAAGAAATACACCTCTAGCAGTGAATGCAGGATGAGGGACAAATGAATTCTAAATTAAGAATAGCGGGAATCGTCAAAGAGTCCATAGTGGACGGGCCGGGAATCAGGTATGTCATATTCACCCAAGGGTGCAAGCATCATTGTCGCGGCTGTCATAATCCGGAAACCCATTCCTTTGAAGGCGGGACCTTGATCGAGGTTGACACCATCCTTAAAGAAATCGCCAGTAACCCGCTTTTGGACGGAATCACCTTGAGCGGCGGAGAACCCTTTGAGCAGGCGGAAGGTCTTGTTGGGCTCGCCCAAGAAATAAAAAAGCGTACTCTTCATCTAATGGTTTATACCGGCTATACATACGAGGAGCTTCTGGAAAAAAGCAGGTCCCACCCAAGCTGGGGGGACTTGCTGGAATTAACTGATATTTTGGTAGACGGGCGTTTCGTGATCGAGAAAAGAGATTTGCGCTTAGTTTTTAAAGGGTCATCAAACCAACGCATCATTGATATGAACCAGACCAAGCTCACAGGGCAGCTCACGTTGGTTGAGCTCACTTGAAAAGCCCAAAACCACGGAAAGCCTATATATGCCTGTCATAAGCCTTTTCTGGCAACAAAAGCGGCTAGATCTGCACATCTGTTGGAATATCCCCATTCATTGTCATACCACGAAACAACTTTGACCATGTTATTCTCTATAACCATTGTAGACAAAGCATCTATTGTAGAAGATGCTGGATCACCCTTGTAATCTATGGAAACCAAAGGCTCTTCCGAATAGTTGAAAATACCTTTCATTTTGCCCTCTGCAGCAGCTTTGAGCACAGCATTAACCTCATCCTTGGTAACAGGCTTCTCAGTCTCCACCACCAGGTCAACGACTGAGACAGCAGGAGTTGGAATCCTTAGAGAAAACCAGTTTAATTTTCCTGCCAACTCTGGAAGAACAAGCCCTATTGCCTTTGCAGCTCCTGTTTTTGTTGGTATGATAGACATTGCTGCTGCTCTTGCTCTTCTTATATCATTATGGGGCAAATCCAAAATCCGTTGGTCGTTTGTATAGGAATGAACGGTAGTCATTAAGCCTTTCCTGATTCCAAAATGATCATGCAGTACTTTGGCCAAAGGTGCCAAGCAATTGGTTGTGCAGGATGCATTGGAAATGATATGGTGCTCGTTCTTATCATACTTTTCCTCATTTACACCAAGAACTACAGTGATATCTTCACCTGTCGCGGGAGCAGAAATAAGCACTTTTTTCGCTCCTCCCTTGGTTATATGGACCTCGGCTTTTTCTCTTTTTGTAAACAACCCGGTAGCTTCCAGAACAATCTCAACCCCGAGGTCTTTCCAGTTAATGTTGCCGGGATCTCTTTCAGCAAGTATTTTTATTGGCTTGTCATTCACAACTAATACATCTTCCCGTGCCTCAACAGTCCCGGAAAACTTTCCATATACCGAGTCATACTTGAGAAGATGAGCCAAAGTTTTTGCATCGGTCAAATCATTGATGGCAACAATATCAAGCTCGTTCTGATACTTTTCCATGATAACCTTAAAAGCGTTTCTTCCAATTCTGCCAAATCCATTAATGCCTATTTTTGTTTTCATAATCTAGACCTCCTTGAACTTTTTTACAATTTGATTATAATAGAATTCGTGGTATAAATAAAATGCATATTCTTTATACCAGTTATAAAGTGAGGTTATAGGTATGAATCTGGAATGGTATAAAACCTTTTATGCTATCGCGAATCACGGAAGTATATCAAAAGCTGCAGATTCCCTCTATATAACCCAACCCGCTTTAAGCAGAGCTATTCGTCAGCTTGAAGAAGAGTTGGGATGTATCCTGTTCTCTCGCACAGCCAAGGGCGTTAAATTGACTCACGAAGGAGAGGTTCTTTATCAATATGTCGATCAGGCCTTTAGCTTTATATCAACTGGTGAAAAAAAAATCAGTGATCTGAAAAATCTTTTCAGCGGAGAGGTGAGAGTTGGTGTGAGCGACACTTTATGCAAGCATTATCTCGTTCCTTTTCTCAAACTATTTAATACATTGCACCCCTCCATTAAAATTCGCGTTATATGTCCGACAACACCAGGGATTATTCATTTGCTGAAAGCCGGTAAGATAGACTTTGGTATTATCAACATGCCCTATCATGATGAACAGCTTCATTTTAAAAACATCATGTCTGTTCAAGATTGCTTTGTCGCAGGAGAAAAATACAGACACCTTCATATTCAAAGGCAGCCTTTAGCCGAGATCGTGAAGCACCCCATTCTTCTACTCGAAAAAAACAGCAATTCAAGACTTTATATTGACCAATACTTTTCAAATCATTCCATCTCGGTCATTCCTGATTTTGAGCTTGGAAATATCGATTTACTGGTGCATTTTGCGAAATATGACTTTGGCATTGCGTGTGTTATCAGAAACTTCATCGAGGATGATTTGGATAAGGGCTTTCTCTATGAAATCAAGCCAATCGAAAAAATCCCCCCCAGGAACATTGGTATCGCCTGGCTAAAGGATGTACCTCTTTCTGCAGCATCCAATGAACTCATCAATCTCCTGGATTACGTTGAGCCTTCTGATATATAATAATTCACCTTATTTAAAGCACACAAGAAACATATTCATTTTCTGCAAGCAGAAGCTGTCTCAAAAGCATAAGTCCGATCTGAGACAGTTTTTTTATGCCTTTCGAAACGGTCATTCTGCAAAAATATTTTCTGTCTTTACCCCGATCAGATGAAATATAAAACGGCTCTTATGCTCATTTCCAAAGGGGTTACGGCACATATTTCCCCCAGGAGTCATTTTATATTTTTTTGATGCCTGTATTGTAAAATTGAAACGAAATTTGAATATATCTCAAGGAGGTATCGAAGATGAGAAAATATATGGCGCTTTTTATAGCGCTTGCACTGCTGTGCGGCATTTTGGCAGGCTGCGGAGCCAGCGGAAAGACAGGCTCTGGAAATGCAAACACATCAAAAGGAGACGCTGCCGGAAAGGAATATTCGGTCACGGTCACGCCGCCAGAAGGCTGGACAGCCTTTACCGACAGCACCACACTGCTTCGCTATAGAGAAGATTCCGGATCCGGAGATTTTTGGGTGAAGCAGGGTCTTATGGGCGACGACCTAGAGGCAAGAATTTCCGATTATAAGGAAAGGGAAAGCCAAGGTGGCTATGATATCACATGGGAGGATGTCAAAGACGATAAAGCAGGAGGCATGGAGGCGAAATACCTGAAGTATACCGTGGACACAGGCAGCCTAAAAATGCGGTACGACGCTTATTTTATCCAAAAGGACGCTGACCTTTTCACCGTGATATGCCTGACGGCGCCGGATTCCGATTACACCGATGTGGAGTCCGAATACAAGGCACTGCTGGATTCGCTGGCAATCACCGAAAAATAAAAATATGTAAAATTGAGAAAGGAGATTTTTTTATGCGATTCCATGCTACAAGAAACAGGATCCTGTCTGTTTTTCTGGCGGTGTGCCTGCTGCTGTCCCTCTGGCCTGTCACGGCAAGCGCGGCGGCGGGAGATCCGCCTGTGCTGCAATCGGCGTATGTACTGCCGGATGGAAATGTGCAGCTGGTTTTTGACAAGGAAATGGCAAGCCCGGGTAGCGGCGCCGCGGGGTTTATAGTCGCCGATGATATGGGCGGCAATAAAAACGTAACGTCGGCGACGCTTGTCAGCGGGGATACCACAAGTATCCTGCTGACGCTTGGCACCACCCTCAAGGGCGGCGAGGCCGCTCGGGTCATTTACACCCCGGGAACGGTGAAGGCGTCGGACGGTGGGCTACTGGCGGCGATTTCCAGCTTCGACATTACAAACTCCCTCCCGCATCCAACCCTCACAGCAGCGACCCTCACCGAGGGGACGGCCGGATCGCCGTATACTTACACCTTCGCGGCGACCGGCGGCACAGGGCCCTATAAATTTTATCTGCAGTTCGGTCCCTTGCCCGCCGGCCTGTCTCTGGGTCAGAGCACTGGCCAATTGAGCGGAACCCCTTCAACTCCGGGGACCTATTCCTTTATACTCAACGTTTACGACGCCAATATGGCCTTTGATAGGGAGACATACACGCTAAAAATCAATCCCCCAGCGCCATCGGCGGGCCCGACGATCGCCGGTGCGGTGATGGATGCAAAGAATCGCTATATTACCGTCAATTTCAGTGAGGGTGTCTATGGTGATGCCGCTCATACGACCGGTGTTGACGAGAATGACTTTGAGATCAATTTCGCACAACATAGCGGGAAAGTCAGTGGCGCGACCATCAGAAGGGTCGAGGTTGTGGGAGGTTCCCCCACGGGCGGGGAAACCGGAGCAATCATCCAATTGAAACTGATTGATGGACCCGCCAACGGCACTGAAACCATCACCATCAGTCCAAAGGCTGGTTCAATATTTAACGCTGCCGGGATCGCCGCAGCGAATACGGAGAGTACCGGACCAAAAAATCTGAATCTTTTACCTGCCCAGAGCTTTGCCGAGGGCTATCCGAAGGTCGGTCCACCGCAGGCAGTCGGTAGTAAGACGGTGGTAGTACTTGCAAAGGTGGTCTTGGAAGGAGTCTTAAGTTACGTGGCGCTGCCCAACAACGCTACCCCTCCCACCGCCCAACAGATCAAGGATCATGCCGATATTGACGGCCAGCCGGTGCTAACTTGGGCAGGGCAGATGATTGGCGATAATATTGAATTGCCGATTACATTGTCCTCAAATTTGGACCACAACACCGACTATGACATCTATCTGGTCGCCGAAGCGGGTAACAATAATTTTAGTGCGGTTGAAAAGCTTGATATAAGAACCCCGCCGGAGACAATCACGGTGATAAGCCTTGCAGACATCGCGGGTGTGACAGCGCCGGCTACCGGTGGAACTCCGGTCACGACCATCACTGAGACCGAGCAGTATACGGGAACAGTCTCCTGGTCACCATCCGTGTCCGGCAGCTTTGATGTAGCGACGGAATACACGGCTACTATCACCCTTACACCCAAACCCGGCTATATCCTGACGGGCGTGGCAGAAAACTTCTTTAAGGTGGCAGGCGCGACGGCAGTGAGCAACCCCACCGATTCCGGCGTCATCACTGCCGTATTCCCGGAGACCACACCGACACCCGGTGGTCCCTCCGGTACCGCCGCGTGGCATACCCGTGCGCCGTTGCCGTCGTCTCATATTATTGAGAATATCCAATATGTGAACGGCAAGTACATCGCGGTGGGTGAAAAAGGCACTCTGCTCACCTCCGATGACGGCGCGAGCTGGACAAAGACCAATCTGAAGACGAATTTTGACCGTCTGGGCGGTGTCGCCTACGGAGGCGGCAGATACGTGCTTGTCGGTTATGTCGACTATATCACGGCCAATATCTATACCTCTATCGATGCTGTAACCTGGAGCGAGCCGGTGTCGATCCCGCACCTCTGGCTTCATGATGTAGCTTATGGAGCCGGTAAATTCGTAGCCGTCGGTTCAGACCAGAAAGTTCTGACCTCCACCGACGGGGTAAGTTGGACAACGTATGCAGTGACCTATCCCATTGGTCAAGAGACCATCATGCAGTCCATCGTCTATTCCGATATAAAGGGCAAATTTGTGGCCGTCGGTACGCGCTCCAATACAGGACAAAATTTCCGGGGGAAAATCCTGACCTCCGTCGACGGGATCACCTGGACAGTCACCTACTCCGACCCCAGCTACAGCCTATGGGACGTCACCTACGGTAATGGAAGCTTTGTTGCCGTGGGCGGACGTAGTGATACCATTAATGACAGCAATCCCTACTTCCTTGCTACCTCGGGTGATGGCGAGACCTGGACGAGGCCCGTCACCAGTCCTTCTTATGCCACACTTAGATCAGTGGAGTTCGATGGCAACAGATTTATCGCGGCAGGTTCCACCCTCCCCAGCAGCAGCGGCACTGCCTTCACCGTGACTTCGACCAATGCTGTGAGCTGGACGGATAAGACGCACGGCGGGCTGTCCGGATTTTATGCGGCTGCCTCCCAAGACACTCGCATTGTAGCCACGAACAACTACGGCAATATCTATACCTCCGATGACGAAGGAACAAGCTGGAGCTACCGTACCCTCGGCACTACCAAGACGCTGAAAGATGTGGCTTACGGCAGCAGTCTCTATGTAGCGGTGGGTGATGCCGGGACGATTCAGAGCTCGCCCGATGGGCAGACCTGGACCATTCAAGCTTCAGGAACAATGGAAAATCTGAATAAGGTGGATTACCTGGGCGGACAGTTCATCGCCGTGGGTAAAAACGGAACCCTCCTAACCTCGCCCAACGGTACAAATTGGACGCCTCGAGCCTCGGGAACTACGCTGGAACTGAAGGGTATCGCCTATGGCAGCGGCTGGTATGTGGTCGTCGGTGGAAACATAAAAAACGGCACCACGCCGGTGGTGCTGTATTCAACCGACGGTGTGACCTGGACCAGTGTAACCACCGGTTTCATTGGCTGCCCCTTTGTTTCGGTGGCTTACGGAGAGGGCGTATTTCTAGCCGCGATGAGCCCCGGTCAGGCTTATAAATTTCAAAAGGATACGGACTCCGGTGATGAATTCGTCATAACCCGTGTCACCGACTTGGGCAGCAGCGGTTGCTACCCCACCGATATCGTTTACGCCGGCGGCAGATTCGCTGCGGTGGGCGGCTACGGCGAGGTCTATCTCTCTTCGGATCAGGGAGTAAACTGGACTATCCTTAAGACCGATTTGGATCAGTACTATTGCTGGGGCATTACTAATGGCGGCGGTAATCTCGTGGCAGTAGGCGAGAACGGCAAGATCATGGCCTCGGCCGACGGCGGCGTGACCTGGTTCATCCAGCCCTCCGGCCTGACGCTGAATCACTATACCAGCAATAATTATATCCGGCTATTTGGAGTTGCGGCCGGCAACAACTGCTTTGTGGCGGTGGGTGAGAACGGCCTGATTCTCCAGTCGGACAGCTTCACCGTCTCCTTGGATGCCGACATCAATGACGTCGAGCTAGCCGAGAGATCGCTGTATAAAACTCATATCTATGGCAGCGGTTCCAATCAAAGCGATAGCCAAATTGTCGCGGACATGAACCTGATGACCAGCTTGAATAGGGGAACCACCGTTGCTTGGGTCAGCAGCAAGCCGCAAGTTATCTCAGCCGACGGCAAGGTAACCCGCCCAGCCTTCGGTGCAGGCGATCAGGGAGTCTACCTCACCGCCACCATTACCAAAGGCACCGCTTCCGCCACCAGAAGCTTTATCGTGGTCGTTAGTGAGGCGGAAAACCCCGACATTGCTGATGTGAGCGCGGCAGCAGCAGCTTTGACCTTCGACACGATCAAAGCAGGCAATAGTGCAACCAACAACATCACCTCAAATTTGACTCTGCCTGATATCGGGGCTAACGGAACGGCCATCAATTGGGCCAGCAGCCAACCAACCACTATCTCAGCCGACGGCACGGTGACACTCCCGGCAGAGGGCTCGGCAGATGTTTCGGTCACACTGACCGCCACCATTTCCAAAGGTGAAGCCAGTCAAACTAAAACATTCTATCTGGTGGTTAAGGCAGCTAGCCCAAGCTACTCAATCACCGTGAACTCTGGCACGGCAGATAAGTCAACCGCAACAGCGGGTACGGTTGTTACCATTACTGCCAATCCTCCGAAACCCGGTGAGTGTTTCGAAGGATGGACCTATTCACCGATTAACCTTTCCTTTGTCAGCGGCACAGGCGTAAAAGACGCCACAGCGCACTTTATTATGCCTGCACAGGTGGTTATGCTGACAGCTACCTATGAGCCCCTGCCCGTCGATACCTTCTCCATCACCGTCCAGACCGACGGCAACGGTATGGCAAACGCAAAAGTCAATTCGAATAATGTCACTTCGGCGACAGCAGGCACAGAGATCACAGTGACCGCTACACCAAACAGCGGCTATCGTTTCAAGGAGTGGCAAGTGGTCAGCGGTGGTGTGAGCATTATAGAAAACAAGTTCACCATGCCTGCTGCAGATATAACCATAAAGGCAATTTTTGAGCAGATTCCCGCAAACTCCTACACGGTGACGGTAAACGGTAGCCATGCGGGGACTACCGGTGCCGGTAGCTATGTGCAGGGGGCGACTGTTACCGTTCACGCGGGAAGCCGCAGCGGTTACAGCTTCGCAGGCTGGACTTCATCGGACATCGTGGCCTTTGCCAATGCAAACAGCACCACCACCACCTTTACCATGCCGGCAAAGAATGTGACAGTTACAGCCACATGGAGTTATAATGGCGGTTCGAGTGACGACGATGATAGCTCCGATGAGCCGACAGTCACTCCCCTACCCCTACCCAAAGCAGAGGTTTTGGATTCAGAGGGTAACTCAACCAGTACAGTCCCTGTCCTTCTGGATAAAAACACAGGCCTTGCAACAGTGGAAGTGAATAGCAGCCTATTGACCGGTGCCTTTGATCAATCAGAAATAGACGAACGCGGCATTAAAAGGATAGAGATCGAGATTCCTGAAATATCCGGAGCGAAATCCTATGCTTTGGTACTGCCTGCCAGCGCTCTGAACGCTGGTGGCGAATCCAAAACCATTGAACTGAATACGCCACTGTGGACCGTAACTCTTCCGGGCAACATGCTGGAACAGGCCACCGGAGCTCAAAGTGTTACACAGACCATAAAATCAGGAGATATCAGCGGTCTGGATCCGGATGTACAGGCATTAATCGGCAACAGGCCGATGATCGAATTGAGTCTTGAGGTGGACGGACAACAGTTTTCCTGGAGCAACGAAAAATCCCCTGTAACAGTAACCCTGCCTTACACCCCAACTGCCGAAGAATTGGCCAATCCTGAAAGTATTGTGGTCTGGTACGTTGACGGCAAAGGTAATGCTGTTTGTATACCCAACGGTTGCTATAACACTGAAACTGGCACCGTGACCTTTACCACCACACATTTCAGCAGCTTTGCTGTTGGCTATAACCCTGTCAGCTTCAAGGATATATCGGCTAACTCGTGGTACGCCAAGGCGGTCTCCTTTATTTCGGCAAGAAATATTACCTCGGGGACAGGCAACGGCAATTTTAGTCCTGAGTTAGTGCTGACAAGAGGGCAATTTATTGTCATGCTGATGAGGGCTTATAGCATAGCCCCTGATACTAATCCCGATAACAACTTCGCAGACGCAAACAATCTCTGGTATGCTGGTTATCTGTCTGCGGCAAAGAGACTTGGTATAACAGCAGGCACCGGGAACAACATGTTCGGGCCCGAAAGAGAAATCACCCGTCAGGAGATGTTTACGCTTCTGTACAATGCACTTAAAGCAATCAACAGCCTTCCTGGCGGTAATTCCGGGAAATCTCTTTCAGACTTTACGGATGCAGCAGAGATAGCCCCTTGGGCAAAAGAAGCCATGAAGCTGCTTGTTGAAACCGATACAATCACCGGCAGCGGCGGTAGGCTTAACCCAGCCGGCACCACGACCAGAGCCCAAATAGCCCAGGTACTATACAATTTGTTATCAAAGCAAAACTGATGGATCAGGGGGAGTCAGGGGGACGGTTCTTGTGACTCACTCTTGTAATTCACAAGAACCGTCCCCCTCCCCGATCCCTTACATCAGCTTTTATTAAAGAATTTTTGGAGGTTGTAGCAATGATGCGTAAATTATTATCCGTTCTATTAGTCGTGATGGTGCTTGTCTGCGCCATGCCCCTTGCCGCATCGGCAGAGGTTACCCCCCCGAACACCTTTGGTGCACCTGAGCATTTCGGTGCCAGCCTTTATTACAATGATAGTGTGTATTTCACCTTCAGCGCTTCAGAGGATCTGCGTAATTATATCGAGAAATGGAAAGCGGATGACCCCAATAACAATGGAGGCTTAACCATGCGCTTTCAGATCGACTATAGGATAGATAGCGGAAACTGGCATCATACACCGGATTGGGACTCTCCAAAAACCGTCCCCGATGGAATCGATGATATGTATTTCGTCTTTGGCTATCAAAATAAGTATAACAGCAATGAAAGGTGGACTATGACCGGTTTATTCCCTGAGGATGAGGCTTTGAAGGCTTTCCAGGAGTCCGGATGGGACTATCTTAAGAGCCACTCCATTACCTTCAGGGCTCGTTTTGCAAATTCCTTCGATTATGGAGAAACCTTTGTCCTATCGCCCTGGTCCAGAGAGTTCACTCTTTCCGCTAATATTAAGGAAGATTACAATAAGCTCATCAACCACGCTCCCTCATTGGTTTCAGCGGAGTTAAAGGCAAGACCGAGCGGGGAACCTTATTTCCATGTTAAGCTGGGCAGGATCCCGGGAGATATCCAGGACCTCCACGCCTTGTCAGGAAGTACCGTGAGGACCGAGATATGGATGAGAAGAGCCGGAGACAAGGACTTCAAGTATATCCATTATGAGTGGGCAAACGAAGAAGCCATTGATATAGATGCACGGGACTACTTTTCAGTTGATGGTACAAAGCAAAGCTATGATGCCGAAAGCTACGAAATAAAGGTTCGGTATGCATTGGACCTGAGAGAGTATAAACAATCCGGCTTTTCTGACAGCACTTCAAACGTCGATATCTATGGTCCCTTCTCCAATGTGATCTCTAATAACATGCCTGCCTGGAGCAATGCCTCCTCGTGGGCCAACGCCGATCTTAGCAAGGCTAACGATTATGGCATGATAACAGATCGCCTGAAGGGCGCCGACATGACAAAGCCCATAACCCGTGAAGAATTTGCCGAAATAGCCGTGAGGTTCTATGAAATGGTTACAGGTAAAGTCGCTGCTCCGCATCCTTCTCAGACCTTTAAGGATACATCAAATCCTGAGATTCTAAAGGCCTTGAATCTGCAAATAACGTTTGGTGTCGGGGATGGTACAAAGTTTGAGCCACAATCGACTCTGATCCGGCAGCAAATGGCTGCTATGATCACTCGGACACTGAAAGCCTGCTATTCCGATATCGTTTTTGATGTAACAGGCCAGCCTGATTTTAAAGATCAGAAGGGTTTTGCCAGCTATGCCATAGAGCCTGCGAAGTTCATGGCCAAGTACGGAATAACCGTGGGTGATGGAAAAGGCAACTTCTCCCCCAATGACGTTTGCAGCCGCGAGCAGGCCATTGCTTTCCTTATAAGAGCATTTGATAAAATAGACACGATCAGAGCCAGCAGCCCGGCGGTACCGAACGGTTCAGTCAACGGGACATGGGTTCTCGGCAACCTGTCAGGCGGAAAATTTAACGCTGTTTCGGGAAAGTATGAGGGCGGAGCGTCCGGTCTCGGTCAAATATATAACTTTAAGTCAGACGGGACCTACACGGCCCTCGTTATTTGGTCAAATGCAATGTTTTTCACAGGAAAGTACAGCATAAAGGGTGACGTGCTCACAGCTACGGAAAGGTATGTCGAGGAAAGCAATGACGACGGCAAGACCTGGGGCGCAAAAGAAGCATTACCCAATTCATCAGCCTACTTTACCACTGGTACAGATGCTACGGGAAAATACTTGTTGCTTGGCCAGGAAGGTGCAACACCGCCGCTTGTTGACAGGAAAAATGCATTAAAATACAGTTTTAAAGAATGAACCGGGTGGAGAATCCCAGTAAGAAAAAAGGACAAGGTGCGAAACCTTGTCCTTTCATTGCTTTATTACTTATTCAGACTTAGCCATTCTCTTATAGTTTTCAAGTCTTTCTTTGGCGTTGTTCTCAGCAGCCTGGAAGAGCTCATCGGCTACATCCGGGAAGGTCTGCTTCAGCGAGGTGTAACGCACTTCGCTCTTAATGAATTCCTGGAAGCTTCCGGTAGGATCCTTGGAATCAAGAACGAACGGATTCTTGCCCTGATCCTTGAGTTCAGGAACATAGCGCCACAGGTGCCAGTAGCCTGACTCTACAGCCTGCTTCTCCCTGGTCTGGGTTCTGGACATGCCGCCCTTAATACCATGGTTGATGCAAGGAGCGTAAGCAATGATAAGTGAAGGACCTTTATGAGCTTCAGCTTCCTGAATAGCCTTCATGAATTGATTCATGTTGGCTCCCATGGCAACCTGAGCAACATAGACATATCCATAGGTAGCAGCAATCATACCAAGGTCTTTCTTCTTAATGCGCTTACCTGAGGCTGCAAACTTGGCAACAGCTGCAGTAGGCGTACTCTTGGAAGCTTGACCGCCGGTATTGGAGTAAATCTCGGTATCAAATACCAGGACATTGAGATCTTCTCCGGAGGCCAGAACATGGTCAAGACCGCCGTAACCGATATCATAGGCCCAACCGTCTCCACCAAGAATCCACTGGGATTTCTTAATGAAGAAATCACGCTTTTTGCTCAGATCTTCAACAATCTTATCGCACTCTTCACAGCAAGGCTTGTAGTTGTCAAGTGCTTCATTAAGGGCCTTTGAAGCCTTCTTGGAGCTTTCTGCATCTTCCTTGCCGGCAATCCATGCTTCTGCCGCAGCTTTTAGATCAGCAGGAACATCTTTTGCAACTATATTCTTAAGCTGCATCTCGATATTTTCACGAATCTGCTTAACACCAAGCACCATGCCCAAGCCGTATTCAGCATTATCCTCAAAGAGGGAGTTCGCCCATGAAGGACCCTTTCCTTCCTTGTTTGTTGCGTAAACGGTAGCAGGAGCCGATCCACCCCAAATGGAGGAACAGCCTGTGGCATTGGCGATCATCATACGGTCACCGAACAGCTGGGTTACAGCCTTGATATAAGGTGTTTCGCCGCAGCCTGCACAAGCACCGCTGAACTGGATGAGGGGCTGGGAGAACTGGCTGTTTTTCACTGTGTTCAATGGAGCAAGACTGTCCTTATAGGAGACATTCTTCTCAATATAATCCCAGTTGGCAAGCTCCTTCTCCTGGGATTCCAGAGGCTTCATAACAAGGGCTTTCTCCTTGGCAGGACAGACGTCGGCACAGTTGCCGCAACCGGTACAGTCCATGGTAGAAACCTGAATCTTGTATTCAAGGCCTTTAAACTGAGGACCTTGAGCAGGAATAGTGGTTAAGGTGTCAGGCGCATTCTTCTTTTCTTCCGCATTCAGAAGGAAAGGACGAATAACGGCGTGAGGGCAAACAAAAGAACATTGATTACATTGGATACAGTTCTGTGGCTGCCATTCGGGAACCGACACAGCAATACCGCGCTTCTCATAAGCAGAGGTACCTGTGGGGAAGGTGCCGTCTTCAGCACCCTTGAAGGCACTGACAGGAAGGTTGTCGCCCTTCTGTGCATTCATAGGCTCCATGACCTTTGTAATGAATTCAGGCTTGTTTGTGTTCAGCTCAACAGGAGTATCCTGGGCAGTCTTCCAGCTCTCAGGAACATTGATTTTAACTAAAGACTCAATGCCTCTGTCAACAGCCTTGTAGTTCATGTCAACAATGGCTTGACCCTTATTACCATAGGATTTGACTATAGAATCCTTAAGGTACTTAACAGCATCATCAAGAGGAATAACATTAGCCAGCTTAAAGAACGCAGACTGCATGATCATATTAATACGGTTGCCAAGACCGATTTCGTTAGCGATATCGGTAGCATTGATGGTATAGAAATTGATGTTATCACTGGCAATTTGTCTCTTGAGGTCGGCAGGAAGCTTTTCATCGAGCTCTGCATCACTCCATTGGCAATTCAATACGAATGTGCCACCCTTTTTGAGGCTGCCAATGAGATCATACTTACCCACATAGGATTGGTTATGGCAGGCAATATAATCGGCTTCATCAATGAGATATGTAGAACGAATCTTAGCCTTTCCAAAACGCAGATGGGAAACGGTGATACCGCCCGATTTCTTGGAATCGTAGTAGAAATAGCCCTGAGCATACATATCTGTCATATCGCCGATAATCTTGATGGCGCTCTTGTTGGCACCGACAGTACCGTCTGAGCCCAAGCCCCAGAACTTGCAGCGAATGGCGCCCTTGTCTTCGGTAACAATTCTCTCGCCTACAGGAAGAGAAAGACCGGTGACGTCATCAACAATACCAATGGTGAAACCATCCTTGGGAGCAGCAGACTTAAGATTCTCATAGACAGCAAGAATCTGATTGGGCTTGGTGTCCTTGGAGCCAAGACCATAGCGGCCGCCAACGATAAGGGGTTTGTTGGCTACATCATAATAGAGTGACTTAACATCAAGATACAGGGGTTCACCAAGAGCACCGGGCTCTTTTGTTCTATCAAGAACAGCAATTTTCTTAACGGACTTAGGCATTGCGTCGAAGAAATACTTAGAGGAGAAAGGTCTGTAAAGATGTACCTTGAGTACGCCCACCTTTTCACCTTTTGCTCTTAAGTAATCAATAACCTCTTCACAAGTCTCGGTTACGGAACCCATGGCAACAATAACATTTTCAGCATCAGGATCGCCATAATAGTTGAAGGGCTTATAATCACGGCCTGTAAGAGCAGACATTTGCTTCATATAATCATTTACGATGTCAGGAATGGCATCATAGTATGTATTGCTGGCTTCTCTTGCCTGGAAAAAGATATCCGGATTCTGTGCGGTACCGCGTGTTACAGGATGCTCAGGATTGAGGGCACGGTTTCTGAATTCTTCTAACGCCTTCCAATCCAGCATTTTAGCAAGATCAGCGTAGTCAAGGACTTCGATCTTCTGAACTTCCGCAGAGGTTCTGAAACCATCAAAGAAGTTGACAAATGGAACGCGGCCTTTAATGGAGGCCAAGTGAGCAACGCCTGCCAAATCCATGACTTCCTGAACGCTTCCTTCAGCAAGCATTGCAAAACCGGTCTGGCGGCAAGCCATAACGTCGGAATGATCGCCAAAGATTGAGAGTGCGTGTGATGCTATAGCACGTGCGGAAACATGGAATACACTGGGTAGAAGCTCACCAGCGATTTTGTACATGTTAGGAATCATGAGTAGTAAGCCCTGGGATGCAGTGTAGGTGGTTGTTAGGGCTCCGGCTTGGAGTGAGCCGTGAACCGCACCGGCAGCACCGGCTTCTGATTGCATTTCAACTACCTTGACAGGCTGGCCGAAAATATTTTTCTGGCCGCGGGCTGCCCACTCATCGGTTGATTCAGCCATAGTTGAGGATGGTGTGATAGGATAAATTGCGGCAACTTCGGTAAAAGCATACGCCACGTGAGCGGCGGCGGTATTACCATCCATAGTCTTCATTTTTTTTGCCATGTTTTTCCCTCCTTGAATTTATACAATAATGTACTTTGTATACACATTAAAATAGTTTCGCCCCTTATTAACATGGACGTTCAGAAAATATTATATCACATTTTTCTACTCTAACAAGTAAAAAATTGTTTCTATCTGAAAATGCGAATTGCAGTTAATTCTAAAAAGCAGAATTTAGGGGAACAAAGCTTAAATAGTGGAAAACGAAAGAAATATCAGGTAAAATAGCAATATATTCTCAGTCTATAGGATTGTATGCTGGAGGGGCGCTAATGGTCAGGAAGATTTTTTTATCAAAGGGACTATATTTTCCGTATATATCATTAATATTGATTATGAGTTGCCTGGTGGTATCAATACCGGCTCATTACAGCGCTCCTTTGTTTGTCTATCTTGTTCCCTGGCAAAACATATACCAGAATTATCAGCTTTTTACCTCACAATTCGCACATGGTGTTATGGAGGGCTTCAAGGGTATATCCTTTGAGCTCCATCTTATTACCAACCTTGTCTCTATTGCTTTTTTTGGAGTATTCTGCGAAAGAGTCCTGGGACCCTCAAAAATGCTTCTTTTGTCTTTTATTTCAGCTTTTGCCCATATCATTACAAGGCTTGTGTTGAATAGCTTCGGGACAGGTATTTCAGGCATTTCCTGGGCATATGTACCAATAGCTTTTTATACTTTTTTAATAATATATAAAAGGGAAAAGAAGAAATTTTTTTCAAGTGCCGTATCCTTGCTGGGACTCATTTTATTGTTTTTATCCTGGATTGGAGTTACAGCAGGAAACTTTATAATGGGGTGGCATACCAGCAATATTTTTCATCTGGTAGCAACATTGGCAGGTGCTACTTTCCTGCTTGTGTGGAAAAAATATATTGATTGCAAATTTGACCAGATTATTGCAAATCGAATTGAAGCTTTAGTTTTCCACAGGCTAACAATACTGGACAAGGTTTCAGTTATGGCCTCGCTGGTAATCCTAATCAGCTTGGGGAAAATAATAATTACATTTTTTTGAAAAAGCTCCGAGTTTTAATCGGAGCTACTAGAAGAACCTTTTGTACTGTCTTATTTTTTGCTTGTAATTTTCTATTTCAGTTCTGGACAGAGCATTGAGAGGAGATCGTATGGTACTGATGACCATGCTGTTGTTAATGCCGTTTTCCAATCGCTCCAGCAGCAAATCCAGGCTCGTCTCATCATGAGGGTAGGTGGCCGAATAGAGGTAGAGCTTTCTGTAATTACCGGGTCTCCCTAATTCCAATTTAAAGGCTTCTCGAAATTTTTCCTCAAGAATGGGCACAAAATCCTTTTCAGTGAAAGGAAACACCCCAATAAAGGTTTCCATATCCACCCGGAGAACTTTGTCCGTATCCCGAAGAAAGGTTTTGACCTTATCGATGAGACCTTTTACAACATCCTCTCCATCTCCGTTATAATGTGCCATTACTAAGGACAGTGGATAATTCCCACGCTGGGCATATTTAAGCTCACGGTTCAATGCCTCCATTACGCCCGGATTTTCCATGATCTCCAGGTTAAAACGCGGCTCTTCTTTTTTAGCCGATTCAGGAGGGTTAAGCTTTTCATAGTAAGGTGCAAGCTTTTCTTCAACGATCTGTTTATATCGCTCCCGGTTCTTTGGCAAAAGCAAAACGTCACGAATGCCGGTATTCATAACATAGGTAACGACTTCGGCTGTGTCCTTCCAAACGACGGCCAGCATGGATATGGACGACGTAACTTCCTTTAATCGATCGATCTCAACTCTGATTGCAGTCTTGTTCCAATCATTGATCTCAAAAACAGCAAGACAGATTTCTTTACCAAAAGCCTCAAGCTTAAGGTTTAAATCATCTACATCCACAACATCAAGAATACCCATTCCCGCGCCTGCTATGGATTTTAACAGAATTCCTTTAAGAAATCGATTCTCAACATGAAGTAGTATTTTCTTGTCCATGATCCCAAAGCCATCCCTTGCTTATCTGTTTGCCCGGGCAAAATCCTTTCTGCCCAAAGGGTATCTTAATTATACCATCGGCAAAAATCAGGGACAAACATTAGGAAATATGGGAGGCATATTGCTATTTTTGCATTTATTTTTCGTTTTCCCTCAACTGCCCCAGCGTTCCCCCGGGATGCCACCTTACATACTGCTGGGGATTAATCCCCTTCATTTCCTGTAAAATAATGCTGAGTCCCTGGAGAACCAGCAGCTCTGCTATGATGGATGAACGGGGCGCCCGATTTAAAGTATCGCCCTCCCGTCTGACTCCTGCATATAAGAAAACATCTCCGGTCTTGGCCAGCCAGGATTCCGCATTTCCGGTAACGGCGACAATCTTGGCACCATTGCGCTTTAATGTTTCCACAGTGGCTTTTAGCTCAACTGTCTCGCCACTGTTTGAGATGGCGATGACAACGTCGCCTTCACGTACCTGCCCTGAAGAGCCATGTACGGCTTCAGTTCCATGGAGCACATAAGTCGGGGTACCCGTTGATGACAGTAATGAAGCGATGTAGCCTGCAACATAGGAAGGCTTTCCTATGCCTGTAATATGTATACGGCCACCATTTTGCTCAGCATTATTGATCAGTTCCACAGCTTTTTGATAAAAGCCTTCCTGAATCTTCCCTCTTAACTCTTCCAATTCTTCAAAGGCAACATTTAAAAAGTCCTTTGCATTACTTTCATCAATGGATGTCATAAAGCTTTACTTTCCCCTTTCAATAATTTTTCGTGGACCGCTATGAGCTCCTCCACTTCCCTATAAAGCGGGAGGGAAGGCTGGGCACCCATTCTTGATACTGTAAGCGTTGCGGTATAATTGGCAAAGTCAAGGGCCTCATCAAAGCTTTTACCTGAAGCAACCGCAGTGCAAAAAGATCCTACAAAAGAATCCCCTGCCGCTGTCGGGTCCAAAACCTGAACGATATCGATACAGGGCTTGTAAATAAAGCAGTCGTCATTCATAAAGGCCGCACCGTTGCTACCCAACGTGATGATGACATTTTTTACACCCCTCCTCAGCAGCTCTTGAGCCGCTTGCTTTACCGTTTCCAAATCCAGAATGCCCTCTTTTTTAGTTATGGCGACTCCGGTAAGATCGGCAGCCTCATGTTCATTGGGAGAGATATAGGTCAGCTTTTCAAGTAATTCTATTGAAAGAGGTGCAGAGGGTGCTGAATTCAACATCACCGGAACTCCGGCTTCATAGGCATAGGCGGCCACAGCTTCATTAACCGCCATGGGTATTTCCAACTGGAGAATAACCATATCGTACTCTTTAATGGTCTCCTTCAAAAAAACAACATCCTCGGGCTTAATAGTCATATTCGCGCCAGGAACCACGATGATTCTGTTCTTGGCCTTCTGCCCCGGCGTGATTTCAAGCGTAATGCTTCCGACCCCTGATGAGATTTGTTTATCAATCATAACATGGGATATGTCAACGCCGGACGACTCTACTGCTTGAACCATTTCCCTGCCGAATCCGTCGTCTCCGACCTGTCCTACAAAAGTAACATCCGCTCCGAGTCTTGAAGCCTGAACAGCCTGATTGGCACCCTTACCGCCTGAAGCAGTCCTGAAGCTCAGTCCGTCAATAACGGTCTCCCCTTCATTTGGAACCCTGGATGTACTGACGATGAGATCCATAACGAAGCTGCCCACCACAAGAATTTTTGGTCTTCTTTCCATCGAATCATCCTTTCGTGACTATTTTCACGTTTTCTGGGTTTTACTTATATTCCCACTGGAATTCTTCCTCGTTGATGGGCAGACGTTTTGATACTTCAGGCAGCTTTTCAAATGCCTTATGGGGCTCAGTCTGATACCAGTAGGCTGTTGCAGACCAATCATCGGAACGGTGGTTGTTATGGCCGTGCTCGATAGTCACACGGATGGATTGCTCAAACATGATGGGATCCTGGATGTGGTACCGATAGTAGGTGATCTTACCTTTCCAATTATCCTTACCTCCCAGAATGATGCCATGGTAGGGCGCTGAATACTCCTGCTGAGGACACCAAGCCATGTTGACATAGTCCTCGGTGCCTGTACCGTGGAGATTGGGCGGCCATTTTTCTCCATCTATGTAGATCATGTCATCGCCTTCGCCGGGCCAGTCCCATTTAGCAGTTTCTCTTAAATTATGGATGTTGATATTGCAGCCGACATAATGGCCCCTGCCTTCAGCATCCAAAATGACAAAGTTACCCTCCCCGGTGGTATTTTCTCCCGTCAATTGAAATTCCCTATTGGTCATGTTTGCATCTGAAATGCCCTGTGTGGGATTTTCTCTATGCCAAGCGGCGTGGAACCTGAGCATTCCTTCGCGAAGCTTATCGTAAGCCTCATAATCGACATAATAATAGAAAAGGCATGTGGCCTCACATTCATTTAGAACCTCAAGCCTGGCCCCTTTTGCAAAAGGCATGGGAAACCAGCAGTTAAAGCCTTTGCCGTCCTCGGGGCTCATTTGAAGGGGGGCGGACACAAAGTTTTTACTGCGGGCATGGCCCATGCCAAAAAAATCTCCAATAGGGGCCTCCACACTGGGATTTTCTTCTCCATCCCAAAACATGCGAAGAACAATCTTCCGCAGAAAATCTTTTTCCTCAGGCACACAGTCCATGGCGAGGGTAACCCAAATATGCGTGATGCACCCTGCACCTTCAATGTCAGCAATAATTCGCGTTTCGCCGGATTCTATATGGAGTCTGTCGTCATTTCCGCCTGTCCGGTCAAAGCTTGAAAATCTCTTTCTTTTGCCTGCTCTTTCATATGCAATTGTGTTTAGTGACGCAACCGGTGCTCCAATTATGTCTCTCATAATTACCTCCTGAAATTATTATTAAGTACCTGAATGCCTTGTTTTGCTGTTATCGCTGCCTGATTGTGAAATCGTCAAATTGCATCCATACGTCCTGGCCATTTGACCACCAGCCGCCAAATACACTCATTGTCGTATTTGTACCGGAATTGAAATCAACTATTAGCTGTGTATAATCAGCCATTCCTCCGAAATTAACCTCATTTTTCACTGAGCCGTCTGAGTTCCTGACACCAAAATACCCGGCATTGGCTAAATTGTTTGAATTTTTAATCCAACCGGTAAACCTGTAGTTTGTGTTGGGTGTTACATTGAAATTCTGGTTGATACAGTTCCAGGTTCCATTGTCACTTGTACGAATGAAGGCATTGTTTTTTCCTGTTTTGGCAAAGCCCAGATTAATGTCTATGCCTTTGTCCGTTGCCGTACCTTGGGTATACCATGGCGCAGAAATAAGGGTTCGTGACGTCTGGGATTCGAAGCTGCAATCTGAAAGCAGGTTGGGATTAATGTTTGCATAATAAACTTCAAGCTCGGATATGGATGTGAAATATTCCGTTCCTCCCGGAGCCCCAATAATACGAACACCATCCCCTACAATATCGTTGAATGTGAACGTATATGTCACATAATCTCCTGGCGTAGGGCCGGGATTCATAGACAGTCCGGTTACATCAACCCAGTTGAAATTCTGTCTTACCTGGACCTTCATATCTTTGAACCAGCCGCCATCTGTGAACATCTTTCCGGTAGTGTAAACGACCTTGTTCATGTTATAAGCCTTATCCCATGTATATCCCCAGAAGTCCTGTGCTTTTGCCTCACCATTCCAGCTGTCACAATTGACATTCTTTACACCATCATTAAGGGCCCATGGGTTTCCTTGATGGAAGCTTCCTTTTGTGATAGGAGTTTTTGCTGATCCGGTCACAGCCAGGTTATTTGTATCGCTCTTCGAATTGTTGGCTAAAGCTCCGGTATAGGGTGTAACATAGAGCTGCCTCAAAGAGAAATTATAGTTGTTGATACCCCCCATGAATGTATTGGCATTCACCCACATTTTTCTTCCATCGCTGCTTATGTACTTGGAAGGAATGATGGTGGTGTATCCGCCATTTTTGTTATCATTCCAGGGATAGGACCCAAAGTCCTTGGAAAGGAACTTTTTCCATGGTCCCCATGGCTTTGGAGCCTCAAAGAACTCAAAGGTGTATTCGGTCCAGGAGCAGTAAATATACCTGTTTAGACCTTTATTATATGTAATGCTGCCCTGGGACAATGTTGTCATATCTCTGATATTGGCAGCGGGGAAGCCGGATGTAACATTGGAATATACTCGGGTATCATCCTGAAAAACAGGCTTTTTGGCACTTATATTGCCACCTGTTGACCAGGATGGATTAGCTCCGTCCAATCCGCCGGTCCAGAATTGCCAGTTGTTAATATTCTGCAGATCGCTGGTTTTTGCAATTCGTGCCAGGTACAGCTTTGTCGGGTCCTGTACTCTATTGTTGAATGAATCACGCCAGTTATTATCGAGTCCGTAAGCATAGACATAATCATCGTCTGTACTTCCCGTTACATTATCAACTCCGTCCTTGCCGAAGTCGAGAAACATGACGGTTGTAAAAACATAGTTACTGAACATGGGTGTAGAGGTATTATATGTCCATGTAGCTCCTTTATTGGTTGATTTAAGAATGGTAGCATTGGGAGCATCGTCAAAAGCTCCCGCACCGCTTTTTAAATCTTGGACAGCCATATACAGCACACCGTTTATTGACACCATTCCTGTAGGTTTCCTATTGTATTCGGCAGGATTTGCCCACACCCTTCCAACATTGTCTGCAATTCTTTGGCCGACAATATTCCGGGAATCGGGATGCCCGCCTGTAATTTTACTTACTACAATATCAGCCCAAGATGCGCTTAAATTAAAGCCTTTGCCGTCGCCATTGGCCAGATAGAGCACATCGTCATTTGACCATGCACAGGGCCATAAGTCGCCGTCACTGGCGGTATTATAAATGTCGGCTTCTTCAATAAATGCAGTCGCAAAGAACGTACTTTCTCCAGGTGTTACGGCCTTTACCCTGGATGCAGGAGATGCAGCGAATATTGCAATCGTACTAAAAATGACGATTAATGAATGAACCAGAATTTTCTTAAAGCTTGCCTTTTTCTTCATAATATTCACTCCTTACTTTATTCCGCTCATTTTAATTCCTTCCACAAGGTATTTCTGCAATGCAAAGAACATAATGATAGTCGGTATAATAGCTATAACGCCAGCAGCCATGACCGCATCCCATCTTGCGCCGTTTCTTCCTATAAAATTGGATATGGCCACCTGCAATACCCACATGTTATCCTTTTGTGCAACTATCAGAGGCCATAGGTAATTGTTCCAATTTGCTATGAAGAACGCGACAGCCAGCGTAATGCTGATGGATTTGGACAAAGGCAGGTATATCTTTGAAAATATTCCGAAGTTTGAACAGCCGTCTATTGTTGCCGCTTCAGCCAGGTCCTTGGGCACCGTCAGGAAAAATTGCCTGAAAAGAAATATACCATAAGCATGGGGTATGGCCGGAATGATGATGCCCTGGTATGTATTGAGCCAGCCAAATTCTTTAACCATAATAAACAATGGGATCATGATGACTGAAAACGGCACCATAAGTGTACTGAGAATCCAGAGGAAGACGAATTTCTTTCCGGCAAAATCCACCCTTGCAAGGGTATATCCGGCCATGGAATGAAATATTAATGCGACAATTGTAACCGTTGAAGATATAAAAAGTGAATTTAAGAAGGATCTGATGAAGTCATCCTGCAAGGCGTATTTATACCCTTCAAAGGATATGGTCTTTGGTATGAGCTTAAGATCATAAACCTGAGCCGTAGGCTTTACGGAGGATATAACCATCGAATAGATGGGCAGCAGCAGAAGAACGCCCAGCATTACAGCAAATACTATTTTTACAAAAAATAATATCTGGTTGTTTCGTTGTATTGCATTTTTAGTATTCATCCGGATTCCCCTTTGTTAGTTTTAGCTGAAACAGGCTCAGTACAAAAATGATAATAAACAGCACAAATGCCAAGGCTGATGAATATCCCATCTTCATGTAGTCAAAGGCGTTTTTGTAAATATAATAGACGGATACATTGGTTGCTTGCGCCGGCCCACCGTTCGTTATTATTTTTATCTGATCAAAGACTTGGAAGGATGCGATGGTCGTGATGACTAATACAAACGTGCTTACTTCCCTTAACAATGGGAATGTTATGCTTCTGAAAATCTGAAATGCATTGGCACCGTCCAGTCTTGCAGCTTCATAGTAGCTTACCGGAATATCCTTCAATGCAGCTAAAAATACAATGGCATAATAGCCTATAAGCATCCAAGCTGAAATAAATGCTATGCAAAACAAAGCCTGTTTTGGATTACCTAGAAAGGTCTGGCGCGGTATACCAAAAAAACCTATCATTTTATTGATATATCCGTTTTTCTCATCAAACATGAACATCCACATAATAGCCGCTACAACAGTCGAAACCGAATAGGGAATAAAATAGATGGTTCTGAAAAACTCCTGGGCCTTGCCTTTGATCGAGTTGATAAACACTGCCAACGATAATGAAAATACAAAAACCATGGGTACAAACATGAGTGCATATTTTAAAGTAGTCAGAAGAGAAGTCCACCATTCCTCATCCGACATCAGAGTCTTATAATTGGCCAGACCCACATACTTCATGGGCTCAAGGACATTCCAGTTATGCAAGCTTACATAGAAGGCTATCAGTATCGGCAAAAAAATGAAGACTGCCAAGCCGATAACATCAGGTGCAAGCATAAGATAAGCAAAGATATTATCTTTCACTTTTTTGTTTTTCAGAAATCTATTCTTTTTTTGCCTCAGATCTCTTGACATTACTCCTGCCATGTAAATTCTCCTGTATGCTTAATGGTATATAGTCATTAAATGATTCCGCCCCAAATTGCTCTGGGGCGGAATGAGTCAAATCATGTTACAGTGATCCGTCATAGGTCTTCAGGAATTCATTGATCTTGTCATTTGCTTTTTTAGCTGCAGCTGCAGGATCAGCATCTGTAAACATAACTTCCTGCAGGGCATCGCCAATGGCGTTAACTATTTCAGCAGGATATCTTGGCTCACCTATGGCAGAGTCATAGATCTGCTCGGTAAATACTTTTCTCAAGCCCTTGGAGTAAATGTCCTTACCGGCTTCAACAACAGATTTTCTGGGTGAGTAAGCAAACTTAACCTCTGTACACCATTTCAAAGGAAGCTGGATGTCTTCTGCAAATGCCCACATAGCAAACTTTGCGGCAGCATCGGCACTTTTACTCTTACCATTGACCATCATTTTCCATCCGCCTGCGCAAGTAGCGGCTTTACCACCTGTAGGCAGAGGCAGGGGAACCAGGCCGAAATTCTTATCAGCATAGTCACTTTCCAACATTGAAACTGCCCATGTACCGCCAAGCTGCATAGCTGTCTGTCCTGTTCCAAGAGGGCTGATCTCCCATGTACCTGGAACTGTGATCTTAGAAGGAGCACCTGCTTTAATAAGGTCTCTCCACAATGTAAGCGCCTTTTCTACTTCCGGCCCTTCAAATGTGCCCTTCTTGCTGGCTTCATCAACAGGATTTACCCCATTCTGCCACAGGAAAGGATACCAGGTAAAATTCTGATAATAGCCCTTGTTAGGCTCAATGGTCAAACCGGCAATATTGTCCTTGGTCAGGGTCTTTGTTGCAGCTATGAGCTCATCCCAGGTTTTCGGAGGCTCAACATTGGCTGCCTTTAGCATGTCTATGTTGTAATAAATGCCAAGAAGCTCAATTTCAAAAGGAATTCCTACGATCTTTCCATCAACTGTGACCGCATCAATAGAACTTTCCAAGAAATCTGCCTTCATCTTGTCAGTGTAATAGGAGGATAAATCCATGGCTATTCCGCTGTTGGCATACTTTAAAAAGTCGCCGGGGCTCATTATAAACACATCAGGTCCGGCATTGGCTGCAAAAGCAGTTGTCAGCTTTGTACTCATGTACTCGGCTTGAGGAATGTTTTCATATGTCACTTCAACATCAGGATTTACCTTTTTATACTCCACAGGAAGTGATTCCATGAATTCCTTTTCATAATTGGTATGGAAGGTCCAGAAAAGAAGCTTTGCTTTTTCTGCAGGGGCTGGTGTTGACGGATTGGACGAAGATGGTGCCGGTGCTTGCGAGCTTGGCACTGTGGAATCAACCGGTTTTTGGGCCCCGCCGCAGCCGGCAAGTCCTACTGCAAGGGCTAGAACGAAAAGAAATGACAGCATCTGTAAGAGCCTTGTTTTTTTCATGATTTAAATCCTCCTTGAATAAATTATTTATTTATACGCTTCAAGCATATAAACCTATTTAGAGCTTCAAAAGGATCTTTAGTACGCCTTGTCTATTGGATTTTTGCTTTTTATGACATCGATGTCAGCTTTATCAAAAAATGATGATAGCCCTATTTTTTTAAAGTATATTGACTACTTTCTCTGACAATAAGCTGAGGTTCAAGCCTGACTGTTTTTTTATAGGTACGGCCTTCCAAAATTCTCTCCATGAGAAGGGCTGCGGCGTTTCGGCCTATCTCCTCTTGTCTCATTATGATAGAGGTAAGCCCCGGCCTGAGATGAGAGGCTAGGTCCGTATTATCCATACCTACCACAGAAAAATCTTCAGGTATTTTAATTTGGTGATCATGACAATATTGAATAAAACCGATGGCCATAAGGTCATTGGCCGCAACAATCCCTGTGGGGACGATGGGGCATTCCATCATACGCTTAGCACAAGCATAGCCGCTTTCCATGGTGTAGTCACCATCATAGATCAAGCGTTCGTCAAATCCCAGTCCCGCTTTCTCCATTTCGTCCTTCCAGCCGCAGAAACGCTCGAAGCTGGTCTGTTCTTTGCGGTTACCTCCCATAAAGGCAATACGACTGTGCCCTTGATCAATTAGGTGCCGGGTCGCAATTTGGATACCCTTATAGGTGTCCACATAGACATAGTCAAATTTATCGTCACCATTTGGGGAGTCATATCGGTTGGTCAAAACAATGGGCATTCCGCTGTTATTGACGGCTTTAATATTCTTTTCACAGAAATTAAAAGACACAAAAATCATGCCGTCGCCGAACTTCTCCCTAAGGGTTTCAATCATTCTCAGTTCTTCTTTGATATTATGCTTGGTATGACACAGCAGGGTATAATAGCCGTGCTTTTCAAATATATCATTTGCACCTTTAATCATGCCAAAATAGAAAGGATTGTAGATATCCGGTATGCAGAAAAGAATCTTGTCGGTACGTTTATTTTTCAATGTCCTTGCCGCGTGGGTAGGAGTATAATTCAGCTCTTCAGCCGCTTTTAATATTTTTTGTCTGCTTTCCTCGCTGCAATAGCCTTTTCCATTGAGTGCCCTTGCAACTGTGGACGGAGACAAACCTACCTGTTCAGCAATTCTATATATGTTACTCATCTTTTTTCCTCTGTTCCGGGTGGTATCTGACATCGGTGTCACTATCATTATATCCATGAATAACCATGCCGTCAATATGAAAATTGATTGTTTTCTTTTTTTTACCTGGCCATGTCAACCTAACGCCGTTGCGCGAAAAATAGCTTTATGGTATATTAAATGCTAGTTAATAAATAGACAATCATTAGGATAAAAACCTAATCATGAATGGAGGCAATAAACATGGCAAAATTAGTTGGTAATTTAATTTTCGGACAATCTGGAGGACCTACCTCAGTAATCAACGCAAGTGCAGCCGGCGTTATAACCGAGGCTCTAAAAATGGATTGTATTCCCAAGGTTTTCGGTGCTGCAAACGGTATTCGTGGAATTCTGGATGAGAAATTCTATGATATGTCCCAAGAGGACCCCAAGGAGCTTGAGCTCTTAAAGACCACCCCCTCTTCCGCTTTAGGTTCAGTTCGCTATAAGCTCGCAGATCCTGATAAGGATCCTACCGATTACAACAGACTGCTGGAAGTTTTCAAGAAGTATGATATCCGCTACTTCTTCTATAATGGCGGCAACGACTCCATGGACACCTGCAACAAGATCAGCAAATTCATGCAGAAATCCGGCTACGAGTGCCGTGTCATAGGTGTTCCCAAGACCATCGACAACGATCTTTATGCTACAGATCATTGCCCCGGATATGGCAGTGCTGCCAAGTACGTGGCAACCTCAACCATGGAAGTTTATCAGGATGCACGTGTTTATGACACCCCCATGGTCTGCGTTCTTGAAGTCATGGGCAGAAACGCCGGATGGCTTACCGCTGCCACCGCTCTTGCTGCATACAAGGGCCAGGGTCCTGATTTGATATACCTTCCTGAGATTGATTTCGATATGGACAAGTTCATCGCCGACAGTAAAAAGATATATGAGAAAAACAAAGGCAAGCTCATTGTGGCTGCTTCAGAGGGAATCAAGGATAAAAACGGCAAGTACATTTCCGAGTACGGCTCAGATCTTGCCAGTGAAAAGGATTCCTTTGGCCATGCGCAGTTGGGCGGAACCGGTGCAGTTCTTGCCGACATCCTTAAGAAGGAGCTTAAGTGCAAAGCTCGTGCCATCGAGTTCTCTCTCCTTCAAAGATGCGCTGCTCACTGGGCTTCGGCAACTGACGTTGAAGAAACCTTCACGGCAGGACAAAAGGCTGTTCAATATGCGGTAGAAGGAACCACCGACCATATGGTCGCTTATGAAAGATCCCTAAAGGATGGCAAGTATGTTTGCAATTATGTGCTTGTAAACCTCACCAAGGTTGCCAATACCGAGAAGAAGATTCCCCGCGAATGGATCACCGCTGAGGGAACCGGTCTTACCCAGGATTACATCAATTACGCCCTGCCTCTTATTGAAGGCGAATCCAAACCTCCCATTGAGGACGGTCTGCCCCGTTTCGCCAAGCTTAAGAAGGTTTTAGCAACAAAGTAATTAATCGACTAATATCACGAGGCACTTCAATTGAAGTGCCTCGTTTGTATTACCCTTAAAAGAACCCGCAGCTTTTAAACCATACACTTCGCCCAAATATTCCCCATCACTCTTTTAGTACTTAAGAAGAACTTAAATACCTCTTCACTTAACACGAGCAATACAAGAACATAAATAGGTAGTTTAAAAAGGTAGGCACCAACGAAAACAAAAGGAACACCTACAAGCCAGACGCCCAGCATATCCAGCATGAGACAATATTTTGTGTCTCCTCCGCTTCTTAATATACCTACTATTGTTGTAAAATTATATGTTCTTATAATCATGCCGAAGGCTATTATAACCATTATTATAGCCGCATCATCTTTAACGCTCTGCGGCACCTTATATAGGCTTAAAAGTGCAGGAGAGCTTACAAGAAGAAGAATGCACATTACCGAGCTTATGACAATGCTTATTTTCAAAAACTTTCTGGAGTTTTTCACAGCATCTTCAATACGATTTGCACCCAGCTGGTTTGCAAGCATAATTCCGCAGGCAGAGCCAATACCCATTCCGATGACGTTAAACAGGTTCTGTACAGATGCGGATATTCTTACCGCCGCCTGCGCTTCATTACCAGCAGCCTTATAGGCGACATTGTAAAGAGTAGTCCCCAGCGCCCATACGAACTCGTTTAGAATAACAGGCACAACAGCAATAAAAAATGGTTTAATAAACTCTTTCGGAATCTTAAAATAACTGCCTATTTTAACTGCGATTGGGAGCTTCAGCTTATATGAAATGACAATAACAGCTATTACTTCCGCAAACCTTGCCATAGCCGTCGCAATTGCGGCACCTACTACACCCCATTTAAATATATAAATAAATATATAGTTGAATACAACATTTATTACCAGAGCAACGAACGTTGTAAACATAGGTATTTTTGTTTGATTAATAGATCTCAGCGCTGTATTCATTGTGAGGGTTATGGCAGTAAGTATATATGTTATAGCCACCACACGCAAATAGTCGCTGCCTAGCTTTATTACGTTTTCGTCTTTTGAGAAAAAGCTTATGAACACTTCAGGAAATACTAAGCTTACAATGCAAAAAACAAGCGATGCTGCCATACTTATAATAAAGCATAAACCCATTACGTAATGTATGCTTTTTATCTCATTTTTTCCCCAGTATTGCCCCATATATATAGATGCACCACTGCATATTCCAAAAAGCAGAATGACATACAAAAAGAATAGCTCGTTTCCAAAACCAACAGCATTAATAGCATCAACACCAAGACTGCCTATCATAAAAGAGTCGGCCAGGTTTACCATTGAGTTTAAAAAATTCTGTATCACAATTGGTACCGATAATGTAATTAACGTTTTATAAAATTTCCTGTTATCTGATGTAAAAATCTTTGCCAGCATTGAAATGTCTCCTTTTCAGCTTCCCTATCCTATCCACATAAAATTATTTCGGATAAAATGCTTCGTAGTAGGATTTAAAAAGGCCTCAGTAGCATGATTACCGCCCAAGGCCTTGGATATTATTGGATCTTTTGAGTTAGAGAATATGCGGATTCCCTATGAGTTGCATTTGTTTCTCAAATTCCATAATTGAGCTGGTTTGCAGAATTTGTACCCCCAAGCATTTTACCGTGGCAATATTCTACCATAAAGTGAGTTGATTATTCTATAGATACTTTTACTACAGTTTTTTTCGCTGCCTATTCTCTACTTGTTTTCACGTATGAGAATGTCATTTCTTACCCTTATAAACCTGTGCGGTTTAGCAGGATCATGGTATAATTAGGCTGAATCATAAGCAATTTAGTTCCATGATGCCATGTTTCCAATGGAGGTTTATACCATGCATTACTCCCATCCCAACAGCTCACTGGACAGTCACTGGCATGACGAGCTTGAGCTCCTGCTGATAACCGAGGGAACAGCAATATTCCAGATTGAAACCTCTTCCTATAAGGTCTCCAAAGGGCAGGCACTTTTTATTAACAGCGGAGAAATACATGCAGGTTTCGGTGCTAAATCCGAACCATGGGGGTACTTCGCCGTGGTCTTCCATCCCAGCCTCCTTCAAGGAAATAGCTATGACCGTGTGGCCAGTAAATATGTTGAGCCGTTAATATATACAGCATCATTACAACCATAAGATATGTCTTTCAGAGCTGGCCGCTGAGGTCAATATGAGTGAAGGACACTTCTGTCGCTTCTTTAAACAAATGTCAAAAAAAACACCAGTAGACTACATCAATTTTTATAAAATCAGTAAAGCAGCCAAGCTTCTGTATTGGAGGTGGCCCCGAGAACGGAAAGGAAGAAATGGCCGATTTATAACATAAAGCCATGATGCTCAGGACATCATGGCTTTTTTCAATCATACTTCTTTTAGGACAGAACCTTTTTTACTAACTGCCATCATAATATGATTCTGAAGGTTTTTATCTCGTAGGGCTTAATTTCAAACCCAAAGCTGTTCTTTTCATGAGGTATTTCATTTAGACTATTCTCCATTAGGTCACATTCCCAGATACTCTTAATATCTTTGAAGGTCCTGGCAGAAACAGTCGTTCTTCTATTATGGCACTCATACATTCTCACAATTGTACCGTTTCCATCCTCTGCTTGCTTTACGACCTCGATTATAACATTAGGACTGTTTACCGAAATATAGGACATTTCAGCAGGCAGACTCCCTTCATGAGCATCGATCATTCTACAATACAAAGGACAGTTTAAGGAATAGGCCATATTGACGGTATTAGCTTCCTTCCAGGAACCCTGATGGGGGTAAAGGGAATAGGTAAATTCATGGTACTCTCTGTCCGCATCGGGATTTGGACTGGTTGCTGACTTCAGCAGCGTCAGCTTCATCTCACTGTCTATAATGCTGTGACCATATTTACAGTCATTCATCAAGCTGACGCCATAACCGTCTTCGGATACATCGACCCATTTATGTGCGCATACCTCGAATTTAGCTTTATCCCAGCTTGTATTTCCATGGGTAGGACGCTCAACATTACCGTACTGTATTTCATAAGTGGCCTTGTCAGCATGCACATCCACCGGGAAAGAAGCCTTCAGGAGTATTTGTTTTTCCTTCCAGTCTATTTTGTTCACAACATCGATTTTTGCGATACAGGAATATAAATAGATTTCTTGGGTTATGTTTGAATTCAAGAACCTTCTTCTTATTTCAATACCCGCTCTTAAAGGTCCGTTTTCAATGAGTCTTACGCTTTCAACATCCTTTACTTCCCACATTTTTTCCGTATAATAAATATTGATATCCCAGGCATCGAAGTTATGGGGCTTATCCTCAAAGGCCTGAAGAACATTCGCTCTTTGACCCTCTTTTATGACTTCTCGCCCGGACAGCTTATCAAATACCGAAGCCATGTTGAAGCTGTCATCAAAGCTGATGGTAAAATAACGATTTTCAATAACCTTATGATCTGCAGATATTTGTGCCGCTTTATCAAACAGATGATCTGTTCTGATGTTCTGTGCAATACTGAACGCCTTGTAGCCTTTTGCAGGAATACCTTCAGCGAAGAATGCAAGTTTGTTTATTCCCTGCTCATTAATGATCTGTGAAGGAAGCTGCCTGCCCTGTTTATCATACACACATGCATTTTCAAAGCCATCCGGAAGCTCAACAACTGCCATATCGCTTCTCTCAAATCCGAGCTGGTTGAATACTACCACTGACTTCTCTGAAAGTCCGATCTTTGAAGCAATGTTGTCAAGCGCAGTTCCTAACAGCCTTTGCCCTTTCTTTCCTATTTCGATATACTGGGCCTTGGAATCTTCATACACTTCCTTTATGGATGAACCCGGAAGTATGTCATGGAACTGGTTTAACAGTATGGTCTCCCAGCCTTCATTGATTTCCTGTGCCGGGTAATTCCCGGTTCCTGCCGCTTGAGTGCTTAGCACATTGAACAGCTCGGTATCCTGGTACAGATATTCACTTTTCCGATTGAATTTCTTGTTTCTTGCCATAGAAGTATAGGTTCCTCTATGATACTCCAGATATAATTCACCCACCCACTTTGGCAGCTTTCTGTTGTTCTTCACCGTGCTTTCCAGCTTTTTAAAGAAATCAAGTGATCTGCCCATCTTTACTCTAGGACAGCCGGGAATCCCCTTCTCCATTCTTCTGGCATTTTCCAGCATTTCTTTGGTTGGCCCCCCACCTCCGTCGCCAAAACCGAAGCTGATGAGCACCTCGTTATTGATATCCTTTTGCTGGTATCTCTGCCAGGAGCCTACTACCTGTTTGGGAACAAGGTCACCGTTATATGTCGTAAAGTTGGAATCAGGCCGGTTTGCATCGCAGGTTGTAATAAAATGAGTCAGTATTTCTGTTCCGTCCATGCCCTTCCAGTTAAAGGTGTCGGATGGAATCTTATTATATTCATTCCAGCTTATTTTAGTTGTCATAAAATAATCTATCCCGGACTTCTTTAATATCTGAGGCAGCGCAGCACTGTACCCGAATACATCGGGCAGCCATAATATCTTATTCTCAATTCCAAATTCCTGCTTGAAGAAACGTAAACCGAACAGCAGTTGCCTGACAAGGGATTCACCCGATGAAATATTGCAGTCTGCCTCAAGCCACATTGCACCTTCTGGCTCCCAGCGGCCTTCTGCCACTCTTTCCTTTATCTCTTCATATATCTCGGGAAAATCTTCTTTCACGTATTTGTACAGCTGAGGCTGACTCGACATGAATATGTATTCGGGGTACTGCTTCATGAGATTTAATACCGTGGAAAAGCTTCTGCCCGTCTTTTCTCTGGTCTGGGCCAGTGTCCAGAGCCACGCTACATCGATATGTGTATGTCCCACACTGTTGGCTATAACATTTTCATGCCCGCAGAATTTGCCGTAGAATTCATTTTCAAGATATGAGATTGCTTCTAAAACAGACTCATCAAACCCCTGTGTAAATGGAATTCTTAAGTCAAGCAAATTAACAGCGTTTTCAAGATAATTCAGAATATCTATTCTGTTTTTATCTTCCTTATCCAATAAAATAGCAACATCCAAAGGAACCTTGATATCATAGTAAAGCTTATTAACATTTGAATCGAATACAGATAAAAAGGCGTGAAGCTCAGAAAGACCTTCCTTCATTCCTGAGTAGGCATGCAAATAAATCTCGAATTCTTCACCGCTGCGTGCATAATCGGATAGGATAATTTCTCTGTGATTGACATCCATTCCCTGTATCAGCTTTCCGTTTACATACACCAGAAATTGAGGGTTCAGCGCATCCCAATCCCCTTCTCTTCCGGTCTTAACTTCAAAAACAAGCTTCCTTCCGTTAAAACTTTCAGGAACAACTGCTCTTGTTTTAAACCAGCCATGCTTGTCTTGACCCCCCCACCTGTCACCCGACTCAAAGTTCTTCCCGCCGGCGTCCGCATCAGGTAGTACATGACAGTCGTATCCGCATTGAATAAAATCGAAATTTCTAATTTCAATTCTATCGGGATAAATAGTCTTTGACAATTCATCCAGAAGTCTGTTAATCCGCTCCGCAATAAAACGCATATGAAGTCCTCCTCAATTTAAGAATTTTATACTCCTGTTTTATATAACTCTTTGTTTTCAGTATATAATCTAGGATAATTCCATTAAATCCAATTTGCGGACCAGTATTTAAGTTTTTGGGACATTTCCATCAGCCGTTTTGTATATTATTTCTATACTGAACAGGTGGGTAACCTTCCAATTTTTTAAAGAACTGGCTGAAATAATATTCACTTGAGAAGCCTAACATGTCGGCAACTTTTTTTACGTGAAAATTTGAACTCTTTAGAAGCTCCTTTGCTTTCGCAAGCTTGATGCTATTTATAAATTCCTTAGTAGACATGTTTTTTGCTTCTTTAATTATTCTACAGACTTGTTTCTGACTTAAATGCATATATGACGATATGGATAACGTTGAGATAGAAGCAGAGATATTATCTTCTATAAACCTTTCCATTTGTAACATTCTAAAGTTATTACTGTTGCTTTTCTTTGGTACGGAATAATCAATCATGCGGTTTTCACTCATTTTTCTGGCAGCGGTATTGATGATAAGCGGAATAATATTCTTAATATTCCCGAAAAATCCGGTATATTCAAAGCACGCTTCTCTTAAAGCGTATTCAAATAACTTTATACAGCTCATATCTTCATTATCCAGAAAAGCAGTGCACTGCGAACTGTTAAGAATCGCTCCAAGCTTGAGCATTTCGATTGAACTTTCTTCAGCGAATTTCAGATCACAATTGAGGCAGTATTCAGTAAATTGTCCACCGTTAATACTGCGCTGTTCGTGAAAAATTGACGGGACTGTCAGATAGAATTCTCCTTCATGAACAGTAAAATGACCAGTATCTGTGATGACTTCGCAGCATCCTTCCTTAATAAAGTGGAATTCATAAGAGGAATGCATGTGTCTTTCTATTAACCAGTTACCAGTCAATACCATTGCACGAAACCAAATAGCATTTATATTCAAGCCATCATATATGTAGTTTAAATCCAGTGTGCAAAGTCTTTTAGAGGCTTTAGCCAAATCAAAATCCACTTGCGTAACTCCCTGCTATTCGGTTGGCCTTTTGTTGGTCGATTCTCTGAAGATGACATTTGTACTTATCTTAGTTGTTTCAAATAAACGCAAAGGATTGTTTATCCTCCATATAACCTGCTCAACAAGCCTTTTTCCAATCTCCTCATTATTTACATAAACGGAGGTCAATGACTTTTCTCCCGCCACCGACTCCTTAATATCATCAAATCCGGAAATTAAAATGTCCCTGGGCGTTTTGATCCCTGCCTTTGCAAGTATGGTCATAACCCTGTAGGCAATAACGTCGTTTGCGCATACAAATGCATCCGGAAGATTATTGGTATTGGTAAAAAGCTTCTCAACTTCGTCATCAAAATAGAAATGTCCGTTCCCGCTTTCAGTGAAGCAAAAGCTTTTATCAACCTCAATATTTCTTAATTCATGGGCATTTATAAAGCCAAGCCATCGCTCATAAATACTTTGTGAATACATTATGTCACCGATAAATCCTATTTTCTTGCATCCCTGGTCCAGCATGTGTAAGGTTATCTCACATATGCTATTCTGGTTTTCCACCAGTACAATATCTCCATTGACATAGGTATTGGAGCAGTTCCTTGGCGCATCATAATAAACTATAGGGATCTTAGTTGACACCAGGCGCTCAATTGCTTCTTTGTTATAAACATTAATGACAATGATCCCCTTGGTATCATGGTGGGAAAGCACTTGCAGAGAATTAAAGTTCTTCTCCTGTTCGAAGGTGATATAGTTATATAAAAAATTACAATTTTTGTTCCTGAGCTCGCTGGCGATACCGTTTATGATTCGGACCCAAAACTCTGAAAAATCGGGTTGTGTTGCAACCACGGCAATATTCAGCTTCTGGCTTTTAAAAGGAATATCTTTATATTCTGCAACAAGCTTTGCAGGCAGCTTCTTATACCCCAATTCCATTGCTTTCTGAATGACTTTTCTTTCTGTATCGGGAGAAACGGCACCTCTGCCGTTAATCACTTTCGAAACAGTATTTCTCGAAATACTCAAGCTATCAGCTATTTTCTGTATGTTTACAGCTTTCAATAAATCACCCTCTGCAATTTCATATAAATATCCGTATAATACAATAACATATAGCGTTCAAAAAATATTGCTGACTTAATAGCAGATCCGGCTTGCATTCAGAGAGAATTATTCTTTATATAGTATACCAGTTCATCTGCTGTTGTAAAACAGAGACCTGTAACAGTATCGGCACAGCCATAATATATGGCTATTTTCCCCGATTGAGCATCGGTAAGGGCGGCGCAAGGGAATACAACATTGGGCACATCTCCGACGCATTCATATAATTCCTGGGGAGATATGAGATAGGGCTTTAAGCGGTATTTGACTTTCCATGGCTCATCAATATCCAGAATGGCCGCGCCAAAACTATATACAAACCCGTTGCAGCTATTTAGTACGCCATGATAAATCAATAACCAGCCTTCATCTGTTTCAATGGGAACAGGCCCGGCGCCGATTTTTACAGATTGCCATGCTGAGGCATCACCCTTAACGGTGCCCATCACAAATCTATGCTTACCCCAATAAACCATATCTGGGCTTTCAGAATAAAAAATGTCCCCGAAGGAAGTATGTCCTGTATCACTGGGGCGGCTTACCATGGCATATTTTCCATTTATTTTTCTAGGAAAAAGCACTCCGTTTCTGTTATACGGAAGAAAGGCATTTTCCAACTGATAATACTTTTTAAAATCATAAGTATAAGCAATACCTATTGTCGCTCCATGGTAACCATTGCACCAGGTCATATAATATCTGTCTTCTATGTAGCAAACCCTGGGATCATATCGATACTCTTTTCTTAATATTTCAGGATCTTCGCCTTCAAAAATGATTGGGTTTTGCTCTATATCCCAACTGAACCCATCCTTGCTGAACCCGGTAAAAATATCCATACTTCTTGATTTACTGTCGCAACGAAATATGCCTGCAAAACCGTCCTTATAAGGCACAACCGCGCTGTTAAACACACTGTTTGAGGTTGGAATCGCATCTCTTTTAATAATGGGATTCTTACTATAGCGCCAAATAGGATCGATGCATAAATCCGGTTTTGACTCCCAAGGGATAGCAGCCAGGTTTTGTCCATAAATTTTAGCCATAAAGACCCTCTTTCCTATTATCAATAAAATCGTGAAATCGGAAACCAGTAATAAGTAAAGTTTTTGTAAACTTAATCATAAAAAATGCACATTAATTGTTGCTTTTATTATACCATGTAAAACGTAAATTTCAACTATAATCTTACGAAAAAAAATGTCATTTACGCTTAATTGTTTATTGATACAATTTATGCGATCAAGTTGTTTATGCTTTAAAATAAATAAAAAGGTATTGACTTTATAGGAAAGGCGTAATATTATGAATATGTGAAATCCTTGAAACATTTCAGTAAATATTTTTGCACAATCAAGTTTACATTTTTATCACTCATAATGTCATTTAAGCTCATTTTAACTCTTACTGTTATCCAAATCGACTATATTTTTAGGCAAAACATTGGAAATGGGGTGGTTTTTAGTGAGAAAGAAAAAATGGGCTAGAGATGATACTGAATTGACACTTTTGTCTTTACCTACAGCAGTCTGGTACATAGCTTTTTGTTTCCTGCCCATGTTCGGCATTATCATCGCTTTTAAAGATTATCGGATTCACAATCCTGGTCGCAGCTTTTTTTATAATCTGTTGCAAAGCAAGACAGTATGGTTTGATAACTTCAAGTTTATGTTTACGGGCAGCGACGGATGGCTGGTAGTTAAGCTGACTTTGACGTATAGTATCATATTCTTGATGCTCGGGCTCATCATTCCCGTAACCTTGTCTGTTATGATGAGCTTGCTGCATAGTAAAAAATTCGGCAACACATGCCAGACAATGATGTTTCTGCCCCACTTTTTATCATGGATAGTCGTCTCTTACTTTGTTTTCTCCTTTTTAAGCCCGGACAGAGGCTTGATCAATTCAATTTTGACTGCCTTGGGAAAAGAAACATTCCATTGGTATATGGAACCGAAATATTGGCCGTTTATTTTGATCTTTCTGAATGTCTGGAAATCCATGGGGTTCGGCATGGTTATTTATCTGGCAGCTATCACCAGTATAGACACCGAACTCTACGAAGCGGCCTATATTGACGGCGGAAGCAAGTGGCAGCAAGTGATTTATATAACACTCCCTCATTTAAAGTATATGGTCATCATGATGCTTATTTTAAATATGGGCGGACTTGTTCGTTCGGATTTCGGATTGTTCTATCAAGTGCCGAGGGCTTCAAACTCTCTTTATGAAGTAACTCAAACTATAGATGTCTATATCTACAATATGCTCAGATTTCAAACAATTACAAACATGGCTTCTGCTGCGGCATTTCTGCAATCTATAATTGGTATGCTTTTGATTTTGGGATCAAATTGGATAGTGAGCAAGATTGATAAAGATAGCACTATCATATAGGGAGGCATTAAATTGAGCAGGCCGGATGGTATAAGATTAAAAAGTATTAATATCATGAATCGTGTCTCAAAACCCACAAATATTATTTTCTCGGCTGTTTTTCTGTTTCTTTCGCTGATATGCGTCATACCGGTTATTTTTCTGATCATTATATCCTTTTCAAGCCAGAGCAGTATTGATTTGAAAGGGTATAGCTTTATCCCGCAAACTTGGTCCCTGGATGCTTACAAATATATCTGGGACAGCAGGGATGTCATTCTTAAGGCTTTTGGAGTATCGGTACTTGCAACCGTTGGCGGAACCATATTAGGCTTATTTCTTACAACGTCAATGGGCTATGTTTTATCAAGGCCTCAATATAAATTGAAAAAATTCTATACCTACATGGTTTTCATTCCCATGATCTTCAGCGGGGGGCTTGTGGCAACCTATAATGTCTATTCGACCATGCTTCATATCAGAAACTCTTTATGGGTACTGATTCTGCCCCTAACCGTATCATCCTTTAACATTATCATTTGCAAGACATTTTTCAAGACATCCATTCACGATGCTATTATTGAATCCGCAAAAATAGACGGAGCTTCACAGTTAAGAATTTTCTTCAGCATTGTTCTTCCTGTTTCCCTGCCGCTTCTTGCTACAATAGGCCTGTTCCTCGCATTCGGATATTGGAATGATTGGTGGCTATCTTTAATGTACATAGATAATTCCGACTTATACTCCATGCAAGCCGTATTGATGTCCATCCAGAGAAATATTGAAGTTCTTAGCGAAAATGCATCCACCGTGGGTGTTTCAGCCGCAGAATACGCAGCCAAAATGCCGAAAGAGTCCATGCGAATGGCCATGGTCGTTATTATCATATTCCCTATTGCCTGTGCCTACCCATTCTTCCAGCAGTATTTTGTAACCGGGCTCACAGTTGGCTCTATAAAAGGTTGAAAACACTTTAAAATAGCCACAAACGCAAAAGTGCGTTGTGAAATATTACATATCCTAAGGAGGTTTAAAAATGAGAAAAGTTCCGAAAATCTTCTCACTTGTTCTGGCATTATTACTGCTATTTACCGCATTTACAGCATGTCAAAGCAACAAAGACGTTTCCGGCCCGGATGCATCGGTGGACAACACTCCGGCAGGTACTTCCAAAGCTCCTGAAAGTTCTCCTCCTCCGGCTAAAGAAATCCCGACAATCAAGTGGTTCCAAATTGGCGGACAGCCCAAGGACTTAGCCACCGTAACTGAAAAGATGAACGAATATTCAGCAGGAAAAATAGGTGTAAAATGTGAATTCACTTACCTTGACTGGGGCGTTTACGGTGACCGCACCAAAGCGATTTTAAGCTCCGGAGAATATTTTGATATTCTGTTCAATAATGCGGATTACTATAGTTCGGCAGTCCGCAATGGTTCCTTTGCCGATATAACCGACATCCTCAATGAAGCTCCCGAGCTCAAGGCTTTTGTTCCTGAGGGCGTATGGCTGGGTGCTAAAATCAAAGGCAAAATCTATGGCGTTCCAACATACAAGGACTCTTCACAAACTCAGTACTGGGTATGGGATAAAGAACTGGTAGAGAAGTATAAGATTGATTACCAGAACATAAAAACTCTTGCTCAAATGGATCCTGTCCTGCATACCATTCAGGATGCAATAAAGAAGGGTGAAATAACTGACGGACGATATGCATTTTTCCTGAAAGACGAAGGTGTGAACGGACAATTCATGAATTACGACGCCAGAGTAGTTCATCTGGGTGTACGTTATGATGACAAAAACGCTACAGTTGTAAAAGTACTGGAACAGCCGGATATACTTGAGAATTTCAAATACCTGCACAAATGGTATAAAGAAGGCTTGATAAACCCTGATGCGCCTACCATTAAAGAAACTCCTAAATGGAGCCCTATCGGTTCAGGCCAAGGCTGGCCGGGTGCCGATGCCATTTGGGGAGCAAACGCAGGTAAACCTGTTGTTTCTCAGCCTTGGGGCGGCCCTCTTTACTCCACCGATACTATTCTTGGTTCAATCAATTCAGTATATTCGGGATCAAAATATAAAACCGAGGCAGTAAAATATCTTGAGCTGTGTAACGTTGATCCTGTAATGAGAAATACCTTAGCCTACGGTATTGAAGGTGTGCACTATACTAAAAATGCAGACGGCACCATTACAAAGGATGACGTAAAGAAAGACGATTACGGCGTTGCACAATATTCACAAGCCTCATTCTTTACCTTATGGCCTCAGTCTCCAAATCCAGCGGATATGTGGGGAAAGGTTAAGGAATGGAACGCCAAAGCTCAGAACTCAGTCTTGTTAGGCTTCTCTTTTGACAGAGAAAAAGTGGCCAATGAAATCGCCGCATGCGAAGCTGCTCAAGCAAAGTATGTAAACGAGCTGTTTACAGGCGCTGCATCTCCGGAAGAAACAATAAAGAAGATTTATAATGATATGGAAAAAGCCGGTTTGTCAAAAATCCAGGAAGAATTACAGACACAGGTTAATGCGTTTCTCGGGAAGTAACAAGTAGCTTAAGGATATCAATGTACATTTGGAAAGCGTGTCAGAAATGAGTTCTGGCACGCTTTTTCTTGCCCTCCTGTTATTTGACTTGGCGTCATACAATCTCTATAATGTGATTAATAATAATGGGTATATAATCAGTGCCTTTTGCTTAAGGAGTAAAGATTATGGCGGCTTTCGAGAGAATTCATTCGGGTCTTTCAGGCTTGGATGAGGCTTTGGATTTTATACGACTCGGCGATAATGTGGTATTGCAGCTCTCCGATATGGCTGACTACGCTTTTTTTGTAAAGCCCTTCGTGGCAAAGGCTATTGAAGAAAAGAGAAACATCGTCTATATGCGTTTTGCGGAGCATGATGCCCTTTTTTCTGATCAGGAAGGCTTAAAGATTTGTCGGCTTGATCCGGATGCAGGCTTTGAGAGCTTTACCGTAAGGGTTAATGAAATCATCTCCAAAGAAGGGCGGGAAACCTTCTATGTCTTTGACTGCCTCTCCGAGCTGCAATCGGTCTGGGCCGCCGACCTTATGATGGGCAACTTTTTCAGGGTCACTTGTCCCTATCTCTTTGAGCTTGATACTGTGGCTTTTTTCGGCATTTTAAGAAATCGCCATTCCTATGAGACAATCGCAAGAATACGTGAAACAACCCAGCTCCTTTTAGATATCTATGGAGCAGGAAGCGAGATGTATGTACATCCTTTAAAGGTCTGGCAGCGATACTCCCAGACCATGTTCCTCCCCCATAAATTTGATGACGGCAACCGCTCACTCATTCCTTTGACAGATGGCATAAGCGCCAGCAAATTCTATGCACTTATGTCCCATCAGGGTATCGGACACAGTGATCAGTCTCTGGATAACTGGGATCGCATATTTATTAAAGCTAAGCATGAGCAGGAGGCGGGAGTACAGGATCATTCGGCAACCTTGAACAAGCTTTCGCGTATGCTCATTGGCCGGGAACCCCAACTCGCAAATCTCATCCAATCGAACTTTACCCTCTCTGATTTTCTTCAGGTCAAGCAGAGGATGATAGGATCAGGAAGCATAGGCGGAAAGACCACAGGTATGCTGCTAGCCAGAAAGATTCTTGAAAACAGCCGTTCCGATCTTTATACCTATCTGGAGCCCCATGATTCCTTCTATATCGGTTCCGATGTTTTTTACACCTATTTGGTCCAGAACGGATGGTGGAAGCTCCGAATTGAGCAGCGGACTTATGAGGGCTACTTCAGTGCTGCAAAGGAACTGAAGGAAAAGCTCCTGACAGGGGCCTTTCCCGATAGCATCAGAGAACAGTTCCGGCGAATCCTAGAGTATTTTGGGCAGAGCCCGATTATCGTCCGGTCCAGCAGTCTTCTGGAGGACAGCTTTGGAAACGCCTTCGCAGGAAAGTATGAGTCCGTTTTCTGTGTGAATACAGGAACCCCCGAGGAGCGCTTTATCGCCTTTGAAAAAGCCGTACGTGAGGTTTATGCCAGCGCCATGGACGAGTCGGCCCTTGCTTACCGGAAGCAGCGGGGGCTTGATCAAAATGATGAGCAAATGGCCATTCTTGTTCAAAGGGTTTCAGGGTCACGCTTTGACAATATATTTATGCCCTGCGCCGCAGGCGTGGGCTATTCCTATAATTCCTATGTCTGGAACAGGGAAATTGATCCCAAGGCAGGCTTGATCCGCCTTGTGCTGGGACTGGGAACCCGTGCTGTGGATCGCACGGACGGAGATTACCCCAGGGTGGCTTCATTGGATAAGCCCGGTCTGATGCCCTTAGCCAATCGTGTTGAAAAAAGCCGGTTTTCCCAGCGTTATGTTGACATTCTGGATTTATCAGACAACAGCCTTAAGATCATGTCTCTTGACAATCTTTCCTCCAGGCTTCCTGATTGGTACAAAAAGCAGATGTTTGAACATGATATTGATGCAGAGAACCGTTTGCAGGAGCGCGGAATCAAGCGTGATGTCCTATTTTCCACCTGCGAGGGCATTCTTCAGAACAGCTCCCTGGTTGATCATTTAAGGCAAATTCTTAAAACCGTCGAGCAGCATTATCATTACCCTGTAGACATTGAGTTCACCATTAATTATGATCAGCAAGGGCATTTTGCAATCAATTTGCTGCAATGCAGGCCCCTTCAAACCGGAGGTCTTGGCCTGAAGGTGAAAATTCCAAAAGTTCTTTCAGACGACCTTCTGCTGTCAATGAAAGGCTCAACCATGGGGGGATCGATTTTCCAGCCTATTGATACAGTTGTTCTTGTGGACCCGAAGGCCTATTATCTTAGCCCCATGAATACCAAGCATCGCACTGCCCGGGCCATTGGCAAGATTAACGGGTTTTTAAAGCAATCAGAAAAGTCAGTTCTCTTGATTGGCCCCGGCCGTTGGGGAACCTCATCACCTGAGCTGGGCGTTCCTGTCAGATTTGCTGAAATCGGCACCATTAAAGCCATCTGCGAGGTTTCTTACGAGGGTGCCGGCTACATGCCCGAGCTGTCCTTTGGAAGCCACTTCTTTCAGGATCTTGTGGAAACAGGCATCTTTTACGCAGCTATTTTTGAAAATGATAAAGATGTAGCCTATCATCCCGAGCAATTGGAGAGGCTGCCAAACATCATAAGCACCCTTCTGCCCGACGAGGCTGAGCTATGGGACATCATCCGGGTTTACGACACAGGCTCTAAACCTTTGCTCCTGCTATCCGATACCGTATCGCAAAAGACAGTCTGTCTACTGGTTTGAATTTCAGACTTTGTTGGAAGTATAGTGTATAAGATAAAATTACTGACGATGGAGTGTTAAATTTGGGAGACGAACAAATCAATTCAGAGTTTCATAGGATATCGGGAAAAGCGGTGACGCTCTTTTTCCGCCAGGGTCTTGTAGCAGCATTTTTCTATCTGCTACCTGCTGTTTTTTCTTCATTGGTTTTTGAGTTCCACTATTTGTTTATAGTATCGATTCTGCTTTCAGTTTATCAACTATTTATCCATCCCCGGCTGGAGTACAGACAATGGCATTATCGCATCACTGAACGTTACGTGGATATTGTGCACGGGATCTTCTTTACTACCCACACCCATATCCCTATCTTTCGCATCCAGCATCTGGACATCTCCCAGGGTCCTCTCCAGAAGGGCTTGGGGCTGGCTTCCATTGTCATTGTGACGGCAGGCATGTCCCATAAAATTCAGGCTGTTGAGTGGGATGTGGCACAGCAGCTCCTGGTCGACATCCGTCAAAGGATTTATGAGGTTAATGATGAAATATGAGTGATTTTATTCATAATAAACGCAGCCACGGCATTGTCATCTTTGAAGATACCATAAAAGGTGCCACCAACTTTATCATTCCCTTTATCATAGCCTTTCTTCCCGCTTTAAGATCAGGAAAGCTTGGAGGTGTCATCGTAACTCTGGCTATATTTATGGCTTTCTTTGGATTGAACATCATTTATTCAATAGCAGCATGGTTTTTTAAGACCTATAGCATTGAGAATGAGGTTTTTACATTACGTTATGGTGTTTTCGTCAAAAAAAGCCGTGAGATCCCGATTCAGAAGATCATTACCTTTCACGAGATGCAAACCTTGACCCAGAGGCTCTTTAAAGCATGGACCATCAAGCTCGATACGGGCAGCAGCATGCTTAATCAGACTGAGGTCACCCTGGTTGCAGCACAGGAGGACCTTCCCATCATCCGGACTCTTTTAAAGCCTATTCAGAACATCGATGGTGAAGAAGCTACAAATAATAACAAGCCCTCGTCTGAGGTTGTTTATCGATCCCGAACCTCCAGTCTGATAAAGATGGGACTGACCTCCAATGCACTATTTGCAGGTCTCGCTCTCATCCTGTCTCTCTTTCAGTTTTTCTCCGATTTTATCGATAATGATCAACTTTTGAAATATGCCGAAAATACTATCAAGAGCTTTGCCCTCAAAGTAACCCTTGGACTCTTTCTTTTTGTCTTTCTGGCTCTTATCATCTACTCCATAGTCTCTCTTCTTGTAGCCGCAGCCACTACCCTCATTAAGTACCATGATTTTAAGATTTTAAAGGATAAGGACACCCTCGTTATCCAATACGGTTTACTTAAGCGTAACAGCTTTTCAATAGCCGAGCGCAAGATTCACGCCATTTATTTAAAGCAAAGCTTCTTAAGGCAAATATTAGGCTTAGCCACTGTGCATATCGAGAGTATCGGCTACGGTAACGAGAAGGGTGAGGAGGCCCTATTAATCCCCTTGATCAAGCTGACCGAGGTTCACTCACAATTATCCTGTATTCTGTCCGATTATCGCATGCCCGCCCCTCATGAGCGGGTGCCGAAACGTTCTCTTCGTCGCTTTATTCTGAGTGCCTTGATCCTTCCCTTGCTCTTGATTATACCTATCAGTATCATTTATCCATTAGGCTTTCTCTCTCTTCTTTTTGTACCCTTCTTTTTGGTAAGCGGTGTCCTGCAATACAAGAATTCCGGAATTGCTTGGAATGACAAGTTTCTATACATGGGCTATGGCGGATTCACCCGGGTCTTTGCCCAGGTCAAACGTAAGGGTATTCAGTCTGTCATAAAAAAAGCCACCCCGTTTCAAAGGGCGGCTGGTTTGTTTACTCTAAACATCTCCATACAAGGAACGATCTTTGGAAAGGTTCTGGCTGTCAAACACCTGGATGAAGCATTGTTCGAGGATACAAGAAAGCTGGTATGAGATATTATCAAAAACTGATTAATGCTTTATAGGTTTCCCGTCTTCTATTTCGTTGATTCTGGATTGAGAGTAAGAAGCGAGCTTTGAGCCGGGTGATGCGGAAATAACCTTTTTAAAGCATTGAACGGCCTCTGCATTGGCATCCTCTTTAGAGGGCGATTCAGACAGGGCTATAGCCTTTCCGCCGTAATAGTAAAGCTCTCCCAAGTAAGAAGGCTTTTCCTGAAGCTCTTCCATAATACGGATGGCCATTCTGTATTCGTTGGCCGATTGCTGATAAGCTTCAAGTGCTTTAGCCTTGGCATTGGAATTGTAAATTGCCTTGGCAGAGTCATAAAACTGGCGTATGGCCTTGGGCTTGCAGGCATTGTTAAGTGCTATGATCTCCGACTCAATGTCAGGCGGCAGATTCAATCCGGCAAGATTTTTCTCGATCTCGACGACCACATCCTTGTATTTTCCGTCATCTGCTAGATTCTGAAGATCACGCAATACCCCGCTCCACTTCACATATTGCTGCATTTGATCCTGAAGATCCTTTTCCGTTTCCTTGGCTGTTTCAAGAGCCTTCATGGCATCGTCAAGCCGGCTGTTAAGGGTCTGGTTATCGGCTTGAAGTGCCTTGACTTGGCCAGAATCATCCACCGGCTTGGAAAAAAACTTTCCGAAGTCAACAACAAGGGGCTTATTCATAGGCACCATGAGCCAGACAAAACATACGACCAAAGCACCCAGAACAAATCCTAATATGTATTTTAAATAATAGGGATGCTTGTTCTCAGGTGAAAGCCCATCCCCTACCCAAGCCATGAAAGAAGATACCGACTTGGACTTGGACTTTGATTTTGAATTTGATTTAAACTTTGACTTGCCTCTGGGTCTGGTCGGTTTGCTTTTATCCTCTTCCAGAGGAATTTTACCATCCATCATATCCAGATAATGTGAAGCGCGGATAGCGTTGTCATCCATTTGAATAACCTTGCTAAACATCCGGCGGGCGTTTTCTTCGTCATCCAGGCTGTTATAGCATACACCCATCAGATTCATGGCTTCATAGAATGCCGGATAAATGGCGATGGCTTTCTTTAAGGCAATTATGGCTATATCTTCATTTTTGTTTGCAATTTCTTCCAGAGCCTTGTTATACAAATCGATGGCATTCTTCATGTCCTCAGGTATATTCCCGATTTTTTGCTCAACACTCTCTATATCAATAGATTGAAAATGGGATAGTTCCTCACTGATATTTAGCATAACACCCCTCCAAAATCCTGATTATGATTCTTTTGACATTATCGGCACAAAAACGGGAGAAGAGTACACAAGCAATACCCTCTTTTTCTAAGAACTGAGACATTTTGTCAGTTCTTTTTTTATTGTATCACTTTTTAGAGCGAAATCAAATCACTCATTCATTCCGCAGCATTTTTTATATTTCTTGCCGCTGCCGCAGGGACAAGGGTCATTTCGTCCTACCTTGGCAGTTTCCCGCTTCTTAGGCTTCTTCACAGTTTCATCGCCGTGTGAGGCCTCTATAGGCTTTGCAACCTGTTCACGATGAACCACCACATTTTCCTTACGGATACGAAGGAGCATCTTGACCGTATCCTGCTGGATATTCCGGATCATTTCATCAAACATTTCAAAGCCTTCACGTTTGTATGCAATAACAGGATCCTGCTGGCCGTATGCTCTAAGGCCTATTCCGTATTTGAGCTGATCCATGTCGTCAATGTGATCCATCCACTTTTCGTCCACTGTCCTTAAAAGAACTCTTCGTTCAAGCTCACGAATAAGCTCTTCGCTAAATTCAGCTTCCTTGGCTTCATATAGGGTATGCGCCTTTTCACGAATATCTTCCTTTAGTGATTTTGCCGTCACGGTCTCAAGGTCAATAGTCTTTATGTTAAAGATTCCTGCAGGCAATAGAGTCTCCTCAAGACGTTTGGACAGAGCATCCAGATCCCAGTTATCGGGAATATCACTTTCACCGCAGTAGGCATCTACAATACTATCGGAGAGGGTCTCTACCATCTTATAAATGTAATCCTTCAGATCTTCCCCATTCAATACCTTGGCACGCTCAGAGTAGATGATTTCACGCTGTTTATTCATGACATCGTCATACTGGAGCACATTTTTACGCCTTTGGAAGTTAATGCCCTCAATCTTTTTCTGAGCACCTTCTATGGCATTTGAAAGAAGCTTTGCTTCAATGGGCTGATTCTCGTCAAGGCCCAGAGCACCTACCATACGTTCCATGCGCTCGGATCCGAAAAGACGCATCAGATCATCGTCCAAAGCGATATAGAATCGGGTTTCACCTGGGTCACCCTGACGTCCTGCACGACCTCTTAACTGATTGTCGATACGACGTGATTCATGGCGTTCGGTACCGATGATTTTAAGGCCGCCGGCTTTGATAACTTCCTCTTTTTCTTTATCGGTCTCTTTCTTAAACTTTTCGTTAAGCTCCTTAAAAATCTCACGTGCTTTCAGAATCTGCTCATCATTGGTCTCATTATAGCTAATGGAGGCCATGATCAAGGCTTCATCCATTCCCTGCTTGCGCATTTCCTGCTTGGCCATGAACTCAGAGTTACCGCCAAGCTTAATATCGGTACCACGACCGGCCATATTGGTTGAAATGGTAACCGCACCGTATTTACCGGCCTGTGCGATAATCTCGGCTTCCTTTTCATGGTACTTGGCATTGAGCACATTATGCTTAATCCCGTTCTTTTTCAGAATCCCGCTGAGCATTTCCGAAGTCTCGATGGAAATGGTGCCTACCAACACCGGTTGACCTTTTTGATGGCTCTCAACAATATCCTGAACCACAGCGGCGAACTTTCCGTTCTTCGAACGGTACACCACGTCATCCTGGTCCTTTCGGATGACAGGAAGATTGGTGGGAATGGGAATGACGTCCAGCTTATAGATAGCCCTGAATTCCTGTTCCTCGGTGAGGGCGGTACCAGTCATACCAGCGAGCTTCTTATACATTCTGAAATAGTTCTGGAAGGTAATGGTGGCAAGGGTTTTGCTCTCATGCTCCACCTTAACGCCTTCCTTGGCTTCAATGGCCTGATGAAGACCATCGGAGTAACGGCGTCCATACATAAGGCGGCCGGTAAACTCATCAACGATGATGACCTCACCTTCCTTGACCACATAGTCCACATCATTTTTCATGAGGCCGTATGCCTTCAAGGCTTGGTTAATATGATGGGAAAGGGTCATATTTTCAACATCGGATAAATTTTCTACTCCAAAATAACTCTCTGCCTTTTCTACACCCTTGGCGGTAAGTGTTGAGGTATGTGCTTTTTCATCCACGATAAAGTCGCCGTCCACCTCATCGGCGTGCTGTTTATCATCGGTTTCTTTAAAGACAACCTTTTTGAGTCTTTTGGCAAAGGTATCGGCTCTCTGGTACAGATCTGTGGATTTTTCGCCCTGGCCCGATATAATGAGAGGCGTTCTTGCTTCATCTATCAGGATGGAGTCCACTTCGTCCACAATGGCATAGTTAAGCCCACGTTGGACCATTTGCTCTTTATAGACCACCATGTTGTCACGGAGATAGTCAAAGCCGAACTCATTGTTGGTACCATAGGTAATATCCGCACCATAGGCCGCTCTCCTTGCTTCATTATCCATATCATGAATAATAACGCCAACAGAAAGGCCTAAAAAGTTATAGATTTTTCCCATAAGCTCTGCCTGGTACTTGGCCAAATAGTCATTAACCGTAACCAAATGAGCTCCCTGTCCTGCCAGTGCATTGAGATAAAGGGGCAGAGTCGCCGTCAGGGTCTTACCTTCACCGGTTTTCATCTCTGCGATACGTCCCTGATGAAGAATGATGCCACCAACAAGCTGTACCCTGAAATGCCGCTCTCCGATAACCCTTGTAGAGGCTTCCCGAACTACAGCATAAGCCTCCGGCATAATATCATCAAGGGTTTCACCTTTTGCAAGGCGGTCTTTAAACTCCTGGGTTTTATTTTTCAACTGAGCATCGGTGAGCTTCTTCATTTCAGGCTCAAGAGACTCGATGGTATCCACTAGAGGTTTGATTCTTTTCAGCTCTTTCTCTGAATAGCTGCCGAATATTTTCTCCAATATATTCATATTTTTTACTCCTTCTTCATTAACCGGTCAAGAGCCAGCCGATAACCATCAGCTCCATAATTTAAAGCCCGATTGACTCTACTTATTGTTGCCTCACTAGCCCCGGTTTTTTCATGAATTTCCTTATAGGTTTTCTTTTCTGTCAGCATGGCTGCCACAGCGAAGCGTTGGGCAAAGGCCTTTATTTCAGTAATTGTACCCAGATCCTCAAAGAAATTATAGCATTCCTCAATGGATTCGAGCTTTAATATGGCTTCAAACAGCCTATCTGTATATTCATCCTTGAGTTTATTATTCACTATTCTCAACTCCGATTTCTATAATGGATACCTTTTAAGATTATCTCATTAGATGCAAAGAATTGCAACTTTTTGGGATGCTCCGGAACACTCCATATTTATGTATACTGCAAATATTCATTATGCTGTATATCATTATTGCCTCATTTTTCAAATTGCGTTACAATTAATGCATTATGGAGGGCTAAAATATGACAAAATTAGGTGTTACCGCCCCAATGGGGTTTTTAGCGGCAGGTGTAGCCTGCGGTCTTAAAAAAAATGGAAACAGCGACCTGGCTATGGTCGTTTCAGATAATGTTGCTCAAGCAGCCGGTATTTTTACCACCAATGTGGTTAAAGGGCACTCCCTTCAATGGTCCCGGGAAAAAATCCAAAATGGTACGGCTCGTGCCGTAGTGATCAACAGTGGCTGTGCCAATGCCTGTGTTGGCCCTCAGGGCAATAAAGACGCTTTTGACATGGCAAGCCATGCAGCTGGGCTTATCGAATGCAAGCCCGAGGAAGTCATGCTGGGTTCAACAGGTGTTATAGGCTTTCCTTTGGATATGGCAAAAATAAAGAAGGGGATTGATGAAGCCTTTAGCTCCCTTTCAGATCAGGGAGGCGCTCTTGCGTCAAAAGCCATTATGACTACGGATACTTTTTCGAAGGAAGCTTCAAAATCTTTTGTTCTTGACGGAAAGACCATTACCATCGGCGGTATGGCAAAGGGCTCGGGTATGATCCATCCCAATATGGCCACCATGATTTCAATTCTGACGACCGATATTGCCATCTCTCAAAAGCTTCTGGATAAAGCTCTCAAGACAGTTGCAGAATGCTCCTTTAACCGCATTTCGGTTGACGGTGATACCAGCGTATGTGACAAGGTTTTGATCCTGGCCAATGGAAAAGCAGGCAATACGCCTTTGACTACCGAAGACCAAGCCTATAATGCGTTTTTAGAAGCTCTTCTGGAGGTTTCCGTCACTCTCTCCAAAATGTTGGCCAAAGACGGCGAAGGCGCCACCAAGCTGGTGGAAATTCGCGCGGAGCATTGCTCAGACAAGGAAACCGCCCACCTTATTCTCAATGCGGTGGCTAAATCACCTCTGGTCAAAACCGCTTTATTCGGACAGGACGCCAACTGGGGAAGAATCTTTACGGCTGCCGGTTATTCCGGTGCCAGCTTTGACCCTGAAAAGGTGGATATATACCTGGGAGATCTTTTGGTTTGCAGAAACGGTATAGCTCTCCCCTTTGATGAGGACCGTGCTTCGGAGATTTTAAAGGAAAACGAAATCATAATCACTCTGGACTTTAAAGCCGGAGAAATCAGTGATAAAATCTGGACCTGTGATCTTTCATTGGATTATGTCAAGATAAACGGCTCATACAGGAGCTAAGGCGCAGACAAGTAGCAGGATTTCAAAAATAATGTTAATTCATTAAAGATGATGGGTAAAGAATAGTGAGAAAAGAGATGGAGGTATTCCCATGGGCGTACAGCAACTCATTAAGTTTCAGGTATCTGATGAGACCTTCGGAATTGGAATTACTCAGATTTTTCAAATTCTAAAGCCTCAGGAAATTTTCAAGGTTCCCAATACCCCGCCCTTTGTTGAGGGACTATTGAACCTGCGCGGGAAGGTCCTGACGGTCTTCAACTTGAGGAAACGCTTTAATTTACCTCCCAAGGAGAATGACGAGAATACCAAAATTATTATTATTAATATGAATGGTTATCTATTAGGTTTTATCGTCGACAGCGTGACTGAGATTGTCCGTGTTCCCGATGAAGAGATTGAGACTACCCCTCCCTCCATCACAAGCTTTGATAAACGGTTCATCTCAGGTGTTGCAAAGCTTGGGGACAAGCTCATCCTTCTTTTAAATCTGGAGAAGGTTCTAACGCCCGACGAAGAGCAGCAGGTTATAGAGCTTGTTAATAAACATAGCGCTGAGATTGTTCAATAATTGAAATTTGTTGTTCTCACAATAGCTTCCAGGGCCTTGAGCAAACATGCTTAAGGCCTTTTTTAGGAACCCATCTGATTACCATAGAAATAAATAGCGTATATCGGGCATATCTTTATTCTGAGAGCAATGCTCCGAGAAACGATCCAATGAATAAGATTTCCTTAAAGATCTGGTTAAAAAAAAGATTCAACCGGCGCTTCCGGATTATATCCGCTTTTGTGGCCATATTTTTAATAGGCGGTGCCTTGTTGTTTTATCTTCCGTCGGTGGTGCCCCGTTATCTTTTTACACTGGGTGAAAGATTTTCGGTGCTGACGCCTAAAAGCTTCAATCTGGGACAACTCTACGATTTTAATACCCTTTCTGAAGAAAATGATACAATGAAAACTCAGGTATCGGAAACGAGTAAAGAGTTGGTATTGCCTCGCCCGGACAATCATATGATCGTTTTTAAATATCCTGAGGTGGTGTCTTTGGGACGGCCAACCTATCTTGGCAGCGAGATCTCCCAAAGTGTGGATTTTACCGTTAAAAAGCCGCCTGCTATCGGTCTTATTCAGATTTGGGTCCTCAATACTTCCCTGGAGGATTTCCTGGAGGCATCAAAAAGTAATTCTACTATAGAGTATACTCATTTTAACAGCAAACAAGAAAAAAAGGATACTTTAAGCTATATCCTTTGGGATTATACATTTACTAAGGATAATGCCACCATCCACGGGCTGGAGGCGTTTTTTGACGACAAGCCCTATATGTACAGGATCAGTGTTTATGTTGAAAGCAAAAACTACGATAAAAGCTTCCAAAGCCTGTTCGACGGCATGGTTCGATCTGTAACGGTTAGATGAATCTATCGCGATGCTTCCCTGGCCATGGCAATACAGACAAGATTCCTGCCGTCATGCTTGGCCTCATAAAGAGCATCGTCGGCAGTTTTTATAAGCTCCGTCGGTTTGCTTGCTGATTCGGGGAAGGTGGATACCCCCGCACTCATTGTAACAGAAGCAGAAACGACACGGTCGGTTATGGTCAGCTGTGCAATGCTGCTTCTCAAGTCCTCTGCCTTTTCGTGAGCCTGGACCAGTGAGGTATGGGGCATCAGCACCACGAACTCCTCACCGCCATAGCGCGCAAAGATGTCCTCTTTCCTTAAGGTTTTCATAATATGGGCTGAAATAGTTTTTAGCACCAGATCCCCGAAAAGATGACCGTAAGTGTCATTGAACTTTTTAAAGTGATCAATGTCAAAAAGAATCAGGGAAAGGTCGTAGCCTTTTTCTTGAGCCTTCTTATATTCCTCTTCCAGCTTGTCCTGGAAAAACAGACGATTATAGGCCCCTGTCAGGCCGTCCAGGGTAGCAAGATCGTGCATTTGCTGATAGAGGCGGGCATTTTCTATGGCAATACTCACCTGTTGGGATATAATTTCCAGGAGTCTCACGTTTTCATTGTCGAAGGCATCCTTAATGCTATGCTCAATGAGCACGATACCCAAAACCTTACCCTTGGCCAGAAGGGGGACACAGATCATGGACTTAATATTACGGCCCTGGGTAAAAGGATATTCCTCGGGCGTAACAGCGTTGTCAATCATGGAGTGACCCTCATCGGTAGTCGGCTTGAGGATGTCACTGTTGATATAGTCCGATACAATGGCCAGGTCCTTTTTATCAAAGATACTGGACACCTGAACCTTAAGCTTGTTCTGGGGACCGTAGCTCAGGGCAATGGTGGAATGATAGACGCCCATGACACCGATAATAACGTCATTGACAAACTTAAGCAATTCGTGCATATCAAAAATAGAGGTTATGGCCTGAGAAATTTGCTGAAGGGTATAGAATTCCGCTAAACTGGAGGTCAGCCTGCTATTGGTCTCCTCCAGCTGATTATTGGTTTCCCGCATTTTGTCGTAATGGGTCTGAATTTCTTTCTTAACCTGCTCGAGCTGTACATATTTGTCGCCCAGACGATCAATGAGAATATTGTTTTCCTCTTCACTCCTTGAGTATTCATTATACACCGCTCCTAAAACACTGCAAAAAAGAGCAAAGAGGATATATTGAAAGGTGATGCTCTGAGCAATCAACATGATATCTGGTAACAGAACATCCTGCCTTAACCCATCGAACAAATGAGGAATGAATATCTGAGCTATTGTCTGAGTGAACCAGCCTATAACTATATACGGAACTGATTTTTTAAAACCTCTTGAGAGGCTGATGAAGGTTATGGAAAACAAAGGAACAAAATAGAAATATGCGCTGCAATGAAGGGTGCTAATGAGGATAGCAAGAATAATGACTTCGAGACCCTTTAAAATGTTAAAATATCTAAGATAATCAGCCTTTTCTTTTTTAACAGCATTTATCTTAGCTAGATTCAGCACCATGAACAGAATATAAAGCGAAACCTGGACACCAAAAAATCCTGAAATTAGAAATTCCCCCGCAATGAAAATACGGGTAATAACATCTCCAAAAATGAGGACAAGAAAGACGACCCATCCTAATTTAGCGGCAAGTCTTTCGTACTTGGTGGTGTTGCTGAACGCTTTCTCAATGTGATGCTGATCACTAATGTCCAAATGCTACCTCCACACATTTAACCACGATCTACTCTTTCCAGTATATATCGATCAAATCTCCGGATTTTATAATATCAGTGTAGCTGGCTTCTTTACCGTTCAGTTTCAGCACGATGACCCCTTTTGGAGAGGTAAGGTCAAAATCTATATGATTAAAGATATCTATAAACATGTAATGAGTACTTTTAGGAGGCAGATTAATGGCTTTTCCGTTGACCGTCAGCATTGTCCCATCCCGTTCCGCCAATCGGTGTCCTACCTCTTTAAGCAGTGATTGGATATTTGATGCAATGGTTATTTCTTCCGAATGATCCGTCTGTCCGGTAACCGACGGAGACTGGGATACTGCATAGGTTCGGGGTAGACCAACGACCTGCTCCCCTGATTTCAGTATGGTGTTCATATCAGTGGAAACACCGTTGACTTTAAATTCCCAGACAAGGGGATCCATTTCATAACGTTTCGCCATTTCATCAAGAGTCATGGCTTCCACAATTTCGACTTCATCCCCTTGGTTTATAAGATTTTCGGAAGCTGCATCTTTTCCATTTATCAAAACCCTTGGATAGAGGGTCTGGGCTTGCTCACCATATTTCAGATAAATAGGCTCGAAATCTTTAATAAGGTCTGAGACCCGCATTATGCCGTCCTGGCCTTTTTCGGCAGGAACTACTATAAGGTCATCCCCTGGTACTATATGACTGTTGAGGCCTGAAACTGTGCCATTAACATAGATTTCCGCAGGTTTTCCTAAACTGCCCCGAATTGTTTTATCCTTGCCATTTATGATAAACTTCAGATTTTTTCCTGACTTGCATATGAGTTGATCAGGGTTGAAGCCTGCCAGGATCAGCGCATCGGAGACTGACATTTTCCGTGAATTATACATGCGTATTCTATTGCCGTTTACTGTCACAAAGAAGAAGTCCTCACCATTGGTCACGGCCGTGGTGACCAGGATTCCCAGAGGTGTTATGCTATCCGGTCCCATTAAGATATCTTGCTCGAGGACTATGTTTTTTGCTATACTCCGGTTTCTCACGGCTACTCTTTCTCTGGGCAGCCCAATGGTTGCGGAAAGGGCGTCGCATAATCCGCTGGCCTGACTTCCGCCACCTACCAGAAAGATGGCATTTGGAGTTTTCCCCCCGTTATAGGCCAGTATTTTTTCAGTAATGGTTCTGGCTAATTGCTCCACCACAGGGTAGATAACTTCGTTAACCTCCTGTGCCCCTACACTGATTTGGTTATCAAGAATATCAGTAAAGATAATGGGCTCTTTGGCATTCGTTAATGAAATTTTAATTTTTTCCGCCGTGTTAAAATCAACAAGATAATGCTGGGCAATGGTCTCTGTCAGTTCATCCCCCGCAACAGGCACCATGGCATAGGCCACAACAGTGCCTGATTTGGTGATGGCAATATCAGAGGTGCCGGCACCAATATCGACCAACGCCAGGTTCAGCAGGCGCAAATCTTTCGGAATGGCTACATTGAGGGCAGCAATAGGCTCAAGGGTAAGGTGGGTGACCTCCAGGCCCGTCCTTTCCATGACCGTGTACAGACTGTCTACAACCATCTGAGGAAGAAAAGTAGCTAAAACCTCAACACCTGCTTTATTTCCTTTATGGCCTGACAGGCTCGAGATGACATAATCATTGAGATAGTAGCTGACAACACTGTAGCCCACGCAATAGAACTGGTCCTTTTTCTCTTTTTGGGGAAGATCGCTTTCTATTTTAATCTGGGCTTTCTGGATGCCTTCCATCTCGAGGGCACTGATAAGCTGAGTATCAATTTCTCTGCCTTCCTCAATTTCACGTTCCACCTTGACCTGGCAGGTTTTTAAAACACGCCCCGCTGCTGCGATAGACACCCTGGTTAGCGAATAGCCGAGCTTTTTTTCCAGCGCTGACTTTACCTTAACAACCCCCTGGGCCACTTTGGCAATATCATGGATCTGTCCGTCAACCATGGCACGGCTCTCATGAGAAATGATTTCCACGGCATGGATCAAAAAACGTTCATCCTGTTGAACGCCTACAACACCTATAATAGTACGAGTCCCGATATCAAGAGCGAAAATGACATCCCCGGGCATTGTCCCAAGCGTCAAACCCTCATTTTCCAGCATTTTGATCCCCCAACATGTAATTAAATTTATTTTATCTTTTTTTTACCAAAATCGCAATATGGCAATAGTCTACATATTTCGCACTTGGGCGTTCTGGCCTGGCAGACAGCACGTCCGTGATAAACAAGGTAATGTGAGAAATTAGCCCATTCGCGTCTTGGAAGGAGCTTCATGAGATCACGTTCAATAATGTCAGGGTTTGAAGAATTGGTAAGCCCCAACCTGCCTGCCAATCTTGAGCAATGGGTATCTACTATCACACCGGGCTTGTCGAAAACTGTTGAAAGCATGACATTGGCAGTCTTTCTTCCCACTCCGGGCAAGGTAAGAAGCTCCTCCATGGTACCGGGCACTTTGCCATTAAAGTCCTTTAATATTTTAATACAGCACTCCTTAATATTTTTCGCTTTATTTCTAAAGAAGCCTGTAGACTTTATATCCTGCTCCAGCTCCGACAAATCCGCTCCGGCATAATCCTCAAGGGCTCTATATTTTTTAAAGAGATCCTTTGTTACAATATTAACCCGGGCGTCGGTGCATTGGGCGGCCAACTGAGTCGCCACCAGCAATTCCAGCGGGTTATTGAAATCAAGTGAGCATCGTGCTTCCGGGTAGAGATTTGCAAGCTCCTGCAAAAGGGCTGCTGCTTTTTCCTTCTTTCTCAAATAAGCGTCCTTCTTCCTTTGTTTTTTCTCTTTTGGTTTTGCTCTTGGGCTTCCTGATAAAGCGTGAGATATTCCTTGGCGGAATTTTCCCAGGAGGAATCCTTGTTCATGGCTCTTTGGACCAACAGGCCCCAAGCTTCGGAATCCCGATAGAGCCGTAATACTTTTTTCAAGGATCGGAGCAATGCGTCCAGTGAATAGGTTGAAAAGGTGAAGCCTGTACCCTCACCCTCATTTTTTCCTTCATCGCATACAGTATCGGCCAGGCCCCCAGTTTTATGAACCAGAGGGATGGCACCATAACGCATAGCAATGAGCTGGCTTAAACCACAGGGTTCATAGCGTGACGGCATGAGAAAGACATCACTTGCAGCATAGATTCTGTGCGCTTTCTCATTGCTAAACTCCAAGTTGATGGAAGCTGACTCAGGATAGCGGTCCTTAAGCCTAAGGAATGCATTTTCATAAAATTTTTCGCCGCTCCCAAGAAGGACGAACTGTCCGCCTTCTTTTAAAATAGCCTCAGCGGCCCCCTCCATAAGATCAAGCCCCTTATTTGGAACCAGTCTGCTCACAACAGAAAATAAGGGCACATCACTTTGCTTTAAGCCCAGATCTTTCTGCAGTCTGGACTTGTTTTCTTTCTTGCCCTCCATATCTCCCTTATGGTAGGGTACGTCGAGCAAGGGGTCCGTCTCCGGATTCCATGCGGCCGTGTTAATACCATTAACCACGCCTCTAAGGACCGATTTGCGGATTTGCAGCACACCCTCAAGACCGAACCCATATTCCCGGGTAAGCATTTGCTGGGCAAAGGTCTTGCTTACGCCATTAATGATATCCGCATAATGAAGGCCGGCTTTCATGGCATTAAAGCAGCCGAAATACTCCACCTTGTCGCTTTTAAATACCACATCCTTTATGCCAAACATGCTGAAAATATTACGACCGCTTATTCCTTGATATTCCAGACTGTGAATGGTATAGAGGGCGGCAATATCCGAGAGTTCCGGGTGCTCTCGCTCGTTTTCACGAAGCAGCATGGCCAGAGGCGCTGTATGCCAATCATTCAAATGGATGATGTCAGGCTTGAAATCAAAACGTTGGAGCATTTCAAAAACAGACAGGCAAAAGAATGCAAAGCGCTCAGGGTCATCCCTGTGGCCATAGACACCCGATCGGCCAAAATAGTGGTAATTATCAACAAGGTAGGTGCTGACAGGGGCATTGATTACCTCTCGAGCAATGCAAGTTTCATAGCGCCAACCCAGGTTGACAGGAAAATCCCCCTTATAGAGGGTGGGTACATCAATATCCTTATTTGCGGGAATTACAATGCGTATATCCGCTCCCAGCTCTTTAAGCTTTAAGGGCAGCTCTCCGGCCACATCACCAAGGCCTCCGACTTTTATGAGGGGTGAGCATTCGGCCGCTACAAATAAAATCTTAGGATTGTTTTCCATAAAAGCACCTACTCTTAATGAGGTTACTCGCACTCCTCTTAAGATTTTACCATGATATAGACTTAAATAAACTTTTATCCGTTAATTCTTGTTAAGTGCGTTAGTTTTTATAAAGCTTCTGTACATGCAAAAGGTCTGGCCATTTGGCCAGACCCCAATTCTATTTCCTGTTTATATGCTTTAGGCCTCGGTTGTAGCCTTTGAGCCGCTCTCATCGGCCTCAGCCATGGCATCTTTTCTGGAGAGATTGATACGACCCTGCTTGTCAATTTCCATGACCTTAACCATAATCTCGTCACCGACATTGACCACATCCTCCACCTTGTTGACACGTTTGGTGTCAAGCTTGGAGATATGCACCAGGCCTTCTTTTCCGGGAAGGAATTCCACAAAGGCTCCGAAGGTCATAAGGCGGGTAACCTTGCCCTTATAAATGGTACCGGGCTCTACATTGCCTGCAATACCTTCAATGATCTTGATGGCCTTGAGGCCTGCAGCTTCATCTGAAGTTGCCACATAGACCGAACCATCCTCGTCAATATCAATCTTAACACCTGTTTCGGCGATAATTTTGTTGATAACCTTTCCACCGGGGCCAATAACCTCACGGATCTTGTCCACCTCAATCTTGGTCTGATAGATCTTGGGCGCATAGGGTGAAAGGCTTGCTCTCGGTTCCGGAATAACAGGCAGCATACACTCGTCAAGAATCTGGAAACGACCTTTTTTGGTGATCTCAAAGGCCTGACGGATAATTTCATAGGAAAGGCCGTCTACCTTTATATCCACCTGAATGGCGGTAATACCCTGCTTTGTCCCGGCAACCTTAAAGTCCATGTCGCCGAAGAAGTCTTCAATACCCTGAATATCCATAAAGGTAATAAATCTGTCGGGATTCTCCTCATCAACCACGAGGCCGGAGGAAATACCGGCTACAGGCGCCTTAATGGGCACACCTGCGTCCATCAGAGCCAGGGTGCTTGCACAAACGCTGCCCTGTGAGGTTGAGCCATTGGACATTAATACCTCAGAGACAAGACGAATGGCATAGGGGAAGTCTGTTTCGCTGGGTATAACAGGCTCCAAGGCTCTTTCAGCCAAAGCGCCATGACCAATTTCCCGACGTCCGGGACCTCTTGATGTTTTAGCTTCCCCAACTGAGTAAGAGGGGAAATTATAGTGATGCATATAGCGTTTTTGTTCTTCCATGTCCACGCCATCCAGGGTCTGGGCTTCTCCCATAGGTCCTAAGGTGACGTTGGTCAATACCTGGGTTTGTCCACGCTGGAATAGTGCGGAGCCATGGGTTCTGGGCAGGAGCCCTACTTCTGCTGAAAGAGGGCGAATAGCCATGATTGGACGGCCATCCACACGCTTATGCTCTTCGAGAATCATGGATCTGACAACCTTTTTCTGAAGCTTATAAAGGGCTTCACCGATCTTGGCTTTCTGGTCAGGGAAGGCTTCCGCCAATTTCTCCTGAACACTAGCACACACCGCATCCACCTGAGCGTCGCGAATCTCTTTGTCATCGCTTTGGATGGCTGCTTTCATGTCTTCTCTGGCCATTTCATAAACAGCATTCCAGAGGTCATCTGCAACGGTTACTGATTCATAAGCAAACTTGGGCTTTCCAGCCTCTTGAACAATGGTTTCAATAAAGCCTATAATGCGCTTGATTTCTTCATGGCCCTTGCTGATGGCATCAAGCATGACCTCATCGGGAACCTGATTGGCTCCGGCCTCGATCATGATAATTTTTTCCTTGTCAGCGGAAAGGGTGACATACATATCGCTTTTTGCGCGCTGGTCAGCGGTGGGGTTAATGATAACCTCCCCGTCCACAAGGCCTAAAATAACGCCTGCGATAGGTCCATTGAAAGGAATGTCGGAAACACTCAGGGCAATGGCCGAGCCAAGTATGGAGGCAAACTCCGGAGAGTTATCCTGTTCAACCGACATAACTGTATTGATGATAGTTACATCGTTACGAAGATCCTTGGGGAATCTGGGCCTCATTTGTCTGTCAATGACGCGGGAAGTCAGGATCGCTTTTTCGGTAGGCCTTCCTTCGCGCTTGATAAACCCGCCCGGAATCTTACCTACAGCATAGAGCTTCTCTTCATAATCCACACTCAAGGGAAAGAAATCAATGCCCTCCCTGGGCTGCTTTGATGCCGTGGTAGTGGATAAAACGACAGTATCACCATACCGAACGAGTGCTGAGCCATTGGCCAGCTGTGCCAATTGGCCTACTTCTACTACGATAGGCCGTCCGGCAACCTCAAAATTGAAAATTTTCTTCATAAAATAACTCCTTTTCTCCAATTCCTGCTGTTATTTTGCCTCCGCTCGTACATAAAAACAGATGCCAATAACCTCCAGTCAGGGACAAAAGGTCAGGGAACGGGAATCCAAAGCTTGGAATCCTCTTCGCTGATCTTCTGTTGCCCTTGACCTTAAGCAGAAATATTTTTCTTCTTAATATGCTAAATACCAAGGAATTGTATCCTGCCGGATTAATTTTCAATAATATGAAAAAACCGGTCCGTACCTTGATGTATAGGTGGAATAAAAAGGGCGGAAAATCCGCCCTCGTTCTTACTTTCTCAGGTCAAGTTTTGCGATGATATCACGGTATCTGTTAATATCCTTCTTCATCAGATAGTTTAAAAGTCCTCTTCTGGCACCTACCATCTTCAAAAGACCACGGCGGGAATGATGATCCTTCTTGTGGTACTTGAGATGATCGGTAAGGTGATTGATTCTGTCGGTCAGAAGTGCAATCTGCACCTCGGGAGAACCGGTATCACCTTCATGGGTTGCATAGGTGGTGATAATCTGTTGTTTTTCCATTCTTTCCATAAAAAAATACTCCTCTCTTAAATTGCCGAAGGCCCAGTAAGTGGTCGGAGTCGCCATTAACCGCGCATTCGGTTCCAATATCTTAAATAGTTTAGCATACAACCTATTTCATGTAAAGGGAATCCTTAACATTTGCTAATTCTATAGTTCTTTTTATTACTTATTATTTCACTTACTGCTCTTTAAAATATTAGCATTTTTAACCACATAATTGATACCCGAAACAATGGTCATAAGAACGGCCACCCACATGATAACCATTCCAACCGGGAAATCGGTAACTAAAGAAAAGGGGAAATCACGGATCAATATGGCAATAATAGCTATGATCTGAAGGGTGGTCTTCCATTTTCCAAGTTTATCGGCAGCAATTACAACACCTTGACCGGCAGCCACCACGCGAAAGCCGGTAACAATAAATTCCCGTGCTATTATAATGAAAACAGCCCAGACAGACAGGTTATCGGTCATAACAAACGCAATGAGCGCTGAGGTCACCAAAAGCTTGTCTGCAATTGGATCAAGAAATTTGCCGAGCTCGGAAACCAGGTTATATTTTCGCGCAATTTTCCCATCCACCAGATCCGACAGGGCAGCTATTATGAAAACGACTGTTGCAGCGTATCTCCCCCATTGATCCAGACCAAAAAACTGGCCGAACCAGCCTGGAACCAGAAAGAACAAAAAAACCGGAGTCGCCAGAATTCTGGCAATTGTAATCTTATTTGGAAGATTCATTTATTTGTCACCATTCCTACTTGAAGTTGTCTGTACCTCTCCCACAAGATCGTACCCATCCATGCAAATCATTCTGACAGGAACGATCATTCCCTTTTCCAGCGGCTCAGATGAGGTAAAATAGATAACCGGGTCTATGTCCGGGGTTTCAGCGTAGGATCGCCCCACATAAAAAATGCCATCCTCTGCCACTCCATCGACCATTGTATCATAGCATTGCCCAATCCGTGAACTATTATATTTCTCAACATTCTCCTGCTGAAGCTCCATAATTTTGTTGCGGCGGGCTTCTTTGATTTTTTTGGGAAGATGGCCTTTCATTTTGTAAGCCGGTGTTCCTTCCTCTTTTGAATAAGCGAAAACACCCAAATGCTCGAAATGGCTCTCAATTACAAAATCACACAGTTCCTCAAAATCCTCCTGGGTTTCACCGGGGAAACCTGTGATAAGGGAGGTCCGTAAAACCACTCCAGGTATTTTCTCACGGATTGATACGAGTAATTGTCGGATATAGGCTCTGTTTCCGCGGCGTCCCATAGCCTTAAGCATAGGGTCTGAAATATGCTGAATGGGTATATCCAAGTATTTGCACAGCTTGGGGTTGGTGCGCATTTCTTCTATGAGAGCTTCGTCAATCAGCTCAGGATAACAGTATAACAGTCTGATACGTTGCACGCCCGCGACGATGCTCAAGGCCTGAACAAGTGGAACCAGACTTTTCTGTCCATAGATGTCGGAGCCGTAGCGGGTAACATCCTGGGCAACCAGAATAAGCTCGGATTTACCCTGCTGCGCCAGTACTCCGGCCTCTTTAACGATGTTTTCAATGGTCCTGCTCCTGAAATCCCCCCGAAGTTGTGGGATGATGCAATAGGTGCACCGGTTGCTGCAGCCCTCGGCTATTTTCAAGTAGGCATAGGGTTTATCGTCGGTCACAAGCCGGGACAATTCCATGTAATCCACGGTATTCGGAAGCTTGCAGTAAATTTCCTGAGCATGGGTATCCTGATCAAGACGGGCTTTGATAATATAGGGCATGTCGCCAATGCTTCCCGTCCCGACCACCACATCAACCTCAGGAATTTCCTTTAAGATCTCTTCTTTGTATCGCTCGGCCATACAGCCTGTAACAATCAAGGTTTTCAGCTTTCCCGTCTCTTTATAAGCGGCGGCTTCTAAAATACTTACAACCGCTTCTTCTTTGGCATCGCCAATAAAGGAACAGGTGTTGACAATAATGACTTCGGCAAGCTCATGTAAAGATGTCAACTCAAAGCCTGCGTCCTTTAAGGTGCCCAGAATGATTTCGCTGTCCACGAGGTTCTTAGGACAACCCAGGGACACCAGGCCAATTTTATGCTTCAATAAACGGTCCTCCTTAAGCGCACATCTGCGCTGATAATTCACCCTATACTATAGCATAAACCTAATCCTTAAAAAAGTAGCATTATTCAATGTTGATCAGCCAATATAAACTAATTTTGCTGGGGACTGGTGCGAGGTTTGAAGAGGATATCCCCGCTGCAGAGTGTTTCAGTCTTGGTCCGTTCCACGGCCAAGTTAGCAAAATAATCCTGCGCATTGACAGGGTTTTGGGCTTTACGGACGCGCTGATATTGTCCGCGTTCATTTTGTATACGGGCCTTTACATTATCCCTCAGATAAATATCTAAAATGCTGGTGATACGCTCCTTGACAGCCTTGTCTTCAATAGGGATAAGCAGCTCCACCCGACGGTCCAGATTGCGCTCCATCAAGTCGGCACTGGAAAGATAAACCTCCCGGTCCCCATCATTACAAAAGCAATAGATGCGGCTGTGCTCCAGGTATCGCCCCACAACACTTTTAACCTTGATGTTCTCACTGACCCCTTTCAAACCCGGCCTTAAGCTGCAGGTACCCCGTATCAGAAGCTCAATTTCAACCCCTGCCTGGGAAGCCCTGTATAGCTTCTCAATGATACCGGGATCCACCAGAGAATTGAACTTGGCCTTTATACCGGCTGCTTTTCCTGCCTGAGCATTCCTGATCTCCCTCTCAATAAGGCTTGTAAATTTATTCCTGAGCATGGTAGGCGCCATGACAAGCTTATTAAGACGCGGCCGTTCAGTATACCCTGAGAGAGCATTAAATACCGTGGAAGCATCCTCTCCGATATACTTGTTACAGGTTAGAAGCCCCAGATCAGTGTATATCCTGGCTGTTACATCGTTATAATTGCCCGTGCTAAAGTGGACATAACGGTTGATGCCATCGTCCTCCATGCGCACAATAAGCGTAATCTTGCAGTGGGTCTTGAGTCCGATTAATCCGTAAATCACATGGCAGCCTGCTTTTTCCATGCTTTTTGCCCATTGAATATTGTTTTCTTCATCAAATCTTGCTTTAAGCTCTACCAGTACGGTGACCTGTTTGCCTAAATCAGCCGCTTCGGCCAGAGCTTTGACAATTGGCGATTTCCCGCTGACGCGATAAAGGGTTTGCTTGATGGCTAACACCCTGGGATCCCGGGCGGCGGAACGGATCATTTTTACAATAGGATCAAAGGATTCGTAAGGGTGATGAAGAAGAATATCCTTATCTCTTATGGCATCAAAAATATTCTCCTTGCCTAGGAGATCCGCAGGCATCTGAGGATTGTAAACAGGGTATTTTAAAGCATCAAACCCTTCGATTCCATAAAGCTTGGAAAGGAGGGTAAGATCAACCGGGCCCCGCGCCTCAAAAACGAACTCATCCTGTATTTCCAGGCGGTCTTTCAGTATACCAACCAGGTCACCATGGGCGTTATTGGAGATTTCCATTCGCACAGTCTGACCCCATCTTCTTTGTTTAATAGTCTTTTCTATCTCAAGGAGCAAATCCTCTGCCTCATCCTCATCTATGGCCAGATCGCCGTTACGTGTAATTCGGTAAACACAGGCAGCTTTAATAGTCCTGCCCGTAAAAAGGCGTTCAATAAAAAGTGTAATGACATCCTCCAGAAGAATGAATACCTTCTTCCCATCCTCTTTTCCCGTAAGCTCCACCAATCTGGAGAACATGGACGGTACCTGGACGGTTGCAAAAATATCGTCTTCACCGGGTTCACTGTTTTCCACCAGAACTCCTATGTTGATAGTCTTATTCTGTATCCAGGGGAACGGCCTGCCGGAGTCCACGGCCATGGGAGTCAGAACAGGATAGATAATTTGGTCAAAGTACCCTGATAAGTATGATTTCTGGGACTTATCGAGTTCTTCGGTATGTAGGAATTGGATGCCCTGCTTTTTTAGGGCCGGCACCAATTTGAGATTCCATAAACTGTATTCGTCCCTCACCATTTCCTGCACCCGCCTTGCTATAGGCAGCAATTGGGCTTCAGGGGTCAGGCCAGAGCAGTCAGGCCTATTGTAGCCCGCATTGATCTGATCGTGCAGAGATCCGACGCGAACCATAAAGAACTCATCCAGGTTTGAGTTGACGATTCCAAGAAACTTGAGTCTTTCCAAAAGCGGGTTGGCGGGATCATCAGCCTCATCCAGTACCCTTTGATTAAACTCAAGCCAGGAAAGCTCTCTATTAATATAGTATTCGGGCTGTGAAAAATCCATAGCTTCCATTCTTTTCACCCATTCATCCAAGAAGTCTGTTTTTTATTTGCAATATGGGCTCCAAACCAAAGACTTCTGTAAAAAATTCAGCTTTCATCTGGAAGGTCCAGGTCTCCAGAATGACTTCCTCAGATACCTCCGCCTTTATCACAAATCGGCCTTCCTTGGCTCCCATGCTTAAGAGCTTCATCTTCTGCTTATGACTGGTATCCAAAGCATCGGCTATTCTGATAATTGCAATAAGCTTCATGGCCGTGATTTTGTCCCCGGTAGCGAGCCTGGCGATACCTGAGCTCTCAAAGCTCGGAGCCTCCTGACTGTGGTAACGCGCAACTGATGCCACTATGAGCAAATCCTCATCAGAAAGGCCAATGATCTGGGCCGCTTTGATAATGTTATAGGAGTAGATATAGTGCGGATCGGCTCCGATATATTTACCCGTATCGTGCAAAAGCGCTGCGATTTGAAGGAGAAACCGCGCCTTCTTGTCAAGTCCGTGGACTGAAGCCATCCGGTCAAAAATAAAAAGAGAGGCTTCCTCTACAAACTCACTATGCTTTTTGTTGTATTTATATCTCTCAGCCAGATTTCTCACATAGAACAAAATATCCTGACTGAAATCTATTTTGCTTTCTTTTCTTTCGTTAGTATTGACCCGCTCCACAATCATACCATCCACCAAAGAGACATTGGGGATGATTATTTTTTTATGGCTGGTCTTTTCAAAGAATTTTCGTATCAGGATGAGGGCGGGAACAAAAAGCTCCGCTTCAGCCAGAGATAGGCCATAGCTCTCAGAAATGGATTGTGTCGTCATTGTAAGTATCTTTTCATAAATTTCATTAAAGCGGGCTTTATCCAGGGCCATGACCCTTTGGGGTGCAACCAGCCCAAGAACAGTTAAAAGCTGCTCAAACTCGGCACTGACCAGTACAAAGTTGGTTATTTCATTTGAACTCTTTAAGTATTCCACGCTTTCGATATGGGCTTCAATATATTCCTCCAACACCCTGGTAAAATTAAGCGTATGCTTTTCCAGTTTGGATATGGATTCCTTAATGCGCAGAGCCCCGATTTTCAGGCTCTGGCTTGAAACCAGCAGATTATTTTCAGTCAGAAGAAGCTGTATGCTTCCGGCTCCGATATTCAAAATGAGGGTGGGCTCATGGGTCTTAATGGTCTCGCAATTGCTAAGCTGCCATTTAACTGCCTTATAGATCAAAAACTTTTCCTGGGAATTGTTGATGATCTCCACATCAAACCCGGTAAGCAGACGAATGCGGTCAATCATGAAATCACGATTGGAGGCCTCACGAATAGCGCTTGTGGCCACAATATGCCATTCCTTAACTCCGTAGTCCGTCATAAGGCGCTTAAATCCTTGAATCGCTTCACAGGTTTTCTTCACAGACTCAAAGCTGAGCTTCCCGTCATTAAAAGTATCACGTCCAAGTGGAATAAGCAAATCAGCAGTTTCCAGAATTCTGACTTCTCCATCGCTGTTGGTCTCAACAATCTTCATCTTGAGTTTATGTGAACCAATATCGATAGCTGTGAAAAGCCTCGAAGGACGATTCATGAAAGGCAACTCCTTATAAACAAAAAATTAACCACCTATTTGTTACATAATACCACGAAAAAAGCAGGTCTAAACTCAATAACCTGCTTTTATCACTATACTATGCACAATAAAATGAGAATATTTTTAGGACCTTTTAAAAATTAAGCCTGGAAGCCTTTAATATACCCTCAATACCGCGGAGTTTTTCAAGCAGCTCATCTGAAACCTCACTGTCAACACTGACAAAGGACACAGCTTTATCCTCCTTGGCACTGCGGCTCCATTGCATGGCTGCTATGTTGATATTATTCTGTCCAAGGAGAGTTCCCACTTTACCGATAATACCGGGTACATCCTTGTTCTGAAGCGCCAGTACGTATCTGGTAGGCTCGAAGTCCATGGTATAGCCGAAGAAGTCCACAATTCTAATGGATTCCTTGGCAAAGACCGTACCGGAAACAGAAATAGCCTTGCTTTTGCGGAAGAACTTAACCGTTATCAGGTTGGTATATTTCTCAAGCTGGCTGGTTTTACTCTCCACAAGCTCCACACCCATCTCGCTGAGCTTTAGTCTTGCATTGACATAGTTAACCTCGGATTGGCTGACAACTGATAAAAAACCCTTAACAATAGCTAAAGTAATGGGCTTGGTAGGTTTATCAACCAAATCACCGCTATAGATTATCTCAATCTTGTTCACTCTATCTTTTTCGGCCTGATAGTAAATGGCTCCAAGCTTTTCTCCAAGGCTTATGTATGGCTTGAGCTCATTTAAATCACCTGAAATAGGTGGCATATTAACTGCCGGTACCAATTCACCATTCAGAACGGCTTCAACATTCTTAGCAACGCCCAGGGAGCAATTCAGATTAGCTTCCTTTGTAGATGCACCCAGGTGAGGTGTAAGAATGACCTGATTCAAATCCAGGAGAGGATTCCAATATTCCTGCTCCTCCGGTGCCTTGTTGAAATTGGGCTCAACCTCCTGGACATCCAGAGCAGCGCCTGCCACATGTCCTTCTACAATAGCATTATAAAGAGCCTTCTCATCAATCATACCGCCGCGGGCAACATTAACGATACGCACACCCTTTTTGCAAAGAGCCAGTTCCCGTTCTCCGATAAGGTTCTTGCTTTCCGGGCTTTTAGGTATATGAATGGTGATGAGATCTGCGATCTTTAAAAGTTCATCCAGTGTTTCAACACGGGTAATACCCAACTGTGTGACGCGTTCATCGGTGAGATAGGGATCGTAGCCAACTACGTTCATACCAGCTCCAATAAGCTTCTTAGCCACGATTGAACCAATCTTGCCAAGACCGATAACCCCTGCGGTTTTACCGTCAAGCTCCTCACCTACGAACTTATTTCTGCGAAAGTCCTTGTTCTTGGCTGCATGATAGGCTTGAGCAACATTTCTGAAGACTGCATAGACAAGAGCTACACTCATTTCTGCTGCAGCCATTGTATTGCCTTCAGGTGTATTGACTACGGTAATACCTCTGCGGGTACAAGCTTCCACATCAATATTGTCCACGCCGTTTCCGGCACGGCCTGCAACTTTAAGATTTGCAGCTCTGTCAATAATATCCTTTTTCACCTTGGTAGCACTTCTCACAATGATAGCATCGTATTGATCAACGACTTCCAATAACTCTTCATGAGAGATACCGAAGGGAGTGTCTACCTGAAAGCCCTTACTTTTAAGATAATCAATACCGTTGGATGCCATTTTGTCGGTTACAATAATTTTTGCCATAGTCATACCTCCTACGTATAAAAATGGGGTGGGATACACAGCCTTTATTTGCCGGCTCATATGAAAAAAAGCCAAACCTTTAATGTTTGACCTTCCAAAGAGTCCCTTAATAACAACTATAACAACGAAGCAAGAGCATGAATGTTCATGCCAAGACTGCTGCTCTGTCCTTTTGCCTGAGAGAGTCATCCGGAAATGGTTTTAGCCATTTCATCCGGACTTGCCCCTTCGGCGCCGTCATCGGTCTCTCCAGAGGTCCGTCAGGCCAAGGTCTTCTTTACCTGAGAGATTCACTCCTTCGGTGTGCTGTTAAAATAGCCGCTCTCCCTGGGCCCTCATCCGGTTATTAAATTGTTTACCCCTTATCAGCCAGTTAAGAATCTGACTGATTTTAAGTTAACATTATGATAACTCTTTAACAGATAAAATGCAATAGATTTACAAAGGTTCTTGTCATTTATTTAACAATGTGGGGGAAAGGCTTTAAGAACCGCCCGCGCACCCTAGTCCGTGCCGAAGAGGGCTTCAACAAATTCGGCAGGGCTAAAGGGCTGGAGATCATCCATCTGCTCACCTACACCGATGAATTTTACAGGAATGTCGAGTTCAGTTTTAATGGATACGATGATTCCTCCCTTGGCTGTACCGTCAAGCTTGGTCAGGACAAGACCGGAGAGCTCGGAAACCTCTGAAAAGGTCTTGGCCTGAGATACAGCGTTCTGCCCTGTGGTGGCATCAAGCACCAGAAGCGTTTCAATGTCTGCGTCCGGAAGCTCACGTTTTATAATACGGAAAATCTTTTTCAGCTCATCCATAAGGTTCTTCTTAGTGTGCAGACGCCCGGCGGTATCACAAATCAATACATCAGCACCCTTGGATTTGCAATGCTGGACGGCATCATAAATGACGGCAGAAGGATCGGAGCCCTCGGAATGCTTGACAAGCTCCACTCCGGCACGCTTTGTCCATATCTCCAACTGATCGATGGCAGCCGCTCTGAAGGTGTCGGCCGCAGCAACAGTCACCTTCTTGCCCTGTTCCTTCAAATAATGCGCAATCTTCCCGATGGAGGTGGTTTTCCCTACACCATTGACCCCAATGATGACAATAACTGAGGGCTTGGTGGTGAGCTTTAACCCCACATGCTCATCGGTAAGTCTGGATGAAATGATCTTTTTGATGGCCTGTCTGACCCCTCTGGTATCGGTGATCTTATCTTTTTTCACCATTTCCTTAAGCTCGGCAATCACTTTAAGGGAAGTATCCATACCCATATCAGAGGTAATAAGTATTTCCTCCAGTTCCTCGAAAAGCTCCTCGTCAACCTTTCCAAAGGAAACAAGGACCTGATCGATTCTGAGGGTGATGGAGTCTCTTGTTTTCTTAAGCCCATCCTTCAGCTTGTTAAAAAAGCCTGCTTTCTTTTCTTTTTCCGCTACAGGCAGCACTTCCGGAGCTATGATCGGTTCAGGCTTAGCCTCTTCTTTCTCTATTATAGCCTTTTGCTGTAAAACTTTCTCATTTGCGGAAAAATCCAGTATCTTGTCTTCCTCTTTATTTTTATTCTTGTTTCCCCAATCGAACCATTTACCTTTTGCCATATCATTAACTTCCTTTCAGATCAAACTGACTATTGTTTAGCTTTACCCGGCATTCTCCTTTTCCATGCTATCCATCCTCATGGAAACCACTTTTGATACACCGTGCTCCTGCATGGTCACGCCGTATAGGGTATCGGCTGCTTCCATGGTGCCTTTGCGGTGTGTAATGGCAATAAACTGGAGCTTATCGGTATAGCGTTGAATATACTCTGCAAACTTGTAGACATTGGCGTCATCCAGTGAGGCTTCAATTTCGTCCAGTAGATAGAACGGAGCCGGACGCATTCTCAGAATGGCAAAGATCAGCGCAATGGCCACCATGGCCCTTTCACCGCCCGACAGCAGCATCATGTTCTGAAGCTTTTTACCCGGCGGCTGGACAATAATGTCGATATTGCTCTCCAGAACATTCTCTGTATCAGTGAGCTGGACCTCGGCATAGCCGCCCTCAAAAAGCTCCTTAAATACTAGGTTAAAGCTCTTGTTGATAATCTCGAACTGCTCCACAAACTGTTTTTTCATAACCTGGGTAATGTCATGAATGACACGTTCTAATTTCTCCTCGGCCTGTACCAGGTCATCATGCTGTGTTTTCATGAAGCCAAAACGTTCCTTGGTCTTGGCATAATCCTCTATGGCTGCCACATTTACAGGACCCAGCTCACGAATTTCGCTTTTCAGGTCATTAATTCTGCTCTGGGTGCCCTTAAAATTCTGGATCTCACATTTAATGCCCAGTGCGTTGCTGTAAGTAAGCCCATATTCATCCCAAAGCCTGTTTTGAATAGTCTCCAGCTCACTTTCCATTTTAGCCTTTCTGGCGTCAAGTTTTCCTTGCTCCTCCTGAAGGGTCAAAATAGTGCTATTATGCTCGGTTACCTTATCCAGCATTCCGGAGAGTTCTTCTTCCAGGACCTTTATTTCATCGGAATAGCCTTCGGCCTTGAGAGAGCGTCCTGTTTTCTCCTCACGTATGCGGGCAATTTTCTCTGTGATCCCCACAATTTCAGCCTCAAGCTCTGAAATGCGCTCCAAATTACGCTTCTTCTCCGCTTCACGCTTTGAAAGATTGGTGGTGATATTATTCTTTTCTTCAATCAGGAGCGCAATTTGCTCCTGCATGCTTTGCTTGCTTTCGGCGACAGAGTTCACCGAGACCCTGTAATCATTGATATCGGTATGCAGCTCATCGCGTTTGGTTTGCTCATCCCGGTTACGGGTTTGATGAAGCTGCACCTTCTCCTTAAGCACCAGAATCTCATCCTCTATGGCTTTGACCTTTAAGGCCTCTTTGTCACTCTCAGACTTGACCTCTTCAATCTGCCGCACAATTTCCAAATCCTGCTGCTTCTGCATATCGATACGGGCTGTCAATTTGCGGATATTATCCAATATACGGGCAACATGGCTTTCATCTCTTAATCTGGCCAACTCCAGATCTGAAAGGGCTTTTTGCTCTTTTTCAAGGGTTGTATGAATTTCCCGGAGACCTGCTTCCACAGTCTGGATTTCCCTATCCATCTCATTCTGCTTATGCACCGTCTTTTTGAGGTTTTCCTCAAGCTCCTTGATAACACGATTTCGGCCGATGAGGCTGGAGGATTTCCCACCCATGCTGCCACCCGACATGGATCCACCGGTATTCAAAAGCTCACCATCCAGGGTCACTATGCGAAAAGCATAATCAAACTGCCTTGCCATGGCAATTCCGGAGTCCATGGTATCAACAACCACAGTTCTGCCCAGAAGGTTTAGCAAGATATCATTAAACTTTTGATCACAGCTTATTTTGTCCGAGGCAATGCCCTCAAATCCCTTCATGGCCTGCACTCTTGCAAGCAGGGCCGGTTCCAGGGTACGGGATTTTACAGAAGTTCTAGGCAGAAATGTCGCTCTGCCCCGACGATTTTCCTTTAAAAACTCAATGGCTCTTTTAGCTGCGTACTCATCTTCGGTGACAATATTCTGAAGCGCGCCGCCCAAGGAGACTTCAATGGCGGTCTCAAAGCGTTCCTCCACTGTGATGAGCTGAGCCAGAGCCCCATGAATGCCCTGACCGAAGGCTTTGTTTTCATGGCAGACCTGCATAATGGCTTTAACGCTGTGACTGTAGCCTTCCATGCTTTCTTCCATGTCAGTGAGCACCTTATGGCGGGATTCCAGAGTATGAACCTCCCGTCTTATGGCCTCTTGCTTACTTTTGAGCTCCTGAAGGCTCCTCTGGGTTTCGGCCTTATTCTGCTCCAGGGCTTGAAGCGTATCCTTGGAAAGGCTTATGTCAGCCCGGGTTTTCCTTAACGCCTTGTCAATATCCTCCTTTTGCATGCTCTCTCGATCTTTTTCGAGAATGGACTGCCGGATATCCTCCTGCAGCCGAGTTTTGAGCTGGCGAAAGTTGTCGGCGTCATTTTTCAAATTATTGAGGTTGATCTTGGCATCGGATAAGCTGTCCTGCTTGTCCATAATAGCCTGTTTAGCTTCTTCTACAAGCCTTTCGCCTTCATCCAGGCGAGCCACAATGGAAGATAGGGTTTCTTCGGCCTCCTTAAGGAGCTTGGCAAAATGCTCACCGTCACGCTCCAACTGCACCATGCGCTTGCGCTTCTTTTCCACGTCGGCTTCAAGCTGGATCATACGCTCTTTTATAGAATTAATGTCTTCACCATAGTTCTCATTATTTGAGGTGAGGTTGCGGATCTTTTCCTCACAGAGTCTTACATGGCCTTCATTCTTTTCAATGTCGGTATCCAATGAGTGAATAATCCCACGCAGCTCTTCAAGCTCTATCTTGAGCTTTTCCAAATGCTCGTTCTTACTGCGGTTTTTATTCTTGATATTTTCAATTCTGCGATTTTCTTCGTCAATCTGTTCCCTGATGGTTTGTGTCTGGCCCTCTATCTCACCCATCCTGTCCTTCAGCTTGTCTATTGTATCCAGAAACAAGCTCACTTCAAGACCTTTCAGCTCATTGCTCAGGTCTATGTAACGGCGGGCTGTTTCAGCCTGCTGGGCCAGGGGGCCGAGCTGGCTTTCCAGCTCCACCAGAATATCATTGATGCGCAGGAGATTCTGCCTTGTATTCTCCAATTTGCGTTCCGCTTCACGTTTGCGCGCTTTATACTTGGTGATGCCTGCCGCTTCCTCAAAGACCAGACGCCGCTCATCCGACTTGGAACTTAAGATTTCGTCAATACGCCCCTGACCAATAATGGAGTAGCCCTCGCGGCCCACACCCGTATTCATGAAGAGCTCTTGAATATCCTTTAATCTGCATAGGGTTTTATTAAGATAGTATTCACTTTCACCCGACCGGTACATGCGCCGGGATACGGTGACCTCAGTGAAATCAACGGGAAGCATGCGGTCGTTATTGTCGATGGTAATGGTAACCGCAGCAAACCCCACCGGCTTACGGTGCTGGGTCCCGGCAAAAATGACATCCTCCATTTTGCCGCCGCGTAAGGTTTTCGCACTTTGTTCACCCAAAGCCCACCGCACCGCATCGGCAATATTGCTTTTCCCGCTGCCATTGGGACCTACCACTGAGGTCAGACCTTTATTGAAATGCAATACAATTCTATCTGCAAAGGATTTAAATCCTTGTATCTCAATGGATTTTAAATACAAATCGTAACACCTCGTGATTCATCAGGGATAAACAACATCCTCATTGTACCATAGTCCGGCTAAAAGAGAAAACACAGCATCAGTTAAATCTTAGATCAACAATGCCTAACTTCTCATTTATAATCGAGACACAATCCCGGTACAGTTTTTCACAAACTGTTTTTATAGCCAGATCGTAATTAAATCCGATGGCCTTGGAGTTTAAAATCTTGACTGAGATGGCTGCGGTACCCTTTTGTACACGGTCTACAACCAGACTGATGAACTCCTCATGACCGGGAACAACCAATTTATTATAAACATAATAATTGAAATCAGCAGCCTTGCATATCGGGTAATTATTCCTGTCCCAATCATGATCAAGGCTCATGTCCTGGTCGGTAATATTAAAATAGTGGTGGCTCAATACATTGCTACCGTCGGCCATGACCGGATCATCCCAAGTCACATCCAGATGATAATACTCGCCGCCTATTTTGACTAAGTTCCATGCATGGCCTTCTCCTTTAGAAGTGCCCGTGATAATTTCACACATTACTCCGAAACGATTGAGCAAGAGCTTGGTTGCTTCGGCATACCCCTCGCAAACTCCGGTTCCCAGGCATAATACACCATAGGCACTATAAGATTCGGACGAAATCTGTGAGCTTTCATAGCCATCAATATCATACTCGCAATTTTCAACTATATAGTTGTGGATGGCCAGCTCTTTCTCATATTCTGTCATATCCGGCTTAATAAGCTGCTTGGAAAGCATGTCCACCTTTTCTTTAAGAAGCGTGGTATGTTTTATCACAACCTCCGGACTTTTACTGTATTGAAGGGTCAAAAGCCCATTGGAGTAATAGGTACAGCCCGAGTAATAAAGTATTTCAGGGTTATCCCTTACACAGGCTTCAACAAGATCAAAGACCTCCTGGGCCGTATCGGTAAAGGGCGATATCGTAAGCTTAACACTTGGGGCGGCATTAACCAGGGCTTCCAGCACACCAAAATAAACCTGGTCGTACGCCGTGGGTCTTGGAATTACCGGAGTTTCAGGCTTAATCATCTCAATATTGTCCGGATCTATGTAGCGGGCCAGCTTTAATGAGACCGCCTTATGGGCGGATACATCTCCTGACAGCACCAGATTTTCGAGAAGCGTTTTCCCATCCGCGCAATTAGCATAAAGGGTGGTATAAACCATTCCTACCGCATCGTTTTTAATAAGCTGCACCTTATCGAACAGTGCAATTTCTGAAGCATTGATACCTCCCTTTTCATGGAGGATTTTAAGGGACGAAATAAAATCCGAGCGATTAATGGTATAACCTAACCGCCTTAATATCATAGCTGCGTAGGATACGCCGTCCAAGGGCTTTAAGGGGCCTATGGTGACTGGAGAGGTGCCGACAATGATTCCCATCTGGACCGCATAGGCCACATAGGGTCTGGCCCAGCCTGAGATAAGGGATTGATCGGTGTACAGAGAAAGAATTTTATCAACCTCGGCGGTGGGAAGGGCTTCCACCTCATCCCTCATGCCAAAGAAATTCAGTAAAAGGGTAACTCCGACCTGACGATCCAATGTCGCACCCAAATCGGGGTTAAAGCTATATAAGGATGCCCCTGCAAAAAGCCCCAGACGGTTAAGCTGCCAAGCCTCCGGTTCAAACCGGTAAGGTGTTGCAGCCATGGATTGGGGCATCATGGCCATGAAGCATAATGCTATCAATAGAATAACCAGAAACGCTTTTGTATTTTTCATATTTCCCTCAAGCCCAAATTATGGTTATTTCTATTATAGCTTTACCTTGCCTCTTTCAGCAAGCGAAAAAAGGCCTATGGAAATAGGCCTATGCGCATTCTACAGCAGGTTTTATTTCTTAAGACGCAAGCGAATCATATTCCAGGATGCTTTGGGAAGTATAAAGGAAATATCCTGATTGGTCACTATTGCACCCTCTCGGCGGGCCGGACTCACAGGTGCATGATCTACGGTATTAACCGCATTATGCGCATATCCGTTTAATGTGATCCACTCGATTTCACTTTCACATGAAAAATCAGAGAGGCAAGTATTGCACCGGGTCTGATCTTCTATCTCATAGGACAAAAGTATTTTATTGAAGGCATTGTGATGACAGGAATGAAAAACTGACAACGACAAGAAAAGGGTTATCCCTCAGGTAACCCTTTTTTGATGCTATAAAACAAGCTTCGAAACGCGCTAATTACATTATACTCTTTCGTTTATCTTAACATACTCAGCGCGTTTTTTGATATTCTTGTAGGCCGGGCGGATGATCTTGCCGCCGTTTAAGTGCTCCTCAATGATATGAGCGCACCAGCCTATTACACGAGAAACCGCGAAGATGGGCGTGTTCATCTCTACGGGAATACCCAGCATGTCGTAGACAAAACCCGAATAGAAGTCGATATTGGCACACATAGGCTTATCAAGGTGCCGTATTTCCTTAAAGACCTCGGGCGCAAGCTTCTCGACTTTCTTGTGAAGCTCGAACTCATCCATCCGACCTACTTGCTTGGCGAGTTTTTCAGCTTCATCTCTTAAAAGAATGCACCGGGGATCGGACAAGGTATAGACGGCATGGCCCATGCCATAGATCAGTCCCGAACGATCAAAGGCTTCCTTTTTGACCAATTTGGTTATGTAATCACGTATTTGAGTATCATTTCCCCAATCCTTAACCTCTTGCTTCAGTTCGTCCATCATGCCGATAACCTTGTTGTTGGCACCACCATGCTTGGGCCCCTTAAGACTGCCGATGGCGGCAGCAATTGAGGAATAGATATCTGTCCCCGAGGATGATACCACATGAGCGGTAAAGGTGGAATTGTTACCGCCGCCATGTTCGGCATGCAGCACCAGGGCTAAATCAAGGATCTTGGCTTCCAGCTCGGTATACTCTCCGGACGGGCGCAAGAGCTTTAAAATATTTTCTGCTGTACTGAGCTCAGGACTGGGGTTATGGATATAGAGGCTCTTCCCGTCCAAATAATGAGCTTTGGCCTGGTAGCCATAAGCAGCCATAATGGGAAATTTCGAAACCAGATCGATGCTTTGCTTTAAAAGGTTCGTAACACTGGTGTCATCAGCATTGTGGTCGAAGGAATACATAACCAGAACCAATCGGGCTAGCTTGTTCATGACGTCACAGCTGGGAGCATTTAAAATATTAGCTCTCACAAATTCCTCAGGAATCTTCCGGTTGTGCCCCAGTATATTGTTGAATTGCTCAAGCTCATTTTTACTGGGCAATTCTCCGTACAAAAGCAAATAGGCACATTCCTCAAAACCAAAACGATCCTCTGAAATAAAGCCCTCTACCAGATCGTAAATATCCACACCTCTGTAAATTAATCGCCCTTCAACCGGGATCTTCTCATTTTCATCAAAGACATAGGCATGCACTTCACCAATCTCGGTAAGTCCTACCAATACACCGGAACCATCTTCATTACGAAGACCTCTTTTTACATTAAACTTATCGTATACCCCGGGTCTGAATCTGTTTTTGATCTCAACCTTCTCTCCTGCTGTATGAAAGTAATTATTAAGCTCAACCTGTGACATTTCCTTATACATGTACGAAACCTCCTCTACTCTCATTTTTAACAATAGCCTTGTATTTTCCCAATATTCTCAGACGCATTTAGAATATGTTCCGACATCAAGATCTCCGCTTTTTCCTTATCCTTCCGAGCAATAGCCTGCATGATGGCCTTATGCTCAATCAGGGCTTTCTTTGCCCGCTCTTTGTCTTTAAGTGACAGGTTCCTCGCCCTTTGTATATAGTGATGGAAGCTGGTGAGCGTACGGTCCAAGAGCCTGCTTCCGCTCGCCCGGAAGATAATCTCGTGAAATTTGGTGTCAAGCTTCAGAATTTGCTCTGTATCGCCTTTACGGGTATAAAATTCTTCGAACTCCACGACCTCCTGAAGTTCCTTGAGCTGCTCCGGCGTGATATTTGACGCGGCCCTCTTGGCGGCCAGACCTTCGATTTTCATACGAATATCAAAGATATCACGGATATCCTCTAGAGACAGGCCCTTTACAACAACACCCTTATTGGGGATATAGGCTACAAGCCCTTCCAGCTCAAGCTGCCGGATTGATTCCCGAACAGGCGTCCTGCTGACCTTCATTTCATTTGCGATGCTGGCTTCCTTAAGACTCTCGCCTGGCTTGTATTTGCCATTAAGAATATCATTTTCAAGCTTTACAAATACTCTTCCGTGGAGTGACATGCTGTTGGGTTCATCTGTAAAAACACCAAACAAATTCATACCCCCTCCTTTTGTGTATAATTATTCTCAACCGTTTGTGTTATTGTATACAATTATACGATCTCCGTCAAGAGGTTTTGCAATTTTAAATTTATAATATTTCATTTTTAAAGCAAATGTCGTACAAAACCAGAAACCGTCTAGCATTAACAGCTTCATTAATAAGCGAGTCTTTCTCGCATCATTATACCATTTGACAGTTTTATTCACAATAATAAGCTAACGGACAATATGAAATCACTACTTTCATTTTAGATCTATATTCAACGAATCACACTTTCTATTCAAATAGAGGAAACCATCAAATATCTGCAGATTTATGCAAGCATTTGTATAAAAACGCAAAAAGCCTCCACTGATAGCGGAAGCTTCTGTCTCATTTATTCTAACTTGATATTCAAATGTAGGAATCTATGATGTCCAGGACTTGGGGAATACAAGGAATATTATGATGGGCTATTTCAAATTTTGCCGCTTCTTTAACACCTGCTCTTGCGTTTGCGACAGCAATACCGATATGGGCGGCACGAATCATTTCTACATCATTATCATTGTCACCTATGGCAAACACCTGTCTCCACTTATTCTTGTTAATGGCCATCTGATGCAATAATGCCGCACCTTTTGATACATTTTGAGCCATGATATCCAATAGCTCTTCTTCAGAGAACATAATATTGATATCGGTACGTTTCAGCGCTTCAAGATCCTTCTTGATCTTTTCCAAAGTCTCATGCTTATCGCAAATAAGTGCCTTGAGCCAACCCTTTGGAATATCAGACCAGGACCCTTCTTCTGCCGAAAGCCCTTCACGTTCCAACTGAACACGGATAATGTCGTTATAACGAAGCACATAGGCTTTCCCGGCCAAATTAATCTCCACACCGCAACTGGGATACCTGTTCAGGATATCTTCAAATATGTATTCCAAGCCCTCAGGCATGGTAACCTTATGGACCTGCTCCCGTGTTCGAGTATCATATACAAGAGCTCCGTTAAAAAATATTGAGGGCGTATTAATTGGAAGCTCCGGGAAATTTAAAAGAGTCGTTCGTTCCATGCGGCCTGTTGCCACACCGAACCGACCTCCCTGTTTCACGAAATCTGTTATGGCCTCAAGATTTTCCCTGGAAAGCTGCCGCTTATCATTTAACAGCGTACCGTCCAGATCACTGAAAAGCACTATTCCATCATATTTCATCATATTTCTCATTGGTTGGGTCTTAACTAAAATAATCTATGACTTGCTGCTGATTATCCTGCTTACAGATGACAAAAAGGGTATCATTTTCACGCAGGACGGTATGACCGTTTGGTACATAGGATGTCTCACCACGAATTACCGTCATAATGATCACTTCGTCAGGGAGTTCGATGTCACGCAGTTTCTTGTTGCAAGCAATGGATTTTTTTGAAACCACAATTTCAGTCAGAACCAAATTTCCTTTCTTCAGTTTGATAAGGGTTTTTACGCCGGAATAGTCAATTTCCTTTTCTATCATTTCAGCAATGATGGAAGTACTGGAAACCACATGATCAACCCCCAGCTCTTTAAAAACTGAAATATTTTTGGGGTTGTTGACCCTGGCTATGGTACGGGCTACATGAAAATTACGCTTTGCTAGCTGACAGGCAATCAGGTTATCCTGATCCTTGCCTGTCACAGCAATAAATACATCAGCGTGCTCCACCCCGATCTCTGAGAGAAGGCTTATGTCGGTACCGTCTCCGTTAACCACTTCAACATCAAGCTCGGCTGCAATTTTATTGCTGAACTCCGTTGTTTTTTCAATAATCTTTATTGTATGCTTATATGGAAGCAGGGTTTTCACAAGATAATAACCCAATTTGCCGCCGCCGATAATGACAATCTTCATAAGAATCCTCCCTGGCTTGTCCGCTAATCAATCTTTGTTGACAGAACCAATATATCGTCCTTTTCTACCAAAGTGTCAGGAAAGGCAAAACAAAAATCACTTTGCTTGATGAGACCAAAGAGGAATTCATCTCCATGAGCTTTAATATCCCGGATTTTTTGCCCGATATTGGCCTTATCGGGTTTTTCCATACGGAAGGAAACGGTATTGCTCCCAATGGTACAGACAGAATTCACTGTTTTGCCCAGAATAATGGAGCTGATCATTTCCACGCTCACATTGGTAGGGCAGATAGTGTCAAGACCGAACTGATGAAATACTTGCTCCCGCACCGGATTAAAGATTCTTGCCAGAACATTGGGAACCCCATAAATGGTCTTGGCAATCTGGCAGACCATGATATTGTCATTATCCTCCGGGGTAACGGCAGCAACAGCATCTGCTTTATCGATGCCAGCCTTTTTCAGGACATCCTCATCAAAGGGTACACCCGCTAAGGTAAGCCCGGTAAAATCGAGATCGATTTTTTTGAAGGCTTCTTCATCAAAATCGATGATGACCACATCATGTCCCTCTCTTGAAAGCTTGTTAGCAAGCCCAGAACCCACTTTGCCACAACCGGCAATAATAATGTACATTGAATGCACCTCTTCTATTGGCCTATAGCCTTACATCCAGACGATTTTTAATCTCCAGCAGAAAATCCCTGGTATTGACCACTTTTTTATGTGCCAGATCGGACAAGGTCGCCAGATCCTTGGTCATGACGCCCTCTTCAATGGTGTCTTTTGAGGCCTGCTCAAGCTTATCGGCAAAGGAAACCAATTCGGGAAGCTTGTCCAGTTCTCCTCTTTTACGAAGGGCACCTGTCCACGCAAAAAGTGTAGCCATGGAATTGGTGGAGGTCTCTTTTCCTTCAAGGTGTTGGTAGTAATGGCGTTGAACGGTTCCATGGGCTGCTTCATACTCGTAATAACCCTCAGGGGAAACCAATACGGATGTCATCATGGCCAAGCTTCCGAAGGCAGAGGCCACCATATCCGACATGACATCGCCGTCGTAATTTTTGCATGCCCAAAGGAAACCGCCCTCCGAGCGTACAACGCGGGCAACCACATCATCAATAAGGGTGTAGAAGTATTCTATTCCGGCAGCCTTAAACTTATCCTCATATTCAGCATCAAAGATATCCTGGAAGATGTCTTTGAAGCTGTGGTCATAGATTTTGGAAATGGTATCCTTGGTGGCAAACCAAAGATCCAGCTTCTGATCAAGCGCATAGTTGAAGCATGAACGGGCGAAGCTTTCAATGGATTTCACCGTATTGTGCATGCCCATGATGACACCATCCCCATCAAAGTCATGGATGGTTTTACGTGTCACATTCCCCTTTTCATCGGTGAAAATAATCTCCGCTTTTCCAGGGCCGCTGACCTTCATTTCAGTGTTTTTGTAAACATCCCCATAAGCATGGCGTGCAATAGCAATAGGCTTCTTCCATGTCCTGACAAAGGGAGTTATGCCTTTGACCAAAATGGGTTCGCGGAACACCGTTCCGTCCAGAATGGCACGTATGGTACCATTAGGACTCTTCCACATCTCCTTGAGATTGTATTCCTTTACTCTGGCCGCGTTAGGAGTAATGGTGGCGCACTTAACAGCAACTCCATATTTTTTGGTAGCCTCCGCTGAGTCAACGGTTACCTGATCATTGGTCAACTCCCGGTATTCCAGGCCTAAATCGTAGTATTCCGTCTTTAGATCCACATAGGGCTCCAGAAGGATCTCCTTGATCCATTTCCAGATGATGCGTGTCATTTCATCCCCATCCATCTCAACCAGCGGGGTTTTCATCGCTATTTTAGCCATTTCACTTCCTCCTAAGCTCAAATTCTTTCCAGATTATTTACTGCATTTGCTGTTTCATATTAATACTGCTTTTTAATCCAAGGAAGCTTACCGCCTGTCATTAAAATTTCGGCATCTCTGTCTGACAAAGTATGCTCAAGCTCAAAGCGCTGATTCCTGGTAATGTTTTTCAGCATGATATTACCTTTGAGATCACCAATTTCGACGGCGAGTTCATCGCCCTCATTTACATTATCATAGTCCTCAGGATTTTTAAAGGTCAGCGGAACAATGCCAAAATTAATGAGATTGGCCAGATGAATTCTCGCAAAGCTCTTAACAATAACCGCTTTTACACCCAGGTACTTGGGCGCAAGGGCAGCATGCTCACGACTTGAGCCTTGACCATAGTTTTCACCGCCGATGATAAAACCGCCGTTGGCTTCCCTGGCCTTATCATAAAATTTAGAATCAACTGCCTCGAATACATATTTGGATATCTCGGGAATATTGCTTCGGAGCGGTAAAATTTTGGCTCCGGCCGGCATAATATGGTCGGTTGTGATATTGTCGCCCACCTTGATCAGGGCTTTGCCGGTCAGTGTGCCGGAAAGGGGTTCAAAGGAAGGCAGAGGCCTGATATTGGGCCCTCTCATTATTTCAATCTTTTGGGCTTCCTCAAGAGGTAAGGGCTTGATAATCATATTATCATTAATAATAAACTGATCGGGCAGCTTGATTTCAGGACAGTCGCCCAGCTCTCTGGGATCGGTCAGAACACCCTTAAGCGCCGTAGCCGCTGCGGTTTCTGGGCTTACCAGATAGACCTGGGCGTCTTTTGTGCCGCTGCGTCCCTCGAAATTACGGTTGAAGGTTCTTACAGAGACGGCACCCGAGCTTGGTGCGCAACCCATGCCAATACATGCACCACATGCGTTTTCCATAATCCTGGCACCTGAACGCACCAGACTGGTATAGTCACCATCCTCGGCCAAATGCTCAACCACCTGTCGTGAGCCGGGGCTGATAAATACATGCAGTGAATCTGAAACAGTTTTATTCTTAAAGGCCTGGGCGACAATTTTTAAATCTCTCAAAGAGGAATTGGTACAGGAACCTATGGCCACCTGGCCAACCTTGATAGGACCTACTTCCCTGACCGTTTTGACACTACCAGGGCTATGGGGAAGTGCGACCATGGGCTCAACCTCCGAAAGGTTGATGTCAATAACTTCATCATATATGGCGTCATCGTCAGCGACCAGCCTCTTGAAATCCTGCTCACGGTTTTGAGCTTTCAAAAATTCACGGGTAATCTCGTCACTGGGGAAAATACTGGTGGTACAGCCTGTCTCGGTACCCATATTGGTAATGGTGGCGCGATCCGGTACGCTTAAGGTTCCGACCCCTTCTCCGAAGTATTCAAATACCTTGCCGACATTACCCTTGACATCCACACGGCGGAGAACCTCAAGAATGACGTCCTTGGCTGAAACCCAGGGATTGAGCTTTCCGGTCAGCTTAATACCAACAATTTTAGGATATTTAATTCGGAAGGTAGCCCCCGCCATTGCACAAGCCACATCCAGACCTCCGGCACCCATAGCAAAGCAGCCCATGCCGCCTGCAGTAGGGGTATGGCTGTCGGAGCCGATCAGGGTGTTACCGGGAATTGCGAAGCGTTCCAAAAAGAGCTGATGGCAAATCCCATTTCCTGGCTTTGAAAAATAAAGACCATATCTTTTAGCAATTGATTCCAAAAAATAATGATCATCGGCGTTTTTAAAGTCGGTTTGGAGTGTATTATGATCCACAAAGCTCACACTGAATTGGGTCTTAACCCTGTCAATACCTATGGCCTCAAATTGGAGATAAGCCATAGTTCCTGTGGCATCCTGTGTAAGGGTATTGTCAATTTTTAATGCGACCTCGCATCCTGCCTTAGCCTCGCCTTCAACAATATGGTCAGCAAGGATCTTTTCTGTAATTGTTCCTGCCATTTCACTTCACCCTCGCAACGTTTTTATTGTGAATACAACAAGATTCCCGGGACCTACCACCTTTAGGCGCTCGCAATCTATGATTGCGCCAGTAGGGGGGGGCTTATTGTGGATACAACAAGGTTCCCGGGACCCGTCTTATTTGAAGATTATACCCTATTCCGCTCATGAGAAGCAATATGCAGATGTGACGAACTTTCATTTTGACCGTAAAGAACATATAAAAAGGGTTGTTGCAATGATTATTCATTCACCTTTGCAACAACCCATTCTTTATTGTATTGGATATCTTACCAAGCCGGTACTAAAAGCGTATCTCCGGGATAGATCAAATCAGGATTCTCGAGGTTATTGATCTTTACGAGCTCAAGCCAGTTATGGCCTGTTTTTCTTGCGATCTTCCAGAGAGCGTCTCCTTTTTCAATGGTATAAGTCTTGTACTTAAGCGTATCCGGATTCTCAGTAATATAGCCGATAAGAGCTTCGTCAAGGGCACGATATTCATTGATGAGCGGCAGATCCCCAAAGGCATAGCCGTCTCCCCCCACAGCCATAAAGTCATTGGTAGCTACCACATACTCTTTGCTAAGATCGAGCTTGACGCCCTTTATTCTGACATAGGTAACCCGCTGGCCTGCAGGCTTGGATTCGTCAAACAGATACTCTACATTGCCAATCTGGGGGAAGGCTCCGTTGGCATCCGGATATTTTGAAAGACCGTGCTCTAAAGCGGCCAGAATATCGGATCCCTTCATCTTCTTTGTGACAATATAATTTCCAAAAGGAAGGACTGTAATGATATCGCCCCTGCTTATCTCACCAGCCTTGATACTGGCCCTGATACCACCGCCATTGGTGATAGCCATGTCGGCTCCTGTTTCATAAAGCATGGCTGTCGTTATAAGGCAGGAAAGGTTGGTTGGGCTTGTACGGACATTGGCACGTTCTCCGTCAAATTGAATCTCGCTTTTTGCGATGATTTCAGAGAGTATTGATTTCTGTGCTTCGGTATAGGCATTTATGGCTGAAACAACGTCTTCGTCGGCTGTCATTTCTAAAGCTTGCTCTTTTGTGAAAAGAGAAGCAGTAATACCCTTTACCTTGTTTGTTTCATCCAACTCAATTTTTACGGTCCCTGCATTCTTAAGGTAATCACCTGTTTGGACAATCAAAGTGTCATTCACCTTAAGGGGCTCAGAAAGGGTGGTATGGCTGTGGCCGTCGATGATAACGTCAATCCCCTGTACCTTTTCTGCCACCAGCTTGCTTGTGATATCACTTGCCTCATCCAGGCCAAGATGGGATACACAGACAATGACATCAGCCTTTCCCTTAAGCTCCGCAACCATGGCTTCCGCTTCCTTGACCGGATCTGCGAAGCTTAAGCCTTCAACATTTTTAGGATTGGTCTTATAGGTGGTCTCAGGGGTGGAAAGTCCAAAGAAAGCAAGCTTTATACCATTTCTTTCAATAATGGTATAAGGCTTTAGGAAGTTTGAACCGTCACTCTTTTTAATATTGGCTGAGATCATTTCAAAGGAAGCTTCTCCTGCTAATTCGAGGAGCCGATCGGAACCATAATTGAAATCGTGGTTTCCCGGAGCCATCACATCATACCCAACATTGTTCATAATGTTAACAATGCTTTCGCCTCTCTCAAGAGTTGCGATGGTTTGTCCGTGCAGGGCATCGCCTGCATCCACAAGAATGGGCTCTATGCCCGTCTTTACCGTGATATCCGAGGCTAATGCAGCTACTTTGGCATAACCCATACCTGCACTCTTATCCTCATTAACTCTGGCATGGACATCATTGGTGTGAATGATAGTAATTGTTTTAGCCCCACCTGTAGCTGCCGGTACTGCTGTGTCATCTGCAAATGCCGTCATGGAGAATACAAGGATGAAAATCAGAACCAAAGACATAATCCGAGCCTTCATAGATTTTTCCTCCTTAACTCAAATGGTAGGATATGTCTATATTAATTATACTATTAGTGGGAAAAAATTCAATCACATTGGCAGGCAGATAAATTCCCTTGTCGGTGAGGCATATAGAGGTTAAAATAGAGAAAGCGAAGGAAAAGGAGTTTGGAATAATGGATTTGGAAAGCCGCGAAAGAGCCGAAAATAAAGTCCTGCTATTATATTTTTTCAGCCGGGTCAAGATTCCGGTCAGCAATATGCAGCTAACCCGTATTATGCTGGAAAACCGATACATGAATTATTTTCTTCTGCAGCAGGGCATTCATGAAATGCAGCAGGATAAGCTTATAGTGACTGAAACCCGTGAAAATATCGATTATTACAGTCTCTCGCCCCAAGGCGGACAGATGCTGGAAATGTTTGCAGATTTACTGCCCCTTGGCCTTCGTAACAGACTTGACCAGAACATTGATGTCATTCGTTCCGTTATACGCCTCGAAACTTCTATTATAGCAGAGTATACCCTTGAAAATGAGAACGAATATGAAGTGAAATGCCGTATCGTCGAGGATTTTAACCCTCTTATCGATATTCGCCTTTCCGTTGGTTCAAGGGAAGATGCCCGCTCCATCTGCAACAATTGGAAAACCCATGCCAAGGAAATCTACCCCGAAGTAATAGCTGCTCTTTTAGGAAAAGAAAAAGAAAATGCTGATATCCCCTAGACCGCTGAATCTAGTAATCTACCAGCATGGATTTGACAAAGGCAAAGAATTCACGCAAATAACTGTTAAATAGAATAACGCTGGGTGTTGGTGCCGGTATGGCAAAAGCCTCAAAACCAAAGCGGTCTGCCAGAATCCTTGAGCGCAGAACATGGAAGTCATTGGTGACGAAGACAATTTTAACGCGCTCACCCTGCGGTATGTTCATGAGCCTTCTGGTAAACTCAAAGTTTTCACGGGTGCTGGTGGACTTGTCTTCTATAATAATCTTTTCTTGCGGTATTCCATGATCCAGAAGATAGGCCTCCATGGCTAAAGCCTCCGGGAACGGCTCATTTGACCCCTTTCCGCCTGACACGTAAAGGGTGGCATGGGGGTTCTTTTCATAATATTCCATGGCCTTGTCTAAACGTGATGTAAGAGCCAAGGTAGGCCTTCCATCGGGCCAAATTCCACAGCCGAGCACGATAACGGCATCCACTTTACCGGCGAGCTCTGACCTGTGGGTATAAGGATCAGCAATAATGAAAGCCTCCACTGTTACAAAAACCAGAACGCAAACAAGAAAAGCACCTATGACTGCTATTTTCAGTCGCTTATTTTTAATAATGGGCTTTTTTAAAAAAATGAGCTTCAAGGCATAAATAAAGCAACCAAGGCCTAAAAGGAGAGGTAAAACCACACCTAGATTCCAATCGGTTGAATAACCATAGGCGTAAAAAGTATTCAGGCATAAAAATAATCCTGTTATGACAAGAAGTACCGCAAGAATTATTTTACCTGCTTGCTTTTTGATCATGCCATCACTATTCCCATTCCTTAATTTCAATGCCCAGGATAAGAACATCCTCTAAAGGTCTGTCCCCTTCATCGGTCTCAACTTCGGCGAGCTTATCCAATACGTCCAGGCCCTGGAAAACCTGCCCAAATACCGAATGCTTGTTGTCAAGCCACATGGTGCCGCCAACATTCTCATAGGCCTCAACGGCTTCATCAAGATATTTAAGTCCTTTTAGGTATTGAATCTCCCGGCTGCTGATGCTCTTTTTCTGAACAATAAAGAATTGGCTGCCATTGGTATTAGGGCCTGAATTGGCCATACTCAAGGCACCTCTGAGGTTATACAGGCGGGAGCTGAATTCGTCTCTGAAAGAGGTATTCCAAATACTTTGCCCGCCCGTGCCATTGCCTTTGGGGTCTCCGCCCTGAATCATAAAATCATTGATAATTCTATGAAATTTTAAATTACTATAATAGCCATTTCTGGCATGAGTCACAAAATTTTCAACTGTTCTGGGAGCGTCTTGCGGAAACAGGCGAATGAGAATATCTCCCATGCTGGTCTTCATTTGAGCCACAAGCTCACCCTTTTGTGGTACAGATAATTGATAACAGGACATATTTAGTCTCCTTCTCGTACTATTCCTTGCCGAACTCTTTTATTTCAATGGTTTTAATGATGACATCCTCAACAGGCTTATAGTTTTCTTTTTCTTTATCTACAACTGCAACTGCGGCAATTTTATCCACCACATCCATGCCCTCATAGACCTGGCCGAATACGGTGTGTCTGAGGTCAAGCCATTCTGTTCCGCCGTGTTCCTTGTAAAGGTCAATCAATGCTTCTGGATAACCACTTTCCTTTAAATAGCTGATATCATCATCACTCATTGTTTTCTTCTGAACGATAAAAAATTGGCTGCCGTTGGTGTTTTGTCCGGAATTAGCCATACTGAGGGCTCCCCTGAAATTTAAGAGATCCAAAGAAAATTCATCTTCAAAGGGTTGTCCCCAGATGCTTTCACCACCTGTGCCGTCACCTTTGGGATCTCCGCCCTGAATCATGAAATCACTGATGACACGGTGGAATATGAGGTTATCGTAATAACCGTTTTTAGCGTGAGTTGTAAAGTTTTCAACTGCTTTAGGCGCTTCCTTGGGAAACAGTTTTATTTTGACATCACCCATGCTGGTCTTGACAATGGCGATGGTATCACCATTCTGGGGGGGATAGAATTGGTAACCCGGTGTAAAGGTTAGCTTGTTATCTCCTTCACCGACAGTGGTGGGTGTAGGGGCAGGCACTTGATTCTGGCCTGGCTTTTTATTTGATAATTTACTGGAACAGCCCGCAAGAAGGCTGCCACATAGCAGAACAAGCACGCCATTTTTAAGAATTTGACCTATTTTCATTTGAAATAACCTCCAAGGTTCTTTTGGAAACAAAGTTTCCAAGGGTTATTATTAATACGAAGTATCAATAACTTGGGACCCGTTCGAAATTTTAATTTCGGTAACGGGCAACGTTATTACGCAGTAACAAGGTTCCCGGGACCCACAAGCAATCTTTGATTGCGTAAGTGGGTGGGGTTCTTATTATATCATAGCATGTGCATATTATAAACTGTAACTTTATCACAGAATAAAGTCTGCCGGATGCGATATATTATAAACATGGAAAGCAATTATCCGCTAAGAACTGAAAGGAGTTGAGCGTCTATGGACGTTAGACATGTGACAAAGAAAGATTTTGATAGTGAAGTGGCTGATCCCAGATTACCTGTTCTGGTAGACTTCTGGGCTCCTTGGTGCGGCCCTTGCAGAATGCTTGCACCGGTACTTGATGAACTGGCTGGAGAAATGAACGGAAAAGTAAAAATACTCAAGGTTAATGTGGATGAAGAACCTGAGTTAGCCAGCAAGTTCGGAGTTATGAGCATCCCAACCGTTATTGCCTTTAAGCAGGGAAAAGCAACCAATAAGGTTGTAGGTTTCAGGAGTAAGGAAGACTTTAAAAATATGATCCTTTAGGCTAAACGACCTCAATGCCTTTATATACAGCTCTCATTATAGAAGAATAATAGAAATATAAAACGGTACCTCCAAAAGACAGGAACGCCCCCTGTCTTTTTTGTTACCCTTCGCCATTCCTTGAAAACAGTGCTTTTACATCATATAATAGGATTATCCCAAGTAGCTTTGCAGAAAAAAGTGGTTACACTTCTTTTTGAGAAGCTACCCTAATATATGTTATAAGGCCGGAGGTACGAGGATGCTGGATGAAAAAACCGCTTTAAAGCTTAAGTCAGCTTTTCCCTTCATAAATGAATTAGGCTCAAAACAGGAACAATTTCTTCAAATCCTATATAATCAGAAGATTGAATCTGGTATGGTCATTTTGGATGAAACCCGCAAATGCTCAGGTGTTATTCTTGTGCTTTCCGGATTAATCCGAATCTATAAGCTCTCGGAAGAAGGCAAAGAGGTCACGTTATACCGTATAGGACGAGGTGAGACCTGTGTGCTTACAGTGGCCTGCCTCCTGGGTATCGGAGATGTGCCCTTTCCTGTGGCAGCCTCTGCCGAGCAGTCTTCAGAGGTTGTTTTCATACCTTTGGAGCCTTTCAGGAAATTTTTCTTTGATTTGCCTCCTCTACAGAGATTCTTCTTTTCCTCCATGTCAGCGAAATTCTATTCTGTATTGAACCTGTTGGAGAACATTACCTTCAAGCGCACCAGCGACCGCCTTATGGATTTTCTTCTGACCAAGACAGCCGGGGGTGCCTATCCTCTCTATGCAACCCACGAAGCCATTGCCTCGGAGCTGGGTACCGCCCGGGAAGTTGTGAGCCGCCTCTTAAAGGAAATGGAAAGCAACGGCACAGTCAGCCTCAGCCGCGGCAAGATAATCCTTTACCCTGAGTTGTCAATTAAGTGACATAACATACACTTGTCTCATTTTGCTTTGTGACATAGTTACTGAAAAATAGAAGCATGGTATTGTATGATAGTCTTGTGAAAAAATTGACAGGTTAAGTATTGAGCTGGAAATAGCTATGAGAGGAGTATGTCTATGGCACGGAAGGTATTGGTTGTTGGGGGCGTAGCAGGTGGTGCGACAGCTGCGGCAAGGCTCAGAAGGCTTGATGAGAACGCCCAAATCATTATGTTTGAACGGGGCGATTATATTTCCTTTGCTAACTGCGGTCTGCCCTATTATATCGGAGACGTCATCAAGGATAAAGAAAAGCTGACGCTTCAGTCTCCCGAGTCCTTTAAAGAGCGCCTCAATGTGGAGGTGCGCATCCGAAGTGAAGTCACAAAAATCAATCGAGATAAAAAAACAGTAATCGTGCGGGAAGCAAACGGAAGAATCTATGAGGAAAGCTATGACAGTCTTGTTCTGTCTCCGGGTTCCGAACCCATTGTACCGCCTATTGAAGGCGCGCGCCTGGAGGCAGTCTTTACACTCCGCAATATTCCGGATACCTATCGCATTAAAGATTATGTGACCAAAAATAGACCCAGAAGTGCAGTTGTGGTTGGTGCCGGCTATATCGGCATAGAGATGGCTGAAAATCTTCATCATTTGGGTCTTGATGTAGCAATAGTTGAGCTCTCTGATCATGTGATCCAGCCTCTGGATTCCGATATGGCGGCTGAGGTTCATAAGCACATTATTAAAAAGGGTGTTGCCCTTTACCTTAACCGCGGTGTAACCGGCATTCGGCAAGATGGGAAAGGCTATGCCATTTCATTAAACGAGGGGCCCGGTATAAAAGCCGATATGGTTATTCTGGCCGTAGGGGTACGTCCTGAGAGTTCTCTGGCAAAGGATGCGGGTCTGTCACTTGGAACCCGTGGCTGCATAGTCACCGACAATCACATGAGAACCAGTGACCCTGATATTTACGCTGTCGGTGATGCTGTAGAAGTGGTGGATGTGGTGACGGGAAGAAAGGTTTTCGTACCCCTGGCATCACCGGCTAACCGCCAGGGCCGCATTGCGGCTGATAATATTACAGGCCTTGACAGCACCTATGGTGGAACGTTGGGCACGGCCATTTTGAAAGCTTTTGATATGACAGTAGCGGTTACAGGCAGTAACGAGCGGGTTTTGAAGGACGCTGGTATTGAATACGAAAAATCCTATACCTTCAGCGCCTCCAACGCGAGCTACTATCCCGGTGCTTCATTCATGACTATAAAGCTACTCTTCCAAAAAAAGACCGGAAAGCTCCTGGGAGCACAAATCACCGGCTACAAAGGTGTTGACAAGCGCATGGACGTTTTGGCAACCGCTATTAAGGCCAATATGACTGTCCAGGACCTCACAAACCTTGAGCTCTCTTATGCCCCTCCTTTCGGCTCGGCCAAGGATCCTGTGAATATGGCCGGGTATGTGGCTTCAAATATCCTAAACGGGGATGTTAAAATCTTCCATTGGCAGGACGTAGCAGATCTTGATACCAGTAAAGTTACACTTCTGGATGTGAGAACCGAGGACGAATTTGCTAACGGCACTTTGGAAGGCGCTGTGAATATCCCGGTCGATGAGCTCAGAGAGAGGCTTCATGAGCTAAATCCTAAAAAGCCGGTCTATGTCTTCTGTCAGATAGGCTTGCGTGGCTATATTGCCTACCGCATCCTTATTCAGAATGGCTTTACCGATGTCTATAACTTATCCGGCGGTTATCGCTTCTATAGTATGGCCACTACCCCTTATGAGCCTCATCAGGGAACCGGTGAAAAAATTGGCGATGCCCCTGCAAAGCCAACCGATGATGCAAAATCCATGGAATTGTCCGAAAAAGGATCCCAAGCCACGGCTGAGAAATCCATAAAACGTATAGCACTCAATGCTTGCGGGCTCCAGTGTCCCGGACCTATTTTAAAAGTAAATGAAGCCATTAAATCCATCGAAACAGGTGAAGAAGTAGAGGTTCAGGCTACCGACCCTGCTTTTGCCACAGATATTGAGGCCTGGTGCAAACGTACGGGCAATCAGATTATTGAAAGCACAAGCAAGGACGGAATGGCTAAGGTTACTATAAAAAAGGGTGATGAAAAGCCTCAAGCCTCTGACAGTGCTGGGGATGCGAAGAACATCATCGTTTTCTCGGGAGACCTTGATAAGGCTATTGCTTCATTTATAATAGCCAATGGTGCTGCAGCCATGGGTCGCCAGGTAAATATGTTTTTCACTTTCTGGGGGCTTAATATACTCAGAAAAGCTCAAAAGGTCCGAGTGCGAAAAAATGTCGTCGAGCGCATGTTTGGTTTCATGATGCCAAGGGGTTCTAAAAAGCTCGGCTTGTCCAAGATGAATATGTTGGGTATGGGGCCTCTCATGATTCGAAAAGTTATGCAGCATAAAAATATCCATTCTCTGGAGGAGCTTATCAGGACAGCTCAGGAAAACGGTGTTGAATTGACAGCTTGCTCCATGTCCATGGATGTGATGGGCATAAAAAAAGAGGAATTAATTGACGGAGTTAAAATCGGCGGCGTTGCTGCCATGCTGGCTTCGGCAGAGGAATCCGATATGTCCTTATTCATTTAAAGTGAGAATGGGCTAAACGACAGTATTTTCCTCTGGAAAACACGATTGTAAAACAAGAGCAGACGCCACAATAAGAAAGCTGGCACTGCTCTTTTTTCTTTAGAATATTCATTATATGGAATAATCATCATATTATTACCTGCTATAAGTCACTCTTGCATAGAATATAAAACCTTTTCGACTTTCGATTTGTGCAAATCATACATTATTAATCATGAATTTGCGTGCTATGATAAAGTGTGTGATTTTATTAACAAATTTCAAGAGGACAGAGAGGATAGATCAGTATGAGCAAAAGCAAAACAAAAGTAGCGATTATCGGAGCAGGTTTTGTAGGGGCATCAACCGCTTTCGCGATGGCACTTCAGCAGAATGCAAGCGAAATAGTTTTGATCGACGTCAACAAGGAAAAAGCTTTTGGAGAGGCTTTGGATATTAATCACGGACTCTGCTTTATAGGCCAAATGGCGGTATATGCAGGTGATTATTCAGATATAGCCAATTGCGATGTTATCGTTGTAACTGCCGGTATGAACAGAAAGCCCGGTGAAACACGTCTTGATCTTGCCCGTAAAAATGTAGCCATAGCAAAAGAAATTACCGCAAACATCATGAAGTATTATACCCATGGTGTTATTCTTGTCGTAGCAAACCCCGTTGATATCTTAACCTACCTTATCCAGAAGTGGTCAGGGCTTCCCAACGGCCGAGTATTTGGTTCAGGCACTGCACTTGACAGTGCAAGGTTCAGATTCTTGCTCGCTGAGAAGTTTAATGTAGATGTCAGAAACGTTCACGGTTATATGGTAGGCGAGCATGGCGATACACAACTCGCTTTATGGAGTGCGACCCATGTTGCCGGTATGAATGTCAATGAATATGGCAATCTTCATGGCAATACCTTTGGTGAAGCAGAGAAGGCCATCATTCAAGAGGAAGTCAAAAAAGCAGGTGCCACCATTATCAAAAACAAGGGCGCTACATACTACGCTATTGCAATTACCGTTAATACCATTATAGAAACGCTTCTGAAAAATCAAAATACCATTAGAACAGTTTCGAGTATTATAGATGGGCTTTATGGCATAAGCGATGTTGCCATCAGCTTGCCATCCATCATTAACTCTAATGGTGTAGAGAAGATCATTGAGTTCTCCATTACACCTGATGAGGAGAAACAGCTCAAAGATTCCGCTGAAGCTGTTAAAGCTGTATTAAATGAAGTTAAAAATATCTAAATGCAGGAGGAGATTACCATGACAATTGGTGAAAAATCAGTTCAGGCTCATTCAGAGTGGAAGGGCAAAATTGAGGTTATCAGCCGCGCTTCCGTTGCTAACAAGGACGATCTATCGGTAGCTTATACCCCCGGGGTTGCACAACCCTGTCTGGAAATTCAAAAGGATGTCAATAAATCTTACGAATATACCAGAAGGCACAATATCGTAGCTGTGGTCACAGATGGTACTGCCGTACTTGGTCTTGGCGATATCGGTCCTGAAGCAGGTATGCCTGTAATGGAAGGTAAGTGCGTACTGTTCAAGACTTTTGGAGATGTTGACGCGTTTCCCCTCTGCATCCGTTCCAAGGATGTAGATACTATCGTTAATACTGTAAAGCTTCTAGCAGGAAGTTTCGGCGGCATAAACCTCGAGGATATCTCCGCTCCACGATGCTTCGAAATTGAAAGAAGACTTAAGGAAGAGTGCGATATCCCCATTTTCCATGATGATCAGCATGGTACCGCTATTGTAGCTGTGGCAGGCATGCTGAATGCATTAAAGATTGTTAAAAAAGATATTGCCGATATCGAAGTAGTTGTAAACGGTTCCGGCGCTGCCGGCATTGCCGTAACAAGACTTCTCATGAGCATGGGTCTTAAGAAGGTTATCCTTTGCGATACCAAGGGTGCCATCTATAAGGGACGTCCCGGCCTTAATGCTGAAAAAGAATTAATGGCCGATATTTCTAACCTTGAGATGAAAAAGGGAACCTTGAAGGAAGTTATAAAAGGTGCAGATGTATTCTTAGGGCTTTCCGCCCCCGGAATGGTCGATCAAGATATGGTAAGAAGCATGGCTAAGGATCCTATCCTCTTTGCTATGGCTAACCCCACTCCTGAGATTATGCCGGATGAAGCGATCGCTGCCGGTGCTAAGGTTATGGGAACAGGGCGTTCCGACTTCCCCAATCAGATCAACAATGTATTGGCATTCCCCGGCCTTTTCAGAGGGGCTTTGGATGTAAGAGCCAGTGATATCAACGATGAGATGAAAATTGCAGCAGCTGAGGCGATTGCATCTTTAATCACTGATTCCGAGCTGAAGCCAGATTATGTTATCCCCTCCCCCTTCGATACAAGAGTTGCTCCTCTTGTGGCCAAGGCTGTTGCCGAGGCTGCCAGAAAAACAGGGGTTGCAAGAATATAGATACTCTAACTAAAATATACGATATAGGGCTGCGAATTATCGCAGCCCTGTTTTTTTAGATGCTACCATTCCTTTTTTTGGGGGGAGGAACCACGGCATCTGGCATAGTAATCTCCGCGGCAATCATGGCGCTTATCCCACTTGTCTTCATCCTTTTCGCATTTTTCCTCGTGTTTCTTCTCACACTCTTCTTCACGCTTCTTTTCGCACTTTCTCTCGAATTCTTCTTCGAATCTGTCGTCCCATTTCTTCTCAGACTTTTGATCATGTCTCATCTCGCACTTTTCGCGTTTTTCTTCCCGCTTCTTCTCACAATTTTCTCTGTGACATTCATCTTCGTCCTTCTCATCTTCATCATGATCTTCACATATTACAGGAATATGCTCTGTTCGAACAACTTTGAAAGCGACCTTGATGACATCTTTTTCGAGAAGTTTTGTAAACACAGTTACCCCTTTGACACAAGTCTCACCATGCAAGATGTCCTTTTCTCCTTCAACGAATGCTTCAAGCAATTCAGCGGTATCGCATTCCTTAACCTTCTCGCATCCGACAGGTTCCATTTCCACGAATCCTCCAAAGGGAACCTTAAAGGTAGCGTGGAAAAGTGGTCCGTTGACTATACCGTCACAGACATCCTCCACGGTCTTATAGATGACGTTCTTCCACAGGATGGCATTGAAAATAACCTTTCCTGGGATTACATCAACATCAGTTATGATGACCTTTTTGTCAATCTCCTCAATTTTGAATATGGGGGGGCTGGGAGGTGAAATAGTGACGTCATTTTCAACAAAGAACTGCTCAGAGCCTTTGCCAACTATTACCTTAACTTGTAGTACTTTCTTTTTCATTTTTGCACTCCTTTCATGAATTTTTTGGTCTGTCGATTTTGTCGAACAAGCACACTACATACTATTCCGGCTAGTCCTTAGTTGTTACTGCTTGGCCGTAACTTCGTGTATGAGCATGTAAAATAGCCCTATTGATGAGGTTAATCTTTAAGAGGGTATGTGTATTGAAAAAATGTCAACACTAGATCAAAGGAAAGGAGTGAGTTTATGGATAAAAAAGGAATGAGACGTCCCGATCCCAGCGAGCCCCATGGCACTGAAAGCAACCACAAGCAGCATTTTGAGAAAAATGAAATTCCACCTGTCCAGGAGCTTCAGGGAAAAGCGAAGCATACCAAGGAAAAGGCCAATCCCATCAGCTTTGATGGTGAAAGGAATACGACCTTCTCCGACGATCAATAAAACCGATCATTCTGTACCATTATGTAAAAAGAGGTGTGTTTCAATCGTAACACACCTCTATCCTTTACATTAATCCTATTACATCTGAAGTATGACTGCCTCATATGGCCGGAGATGGGCCAATTGCCCTTCTGCCCTATAATCAGGATAATTTGAGAGCATAACCTGGCCTTCTGCGTTTCGTCCAAGTCCTACATTCTTGTCTGCATCAGAGAAATTCAAAAGAATCATCCATTCCAGCAGCCCCAGCCTGCGTGTGTAGGCATAGATTTCCTTGTCCTTGGGAAGTAGATCGTGAAAATCGCCATAAATCATGACATCATTTGCCTTTCTTAAGGCTATAAGCTTCTTGTAGTGATAAAAAACACTGTTACGATTATTCAATGCAGCTACAACATTTACTTCAGTGTAATTAGGATTTATTTTGAGCCATGGCTTTCCCGTCGTAAAGCCTGCGTTGTCGGAATCATTCCACTGCATGGGTGTCCTGGCATGATCTCGGCTATACCGATTCAGCCAAGCAAGTGCTTCTTCCTCACTCTTCCCTCGTTTTATCATCTCATTATAGCTATGACGGGCATTGATATCATTAAATTCTTCAATGGATGAGAATATGGAATTACTCATGCCGATTTCTTCACCCTGATAAATATAGGGTGTGCCCGGCAATGTGTGGATGAGTGTACCCAGAAGCATGGCTGATTCTATTCTAAAGGCCTTGTTGCCATATATGGAAACCTGCCGCGGCTGATCATGATTATTTAAATACTGGCTGTTCCAACCACCCTTTGGAATAATGCCATCATACCATTTTTGCTGGATCTCCTTGAAACGGACAAGATCAAAATTCTCCTTCAGTTCCATAACCTCAAACTGAAAAACCATATTCAAAGCATGATTGTCCTGATGAACATACGGCAATGCGATCTGAGGGGTAACGGCGCAGGTTTCGCCCACAGTCATGCAATCATAACGTGAGAGCGTGTTCTTGTTCATCTCCTGGAGAAAATCCACAAGACCGGGGTTGTTAGTATAAAGATCAACATCAAAAACATACCCGTCGGCGGTATTGGGCGCCTGATTGGAATCCGGTAGATCCAAGGGCTTCTTGATCATATTGATAACATCCATGCGGAAGCCATCGATGCCCTTTTCAAGCCAGTAGTTCATCATCCTGTATATCTCTTCCCGCAAAGGCTTATGCTCCCAATTAAGATCCGGCTGCTTTTTTGAAAACAGGTGCAAATAATATTGTCCTGTTTTTTCATCATACTCCCAGGCTGACGGGCTGAAGAAGGAGCCCCAGTTATTAGGTTCCTTGCCGTTCTTTCCATCCCGCCAGATATAATATTCTCGATACGGGCTGTTGTGGGAGCTTCTTGATTGAATGAACCACTGATGCTCGTCCGATGAATGGTTGACAACCAGATCCATGACGATTCTTATTCCCCGGCTGTGAGCCTTTGCTAAAAGTTCATCAAAGTCCTCCATAGTACCGAATTCAGGCATAATATAATAGTAATCGGAGATGTCGTAACCATTGTCATCATTTGGAGAAACATAGACGGGATTGAGCCAAATCACACCGATACCCAGTTCTTTAAGATAATCCAGTTTCTCAATAATACCCTGAAGATCTCCAATGCCATCGCCATTACTGTCTTTAAAGCTCCGAGGATAAATCTGGTAGATGACCGCTTCCTTCCACCATTTTTTATTCATAGTCTCAACCCTTTCTATTCTTATATTGTATATATGTCCAATTAACCAATATTCAAGGCTTCTATTTAGTATGTCCAAGTCTGAACATTCCTCTTACTTTATATCCAATCTTATATAAGCTAAACATAGAATGGCTGGATAAAAGCTGCCGCCAGAAAAAATCTGGCGGCAGCTTTTTACGTGCTTATTTTGTTTTACTGGGTTATTTCCGGGCATACCTGCCAGAGGGCCCTTGTCAACGGCTCAGGATGGGTCTTGGTGCCGATGTGTCCTCAAAGATAAAGCGGTCGATATAGGCCGTCAGCCCCGCAACACTGCTGCTGGAGCCATCGGTGAAGTGGACGGCCGCGACAGTGCTTCCAATCTTCTTATTCACGGGCAGGTCATAGATCTTTTCGCCGTTGAGGAAAAGCCCGGCGCTACCGGCTATGATATTGTATTCAACGCGAAAGGTGTTCCATTTATTCAGCGTTATGGTTTTTCCTGTGGGGGTGACGGCGCCGGTGTCGGTATTCTTTACGCTAACCCCTCCCCCATTCACCACTGCAAAGGCAATGGGAGACGCCTGGAAGTGTGTCTTATTGAACGCCGATTTCAGCTCCACCCAGAAGCCGGTATTCCAGTTTTCCAGATAAACGTCAAAAGAAAGGGAACCTTTGGAGGCGGATGGTACCGAGCGGGCTACACGAGTGATGGTGCTTGCAACATCGTTTATTTTCATGGACGCGACGCCGTCGGTGGATTGGGCGGTGCTGCGCACGGCACTGCCGTTTACGGGGATCCAGCCCTCATACATAAGGGAGCTGCCCTCAAAGGAATCTCCCGCCCCCTTTGTCTTATAAAGGTAATCTCCAAAATCCTCGATCAGAATACCCTTGTTGCCGTACCAGTTGTTCCACCAGGCCAGGTAGTAGTCGTCGCCACCCTTATAACGTGAGGGGGTCAGGTCGGGCTGGACTACATTGTTCGGGCTGGCGTATCCCGCAAGGGAGGTAGCGCTGTATACGTCGAGAATCTTTTCCCAGCTCGTAGTATCGTCGGTCGAGTAGGCAAGGCTCAACGGGTAGCGGGCATAAGAAGTCCCCCCCAGAGTATTGTTGCCTCCCCAGAGCAGCAGGGCGTCGCCCTCATACCGAGTCATGGCAGGCATGGTATTAGGGGCATAAACGTTGGAGATGACGGCCTGCTCGTTCCAGGTGATGCCGAAGTCGTTGGAATAAGATTCGCAGAAGTTGATGATGGTGTTGTATTGGCAGCGCATCATCAGCTTTAATCGCCCATCGGCCAGCTCTGCAATGGTTGCTTCCGTCGGGCCGCCCTCAACGCCGGCGGGACCCGCAAATCCGATGAGGGATGCGCTGGACTGCCATGTGGCCCCGCCATCCTTCGAATATACGGCGGAGGTCTTGAAGGAGCCGGTGTTATCGGACTGGAAGTGGTAGGGTACCACATAATCCACATTTGGGCCGACACCGTCGGCTACCGAGGTCACAATGCCATTGCCATAGGTCAGCGAATAGGTATGCCCGGTATCGATGATTACAGGCCTAGACCAGGTAGCGGCGCTGTCGTCGGTGTAGATGTAAGCCAGCTTGCAGTTGGACTTGGACATATCGTGTTCATTAAAACCGCCAAAGACAAAATAAAAGTAATAGACGCGGTCGCCGTCGCAGAGGAAGCTGCCGCCCTCGTTGCGCATGCCGTTGGAGGTGTCCACGATCATTTCAAGCTCGCCCCAGGTCCGGCCGCCATCCTTGGAAACACGCTGATAAATGGCTGCAGGGTGTGAACGGCGGTTTGCAACGGCGATCAGATCGCCGTTGGGCATCATACGGACCTTCATGTTGTCCACGAATAGAGGGGCTAGGGTCAGATCCTGCACTGTCTTGTTGCCGTATTCCACTCGGAAGGTCTCCCGCAGCGAACTGACAGAAGTGGCATTCGGATTTCCGAAATAGACGTCCAGCTCCAGGGATGACGAAGCGGCAAACACCGGGATCCGGATGAAAAATCCGCTGCCGTCATAGTAGTGGTGCAGAAGCCGCCCGCCCAGGACAAAACGGAGGTCCGCCATATCCGGCCGGCAGTCCAAGGGATTCAATCCCAGCTCGGCTTTTGATATGTAGGCCGCCTTGTCATAAAGCGTCTCGGAAGAAGTATTTTGTAAGTTGAAGGAGTATTTCTTTGCAAAAACGCCCTCATTGGCCCCCAGGAGATGAGACTGCTGGAGATAGTCACCGGAAATCATATCAGGCAGCAGATTGGTGAAGGTGTAGGCGTCGTCACCAAAATGGCAGTGCACCTTAAAGTAACGGGCTGTTTCATCAAAGTTGTAGAGGTGGAGGCCATCCCCCATTTGGAGGAAATCCCAATCTCCCACCTTCCGGTAGTCCCTGTTGTCGTCGCTGACATAGAGAGAAAGATCCTTCTTGGTCAGACGATGGGAAGCATCGGTATTTTTCAGTATCAGATGGTTGAGCCTTACAGCCGAACCCATATCCAGCCCCACACTGTTGAGGTCACTATCCAGCGCAATGGAGACATCCACGCCGGTACTACGCAGCGCACCGGTGTAGGGATCGGGGTCATGGAGCGAAAGGGCGGCTTTGCTACCGGGCCGCATACTGGGCACCGTAACCCTAAAATCCTTAGTTCTGGTAGTTCCGCCCATGGTGAGAGAGGCAGTGAGCGTTACCTCTGCGGGTGAAGCCTCCGGCGGGCTGACCTGGCCGGTTCCGGAGATAATGTCCGGATGACTGGAGCTCCAGTTGAGCGCCAGTGGCATACCCAGATCAGGGATGAACGCCTGGGACGGGAGCGAAAGCGATGTGGTCACAAAACTGGCGCTTGGGTTTTCCCCAAGAAAGCTGTCAAAGATCAAGGCATCCAGCATGGCGTCGAGGATAGCCCCTTCGTCCTCGTAGAGGGGACGAGTGATGACATAGTTGTAGAGATCCACCTTGACGTCACCGCTGGTGCGGTTATAATTGGCGGCCTGCAGCTCTATATAGGAACCGCCAACCGCGTTGTGATGAGAGTTCAGAGGGGAAAAGGTATGAAGCTCTACGCCGTTGATATATAGAACCGGGACGTCATTCTTGTCAATGGTGACCCGGATGTTGGCCCTCTCCTGCTCCTTAAGTCCAGTGACAACGGATTCAGAGCGGCCGGTTCCATTAGTGCTGGAGAAATCATAGAGCACATTGAACAGGATTTGCCCGGCGGCATCCTTGGTCAGGGAAAAGCGGCGTGTTTCCGCAGGCCCACGCACCTCGAAAACGAATCCACGCCAGGCGTAATTAGCGTTTATGACCGGAAGCTCCTCAATAAAGACGTCATACTCAAACGACAGAACACCACTCTGATAGTTGGTCGTTCCCCTGATGCCCCGTATGGCGTCCTTTCCGGAGGATGTGAAGCGGTACGCGCCAATGTTCCCGGGAGCCTGGGCGATGGAGATGGACGCCCCATCAGCGTACCACGCACCGGCAATATAATCCTTGGCGGCATAATCGTCAAAGGAGTCGGAATAGAGCACAACATGCCCCGAAAGGCTTACCGGCACATACGATTCCGATGTGAGGGACGCGGAGGAGTCCTGATCCCTCAGGGTACAATTGACACGCAGTGTGCTGTCAAAGCCCTCCGGGCCAAAGCCCAACTCGCTGAACGGCAATACGAGCTCGGCCGTATTGCCGGAGAGAGCCACCTGTGCGCCGGCTGCGCTGCCGGTGAGTTCTCCGTTGCCGAGGTCCAGCGTCACAGTTTTTTCTGTCACACCGTCCGATGAAGCGACAGACAACTCAAAAACAGACGCGTCGGAAAAGCTCAACCCCACATAAAGACAGGACTTATCCCAGAGGAAGCCTACGCTCCCATGGGGGGTTGAGTCACCCGCAGCAGCATTCAGCGGATGGATCACATACCAAGAGGGCTCTTTGAGTTTCCCATCCACCACCGGAGGTGTCTGGGTCAGATAGGCGGTAAGCGCCTCGTCGTTTGGCTCTGTAGCTGTAGCTGTAGCTGTAGCTGTGGCGGGTAACAGACATATTACCATGACCACTGCCAGAAGAAGGGAAAGTAGTCGTTTGCATAGATTCATTCTGTCATCATTCCTTCCTGATTGCTTATATTGTCTAAAGCCCCACAGACCCGGTATTTCGCAGGGCTGGACGACACACTTAAAAATAGACAATCCGAGCATACATTTCAGAGTTAATTTACTATAATTTGCAAAAAAACAAGCACAACATCAGTATATTGTGCTTGTTTGACAGCGTCAATCGACTTTCCCGACACAAAAAGTGGGGTCATGTCCTATTCTCTGCAGTTGCCGGTCTCGCGAAAAGAGTGTACGAAATACTTCCTGTAAGCGCCCAGAAAGGAACCCGTGCCGGAATAGCCGATACGCTCAGCCAATTGAGCGGCGGTAATGGGGCCCAGCTTTCTGTGGGCCTCAGCAATCTCCATGCGGGTCTGAAGCAAAAGCTCCCGAAAGGATTTACCATAGTTGTCCTTTAGAATACGCAGCAGGTGGCGTTCGCTGATGCAGAGCATCCTGGCGAGCTGGCTGCACCGGCAGGCCGGGTCGCTGTAGTTGTCCCAGAAGAACAGGTCGATAATGTCCAGACGGCGTTCGTCCAATGAACGGGTGCTGGGAGAGCGATCATCCAAAACCTCGGAGGCGATGCTTCGGGAGATATGCACCAATAGGAGAAAGAATAATGCGTTGAGCATATCGCAGCAGGAAGGCCCCCTAATGGCCGCCTCGCGTTGGATTTGCAGAAGAAGGTCCCTGCCCGAAAAGGTATCCTTTACGGTGACTGGCTCCTTCAGCCTGGAAAATATGCTGAGATCCGCGCTGTGAAAGCAGCGTGTCTCATCCTGGCGGGAAAAGCTATTCTCACGCATGGAAAATTGAAAGCTGGTGACAAACGCGCAGTTGCGTGAGGAGGCTTGGTAGGTGAAATGCGGCGTCAGCGGAGGGATGACAATAAACTCGTCCTGCTGCTGAGGCTCATGATAGCGGATGCAGATCACCTCATATTTGGCATGCTCATGCTTGTAAGGAGTTGCGCTGCGATGTCCCTCCAGCTTGTTGACGTGAAAGTTGAAGGGCAGAGTGATTAAAAAGGTATGGCGTCCGGTTTGAAAGCCGATGTTGAGGTTACTGACATCCATGCAGAATTCCTCCGCAGTCCGTAAACTGTTAGGCTTTAAAGGAACATTTGACTTAGAATCCCGAAGAAAGGCTATAGAGCTTTCCGGGAAGCTATCTGATTGCGTATAATACAATGCTTAAAAGCATAGAGAGAATAATGAAAATGGCTACGGTCGAGGCAATAATGCGTCTGGTTTTTTCGTTAAAATTCATAGTATACTCCTGTTCTAAGGCATCAGTCAATTAGGCACGCACCTCTTATTTTACCGTCATGAAAATGATTTGGCAAGAGCTTGCCTCTACACCATGTGACAACAAGACGCTCTTAGTGGTATCATATTGATAGCTGACACACAGATACTAAAATTAGGAGTTGCATCATGAGTACATCAATTAAAACCGTTCATCTCATCGGGCTGGGGGCTGTAGGAGCAACATACGCCTCCCTCCTCTATCAAATGGACAAAAAATCCGTTAAGGTCATTCTTGATGAGGAAAGGGTAAGCCGATACCAGCAGGGAATACTGATCAATGGAACAAGGTACCATTTTGATTATGTTATTCCAAAGGTTGGCGAACCCAAGGCTGAGCTTATTTTGATTGCAGTAAAAGGTCATCATCTTGAAGAGGCTATTAAAAGCATTACTCCTCTTGTAGGAGAAAACACCATCATTCTCTCCCTTTTAAATGGTATTACCAGCGAGGATGATTTAGCCGGGGTCTTTGGCCGCGACAAAGTCCTTCACGGCTTCTGCGTCGGTACCGATGCAGGAAGGGAGAGCGGTGAGATACGCTTTATCAATACTGGAAAAATCGTTTTCGGCGAGTATTTTCCTGAGGCTGCAGGAAAGTCTCAACCTGTTGCAGAACTGTTTTCAAAGGCAAAGGTACCTTTTACCATCCCTGATGATATTCGTCATGAAATGTGGTGGAAGTTTATGATGAATGTGGGTGTTAACCAAACCTCCGCTATTCTCAAAGCCCCCTATGGAGTCTACAATACCATCCCTGAGGCAAGTGCGCTTTTAGCTTCGGCATGTCGGGAAGTTCTTCCCCTGGCGGAAAAAGAAGGAATATTCCTTTCAGAGGCAGATATTGCTGAATATTTACGAATATTCTCAACCCTTTCTCCCTCGGGCAAAACCTCCATGCTTCAGGACGTTGAGGCGGGCCGCAAAACAGAGGTTGAGAGCTTTGGTCTTGCTGTTATGAATTTGGGGAAAAAGCATGGTATCCCCACACCAGTCAACGAAGTCCTGTATCGCATGATCCGTGTTATCGAAGCTGGCATGTAACTGCTTCAGGCAAAAAACCTCCTATGGTAGCATCAGTGTACCATAGGAGGTTTTAACAATCTCTATCTTAGTTATTACCAGATACTTACCCTTTCTTCGGGGGATAAATACAGGGCATCTCCAGGCTGAATTCCATAGGTATCGTAGAACTCCTGGAAGTTCTGCAGCACCGAGTTAACGCGGAATTTATTTGGTGCATGCACATCCTGTGTAGACAGAAGCTGATACATCTGTTGAGTGCCGGTAAAGCGCCAGATATTGGCATTGCTTTCGAATAGCTGTTTATAGTTTGCATTGGGCATGCTTTTGGTAATGTCCAGAATACAAGCCATAGCACCAATGTCCGCCACATTTTCCGACACAGTGAGAGCACCGCTGACAATGGCATTGGGCGCAATTTCAAGACCTTGGTAGTGGTCAATAACACTCTGGCACTTCTGCTGGAAGGTCACATAATCCTCCTGGGTCCACCAATTGTTCATATTCCCATTTAAATCAAACTGGGCACCATTATTATCAAAGGCATGGGTTATTTCGTGGGCAATAACGGAGCCTATGCCACCAAGATTCTGTTCACGTGTAGCCTTTAAGTCATAAAACGGTGACTGCAGGATTCCGGCTGGGAACACAATCTCATTGTTTGTGGCATTGTAATAAGCGTTTACGGTATGGGGAGGCATCATCCACTGGGTTTTGTCAACAGGCTTTGAAAGCAGCGTTTTAGCATGCTTTGCTTGCGCCGAAGTAATAGCAAAAATATTTCCGAGCAGAGAGCCGCCTTTGTCATAGTTTTTTATACTGATGCCCGACAGAGGATCGTTCCATGTATCCGGATATCCGATTTTTACCTTAATGGCTTTGAGCTTTGCCACTGCGGCAGATTTTGTGTCGCTACTCATCCAATCAAGCTTTTCTACTCGCTTTTCAAAGGTTTTTATAATTTCGCTTACTATACCCTCAACATCTTTTTTGGCTTCTTCCGAGAAATATTTCTCTACATACATCTTGCCTAGATATCCGCTCATGACTGAGTTAAGAAGCTCAAATGCCATCTCTTCATCACTCAATACGCTGGTGATGCCGAGGAAGGTGCTATTAAACCCATATATGGCATCCTGAAGATCCTTTGATAAAAATGAGGATGTATCGATAACAATACGAATGCGCGTATAAGCCTTTAGAATCTCTAAATTTTCCTCTGACAGGAGTTCCCCTGTTTTTTCCATGAGCTTTAAATCAGTAACGATAAGATTTTGGACTGATCCATAACCGAGATCATTTATATACTTCTTTATATCAGCCCCGCTGAACATTTCGGCTAGCTTATCAAGGGCAACCGGATTATAAAGATTCTCGATCTTGCTTGCCTCCTCGTTTGAAAGCGTATGCTCTGCCAGTACCTCTTCAAAAGCGTAAACATTCTGGGCAGCCTGTATGGCCTCTTCATCGGAAAGCCCTGAAATCTTGAAAAGCTCCGTCAGGAAGCCCTCATAAAGAGCTTTTATCTGAGGGTTTTTCATTAGCATATAGGAAGCAGGCAAAGTGGTTGAAAGGCCCGAGCCATACAGTGCATAACGGCTGCTGTCCATCAGGTCGGGAGAAGGGCCAAAGCTGAAAAGGGGATTAAAGCCCGTTTCATTTTCGAATTTTGCGGCAGCATTTAAAAGCTCCTGGATCGAATTAATACTATCAAACTGATCTAGGTATTTCCTTATGGGTTCAATGCCTTGTTTATTACGGTTTTCCATATCAAGAACGGAACTGTAGAAATCAGCCATTTTCTGTTCCTTGGTCCCCTCCTGATAGGAACCTTGGTTCTTTAAAAGATCCTGAGCAATGACCTTTAATTTACTGCTATTGCTTAAATTAACCTCATCAAAAGAACTGGCTCCGGGGTATCCGGCGGGTATCTTGGTGCCGGTAAGCCATTTGTGGTTAACGGCATAATAAAAATCATCCTGAAGCCTGATGGCAGAAAGCTTATCAATACGGTTTAACACAGCCGTAAGCTGATCAAGGGTAAGATAATCGTCAGCTCCAAAGAGGCCATTACCATAGCCGCTCATAAGTCCGGCTTTAATAAGCCTGCTCACATCACCTGAGGCGGTAGCCGGAACATCTGCGAGGGATGGGCTCTCATGGATGATGGGAAGCTCCCGAACGGCACGGCTTAAGAACATGGCGAATTCCAACCGCGTGACATAGGCCTGAGGCTTTATAGCCTTGCCTATGGTTCCGGCCAGAATGCTATTCGTTACAGCAATAGCTAATTCGTCCTTATATTCGGGGTTTATCTGATCGGCATCCTTAAAGCCTGTCAGGTCACTTTCTATGTCACTTAACGCACCCAATCCTACTGCATTAAGAATGCTTACAACAGCCTGTTCTCTTGTGATATGACTTGTAGTCTCAGTTGCTGCTTGGGCTGGTATCATACCTAATATAAGAGTCAGGCATAACAGAAGTCCTAGAATCTTAGCTCTCAATTTGTTCATGTGTTTTCTCCCTTCAAAAAAGCTTATCGATCTTGCAGGTTATAGCAAATTTTCCCTCTATTAATACAGACCCATTTCTATATATGTCTGATAAATAAATATTTTCATAACTAATTTAATTGGATCTCGATCTCTCGAGCCACAAGAAAGCGAAAAAGACCCAAAGGGTCTTTTTAGAAGCATTTGTGTTGCACATTAAACATGAAGCTTTTTATACACCTGAACAATTTCCTTATAGCGTCCGTAAACTTCATCTACAATGGTTTCCCAACTTGTAAAAATGGTCTTTTGGGCATTTTCGCCTGCGTCAATCAGCTTTTCAGGGTATTTAGCAACCTCCATAATGCGAGATGCGATATTATCGCCTCCATCCTTTGATAAAAAGCCATTAAAACCGTCCGTAACCCCTTCAGCCGTGTTGGAGCCTTCAATAAGCAGGGATGGACAGCTTTGGGACGCAGCTTCACGCAAAACAATGGATGCATTGTCGTACAATGATGGAAAAAGCAGTAGATTAGCTCTGCAGTAAAGGGACTTTAAATAATCACGATCATAGATAGCTCCCAGGAACATGACGCGATCTGTCAACCCGAAATCGCGGGAAAGCTCCTTTAAATCTTCCAAAGCATAGCCCTGGCCTACCATAAGCATTTTATATTTCAAGCCCTTTTGCTTAATGAAAGCCAAAGCCTCCATCAAACACCGGGTATTCTTTTGCCAGACCATTTGGCCGACGTAAATGAATACAAGCTCATCCTTGTCCAGATTTAGCTTTAGATTGACTTTCTGGCATTCAAGCTCCTTGTTTTCTACGGTCTCATACTCCGTTCCATTCGGAACAACCTCTATGGCTCCTTTATAACCATAATCCCTCAGGGTCTCAGCGGTGGCATGGTTAACAGTCCATACCGAGTCAACACTGTTATAGAAGTCGACAACCCTGGATACACCATATCGCGCCAGACCGTCTATTTTAAGGGATTCCTTGAAATCATCATAATATTTGGAATGAAAGGATGCCACAATGGGAATCTCTTTTTTTCTTGCTGTTTGAAGCGCTATGTGACCGGAGCTGAAAGGCGTATGGGCATGTACCACATCAAAGGGTACGGAACGGATTTTTTTCATAAAGATCCCGTCCAGCTTGGGTACGCCTGTTCTGTACGGCGGGCGGGTCAATACACCTATGGAAGTATAGCGGAGCACTTCGTATTCCTCTTTGTCAATATGACGAGGAAAACCCGGGGTTATGGCATAACTGGTACCATGCTTTTTATTAAGCCAGTAAGCATAGTTTTTTGCAACATTGCCCACGCCGTCCATAATAGGCGGAAACGATTCACTGAATTGACCCGAAACCAAACTCATAGAAAGACCTCCATATAGGGCGGATGTTCATCCTGATATTGCCATTATATTTCAGCCCGCTCTATCTTTCAATAAAATCAGGCAATTCTAATAATTCTAATAAGCTATTAAGCTATATTCAGCTGTCACGATAAGGTGGTGGCAAGAATCCTCCTATGTCAAAGCCGCCACCTACAATCTGCTATGCTTCAGCGCATATATTTATTCCGCTGTAAAAACAACGGTTTATTCTTCAGTTCACTATCTCAATTCCAATCAATGCGCCCTCTCCGTTATTGTCAGGTTTCGTATAGTCCCGCACAGTTTCTAGTTCAATTTCCCCATTAGGGCTACCCACCTGCTGTATAGATCCTTTGAACTTTCCGCTTGATAGAGATTCTCCATTTGATGATATAACATCAACCAACTGCCGAACTAGTTTGCCCTTATAGTAAAAGCAATCCTTATTTTTATCATAGGTTACTCCAAATGGCTCGTAGATTGCGTACAATTTCGCCCGTTCATCCGGTGTTAATTGAGGCCCTTCCTCAGATGCCACCGCAGTGTTACCTAAACCTCGATTATCATGTGCCGTGGAGGAATTATCTGACCCGGAATATTCAACCGCTGTCGCTTGCATTGGTGGATTTTTCAATTTCCCAATATCTCTTGCGTTGAATTCGGCTTGGCTGTATGATTTCACTCCTATGAGCTTACCGCTTGGGTCAGTCGAACCATCGGAATTTCGGGGTAACTTTGATAAATCTCTTACACCATGAACATCTATTCTGCCATGTTCATCAAAGTAGTCAATTCCACCATATGCGTTATTTTCACTGCCGCCAATCGGGTAGTAATCCTCAAAGTATCTAACTAATTCCCCATTATAGAGTAATTGGTCTGTGCTTTTGTTGTAGGTAAGTCCATATTGCTCATAGATAGCATAGGTTTCCGCTTTGCTCTTCGGAACTTCTTTATTTTCATCTGCATTAGCAACATAAGTTGTCGGGTTTTTATCTGCGGCCACAGCGAACGTAGTCCCAGTGGTTATAATCCCTACCAGCGTCAAACAGAGGATTGCAACGCCGGCCCTCTTTCGTTTCGTGTCCATAATTGAAGAAATACGAGTTTTCATGCCTTTCTTACCTCCATAGAAATTAGTTGTTAATGCCGTTTGGAGCTTCACCCCATTCCTGACAACACCGATAATGGTTTCACCGTATTGCTTTCGTTGCTGAAAATTTGAGTCTTGTAAAACCAGTGCATCACAGGAGATTTCACATTGTACCGCTGTCGCTTTTGCCATAAGGTAAATCACAGGATTAAACCAATGGAGTGCAGTTGCTGCCAAAATCAGAGTCTTATACCAAAGGTCATGCCGTTTGAAATGGATAAGCTCGTGCTTTAGTATAAGGGATAATTCATCATCTGTGATTTTAATAGGCGGCAATAGAATAGTCGTCCGAAAAAGTCCAACGAGCATAGGGCTTGTTATGCTAGGGCATACGCTTACCCCGATTTGCGCTTTAATTCCCAGCTCTGACTTTAAGCTGTCCAAGATTCCTAATGTCTCCGAATCGGTTACAAGTTCACTCCATCGGCGCACCATCTTCATAAAGCGGTTATGCCGTAAAGCATGATACAATACAACGCCCACAACGCCTAAAATCCAAATCGCCGCAAGCACCTGCCATAAAGGAATTGTTGTCGGAGCGTTAGCAATATTCACTGTACCAACCAAAGGAGGTATAGCATTGGTAATTGGCTGTACAGGCGTTACGGGTATATCCGTCATTTGTTCGGGGAGAATCGACAAATCAATCCGGGGACGAAAGGGGAATATCCAGCCTGCCGTAATTACCAGCCAAACGATATACCGCCACTTTGCGGCATATCGTTTGGCTAAAAGGGGTAGCATGACCACATACGCAAGTGTTACCAGCGACATCGAAACGGAACATTGAAGCAGGGTACTTAGAAAATCCTGCAAATCAATCCCTCCTTTCTATGAGCCACTTTGTCAGTTGGTCAAGGTCGCTATCCTTTATCTTTTTTCCGTCATATAGCGTGGCAACCAAGCTGGCAAAAGAGTTCTCATGAAAACGCGCCATAAAGTCGCCAGTTTCAAACTTCAAATAGTCCTCCTTGCTGATAAGCGGAAAATAGGTGCGCTCTTTTCCGTTTTTCTCAGTTCTGATGAAACCTCGATCCACCAGTCGCAGTAGGAGGGAAATAACCGTCTGCGCTTTCCATTCCTTTTCATTTCCAAGCTGCTGCATGATGATATTCGTTGTAATGGGAGGCTCATTTGCCCATACCACTTTCATAATGTCAAACTCCGCGTCCGGCAGTTTTTTAGTTATACTCATAATATCAACTCCTTTTAGACAATTGTCTATGACTATATTCTACATTTGCCTAAAATAAATATCAAGCCTCTTTTGAAAAGATTTTCGACAATCGCAGAAAATGATTTACAGTGGCATAATCCCATGACAGCCGTCGTCTTTCCAAAGCCGGACGGTGCTTCCACGATAGTTAAGGGATAGCGAGATATTCTGTCAAGCTTTTTGGGGGAGAATATGCTTTTCTTCGCATATCCTTCGGCTTTGGAGTATCCGCTGGAGCCAACCATAGATTTCCTTTTTCCCACAGCTACGGTGCTAAGCTCTAATTTGCCAAGCATTTCTTGTTGTTCTGCATTTTGTAAAGCATTGCTCTCCGATTTATTTTGGAGCTTGTCTAATGTTGAAAAACTTTGAATGCATCTTATATTCATGTTGTTCATTATATTTATAAATGACCTACCTTTACACTATTTATCGGACTAACTCCTTTCATTTTGGTGAATTTTGATGTACCATTAAAATATTTATATAAAAGCTAGAATGATGATGGAAACGTTAAATAAGAATTTATAGGATAGATTATTAACATAATCTTACAGGTATGAACGGTATGAGAATTACAGCATTAGTTGAGAATAAAACTAAATGTGAATTAAAAGCCACACATGGTTTATCGTTGTACATAGAAACGAAAAAGCATAAAATTCTGTTTGACTTAGGTCCCGACAATACTCTTTTTGATAATGCCAAAACAAGAGGTATTGATCTCTCTAAGATTGATACAGTAATTATCTCACATGGACATATGGATCACGGTGGAGCTTTAAGCCGCTTTTTACAAATCAACTCATCTGCTAAAATTTATGTACAGCGGAAAGCATTTGAGCCACATTACAGCAAATTCATTTTTCTGAGAATAAATATTGGTATTGATGATAACTTTAAAAATCATTCGCAGATTGTCTTGGTAGAAGGCGACTACCAAATTGATGATGAGTTGAGCCTTTTTACTGTAAGCCAAACAGATAAATGTTATTCCAATGCGAATGATGCGCTATATGCAAAAGATAAAAAAGATGAATTTTCCCACGAACACAACTTAATTATTAGAGAAAATCAAAGGGTACTTATAATGGGGTGTGGTCATGCAGGTATTGTAAATATTATGGAAAAAGCGAATTCATATCACCCACAACTATGCGTTGGCGGATATCATTTGTTCAATCCATTGACTAAGAAAACCGTATCCGCAGCCTTACTAAATGATATTGCTCATGAGTTGCAAAAGTACCCCAAAACCCAATTCTATACATGTCATTGTACGGGGACAGAAGCATTTCAGAGCCTATCACAAGAAATGTCCAATCTGTCTTATCTGTCATGCGGCGATATGATTGAAACCTAATTTATAGAAATGGCATTGCGCTTGCCATTATAGGTTTAAGCTGGTCATAGTACCGAGTGGATTCCGTATTGACTAATAAAACCGTTTACCCATGTTATGAATAGCCTTCGGATGCTGACGCTAGAGAATACGATAGATTGGTTCGGCAAGGCCATGGACAGCAAAAATCCGACCCGTTTCTTGACAGGCCGGATAGGTGTAGATGTCTAGTAAGAGGACAGTCATCCGTTACGATTTTACTGTTTTATGGTCATCACGTGCTCGCAATAATTATCTTCTGAACGATGTCGGCAACATCCTCACACTTATCGAGGGCATCTTCCAGCTTTTCATAAAGAAGCTTGTAGATTATAATTTTCTTTGCATCGGTCTCAAACTCGAAGAGTGTTCTCATAGCATTTAGATAAGTCTTGTCTCCGACTTCTTCAATGTGATTGATCTCAATGATCAGATCGTTTATGAGTTTAAAGTTTTTCTTGTAATTCTTTAGATTCTTCATCAGCTCATCGAGCTTATTGCATGCATCTACAACCAAACCCATGAAGTTCTGGCTTGCTTCGTTAACTTCATTGACGCACATCATATAGGTGTGGTTGGCAATGGAATCAATATTATCAGTGATATTTTCAATTTCTTTTATTATTTCCACAATATCTGAGCGATCAATAGGCGTAACAAATGCTTCTTCAACCAGCTTTAAGCATTGGTGAACATGGTTGTCAGCTTCGTGTTCAATTGATTTTAAATTTTGAATCTCCTTGTAATCAATGACGCCATCCTCAAAGGCTTTCTTTAAGGTATTAGCCGCTCTTACGGAATAGGAGATTGAGACTTCAAACAATTTAAACCAATCTGTATCCTTACTTGTAAATAAGCCCATAAGAAAATCCTCCTCTTAGAATATGAAAGTAAAAAATTTGGCCATAACATAACCGAGAACCAAACATGCCGGGAAGGTTAAAGCCCAGGCCAGCAGCATTTCTTTAACAATACCCCAATTAACATCCGAAATTTTTCTGGCAGCGCCCGCACCCATTATGGCAGTTCCCTTCGCATTAGTAGTGCTCAATGGAATACCTAAAATTGTAGCCCCCGTCATACAGGCTGAAGCTCCAATTTCAGCAGAAAAGCCTTGATACTTTTCAAGCTTTACCATATCCATTCCCATGGTTTTTATGATTTTATACCCGCCTATGGAAGTTCCGATAGCCATTAGAGCTGAAACCAACAACTTAACCCATATGGGAATAATCAAGTTGTCACTGGCCGGGAAAACTCCACCGACTACAAGAGCAAGAGCAAATACGCCCATGAATTTTTGTCCGTCCTGCGCCCCATGGTTAAAGGCCATAAGTGAAGCCGAAACAATTTGACCCCATGAAAAAAAAGTATTGGCTTTACGGCGGTTTACTCTTTTAAAGGCAGTGGATACACCCTTAGTCGTAATATAACCTGCAATAAAACCCAATACTGTTGCGACAGCCAAGCCAATAAGTACTTTTTTAAATTCATCCCAGTTAAAGGCTGAAAGGCCGTTGAAAGAAATACCGGCTCCCATGAGGCCGGCAATAAGGGCATGACTTTCACTTGTAGGGATACCGAATTTCCAGGCCGAAACTGCCCAGATAACAATGGAAAGCTGTGCCGCAGCAAGGGTAATAAGGGCATCCTGCCCTGTACCTATTGTTACGATCTTTGCGGTTGTATTGGCAACCGCGGTTCCCATCATAAAGACACCGGCTAAATTGAAAACTGTTGCTAAAGATATTGCTGCCTTTGGACTTAAAACACGTGTTGAAACCACGGTAGCAATAGCATTTGGGGCATCTGTCCATCCGTTGACAAAGACCGAAGCGCACACCAACAGCATAACTATGGCTAAAGCAAACATAGACTTCCCCTTTCGATAAATTGACCGAGTACTCTCATTATTTGTTAAGTAATTTCTTCTTTTAACTTTTCTTTAACAAACCTTTAACATTATAGCATAAGCCTCTTCGACAGTTAAAGGCAGAAAAAAAGGAAAAAGCGCCATTTAACATAAATTTAACAAAGCGCTTTTCCTGTAAAATGTCATATTTGCCTTAGGATTTTTTATGAGCCTGACGTCCTCTCTTTTTGAACATAACATAGCAGGCCAGAATAATGATAAAAACGGCGATGAATTGCAGGATATCAGCCTTGGAACTAAAGAGCAGCATCGAACCAAAAATCGGATAGACAATAAAAAAACTCAGGCGAATTGACGCCACTATTGTCATTTCTCCGATACTGTAGGAAGCCTGCTCCCCAATTGCGCCAAGAACAGCTGAGAACGCATAAAGGAGAAGAACATCCAAAGGAATTTTATCAAAACCCCAGGTGAATAGGTCTCGCATCAGCATATTAAAATAAACAATAGCTACCCCGCTCATGCTTCCGGCAAAAATTGACAAAAGCACAGACTTCACCTTGTCATCTACAGTTTTGAAGAGCAGAGGAAGAAGAACTAAACCTGGAACCAGGAACAGAATAATCATGACAGGAAGGTTGATTGTGAAATAGCTAACAGGCTCCGACCTAAAAGCAATAAATAGCGTCATCCCCACAATCACCATTGAATAGAGATAATCGGTTTTGAATACCTGCTCTTTTAATATGAGCCCCGATAAAAACACAATCAGAACAATATCCCAACCAGCCATGGATGTGATAATATGGGGTGGCAAAGTCTGAGCGGCAATACTGTTTGGAACTGCGGCCACAATATAAGCAAGAAATATTCCTGTAAGCCATATCCAGAAGTGTTTCCTTTTGTCCTGCTTATCTTTTTTATTTGATCCTATCCACGGTATGCCCTTCTTTTGAAGAACCATCCCTACCGAGGCAATGGTTGATCCTGTCAATGCCAGTAAAATAGCGGTCATCTTTCCTCCAGTGTTCCTTTTATTTTGTTTGCTTTTTTACTTTTTTTATTTTATCATTTAACAAGGAAAAAGTTCGTTAAAATTTTATTAGAGTCAATCAGAATAATGAAAAAGGAAGTATGTTATGTTTAAAGGTATCAAGCGGTTCTGCATTTACCTATTAGGTTTTCTGTATCCTATTTTTCTTATTCTTCTAACTGCATTATTCATATTTCTCATCGTCGGCTATGCTCTTGATTCCGAAAGAATCACCTCATCAATGACAAAGATTGTGATATTCCTGGGCGGTTTCCTTGTGTTCATGATCACAAACCTTATAAAGGGCCTTTTCTACAAATTTGATGAGCCCATTGGGCATAAGATAGACGAGCAAAGTGCACCTCAGCTTTTTTCTCTATTATATCAAATAAAAAGAGAGATTCATGGTGCAAAAATTCATCAGGTAATCATAGATAATCAACTTAACGCTTACATAGAGGAAGTACCCAGACTGGGGGTCTTTTTTGGTTATAGACGAACTCTTGTTATTGGTCTTCCTCTTCTTCTCGCTTTAAATGAGAAGGATCTTGGTGCGGTTCTCGCTCATGAGTATGCACATTTCTCTAAAAAGCACGGCAAATGGCGTGCACGCATCTTCAGAAGCTATAAAATGTGGAAAAAAATATATGATGACTATAAGGAAACGGGGAAAAAAAATATCTTAATATCAAAGTTTTCTTATTGGTACTTGCCTAAAATAAATGACATATTATTTTACACACAGAAGCGGGAGGAGTTCGAGGCGGATGCGCTGGCAGCCCGTATAACAGGAAATCAACCGGTAGCTGATTCTTTGATTAAGTTGAAAATCTATGATATAAAGCTTCAGCGCTTTTATTCAGAAATAAATAAAATAGCCGATCAATCCTCGGAACCTGTTCAGAACTACTTTTCACTTATGGAGGCATCGTTTAGAGCTCCCCTTTCCGATGATTTATTAAATGCTATTCTGGAGAGCATTCGGGAGCACAGAACTCTCCCCTTCCATACCCACCCTTCTACCAGTGAGAGAATAGCAGCTATTAAAGCTTCTATAAGAGTGCCGGATGAAACCGGGCGCCCGGCCTATAGCACCCTTATTGGTACAGCCAACGTACTTAACATCCTTAATGGCATGTATGTAAAAAATATTACAGAATCCTGGCACCAGAGATATCAAAAGCTGCAGGAGGATATCAATATCCGCCATAGATTGGATAAAAGCCTTGAAGGCGGCTCCTTGGAAAGTAAAGACACCCTGACAAGAGGGTTATTAATTGAGAGATATGAAGGTACATCAGAAGCCTTATCTGCCTTTGAGGAGGGTATGAAGACTTACCCGGACTTCCTGCCTCTGAAATATCATTACAACCGTTTATTGCTTAATACTGACGGAGAATTGGCTGAAGAAGCGCTTACTAATATTATGAATGAGGATGTCCAGCTCATTCCTCATGTCTGTCTTGAGCTCATGAATTATCATTTGCATCATCAAAACAGAGAAAAAGCTTTGGAATATTACTATTATGCCATAAGGTTCATGGAAACCAATGAGGAGGCAAAAAAAGAACGCAGTACACTATCAGGCAACCTTATCCCCCATGATCTTTCGGACACCACCCTGTCGAACCTGATTGAATCATGCAAAAAATACCGCCAGATAAAAAAGGTTTATGTTGCGATACTGGATTTAAAACTGACACAAGACTTTCCTCTTTATGCCATCGGCATAAGCTACAAATGCAGCCGGAAAAAGGCAGTGAGCATCCAGCAGGCGCTGATGGATCAAAACCCTATCGGCTGGGAGGTTTTCTATTTCCCAATTAACCAAAACAGAGCGTGGGAGCTCAAGCTCATGGCCCTACCCAACAGCAGGATATTTTAAACAAAGCCCCCTACCCTTAGAAACATGATTAAAGCCTGACAGTATCAATCTGTCAGGCTTTATGCTTCATAAGTTTAAATAAACTGTCAATATGGTCCAGCATTAGTTTTTGATCATCAACTTTAATCTTTTAGCTCCTCGTGGCGCTTGATTTTCTTTGTTGTAGTCTTTATGAATTCCTCTTCCTGAATGGTGAAATCCTTGATATGCTTGTAAGAAACAAGCTCTTTGTTTACTCGTCTTACTTCCTTATCTATGATTTCTTCTGCTGTTTTTCCGGGAGCGGCATTATTTTGAATATCCTCGTCGATTTTCTCGTGGTCGAGTACCAGCTTTGCACACACTATAGTATCTCCGTCGGATTCACCCTTGCCATATACCAGCGACTCTTTTATATAGGGACTTCTGTTAAGAAGAGTTTCAATTTCTTCCGGGAAGACGTTCTTGCCGTTTCCGGTAATAATGACATTCTTTTTACGGCCCGTGATATGCACAAACCCATCCTTGTCAATAAAACCGCTGTCTCCGGTATAAAACCAGCCATCCTTTATGACCTGGGCGGTCGCCTCGGGATCTTCATAATAGCCCAGCATAACACTAGAGCCCTTACATTTGATTTCTCCTATACCTTCCGCGTCAGGATGGTCTATTTCCATCTGGAGATTGGGAAGCGGCAGCCCTGCTGCTTCATCCTTATAATTGATATCACGGTTTAAGGCTACAATGGGTGCACATTCGGTAAGGCCGTATCCTTGAACCAAGGATATACCCAAGTCTCTGAAGCCGCGGGCTATCTGGGGATCTATACCTGCCGCACCGCTTATAAACATCCTGATATGTCCACCCAAGCCCTCATGAATCTGGGCAAAAAGCATATGGCGTATATCCAGCTTGACTTTTCTCAAGGTGTTGCTAAGACCCAGCGCGAAATTGATTTTTCCTTTTCCCTTCTGCTTAATGGCCTGATTCATGATCTGCCTGTACATGGACTCAAAAACCAAAGGAACGCCCAGCATCATAGTGCATTTGGATTCCTTCAGGTTCTTTACAATGTGCCGCAAGCCCTCGCAGTAAGCGATGGTAGACCCTCTATAAATCTGGCATAGGAAGCCGCAGGTACATTCATAGGTGTGATGAATGGGAAGAATGGACAAAAAGATATCCTTATCGTCAATGTACAGCATGGCGCACATATTCATAAGATTCTCGCTGATGTTTCGATGGGAGAGCATAACCGCTTTGGCCTGATCGGTTGTGCCGGATGTAAAGAGAAGCATATTCATGATATCGGCATCGATTTTTGCATCAATAAATTCGCGGTTGCCTTCTTTTATAAGCCTATGGCCTTTTTCAAGCAGAGCCTTATAGGATAAAATGCTGCCGTTATCCGTCTCTGCATCCATGCTGATCAAGAAACGGAGAGTGGTGGATTTAAGAGTCAGCGGCTCTATTTTCTCTTTCACGCTACCCGAATAGATGATGGCATCGGCTTTTGAGCGCTGAATTAGGGATTCAATCTCATGGGCGGGGAGTTCTTTGTCCAAGGGAACAATCGTAGCTGTTCCATTAACAACAGCTAGATATGAAGTAGACCATTCATACCGATTTTCTCCGATCAACGCTATTTTCCCACCTTTTAAGCCAAGACTCAAAAGCGCTGTACCAAAAGCGTTCACATCGGACTGGTATTGCTTATAGGTTATCGGAAAGTAATCGGGATGATCCTTTTTCTTGGAAAGAAAGGCTGCTTTGTCTCCATAAAGTGCCACACTTGATTCCAGCATGTCCTTAAGGTTTTTTATTGGCCTGACCTCATAAAGATTATCATATTTCATCTGCATTACCTCTCTCATGTTTATTAGGTTTTGGATCGTATAAAATTTGAATATTTACATTATATAACATGGCCGTAAATTTTGGAATTATTAACTGGGGAAGTTTTAGTAAATTCATATCATGATTAAAGGCGAATAGACCGATACACCTAGAAAAGCGGCCTCATCTTATCGTATAATATCAAAGCACAAGGAAAAAATAAAATTACTAACAAGGGGGAACTTCATTTTGGAAACATTTAAAGATCTTTATAACAGGCTTGTAAAAGCCTCTCTTGATCATAGGCTCGAAAAGGAAATCCAAGACATCGAAAATCATGCCGATTACAGCAAGCATCAGCTGGAGTGTCTGCTTCACCCTGAGAACAAGCCTGCAGTCATTAGCCTTGGGGCTTGTGAGGACTGTAACAAGGAAGAACGTACGGCCTGTGAGGTAGCCTGCCTCTTTTCAGCTGTTAAGCGAGACGAAAACGGAAATGTTGTCATTGACGGAATTAATTGTACAGGCTGTGAGAATTGCGTCGATGTCTGCAAGAAGCAAAACTTGTCTGAAAGAAAGGACCTCCTGCCTATTTTGGAGATTCTCAATTCAAAAAAAGCACCCGTTTATGCCATGATCGCACCCGCCTTTAACGGCCAGTTTTCTCTTGACGTAACAGCAGGAAAACTTCGTTCGGCCTTTAAAAGGCTTGGTTTTTACGGTATGCTGGAGGTCGCTTTATTTGCCGATATTCTGACCCTCAAGGAGGCCCTGGAGTTTGACCGCTCCATACACGAGGATAAGGATTTCCTGTTGACTAGTTGCTGCTGCCCCATTTGGGTTGCAATGATTAAAAAAGTGTATCATGATCTCATTCCCCATATGCCACCGGCGGTTTCACCCATGGTAGCCTGCGGCCGATCCATCAAGCGCATTCAGCCGGATGCAATAACAGTTTTTATCGGTCCCTGCGTAGCTAAAAAAGCAGAAGCTAAAGAACCCGATATCCGGGATTCTGTGGATTATGTGCTTACCTTTCAGGAGGTCGATGAACTGTTCAAATTAATGGAAATCAACCCGGCCGATATGCCGGAGGACATGCGTGACCATTCCTCAACCGCAGGCCGCATCTATGCCCGGACAGGTGGCGTAAGTGAGGCTGTTCAAACCACTTTGAACAGGATTTCACCCGATAGAAAGATTCCTCTTCGTGCCACCCAAGCCAATGGTGTTGTGGAGTGCAAGCGTCTGTTAAAAGAGATAACAGAAGGCGATATAAAAGCTAATTTTATGGAAGGCATGGGCTGCGTTGGTGGATGTGTCGGGGGGCCCAAAGCCATTATTCCCTATAAAGAAGGCACAGAACATGTCAATGATTACGGAAAAATGGCTCGATACAAAACACCCATTGATAATCCACAGGTTATTGAACTCCTCCATCAGTTAGGTTTTAATACCATTTCGGATCTTCTGGAAAGAGATAACTTTTTTATCCGCAATTTCATCAAGCCCGGAGATAAAGCATAGCTCATATATGCAGTCTCTTTTTAATCTCCACTTTGATGTTTTCACCCTGAAATATGAGTATGGCCGACAAAAATATAATACTTATGCCCACAGATATTAAGGAAGGATAGATGACATTCACCCAGTCAAACAGGATGAATAGAATGGGAAGGATGCCAAACAGCCCATCCAGAAAAAAATAGGTGATATAATCTCTGATACTGAGTTTCATGATTTTTGCCGTAACGTACATCACAAACATAGCGGTAACACATGCAATGGGGATGGCATAATCCAATGACCATCCCCTCCATCCTGTCCGCCAATCCCAGAAAACAGCCAGTACCGATACAATGGTTACTTGCCACATGATCGTTTTCGTTATGTTATGCCTTTTTCGAATGACTGCAATTAAGCTGAGCCACATGCTAAGAAGTCCAAAAACAACAAACATGGGCCGATTTATTTCCAAAGGGTAGATGTTGTGCAGCACAAAGCTTATAACTACTACTATCACAGAAATAAAAACCATGATCCGGATAGCCAGGTGACGTTCATAAGCAGGCGGTATTTGCGGAAATATTTCTTCATCGTCTTGACCTTCGGCTGGTAGAATATTATTACACAAAGGGCACTTCTTATTATTTCCGCGTATATGAACCAAACAATGCTTGCAGTATTGCATAAAATCTCTTCCGCATCTCTATAAATTTGACGTGATTTCAATATCAATTCCCTTTTCGGCGAGTAATTTAAAGAAATTTCTTTGTATTTCTGTTTCCCGGAAGGGCGAGGTAAAGCTCACAACCAACCGGTCTCTATAAGTACACACGCAGAACTGGGGTCTTCTGGCGCTTGTGAAAACACTGAACTGCTTGATATAGGAATCAAATTCTATGGGCATGTCGATCCGTCCTATATTGGACAATGCGGCTGTTATGCCCCTGTCCTTTATTTTATTGGCGATGCGAATGGAATAGTCTTTGAATGGCAAAGGCGCTACTCGGGCAAAGGGCTGTTTCTCCAAAGCCATCAGTTGGTTCAGATGCCGCATGAGCCGCTCTTCTGTCAGTTCTCTCTTGAAGCCTTCAGTGACACTTTCAATGATATTTTCAAATCCAAGCCGGCCTGTTGTGAAAGTATGCCCTACATGCATGGTACTAAAGAAGTTTCTGGCGGTTTCCGACTTAAAAAATTGCCTCAAGTTAATCGGAATGGATAAGACGATGGATCTCTTTTGCTCATGAGCCGGCATTTCATTATAAATGGCGTAAATAAACAGTGAGGCAAGATAGACAGTCAAAGTTGTATGATGCTCATGGGCTTTCTCTAAAACAGCACTGGCGGACATGGTGCCTTCTATGACCTGCATTCTGTTATCATCCATCCTGGTTCCGCGTATATGATAAACCCGGAGGCTGGGTGCTTCCTTTTCAGTCTTTGCTGGTTTACGGCTATCCTTGCCGTTAAAATACCTTCCAAAGCTGTCATCCATTTTTTTGCTGATTGAGGCGTTATATTTCAATTGAGGATTATTGCCGGTGAATTTATCCTTATATTTAAGCAGCAAATAATGATAAATCAAGGTCTGCATAAACCAGACAGCACCTGTTCCATCGGAGAGGGCGTGAAAAATCTCAAGATTGATTCTTCTTCCAAAGTAAAAAACACGAAAAAGCAGATTTTTATTATCCTTTTTATAGATGGGTGCACAGACCGGATTATCTTCAAATTCAACATCAGGATGGATTTCAGAGGTCTCCAAATAGTACCAAAAAACCCCTCTTCTCAAGACAGATTTATAAAGCGGAAAATGTTCAACGGTCATATCCAAGGCTTGCTGTAAAGCCCCAGGCTCCACAGTCTCACAAAGCTCGCAGACAAGGCGAAAAACCTTTGTATCTCTATCGTTGCACACCGCCGGAAAGTGCTTTGATGCATTATCCAGTCTGGTCCATTCTACTCTTTTCCTCTGCCACATAATTCTCTATCTATCCAATCCTTTTTCACTTAAAAACCTGTTCATTATAGTATAACATTGCTTGATGTGCTCTGATCTCTTTGGCAAAGACAAAAAACCATGGAGGGCATCTTTGATTCGGTATACCTCAGCACGATTTCCAAATTCCATCAATCGTTTGCCATAGGCTTCCCCTTCATCTCTCAAGGGATCATATTCCGCTGTAATAATCAGTGTCTCAGGCTGATCCGTCAGGTCCTCAGCCAATAACGGTGCAACATAAGGGCTGTTTTTGTCCTCTTGGTTTTGTACGTACAGCTCCATGTAATCCTGTATCTTTTTCGCCGTCAGTATATAGTCTGTCCCGTTCTCCTGAATGGAAAGAAAGGGCGAATCTTCACTATGGTCGTTATAGGTAGCCGGATAGATTAATATTTGCTTGTGCGGCAAAAATTCTCCTCTGTCCCTTGCCATCAAAGAGACCACCGCTGCCAAATTACCCCCTGCACTATCGCCGATTAACGTAATGTCCTTTCTTTTACACGGCATTATATCATGGTTTAAGAATATTTCCCTGGTAACATGGTAACAGTCCTCAACTCCTAATGGAAAAGGATTTTCGGGAGCCAGCAGATAATCTACCGATATAACCCTATGCCTTGTTTGATTGGCCATATGGGCACATATATGGGTGTAGGAATCGATATTGCCGGTAACCCATCCTCCGCCGTGAAAAAAAATCAAGGCCTTGGGAATTTCATGCTTTTTGGGACGAAAAATCCGAACCGGAATGGCTCTATCCCCAATCATTATCTTGTAATCCAATAAATTGTATAGCGGCTTGAAATAAAGATGTACGATATTAAGCATCCTGCGCTGTATCTTATAATCCTTTTTCAGGTTAATAAAAGGATACGATAGAGCCTTTAGAGCAATCTTTTTTAACCGGTGCATCCGATCCTCTCTTTTCAAGCAGCAATCATTACATATCCGCTATTTCCCCAATAAATCATACCCAAATAAACAGCTCATCATTCTGTTGCCATGAACCCATCGATCATTTCCTGTGTCAGCCCTTTTGCCCGGCTGATAGCGCCAAAAAAACGTCCGCTTTCCCGGACTGTGCGCTTTTGGCTCTCAAAGCCGCAATGGATCAAGCCAAATGGAGCGCTTTCACCCTCCAACCACTCAAAGTTATCCATCAGTGTCCAATAATAATAGCGTTCAACAGCAACACCGTCCTCGATCAGCCTTGAGACCTGATATAAATGATCGGCGATATAATCCCTTCTGAAGGCATCCTTTTTGTCACAAGTACCGTTTTCAGTTATGTAAACAGGAAGGCTGTAAGCCTTGCCATATTCTTTGCAGAGCATATAAAGCCCTTCCGGGTAGATTTCCCATCCAAGATCATTTATAGGCGCTCCAGACTTGGCGAGGAGTTTGTAACCCCCTTTAAAGCTGGCCTTGACCATATCCCGGGTGTAATAGTTTATACCCATGAAATCAGAGAAGCGTCCTCTGCCCTTGGGTGCTCCGATTCCTAAGGGAAAAGAGAATACACCAGTGGTCATAGCCTGTATAATTGCATCCTGAAATAATCTCTTGACTATCCGTGCCGCAAGTCGGTCCAGAGGGCTGCCGGTCGCATTTTTAAAAACCCTCACGTGGTGAGCAGCTCCTACTTTGGTTTCTCCTTCAAAGCCTCTGTCCTTTCTTACCTGGTGAATAACAGCATAGGCCTCAAGATGGCATAAAACCAGGTTCCTCATGACCTTAAGCGCTAGGGGTAAATCCTTTTTGCCCGGAGGCCATTCGCCTTTCACATAGCCCTCAAAAGCAAATACATTGGGCTCGTTTATGGTAATCCATTCGCTGACCAAATCTCCGAATGACTCCACACAAAACAGGGTATATCGTTTGAAACGTTCTACACAGGACTTTATTTCGAAGGCTCCCGATTGAGCAAACCAAAGGGGATACGAGAAATGAAATAAGGTGACAATGGGCTTTATTCCTGCTTTATTCAGCGTCATCAGCTCTTTCCGGTAATGGGCCGCGGCCTCGGAGGAAAAGCTCCCCTCCTTTGGTTCAAGTCGACTCCATTCAAGCCCCATACGATAACAGGAGGAATGAAGCTCCCCCATTAGGGCAATATCTTCTTCAAGCCTGTTGAAATGATCATTGGCCCTGATACTGTGGGTGCCATCCTTGATATGCTTGTTCTCGCTCCATTCATACCAATTGTTATTTCTGTCCCCACCCTCAATTTGGAGAGCGGATGTGGCCGTCCCCAATAAAAAGTCCTCCGGAAGCTTAAAGGGTTTCATACCCTTACCCCCTTTCAAAGCCTTAACTCGTCCTAAACAATTCCTACCCGACCAATGCTCGCTCTTGCTCCTGTTCATCCTTTTTCTGTGTCCGAACAGAAGAGAGAACACATTGTAGAGTGACAGCAGTCACCACAATAGTTCCACCTATAAGAGCGAATCTCCCAGGGGCCTCTCCCATAAAAAGGAAAACCCAGATGGGATTCAGTATTGGCTCAATAACCGGGATGAGACTGGCTTCAAGAGCTGTTACATGCTTTATTGCATGGCTGTAGAGAATATACGGAATACCCAGCTGAATCACTCCCAGGACAACAAAAAGTCCCCACCCTTTGCTGTCCGGTACGGCCGTAAAAAGAAACGGAATGCCAATAATAGCCGTCAGGATATTACCTAAAAGCACTGACTCTACAGGAGAACCATTTTTCTGCATCCGCATAAATACTGCAAAAAGCCCAAAGGTAAGACCGCTCAAGGCCGCCAGAATACTGCCCAGAACGCCGCGAGTGTCCAAACCGTCTAAGAAAAACAGTACCATACCACCGAACACCACAACAATGGTTGCCCAATCTATGAGCTTTGGTTTTTCCTTTAACAGCCAAGCTCCGAAAAGTGCCACGTAAAGAGGCGCAGTATATTGAATGAGTATGGCGTTGGCCGCCGTGGTAAGCTTGTTGGCGGCTACAAAAAGAATACTCGTCATGGCATACATCAAGGCAGCCGATATTTGGGCGAATGACCACGTAAAACGAGGCTTTTTAAGGTACAGTGTGATTAATAGGGCCGATATGGCTGATCTGGCCCCGGCAATGGCCAAGGGATGCGAGTTGACCGATTTTATCAATAGGCCTCCAAGGCTCCATAAAATGGCTGTAAGCACTAAAAATAACAGGGCAACGGTTCTTTGATTGCTGCTCTTCACAATGAATACCCCCAAGAAAGGTGAATTGATTCCTTATCCATCATACAAGCATTTTCAGCTTCTAACAAGCATCAAAAAAGAACCGGAGAGTTAGGGAGCTTTATAGATCTCCCGGATCATGTCCTCAATATCGGGTTTCAGGACTCAATTTCTATACTTCTCAGCACATGTATCGGAACATTTCCGCTTATTCTGTCAATGTTCACCTGCTCATACTGCCAGGCGATATAAAGCTCATTGCCCTGATCGTCTTTAAAATGGGTTTTCCCCTGATCTCCTGCAAGATAGAAGCATAGGTTCTGGTAAGCATCCACGCCTGTACCGACAGGTGAGCCCAATTTTTTGGAATCACCCAGATTTAGAGCCATTGCGCCACCAATCTTAAGATATACCGGAATGCGGTTTTCATAGGCCTCGCTCATGACCCATTGATGTCCCTGAAATACCTTTTGATCCCACAGGGATACCCACCGGCCTTCAGGAAGATATACCCTTCTTTCGGTTTGCCCCTCGTTGACAATGGGAGCAACAAGTATATCCCCCATCACAAAGGCATCCTCGATATCCAGGGTATTTGTGTCATCAGGATAATCCATGGCCAAGTGGCGCATCATGGGAAGACCGCTCTTCTGGGACTTTAACGCTTCATTATAAAGGGTTGGAATGAGATTACCTCTTAAATAATAATGGAAACGCAGCCTATCCAATAAAGCCCAATCCCCAAACACCTCGGCCATATTCCATGGGCTTCGGTCATTGATGCCTTTTGCGGAAGGCATTATTTCGGAGAACTGCCCACCAACCGGTTCCGTATGCCATTGCATGACAGGAGCAAAAACAGCCAATTGGGTAGAACGCTCATAGAGCTCCGGACTTGGAAGAGCTCCCGCAAAACCGCCGATATCGAAGCCCCAGTAGGGCACACCCGACAAACCTATGGAAAGCCCGGCTTTCAGGACAGCACGCAGCTCATCCCAGGTGGACTCTTGATCCCCTGCCCACTGAATGGGACAACGCTGTTGTCCTGTATATCCGGCTCTGGAGAAAAGCACCCTGTCCTCTCCAATAAAATCGGTGTAGGTTTCCATATAGCGTTTAGCGAATCCATTTCGCATCTCTTTTCCTGTGGAACCGTCAAAGAAGGCTATATCGTCTTTGTATATGAACTCTCCCCCATCGGTTTTAAAGCCGTCAACGCCCATTTCCAGAAGGTATCGGCGTTTTTCAAACCACCATTTGACAGCCTCGGCATTCGTAAAATCCGGGATCATGGAGCCTGCGAACCAATGTCCATCGGGAATGGTATAGGGACTGCCATCAAGATTTACAGCGACCAGGCCTTTTTCTACAACATAATCCCAATCCGCATCATGCTGGGCACAGGACAGGCCTTCTTCACACTTTTTAATGACCGGTACCTGCCAGAGAATGAGGTGAATTCCCTCTTCATGAAGCATATCCGTCATGGCCTTGGGGTCCGGCCAGAAGGAGGTTCCTTTAAAATTCAGCGCATCATAGGATAATCCCCTGGAGCCGTCATTTTCCCGGTAGGTTGCACCATTCCATAGATAGAAGGTGGATTCATCGCTCCAGGCTTCAATAACAAGTGCCGTGGCGGGGAATTGATGCTTTTTAAGAAGCGCTACCTGATTCTCAACCTCAGCCTGGGTGTTCCAGCGATTGGCTGAAATCCAGGGACCAAATGACCACTTAGGCGGCAGCTTGACTTTTCCTGTCAGCCGTGAAAAATCCTTTAAAATCTCAGAGGGCTGCCCAAAGAAGAGCACCAGTTCCGGAAGCTCTTCAATAGCTCCTCTAAGGGTAATGGTAATAAGGTCTTTAAAACTGATCCCGCTCACCCTCAAGGCATCGATGTATACCCCAAAGCCAGCATCTGTATAGAAAAAAGGAATGGGGCAATAGGTAACAGGCCCCTGATGGCAGAATTTCTCAATAACCTCAATACTTCTTTCAGTCCCCTTCTGGTTAACCGCATCAAAGCGTTCACCCAAGCCAAAGGCTGCCCGGTATTGAGATTCTATGGTAATTACTGCACCATCTTTATTCAGATGCGTGTTTATCGTGCAAACAGGCTTGTGCTCACAGGAATTAAGATAAGCCTGCAGAGAGTTTTCTGATTTTTTGACCATAACATTTTCAAGCCGGACCATGTCATGATCTGTATCGTTTTTATTGAGGTTGATTACCATGTGTTGCTCTTTGATATAAAGCTTCATATAATACCTCCAATAGCGTGCGTGAAACGCACAGCATGCCTCGACCCGTGAATAGAGTGCGTGAAACGCACAGCATGCCTCGACCCGTGATGTGGTCAGCCTTTGATACCACCGATCTGAAGACCTGACCTGAAGTAATTTTGAGCGAGCATATAGACAATGAGAATAGGTACGATGGATATTAAGCTTCCTGCCATGAGCAGGTTATAATCGCTACCGTATTGCCCCTGCAACGCGCTTAAGATGAGGGGCAGCGTGAACTTCTTTTTATCCGAGATCATGACAAGCGGAAACAGATAATCGTTCCATGAACCCATAAAGGCCATAACACCCAGGGTAGCCAGAATTCCCGAAGAAAGGGGCATAATGATCTTTCTGAATATCTGAAATTGATTGGCGCCATCTATTATGGCAGCTTCAATGAAGCTGTCGCTGATGGTCATCATTTTTTGCCTGAGCATAAAAATGGCAAAGGGATTAAAAAACTGCAGGAGCAGGAAAGCATTAAGATTGTTGGTCAGCTTTAAGCTGGACATAACAATAAACAGAGGAATAAAAACAACCTGGAACGGAATCATCATGGTGGCAAGGTAGACTTTAAACAGGGATTCCCTTCCCTTAAACCGAATCTTTGAAAAAGCATAGGCTGCCATGGATGCTGAAAGGATCTGAACCAACGAGGTTGCCACAGCCAGATAAAAGCTGTTAAAAATGGAACCGCTGAAATCCTGCAGCCCAAAAATCTTTCTATAGGCATCCAATGATGGCTCTTTGGGTATCCATTCGACCGGAATGCTTAACAGGGCTCCTTTAGACTTTAACGACGTAATAATCATCCACAAAAAAGGAATGAGAATGACTAAGGATACCAGGCTTCCCATGATATAGAATAGTGCAGCTCCGGAAAACCTTCGAAACTTCCTGTTAATCATCATAGTACACCCACCTTTTCTGCAGCTTCAGCTGTATGGTCGTGAAAATGAAGATAATAGCGAACAAGACCCAGGACAGAGCGGCAGCATAGCCCATTTTGTGGTACTTGAAGGCGTATTTGTAGATACGCTCCACCAGGACCTGGGTGGCACCATTGGGACCTGCGTCCTTGGCCATGACCATAACCTGGGGGAAGAGTTGGAAGGAATTGATAATACAGATAATAACCACAAAAAAGGTCACAGGTGAAAGAAGGGGCAGGGTAATGCGTCGGAACTTTTGCCAGCCGCTGGCACCATCAATTTCGGCTGCTTCGTAATAGGAAGGATTAATCCCTTGAAGACCGCCAAGAAAAATTAATCCGAAATACCCCACATCCTTCCATATGGAAGCCAGAACAATGGAGGGCATCGCCCAAACCTCACTTTGAAGCCATTTTGGGCCTTCAATTCCTACAAGGGCCAAGATTTCATTGAAAATACCATACTGAGGACTTAAAACCCATTTCCAAATAAGGGCTCCCGCAATCCATGAGGTTAATACTGGTATGTAATAGAGTACACGGAAGAATCCTATGCCCCGGTATTTCTTATTGAGGATATTGCCTACCAAAATGGAGAATATCACAATAAGGGGCAGATACAATACAATAAAATACAAGGTATTTTTTAAAACCTTCCAAAACTCATCACTTTTTAAAATATCCGAAAAATTATTTAAACCTACGAAGAATGTGGAGAAAAAGGCTTGCATGTCGGTAAACAGGGTCAGCTTGGTAAGACCGTCCCAGCCGGACATGCTGATAGCCAGGGAAGCAAGGATGGGCACCAGGCTAAAGCACACAAGGCCAAGAAAGCTTGGCAGTATAAAGGGTACGGCCTGTAGGAAACCTGCTGATTTATACTTTTTAGGCATAAGCGGCATCCTTTCTGTGGACAAGGGGCAGGTTTTGCGCCTGCCCCGATTTAAATCATTCTACTTAAGCTTGATTTTCTCTTCAAGCTCCTTCTGGCAGGCAGCAAGGGCTTCCTCAACCGTCGCGTTTTTGGTGACAACGCTGTTCAAATGGCTTCCAACGATATCCTGGAACTCCTGGAACTGCTCAACAACAGGCGGTGTAACCAGATATTCCAGAGAATCAAACACAGCCTGACGGTTTGAGGGAGGAGTCAGGGCCTTATATTGGTTCAGCACCTCAGGATCGGTAACAGGCGGAAGCTCCCAGCCTGCATCAAGACGAATCTGAACCGCTTCCTTGGCACTTGTGATAAAGGCAGCAAATTCAAATGCAGTATTGGCGGCCTTTGCGTTTTTGCCGATCACATAACCGTTTGAGAAGAAGTGGGTGGCCTTAGCCTTATTGCCGGGTTCAATTGCAATATCCCAATTGAAGGTACAATTCTTTGTAAAATCCGGGATAGCCCATACTCCGGTAACCATCATGCCCAGACGGCCGGCCTTAAAGAGATCCCAGTCGCCCATGCCGGCCAATTGTTCTTCAGAAGGCATGACATTGTATTTATTGATCATATCCACCATATACTGCACAGCTTCACGGTTTTCGGGCGTATCCACTGTAAACTTGGTCATGTCTGCATTAAAGAGACTGCCGCCATTTTGCTTGATAACCTTGAAGAATTCAAAGAACTGTACAGGACGATAGTATCCGAAGGTATTTTCATCCAGAGCTCTGATCTTTTTTGCTGCCTCCAGAGCATCACTCCAGGTCCAGTCGTTTGTGGGATAAGCCACCTTGGCCTGATCAAAGAGATCTTTATTATAGAATAAAAGGACATTGGAGAAGCTGTTAGGTAATCCGAATTGTTTATTGTCGGCCTTAAAGGCATTGAGCGCCATGGCATTGTATTTGCCCACATCATAGCCTGTGCTCTTAATAATGTCATCCAAAGGCAGGAGCACATCCTTCTTGGCATAGCTTACGAAGTTTTCATAGTTGAGCTCAAAAACATCTGGAGCCTGATCAGCAGCCACCTTGGCCATTAACTGATTAAAGTAGTCGCCATACCCGAAGGTCTGGAGCTCCACGGTTACGTTGGTATTTTGCTTGGTGTATTCATCGATCATCTGCTTGAGATAGGCTTCGGTATCTCCGGAGCCTGAGAACTGTTCAAATTTGAGGGTGACCTTTTCCGGTTTAGGAGCGGGTGTTTCTGAATTGGCAGGTTGTGAAGAAGAGGGTGCGGGGGTGTTGCTAGAAGCAGGGTTGGCAGTTCCGCAGGCCGTTGCCATCATAAGTACACAAAGGACAAGAGCTAGAATGGACAGAAATCTTGATTTTTTCATCATAATCCTCCTCCTGATATTATGTTGATTTTTCTGTCCCAAAGCATTAAACTTAAAATTAGGCTTTGGGGCATAGCTTTACAAAGCTCGACCTACACTGATGACTTGCAGGTTATGGTGTAGGTTGTTTTTTTGAAGATGTTTTTAACGCCATCACATCCCTCCCTCGCATGATGCTTAATATACATACGTTTATAGCTGTTTGACGGAGTCTCTTTCAGTAAGCGAGATAGGCAATATGGTCTCCTGCTTGCCCGAGTGAGTGCCATTGATGGAATTAAAGAGCATCCGAACGGCTTCTTCCCCTTTTTCAGTAATATTCTGATGAACGGTTGAGAGACTCGGCGAGACATATTGGGATATGACAAGATCATCAAAGCCTATGATGGAAATATCATCCGGAATTTTTACGTTTCTGTTGTGAAGGCCCTTCATGGCTCCAATGGCAAGAATATCTGCTATACAGAAGATTGCCGTTATGTCTGTTTTTTTATTAATTAGCTTGTCGGCCAGCTTTAAACCCGAATCAAAATCTACAGTACCCTCAAATATATCCTCGGAATTTATGGGCAATCCGTATTCCTTAAGGGCATCCGTAAAGCCGTCAAAGCGCTTCTTGACGACTCCCCCCTCCTTGATACGCCCCGTGAAAATGCCTATCCTCCGGTGGCCTTTTTCCAGGAGATGTTTTGTGGCAATATAGCCGCCATAACGGTCATTGATCTGGATATTGTGAAAATAATGGTCGTCAAAATAACTGTCAATCAGAACAATGGGAATTTGAGTTTTTTTGACATCACTGAAAAACTGGTCCGGATATGCACCAATGATAATAATACCGTCCAGATTCCTTTGCTTGGCCAGATTAAAATAGCTTTCATTAGCATCGGTGGCGGATATCAGAACATGATAGCCCTGCATTCTGGCATGAAATTCAATAGAACTCATGATTTCACTATAGAAATTGTTGTTAAAGAGCAGTGTACTTCCCGGTTCAGTTTGGGGGATTACAACACCGATGAGCTTTGATTTGTTATTGGCTAAGCCTCTGGCTGAGAGATTTGGTATGTAATTCAACCTCTCCATGGCTGCGTAAACTCGTGCTTTAGTTTCTTCGCTTATATTTTCCTTGCCATTGAGGACATAGGATATGGTCGCCGGTGATACATTGGCTTCCCTTGCAACGTCCTTGATGGTAGCTCGGCGTTTCATGGACATGTCCTCCTTTCTTTCGTTTAAACGTTTAAGCTATTTCCCCTTCATTATAGTCTCAGTACTTAAAGGATGTCAAGACAAATTCACTAAATTATTCTGATATTAATTTCATTATGTCAGCAATTAACACAATATGTCCAGTTGACTCCCATCAATCTTTATGTTAAATTGAGTGTAGATTAACTTAAACGGTTAAACGACTTGTACGAGGCAGGAGGTCACAATGGAAGAAAACAAAATTCCAACAGGCAATGAACGCTTGTCAATACCCGATATCAGGGAATCAGACGGCGCTATCTCAGACATAACGTTTTTACATATGGGTGTTAAAGGGCTTATTGATATCCGTGGCACCTCAGTTCAACCACTCATGAAACCCCGGATAATGCTCAACGGTCGGCACTGTCCATTGGAAAGCTTATGCTGGAACCGGCTGAATCACTGGATTCCTCGTTTTAAAGCCCATTCAGGCGATCTTGAGGTTACAGGCACCATCCTCACCCCTATCGGAGAGCGGGGTTTCATCTATCGCCTGGAGCTAGCCAACAAGGGAGAAGAGCTCCTTTCGTTATTCGCCGGTTTGGAAGGAATATGGGGTTCCTCATGGCATTGCATCAACGAGGATAAAAGGCTGGACGGCAAGGCTCATGTCTATCGAAGCGGTTGGAATGAAGGTATTGTCTTTGATTTCAGGTATGGAGTTTCGCTTTTCTCTTTCGCTCCCATGCTTTCATTAAAAGGATCCATGGATTACCGACAGACAGAGGAAGGTATCTCTTACTCTATCACAGCCCCTATTGACCTTGCGCCCTACGAAACTAAAGCCCTGGACATATTCTGGGGAATAGGCTTTGAAGAGGTGGCATCCACAACATCCGCCAAAGAAATGCTGCGACAGGGTTATGACTTTGAACTTCAAAACACCTTAAAATGGCTGCAGAAAAGAAGCTTCCATTTTGATGATCCTTTAATTGATCAGCTTTTTCATGTTAATTTGTTCTTCAACTTCTTCTATGCTTCAGGTATGACGTTGGATACAGAGGAGATGGTCCTCGTTACCTCCAGAAGCCCTAGGTACTATGTCAGCGCCGCTTACTGGGATCGGGACAGCCTGCTTTGGAGCTTTCCATCCATTTTGCTTACCGACCTTGCCTATGCCCGCCAAATGCTGGACTACGTCTTTACGCGGCAGATAAAAAATGTGGGCATCCACTCCCGATATATCGACGGCACGGTTTTAGAGCCAGGCTTTGAGCTAGATGAGCTCTGCGCACCCATTTTGGCAATTTCGGCTTATATTGAGGCAACGGATGACAGGTCTTTTCTGAGAGAAGCCCATATTCAAAAAGGTGTACGCCATATTCTCTCAAGGCTCATGGAGAAAAAACATCCTCATACGGACCTCTTTGAGACCTTTCTTCAGCCTACCGACGATATGCATGTTTATCGCTATATCACGTACGACAACGTCCTGGTCTGGCGTATCCTCCTCAATATCGCAAAGCTCTATGACGGTATTTGGGATTCTTCCGAATTAAATAGTTATGTGCATCTGGCTGATTCTGTTAAATCAGCTATATATGAGCACTGCGTCAAGACAAAGGATGAAATTAAAAAGTTGTTTGCCTGGTCGGTCGATTTGGAAGGCCGCTATGATATCTACGACGAACCTCCGGGAAGCCTCCAGCTCCTCCCATATTACGGCTTCCTGAGCCATGAGGATGAAATCTTTAAAAATACAGTGGACGTCATCAGGAGCGCAGATTACCCCTACTCCTTTGCCAACTCTCCCATACCGGAAATAGGCTGCCCCCATGCACCCCATCCCTGGATTTTAAGCCTGGCCAACAGCCTTCTCCTGGGCCGTGTTTCTCAAAGCCTTGATATTCTCCGAAGGATAAAAATGGATAATCTTATTGCTTGCGAAAGTGTGGATGAGAATACGGGAGAATGTATGACAGGAGCGGCTTTTGCGACTTGCGCAGGTTTTTTTGCCTATGGACTTTATAAGGCCTTTTACAAGGAGCCCTCTGATGATTCTTCTTCGAAGTCTAAAAATTAAATGACAGGTGGTTTTATATGCATATTCAATATCATGCTGACAGTATCTCTACCAATAGCCCTGAAACCAATGATTTAATAGAGAGTCTCTTCTTTCAAGGCAACGGATATATGGGCGCCAGGGGCTATTCCTGTGAAGATCAGAGTGTTCGTCCCCATCAAAAGGGCCATTATATGGCGGGGGTATTTGACCAATTAAAGCAGGGCATTACCGACATGGTCAACACACCCAATTTTCTTGGCCTTACCGTGAAAGTCGGAGAGCAATCTTTGGACACAGCCTCCATAAGCACTTTCTGTCAGAAGCTCCATCTCTTCGATGGTGTTTTGACACGGGAATATGTGGCCGCTTTTGGGGATAAACACCTTCAAGTTAAGTTTTCCCGCTTCCTAAGCCTCTCCGACGTTCATACAGCTGCCATACGTCTGGAATTAATGCCATTGGATTTTGAGGGTGAGTTTACAATAACCGCATCCATAGACGCGTCAAGCTGCAACCTTCCCATTTCGGATGATCAGGTTAAAAAGAATGTTGAAACAATACAATATCTGGAGCATCTTTCTTCTTCCCTTCTCGAGAGCGGCTGCCTGATGACTTTTCGGACCAAGGCTACAAATATCGGCCTTGTACAGGCTTTTAGAATGATGTTTTCTGAGAACATTCAAATCCTCACCCAGCAAAGCAGCTCAACTGAGAACGGACTGGATTATCATCTTTCTTTTCATGGGAAACCGGGAGAACCCTATATTCTGGATAAGCTCATCACTGTTTTTACAAGCCGCGATGTACCGGAAGGTCAAGTTCAGGCTGAAGCATTGAAGCGATTAAGCCTAAATATGGAGAAGGGCTTTGGGTGCCTTCTGTCAGAGAACCAAAAGGAATGGGCCAGACGCTGGGAAACCTCCGATATTGTTATTACTGGCGATGAAAGAGCCCAATGCGCCATACGCTACTCCATTTTTCAATTGATCGGGAATAATGCCTGTGAAGATAAAGGTGCGAGCATCGGCGCCAGAGGCCTTACCCACGCCCGATATAAAGGCTGTTATTTTTGGGATACTGAAATTTTCATGCTTCCTTTCTATACCTATACTAATCCGGAAGCAGCCAGAAATCTCCTGCTTTATCGATATCACACCCTGAATGCCGCCAGGGAACATGCAAAAAAAATGTCCTCAAAAGGAGCACGCTACCCATGGATGGCTTCCTTTGACGGCAGTGAGCAGTGCGAGAGCTGGGATATTGGCGCTTGCGAGGTTCATGTAACGGCTGATATCGTCTTTGCAATGGATCAATATATTCGTATAACCGGGGATACACAATTTTTACTGGATTATGCCGCGGAGATTTATCTCGATACAGCTCGTTTTTGGGAAAGCCGTTTTACCTATGACGAAAGGCATGACCGGTATAACATGCTTTTTGTAAAAGGGCCTGACGAATATTGCGGCGCAACCCAGAACAATACCTATACCAACAGGATGGCCGTCTATAATCTCATTCTGGCTTTGGATACACTGACGTTTTTGAAGGATCACCATACCGATGTCCATCAGGCGCTGTTACACAAACTTGATCTTGAAAAGGACGAACTGATAAAGTGGGAGGACATCGTACAAAAGGCAGTTATCCCTTACGATGAGGAAAAAGGCCTCTATCTTCAGGATGAAACCTTCATGCTTTTAGAACCTCTGGATATATCAAGCACAAAAACAGACAATATCCCCCTGTACCACAGGATCTGCTTTGACAGACTCCAGCGCTATCGTGTAATCAAGCAGGCTGATCTGGTGCTTCTCATGGCACTTTTCCCCCGGGAATTTACATATCAGCAGAAAAAAACAGCCTGGGACTTCTATGAGCCCATTACCCTCCATGACTCTACATTAAGCTATGGCATTCACGCTCTGCTCGCCGCCAGCCTGGGTGAAAATGATAAGGCCTTGGACTACCTTAATAAAAGCTTGTATCTAGATCTTGAAAACATCATGGATAATACGGGAACAGAGGGACTTCATCTGGCTGCGTTTGGTGCGACCTGGCAGGCTGTGATCCTTGGCTTTGCAGGGCTAAATCTGGCGGATGATACCCCGAAGGCTTCTCCCAACCTGCCGGAAGGATGGGAAGAATTGCGTTTTACTTTTTATCATAAAGGGAGAAAATGGCATGCTGCAGCAGATAAGAACGGCAGCGTCATAACAGCTCTTTAAAATATACTTACATAAAACAAGTGGAAAAATTTTCATGATGCTGTTAAAATTATGATAAATTGATACAAGGGAGACAGGATTGTGAAAAGAATTCTTTGTGGGACTCTATGTATTTTGATGCTAGCTGGATGCAGTGAGAAAAATATGACGTATCCTAAAGCAATAAATACCTCTGAAGTATCGCGTACAGTGAAATTAGAACCGCCACCGATTGATGTGGATTATGTAGATGTGGTTCGCTATCCCCATAGATACAACGGAGAAAGAATTCGAGTATCAGGAAAGGTTTATGCAGATATTACAGCAAGTGAACCTATAGAATTTCGTGACAGAGCTTTTCAACCGGACGTGTTGGAGTCTCGTGTGTTTAATATTCAATTACCGGAAAGTATGAAAACAAATAGACATGGATTCAATAACGAAAACTTTATCACCGTTTCTGGTTTATGGTCAAGTAATGGTTATCATTCACGACTAGAAAACACCGTTATTGAAACAAGGGGTGATGAGGCACAAGCAGAGGTAGAAAAGTATCAAAAACTTTGGGAAGAAAAAAAATTAGATTTGGCAAAGAACATTAATTTGATTGATTACATGGAGATCGATCAAAATTCGGAGCAATATAAAGGCGAGTACATTCGAATTTCTGGAAAGCTAAGCATAGAGGAATCTAAAAATAGGAAAATCTATAGATTTATGAATCGAAGGAACAATACTCAAGAGGTTTCTTTCCAATTTGCTGAGTATCCAGAAAGCATTGAAAAGATTAATGCACTTTCTGACGGAGACTCCCTCATTATATCTGGCTATTATAATGGGAATTCCACATTGCAAGATGTTTATATTGAAGCATACGGACAAGATCTCGAAGATGTCAGGGAAGCTGATGAAAACTGGGAAAATCAATATAATGAAAGCAGAAAAAGCTTTATAGAAGAAAGTAAATCTTTCCCCTATAAGGATATTTGTCGTAACCCGAAAAAATATGAAAATGAAAAACTCTCCTTTACAGGAGAGGTTATTCAAACTAATGATGCAATCTTTCATCAGATATTGTTAATTAGCACTTCATATGATGGCGAGAATATTGTTTATGTGGAATACAAAGGAGAGGAGTATACTGATGCGCGTATTTTGGTAGGGGATGAGATAACAGTTTATGGGATATTTGAAAAACTGACATCATATACGACCGTCCTAGGAACAAATAATACAGTTCCGTACCTAGAAGCGATATACACAGTAAATCATTCGGTAGATTGAATCATAACAGCTCTTTAAGCACTTTCTCCTCAGCTTCATCCTGCATCCCGGCCCTTCGTTTTTCCAGAAAAGTTACAAGCCTCTGGTGAACAGCAGGCGTTATCTTGTATCGAAGCGCAAAAGCAATACCTATAAGCAAAAACACGACCGGTGCAAAGGACAATACGACACGCATAGCCAGGATAGCCGAGTCAGGCTGAATCTGAGCAATATTTGTAAGCCTGCCGTTCACTACCTGCGCGACAGGCTTTAAATATCCCGCCGCACTTAGAGCTACCATCAGTAAAGCTGAGGCAATGGCCAAAGCAAGCTTGCGGATAAAGGTATTGAGACCTACAAAGATGCCCTCACGGCGATCACCATAGTACAATTCTCCAACATCGGCCACATCTCCGGACATGGTGTGCGGTGTGAGCTCCAGACCTGACATGCCCATACCCATAATAACGGTAATCAAGACAACCATAGCCTGGGGTGTTTCCGGTCCAACACTAAAGAAAGCCAAAGAACCCATAATCCAGATGAAAGCGCCTGCCATATACACCTTTGATTTCCCGAAGCGTCCCAGCCAGGTATAGAAGGGCAACGCCGCTATTTGGGCCAGGAATAAAGCTCCCAATATGACAGGGAGTTCAAGAGGACGCTTTAGATAATAGGTCACGGCATATACGAATACCGATAAAACGATGTCCATAGACAGGTAGGTAATGAGAGACATGACCATATAATAGCGGTAGCTCTTAACGGCCAGAGGATCTTTTATGATGGATTTAAAATCGAAATCAATTTTATTCTGTCGACACTCCATGTGTTCTCTTGAAAAAAGTGCCGTTATTAACAGCCCTATGCCGAATAGTCCTCCAAAAACAGCACCCATAACCAAATAGCCCTTTTGCACATCATCTCCGAAGGAGTCTATTATCATTTCAGGCACTATAGCACAAACGAGGGATGCTAAAATATACATAGTGATACGTACGGCATTTATTCTTGTCCGTTCGTGATAATCCGAGGTTAATTCCTCCCCAAGGCAGGAATAGGGTATCATAATTAAAGTCTGCACCAAGCAAAAAAAGCTATAGGCTAAAAGCGCAATCAAGAACCTTGATATTTCACTTTCTACGGGGGGGCTATACCATAAAAAGAGCATCGATAAAATGATAGCCGGCACTCCGGCTAGAATATACGGACGTCTTCTCCCCAACCGGCCTTTTGTATGATCGGTTATGTACCCCATGACGGGATCGGCACATGCATCAAGAATTGTTCCTATGAGAAAAATCGGGGCTGCCATTGCAGGGTCAAGTCTCACAGCATCGGTGAGAAAATAGGCATAGAATAGATTGATAATGTTGAAAGCGCCTCCGCCGTTAATATCTCCAACGGCAAAAGCAAGTATTGACCAAATTCGAAGCTTTCCTTGCTTCAGTTGATTCATCGATACCTCCATTGATATTAATATATAACACTATTATATGATAAAAATATTACAGCTCACCACCATCAATTTTTGCTAGCAATAAGGATATCTGGCATGTTTCTAAAGTCAGTAAAAACTGTAAAGAGCTATCCTTCAGCTGAGCTTGAGAAAATGATTATTGAAATTCAAAACCTCGAGAAAGGTCCTCTGTATCAGTATATCCGTGAAGGTATAGACGACGGTTCAATAAGAAATGATATGTCCGCAGAGGGTATGCATCTGTGATAACGTAGATTTTGATGAACTATTCAGAGAGATAATCCTGACAGGAATACGAACATAGTCATTTACCCTAACAGCATTCTGTCATGATTCAGGCTTTCACCGCTTTTTTCCTCAAATCGAGCAACCAACCGGTCTACCGTAAGGCCCTTCTTTTCTTCTCCCGTTGCGTCAAAGACAATACGCCCCTCATGCATCATGATAATTCTGGAACCCAGATCAAGGGCAGCTTTCATATTATGAGTCACCATCAGGGTGGAGATTCTTTCTTCCTCCACAAGGCTTCTCGTCAATTCCAGCACCTTTTTGGCCGTTCCGGGGTCCAAAGCGGCTGTATGCTCATCCAACAGCAGTAATTTGGGCTTTACAATAGTGGCCATAAGGAGTGTCAGAGCTTGGCGCTGTCCTCCTGACAAAAGGCCTACCTTGCTTTTCATGCGGTTCTCAAGGCCCAATCCGAAATGCGAAAGCTTTTCTCTGAAGATTTCCGCATCCTTACGGTTCAGTCCTGCTTTTAAATTTCTGGATTTGTCCTTACAGTAGGCAATGGCCAAATTTTCTTCGATGGTCATGTCAAAGGCCGTACCCTTTAATGGATCCTGAAAGACCCGGCCTATCATATTGGATCGTTTATATTCAGGCACTCGCGTGATATCATGGCCATTTAGCGAGATGGTGCCGTTGTCCATTGGATAAACACCCGCTATACAGTTTAAAAGCGTGGATTTTCCCGCTCCGTTGCCGCCGATAATGGTTGCAAATTCTCCTTCAGCCATGAAAAGGGTAACATCCTTTAAGGCAACCCGCTCATTGACCGTGCCCCGTGAAAATACCTTTGCTGCGCCACTTAATTCAAGCATGGCGGTCACCTCCGCTGTCCCCTACAATAAATCTCTTTTTAAGCTTTTCCAAAACGCCCCCTATTTTGGGTGCAGACAGGGCCAGAGCCACAATAACAGCCGAAACAAGCTTTAAGTCTGTTGCAGGCATGCCCAGCTCAAAGGCCATAGCAATAATAAACCGGTATAATACCGAACCCAGGGCAACTGCAGTTAATCTTCTCAAAAGGGACTTCGTTCCGAATACAACCTCACCAATGATAACCGAAGCCAGTCCTATCACCACCATGCCCACGCCCATCTGAACATCTGAAAACCTCTGGAACTGGGCGATCATAGCGCCCGAAAGCCCCACAAGACCATTGGACAGGGCAAGGCCTATAAGCTTGGTATAATCCGTATTCACCCCTGATGCTCTTACCATATGCTCATTATCACCGGTGGCTCTTAGAACAAATCCGAAACGGGTCTTTAGGAAAAAAAACAGTGAAAGCAAAATAATAGCAAGAATGAAAACTGAGATCACAAGTCGGCTGTATTCACCTAAATATTCCGAAAGAGGTATATTATAGATAGTTTCGCCGTTTTGAATTTTTACATTGGGCTTATTGCCCATGACCCTTAAATTCACCGAATAGAGGCCCAACATGACTAAAATACCTGCTAAAAGAGGTTGAACCCCAAGTTTTGTATTTAAGAGGGAGGTCACGCAACCCGCCAGTCCTCCTGCCAGAAAAGCTAAAGCAAGACCCAGCAGCGGATGCCCACTCGCACATAAAACGGCGCTGACGGCAGCTCCTAAAACGAAGCTGCCATCAACGGTCAGATCAGGTGTATTGAGGGTTCTGAAGGAAATGAACACCCCTAGCGCCATAACGGCGTAAACGATACCTAATTCACTTGCCCCCAGAAATAAGCTCGGGAGTCTTTCTAAAAAAGTCATAATTTGAGATCCCTCTTAGCCATTAGATTTAGCCTTTTACTTTTTTTCATTCTTAAGCTCAATAGCCTTGGAAAGAACATCTTCAGGTATAGTTATGCCCAAATTGGCCGCAGTATCTGGATTAACATAAATATCCATATCAGTCATAAGCTTGACAGGAATCTCCCCAGGATTTTTTCCTTCCAGAACTTCAACTGCCATTTTTGCCGTTTCCTGGCCTAGAATTTCATAATTGATTCCGTATGTTGCAAGGCCCCCATCCTTAACCATGGAGTCAGCTCCTACATAAACAGGTATTTTCGCACCATTTGCCGTATCCGCAACAACCGACATGGCCGATGCGACCGTATTATCTATAGGAGAGAAGATAGCGTCAACTTTTTTCACCAGAGAATTGACTGCCTGCTGAACATCGGCGGAGCTGGCCACTGTGGCTTCTTCAACCACTAAGCCATTGCTCTTAGCATACTCTTTCAGGTCATTAATGACTGAAACCGAGTTGGGCTCACTTAGATTGTACAAGGCTCCAACGGTTTTGATTCCCGGTGTAAGCTTCTGCGCAAGCTCCATAATGTCTTTTATGGATATGGCATCAGAGGTTCCCGTTATATTAGCCCCCGGCTTTTCAAGATTTGTGACGAGGCCGGTTCCGATGGGATCGGTGCAGGCTGAAAATATTATCGGAATTTTGGTTGTTTCACTCATAGCCTGTTGAGCCGAAGGTGTTGCAATGGCAATGATGAGATCGACCTTGCTGCTTACAAATTTCTGGCATATGGTTGTCAGATTGGTCATATCATTCTGCGCGTTCTGATAATCAATTTTGATGTTTTCGCCGTCCTTATAGCCTTTAGCCTCAAGTTCTTTAACGATTGATTCCCGTATGGTATTCAAGGAAGGATGTTCAACAATTTGTACGATTCCGATCTTTTTAACTGCATTCCTGTTGGCACCCTGGGCTCCACAGCCCGCCAGGCCAAACACCATAGTCAGAGCCATTGTGATTGTGAGGATGATTGATACTAGTTTTTTCATAGTCATTTCCACCTTTCAAAATAAATATGTTTATTTTTACTAAATGGGTTTTGCTCTGTTTGGCGATAAAACAAAAAATGCCTATCCTCTTACAAGGACAAGCATTAGCCTGCGGTACCACCTTGATTGACGGTTCTTTTTCTGAACCATCCCCTTATACAGAGTGCCATCACACCCATTGCCCTTAACGCCGGCACTGCGTCAGCGGTTACTCGTTTCCTTTCGCCCTGCCCTCGGAGGCCCATTTGTCTGCTTTGTATCTGCCGGGCTCCCACCGTCCCCGGCTCTCTAAAAGATCATATGAGCAGTTTTACTTCCTCGTCTGCGGTTTAAATGGATTATAGCACCGAAGAACGGTAACAGTCAAGGAGAAAATTTATGGGACCAGCATTTATTGAATGACTATATTACCTCGAGTACTCATAATATTAAGACTTTTTGAAGCATTCTGCTGATGGATAGAGAGCTCCTTATAATATTTGCCATCATGATATACTCCGTCGGCTTCTAATTCCCCTGCTTCTGTTTTGGCATCTAAAATAAAAGGTATTCCGCTTTTTGAGATATCCAGAAAAATGTTGCCTGTATAAGTTTTGACTTTAATGTTTTGAATCACGTTGGTAATGAACACAAAACCACCCTTGCTTTCCAGCTCAATCCCTTTAGCATCATAATTTTGAGGTAAATAGAGGGTAACCTCGGTACGGCTTTCATGTAAAGAGACAAAGTCAAATAGAGGATATCGGCCATTGCTGGTTTCTTTAAAGGTGATCTGTCTCTCATCAAGGGCAGCTTGATAAGTGAGCCATTCAGGCTGCTCATAGGTGATAACAATTTTATCTGTTTCCTTATCGGCATTTATGACCTTAATGTGGGAATGTGCCGTGTTTATGACTATTTTTTCAACATCAGAAGCACTGTACTCATTGACAACTACCCGGAGGTTTTCAGGCTTCATACTGTTAAATATGGTAAAAAGCTTGATGGGGAGCCCTGAAGCAATGGTTAGAACAAGGCTGGCCAAAAGAATGATTGCAGATGTGATAACAAGGCGTTTATTGAATCCTTTACCTGCCGTCTCTTGCGGTGCTTGATAGGTCTCGGGATGGATTTTTTTCCTCAACATTTTTCTGATGGTTCGAGCGGATAAATCCATGAGCCGTCTGCTTATCTTAAAAAATGTATAGGATAACAGGAACAGAAGACTTAGAGAGAAAAGCGCCATACCCAGGGTACCAAGACGTTCCGCAATATATACCGACGGAATTTTAAAGGTTTCATATAACAGTCCGGAGAAGCTTATAACACCAGCTAAAAATGAAACAGCTGCTCCACCAAGAAAAACGATCAATACACTATAGACCAGGAAAAGGAATAAACCTCTTACGAAATAGCCAACAGGGCTTGATACCCCCAGGAAGGCATTTTTCATGGCCTTGTTAAAGCTCTTAAGCCTGGGCTTTTTTTGAGCTTGGTTAAAATATTCTTCTGCCTGCAAAAGAGAGGCAATTTCCTGAGGGGTGCCCAATTGTTTAAAAACCTCATCCATGTCTTTACCCAAATACTGAGCATCCTTTAGATATTCTTCATAATAAAGAAGCGCACCTATTCTTTCTTCTTCAGAAAGTCCCGAAAGGTTTTCTTTCAGCTTATTTGTAAATTCTGTTATTCTCTCATCCATTGATATCCCCTCCGATTATGATATTAAGAACATTCTTTAGGTCCTTAAGCTCGAGGATATATTCTTTGAAACGTATTTTCCCAGCTTTTGTGATACGGTAATACTTCCTTAGCCGACCGGAAAATTCTTCGGTATAGGTATCCAGGAGCCCCTGACTCTCAAGCCGTCTCAATACCGGGTATAATGCTGACTCAGAAACCTCAAGAAGCTGTGTGATTTCCTGTGTAAGCTTATATCCATATGCGTCTTCTTTTCCCAAGACAAAGAGGACGCATACATCCAAAAGCCCTTTTTTCATTTGGGCATCCAATGTCAAAACCCCATTTCACTCGTTTGTTATCGGGTTAACAACAATTCCATACTCCATCTTATACTAATTCGCAATAAAAATCATTGATTAACCTTAAAACAATCCATAATCAGCTGATTTAATGCCACACATTTTTTCAGACATCTCCCATAGCCTTAAGGCATTTCCTTCCTTTAACGCATATGGATTGGCTTTTTTAGCTTTGCAGGCTTTGAAATATATGTCCTCAGCATTTGCTGCAGAATCTTGGGTCGCAAGATAAATCAATGATTCCGCTGCTTCCGAAGGATCATCGCCACTGTTTTTGCGTATACTCCAAACAAAGTTCGCAATTCCCGTTGTACTTTTGAGCCCCATCTCAGTATTGACAAGGCCAGGATCAGCTGCATATGCATAAACGCGGGATTCTTTACCCAACCTTCTTCGAAGCTCCCATGTGAAAAGCACATTTGCCAATTTGGATTGTTTATAGGCCAAGAGGCCATTATAGTGTTTTCTGAGAAGTACATCCTTCCAATGGATTCTGGTATGATAATGCGAGCCCGAGCTTAGGGTAATGATTTTTCCGGAAGGTGCATTCTTTAAAAGTGAGAAAAGCAAATGTGTCAAAAGAAAAGGTGCTAAATGGTTGACAGCAAACTGCATTTCAAACCCTTCATTTGTTGACATATACCAGCTTGTGAAAGTCCCGGCATTGTTGATAAGGACATCCAGATGATATTGTCCATTGTCTGACAGGGTCTTTTTTACTGCCTCTGCCAAAAGCCTGATATTTTTAAGGGAAGACAGATCAGCCACCAGGAAATCCAGGGTTGATTCAGGGTAGCACTCAGATAATTCCCTCTTAACCTTCTCACATCTTTCCTGTGATCTTCCGACACCAATGATATGAGCTCCTTTTTCACATAGAGCTTTTGCTGTTGCCAAGCCGATACCTGAAGTAGCTCCCGTCAGGACCACCCATTTATTCTTTAAGTCCATACCTCTACCCCCTTTGGGCCATGGCTCTTTTTAAAAGCTCCCTTCCATCTTACCGACAGACATCGGGCGATAATGGTTTGGGGTACCCATCGTCCGAGAAAATGAAGCATCCGGTTGGCTGCTCCGGGAATATAAACAGCTTTTCCCTTTAAGGCTCTTTTGATGGTGTTAGAGGCAACATATCCAACATTATTGGTTGTCATTCTTCCCATAAAGCCTTGAGCCTCTATGCACTTTATAACTAATGGATTTGTTGGCATTCCACCGGGACAAAGTGTTGTAACGGTGGCCCCGAAGCCCTTGATTTCTTCGCGAAGGGCCAAAGAGAAATTTAAAAGAAATCGTTTCGAAGCAGCATAGGTTGCCTTAATGGGAATGGGATAATAAGCGGCCATACTGGCAACATTGATAATTCTGAAGGTTCTTCCTTTGCCTCTAAACCGCATGATCTCGTGGGTCATTTCAAGGTTGGCTTCTATATTCAACCTTACAATGTTTCTAATCTGTTCCTTGCTGTTGTCTAAAAAAGTTCCTTCAAAATCTACTCCTGCCACATTAATGAGGCTCCAGAAATAGCAGCCTTTTGCCTCAATAGATTCAAAAAGCTTGGCTCTGGAGGCTACATCGGTCAAATCACACACCTCATAGCATACAGAAATACCATAGGTGTTTTGAAGTCCTTCTGCTATTCTGGTCAGAGATTCCTCATCGGTATCGGTGAGGAAGACATCCCATCCCCTGCTTGCACATTCCACAGCGAAGGCTTTACCAAGCCCCCCTGCACCACCGGTTATACAAACATAACTTTTCATAGTAGCTCCTTTTAGGCGTGAATTCATATCTCTGCTAATACTATACAATGTATAATATTATATGTCAACTATTATTTTTTATTGTATTGTATACATGCTTTGAAAATGACCTGCATAGTAAACGGAGTAGCAGAGAGATTATTCATGCTATAACAAAATTACCTTGCTGGTGCTGCGGTAACTTTATTGATACTCGTTCCTCGTATTAAAAAGAATGACAGTGGGAACACCCCCACTGTCACACACTTTCTGCCCGTAAATATTAATTCACTTAATTTGCGGATTTGCTTTATTCTTGGGTTCACTGTAGCTGTTCAACCTTAACTCGGCGGGGCCTTCCAGAATATTGCCCTTGTAATCGAATCGGGAGCCATGGCAGGGGCAGTCCCAGGTTTTTTCCTGAGAGTTCCATCTTAGTTCGCAGCTCATGTGGGTACAGGAGGTGTCCACCAGGTAGATATTATCCTCTTCATCCCTGTAATAGCCGCAGCGCTTGCCGTTTACATTGACTATAACACCTACCCCTTTTTCTTCCGGGAGCTCTGCCTCACCCATATTGAGCTTTCCACCCAACCACTGAACGGCCATATCAACATTCTCCTTGACAAAATTGAAGGATACGATATCCTTAACCCTCACGTTCGAGAATAAAGCCTCGTAATCGGACGCATCATCAAGGATCAAGTTTGAGATAACCATAGCCGCGGCCGCACTGTTGGTCAACCCCCATTTATTAAAGCCTGTAGCCACATAAATATTCTTGTAGTCGGAATTGAGATAGCCAATATAAGGAACATAATCATGGGTTTTATAATCCTGAGCAGACCACTGAAATTTTACCGCCTCGGTTTTGAAGACATCCCTGGCAAAGTCCTTTAACTTCTGGTAATGATCTTCATCCTTATGGCCGACCTTATGGTCTTCCCCCGCCACCATCAGTACCTTCTCCTCCGGAATATAACGGAGCGATATGGTTGGATTTTCAATATTGATCATATGCGCGTCCGGAAAGGATTCCAGCTCGACCCCAACAATATAGCTTCTATCAGGCTTTAATCGTGCAAAATAAAAACCCATCCCATCATAACAGGGATAATGGGAAGTTATGATGACCTTTTTGGCCTCGATTTTCTTCTCATTCTCAAGGTTGATGGTGCACTTTATACCGGGCTGGAAATCTACCACCCGTGTGTTCTCAAAGATTTTCCCACCCTGCTGTATGCACTGCTCGGCCAAGGCATCCAGATAGCGTTTCGGATGAAACTGTGCCTGGTTTTTCATTTTCAGGGCACATAAAACATCTAAAGGAATAGGTAGTTCCTTTTCGAAGGAACAGTCGATCCCCAGTTTCTGATAAAGGTCAAATTCCTTTTCCATCTTTTCGACATAGCCGGTATCCTGTGTGAAGAGATAGGCCGGCAGGCGTTTAAACTGGCAATCGATATGGTCTTCCTTTGTTCGGTCTTCAATAAACTGAATGGCGTTTGTGTTAATATGATAGTACTGCTTGGCCTTATCAAGTCCGTAATTCTTTTCGATTTTTGAATAGATATCATCATGCTGGGCTGTTGCTTTACCTGTATTACGGCCCGAAGAGCCATAGCCTATACGGTTTGCGTCAATAAGGCTGACATTCAGTCCCGCTTTGGTCAGCATATAAAGGCAGGTAATCCCTGCAAGTCCTCCGCCTATAATTAAATAATCAGTTGCTAAATCCTCTTTCAAGGGTTCGTATGTTTTCCCTTCCGAGCTTAAAATCCAATAAGGCGCATTCATAGTCATGTCTCCTTTATCCGCACATTTTTGCTTAGTTTGCGGCAATTAAAGGGAAATCATGCATTACATCCTTGGAGAATGCTTTTTGCGGAATTCAGACGGTGAGCATCCAGCCCGTTTCCCAAACAGATAACTGAAATAGGGAATATTTTCAAATCCGCAGCGCTCAGAGATTTCAGCTATAGAACAGTCGGTTCCCGCCAGCAGCTCTTTGGCCCGGCTCATTTTTAAATCAATTATGTAAGCATTAGGCGTTAGGCCCACAGTTTTGGTGAAGACAGCATGAAAGTAATTAGGGCTTAAGCCCGCAGCACAGGAAAGCTCACGTAAATCTATTTTCTTATTTTGATTAAGCTCTATATACTCCAGGCTTTTTTTAATGGTGTAGTAGTGGGGGCCCGAGAGAGCCTTTAGCGCATGAATAGGATTCATTGCATCCCGGTAAAGGTTTTGCAGCAAATCCAAAATAAGAGCCCTGCATCTAATAATGGAGCCCGCTTTGGAGTTTATTGTTTCATTGAGAACTTCTGAAAAAAGCTGCCGATAATTTTTCTCCGGACTGCTGTGAGTTACAGCAGGAATGCTGTCAAGAACGGGATTTGAAAATATGGGCTGATAGGCCTGTTCTTGGTGCATGTCATAAGTGCCGGGGTCCTTGCCCATGGTCCCTTTTATGTCAAAGAAGACAGCAAAGCAGCTATAGGGCATAATACCCTGGGTGTACTGACCGGGCCTTCGAAATACAATATCACCTTTTTGAATCTTGTAATGCTTGTCATCAATGATCATGGATCCCTCGGATTCGGTGATATACTCAAGCTCATAATCAAAAACATAGCGCGCTCTAAGCCTATGATAAGGCTGATAATTGGCATCCGAAAAAAAGTAACTTTTTAAAACTAATGGAGCAAACTCAGCCTCGTCCAGCAAAAGCGTTTTGACTATTAAATCAGGCATCCTTACAGCCACCTCTTTTCACTTGGTAAGTGTTATTGTATCATAAGATTTCGAAAATGAGAGGAAGTTTTTGAATAGATTAAACCATCCTTTCGCGATAAGATGAACTAAGGAGCAATCGAATTTCGATCATCCCTAAGGAGCAATCGAAATTTTGATCATCCCTAAGGAAAGGATGATAAATGATGAGTCAACTCTATTTTGATCAGCAGGGCCAATTTGTGATTGAGAATTATAATGATCAGAAGCCTTTTGCTTCATTTCTCCCCGGTATAGCAGGGCTCAAGGGTATTCCCCTATGGGTTTATTATGTCAATAGAGGTCAGGGTATTGCCAGCTTTGGTGTTGAGAACAAGAATGGCAGCATCATGGAATTCCTCCCTGCCGATAAATCCTATCAAATGGTATCCTTTAACGGATTTCGAACCTTCATCAAGCTCATTGAGGGTGATAAAACAGAGCTTTTGGAGCCATTTTCCCAATCAGGTGCCAAGAAAGATTCACAGGAACGCATGCTAATTAAACCTCACGAGCTGTCCTTTGAATACCTCAATGAAGCAAAGGCTCTTTCTGTATCAGTCAGCACTGTTATTCTTCCTCATGAAAACTTTGCGGCTTTAGCCAGAGAAATAACCATTGAAAATCTTTCGGATAAAGCAATCCGTATGGAGGTCTTAGACGGGCTTCCAGGCATTATTCCATACGGAATCGACAACAATGCCTATAAAGAGCTTGGGTACACCCTGCAGGCTTGGATGCATGTTTATAACCTGGAGAACCATATACCTTATTACAAAGTTCGTTCCAGTACTGCAGACTCCGCCGAGGTCTCCGATATTACATCCGGTCATTTTTATTTAAGCTTTGCCTCAGACCAGGAAGGTACTCCCTTAAAGCCTATTGTTGACATCGATTTGATTTTCGGAAGCAATACGGCCCTTGCCTACCCAGTCTCTTTTATGGCTCATAATATTCATGAGCTCCTTAAAAAGGAACAGATCGTAGTGAACAAGAAGCCCTGCGGCTTCTCAGCTGTCGCCAGAGCCTTGGAGCCTCACGCTAAAATAAAGGTCATGAGCCTGATAGGAAATGTCTCTGATATCTCTATCATCCAAAGTGATCTTGCCCGCATTGCCTCAAAGCAGTTTTTTGAAAAAAAGCGTACGGAAGCACATCAGCTTATCGAAAGCCTGACAAAAACAGTAGAAACCCGGACAGGCTCAGCGCTCTTTGATGGCTATGTCAGACAATGCTACCTGGATAACGTCATGCGCGGCGGATATCCACTTCTTCTTGAGAATGACAAAGACCCTTTTGTTTATCATGTTTACTCAAGAAAGCACGGAGACCTGGAACGGGACTACAACTTTTTCTCACTTGCCACTGAATTTTACTCTCAAGGTAACGGCAATTTCCGGGATGCCAATCAGAACCGCCGTAATGATTCACTTATTAACCCTGCTATTAGGGATTTTAATATCAAAATGTTTATGAATCTCATTCAGACCGATGGCTACAACCCTCTGGTGGTTAAGGGATGCACCTTTATCCTCTCATCGGATGGGATGGCGGCTGTTTCAGCACAATTTGACCCCAATGATCAGGATGCTGTCAAAACCTTCTTTCTAAAACCTTATACTCCGGGCAGGTTTTTGAAGCTCATGCTGGATAAAGGCTTAAAGTCTGAATTAGCTCAAGACAAGCTTCTAAAGCTGGCTCTCCATCATTCCACTCAAAATATTGAAGCTGATTACGGAGAAGGCTACTGGAGCGATCACTGGACCTATAATATGGATTTGGTGAACAGTTACCTCACAGTCTACCCGGAAAATACAGCAAAGCTATTATTTGAAGATAAAAGTTATTGCTACTATGACAGCCATGTCTTTGTTCTGCCCAGGAAGGACAAGTATGTACACGTTAACGGTAAGGTTAGACAGTATCATGCAAAAATGGAAGACGAGGCTAAAAAGGAATTTATTGATAAACGTCAACAGCATAGAACCTGGGTAAGAACCCAATTCGGACAAGGTGCCGTTTATAAGACAACCCTATTTGAAAAACTCTTAAGCCTTGCTCTGATAAAGTTCACCTCCCTTGACCCCCTTGGCATGGGGGTTGAGATGGAAGGTGACAAGCCTGGCTGGAATGACAGCATGAACGGACTTCCTGGCATGTTTGGGTCGGGCATGTCGGAGACCTTTGAAATTAAAAGAATTATTAAATTCTTAACAGAGCTCAAGGATGATCAAGGCTATGAAAATAGAGTTATATCTATCCACGAAGAGCTATATGAGCTTTTTCTAAAAACATTGAGCCTACTTGAGGACTATCATATTTCTCATGATCCTCAAAAGGATTATCAGTATTGGGATAGTGTTGCAGCCGGCAGGGAAGCCTACCGTGAAAAAACCCGCTATGGCTTAAGCGGTCATCAAAAAAATATGGGTCTAAATGAAATTCAAACAATCCTGCGACTATTTTTGAAAAAGCTTGATCAAGGCATTGATAAAGCCATCGCTTTTGGACAGGGGCTTACACCTACCTATTTTACCTTTGAGGCTGAAGAGTGGGAATTTATTAAAGACCAGGAGGGTCATATCAAAACGAACCACAGAGGGCAGCAAAATGTGCGGGTACTTAAGTTCAAGCCTCATTGTGTCAGTCATTATCTGGAAGGCCCTGTCAAAGCCCTGAAGCTTACGGAAAACGCCTATGAGGCTAAGCTGCTCTACAACAAGGTAAAAAGCAGCCCGCTGTTTGATAAAAAACTCAAGATGTATAAAACTTGTGCCCCATTAAAGGACGAATCTATGGAATTGGGGCGCGGTAGGGCCTTTACCCCGGGCTGGCTGGAGAATGAATCTATCTTTACTCATATGGAATACAAGTATATTTTAGAGGTGTTAAAGGCCGGCCTTTATGATGAATTCTTTGAGGATATGAAAAATGTACTGATTCCGTTTATTGATCCTGAGATTTATGGGAGAAGCACTCTTGAAAACTCATCCTTTATCGCTTCTTCGGCCAATCCGGACCCCGGCACTCACGGAAAAGGCTATGTAGCCAGATTAAGCGGTTCCACCGCAGAATTTCTAAGCATGTGGTTTTGCATGATGGTTGGAAAACATCCTTTTGCCCTCAAAAACAATGAATTGGTTCTTAGCCTTTGCCCCATAGTGCCCGGTTGGCTATTTGATAAGAACGGTAAGTTAGGCTTCACTTTTCTTGGCACTACATGGGTGACTTACATAAACCCTGAATCAAAGGATACCTTTGGAGCAAGAAAAGCCGTTCTCACACGAGTTGTCGTACAATTAAAAAATAATGAAATCAGGGAATTCGAAGGCAATACCATACCGGCTCCCTATGCCGAGATGATCCGAAGAGGAGAAGCCATTTCTATCACAGGATACATGCAATAGAGAGCAGAAACATTTATTGAGGGGGCACCGGTAAAAGGTGCCCTTCTTGTGGTTTTCCACAACTCACACTCCAAGTCATTTAAATCAATCAATATTTTACATATGTTGAAAATAGAAGTATTCAAATTTTTTAATAATAATAATATAATAATTCTGCTGATCTATAATATGAATTCTAGGTATTTTCAAGGATAGCAACTGGAGAGGCGCCATGATCAGGGAGTACATCATTAATGCCTGCATGCTCATTGCTTTCACAAGCATAATTTATCATATTTTTATAAATGTTGGTTTTTCCATGAAGTCACCCTTTTGGGTTCGGATAAGTGTTGGATGCATCTTCGGTTTGTTGTCCCTTTTACTCATGGAGTTTTCCATTCAACTCCCAGGTCAGGTTCTTATAGATTTTCGCTACCTGGCTCTTATAATGGCTGCCTTTAGCTCCGGAATTTATTCGGCCCTGCTTGTGGGAGTCGTGACTATTATCGGCCGTTTTCTGTTGTTTGACCTATCTGTATCCTCCTACGCGACCATTGCCAATGTTATCGTTATCACACTTATCGTGGGTATTGCTGCCTATTCTCATATTAAAAAATGGCAAAAGTGGTTTATCTCCGTATTAGCAGTTCTTGTGAGCAATAGCATTTCACTTGCTTTTCTCGTGCTTGAACCTTCGCTTAAAATAGCATCTATTATTTCATATGCATTAGGGTTCTCAGTAGTATCGGTTTTAATGTTTTTTTATTGTTCCTATCTTGACAGGATTACCCTAGCATATAGAAGGTCAAGGGTCGAATCCAGGGAGGACTATCTCACAGGCCTAAACAACGTACGCTCCTTCGATCAGTTCTATAATCACGCTCTGAACCAGGCACTTACCAGTCAGTTGAGTATCTCTCTTCTTTATATTGATATTGATTTTTTTAAGCAGGTGAATGATACCTATGGTCATATAGAAGGCAATACGGTGTTATCCCAGTTAGGAGAGCTTTTGGCTAATTCTACAAGAGGTGCTGATGTGGTTTCACGTAACGGCGGCGAGGAATTTTCAGTCATAATGACAAACTGTGACGCCTTACTTGCAATGGAAATCGCCGAAAGAATCCGAAAAACAGTGGAAGCAGCACCCATTCAGCTCCTTAACGGCAAAGTCATACAGATAACAGTCTCTATAGGGGTAGCTTGTTTTCCAAATCCTCTGAAAGACTATACACTTCTCCTTGAAAAGGCAGACAGCGCCCTTTACGAAGCTAAACGAAAAGGACGCAACAAGGTGGTATTAGCCAGGTAGAATAACAAAAGCTTATTACTGGCGTAAGAAAAACCATGCACAGAAGAGCTGAACACAAATAATGGCCGGTACTCCGAGCATAAAAGAAAGATGCTTCGTTTTATGTCTGAATAGCATCATTGAAAGATACAGTCCAATAGAGCCACCTATTCCGGCAAATATAAAAAGACTCCTTTCAGGAACCCGACGTTTGTGATGAATGGCCGCACTTTTATCAAAAAACGAAAGGAAAAATGCCAAAACGTTTACAAGTATTAGATAAATAATGAAGATTTCCATATTGCCCCCGATGTTTCATTTAACGTTTATTATAATGGTTTTCTATAGAAATTTACAACATTAACCGGCTTCACATCTCACATAAGCGGTGCGAAGAGCCTTAAAAGGCTCCTTAGGATGCGCTTAAAAAGGCTCACCTGGCGGCACTCCTCTAACGTTACCTCATGGCACTTTTTGAAGGTTACCATGAAATCCTCCTTTATGGCTGCTACCGATTGGGTTTTGTAAAGCCAGACACTGCATTCGAAGTGAAAATAAAGACTTCTGTAGTCAAGATTGATGGAGCCCACAGTCGCTACGACATCATCACTCACCGAGACCTTGGAATGGAGAAAACCCGGCGTGTATTCAAAAATCTTGACGCCTGCTTCAATAAGAACGGAGTAATAGGATTGAGTGACAAGAAACACATACCATTTGTCAGGCACATGAGGAGTAACAATTCTTACATCTACCCCGCTTTTGGCAGCCAGCATCAATGCAGTAACCATCTCATGATCGATAATAAGATAGGGCGTAAATAAATAGATATAGTCCCTGGCCCGACCTATCATGTTAAGATAGGTATTCTCCCCTACAGGTTCGTTATCAATGGGACTATCGCCAAAAGGCTGGACGTATCCATCCGACTCAAATGGCTCAGGATGGTAAGTATCGGGTCTATATCGATCATATTCCTCATGAGTGTTTGAAATATAACCCCAAAGCTGCAAAAACATAACCGTTAAATTCCAGGAAGCTTCCCCTTTCACAAGAATGGCAGCATCCTTCCAATGCCCATATTTCTCAAAGGCATTGATGTACTCATCGGCCAGATTAATACCCCCCGTATAGGAGATATAGCCGTCAATGACAATAATTTTGCGATGATCCCGATGGTTCATCCGGATTTCAATCAACGGGGTAAAGGGATTGAATACAAAGCAATTGATTCCCTTTTCTCTCAGTTTTTCATAATACTTATAGGGTAGTGAGGTAACACAGCCTGCATCATCATACATAACACGCACCTCAACTCCTTGGTGCACCTTTTCTTCTAAAATTTGCAGAATAGTATTCCACATTTCGCCTTCCCGAATAATGAAGGACTCTATGAAAATAAAATGTTTTGCCTTTTTAAGCTCCTCCACCAGGGAATCATAGAATTTTTCTCCTGACTGAAAGTACTTGGTAACAGTGTTCTTATAAGCGGGAAAGAATGCATTTTTGGCCATATAACGGGATTGGTTGGCAATGCTCTTATCATGCTCTATAAGTTCATCAAGTATATCAACCTTCGGCTTAAGCAGATGCAGGGTATTCTGATGGGAATCATTTATTTTTTTTCTAAACCTTTTACTTGCACCGCTGGTTCTCAGTAAAATGTATAAAGCCCCCCCAAAGACAGGAAAAATAAGAATAGGTATTGTCCAGGCCAGTTTGTACGAAGGGTTGATTCTCTGTCCGGAAATAAAGAAAACTACCGCCAGGCTCACAACTCCGAAAAGAGCGTAAAGGTAAATGAACGAAGTGCTAAGCTTCATGATAAGAAAAACAAGCAATGTTACCTGAATAGCCATTAGCAATGCCACGACCATCAACCGGCTAAACAGTACTTTCAATACCTTTTTCACACTTAGTCCCCCTTCGACGACATCATATATCCAATAATTCAAATGTGTTATATTTTTTATCGGCTTGAACTCTTAGTTTTTTTAAATGTGCTCTTAATTATCCCGCATGGGTTAAAAATTTTTCTGCCTCAATTTTACACGCAATGTTTTCTGTTTTTTGTCCACAATAATGGATGGACAACCATTTTTGATTCAGTTGATTCTTTAAGGTAAGGAGGTGAGAACAATGTCCAGGCCCAAAACGCCTATTGTACCTTCGAGCCGTGAAGCATTGACCAAATTCAAACTTGAGTGTGCCCAGGAAATCGGTCATCTCCAATATTGCAAGGAGAACAATGATCATTACAAGGGCGACCTTCCTTCAAGCCAAAATGGTCACGAGGGTGGACCTATTGGTGGTCAGATGGTCAAGCGAATGATCCAGATGGCTGAAGAAAACATGAAATAAGTACCTTAGCAACCAAAATAAGCGTTCATACGCGAAAGGAGAACAAAGACCATGGATGACAACAAACAGAGAAACAGGAGAGAAGAAAACAACAACGAAAACAAACAAAACAGAGAAAACCGCGAAAACCGCGAGAACAAAGACAATAACAAGGAGTAATCCTATGGTATAACAGTATTTCCTCGCATTTTAAGGAAATATTGTTAACTTAACGCTAAGAATTTTATGCTGAAGAAGCTGCCTTCTGTTAGGCAGCTTCTTCCATATGCAGCCTTTATTTTGTATAATAAGATTATCATCTGGATAGTCATGTGAGGACTTTCTGGGTTGTAATCACATCACGGCAGATAAAAATCAACGATTTTTATTGCGAATTAGTATAAGGGTAACAATGCAAATACGGGGGGGCGTGCAATGGCACAAAGAAAAAGACGAATCGGGGATCGGTATGATGGCAGGCGTTTAAGGTCGCTGGATCCATTCTATAAGATTATTCCTTATATCATGAAAACGCGTATTGATGCTCAAAATTATTTTGAGGAGAAAATTGAGATTTCCAATACAGAAGCATTTATTCGAAAAAAAAGAAATGAGACTGATGAACATATTTCATTTCTTCATGTGATTATAGCTGCAATGGTGCGTACTATGGCAGAAAAACCCGCTCTTAATCGATTTGTGGCAGGCCAAAGAATTTATGCGCGTAATGAAATATTAATTTCCTTTGTTCTAAAAAAGGAGCTTAACGAATCGAGCCCTGAAACAACTTTAAAGGTAAAATTTGAAGCCACCGATACCTTTATGGATGTTGCGAAAAAGGTCAATCAGGCTATCAAGGAAAACCAAAGCGTGGATATGAAAAACGACACCGACAAATTGGCTAAGCTCATTATGTCCATACCGGGCCAACTTGTGAGATTTGTGGTATTTGTCTTAAGATGCTTGGATTACATAGGCCTGATGCCTAAGATCATTAATCGCCTGAGTCCTTTCCATACCAGCGTTTTTATAACAGATTTGGGCTCAGTGGGCATCCAGCCCGTTTATCACCATCTTTATGATTTTGGTACCACCAGCAGCTTTATTGCGTTTGGCATAAAAATGAAAGAAAAAGCCTTCGATACAGATAACAATGTTATTACTAAAAAATACGTGCGAGTCTGTGTTGTAACCGATGAAAGAATTGCCGACGGACTCTTCTTTGCTTCGGCTTTCAAGCTCTATCGAAATCTCATCAAATACCCCGATAAGCTTGATCTTCCACCTGAGATTATTAACGACGACGTGGACTAGTATAACGTTCTGCATATGCAGAACGTTGTACTAAAAAGGTGTTTGACCTGAAAAGCATATTTGCACATAAAAGACCCTCCAATCGCATTACTGCCACTGGAAGGCCTTTAAAAGCGCGCATTTAATTACCTACCAATACCTTTAGGTGTTGGCAGCTCTTTAGTTTGATTATCGGCCGATAATTTTTTTTATTCCGATTCCCTTAATCGCTCAACAATGGTTGATTGATAGATAGAGCGATAGGCCATTTCCGGTGTAATGATGCAGATTGCTATTATAACCAAACTTGCTATAAATACCGAGCTAAGAGGATAAGTAAATACCGCATAAGTCGTTTGCTGCTGGAACAAAGCAAAAATTCCAAATGTAATGATACTTCCTATTGTAAAAACGAGAAGTAATGTTATTACAGCATATCCGAGTCCTTCACTTACCAATAACTTTCTCACTTGTTTCCGACTCATACCGATAGATTCAAGTGTTGCCAATTCATGTTTGCGAACCATAATACCAGTTGACATCATGTTAACAAAATTTAGGAAACCAATTAGAGCAATAATTAACGCAATACCGCCGCCAAGGGCATATAGGACCATTATCGCGTTATTTAATTCCTCCATAGCTTCCAGTTTTGATGTCCGCGATATTTCATTATCTCTCCCCATGATCTGTTTTAACGCATCGAGTGCCAGTCGTTCATATCCTTCTGAAACATCAAGCTTAATTTCTGATATAATTGGGTCGTGATACATTTGGGCCATTAACGCACTAGATACATATACTGTCGGTGCTAAGCTACCGCCTTCATTAAAGGAATACGGAACAAAACCACCAAGAGAGATTTTTACCTTATGACTGCCGGACAGCCCAACAAGACCCGACTTACTTAATCGCAATGGTGAGATTGTCAACTCGTGAATATTCGTAAATAAGTCGGGATTATCGGTTGCAATCAATGCAAACTCTCCGCGTTCAAATGCGTCAACGTTAATGGGCTTATCAAGAGTTTCGTTCAATTTTGCGATCACTTCGCCATCAACACCGACAATGAATCCGCGAAAATTTCTTTTAATATCTTCTTCAGTCAAATTCTCAAGATTATTTTGCTTACAGTAATCATTCACATATTGCCCAAACTCTTTAGAAGAATAATCAAGGCCCATCCATTCCTTTGTTGTGGTATTTAAACGTTCAAATCCAGGCAAGGATTCCAGTTTATTCAAAATGTCATAATCGAATTTTTGCCTTGGCTCCATAGTCTGAAATGTGTCATTCTTCAATATGAAATCGCTTTTGAACATGGATTCAACATAGTTGTCCATGCCCATGCTGGAAACTAGTGTTGTAACGGTTATAAAAGTTGTTACCCCGAGAAATAGACTAAGCAATACCACCATTGCACGCTTTTTATCCCTGAAAATATTACGGAAAGCCATTTTAAATGGTTTTCCATGGGCAGACCTATAGGTATGACTTCGGTTATAGTCAATGCCCGTAAACTTCTGTGCTTCAATAGGTGAAATACTTGCCGCCTTATTTGCCGGTTTAAATGCTCCTAAAATTGCTGTGAGCAAGGCAAATAACGCAGCGCCAAGATAAATGAGGGGCGAGAAGGATACGACAGCGCCAGTGGAAACAATCCTCAATGTGGAAATGGACAGAGGAACAGCTACCAGTGAAAGCAGCAAAGACAGTAAAGTACCGATGGGTATTCCAATTAAACATAGACGCAGCATTTGACCTATAACAATATGTCTGATTTGTTTGGGCGTTGTTCCCAGTGTTTTAAGTAGCCCATAAAAACGCACATCTCTGGAAACAGAAATATATAAGACATTGTATATTAAAAGATACCCTGTAAAAATCAGAAACGCAATTATGGCAGACAAAGCAATCAAGCTGGCGCTCGTAGAACCCTCTTTTATATCATACAGTTGAGCAGGCGCTACCGGCTGATCTTCCGATAGGCCTAGATCCTGTCTGAGCTTTTCACAATATTCCAAAACCCGTGAGTCGTTATCGAACATTACCGTTGCGGAACCGACTTTTTCAACGGCCTTTCCGTATTTTTGCGATAATTTTTCAGAAACAAGGATAGTATCTGCTGAATTCATTGAGTTTAGAAGTGCATAACTCGAGAACCAACCGGATAAACGGAAATTTTCACTTAGCAACGTATCGCTATTTCCACTTTCGATATAGTAGGTAAGCGGTATTTCCATACCAACGGTTGGGTTATTTATGCTTAATTTCTCGAGAACCCCACGAGAAACCATAATTTCATTAACCTGTTGAGGATAACTGCCTACAATATCCGTACAAGCGGGAGCGCGCAATTCCTCCCACTCTGTTTTGTCAAAGTAATGCAATGACAGAGCAATTTTTCCCATTTGCGGCGTATTTTTTACGAAACCAACGCTATTATTCACGCCAACAATCCGAACATAATCTAAATTTTTAAGTTGTTCTATTTGTGAATCCGTAGGGTGGCCGACCGCAGCGTGCCCTAATGTGCCCGCAAATCGTATGTGTTCCATCTTCATGGATTCCAGTAGGCTCATTCCGACGCTGAAAACAAAGCCTATGAGCAATGTTGTAAGCGTGATTGCAATAATAATAAAGAGGTTTCTTTTCTTATTGGATTTAAGGCTTCTACCTATAAGTCGCCTTATAACAGCGCCGTTGTTATTCTTCATTTTCAGCCACAGCCTTTCCGGACGATTTTGCCGTCCTCTATATGGATAACGCGGTCCGAAAGCTGGGCGATTTGCTCGTTATGGGTAATCATCATCATGGTCTGATGAAATTTGGTGGAAGTCATTTTCAGAACACCTAAGACATCCTGACTGGTTTTCGTGTCTAAATTACCGGTAGGCTCGTCCGCAAGTAAAATAGACGGTTTTGTTGCAAGTGCACGGGCAATCGCTACGCGCTGCTGCTGACCGCCGGAAAGCATGTTGGGTAGATTATTGCGTTTCTCGCTAAGTCCCAGTGTGTCAATAATCTCGTCTATAAAAGCTCCGTCTATTGTATTGCCGTCCAATTCAATCGGCAACACGATATTTTCATAAACGCTTAAAATCGGGACGAGATTGTAACTCTGGAACACAAATCCCACATTACGTCTACGGAATATGGCTAGCTGCTCATCCGACATTTTAGAAAGCTCGTGTCCATCAACAATCACTTTCCCGTCTGTCGGCTTGTCAAGACCTCCCAGCATATGCAGAAGTGTACTTTTTCCGGAGCCGGACATTCCGACAACTGCCACAAACTCTCCCGCTTCTACAGCTATATCAACGCCATCAAGGGCGCGGACAATATTCGGTTCCTTTCCATAGTGTTTTTTAAGTCCCTGCGTTAATAAAATCGGCATTTCTTCACTCTCCTTTCGCTTATGCTTTTATCATAAATTGCAATTCTTGCAGGCTCCTAACAAAACACGATTTATTTCTTACAGTTTTGTAAGAACATTGTGAATGTCGTATATTTCCCCGGCTTGGAATCTACAAGGATATAGCCGCCCTGTTTGTAAAATATCAGTGAAGCGAAATAAAGTCCTAATCCAGCCCCATCAATACCTTTTGCGGTTCGTCCTCGATAAAACCGCTTGAAAATAGAGTTCCACTCGTCGGGGGCAATTCCGATACCATAATCGGTAATGCTGATTTTTGTATAGATAGGCAGGGTTTCCGCGAATATATTGATTTCTTCGTTGGCTGAGGAGTATTTGATTGCATTTTCCAAAATATTTGTGATTGCTTCACTTGTCCATTTGCGGTCATGCAGCAATGGAACATCCTCAAAATACGCTGTTTTAATGAAAATGTTTTTCTTGGTCGCCGCCCCGTATACGGTGCTGATGCTGTCGGAAATGGTTTGTTTGATACCTATGGGAACAGGAGACAATTCGATAGCTCCTACCTCCAGCCTTGACATTTTTACAAGGCTGTCCATCATCCATTGCAGCTTTTCCGTTCCCGTTTTAATACGCGATAAAAATTCCTGCCGCTCGGCTTCGGTAATGCTTCCCTCAAGCAGCAGGTCGGTATACATGGCGACACCGGATAGGGGTGTTTTCATCTGATGGGACATATCCGATATGAAGCTTTGTATAATTTCTTTCTCCTGCTTGGTTTGAGAAATATCCATTGTATTCATCCGAATGATTTTAACGGCTTTATGCGTCAGCTTGGAAAGCCTGCTGTCTGCCGCTGCTTCCAATGAAAGCTCTGCATTTTTAGCTAATACACTGTCCAAAACCCGATCAATAGAATCGAAAGTTCTTTTTACATAGCGATAGCTGAAAAGGAGGGTCAAGCTGCACAAAATGACAGCAATGACAATAGTAACTGTAAGCGCCATCCTTACACCCCTCCGATCCAAATATAGCCTATGCCGTGAATAGTCTTAATGGTTTGAGAATTTTTGGGGTCGTCCTCCATCTTTGCACGCAAACGGCTGATATTCACCGATAGGGTATTTTCATCCACGAAATTTCCGGCGTTGTCCCATAGCGAAGAGAGGATTTGCTCTTTTGAAAGCACTTGTCCGGCATTCGTCATAAGAAAAACAAGCAGCTTGAATTCCGTAACGCTGATGGAGATTTCTTCTTCACCGCGATAAAATTTGCATGTGTCCGTATCCAGCCTGTATTGGCCGGAACTGATGATATGTCGGCTTTCCGCTTCTGTGCGGCGCAGCAAGGCTTCCACTCTTGCCCGGAGGATGGAGAGTGAAAACGGCTTGGTAATATAATCGTCCGCTCCCGCCAGTAAGCCCGATACCTCGTCCGTTTCCAAATCACAAACTGTAAGCATAATAATTGGGACGTTTGAATATGCCCTTATTTCTTTGCAAAAGTCCATTCCATTGCCGTCCGGCAGCCCCAAATCCAGTATGATAAGGTCGGCTTTGTGCTGCTCCATGATCCGTTTCCCTTCTTTGATAGAGTTTGCCGAAACAGCCTGATAACCGTCTTTCTCAAAAGTAAATGCAATGCCACGGTTTAAGTTTTCATCATCTTCCAATATCAAAATCGTTTTTTTCATTGTGTACCTCCGTTGTTTTCTTTACTCTGCTTCAAGCGCGGGTCTTGAGGTTTTGGAGCTTCCTTTGGAATTGCCCAAACCCGGCTAAAACGAATCGCGCCCATGACACGTCCTTGTTCGCATAGCTGTTGTACCCGTCTGCTTGAAATGCCCCATTTATCAGCCGCCTGCTGTGTTGATATATAATCCATATCTATCGTTTCCTTTCTGTTTAGTCAAAACATCATATAATCAAGCAATTATAATTATATACGCTTAAACGAATAGATACAAATCCAACGCAAAACGACAAGCAGGGCAACTGTGGCCCGAAGTAACCGCTACCAAACAAAAACACCGCCCATAGTCTCACTAAGGCGGTGTCTTGCGTAATGTGATAGCTTAAAATTTATTTTTGCCCTTGTTCCGGGCTATTTTGCAATTTTCCTAATACATTTGGCTCATATGTAGATACAGTAGGAAAATATCAGAAACCAGTTACAAGAAGATATAGACCCATTTACGGGTGAGTCGGTAAATAAACACAAGAACTAAAACCCTTTAGGGTTAGTGAGTGAATTTTATGCGATTGGCAAACCAAATTCAATACATCTTGAGATGTAGCTGGTAACAGCCCCTTATAGGGGCAGAACAAACCGCCGGCTGAGCCGGCGGTCCTGATTTGCTTTTATCTCACTTAAAGATCTTAACACGTTCCTCCAAGGGAATGTATTCTTTCTCATCCGGAGGTGCTGTCGGTTTACCAAAAGGCATTTGGGCGGTAAGCCTCCAATTCCTCGGAAGGTTCCACTGTTTCTTGACCTCATCATCAATCAGCGGGTTATAGTGCTGTAAAGAAGCACCAAACCCCTCCATCTCCAAAGATGTCCAAACAACATATTGGAGCATTCCGGTTGAATTCTGGGACCAGATGGGGAAATTATCCTTGTACAGTGAAAAATTAGCCTGCAATTCTTCGATAATGCTCTGATCTTCGAAGAAAAGCACCGTCCCATATCCAGCCGCAAAGCTGTCAATTTTACTCTCGGTCTGAGGAAAGCTTCCCTCAGGTACAATCTTTCGCAAGGTCTCTTTTACAATATCCCATAGCTTCTCATGGTGTTCGCCCAGAAGAACAACAGATCTTCCGCTCTGGGAGTTAAAAGCTGAAGGTGAATGCTTGACAGCGTTTTCTACGACCTCGACAATTTTCTCGTCCGATACGACATGCTCCTTGTTTATGCCATAAATGGTTCGTCTATTTTTAACCGCATTATAAAAATCCATATTCATAATTCTAAGCCTCCTTTGTATCTATTATATTCTTATCCATTCGGTTTAGAGATTAATCATAAATTATTCAGCTGAGGGCTCTTAAGCCGCGGTCATATATTAACCCGCTTCCAGAAGGACGGCGTAAAGAGAATGAGCATCGGGAATATTTCCAGCCTTCCAAAAAGCATAATGATTGAAAAGACCCCTTTGCTTAAGAATGAAAAATCTGCAAAGCTTCCTATAGGCCCTACAACCTCCAGACCGGGGCCAACATTGCCAATAGTGGTCGCAACTGCCGTAAACGTTGTGACCAAATCCATACCGTCCAGAGCTACAATAAGGAGTGATCCTACAAATATGGCTATGTAAACAAAGAAATAGGTCATAACCCCGGACAAAGTCTCATCTTCAACAATTCTACCGCCAATCTTCACAGAATAGACGGATCGCGGATGGATAACCTTAATAATTTCCCGTTTTATGGCTTTAAAAAGTAGAACAATTCTTATACACTTGATACCGCCGCCCGTTGATCCGGCACTGGCACCGATAAACATGAGCAGCACAAGAATAGACTTACTGAATACCGGCCAAAGGTTGAAATCCGTTGTGGCATAACCGGTTGTGGTAATAATGGAGCTCACCTGAAACGAAGCATGTCTGAGCCCTTGCCAAAGAGAATCAAACACCGTTCCGTAAAGATTTATGGTAATAAGTAAGATGGCAACAATAACGGTCCCCAAATAAAAGCGAAATTCTTCATCTTTGAATATAGATTTGATATTACCCTTTAAGCCCTGGTAATAAAGGGTAAAATTAACACCAAAAATAAACATAAATACTGTTATAATAACTTCAATAAAGACATTTCCGTAAGCACCGACGCTCTTATTCATATTGGAAAAGCCGCCGGTTCCGGCGGTCCCGAAAGCGTGAATAAGGGAGTCGTATACCGGCATCCCCGCAATAAGAAGCAATCCTATCTGAATAAGTGTAAGAACGATGTAAATGCTATATAGAATTTTTGCTGTCTGTCCTATTTTAGGAACAAGCTTGCCGGGATTGGGTCCTGGGCTTTCGGCTTTCATAATTTGAAAAGTAGTGGCTCCGGCTTTTGGCAAAATAGCAAGAGTCAGAACCAGAACCCCCATTCCACCCATCCAGTGAGTAAAGCTTCTCCAGAACAAAATGCCTCTCGGCAGGCTCTCAATTTCCTTCAGTATGGTAGATCCGGTGGTGGTAAAGCCGGATACTGATTCAAAAAAAGCATCTATAAATGACGGTATAGCACCACTTATAAAAAAAGGCAAGGCCCCGAAAAAGGAAACAAGAACCCATCCCACAGAAACAATGGCAAAGCCGTCCCGGGCATAGATATTGGAATTACGGGCTTTAATGCTGTATAGGATAAGCCCGAATATAACCATAGCCAATATGGTTACGATAAAGGAAAAAAAATCCTGCTGCTTATAGATCAATGACACCAATAAGGAAGGCAGCATGCACGCTGCCTCAACTATCATGACCATTCCAAGACTTTTAAATATCATACTGAAGTTCATCTTACTCTACCACCGATTCAACAATCTCATTTAAATCAGAAAACTGTTTCCCCTTTGAAATGATAATAACGCTGTCTCCCATCTTGATCATGTCATTTCCGTGGGGGATAATAATCTCGTTCTTTCTTGCAATGGATGCAATAATGACGCCATCGGCAAGCTTGAGCTTTTTTAAAGGAACATTCAAAAATTTTGCTGAATTTCTTGCAGCAAATTCAAGAACCTCCGCCTGTCCGTCAATGATTTTATAAACTGTTTCAACCGGATTATTCAGGGCATTTTTAAGCCCTCGAACAAACCTTAAAATATAATTTGTGGTGATGAGCTTGGGGTTAAGTACATTATCAATGCCCATATTCTTTATGATAACAGGGTAATTGATTCTTGTGATTTTAGAAATGACCTTCTTAACACCATACTGCTTTGCAAGCAAGGCGCAAATGAGGTTCTCTTCATCCCGGCCTGTTAAGGCGATGAAAGCATCCATATCGCCAAGATTTTCTGAATTGAGTAAGCTGTCATCTGTACCGTCCCCATGAATGATCAGGGAATCCGGAAGAATTTCTGATAGCTCAATACACCTATCCTTATTGCTTTCAATGATCTTAACCTTCATATCAAACTGCTTCAGGTTTTGTGCTAGATAGTAAGCCATTCTTCCTCCGCCTACTACCATAACATTTTTAATCTTTTGAGTGCATTTTCCATTCTGCTTGCAGAAATTAAAAACATTGGTGGGCTTACCGACAATATAGAGATCATCATTCTCCTTTATTTCAAAGGAGCCGTTTGGAATAATGACCTGCTCACCCCTTAATACAGCCCCAATTAAGATATCCGATGATACCTTATGAGAAATATTCTTGAGCTGCATGCCAACAATGGGCATGTCCTGAGTTGCCTTAATCTCAACCAATTCAATTCTGCCCTTTGCAAAGGGTTCTACATCAGCGGCTGAAGGGAATCTCAGCAATCTTGATATTTCACGTGCTGCCGCCTGCTCCGGATTGATTACCAGATCAAGCTCCAGCTCAGTTCTTAGTATGGAAAGCTCATTGGCATATTCGGGGTCTCTTATCCTTGCAATGGTATGCCTGGCACCCAGCTTTTTACCGGTCAGGCAGCAAACCATATTCATTTCATCACTGGTAGTAGCCGCAATTAAAACATCCGCCTCTTTTACGCCTGCCTCAAGTAAAATATTAGTGCTGACACCATTACCTTTAATGCACATGACATCCAGATATTCACTAGCCTTTTTCAAAGCCTCAGGGTTTTTATCAATGATGGTGACATCATTATCTTCTTTGGATAACGTCTCGGCTAAGCTATACCCCACTTTACCGTCGCCGATGATGATTATTTTCATTGCACATTCCTTCTGTTTTACATAATGGGTCATATCAATCTCAGCATAGTCATTATCTATCGCCTTGTCAATAGAGGTGCGTTCCCACAGGAACGCACCACAAGACTCGATCCGTGATTAGAGGTTCGCATTGCGTACTACATACCTCGACCCGTGGCACAAAGAAAGCCAGGTTAGTTACCTGACTTTCTTTTAAATCAATAAATACCATAATTATTTTCTCTTTACGCATTCTCCAGCTGCAGCACCTTATTTTTGTTTTCACTAATTATTTTTCTAATACTGTATTCAGATAAATAGTAGTTTTCAGCTATTTCGAGGAGGCTTGCCCCCTCCTGGTACAGCTTGATTATTTCTCTATTCCTCATCAGATATTTTTCTTTTGTTCCGTTGGCTTCTCCCCATCCGGCTCTCATGGAGCCATCTCCGGGTACATAGATAATTTCTCCTTGAACATATTGCTGCAATTCTCTCAAAAGCCTTTCCGGCAGAATCTTCTTTGCATTTTTGTAATTCAATAGGGCCACACTCCTTAAAATAGGCATAAAAAAAGCACGATAACCTTTACCGTACCAACTGTCCTAAATATTAACAATGATTAGGGATGATCAAAAATTAACTTCCGAAAGAATCGGAACTTATGTTTTGATTGCTCCTTGGCTGCTGGGTTATATAGAATGCGTCGCAAAAGGCACTCAAAAACAGCACACCTGAACAGGTACTATTTTTTCACCCTTTGCCCATATTCAGTTTAGAGAAAAGCCACCTCTTTATTGATCATTTTCATTTAGAACACTCCTTCCTTATTGAAATACATATTTATTCTATGATGAGTTTTCCTTATAAGTCAAGATAAAGAATAAATATATCAATAGTTTCTCAAACAAAAAGGGCGGTAACCCTTTAGCGGCTGCCGCCCTCTCGGGCCATCAAAGGATGGCCACCTCCATTGCAATCTTCACTTTACTGATCACTCCTTTCTTACGAAAGTCGGCTCCGGATGCCGCATCGTACACAAATTCATGTACAATTTCATTATAGAACTTGCCTGATGGCTTCTCAAGCCACCAAATAGCTATAGTTGAAGTTTCCACCTATTTAAGCCTTTTCAATCCTAACTCTGCTGCCATCGCCCTGAGTCGACGGCGGATCGATGATGAGCCTCCGTCCTAATCTGCTTCTGAGCTCGGGTACATGACTGATAAGGCCAATAACCCTTTCCTTTTTACTGAGACGTTCCAGGGAATCAATGACCGTATCCAAAAGACTATTATCCAATGTTCCGAAGCCCTCGTCGAGGAAGAAAAATTCCAGGGGGCTTTGCCCTTTCAGTTGAATTTGCTCAGACAGGGCCAGGGCTAATGACAGTGAGGTCAGGAAAGTCTCTCCACCAGATAGGGAAGTGACTCTTCGGCAAACCCCGCCATTGGCATTGTCACGACTGTTAAATCCGGTCTCGGTATCAAGCTCTAGAGCATACTTGTATTTGGTCATGATACCTAAAGTCTCAGAGGCCTTGGCCGCCACATAACGCATTCGTTCTTCAGCAATGTAATCAATAAAGCTGTTATCCTTGCGCAGCTCAGCCTTCAGTATCTTCTGGATCTGTTCAAACAGGCCTTGTTTATGGGTAAGCTCCTGATGGCTTTTATTGAGCTCAACCCATTTCTCATGCTTGCTCTTGGTGTTCTCATAATGAGCCCTGGCAACCTCGCTTCTGGAAACACACTCTTCCTTGTAAACAGCTATTTCCTGGTAAGCGCTGCTTAATTGGTTCCACTCCTCTTCGGTTATGCTGCGTAAATTAAGCTTCTTCTTTATCATAGCCATTTGAGCCTGGATATTGATTCCGTTCTGATCATAGACTTCTATTTCATTCATTAGGGTCTTTTGTTCAGCCTGGGGCAATTGTGATACTGCCACATCATTTATATCCGTAAAACCTTTATCCTTGAGAGCAACAATCAGACTCTTTTCCACCGATGTCCAGCTCTCGGTATAAATCAATTTCTGATTCATTATGAGTGCTTTTTTGTTTTCAAGGGCGTTAACCTGCTTTTCAAGAGCCTGCAAATGTTCACGATATTGCTTATCAAGCTCTGCATACCGGTCAAGCTTCATTTCAATGCTTTTAATTTCGTCATCAATAGAGGCTGCTCCAGCTAATTCTCTGAGTCTGATTTCTCGGGTATCCTTTTGAATTGTAAGGTTCTTTAGCTCTGTTTCGTTTTTTATGAACTCGGTATTAAGCATACGAAGCTCTTCTTTTACCTTTTCAAGGAGTAATTGCTTCTGACTCCCGGCCTCCCGGATTTTCTCCATACTGCTCTGTAGATTGTGAAGACGGTGATCCATCTCTGAAATTTTGCTCAATTCTGCCGATGCCTTCTGTATTTGGCAGATCTTTAAGAATTCAGCGTATTTCTGCAGTACCTCATGAGCGGCATTTTGAGCCACAATCAGGGATTTCTCATGCTCATCAAGGCTTTCATGGTTAACCTTTAGTTCGGTTGTCAGTCCATGCTCCTTAAGGCGGTGTTCATTAAGAACCTCGTTTAGCTTTTGGAGCTTCTCCTTATAGTTTTCCTGTTCTTTTTCCCAAGCCTCTATAGCATTGAGTTTTTCTATGCTGATTTGGCTCATGCGCAGAAGTTCCTGTCCCAGAGGCTCCAAATCCATTAGCTTGAGGGAATCAGGGAGTTTTGACTTCTCCAGATTGTATTCAAGGGTTTTCTGCTCGAATTCTTGCTGAGCCAGAGCATTCTGCTCGGCTAAGGATTTGATTTTTTCGCCCATCAGAAGAACCGCTTTTTCTGCCTCTTTAAAATCCTGCTCGGCATAGACCACCTTCTCCCTGGCTTGTTCTATGCGCTGATTCATTACCGAAGAATCCGAGCCCGCTTCATGTGCGGCAGGTCTAGGATGATGAGAAGATCCGCAAACCGGGCAGGGTTCACCCTCTTTTAAAACCAGTGACAACCGGTGGGCAGCATCTCTGTCCATTTCTTTTACGACATTCTCCAGTTCCTGCTTGCAGCCTTCAAAAAGCCTATAAGCCTTGCTCTTGATTTCTTCCAGATGTGAAGCTTTCCGGGCAAGCTCCTCAAGCTCATCCTTTTGCCTGGCCATCTTGAGTTCAAGGCCATCCAGTTCCTTTTTACGGAAGCATAGGATCTCATACACCGCCTGAAAGCTATGAAGCTTCTCGGTTTTTTTCTGTATCACAGCTTTGTCGGCGGGCATATTGGCATCATGCTTTTGCTTTTCTTCATCGAGGTCATTCAGCTTTTCCGCAACAGCAGAGATTTCTTCTTTCACGACATTTTGTTTTTGGGTCAGATCAATAATGATCTTTTTGAGAGAGCTTGTCCTTTTTTCAAACTCTTTCACATTTTCATTCAGTGCTTCTCCTTCTCTTTCAAGCTTTACTCCCTCCTGGATTTGCATGCGGTATTCCGGAGAAATTTTCATTGTATCCGCTTCTGCTTTAATCTTAATAAGCTCTTGTTCAAGCCGGTCATACCCCTGAGTTTCTTTCTTGATGAGTTCTGTTTTGCTTACTATTTCACCGTTTATTAGCTCCGCAGCTTTTTTGAAAGAGCTTATCTCCTCCGTCAATGCTTTGACCTCGGTATGAATGCCTAAAGCATCCTCCAGCCGGGCCCTTCGGCCCGCTAACCGGGGTTGTTCATGGTTCATCTCCTCTTGCAGGGCATCATAACTTTTGGCCGTCTCATCCAAGCTGGTTTTGGCATTGGGAAGCTCGACCAGGACTTTCTTGAGCTCATTTTCTGTATTTTCAAGCTTTTCGCTGAGCTCCTTGCTCTTTTGAATCGACTCTAAAAGGCTATCCGCTTTCCGGGCCTTGTCCAGGCTTACTCTTTTCTCATCCATTTTTTCTTTTGAAGAAAGCTGTAATTGTTCTTTCTCCATCACATGGGAAAGCTCCTGGACCAGGCTCCATATCTCTTTTGCTTCATTAAACCGGCTTTCCAGTTTTCTATGCTCCTTAAGGGCATTGTCCCGCTCTAGCGCCGCCTCATCCCTTGCTTTTAGGGCTTGGGAAATTGCCTCGTCGGATGCATCCTCATAACCCTTTAATTCACCTGACAAATGATCAATCCGGCTTCTAAGCATATTCATCTTTCTGCCGAGCTTATCGGTAAGCTGCTTGCCGTATTCCTCCAAATAGAATATCCGCTCCAGCATACCGCGACGTTCTGCGTTATTGAGAAGGAGAAACTCCTGAAAGCTGTTTTGAGGCAGCACAACAGCACGGGTAAAATCCTCGTGGCTTAACCCCAGCAAATCCTTTATGGCATTGCTGACCTCAACGGCTTTATCACAGACAGGAATTTCCCCCGCTTCGGTTACTTCAATGAGCCGGGCTATTTTCACTTCACTGGAATTCTGGGTACCCTTCTTCCTCTGATAAACCCGCTCCACCCTGTAATTTCTTCGGCTTCCATCCCTTATAAGCTCGAAGGCGAAAGAAACCCTGGCTGTTTTTTCATGGGTATTGATGATGCCCTGGGTGCCCCCTTCTGCCCGCTTGACCTTTCCGTAAAGTGCCAAGGTAATGGCATCAAGAACCGTGGACTTCCCGCTGCCGGTAGGCCCAAAAATACCGAACAAACCAGTTTCGCTTAGAAGTTCAAAGTCTATTTTCTGAATTTTACGAAAGCTCTGCAAGCCCTCTATTTCAAGAAGCTTCGGTCTCATGTCCATCACCTCCGTCCTCATCTTCACTTAATATCTCAATGAAGGCACTCATCAGCTCACCCGTTATATCCGTGCCCGTCCTGTATTTAAAGTAATCCTTAAAAAGCTCGTCGATTTTCCGGCCTTCCCTGCTTTGGGGACATAGAACCTCCAGGCTCTCGGTTTTAAGCCGGGGACGAATATTGATAATGCCGGGATGCAGGCTTCTTAAGCGCTTCTGCTCCTCAATGGTCAGAACCTGATCAATCACAATCTCCAGGTCAACCCATGCATTATTGTCTCTACCTTCTTCACACCATTTCAGAGCTTGCCCGTAGCCCTCTTGTGCAACCCAGCGCCTTAACGGCTTGCCGCAGCTTAAATAAAGGGGTGTTATCTCAACCTTTGCTCCCGGAGCAGCTTCAATAATGTAAACGGCCTTGCTGTGCTCTGCTTCTGAGAAGCTGTAGGCCAAGGGTGATCCTGAGTAAAACACAGGGCAGGGTGCATTTTTGATTTCCTGGGGTCTGTGGAGGTGGCCCAGAGCGGTATAATGCGCATTGGGCGGCAATACATTTGCATCCACCGTCATAGCCCCGCCTACCTGTAAGGTTCTCTCAGAATCAGATTCCTTGCCGCCCTTAAGGAAAAGGTGACCAATGATCAGATTGACCGTATCCTCCCGAAAGTGCCGGCTCAATGTAGATAAAATACTCCCTATCTTTTCAGAATAGGCTTTTTGAAGTATGCCTTCATCGACCTCATGGGACAAAATCTCTTCAAGGCGGGCTTCGGAAGGGTAAGGTAGAGTAAGGATAACCGCAGACTGGCCGCAGCTTTTCATATCAAGCTCCAGCCAACCCTGACCTGATTGAGTTAATCGAATAGTCTCATTGTTGATTTTGTATTCTCCCGCATCGCTTCCGGGATATCCCAAAAGAATAATGCCGTTTTTATAGGCCAGGGGGCTTGCGGCGCAAAGCCGCTCGGGATTATCATGGTTGCCGGCAATGACAATAACCGCCCGCTTCCCTTTGTCGTTAAGCCTCTCAATGGCATCATAAAAAAGCTCTTCTGCGGCAGCAGAGGGATTATAGGTATCGTATAAATCACCGGCAATGAGCACCAGATCAATCTTCTGTTCTTCAACCGCATTGCAGAGAAAGTCAATGAATTCCCTCTGCTCATCAATACGGTTGATCTGTTCCAGATTCTTGCCCAGATGCCAGTCGGATGTATGTAAAATGCGCATAAGGCCTCCTTTAAAGACAATCTATGACATCCATTATTTTATTTCTTTCAGAAAGCATTTGCAACCATCGTAGAGGTTGAACACCGGATACAACTTGATTGTAAACCTCTTTTTAGATAACGGTTGACAATTCACTCCATATACTTTATGCTTTTTTTGTATTAACAATAAAAGGCGGAGCAAAACATGAGAGAACAAAAATTAACGACTTATCAATTAACAGTGATAGCGCTAATAACCGCAGCTTTGTGTATTCTTGGGCCACTGTCGATTCCCATTGGTGCAGTACCTATCTCACTGACAAACCTGCTCATTTATTTTGCTGTCTATTTGCTCGGTACGAAATTGGGTACGCTCAGCTATATGATGTATCTGCTGTTGGGTATGGCGGGTCTGCCAGTATTTTCAGCATACAGCGGCGGCCTGGCAAAGCTGGCGGGTCCGACCGGCGGCTATCTGATCGGGTTTATCCCTATGGCCATTATCATTGGCCTATTCCTTGAAAAAAGCAAGGGCAACCGCCTTGTTACAGCTGTAGGTATGGTTTTGGGCACATCCGTAGCCTATCTACTGGGAACAATATGGTTTGTTTTCCAGATGCAGTGCGAGGTGTGGTATGCATTAACTATCTGTGTCTTTCCGTTTCTGCTTGGCGACGGGGTAAAAATAGCGATTGCCATCACTGTCGGCCCGATGCTGCGCCACCGTCTGCAACAGGCTGGAGTATTAACGATGGAGTCAGATCAAGGAAGGGCAATCAAATGAGCTTTGTAAACGAATGTGAACAGCGGGTTCTGAGCAATGAAATACTGACCAAAAAGGATGCCCTGGCGCTTGCAGAACAGCCATTGGAAGAACTATGTTCAGCTTCTGACCGTATCCGAAGGAATTTCTGCAAAGACCGGTTTGACCTCTGCACCATCATTAACGCAAAAAGCGGGCGGTGTTCGGAAAATTGTAAATTCTGTGCACAGTCAGCCTATTATCATGCCGAAGTGAAGAGCTATCCGCTGCTTCCGAAGGCAGAAATTACGGAACGCGTAAAATCAGACTATGAGCGTGGTGTACTGCGTTTTTCATTGGTTACGTCAGGCCGCCATCCATGCCGCCAAAGCAGCCGGACTGAACGTTTGCAGCGGCGGCATCCTGGGTCTTGGTGAAACCATGGAGGATCGTATTGATATGGTTCTTTCAATCCGGGAGTTGGGTGTCAAATCAATTCCGGTAAATGTACTCAATCCGATCCCCGGTACACCTTTCGAAAAGCATACTCCGCTGTCCATGGATGAAGTCCGCACAACAATCGCAGTGTTCCGCTTTCTGGTCCCAGATGCCGCCATCCGTCTGGCTGGAGGCAGGGGATTGATGCCGGATCATGGACGCCTGTGTTATCAATCGGGTTCAAATGCTGCAATTTCCGGAGATATGTTGACAACAGCAGGCTACACTATCGAAACCGATTTGAACATGCTGAAGGAGCTTGGCTATGAGCTGGCCTGTCTCGATTAACAAAGCAAAAGTCAACCCGCTAATCATTGTAGCTTATCACTTTCCCGTTCCAAAAAAGGTAAATATATTTCTCTTTGACCTTTTTACCCGTAAGTATCTCCAAAGCCCTTGAATAATAGTGTATCTGCAGTCTGTAACGTTCTTTTATTGACTCTTCCTTACCGTCAGGTACATAGTCGGTTTTATAATCCACCAGAACGATACCGTCCAGCTCCTCAAAGAAGCAGTCAATAACCCCCTGCAGAAGTACGGTTTCATCCTGGCAGTCTTCGGCATTCATATCCCTGTAGAGTTCACAGCAGGGTATCTCCATATTAAAGGGAACCTCCCTGTTGATACTGCCCGACGCCAGCATTCTCTTGCCTAGTTCTGAGCTAAAGAGTTGATTGATTTTCTGAATGTCAACGCTTTGTGCCTGCTGGCGGGTTATTAAGTCTTTGGCAATCATAGCCTCTATCTGAGCCATTATCTCGGATTCACGGGGCGCAATCCGGCTGAAATCCAGATGCTGCATGATAAAATGGAGAATGGTTCCTTTTTCGGCAGCACTCAGACCCTTCTTTTCCTCAAGGAATAAGGGCTTGCTGACGAGTGTGGGAAGGTAGCTCGGTATTGCACCGCTGTCCTCTGAAATCTGTGTATTAAAACGTCTTTTTAATTCTGTAACCGAAACCTTGGCCGGAACCTTGGAGGTTTTGACATAGGGGTACTTCCAGCTCAGCCGTCGCTCGATTTCTTCATTAATATTTATAACACAAGGTGTTTCAATGCCTGCGATAAGCCTATCGAAATTTTTAGTTTCGGTAACGGGTGAGGTTATTATTAATTCTGGCTGTTCTTTTAACATCTCTTCCAAGGTGATCTGATGAGATGGCTCATGATTATCTTGATGTGCTTTACCGCTCAAGCTGTCAAGCCATGCAATAAATTCACCCTCCAGGCTTTCCTCCGAACGCCTGCCATTAAGCACGTCACCCTTGTTCCATAGCTTAATCTGCCATTGAGAGGGATCATCAATCAAGCACCCCCTGAACTCACTTCCTATGGGTGCACTGTTCCGAAGGTCTCCGCAGCCTTTATGCCTCATAAGGGCTGGGCCGATCCAATCAAGATAATTGTTCCCTTTCAACATTTCATAGTCGGGAAGCCTGCTTTCCTCAGAACCTGCGGTAGCCAGCCATTTGGTAACGGCCTTGCCCACATCGTTGGCGGCACCTGTTATAATGAGCTTCTCACGAGCTCTTGTCAGGGCGACATAGAGAATACGCATTTCCTCTGACAGGGTTTCAGCCTTGATCTTCTCCCGGATAGCCTGTTTTGCCGCCGAAGGCCAGGACAGACGCCGTATGTGATCGACCACATCGGGCCCAAAACCCAAGTCCTGATGAAGCAAAATACTTTTGTTCATGTCCTGCAAGTTAAATTTCTTGCCGCAGCCTGAGAGAAACACCACCGGGAATTCCAGACCTTTGCTCTTATGGATACTCATGATACGGACCACATTGTCGTTCTCGCTTAGGGTTTTGGCGCTTCCCATATCACCTCTGCTGCTCTTAAGCTTGTCTATGAAGCTGATAAAATTAAAAAGCCCCTTATAGCTTGTTTCCTCAAATTGCCTGGCCCGTTCAAAGAGAATTCTTAAATTAGCCTGCCGCTGTTCGCCTGCAGGCATGGCTCCAACCATACCATAATAGCCTGTTTCATCATAAAGCCGCCAAAGAAGCTGATCGGTGGATAAATACAATGACATCTCCCGCCACTTCTTCAGCTTTTCAAGGAACTCAGCCGCCTTTAAAGAGATTTTACCGGTTCCCGCTGCACATTTTCTCAGAGCATCAAAAAGCGGGCCTTTTCTGTCAGCCAACCGAAGCTCGGCCAGTTGGTCGGTGGTAAAGGAAACCATTGGTGAACGAAGTACCGCCAGCAGCGGAATATCTTGATAAGGGTTGTCAATGATCTGCAAGAGCGATAGAACAACTTGAACCTCAATGGTTTTGAAGAATCCGCTCCCTGTATCCGCGAAAGCCGGAATACCCGCTATGGCCAGTTCATCCACAAAGACCTCCGACCAATTTTTTGTGGTTCTTAAGAGTATGACAATATCCCGAAACTCTACCTTTCGGTATTCCTTCTTACTTTTGTCATAAACAGCGAAGGTCCTGTCCTCGGACTCCACCAACTGATGGATTCTTTGGGCAACCAAACGTGCCTCACATTGGATGTTATCCAGTATTTCTTCTTCATCTTCGACATCTTCTGAGGTTTCTTGTGCATCATAGGCTTCATTGGGGCCGGAATCGACATCCTCTTGTTTACCGATGCCGGTCTGGATAAGATGAAGCTCGGCTTCTCCCCCAACCGTCCAATCCTCTTGGTAGCTTTCGGCGAAAACCGCTCCTGGATTCAAAGCTTCATCGTCGGTATAATCCAGTTCGCCTGCATGGACCGACATGATCTGCTTGAATATGAAGTTTACAGCGTCAACAACTTCCTTCCGGCTTCGGAAGTTCTTAAAGAGCAGAATTTTCCGGAAGGCATGTCCCTTTTCCGGTGAATAGGTGTTATATTTATGTAAAAACAGCTCAGGCCGCGCCTGTCTGAACCTATATATGCTTTGCTTAACGTCGCCTACCATGAATACATTGGGTTTGGGATAAATCCTGGAAATCATGTTGATCATCATTTCCTGAACCAGATTACTGTCCTGGTACTCGTCCACCAGTATTTCAGCGAAACGCTCTCTGTAACTTAACGCAATGTCAGAAGGTTCGAGGGCTCCATTCTCCCCTTTCTTGGAGAGGATTTCCAGACAGAAGTGCTCTAAATCATTAAAATCCACCACGGATTTCCGACTCTTTTTCTCAGCGTATTTTTCGGCTAAACCTGTAACCAAATCAGCCAGGCATTTCATTTTGGGGTACAGCAGCTTCAGGTCCTCTGTGATTTCGGATGAGTTGGCAGTTACAAGCTTCTCGCAGAGCTTCTTAATGCAGGCTTTCACATCATCACGTATGGTCTTTACAAGCTCCTGCTTTTCCTTATCAACTTCCTTGGCGGCATTGGGAAGCCTAGTGAATTCAATGCTTTGAAGGGCATTATACAGATGATCCCAGGTTGAGGCAGGCTGGGATTTCATGATATTAAGTATACTCTCGATATTGGTCAGGTCCTCCCGGTAGACCGCCAGATACTTTTCCAGCCCAAGGCCGGTCTTGACCAAGTCAACAGCCCGGGTCATCATATCTTTTATGCCTTCAAGCTCAACCCTTACAGAATCCATGATGACTTTACCCCAGGGTGTTTGCCCGAAATCCATACCTTCGGGAACACTCAAGCTCCCGGTCATATCCTCAAGCCAGGCTTTGGGCCAGGGACTGCTTTGTATGAAGGTATACAAACTGAGTACCATATCCATGAGAATCTGGTCGTCCCGGTTCCCACCATAACATTCTAAAAGCTCGAAAAACTCTTTGTTACTCTCTTTTTCGTATTGCTCCACGAAAACATCATTTAAAGCTTCCAGCTTCATTAAGGAGCTTTCTGTCTCATCGGCTATTCTGAAACTGGGGTCAATATCAATGCATTGAAAATTTCCGCGAATGACCTCCTTACAAAAGGAGTGGATGGTGGTAATACTGGCCTTTCCCAATAGGGCAAGCTGTCTTTGGATAAGCCTGGAATCAGGGTTCTTCTCCAAGCTTACGGAAATAGCTTCAGCAATTCTTTCCCGCATCTCAGTTGCAGCGGCATTGGTAAAGGTAACGATCAACAGTCTATCAATATCAATGGGATTCTTGTCATCGGTTATTTTTCGGATAATGCGCTCAACCAGCACAGCTGTTTTGCCCGCCCCGGCGGCCGCCGCAACCAAAAGGTTGCAATCCTTCTCGGTAATGGCCTCCCATTGTTCAGTTGTCCACTTGGTATCACTCATCTGCATTCACCTTATCCATTAATTCCCATACATCTTCATTTTCTTTGTCATAGAGCAGTCTATAGGCATTTTCCTTCATGGTGGTGTCAAACTGGCATACCGATAGAAAGCTGCAATATTTACAAGAGGTTGCACCTTTTTTCTTGTAGGGCTTGATGTTCACATTCCCCTTCATGATCTCAGTACATAGGTCTTTTAAAAGCTTTCGCACATATTTTCTGAGAATATTGAACTGATCAAGGGTGGCACCGGAAGTGTTCTTGCCCAGCACATCCCCTTTGTTGACAGTGGCAGGGATTATCATGGAAGCCCCGGATATGGTATTGTCCATTTCTTTAATAAGCTTCACATCGGCTAGCAGCAAGCCTTTCATCTTAAGCTGTTTCATGATGACGGCCTCAATTTCTTCCTCTGTGAGCTCACCTCTGCTTTTTATGATAGGGTCATCTATTTTAAAGTAAAGCATGCCTCCGGGATGCACCGGACTTTCCGACACCTTGCTGCCGCTTTCCCAGATGGCATCCAAATATGTAATCAACTGAATCTGCAGGCCATAGAATACGTCTGACAATTTAAAATCCTTAGTGCCGGATTTATAGTCAATGATCCGAAGAAAAGTTCCATCTTCTGTTTTCAAGGCATCCACCCGGTCAATTCTTCCGGTCAAATGGATCTTTTCACCTGAATTCAGTTCAATGGTGATGGGCGGATACTTTTCCTTATCTCCAAAGCCAACTTCATATTCAATGGGGTTGAAGCTGCTTCGGCGGATATGCTCGGCAATGAGCCAGACAGCCCTTGCCACCACACGCTTGAGCCTTGAGGTTAATGCTGTATACCTTTTGGATGCTGCTATCCCTGTTCCCTGCATCTTTAGGAGCATTTCATCAACGATTTCAGAGACCTTGTTGTTACACCATTCCCGATCAAAGCTCCTCCATGTAATATCCCCTTTGGAGACCAACCCTGAAAACCTTTCAATAACGGCATGCATAAAGGTTCCGATGTCGGGCGGACTTAAACGGTAGATCTTCCGCTCCCTTGCACCGAGCCCATATTGGACATAAAAGGCAAAGGGGCATGCCGTGTACTTTTCGAGCCTTGATACACTGGTTGCGAGGGGATCACCATAAAGGGCACGTAGCTTGTCCCCCGTGATCTGCTGTGCCATATTCTTATACCGGAAAGCCAAGCGGGCTATTTCACAGCTACTAGCCCATTCTTTCTGCCCATAAAACCACTGATAGACATTCTGCCATAGGGGCGATATGTCCTTTCCGTCGGCCTTCCGGCGCAGAACTGAGACCATCTGCCTGAAAGCCGGATTTCCTCCCGAAATTAATTCCATCTCTTCCGGTATGGTTTTAGGAGGGAGAAGGTTACTCATTTCTGTGATTGCCGGGAACAGCTTGCGAATGCGCGAAATAACCGTGGACGGGCGCATGGTCTTACCTTCGCTGTCTGCTATGGGCCAGCTGATTCTTAAGAAATGCCCTGAGGTGGTCAGGGTACGATAGACCAGATACTGCTCGTCAAAAGCCTGAGTTCTGGTATCGCTGGCCAGCTCCAGGCCCATATGATTCAATACCGCCCGATCCTGATCGGACAGGATGCCTTCCTTGGCAATCGATGACGGAAACACTCCATCATTTACGCCTAATAAATACATAGCCTTTATTTCATGGCTTTTGGATCGCTCAACACTTCCCACCAAGACCTGATCCAGGGATGCAGGAATAAGACCGATCTTATATTCACCAAATCCAATCTTGAGAATCTTACTAAAGCGCTCAAGGCCGAAGGTTTCATCTCCCATAACCTCTACCGCCTGGTCGAAAACCTCCATGACAATATTCCATACCTGAGCATATTCATTGGCAAGAGCCAGTTCACCCATTTCTCTGAAGGCTTCAATACTTTTCTCAATGCTCTCCGGTACATGGAGGGTGCAGAGAAAATCATACAGGCTTGTACAAAACTCGGAAGCATTCTTCCGGCCTTTGGTCTTTTGTCTGAAGGAAAGAAGCGGCTTGGCAACAAGGGTTCTGATGCCGTTGATGCTCTCCAGTATTTTACTCTGAGCTTCAAGATTCCTCTCATCAGGGATGAGATCCGGGCTCATGTGCCAATCCTTTCCGCTTGTCCAATGGCTTCCACGGATACCGCAAGCCAGAACGTAATTTTCGAGACTGTCAATATCATTCCGACCAACACCGGTCAAACCGGTCTTAAGGTAGCGGAAAACAGCCTCATAGGTCCAGTTCTCATTAAAGATATCCAGCATGGACAGAATCAAACGCACCAGTGGATGATTGTTGATGTCCACCTTCCGGTCGATAAAGCAAGGGATGCCATACTCGGAGAAAATAACTTCAATAAGCTTTTCATACCCTGAAAGGTTTCGGGTCACCACGGCAATATCACGAAAGCGCATGTTCTGATCCCGGCATAAACGAATGATATCCCTCGCCGCAGCCTCGATCTCCGAAAAGATGTTCATGGCTGAAAAAAGCGATAGCTCCTGGGTTCTTTCATTAAATGTTCGGTAAGGATAGGCATAAAAATTTTTTTCCAAATGAGCAAGCTCAGGGCTGTGCTTGAAACGGATCAAGGGCTCTCCATCAAGGGCAATTGGAGACTCTATGGCTATATGATGGTCACCGGCCATTGCGGTTAGCTTTTTATACGCTTTTTTGACAGGCAGAAATACATCCATCTCACCCACTGCGCTCGATGCACTGTCACCCAGGGTATCTGTACAGAGGCTTATGGTCACGGTCCTGGCTTTTTTCAAAAGTTGCCCGATAATCTTATATTCCTGAGGGGTAAAGCTTGTAAAGCCATCAATCCAGATTTCAGCACCATCATAAAGTGAGGCTGTGACAAGCTTTTGAGAAGCCAAGGTCAAATCATCCTCGGAATCCCTATACCTCTGGGCTAAAGTTCTTTCAAACTCATTATAAATAAGATTAAGCTCAGAGAGTTTATGCCTTAAAGGGTTGTCCTCTGAAAGCTCATGGCTAGCCTGCTCGAGATGCTCTGATGTAACTCCGTAACGCTTAAATTCAGTGATAAGGGTCGATATGGTGCTTACGAAACCCTCTCTATCAGAGGATTTTGAAAATATCTTAAAGCTGTCTCGCATCTTATCCAAAATACGATATAGGATCATGCATTTACCTGCGGGATGAATGTGTGGGTATGTTATCCCCCCCACCTCGTTAAAAATGCGAAAAGCAAGACGTTGAAAGCTTAAAACCTCGGTTTTCAAAATACCGCCGGTCTCTGTTACCGAAACTAAATCCCGTTCAGCTTGAAAAGAAAATTGCTCCGGGACTAAAAACACCAAAGGATGGGTGGCTTGTCCCTCAATACGTGCTTTTATTTCATTTAGACAATGGCGCGTTTTGCCACTTCCGGCCCGGCCATAGATAAATCTTAAGCTCATGGTTTTCTCCAAGGATATAATGCTAGGTGGTTCTGTCTCTTTATCACTGCTTTTATTATATCATTCAAGTGAGCGTAATGAAAATTGCTTGAATTTATTAATCACTCACTGCTACATCCGGTATATCAACTATCACTTGCTTCCTATAGATATCATAAAAGGAAAACAGCACTTGACACACTATTGTATGTGTTATATTATAAGTATAACAGATACAATAGTTAATGCTCAAGGTGGTGAAAACATTGTGGTTGACGCTGAACCTACATTCCGAAACACCCCTTTACATGCAGATCAGGAATCAAATCATCGAGGGTATTCTAGTTAAGGAGCTGAAGCCTGGAGAAGAGCTCCCATCGGTGAGGCAGCTTGCATCGGATTTAGGGATCAATATGCTAACAGTAAACAAGGCCTATACACTTTTGAAACAGGAGAATTTCATTCAGATACACAGGCAAAAGGGAGCTGTTATCAACCCTGCTGAATGCTACAAAGCGGATGAAGCTTATATGAAAAACTTCTACGACGTTTTAAGGCCGCTTGTGGTGGAATCGTTCTGCAGAGGTATTTCCAAAGAGGATTTAATGATACAAATTGAACAACTATGTCATGAATTAAAGAAACCTTGAAAGGTGTGATAGTACGATGCAAGACTTTTTAATTCTCTTCCCCATGATCATTACTCTGGTTTTTGCAGATCTCATGTATTTCTTATTACCCACGTTTAGCCGGAAAACCTTGAGTTTTGGCGTCACTGTCCCTGAAAGTCTTTATAATGACCCAATCCTTATTAAGATGAGGCATACATACAGAAAGCTTATCCTTTTTTGTTTGGTACCCTTCCTGGTGTCAATCACACTGGTGGTTTACTTTAGATTCAACGGTCTTCTTGCTGAGCTTATACCTGCAGGGCTCATTCTCTTTAACCTCCTGGTAAATAGCGCAATCTTTCTTTTATATTATCATAAAATGCGAAAGCTTAAATCTGAAAAACAGTGGATCAAAGGCGATTCCCAGCTCATAGCTGTTGAAACAAGCTTTAGAAAACAAAGGCTGCTCGTTAGCCCTTGGTGGTTCGGTCTGTATATCCTTATCATCCTAGTTTCAGTTTTAGCAAGCATCATCCTATATGATAACATCCCGGATAAGCTAGGTATGCGTATTAGCAGTATTGGAGAGACCAACGTATGGGTGGACAAATCTTGGAAGAGTCTTGCTTTCATTCCTTCAACTCAGCTATTTTTGACTTTAGTCTTTGGGTTTGCCTATTCCATGCTCAACAAATCCAGGCTCCAAATTGACCCGGCTAACCGCGAAAAGACGCTTCAGCAGAACATTATATCCCGGTTTAGGTGGTCCGTATTTTTAATGACGACTGGATGCTTACTTCTTATGGTAACTAGCCTCACCCAATTTTCAATGATGGGTTTTATTGCTCAAAAGATAGTATTTATAGCCACCTTCATCATTTATGCTATGATTTTGATTGCAGTTGTCGCTTTATGTCTCCTAAACGGTCAAAGTGGCAATCGTATCCAGATACACAGGAACAAGAGTAATGAACCTATTGTTCGTGACGACGATAAATATTGGAAGCTAGGTATGTTCTATTATAACCCTGATGACTCAGGCCTGTTCATTGAAAAAAGGATGAGCATCGGTTGGACCATTAATTGGGGAAGGCCTATGGCATGGGTAGTTTTCTTTGGGCTTATTCTCGTTATCATTGGCTTTTCTAGGCTTAGTTCCTTTTTAGTAAAATGAAGTATTGAAACGACTATACAAATAGGAGGTATACTCATGAAAATATTAGTTTTATTATTAGCCGCAATGCTCCTGTTGACAGGATGCGGCACCCATCAGTCTCCCGTAATTGATGGTGATAAACCATCAATCGCTACAGCCACTCCCACCCCAACCCAATCTCCTCCTGATGCAACGCAGGACAGCACTAATCGTGAAGAAATAGCGCTTTCTCTTGTAAAAGACATTGCAAATGGCGATTATGAAAAAGCTTATACTGAATATCCTTATGACAAAACCATGAAAAAGGCCATCAACGCCACTTTTTTGGAAGACCAATTTTGGAATTATCTTGTCAAAACCTACGGAGCATATGTGGAGGTTACCGGGACGGTAGCTTCTGAGGTTCAGGGTTATTATGTCATTGGGGTTCGAACAACCTTTGAGAACGCAAAAATTCTGATCAATATTGTGTTTGATGCGGACAATAACATTGCAGGCATCAATCAGGCCGTTGATAAAGACGCTGATACGGGTAAGGCACCAGTGGGAGTCGTCGAGACTGCTGTTACCTTCGGGAAAAAGGGTTGGGAGCTCCCAGGCACTCTTACTGTGCCAAAAGATGGCAAGCATTATCCCGTTGTCGTGCTGGTTCACGGTTCAGGGCCAAATGACAGAGATGAGACCGTAGGGCCCAATAAACCATTCCGAGATATTGCATGGAGCCTCGCTCAAAAAGGAATTGCCTCCCTGCGCTATGATAAGAGGACCTATGTTTATGGTAATGAAATGGCCTCCGACCCTTCACAAGCGACAGTTTATGAGGAAGCTGTTGAAGATGCAGCCCTTGCGGTGCAATTTATTAAGGAGAACAGCGCTATCACACCGGACAAGATTTATATTCTGGGTCACAGCCTGGGTGGCATGCTCATACCGAGAATAGCTCAAGAAGCAGTCGGTGTGTCAGGCTACATCATTCTCGCAGGGCCTGTAACGCCATTGGAGGACCTTATGGTGGAACAGGTGAAATACTTGAGCAATTTGGACGGTACATTGTCGGAAGAGGAAAAGCAAGCCCTCCAAAGCTATGAATTCATGCGGGATAATGTTAAAAAGGTCGACAGTCAAACCAGTCTAACTCCCAAAGATCTTTTTGGCGTACCCGCTGCTTACTGGCTTGATCTAAAAGATTATCAGCCTGCGGAGCTTGCAAAGAAAATTGATATGCCCTTACTCATACTACAAGGTGAACGAGACTATCAGGTCACCATGAATGAATTCAGTCTTTGGAAGGAAGCTCTTAGCAATAAAAACAATGTGACCTTCAAATCCTATGAGGGATTAAATCATCTTCTTATGTACGGGACTGAGAAGTCCTCTCCGAATGAATACAATGTACCCGGCACGGTTGATCAAAGGGTCATTGAAGACATCGGCGGATGGATTAAAAATGACATAAAGTGAGCTTTTTTACCAGTTTTATTCTCTCAAATTACCGGATATAAAAAAGTAGTCTCATGCAAAGAATAGTAGGGATTGTTTTAGAATCTTCATATAATCGGTGGATGCTATGAAACGACGCTTAATGATCCCTCTTTTTCTTTGCTTAATTATAATCTTGAGTTCTTGCAACGCTTATGGTCATACTGAGCCAATTGTGCCCTCTCCCCTACTGGCTCCTCCCGGTGGGCCGTCCTACAGCAGGGAAGCTGTACCTTCAGAGTTGAGTCCCTCGCCAAACCCGCCCCCCTCACAGCCCCCAGAAAACATTATCGATTGGACAAAATGGTATAAAAGCAAGGAGAAGGGGATAAAAGTACCTATTTTAATGTATCACAATCTCCTAAAAGGGGCTTCACAGGGAGATGGCTTAAATGTATCGGAAGCGGCATTCGAAGATCAGGTGCTCTGCCTGAAATCCTATGGCTACAATGGAATTACATTTGAGGATTTATATAAGCATTATATGGAGGGTGCTCAATTGCCCAGCAATCCCATCATCATCATCACATTTGATGATGGATATAAATCAAACTATACCATTGGTTACCCTATTTTAAAGAAGTATGGCATGAAGGCTTGCATTTTTATGATAGCGGACGCCATCGGCAGTCCTAATTACATGAGCACCGATGAGCTTCGGGAAGTAACCGCATCGGGTATCATTGAGATCCAAGGCCATAGCATGACCCACGATGATTCTCTTTCTACCATGGAAAAGTCCCGCTTAAGGAAAGAGCTCAAAGACTCAAAGGCAAAGCTTGAAGAAATTCTGGGTAAAACTGTCAATGTTTTTGCTTATCCATACGGCAAATATTCACAAAGCCTCATGGATGAGCTCATGGCTGAGGGCTATATTTTTTCGGTCACGACAGAATATGGCTGTGCCTCAAAGCAAGCCAATCCATTTTTGCTGCCACGAATCCGAGCTGGCGGCAGTGATAGCGGTATGGTTTTAAAGAAAAGAATCGAGGGCCTGACAGGCCGAAAAACCCCCTATATTGAAAAAGCTTATTGACTCGGGGTTTTTAACGGCCGCCATACATAAAAACATAGTCTTTAATGTTAACACTAAATTGTTTTGATATTACTGGGCACTTGGCCTTAAGAAGATAAAACACCTTATGCCCTTTGGGGACATAGCCGGACAGCGCTTCAAAATTGCCCTGGCCTTTACTGATTATGATATCAGCGCTCATGAACACTTTATAGAATTCTTCACTGCATTCACTAAGTATTGTTCCAGGGGTATTACAGCCTGAGGCTATAATGTGTGTGCAATGACCCAGTCCGGATTCGTAAGCGTCCTCTACTGTTGCATCATTGAGTATGGGCTCGCTTCTTACCGCATACGTAATATCAAGGTGGGACAGATGTTCTGCCACAAACCGGTCAAATACTGTTTCACCTGCATTATCACCGATGATCAAAAGACTTTTCGCAGTCTTCAATTCTTCTTCAAATACATCGATATCACAGATTGAGAACTCTTTCTCAAATTCTTCCTCTATACATTTTTCAATATCCACACTATTACTCACTGCCGAATCGATATTGTTTCCCACAGCCGCCGCTTTCAGTACCCAATATAGGCTGTTTTGCTTATTTTTAAGGAGGTTTTGAAGTACGGGATATACTTTTTTCGCTACTTTTATATCATTTTCCTTAATAGCCGCATAGGGGTCTGCAACTCCGGTGTAATCCTTGACGATTTGATGCATGGTCCTTGAGATATCGGGTGAGCATTGGTATTGTTTATAGTCTTCAAGAACTTTTATGGCATCGATCATAATTTTTTCCTGTAATTCCGTGTTCTCGGTAGTCATCCCGGCTGCTTCAAGCACCTGCCTTAAAATACATGGCAGGCATTCAACACTTATTTTCATCAGTTCCTCCTAAAGTAAAAGCTCTTAATTATATCTACCCTCACAGGTGCTTAATTCTCAGAAATACACAAGTTAGTTTACGGTTATTAGCCAAAAGTGTCAATGACAATTGCGTGAAGGGACACGGTTTTTCTTGACATTTATTTCATATAATGCTAAGTTTAACGTATAACCTAATGTATTTTGGGTAATAATCAATTGCATTTTGTTTATTAGAATGATTATTAAATAAAGGTCCGGAGCGGCGATCCCCCCCTGCATCTCATCCGGGAAATATAATCAAGGAGGTGAACAGAAGTCATGAAATAAGATAGTCAAGTAAGGGTTGATTTATTTACAACATAGTCTGGCAAATGAGAATTGCGAAAACTCAATTAGGAAAATGGAGGTAAAATTATGAGAAGGAATTTTAAAAAGCGTCTTAGCCTCGTTCTTGTTTTTGTAGTTATTCTGACTCAAATTTTCGCAGTTAACCCCATAGTATATGCAGCAGACACTGCCAACTTAGCCCTCGGGAAGACCATTTCTGCCAGCAGCGTACAACAGACCTATGTAGCCGCAAATGCTAATGACGGCAACGTCAACAGCTACTGGGAAGGTGCACCGGGCACATATCCCAACACCCTTACAGTTGACCTGGGAAGTACACAATCAGTATACAAAGTGGTATTGAAGCTAAATACAGGCTGGGAATCAAGGACACAAACACTTTCAGTTCTTTCCAGCACAGATAATAATACCTACACAACACGTGCCGCATCTTCAACTTACACCTTCGACCCCGCAAGCGGCAACACTGTGACTATCACCTTTGCAGAAGCAAGCGCACGATATTTGCGCTTGAGCTTCACCGCAAACAGCGGAGCTACAGGCGGACAAGTTGCCGAATTTGAAGCATACGGTACCGCACCTTCCGGCACCCCTGATCTAATCGTCATCGATATCTCCTGGAGCCCTGCAAATCCTGCAGCGGGCAACGCGGTAACCTTCAGCGCCACAATTAAAAATCAGGGTACAGGAGCCACACCGGAGGGCGTCATCCACGGTGTAGCGTTTCAAATTGATGGAGCAGGCACCACCCTATGGAGTGACAATTACACCTCCTCCATACCAGCTGGCTCATCAGTTACAGTTACTGTAAACGGAGGAACTGCAGGCTCTACATGGACCGCTACCTCCGGCACCCACTCCATACTGGCATGGGTTGACGATATCAACAGGATTCCTAATGAATCCAACGAAAATAACAATCAATATACAAAGAGCTTGACAGTGGGTACTGCAAGCCAGCCTGATCTCATCGTAACTGATATCACCTATACACCAGCTTCCCCATCAGCAGGCAATGCCGTTACCTTCAGCGCGATTGTAAAGAACCAGGGTACAACAGCCGGAGCAGCAGGCGTAGTTGCCTTTAAAGTGGGCGGTGTGCAGGTTGCAGCATCAGCAAACAGCACAGCCTCAATAGCAGCTGGCTCTACCTTGACCATTGCTGCAGCAGATACATGGACTGCAACCAGCGGAACCCATACCTTGGAAGCAATTGTAGACAACAGTAATACCACCGTTGAATCCAATGAAGCAAATAACAGCTACAGCGAAGGGCTTACCATAGGTGGAGGCGGTGGCGGAACTCCTGACCTTATCGTTACAGACATCACCACTTCGCCAACAGCTCCTTTGACAGGAAATGCAGTCACCTTTAGCGCAGTGGTAAAAAATCAGGGTACAGGAGCCACCCCAGGAACCATCATAGGGGTAAGCTTCTTCGTTAATGACACACAGGTAAGCTGGTCAGATAATACAACTTCCTCTCTGGCAGCCGGTGCTTCTGTAACCGTAACTGCAAATGGAGGACCCAGCGGTTCCTCTACCTGGACAGCAGTTACAGGAAACCATAATGTAACAGCTTGGGTAGACGATGTAAACAGAATGACTGAACTGGACGAAAATAACAATAAATACTCCGAAAGTCTGGCCGTTACTACTTCACCAATGCCTGATTTCGTCGTTTCAAGCCTTACATGCTCATCAACATCTGTCGAAAATGGCAGCACAGCGACCTTTACTGCTGTAGTCAAGAATCAGGGTACAGCAGCAGGAGCACCGGGTATCGTTGCATTTATGGTGGACGGAACTCAGGTATCCGCAACCTCAAACGACACAACAGCTTTAGCAGTAGGCTCTACCAAAACAGTAACAGGAACCTGGACAGCCACAGGCGTAGGCAGCCATACGGTAACTGCCACTGTGGACAATGCCAATACAACTACAGAGGGAAATGAAAGCAACAATACAACCAGCATAAGCTTGTCAGTAACGCCGAAACCGGGTGTAGACCTTGTTGTAACAGACATTACATGGTCTCCTTCATATGTCACTGTAGGCAATGCAGTAAGCTTTAGTGCAGTTGTGAAGAATCAGGGTACTACAGCCGGAACAGCAGGCATCGTTGTTTTCAAGGTTGATGGAACCCAGGTTGCAGCTACTACAAACAGTACAACACAAATTGCTGCCGGTTCAACTCTCAGCCTGAATGCAAGCGGCACATGGTCTGCAACAGCAGGTGCACACACTATAAGTGCAACAGCAGATAACAGCAATACAACAGTAGAAACAGATGAAACAAACAATTCTTACAGCACAAACATGTCCGTAGCCAGCGGAGGCCGCGGTGCTACAATGCCATACACAAGATATGAATCAGAGGATGCATCTATAGGCGGCGGTGCTGTATTACGTTCAGCTCCCGATTTTAACTATGCTCTCACTGCTTCAGAGGCATCAAATCAAAAATATGTAGAGCTTCCTTCAAACGGCTCTTATGTTCAATGGACAATCAACCAAGGTGGAGCAGGTGTAAATATGAGATTTACAATGCCTGATTCCTCTGATGGTATGGGACTGAATGGTTCACTGGACTGTTACGTAAATGGCACCAAGGTCCAGACAATTAACCTTACATCCTACTATATGTATCAATATTTCCAAGGTGACCAACCGGGAGATGCTCCAAATGGAGGACAAACTGCATTCCGTTTTGACGAAAAGCACTGGCTGCTTTCGACACCACTTAAGACAGGAGACGTTCTCAAGATTCAAAAATCTGGAGACAGTCTTGTATATGGTGTTGACTTTGTGGAAACAGAACCAGTTCCATCGGCAATTCCACAGCCTGCCAACTCATTGTCGGTAACCGCATACGGTGCAACGGCCAATGACAGCACAGACGACTTGGCAGCCTTTACCGCCTGTGTAAATGCAGCAGCAGCTCAAGGAAAAACAGTATATATCCCTGCAGGCACCTTTAACTTGAACAACATGTGGGTAATTGGAGCAATTTCCAATCCCCTTTCCAGCATGACCATTACAGGAGCCGGCATGTGGCACACCAACCTGCAGTTTACAAATGCCAATTCATACAGCGGCGGTATATCCCTAAGAATGGCACCTACGGGCAAATTGGATTTCAGCAACGTATACATCAACTCAAACCTAAGGTCCCGTTATGGTCAAAACGCCGTATACAAGTGCTTCATGGACAATTTCGGAACTAATTCCAGAATCCATGATTTCTGGGAAGAGCATTTTGAGTGCGGGTTCTGGGTAGGCGACTATGCTCATACACCAGCTATTCCTACTGATGGATTGGTCATCGAAAATGGACGTATCAGAAACAACCTGGCTGACGGTGTAAACTTCTGCCAGGGTACAAAGAATTCCACAGTCCGTAACTGCAATGTCAGAAACAATGGTGACGATGGCTTGGCTATGTGGCCTGACTCCACTATGGGTGCACCTATGGAGGTAAACAACTCCTTCGTTTACAACACTATAGAAAACAACTGGCGTGCAGCAGCAATCGCAATCTTCGGCGGCTCCGGACACCAGGCAAGATTCAACTACATCAAGGATTGCTTTATGGGCTCAGGTATCAGATTAAATACGGTGTTCCCGGGTTATCATTTTGAAAACAACACAGGAATCACCTTCTCTGACACCACCATACTCAATTCCGGTACCAGCAAGGATTGCTACAGCGGTGAGCGTGGTGCCATCGATTTGGAGGCTTCCAACACCAGTATAAGGAACATTACCTTTGAAAACATTGATATCATCAATTCTCAAAGGGATGCCATCCAATTCGGATATCCAGGAGGCTTCAGCAACATTGTGTTTAGGAACATCACCATTGACGGCACAGGCAAGGATGCCATCACAACCTCAAGGTTCTCAGCTCCTCATTTAGGTACAGCGATATATACTTATACACCCAATGGATCAGCAACCTTTACTAATCTAGTTATGAGAAACATTGAGGCAGATCCCCCTCATTTGATTATGAATGGGTTTGTAGTTACTATTAATTAGAGAATAGGATAGATAAAGGGAGAAGCTTTTTGGGCTTCTCCCTTTTCTATCCCATCCCATTTATACATGATCCGGCATCAGTCTACAACAAAGAGAATACAGCTGCAATTACCATTCCTTAGCATTGATATATGTAAACAATTGTGTTATCCTAGTACTGCAAAATTAAAAATTGACGTAAAGACTTAAGTTTTCTAGGGTTCCGCAGTTTTAAGTTAAGACTGGTCTGGTCCGAGAGAAAACTCACAGTGTTATCTGTGTTCACGGAGGGATAAAAGCCTAGGAGATATTTATAAGAATGTCTCTATGGCTTTTTTTGTTTTGTATTTTTTACTATAACAAAAATGAGAGGAATGATCAGATGTTGTCACTATTATTTGCAACTATTACCACTAGCGCAGTTGATAGTCTAAATCCGGTTGCAATTACCCAGCAATTTGTCCTGCAAGGTCTTGTGAAAAAAAGATACCACATATGGTACTTTATCATTGCAACAGCAATAGTCAATTTTATGGGAGGTATTCTGGTATACCATGGTTTGGCTGCCCTTCTTAAAAATTATATGGACATGTTTTTAAATAAGTATTCACTTTTCATTTTTACTGCCGAACTGATACTTGGAATAATTATGCTGGTATTTGTAGGCTATCAGCTTGTGAACAGAAAAATTAAAACACTTGAGTATAAGATTTCAGCTATGAAGGGAGAGGTATCTGACGAATCAAATGAAATGGCGACTTTCTTTAAAGCAAGCTCTCTTAACCCATTTTCATTGTTCTTTATCGGCTCAATAGCAACAATTTGCGAGCTGCCTACCGCTTTGCCTTATTTCGCCTTCTTGGCCATTATCCTTAACTATGAGTTGCCGGTCATAACATCAACGCTCATATTGCTGCTATATAACCTGATATATGCCTCACCTTTGATGTTGCTCTACTTTCTATATGTCAAATGTCAGGATAAATTTGATAAGATATATAGCTTAATAAAGGAGAAAATAAGCAAATACTCAAATATTCTTACCCCTATAATGATTGGAAGCATTGGGATACTTCTTATTTATCATGCCATCATAAATATTTAATGCATGATGGTGGAAATGTCGCAAATACTACTCTATAGGGCTTACAAAAACAATACAGTCATAGGAGGAACCCATCATGGACAAGAAGAAAGCAGACCCCAGAGCCGTAAAGGAAGTGGCAGGAGATCCCGCTTTTTATAACGATCAGATCGATGAAAATCTTGAGCCCATTAAGGCCAGTATGGCTACCGAAAAGGATACCAAACCAAAACATAGCAATAGGTAAAAAGCAACAAGCTCGCAGGATAAATCTTGCGGGCTTGTTACTTTTCATACAGCTTGCATAAATGTCTGGCCAGCATTATAATGGAAATATTATGCTGACCATGGTCAGCATCTATTCTTTTTAAAACCAATACAGAGGAGCTTAGCATCTATGAGAATAGAGAAGCCCAGCCGCAAAAAAGAACAGGCGGTTGAAACAAAAAAGAAATTATACGAAAGCGCCGGGAAACTCTTTTCCCAATATGATTTCGATGATGTCAGCGTGGACGCTATCGTAGAGGCGGCCGGGGTGTCCAAAGGAACATTCTACGTACACTTTGAATCTAAGGACGCCCTGATCGCCTCTTTTCTGAACAATTATGTGAGCAGTGTGGATGCGGACTACAAAGCCCATCTCGCCATGCTGCCGGCCGAGACAAAGGCGTCCGATATGCTCCTTTCCCTCATTGGAAAAATATCCGACGTTCTTACAGGTATTATCGGCTGTGAGAGGATGAAGACGGTCTATAAAGTACAACTCACAGGAGCCATCAATATGGAAGCCGTCAAGGGCTATAATAGGGAGCTGTATAAAATGTTCGCAGATGTTCTCGGCAGGGGCATACAGCAGGGCGAATTCAAGACGGAGCTGCCCTTGGACGCCCTGACCAGGCACTTTGTAATGGCCATTCGAGGCCTTAGCTACGAGTGGTGCATACGGTACCCCGACTTTGATTTGAAGGAGCAGGCTCTGATGCACTTCAGAATACTACTGGATGGTATTGGGGTAAAAGCTTTCAAAGATAATTAAATCATACCGGTTTTTAGCTGCTTCATACTCCTCCTGGTTCCGAACGGTCCACGCGACTGTTATCGGATGGTATAGCTGGCGGCATACCCAAAATCCCAGACTGTTCATCCGATGGTCATAAGCAATAAACTGAGGCTTCCCGCAGAAATTTAATAATAAATTTTTCAAAATAATCTTTCTATGCAGCTTCACATGAGCCGCATTTTTATAGGAACAGCTTAGCTGTCCTCTTATGTATTCTGGTCTATTACGACGAAACCATCTGACAATGGACGAACTGAAGGATTCTACGCAAAACACTCCCCCATACCGCTCAAGCAGCGTACATGTTTTTTGGCACAATTCATCGATTTGCTTAGTACTTTTCAATTCGACGATTATGGGAGCTTTTTTGTCGACTACCTTAAGTACCTCTGAAAACAACGGAATTTTCTCGTTAGTCTCTAACAGGGATAACTTCTCAAGCTGACTGTATGTTAACTCATTAACTTTTTTATCAATTCCGCACATACGTTTTAAAGTATCGTCATGAAAAACAACTACCTGGCCGTCATTTGACAGTTGTAAATCCAATTCCATACCAAAGCCATGGTTAATAGCTTTTTGAAATGCGGTTAATGAATTTTCGGGCACTGTTTTATTATCGTATAGTCCACGATGGGCATAATCATACAGGCGAAATTTTTCTATATTAACCTGCTTATTCGGAACAGCCTTAATAGCTAAACAAAACAAAATAGAAAGTACAACTAAAACAGCAAAAAATATAATCATCTCATGTTCCTTTCACCTATTACTGTTCCTAAACGATTTCCCTCACAAATCGGGTATCATCATAAACGGGCTGAGTATACAGCATTTTACCCGAAGAACTCATCACTTCGGCCCGTATGTACATCTCATTCCCCTTTATTTCATAGCTTGCGTTTTCAGACCTGATTTCAGACAAAAGGACTCCATCTCTGCCAAAAAAACGGTACCAGTAAATATCCTTAAAGCCTTCATTATTTCTGACACTGATATTGATGCGATCGTTGTTCAAAGTGAGATATTCCAGTAATAATCCGGTTGAAGCATAAAAGTGGCCATTTTTCACTGAAGCTATAATATCTTTTTCATTCCTGTCCGCAAAAACCATATTCCAGGTAACAGCCATCATCCACCACCGATGAAAATCATCGTTACCGAAACACCACACCAGTCTACCCTTACTTAATAGGTAATCATACATATTGGATGCATTACAGCGTCCGTTGCTTTTCTCACGGATAGCACCGCAATCAATACTTCCGTTATAAATCTCAATTCCTGCAAAGCCATGAAGTTTATCGACAGTCTCTTTGGCAATATACCATTCTCTTTGCCAGTTCGGATGACACAGTATTACAAATCCGTCATCGGCATTGCAGGAATCAATGGCATCCTGATAGGATTCCATACACACTTTGTCGGTATTGGCACATACCATATGAATATCCTTTGTGTATTCATACCCCTTCAATAAGCAAATACCATGACGGCTATACGGAGTTGGATCAGTGTACAAATTATGATTTGAAATGCAAATGGAACCATAATTAAGCTTTTTGTAAACCGCCAGCACCTCGTCTATTTCATAAGCTCCGCATGTATTGGGGCCAGTACCCGCATGGGTGTGGAAGCTGCTTCTCTGGCACTCACCCTGAACATTTTGGTAGGGATTGATGAACATTTTTCATGTCCTCCTTACTGATGCTTTTTTGATATACCTGACCTAAATATAAAGCAGTTACACCTATAATCAGCATAATGCCCCAGAAGCATAATACACCGTTCCAACCAAAAGCTTCAACTATTATACCCGTAATGGAAGCCGCAAATCCTGCAGCCAAATAAGAGGTAAAATCCAGCCCTCCGGCTACCGTTGCCACCTTGTTTTCCTTTGCAAACCCCATAGGGATGACCCCCAACAGGATAGTGTTAGATCCGTACATACACGCAGACAACAAACCTAAGAACAGAACTCCAAGGATTAAATGCTTTGTTCCCAGGGTAATAAGACCTGCCGCCATAACAAGTCCTGATAGAAAAAAAATCATTGCCGTTAATTTTTCACGATATCTGAAAACTTTGTTGAGTCCGCCTGCAAGCAGCATACCGACCAGATTCATCAGGGGAATAGCTAGAATGAAAATCAGTGTCCCTTTAATATCCAAATGATGTGTTTCCATAAAAAAGGTAGGCGCCCAGAGGCTGATGCTTTCCTTAACCATGCCCTGCGCCAGACAGGCAACGGCAATAAAGCCCAATCCGCTCTTTTTAAAGAGCTTTATTATAGAGGTTTTGATCACCGGCTCCGAATCACTCGGTCGGGACGGCTCCAAATGCACCTCTACTGCCTTGTACGCATCCTCAGGTTTACTTCTGATAAAGAAGAGCCAGAAAAAAGAATAGATCATGATGACAATACCGGGTGTCCAAAATACCCAGTTCCATATCTGGCTCTTTAAAATTTGCCCCGATACCCCCCATGCGAGGATAAACCCTCCTACCATTGAGGTGGAAATGCCTACTGCTGCTGAGCTTCTCTTTTCAGGCCTGGCCCAGCCTGATACCGTCTTTGTTATGGACCCCCAAAGCATTGATTGAGCAAATCCGTTCACCGACCATAAAATACACATAGCGGTTAAGCTCTGTGAGAAACCAAAAAACAGATTCATTAAGGCTGAAACGAAAAGACCGATAAAGACAAATACTCTGCTGGAAAATTTATCTGCTAGGTTGCCGTTTACGAGTTGTCCTACACCGTATATCCAAAAAAACAGACTTCCCAGTATGCCAATCTGGGCTTTATTAATACTTAAAAAAGATTGTAATTCGGGAAGCGCCATGGATAGATTTACTCTGCCGAAGTAAGCAATGGCATAGGCTAACCAGCATAATATAAACATCCTCCATTGCATCCTTTTAAATGCTGTTGACCTGACCATATGGATTATACCTCCACTTAAAATAAGCAATCACCTCAAAGAAGGCCACACTTGCCAAGCAGCCTTCTTCTCGCGATACTGTATTATTTAAACTCCAAATGGATAGTCTTCCTCCGTCAAAATCTCGATATAAACCACACTAAACTCTTTAATCTGAAGCTCTAATGTTTTTGAAGCATGCATTAATGCTTTGGAACAGACACTCTCCTTGTCGGTACAATAAACGGCCATAGTTCCTGAAATATCTGCTGGCAGATCCGTTTCCAAGCGAATCGTTTCAGCCCGTCCGCCATAGTTTGTGACAAGAACACCATAGCTGCGGGTAGCTGGGTTACAAGCACTCAGATAAAACAGCCCCTTTCCCTCCTCAGGTATCTGAATACCTGTCAAGTTCCCCAGCTTGCAAAGCTGTGCCATATAATAAAAGGGGTAATAGACCGCCTGGGGCTGTCCGTACATATTGAACAGACTTAGGGTATTGAGGGTGGATGCACAGAAAAACATTGTCTCATCAACAGGTTCTTTCTGCAAAAGAGTCATAAATGCGGCAGAATAGGCCGCACCCTGCTCACCTTGAAGCTGTTGGTGCATTTTTGTTCTGTTTTCTCCATCCATACCCGGTGCGAACATTTTCCCAAAGCTCGTTCCAGGAGGAACATAGCTCCATTCATTTAAGTGGCTCTCTGTGTGCGTATAGCCCATTTTATCAAGGCGATCTCTGATTTTATTGGCTTGCTTCCTGACTTTCAGAACATCTGAAGTATAGCAATGCCATGAGAAAAAATCCATGGGTAGCTGATGCGCTTCCACATAATTCAGAAAATCGTCGAAAAACTCTGTATCGACATAGGCAATGGCAGGCCCGCCTATTTTTAAACTAGAATTATACTTCTTCAGTTTTTTTGAAACGATTTCATATAATTTGAAATACTCTTCGGGTGTACCCATCCAAGTCGGAGAAGGAAGGTGCGTCCGTCCAAAGCCAACTTTCAAATCGGGCTCGTTCCATATCTCCCAGTATGATACTTCTTTACAATTCCATCCGTCCGCCCAGCCTTCTGTGTAATGACGTACTATCCCAAGACAGATATCTGCAAATTTATTAAAGTCTTTTGGCGGCTTAACATAAAATTTCTGATTTGCATGCTCAATACTGACACCCAAACGAAAAACTATATTAGCTCCAGTCGCAATACATTCCTTCATGTATTGATCTGTTGTCTCAAAATGATAATTTTCAGGGTCTGACGGATCTTTGTCAAAATCCGGGAAAATAGTATAATAATCGACTTCCCTTGGGTGAGGCCAATTGGTATCATGTAAACGGATCAACGGTACCGAAATGGCTGTAAACAAATTACTGATGTCGAGAAGCCCACTGTACGAAACCGGTCCACAATTGACACCCTGCAAATTCTTTAAAGGCCCCACCGTTCGTTTAAACTGAAGGCATACTTTGTTCATATGAGATCCCCCATTTGTATTGAATTAGTTGGATACCAAAAATCTAACTTATTTCTTGAGAATTACTCCGAATTTCACTTTTATTTTACGAAAATTTTCGAACAAGTAACTAATATTAAGATACACCGTTTTATGGTAAAGAGTCAAGGAGAATTTAATTTAATTAGTGAATATCGCCAATTTGATAGGTTAGTCCAACCTATTCTATTATCTACAATTCATATTTTTGTAGAATTTTTTTAGTAATCTTTAGTTGACATATCGAAAATGGCCTGCTATACTTTGGATAAAGATACCGAAAATAACGCGAAACTATTCCGAAGAACGAAAGGGAATGAGTAGCAAAAAATGATTACCTTAAAAGAAATTTCTCAAATAGCTGGTGTCTCTATATCAACAGTATCTAAAGCCTTAAGCGGAGCTCATGATATTGGTGATGAATCCCGTAAAAGAATACAGGAAATCGCTGATTCACATGGGTATGTTGCACCAAAGGGCCGCAGGCGAAAAGAAGCCAATGAGCAGCCTATACTGGCAATTATTTATCCCGATATGACCAGCAGTTACTTCACACATCTTTTGGATTGCTTTGATAAACAACTCCGGGCTAAAAACGGAACACTGGTTATGGGGTGCAGCAGATTCGATATCGACATAGAGAGAAAGCTTTTGGAACATTTTATGGAATCCGACGCTGTTGATGGCATTGTCTGTATCACACCCTTTAATCAAATCGATTCCATGCCAAAACGCGGTGTTCCTGTTGTTGTGATCTCGCAGACGAACTTAGAATTTTCTTCGGTAGATACCATCAAGGTGAATGACCGTCAAGGTATTTTTCAAACCATCGAACGCCTTAAATTCTTAGGCCATAAGAAAATAGGATATATCGGCGAAAAAAATACCTATAGCAGATTAAATTATTTCAAGGAAGCCATGAAATATCATAGCTGCGAAATAGATGAATCTCTTATCAAGGTCAGTCCACACAGGTTTGAGTACGCCGGCTACGACTCCATGAATCAGCTAATCAGCGAAAACAATCTGCCAACAGCCCTTTTTGCATCCTATGATGATATAGCAGTTGGTATAGCCAGAGCGCTTTACGAAAAAAACATACGTATCCCGGAGGATATCTCTCTTGTCGGAATTGACAATACCGCTTCTTCACTATACCTTAAGGACCGACTCTCAAGTATCGGGTGCCATATCGAGGAGCAAGTACAGATAGCCCTCAATACTCTATTCAACAAAATAAACAATCCCCAATTCACTGTTGTTCAAAATATCACAATCCAAACAGAACTGATTGCGAGAGACACCTTGGCGCCGCCCAAAGAATGATTCAAAAGGGAGACATCAACTATGAAAAGCACTTCCACCCTTAGGAAAAAATCTAAGCTCGCTTATTACTCAAAGCACATATGGAATGACAGAATAGCCTACCTTATGCTTATACCTGCCGTATTAAGTCTCTTTATTTTCAACTACCTGCCGATGGTTGGCCTGCAAATTGCCTTTAAAAATTACAACATTGCCTATCCCATGTCTGAGGCTACCTGGGTAGGTTTTAAATGGTTTATTCAATTTTTTGAATCAAGTCAGTTTTGGCTTATAACAAAAAATACGCTTATCATCAGTTTTATGACATTGATTATCGGCTACCCGCTTCCCATTATTTTAGCCCTGATTCTTAACGAACTCAGAAGCAGCGGCTTAAAACGCGGAATGCAGACGGTTACCTATATGCCCTACTTTGTTTCTACCGTTATAGCGGTCAGTCTGGTTATGACCATGTTCAGCCCCACAGACGGTGTTATTAATGGGGTGGTAAAGGTCTTTAATAATGGTGAACCTATATTTTTCATGCAGGATCCAAAATGGTTCAGGTTTATTTACTTCGTTCTGGCCATTTGGCGATATACAGGTTTTGATGCAATTGTATTCATAGGAGCTATTTCCGGTATTGACCCAGAGCTTTATGAAGCTGCATATATTGACGGTGCAGGCAGATTGACAAGACTATGGCACATTACCGTCAAATCCATCTTGCCTACAGCCGCCATCATGTTAATTCTTAAAGTAGGAAAAATCCTGAACCTATGCTGGCAGGAAATTCTTCTCATGCAAAATGATCTAAATATAAATGTATCTGAGGTCATTCAAACATTTATCTATAAGCGAGGCTTATTGGGAAACGATTATAGCTATGCGGCAGCAGTAGGACTCATCACATCTCTTTTCAGTGTTGTTATGATTTTAGGAACAAACTGGATAACAAAAAAGATGTCAGATAATGAAATTTCCATGTTCTAAGATTTTAACAATATAAGAAAGGTGCGGTATCATGAATCAGTTAACAAAAAAATCACTGTACCGGAAACCTATGTTTTCCTCTAAGGAAGATATATTTCTTGATACAATTATTATTGTACTCTGTATATTTATCGGTTGTATTTGTCTCTATCCGTTTATTTATACCATATCTGTATCACTCAGTGACAGTGTGGCTGTCACTAAAGGACAGGTTTGGCTTCTACCAAAGGGTATCAATCTAAATTCATATAAAATGCTTTTAAAGCATCCGAATTTAGCAAACTCCTATGCCAATACGATATTTTATACCGCTGCAGGTACGCTGTGGTCGATGATCATGACCACAATGGCAGCATTTGCGCTTTCCAAAAGAAACTTGATAGGGAAAACTTTTTTCTCATACTACATTGTTTTTACCATGATCTTCTCCGGTGGTTTAATTCCAACCTTTTTAGTTGTTACTAAATTGGGCTTGTACAATTCCCGGGCCGCCATTGTTCTGGTAGGAGCCATGTCCGCATGGAACCTGATTATCATGAGAACTTTTATGCAGTCCATACCGGTAAGTCTTAAAGAATCTGCAAGAATAGACGGGGCGAATGACTGGACTATTTTCTTAAAAATTTATTTGCCCCTGTCAAAGCCTGCTATTTCTATTGTTACTTTGTTTTATGCCGTTGCCATATGGAATGATTTCTTCTCATCTTTGATTTATCTGTATGACGAATCTAAATTTCCCGTACAGCTCATCATCCGCTCTCTGGTCGTAACCATGAATGATGCTATGGGCTCGTCTATTGCTACCAGTAGCAGTGCCGGTCAGTTTGCACCTCTGTCCTTTAAATCGGCAGTCGTGGTAGTCACTATGTTCCCCATTATGGTCATTTATCCATTTATCCAAAAATATTTCGCAAAAGGAATTATGGTAGGCGCAGTCAAAGGTTAACATTCTGATACGCTATAAAACTCTCTGCAATATCAAGAGGGTTTAATAAACATTATATTTTAATGGAGGGAAAGACATGAAAAAACTACTTGCATTTCTTTTGGTCCTTGTAATGATAACTGGTGTTTTCGCCGGTTGCGGATCAGAAAAGCCCCCTGCTACAGAAAACACACCATCACCCAGCCCAGAAAATGCCCAGACCGGGAATCCTCTTGATGCACCTGGCAGTTTGTCCTTTTTAGTTATTCAACAAGCTGGTGCTCCACTTTCAGAAAGTATGCCGGTTATGAAGGAATTATCAGCAAGAACCAATACCAAACTTACCTTCACCAATGTACCCAAAGCAGATATGGCAACTAAAGTTCAGACATTGGTTGCAGCAAATCAATTACCAGACGTCGTTGAGTATGAAACCGAAAATCAGGGCACTGATTTAGTCAACTATCTGGAATCAGGTACCTTTATTTACTTAAATGATTATCTCACCAAGGAAAAGACCCCCAACATCACCGCCTTATTTGAAAAATATCCTGCCTATAAAAAGGATATGACGACAGATGACGGTAAAATTCCCGGTCTGGCGCAGCTTACAGAACGTCAGTGGCGTTGTGACTGGGTTATCAACAATACTTTTCTCACCGAACTGAATATGAATGCTCCAACTAATCTAGATGAGCTTTATAATTATCTGGTAGCTGTAAAGCAAAAGTATCCGGATGCAACTCCTATGGGGGTAGGGCCTTGGGCCGGTGACCGCAATGCCATCGTCAGACCGATTATGTATGCCTTTAACGTAACCAACGAGTGGTGGCTTTATAATGACGATAGCTACTTATTTGGCCCCTATGAGAAACAGGAAGAATATAAAGCAGCTTTGAAGTACATAAATAAGCTCTATACTGAAGGCTTGATTGATCCCGAATTCTTCTCTATTTCTGCAGAAGCCACTAATGCAAAAATATCCAACAACAAAGTCGGCATTTTATACGGTTGGGCTGACGGTTATGGACAATGGGGCAAAAACGGTACTTGGGGCATTGATATGATTCCATGCACTCCAATAAAAGGTCCTGATGGAAATGCCTATATGCGTGGTAACCCAAGAATGGCTGTTCAACCACATTATCTCACAAAGAATTGTAAAGATATAAACAGAGCTATTGCCTTCTTTGATTACTGCTACAGCGAAGAAGCTACCAATCTTCTGAACTGGGGTATCGAAGGTACCCACTATATGACGATTAATGGTGAACGCCAATACACTGATTCGATTATGAAGCATGATCAAGGTTATGTTATTGGAAGATATGCACAAGGTCTTGCTCACCCCAGATTTCCTATGATTATCAATGCCCAGGCTGAGCTCATGGTTAACGGGGCTGAGACAGCAAAACATGTTGAATATATGAAGCAAGGCACTATTATGCCTGGCATCCCTCAACTTTACTCAACCACCGAAGAAGAAGAAAAATATAAGGAAATTTATGCAGATATCAGTAATCTCTATAAAGAATACGAAGGGAAGCTGATTACTACAAAAGGCGACTTTGATACGATATTTGCAGAATACATGGCAAAGCTTGAGGCCGAACAGGTCAAAGAAATGATTGAAATCAAGCATGCGCAGTATGAACGCTATAAAGCAAGATAATATAGTGGACAAAAAAGCAACAAGCCCGCAGGGAAAGACCTGCGGGCTTGTTGCTTTTTTTATCCATTATCTTTCCCGACAAACAGGGCTGTAAGCTTTTCCCAAAAGCTTTGCTCCTTTCGGACTTCTGCGGGTGGCGCTACCACAGGCTCCGGCTTTAACTCCGGAGTTTTAATGACGAACTGAACGGAATCTACCTTTTTACTGCTGTCGGCAAAAGAGACCGGCTCTGATAAAGGATTACCCTCAAGGTTAAAGTCATCCAATAAGCTTAAAGCTTCGTCCAAACCTTCCTTAAGCTCTTTCTGTCCATCGATTAGTTTTTGTATTTCATCAGGGATTAATCTCGCTCCGTCATACAAGGCATTCAGCCCATTACCCAATTTCACGAGGCCTGCATTTATGTCAGCCGCTCCTCTATTAAGCTCCGGACTTTTTTGAGCTGCTGCCGAAAGTCCTTCTGACAAAGCACTTAAGCCTTGTGCTGATTGAGAGACCCCTTTAGTGTAGGCCTCGAGGTTTGTTCCATAGCCTTGAAGCTGCTGTTTAAGCATTTCTACCTGTTGAGAATACGCAGATTGCTGCTCGGGCGGCAGACCTGTCAACAGCCCCTCCATGAGCTTTACGGTTCCTTCAGATAGTTGCGTATAACCGGCTGACAACTCTCCCCCATTTTTCCCAAGCTGGTTTATACCTTGTGAAATTTGACCGGCGTTATCCGATATAGCTGCAACACCATCAGTATAGGCTTTGAGGCCTTTCTGGAATTCTGAGCTGCCCATTATTAAAGCCGACGTACCCGATGCCAGCTTTTTAAGTCCGTCCGCAAGCTGCGATACACCCGCCTTGAGCTGTTCGGTGCCACTTACAAGCTCACCGGTGCCCTGGGATATATCCGTCGAATCAAGCTTGATGTCCTGGGTATCAATCCCTATTAAGCTTTGTACGTCCACTGGTGTGACCGTTGTGGCAATGCCGTCCATTTCAAAATTTATTGCGTCAAAGGTTATTGAATACTCTTTGGATGCACCTGGCATTACCATAAAGGCTAAGGTGTTGGTACTGCCTACAATAACACTCTGAGCACCTTCTGCTGAAATATTGCTGCACTTGTCAAGGGACAGGGGCAGTTGTACCTGGGCAAGATAGTTATCAACAAAATAAGGATTTGACATTTGATTGGAGGTAATCTTAATATCTATTTTAATTCTTCCTGATTGACCCATTAAGTCTCTTGCATCTACCTGTTTCCCATCCAGAGAATAAACCATGGAGAATATAAAAGGAAGCTCACTTTCTTTAAGAATCCCCTCATAATAAAACCCTCCATCCGACGCAGGCAATTGCCAGGTCACCTTGGTTCCGTCAATCTGGGGTTGCTCAGAGCCCGATAAGTTCTTAATTTCGGTATAATGCCCATAATCGGTATAAATTCCTTCATTGGGGGTGCGGATACGGTTTACAACGCTTAAATTCTGAATGCTGCCATCGAAATTCAAGCTTGCATAGACAGTTTCATCCTTACTGAGCTCCACAGGTGTGCTTGAAAGAGCAGCCATTGCCTGATGAGCAACCAGAGCCTTCTGAGAGATTGCCGAAGAAGCCGTAGTCAGGCCAAAAAGCATGGCTGTTGCCCATGACAGGCTTAATACTCTTTTTAAAACTGCTCCAGATATCTTTTTCATAACATTAAACTCCCTTCTTATCATGAGCGATAATATTTTTTGTATTAAGGGTCGTACGCATAATGACTTTATCAAACAAAGCAAGAAGTGCAGGCAGCACAACAAGCACCAAGATACCGGACAGTGCTGCTCCTCTCCCCAATAGATTGCCGATTTCACTAACAGCGCTTATCTCGGAGATAATCCCCAACGTATATCCGGCGACAGTAAGTATAAGCGCGGAAACCGTCACAGAAATTCCTGCGGTTTTTATAGCCGATACTGCCGCCTGTTTGGGCTTCTCCAGTCTCCTATACTCCATATAACGGTTTGACAAAAGTATGGCATAATCAATGGTTGCACCAAGCTGAAGCGAGCTTACCACGAGATATCCGATATAGATAAGGCTGGAACCCTGAAAATAGGGAATGCTCATATTAATCCATATAGACGCTTGAATAACCGACACAAGCAAGATAGGCAGGGACAGGGACTTAAAGGTAAAAAGAACAATGAGACCTACAGACAGTATTGAAAAAAACATGACCAATCTGCTGTCCTTTTCGACACTCTCCTTGATGTCCACTATGCTTGTGGCTTTACCCGCTACGAACCATTTATCAGGATAATATTTCTGAGCGGCTTTACGTATTTCTTCCACCGCTTCATAGCTTTCTTTCGTTTCGCCATCACTATTAATAAGCACAATCATCCGGCTGTAATGCTCTGATAGAAATTGATCCTTGACCGATTGGGGCAGTAATGTTCGAGGAATCCGATGATCAACCAGGGTGACCAAGGACTGAACATCCCTGATTGTTCTCTTTGACTTCAGCTCATTGGCCAGGGCAAATTCCGAGGAACTATCATCATTAGCAATGAGTAGCATGACAGGGTTGTATATCCCAAATCTATCATGCATTTTTTGACGTTGTTCGTCTTTAACACCCTGTCCTGAGCTTCCAGAGGTATCTCCATAGAGGAATTCATTATTTGCCTGAGCCAAATAAGCAGGTATTACAAGGATGACAGCAACAATTAAAATAATTGTTCTCAGCTTTACGACCAGCTTGCCGAAACGGCCAAATGAAGGCACGAGAGGTCTATGCTTTGTTTTGTCTATAAGCTTGTTAAGTATGTAGATTAAAATTGGCATCAGAATAATCACACATATAAAGCTTAAAGTAATTCCTTTGGCAAGCACCAGACCTAAGTCCGTCCCTATTCTATATTGCATAAACAAAAGCGCCAAAAAGCCCGCAATGGTGGTCAGCGCGCTGGCAGAAATGGAGGATATGGAGTTTTTAACAGCTATGGTTAAGGCAGCCATTACATCAGAACCAGCTTCTCTTTCCTCATTATAACGATGGAAGAGGAAGATGGAATAGTCCATTGAAACAGCAAGCTGTAAAACGGCTGCTATGGCCTGGGTAAGAAAAGAAATCTGGGAAAACATGATATTGCTGCCCATATTAATTGCGATAGAGATCCCAATAACCGCTAAATAAATCAATGGCTCTATCCATGAGGCGGAGGCGAGCATTAAAATGAGTACACATAAAGGAAAGACAATAATGATAATCATAAAAATCTCGCCGCTCAAAACCTCCCTCATGTGCCTTGTTTCCTCAGCAGATCCTGAAATAACCGCTTTTTCACCTGCAACCTTACGAATTTCGGTTAGCGCAGTTCCCGTTTTAAGGCTATAATCGTTCTCAGAAAACTGAACCTTAAAGAGAGCCGACCTCTCTTTATAAAACCCATTACGTATAGAATCCCCTATCATGTTCTCCGGTACCGTAACATCCGCAACATCGTCCAACCAGGTTACAGACTTTATTCCACTGATACTCATTAATTTTTCTTTGATCCCAAGAGCCTCTGCTATGGAGACATCTTCTACCATAACATCTACCATGCCGGGATATCCAAATTCCTGGGTCATAAGTGTAATGGCCCGTTTAGTCATTGAATCTTCCGGCAGATATTCGGCTAAGTCATAATTTACAAAAACTGTTTGCATTGCTATCAGACTAAACACAACCAAAACCCCGAATACAGCAAGTATGGCATATCTGAACTTTATAACTTTTGATGTGAAGCGTTCCATAACTTCCTCTCCTATAGCCTTTTATGAATGTCGCCGAATATAACGGTTAAAAATTCCGATAGTAATTCTTCAAGCCTCTCATTGTCGTTTTCACTTTTTCTTAAAATAGTAAGAATGCCCTCAATGACGGCAATTGCCAAAGAATGCGAAAGAAGCGGGTCAGCCTTCTTGAGATGCAGTTTTGGTACAAGGTCCATATGGATACGCTGACAGACCAATTCAACAAGAGTTGTTTTGATATTTTCGTATCTGGATCCGGCACTTCCATCCATCAGAATTAAAAATTCCATCCGGTCCTTTTTAAAGATATCGGTAATGGCCCGGGTTATCTGACCAATACTGATAGTTGAGACAAGATCATCGGCTGCAATCTCTATGGATACAAGACTGCGCAGATTCTCTACTGTATTTGAAAGCAGACTTTCAAACAAGTGTTCCTTACTTGAGAAATAGGAGTAAATATTTCCGACTGTAATCCCTGCTGCAGCCGCAATATTGCGCATGGAGGACTGGGTATAGCCGGCCACCAAGAACTCCTCCAAAGCCGCTTCATTAATTCTATTACGTATTTCGTCCTTTTGTATTTGCATTACTAAACACCCATTCATTATTGCTTTCTCTATCATATCAAGTAAAACATTTCCAGTCAATAGCAAACAGGCGTTTAATTTTACGAGATAAAAAGTGGGCAGCTATGATACGGTAATGGGCGATCCTACTTCTTAGACCTGCGCCACACGTTTTCTATCATACTTTGAAGGCCTGTTTCCTTTATCATATTGACCATATCCGCAGTTCTCTCCATATTGAACTTTCTTAAAATACTGCCGGTATGAGCTTTTACCGTCACCAGCTCAACCATTCTGGCCTCTGATATCTCCTTTTGCTTCTTGCCCCCCACCAGCAGTCTAAGTACATCCAGCTCAGATGCTGTCAGCGTGGAGATAATGTTTGCCATATACAGCACGCTGCCTTTGTATGCGGCTATCTCCTTCATTCTCTTTCTGATGATATTCCCGACATATGAGTTTATACAGGATTCATCCTTATATGCAGCTCTTACAGCCTCCAGTATCTTTGATGATGAAGCGGTTTTAAGTACATAATCCACTGCGCCGGCCTCTATGGCCTCCAGTATAATATCCTCTTCCTCATGACATGAAAGCATAATAATCTTCAAATTCGGATACTCATTCAGTATTTTTTTGCAGGTACAGATTCCTTCCGTCTTATATGTCATCTCAATATCCAGAAGAATAACGTCCGCCTTTTTGGTATGCAATATCTCTTCCAGCTGTTCGCCGTCGTATGCCCTTCCGATCACCTCTATATCCCTTTCATAGGAAAGAAGATTGTAGTATATGTCATTCAACGGCTGAAAATCCTCTACGATGATGCATCTGATAATATCCATCATCCTCTCCCTCCGGCTTTGGGAATATAAATATTGATTGTCGTTCCCTCGCCTAATTTGCTGTCAGCCTCAATAATCCCACCAAAGGCCTTTATGATTTTCTGGCAGTAGGACAATCCCACTCCCCAGTTGGATACCGTCGGCTTTGTAGAATAAAACGGCTCAAACACCTTGCCTAAGTCCTCTCGTTTTATGCCGATGCCATTGTCAGTCACGGCGATAACCGTATAGCTGTTCTGTTCCTTTGCCAGCAGCCTGATGCCCGGATTTTCACATTTTGAACACGCTTCGATTGAGTTAATGAGAATATTCTCAATAACCCTTTCAAACTGCTTTTTATCTATATACAGTATCATGTCGTTATTGGATTCAAATGTGAAATCTATTCTCGGATTTGTTTTTTCCATCTTTCTTATGACATTACAAATCACGGTACTTAAAGGCACATAATCATACCGGAGCTTTAGCGTTCCCATCCTGTGGGAGAGTGAACCAAGCCGCTCCACCGCCCCTGTACATATATTATCAATCTCCGTAAGAATATCCCCTTTTCGTTTATCGAAGTCCTCTCCCTGTTTAAGGCTATCCAGCTGCTCCGCAAGCAGCTTTACCGCAATAAACTGATTTTTTATCGAGTGGGAGAACACTTGTATCCCCTCATGTGCCGTGTCCATCTGCCTTTGAAAATTAACCTTACTTTTCCTTACATTGATTTCGAAAATATTGTATCTCATCATTGCATATATCAGGATTCCTATTGCAAATATAACAAAATAGGTTATAAATGAAAACAAAAACCTATTATAGGGCGCACTTATTCTGGGAAACATAAAATAGCGCGTCGACAGCACATTGTGGTTTGGAAACCAGTAGAACAGTATAAAAAACAAAATATGTATGGGCACAATCCCTATAATCATGTATAAAAATTTTCGTCTCAATATGGGTATCATACCTTTATAGGAATGGATCAAAAGAACCACCGAGATTATCAGATACGCCTTGATTGCTAAGTTGAACGCCAGATTCAAAACCTTGTAGAGCCTGACAATGTTCTGATTTATTTCAGAAAATAGCATTGGGCGAGTGATCCCATAAAACAAGCGTATTATTCCCGGTTCATAAAATACCACCATAAGGACGGGGATAAATACCATAGAAATCGTCATTATGCGCCGTATCTTTTTATTTATAATATACGGCAGCGGAAAGCATACCGCGCTGTACATATATAATGCGGTTCCTATGTTCATTATTCTGTATGTCTTTGATATATCCAGATTAAGGTAATAATTAAGCTTCCAGACAAACGGCGATATACTCTCAAAAAAGTTGCTTTGCGTATAGCTGCTTATATATTCGTTATATAAAGCAAGCCCTATTCCGGCAAGAAAAAATCCGGCTACCAGAAAATAAAACCATACATTATTTTTACTCTTGAAGTTTCTCACAACTAAAAACACGCTTAAGGTAATAAATGTTAAAAATAAGTATATCATAGCTGTGCTTTTACCGGGCTGACCAGAAAGCCGCCGATTCCTTTTTTATTTTTTCTATAAAGTCCTTTGGAGCAAGCTCACCAAAAAACAGCTTATCATTAAGGGGAAGAAATACATTGGTCCACCACTCCGGCATATCCATCCATACACCATCATAGGATTTGTAAGGCCGGGATATCTTTTCCCTGTATATTTTTACATCTTCAAGCTCTTCTGGATAATTTACATCCTTCCTCGCTGAAATGGTACCGGTCATTTCGCTGAATTTCTGTGCGTTCTCCCTTTTAGATATATACTTCAAAAAAGAAACTGCTCCGCTGATATTTTTTGCTCCGCCGGGAATAGCACAACCGATATAGGCAACCTCGACTTCAGTATTTTTCCCTATTCCCCCTTTGACCTCCGGAAAGGAAAAAAAGCCATATGAAAAATCCTGTTTTGTATGAAGCTTCGTTTCAGACGGAATCCAGGTTGAGCAAAGCAAGCTCCCTGAATTCCCTTTAGCCCATTCAATTTGAGCATTCGGCCACTCGCTGCTCTTGTACCCCTCTTGAAAATAATGCTTTCCCGCACCGCTCATATCGTATATCATTTCAGCCGCTTCAAGGTATCCCGGAGCTTCCCATGCGCTTCCGTCCCTGTCCTCGGCAGCAAGCTTCAACGCACCCGTGCCCAATACCCTCTGCACTGCCCAGCAATAGTAATATGCATTATAAAAATTAATGCTTCCATCAGCCGCCAGAGGATTAATGTTGTCACTGCGCAGCATCTCATTATTTCTTAAAAATTGATCCCAGGTTTCAGGGACGGACAAACCATATCGCTTATACAAATTCTTATCATAAAAAAAGCCTGAGGTAATGGACTCGTAAGGAAAAAAGTACATCTTCTCTCCGTCCGCATAGAGCTCCGGCAATTCCTTATCAAAGATATCCGCCGCGCCCTCCATCACTTTATTTAAATCAACTGCTTCCAAATTTCCTGATGAAATCGCAGCCCCGATTTCATTAAAATCCTGATCAACTAAATCAGGCGGATCTCCCATCATAAATCGGCTTTTTACTTTGGTGAGAACATTCCGCCCAACATAGTCTATCTGTATATGTATACCTGTTTCATCCTCGAAGCTTGAAGCCATCTGTTTTAAAAATTCAGCCTGAGGCTCCTTTGAATTCCACATGGTAAGATATTCAACATCCCCCCTGCCTCCAGCCGCATCTCCCCTGTCCTTACAGCCATATAATGAAATAAGACAAGTCAGAACAAACACAAGTACCAGTATTCTCCTTAATAAACACAGCTTACTCATCAAGGTTTATCAACTCCGACAGGTTTTATTGATTATAAAGGATTCCGCTATATTGTATATTACCATTTTTTATTTAATAAAATCTCAAATTTTTACCATGCGTGTCGCACCTACTCCTTAATAGCTCCGCCTGTTACACCTGCTATAATTCGCTCAGACAGGAATATATAGAGGAAAAATGTAGGCATAAATACGATAATAACCGCTGCAAACATCCCCGCCCAGTCCCCCGTATATCTCATGGAGCTGATCATAGAGTATAGCCCCACCGCCACAGGCCTGACATTCTGACCCGAAGCGAATATCAGGGACACAAAATACTCGTTCCATATATTGATGAAATTGAATATACTCACCGTAATGATGCCCGGCTGCACGAGAGGAAGCATGATCTTCCAGAATGTTTTTTGAGGAGTACAGCCATCAATAGCCGCCGATTCTTCGAAAGAACGGGACAGATTTGCGAAGAAGCTGAGCAGAAAAATCACCGTGTAGGGAATGTTGATACCCACGTACAGGAATACCATCAAAAACCGCACAGAAAATTCAGCTTTTAAAAGATTCATGAATGAAACCACGCCGAATAACGGCAGGATAATCATAGCGGCAGGTACGCCCATAGCCGCTACAAAACCGCTTTGAATAGCTCGGCCGGCAAAAAACTTGAACCGGGAGAGCGCATACGCGGCTGGCGCGCAGACGATTACGAGCAGTACCGTAGAAACGCTGGCGTAGCCAAGGGAGTTAGCGAAGAATACAGATACATTCTGAGATTTCCAAGCCTTCACATAGTTTTCAAAATGCAGCCCGCTGGGAAACCGCAGGTTCGTACCCTGATAGATCTCCTTGGTGGTGGAAAAGCTTGCCGAGAATACCCAGCCAACGAGGACGGCGGTGAAGATTACCCAAATACCCAGTATTATGTATCCGGGTAATAGGCGGATTTGATTTCTCCACCCTTTTACAGATTGCGTATGATTTACTCTATTTATAGCCATTTTTTCCTCCTCATTAAAATTCTAGGTTGTCGTCTTTAAGCATTTTAGTGGTAATCACAAACACCATTACCACCAAAATGCTCAAAACAAGTCCTACAGCGGCGCCAAGACCGGCATTCCGCTCCGTTACGGTGTTGCCCGAGCCAAACGTCTGCAGATACATATAGACATAGGGTGTGATCGTCGTCGTATCCGCTGTTACAGTGGAGAAAAGCTGCGACCAAACAAAGAACCCTACAGATGTGACACTCCACATGGTGATATTGGTTCTGGTCACGCCCTTGAGAAGCGGCAGAGTAATCGCAAAAAACTGTCTGACACGTCCTGCACCGTCAATATGAGAAGCTTCAAAGAAATCAGCGGGAATCTTTTCGATGCCGCTGGAGAAGATTAACATATGGTATCCCACCATGCCAAAGCAATAGGCTATGAGCATGGCTGTAAACTTGAATTCCGGCCCCGTCCACTCAATGGCGGTCGTCTGGCCGAGGGCTTGGGACAATTTATGCATAAGGCCGAACCGGTTATTGAATACATACTGGAGCCACATCGTTGCTAAAGCTACGGCACTGATGACGTTCGGCATATAAATTATAGCCCGGAATGTGCGTTTAAACTTGATACCGCTATTGAGGATTACTGCAAATAACAAGCCGAGAGTCATTACCAGCAGTCCGCCAAAAAACCATATTTTAAACAGATTAGTGAGCGAGGTCTTAAAGAGCGAGGTATTAATCAGCTTGATGAAGTTGTTAATACCAACAAATTTCCAATTGCCCACCGCAGCGGTGACATTATCCACATAAAAAAAACTCATGACCACGGTTCGGAGGATAGGATAAATAAAAACGGCCGCAAAGATAATCAACGCCGGCGCAAGGAAGGCTACGAGCATACCTTTGTTTGTTTTCATATCAGTTGTCTCCCCTTATATAGTACATCATTCGGCATATTCAGGCACATAATCCGGATGTCTTTTTCCGGATTACGCACCCAATATACCGAACACTGTACGAGAATGTGGAGGTATCCGGATTGACACTTCCAAACCCTCGCTTTTAGCTGAAAATTTATTTACTTGCCTTTTCCATGTTGTCTATAAACTGCTGTGCGCTGATGATGCCCGAGCAAAGCTTTGCAAAATTCTCCTTGATGACCGGTGTGATGTCTACATTAGCTTCAACACCGGCAGCCCAGGGATAACGGCCTGTCAGCTCGGCCATAACAGGCTTGACGCATTCAAGAACCTTAGGCCATTCAGTATTGCTGGAATCAGCGGGCATACCCAAGGATTCCTTGGCAAGCAGCGCATCATATTTGCCCTTGGTAATCCACTCGATCAGCTTGAAGGTTTCTTCCGCAACGGTAGATTTAGAGTTAATCGCAAACACCTGTGCGCCAAAGTTGTTTACAGTTGAAGCATCCTTACCACCGTCCACCCCAGGATAGGCAAACGCTCCCCAACGGAAGTCGGGGCCTGCAACATCCTTTACCTCATTGGGCAGCCAAGATCCGGTTAGGTACATAGCCACCTCGCCCAAGGCGAATTCACCGTTTTGTCCGCCGGGCCATACGTTGGATGACAAATTGGGAGAATAGTATCCGGCTTTGGCAAACGCTTCGAAATCCTGAGCCATCTTCAATACAGCAGGCTCCTCCGCCCACAGTCCTTCGGTAACCACTTTCGTCACACCGTCTGCGCCGAGATAGCGGGCAAGATGCGTGCCTATGGGTAAGGTCATATAAGCATCGTCATTTGTCATAGGAATTTTCCCGGAAGCCTTGATTTTCTCACAAACACTCAAGAACTCCGACCAAGTCTTAGGTGCGGCTGTGACACCGGCTTTGTCAAAAATATCCTGATTATAGAGTATGCAAACTACATTGGGTTGATAGGGTATACTTTTAAGTGTGCCCTTCCCTGCATCACGGCAGGCTTGAATCAACCCCGCATTAGCGGTTTTTTCATAGTCGGCGGCTTTTACGAGCTTTTCAATATCCATCAGGTAAGGTGCAAAGGTACTGTTGATGCGGTCGATGTCCTCATCAAACAAATCGATTGTGGTGTTGGCGTCCAATGCGGGCTGCAGGCCCTCACGTTGACCGGTGCGGCCCTTGAACTCCACCTTCACATCAATGCCGGTCTCGGCCTTAAATGCATCGATGGCTTTCTGAAGTGCTTGCCCTTGGGGCTCTGTGGATTCCCACATGGACCAATAAACCACAGAAGTCTTGGGGGCTGCATTTTTCGGCGTCGGTGTATCCGACGCATTTGACGGAGGCGGAGATGTAGTGCTGTCAGCAGGTTTTGTGCCGCATGCGCTGAACAGCATAAGCATTGCGAGAAGAAGCGCGCCTAGAGATAGTAGCTTTGATTTTTTTAACATCTTTACTAATCCTCCCTACATTATTTAAATTAGTCTATAAATATATTCTAGTTTAAGCGCAACATAATCAAAGACTAATCTTTTATTGTACCAAGGGCAGGTTTAGAAGAGCTTTTTATATGCAAAGGTATAATATAATTTTTCGTCAGGACAATTCTGTTTTTTTGACATATCGATATTTGCACAAAAACGGAAGGAACAAGGGGATGGTTCGTGTGTCCCGCGAGTTCCTTGCGAACTTCTCTGCAATTTGTATAATATAGAACACAAGAAACTGTTGGAGCGTGAAGCATTCTCCGCTGTATTTACTTACAGCTCACGAAAAGAGATGATGCGTCAGATGGCGGACCATGCCGAGGTGATAATCGGCAACCCGCCTATCGTAAGAAGTGCCGCAAAGTTAAAGTTGGTTCAGTTGGAGAGCGCAGGGGCGGATCAATATGTCAAGAGAGCTGCCCCAAAATAATTATCTTATTTTGAGACAGCCCCTTAAGACTAAACGGTTCAGGAGTCTTTCTTTATTAATGTTGCACTTCAATAAGCTTCACATTATCAATGGTGATCTTGTATGGCGTGGTCAGCTCAGGATCAGTGCCTGCCCTTCCCAGCCCAAACATGAACTTGAAGCTACCCGGTGCTGTTACATTAATGATAGCCTCATAAGTTTGGGTTATGCTTCCCACTGCAAATGTCTGCCTCGGAGCACTGGACCCTGTAAGCTCGACATAGACCGGCCTTTCAATTTCTGAACTCATATCAAACGCTATTTTATATGTACCTGCTGGAACATTGACATTCTCCTGGTATAGCTGTATCTGCCACCAATCCCAGCCAACCTGGTTGACAGTGGTTTCAACTATTCCACTCACTACTTCGAAAGCCGCCAACCCGGCCCAGCTCTCATAAATGCCCTGGTTATGTATCTTCCATATAGTGTCAAATGTTGTGGTGGCATCAAAGGTTCCATCCGTGAGGAGATTTGTTCCAATTTCAATCCAAGGAGCAATAATCGTTTGAACAACTTGTGCATGAGTATAGCTTGCAGCATCTACCGTAATAGTGTAGTCACCCACTATAGGAAATTGGTCGGCGTTAATGATTATGGAGTTATTTGTAATGATGTATGCATTTTCATCCAAGGGAATATCATTAACTTTTACATCGATAATCGCATTTCTCCACTCTTCGTTGTCTGCAAACGTGATGTTGATGTCTTTTCCTAGGGTATTGTTTGTGTCATCAGCTATTAAAGCAGGCGCAGCTTCTTTTACTTCAATCAGCTTCACATTATCAATGGTGATCTTGTATGGCGTGGTCAGCTCAGGATCAGTGCCTGCCCTTCCCAGCCCAAACATGAACTTGAAGCTACCCGGGGCCGTTACATTAATGATGGCCTCATAAGTTTGGGTTATGCTTCCCACTGTAAATGTCTGCCTCGGAGCACTGGACCCTGTGAGCTCAACATAGACCGGCCTTTCAATTTCTGAACTCATATCAAACGCTATTTTATAAACACCTGCAGGAACATTTACATTCAATTGGAATAACTGAATCTGCCACCAATCCCAGCCAACCTGATTGACAGTCACTTCTACTGCTCCGTCCACCACTTCGAAGGCCCCCAATCCAGCCCAACTCTCATAAAGGCCCTGATTATGTATTGACCATATGGCGTCAAATGATGTAGTGGTGGTATCGAAGGTTCCATCTGTTATCAGGTTCGATCCCACTTCGACCCAAATTTTACCCGATTGCATCGTTTGGGTCACCTGTGTATGATAATATCCTTCTGCCTCAACAATAATGGTATAATCTCTTCCTTCAACAAAACAGCTTCTATCAATAGTCAGCTTACCAGCAATAATGCTGTATGCGCTTGATGCCAATACCACACCATCTACTTTTACAGCCTCTATTGCAGCCCGCCAAGCTGAATCGTCTGTAAATGTAATCTCTATATCCTGACCTATAACATTTTCTGTTAAGTCTGCGATTAAGGATGGCGCATTTTGAACAACCGCTTCTTTAATTACCACATCATCAATGTAAAGGATATGGGCATCTGACGGGGTCGTTTTTACACCATTGACAACATTACCGATCAGAAAATTCAGCTTAAAGGATGAGTTTGTTTGCGGGATCGAAAGGTAATATTTGTGAATGGCTGAGTTATCGGAAGTGAGGTTGAATTTCACACTCTCATTACCATTATATCCTGTAAACTCAACTTGTATCGGCCTATCTATTGTTGACCACGCCTTTAGACTGAGTTCATAGGTCTTGCCGGCTTCTATCAATACACCATCCTGATAGAGCTGGATGGACCAGTTTTGCGGGCCTATGTTTGATATGTCAATTTTGGCCACTCCATCCACAACCTCTAAGGCTCCGATTCCACCATCACCATTCCATGTATTCCAGTTCTCTGTCCCGTTGGACATATCGCCATTCTTCACAGCATTGCCATCATTGGCAAGAATATCTTGCATTACAACGACATCCGCATACCCGGTTGCTTGAATCACAATCTTATACCTCTTCGCAGTATCAAACACACTGGAATTAAGGGTAATCATACCACTTGTGAATGCATATTGATCTGCCGTTAAGACTTGATCTTCAACTTTTACTGTTGGATTCACAGCCCTCCAGGCAGTATCATCTCCAAAAATCAGTTCAATCTGCTGCCCAAGCCTATTGTTGGAGGTATCAGGTGCAAAGCTCGGTGGACGGCTGACAGGCGCATTTTTTACCTGAAGCACCACATTACTTATGAAGATATCTCCAGGAACACCCTTGGCTGTGCTCCCCATTAGGAATTTCAGTGTAAGGCTTTCATCCTTTGTAGGCGTAAAGGTATAGGAGAAGTTCTTCTTTTCAGATGTGAGCTGTATGGACGTTTTGGGAAACCCAGGTTGATAATTGTCATTTTCAATAGTAACTTGGATATCCCTGTCTACAGAAGCCTTGGCATCAAATGAGAACTCATAAGTAATACCTTTCGATATGGCAATGTTAGGGTGGAACAGCATGACATGCCATTCTCCCGATCCGACATTTGAAACTGAGATCTTTGCCTCACTATTTTCTACGGAAAAGTTAGCAGCAGCAGTAGAACCGGGTTGTGTGAAGGTAGTCCAGCCTGTGAGTCCCAATGAAAAATCACCGTTATTCAAAGGATATAGCTCAACACCGGTATAATCAACGGTTGTGCATATCAGTGACACATCATCAATATAAACAACCGAGTTGCTACCACCCAGCAAGAATATGAGCTGCGCTTCCCTGTCAGTGTCAGCTGCCATCTTAAAGGTCTCTTCAAAAACTTGCATATCTGTTGTCAAGGTGATTTCCTGTTCCGGTATATAAACAGTGCTACCATCCTTGCTCGCAAGCTTGACCCTTATAGTTCTGCCCGCGTCGGCTCTGGCCTTGAAGGTAAGCTTATACTCACTGTTCTTTATAAGCTGCAAGCCCTTCTGATCCACCGTAATGTCACCGGCATCAGTACCACCCTCGGTAATCTCGGCAGTCAGTTCTCGGGTTGTTTCAGGAACCTTTACCACGGCGGATGCACCGGACATTGAAACATTCCAGTAAGCCATCCGGTCAATGGTATATTTATCAAAGGCTCCGTTATATATGTGATTACCGCTTGGCAGGGGTTCTTTTGCAGCATGATAGTCCACCGAAGGAGGATTGATTTCTTCAACCCTTACATTCCCCATCCAAACGGGCCCAGTATCGGTGGCGCAGTTAAACTCTATGCGGGTCTTTATATCAGTATCTCTGGTCATTTGGAACTCGTAACTGAAATGCTGAATTTCAGTGGTCAGATTCGGCGAATAAGCATCAGAGTAGGCCGCCCAGCCGGCATCCGACCCTCCGCCTAACTTTGTGCTCAGGGCTCTGTTTTTATCTGCCTTTGCGTCAAAGGAGAATCGGTACCATCTGCCCTTACCCAATGTAGTGAGCTGCTCAAGCTGAACCGAATAAGGCTGACTGCCACGATTAGTCACATCAATCTTTGCATAGTTTTTTCCATCAATATTTTCTACAGCTGTGGTAGCAGTTCCACCAAACTGTGCGTTATGGACAAAATTCCAAACCTCTCCGAAATCAGCATCATCACCTTCCGGATTATCCTTGATTCCCTCGCTAAAGTTGAAATCCTTGACCAGGTTGCCTGTATCATCAGGTTCCCTTGCATCTTCCGGCAGTGGTTCTATGACAATGCTGGGCTCCACAGGCGCCATGTAGGGCCTTCCAGTTAATGTATAGACTCTGACATAATCCACTTCCATTTGTGCCGGGAACATGGAATCATCGGGCATTAAGCCGCCATCAAAGTTTCCGCCGATGGCCAGGTTCAGCATAAGATAGAATTCTTTATCGAAAGGAGCGGGGAATGCAAATTTTTCTTCTCCGTCAGCTCCTTTGGTATTCCAGTTGTTCTGGGTTTGATACAATTGACCATCAATATACCATCTGATCTCTCCCGGTTCCCATTCCAACGAATAGGTATGGAATTGATCAATGACCTGCCCTGAAGGGAAAGTATATTCTTCGCCAGTGAACTTGTTGTTGGGCCATGCTCCTCCATAATGTAGGGCTCCCGATGCAACATTAGGGATTCTGCCTTTAGCCTCCATAATATCTATTTCACCGGATGCGGCCCATCCGCCATAAGCGCCGGTGACACCATTATCACCATAGGCACCGTCATTAGGCATCATCCAAAAGGCCGGCCAAAATCCCTGTCCTAACGGCAGCTTAATGCAGGCTTCAAATCGGCCATACTTCCATGCCGCTTTTGAATAGAGCTTTGCGGAGGTATAATGACGAATATCATAATCCTCTTTCTTAGCTTTTATGACAAGCTTACCATCTTCAAGCACTGCGTTCTGAGTCCTGTAATATTGCTGTTCATTGTTACCGAATCCGCCGCCGCTATTCTCAAAACGCCATTTATCAGTGTCGATGGAAGATCCGTCAAACTCGTCACTCCACACCAAAGTCCAAGGATCCTCTTGAGAAGGATTAATGGTATAGGTCGCAGAGGCAACCGAAGAGTCAGTCATACCGGATTTTATTGCAATGGCCTTAAGCGTTGTAGTTGTTTCAATGTTGATTGGTGATGTGTAGAGCGTAGAATCGGCATTAGGGGTTGAACCATCTGTGGTATATCTTATGGATGCGCCTGCTGTACCACAAGTAATTTCAACATTTTGTGCTATAGTATAAGTGCCTTCCGGTACATTGAATACCGGGGTCGCAACTGTTTCGGGAATAATATTGATGATATAGGTCGCAGAGGCAACCGAAGAGTCGGTCTTCCCGGATTTTATTGCAATGGCCTTAAGCGTGGTATTGGATACGATGCTGATTGGTGAAGTGTAGAGCGTAGAATCGGCATTGGGGGTTGAACCATCTATGGTATATCTTATGGATGAGCCTGCTGTACTACAAGTGATTGCAATACTTTGTACTGTTGTATAAGTACCCGCTGGTACACTGAATACTGGGGTGGCAACCTTTTCTGGAGTATTATTCTCTGATGAACTACTTCCGCCACCTGTGCTTTTGTTATAGGATTGGTTAACAGTCTGACCGCTCACAGAAGCTGTCACACCTGCAGAAAGAGTTACTCTACCTGGCCTTTGCTCCAGAACGACACCGGCGGCATTTATCTGCGCATGGGTGATTTTACCCTGGCCGCTCACACTGACGGGAGCATTGGCTGCAAGTGTTCCTACTACTGTGCCCTGTGCCACCTGAATGCTTGAGCCCGACGCATGGCTGCCTATAGTGAAGGTACCTACTGTACCATCTGTAACCTGCATTGCCACCCCGGGAGCTTCAATATTGACCAGCTTAAAATCACCATCAAGTATGATTTGCTGGCCTGGAAGGATCTCTTGAACCTCTACATTTTCAAACCCGCTGCCCGTACCCTCTTCCTCTAGCCTTGCGCCGGAATGGAGCTCTGCATAAGCAACAACAGTGCCATCTTTGGCGACAATTCTAATCTTGCCGTCCTTCTTTTCAATAACCAATGACCCGAGTGTTGTATTTTGAAGGATAATACTGTTTTCGCCACCACCGTTGACAAAGGTTTTCCCTTTAACGGTGACATTTTCAAGGGTTACATTACCCTGGCCGATTCCTTCGGCAAGGTAAAGATTCCCTTCTATCACCATGTCCTTAAGAATAACATCGCCGGTTTTAACCACAGCATTGCCGGCTACTTTAGACTCTTTATATGTACCGGCAGCAACATAAAGCTGGTCCACAGCTCTGTCCATAATGGCCACGAACTCAGCTCTTGTTATAGAATTCTTGGGATAGAAATGATTTTTATCACCCAGAATATAGCCTTTTGAAGAAAAAACAGCTACCGCTTCCTTGGCATAGGAGGCAATATCCTTGTCATCAACGAAAGGTGTCTTGCTTTGCCCTTCCGAAGCTTCAAACTTAAATATATTTTGAAGTATTCTTGCTGCGTCCTGTCTTGTGATTTTGTCCTCAGGTCCAAACAGATTATTACCATAGCCCAATATGTAGCCTGCTTCTTTTGCAATGGCCACATCTTTTGAATACCATTTTTCCGGTTTTATATCGAAAAAATTGCTGCCGCTTTTTTCAGAGAAGCCAAAAGCTCTGTTGATGATTGAACAAAATTCCGCCCTTGTAATTCCGGAATCAGGCGAGAATTTACCGTTATTGCCTACGATGATACCCTTGTCAGACCACTCCAGAATTTGATCTTCCGCCCAATGACCGGTTACATCACTAAAGCCGGCATTCTCAGGTGCTGCAAATGTTGCCTGGATCATTGCGGAAAACACCAAAACAAAGGCAACCAGTACTGCGAGTCCTTTTCTCAGCTTTGTCACTTGTCGTCTCCTCCTTCTAAATACTTGATATAATTTAAGTTAGTTGCATTATAGAGGAGGAGCAACTGGAAGGCCATTCATTTCCTTGATCAAATGAGTCCATAATTTTACTAGTTTTGCGATACAGTAAAACCCTTGTAATCACGGCTTTTCTCTAAGCTTCTATGGGTATTACATGGAAAAGCCCCAGATATATTTCTTCATATCTGAGGCAAAAATTGAACCGATGAAATAACGCATAGTATTTATAAATACAGTCTTGTCTCTATTCTCCGGTCATACTCGGACCACTGGTTTTCATCGGTATTCTCTCTGATCTGGGCAATCTTGTTCATGGTGGCGTCAATAGTGTCGGCAAAGTTCAGAGCAAAAGCTTCCTCCATCTTCATTTCCCTGGGTGAGCCGAACTCCAGCTTGCCATGATGTTGTACCACGCATCCCTTGACCCGCATGACAAAATCCTCGGAATAGCGTTGAGGATAAGCTTGTATAGCTTCATTGATCATTTCCACGCCTATGACGATATGACCTTCCATTTCACCACGCAAGGTGTAGCGAAAGGGCCCATAAAAATCAAGCTCATAAATCTTTCCAATGTCATGGAGCTTGGCCGATAAGACAGCAATTTCAAGCTTCCGGCTATCATACCGTTCACAAAGGAATTTGGTCAGACACATGACATTGAGGGTGTGCTCGGCGAGGCCTCCAATATAGTTATGATGCATGGAAACTCCGCCGATACCCTTTTTAAAGCGTGACACAAACTCTTCATTCTTGAAGAAATAATCATTCAACAATAATGCTTCATCGGACACAAGGACTTCCTGGGTAAGCTTCTCCATCTCATCCATGACTTCATCGATGGGTCTTTTCAATGCCGGCAAATAATCCTCAAGGTCGTATTGGATTACCTCTGCAAACTTACTGATTTCCAGATTGGATTCCCTGGTACCCCATACCTCGATGACCTGACCTACCTGAAGCTTGATGCCATTGTCCAATAAAGCCTTAATGTCACCTGTTTTGTCCCCCAGTATATAACCGGTTTTATTTCCTTCCCGATAGAGCTTTTTCATGACCATCAGGAGCAGTTGAACCTTGGATGAGACACTTGTATCCTTTAAAAAAACCGTCTTCTTGCTCAAACTTCTGTCTCCTTTTACATAGAATTCTCTTATTTTCTTCTATAGATAAAAGGATTATACGGGTTTTCATAGCGTTCTTTTTTAGTGACTGGCCTCGTTCATGACATATTGCTCATACAGGCGCTCAAGTTCTTTTAAAATAGCGTCATACTCTACATATTCTTCCGGCGGTGTGCCGACACCAAAAGAATTTTCAAGCTCCTTCCGTTTTTCCTCAAGCTCGGTTATTTGAGCCTCAAGGGCTTTTATGTCAGGCTTTTCCATAGCTGTCTTTCCAGCGGTCTCCTTACCGGCCATACTGGAATTTTTACTAACCGCCTTTTTTCTTTCACTCTCCGTATTTTCAGATGTTCGGACGTCAATCTTTGCTTGCCTGTAAGCTTCATAATTACCGTTAAAGGCTTTCATAGTCCCGTCGGAAAATTCCAGTATTCTGTTGATGCAACGATTAAGGAAGTATCTATCATGGGAGATAGCAATCACTGTTCCTTTAAATTCCAACAATGCAGCTTCCAGAGCGTCCCGGGCGGATACGTCAAGATGGTTTGTCGGTTCATCCAAAATGAGACAATCCGGGCTCTCGAGCATCATACATCCCAGATAGAGCCTCACTTTTTCTCCGCCACTTAAGACCTCTATCTTCTTGTCAACCTCATCCCCATAAAACTGAAACTTGGATAAGTAATCCCGGGCTGTTTCTTCCGGCATTTCTCTGACCGAAAGAAGCTCCTCAAGAATAGACCGGTCCTCGTCCTCAAAGCTGATTTCCTGACCCAGGTAGCCATACCTGACCCATTCTCCCAGCCTGGCAAAGCCTGTATAATCCTGATCTTTTCCAAGAAGGATATTAATGAGGGTGGTTTTCCCACAGCCATTGGGCCCTATGATTCCTACTTTTTCTCCTCCTGTTATCAGGAAGCTTAAATCAGAAAACAACGGTGTGCTCCCATAGCATTTTGTCAGACCATTGGCCATTGCAATCTCTCTACTTACATGCTTGATTTTATCGAAGGACATCCTAGGTGCAGCCGTGTGGTAAAGATGGTGCTGTCCCCTCATATCCTTAAGGTTTATATCCAACTCCTTTTGGAGCCGTTCCACAACCTTTAATCTGCTCTTCCATGCGCTGATTTTCCGGGAGCCTTTGAGCTGGTCGGCTATGGCCGTTTCATGCCTGATCTCCTGCTTGAGTCTGAATTGCTCTCTTTGAACAAATTCTCTCATTCTGTCCTTCTGCTCCATAAAGGTGGTATAGTTTCCGCTTCTTTCCGCAATGGTACCGTTGCCTAACTCTGCCACCCTTGTTGCTATCTGGTCCAGAAAATAGCGGTCATGGGAAACGACAAGAACTCCTCCGGTATACCTTTTCAGAAATCCTTCCAGCCATTCAACCGCATCAATATCCAGATGGTTGGTCGGTTCATCCAATACGAGCAGATCCGGCTCATCCAGTAAGATTCTCGCGAAGGCTACACGCGTCTTTTCTCCTCCGCTTAGTAGCTCAAGGGGCAAGGTGAGCGATTCCTCCTTAAGGCCCAATCCCAGCAGCATGGATTTTATTTTTGATTCTATAGTGTATCCGTCCATGCTTTCAAACCGGGTGGTCAGCCTGGCATACTCTGAAACGATTTGACGATATTCCTCAGGATTATTGATAAGCTCCGGTTGGGCCATTTTTGCCTCAAGATTCCTGATCTTCTGCTCCAGACGGCTCACCTCTTCATGGTAGAGGGCTGTTTCACTGAAAACTCTTCCGTCGGGATCCATGTCCCTCAGGTCCTGGGTCAGGTACCCCATCTTTGTACCCCTGGCGAGGATGACTCCGCCGCTGTCACAGACCTCAATACCTGCCGCAATACGCAAGAGTGTCGTCTTCCCCGATCCGTTAGGCCCCACGAGAGCAACTCTTTCACCTTTTTCAATTCTTAAGCTGGCACCGTCCAGTACTGTTCTATTTCGATATTCTTTAACGATCTGATCTAAAACCAATAAACTCATGACAATTCACCTCATGTAATTACTCATCAACATAGATTTTTTAAAAGAAATTAATCCCGCGACATTCTTAAAAATGAACAAATGAGAAATTATTAGAAATAAAAAAAGCCGCGGATTGTGATGCTATCCGCAGCCTGACTGAACCATAAACTATCGCTAGGCACTAAAACCAACGATTCTAAACGTCAATAAAAAATCGTTGCATCAAACGCTCCTAGGCTGATATATAAAGAATAGCCGAATGAAAATGTTTTGGGCTTTTTCCATAGCCGGGTTATTAAATAGGTACAGCAAACAACTGTTCATTAAACAGTCGGATTCACCTAAATTTAATTTATGATATCCCGGCATCGGCTACTATGGCTTTTAGGCTCTGGACAATGCATCACCGTAAAATATGCACTTAGATCCTCTGACCTTATGGTCATTGTTCAGAGCTGAGGCCATGACCCTTTGCCGGTACAGAAGGAAAACACCATTCCATGGTAAAGCTCCTTTGTACAAGCTAAAGTAATTTGATTGTAGATATTATTATACGCTATTTGGGCCAAAAAAATCAATAACCGTACATGAGTATAATCAAAATAGTATTGTACCTGCAGAGTGATTTAAGGCTTTATTTGCTTAATAACTTCAAATTTAATCTGCCTCTCCAACTCCTCTATTTTTTCTAGGCTTGAGGCTTGGGTTCCTTGGATCATAACACTGGCCACGCCCGATGCCACTGAAAGCTTTGCGGCCTTTTCAAAATCATATCCCCTATCCATGCAGTAGGCTAAAGCCGCCACCATGGAGTCTCCGGCTCCAACCGTGCTCTTCACAGCTACCTTAAGAGCATGGACTAAAATCGACTGGTTCCTGTTGATAAAGATGGCTCCTTTTTCACCCAGTGAAACAACCGCCATCTCAATGCCGTACTGTTCTATCAGGCTTCTTCCCTGGCTTTCAGCTTGCTGAATGCTTTCAACTTTCTTATTAAGCAATCCTTCCAGTTCATGCAGATTCGGTTTTATCAAACAAGGACCTTCCATTATGCCCTGCCTTAAAAGTTCACCTTCCGCATCAAGGATTGCTTTGCCTCCGGCCTTTTTCACCGTTTTGATCCACTTGCCATAGATTCCGTTATCGCCCTGAGCCGGAATACTGCCGGAAAAAACAGCGATGGTATTTCGATCTATATTATTAATCAGGATTTCCTCTACTTTTCTCATATCCTCAAGGGTAATTTTCGGCCCTGGCTCATTGATATCGGTTGTGGTCTTTTTACGACTATCCACTATCTTCAGGTTAATCCGGGTCTCATCCTGGACAAAATAAAATTCATTCATTATTCCCAAACGATCCAGGTCATTTTTTATAAAGCTTCCCGTTCTGCCACCAAGAAGACCTATGGCCTTGGTCTCCCCTCCCAGACTTTTTATGGTTTTTGAGACGTTGATCCCTTTTCCGCCTGCATCCAGTTGCACAGAACTAATTCTGTTGACTGCCCCAATCTGGAAGTTTTCTATTTCAACTGTTTTGTCCATTGCAGGATTTAGCGTTACGGTTAAAATCATTTTCTTTTCCTCTCCGGGAGATTTATTCCTTAAAATTGTAATGTGGATAGCACCATTATACGAAATTTTTCATGAAGTCTCCAGCTTTAGTAAAAGATACAGTTGAGTTGTATCTTAGTTTAACATTGCGGAAGCAATGAGCATTGAGTAAAACAGTATGATGCTGAGCATCACCTAAAAACATTAGTTGTGTGCGCAACTATTTTAGATGTACAATAGGATTACTGCTAAATAAACCGGATATGAGGTTATAAATACATGGAAAACGTAGACCAGAGATTTCAGCGAATGACACAAACCCCGATTCCCAGACTTATTGGCAGTCTGGCGGTTCCCAGTATTATCAGTATGATGATTACTTCCATTTATAATATGGCCGACACCTTTTTTGTTGGCCAGATTGGAACCAGCGCTTCTGCTGCAGTCGGTATATCCTTTTCGTTAATGGCCATTGTTCAGGCCATTGGCTTTACTCTGGGTATGGGCTCCGGTAATTTCATCTCCCGGCTGCTGGGGCAGCAAAAAGCCGAGGAAGCCTCAAAAGTTGCTGCAACCAGTTTTTTTACATCTCTTGGTATAGGAGTAATAATATCCTTGCTGGGCTTTGTTTTTCTGGACCCCCTTGTACGTGTACTGGGTGCAACCCCAACGAACCTGCCCTATGCAATGGATTATGTACGATACATTCTTTTGGGCATTCCGTTTATGACGGCTTCATTTGTGCTTAATAATATTCTTCGTTTTCAGGGAAGCGCTTTCTATGCCATGTTTGGTATCGGTTTAGGCGGCATCCTCAATATTGGTCTGGATCCTCTTTTTATCTTTACCTTTAACATGGGAACCGGAGGGGCTGCTCTTGCTACCAGCATCAGCCAGTTTATTAGCTTTGCCATCCTGCTCTTTGCATCGGGAAAAGGCGGAAACATAAGAATCAGCTTTAAGGATTTTACTCCTAAATGGGACATATATAAAGAGGTCTTAAGAACAGGTCTACCCTCTTTTTATCGACAGGGATTGGCTAGCGTTGCAACCATTTGCCTTAATCTTACCGCAGGTCCATATGGTGATGCGGCCATAGCGGCCATGTCCATTGTGGCACGTGTATTCCATTTTGCTTTATCCATGCTGCTCGGCTTTGGACAAGGGTTTCAGCCGGTATGTGGATTTAACTATGGAGCTAAGCTTTACAACAGGGTGCTTGCTGCATTTTGGTTCTGCGTCAAAACAGCGGTTATTGTAATGTTCTTTATAAGCGTTATCGGATATGTTTTTGCGCCGGACATTATTTCTATTTTTAGAAAAGGGGATCTTGAGGTTATCGCCATTGGCGCCACAGCCCTTCGGTTCCAATGCATAACATTTCCGCTCTCATCATGGATTGTTATCAACAATATGCTGCTTCAGACCATAGGAAAAGCAAAGGAAGCTTCTATTTTAGCACTGGCCCGACAGGGGCTGTTTTTCCTCCCGGTTATTCTTGTTTTACCTCGTCTGACTGGTATATTGGGGATACAGATTAGCCAGCCCATCGCAGATTTATTGACCTTTATTCTGGCAATACCAATGGGTATCCGAATCTTGAATGAACTGAAAGGGCTTCAAAAAGAACAAGAACTGCTTAATTCCGATGAGGTACAGGTATGATGAAAGTTCCGTTCGTCAATAGGACAATATCAGTTTTATACCGCTATGGACAACGTTATTTTACTCAAAGGCTCAAAAGCCTCTCCCTTCCGTTAGAAGTAGGACAGCTTCCCTGTATCATGCAGGTATACAAATATCCCGGCATAACTCAAGATGGCATTTCCGGCAACACCGTCATGGACAAGGGCACTACGGCGCGGGCTGTCAAGCAGTTGGAGAAATCAGGATTAGTGGTACGGAAAATTGATGAGAAGGATAGGCGCATCCATCATATTTTCCCTACACAAAAAGCATTGGACATCAAAGATCAGGTCTTTGAGATAATAAAAGAACTGCACGAAATCCTGTATCGTGGATTAAGCGAGGATGAAATACTCCAGACCAGCTCTTTATTAGGTCGTATACAGACTAATATAGCAGATTATATGGAGCAGTAGGCTCAATATAATTGCTTAGCCACTGCGAAAGCAATAAACGTTGCGCAAGGTAATTACGTCGATTCGCCTATTATGGTATTATCAGCGGGAGAACGATTGATATATGGACTCTTCCAGGCTCTTAAGGTAAAAATCACAGCTCTTACAAACCAGTCCATACACCAGGCAACCCAAATACCCATAAGTCCCCAGTAAAAAACATTGACAGAAGCCCAGGCCCCTAAAACCCTGACAAACCACATGCTCAAAATTGAAGCAATCGTAAGAAAAAGAGTATCCCCTGTACTTCTTATACATGACGGGAGATTGAAAGCAATTGGCCAGGTTATAGGCATAAGAATCAGTACGAGATACATGATCTGTTGGGCCAAATTCTTGACATCCTCAGGCGGCGCATATAAGTCCAATATAAAAGGCAGTACGGGCATGGAAATAATGCTCATGACACTCAGCAAGCCAATGGAATAGGCAACCAAGGTACGTATCATTTTTTTAAGGTTTTTGCCGAATACTCCGGAACCCACTGCTTGTCCTACCATGGTCACGGCAACAATGGAAATGGCATTACCGGGAATGCTTATAAACCCTGTCACTGAGCTTGCTATACTGTTGGCAGCCAGAGAAAGGGTACCCAAGGCCGTAACATAGGTCTGTATGATAACCTTGCCCCCGTTAAAGATTAATCCATCAATACAAGTCGGTACTCCTATTTTCATAACAGGCAATAATATATCTTTCTCAAGCTTCCAGGCTATTTTCGAAATACCGACACCTTTTTCCGGTCTGAAAAGAACAAGTGCAAGAGTCCCAGCCGCTACAATTCGTGCAACAACCAATGCAATACCTGCCCCTGTAACACCCAGCTTTAAAAGGTTAATGCACAATACACCGGCACCCACATTGGCAAGGTTAGACAGTATGGATGCACGCATGGGAGCTTTTGTGTTGCCGCTGGCCCTGAGAATTCCCGCTGACATTGAGAAGACCGCTAAAAAAGGATAGGAAACGCCTGAAAAGACCAGATAAATCATGGCATTACGCTTTACTTCTTCCTCTGCCTGGCCGAACAATAGGTTGATAATTTGATCACCAAAAATAATGAAGGCTACTCCTGAAAGGAGAGCCGTCAAAACGCAGGCCGTCATAGCCTGACTTGCAGTTTCATTTGCTTTCTTTGTATCCTGAGCACCAATTCGCTGAGCCACTATAACGGTTGCTCCCGTAGCGAAAGATATGAAAAGGTTCATAATCACCAAATTAAGGGAATCCACAATACTTACCGCTGAAATAGCTGAAACGCCCGCTCCGCTCACCATCATGGTATTAACCATTCCGATGGTGGTTGCCAGAATTTGTTCAATTAAAACAGGCCAAAATAGCCTGAAAAAGTCCTTTTTAGCAAACATAGCTGTCACAAACTCCTAAAAAGCCCTGATCACAATATGAACATTATACACTATAATGAGGCGTTTTGACGAAATTATCTGAATTATAAATCTTTACCTTTTCTTCGACAAAAGATCCCCAAGGCAAGGTCAACCAAGATCAGCAGCAAAAAGACGGCTATGGCCCATTTATAGGTAACTGAAAACCAACGGCCCATTTCAACATGATAATAGAGAAGCTTGTCGCCCCAGACCATATAAAGGGCATAGGCCGCATACAGTCCACTGACAGCCGTTAATACGGCAAACACAATTCTGATTCCTTTAAGCACTTTCATGTTTTCTCCTTTTGATGCCCTTTAATAAAATCACTATTTCCAGGACCGCCAGAGCCAGACCTACCAGACCCAGAACAATCCAACGAAGGGTCGTCCCTGTTAAAAACACTCTTCTCACGGCTGCTGAATAACGGGTTTCATTGCCTGCCACATCCTTTGCCGAAATGACAATATTATTTTTGCCCAAGGCAAGTTCCGTTTTGAAGCTAAAATAATTATTCACCAGCTCTACAGGCTGATCATTGCAATAGAGCAGAGCTCCTGCTTCGGTGTAGCCCTCTATGATGATATATGAATCCCCTGTACTGGAATGATTAATGTCCTTATTGACCGCTAACTGGGGCGGGGTACTGTCCAAGTAGATTTCCTTGAGAAAAGTCCGTGTATTGCCGTCATCGTCGGATACCAGGAAAACAATGGTGTTGTCCCCTTCTCTTAGGTTGATCTGGTATTTCCCCGGCTCGTCGCCTTTTTCCAGAAGAAGCTCCCCATTCAGGATGGCAGATATGCTGTAATCCCCTGTGAAAGCAACATCCGCAAAAACAACCGTCTGGTTGGTGGCGCTTTCGGAAGGATAAGCCACCGTTGCCTCCGGGAGATTCCGGCTATTTACCTTGTATAGATCATATTTACCCAATCGATTGCCGTCATAGGAAGCCACCCCGGCCAGCACCTCATCGGCTCCCTTGGGCATAGGCAGCACGAGACTGCTGTCCTGTGTGGTTTCTTCAAATATAAGCTCCTTTGTATCGGCAGAAAACAGCATAACCTTGTAAGTACTGCCGCTACCCTCCCATGAAAGATACACATCACCGTTCAATAAACCGGCTTGAACCCTGCTGAGCTTTTCGGGTGAATAGGGATCCTCGTACTTAAAAGGCGTATCGTTATAGGCATAACTGAACAGCCCTTCACGAATAAACACTTTTATATAGAAAAAGTAAGTGCCGTTTTCTAAGGAGGAGAGCTGGAAGGTCGTCTCCCCGGTGGGTTCGGAAGCTGTGTAAACCACCTTTTCACCATCGTAACCCTCTATATCTTTATCCGCATAAATTTCAACATAGATATCCTCAGGGCAATCAGAGACATTCCAAACCGCTCTGTATCCGCTGTCTGGAAGAACCTCCACCTTAAACAGATCAATAGTCATGGAACCCGGCAGCTCACCGGCCCAAATATCCACCTTGCCCAGCTTTTGGGCTGTGATGTTAACAATCCATTTCCCCGCCGAAGCGTTCCCCACATTGATGTATAGACGACCTTCGGAGACAGTCACTCTGTCTGGGGTGACTAAGGTGCCGAATTTATCTCCCGATGGGGAAACGATCTCAACCTCGGCAGTTTGCTCCGTATTTTCCCACTGTATGGTAAATACACAGTTCTGGAGATTCTCACCCAAGTTGATATCAACAGGCTTGGAGGCAGCAAGCGCTACTGTTTTTAACGCCGCCGCCAGTATAAGGATGGAAAGGATCGCTCCGATTAGTTTCTTCATTTTATGCCTCCTAAAGGAATAGCTGTTTCTTAATCACTCAAAATAGGTCTCGGCGTGGAACCTGTCCCAGATAAAGGGCTTGCCATCGCTGTCATACCAGAACTTCGTCACAAGATGGTTGCGGGAGAGTTCCACTGCATAATAGGATCCGTCAAATTCAGCAATGAATTTCACCTTCGCTTCACCCTTGTGATGAATGTTCAAAAAGCCGCAGTCCAAATGCCCGTTTACCCCCAGGGAAAGGTCTAATATCTTCCAGGTGGTATTGAGCCCCACATCAAGGGCGCCACCCACCTTACAGTCAAGAAGGGCAAGCTCTGCCTGAAGACCTGCAGCTATGTCCAGACCCTTTTTCCCAAAACCTATGGAAGCATTAGCTATTTTCTGCTTGAGCAGGGTCATATCAGCCTTCACTGAAAATTGAGTGTCACTGAAATTATAGGAGATCTTGCCATCTATCTCGCCCAGTGTTCCCCATTTTGTAAAATCCTTAGGAACCTTCAGCTTAAAGCTCTTAAAAAGATTAGCATCTGCACCCACAAGGCCGGAGAGTATAATGTCTTCGGGTTTCACGGTCTTCAGATCCTCTGTTGCAAACAACACCTTTTTTGTTGCCTCCGGGATGATACTTGAATTGAGAAGCAGAGTGCTCGCCCCATCCAGATTAAGACCCATGGAATCGATATAGATAGCATTATAAATTGGGATTCCCGGGTATAGCTCTGCTGAGACCTCTATTTCGTCAAAGCACCAGTAATAGGAAGCTATATGTCCTTTCAAGCCTGAAACTCCCGTTCCGCCAAAGCCCTTGATGATTTTCGAGAAATCTATGCCACCACTGAGCTTCCAGTATTCGTTGGAGGGATCAAGGGAGTTGAGCTTAAGCTCGGCACTGTCAAGGCCTATAGAACCGAACTGAATGGAATTGTCGGATTCCAGCGAGAGCGTCAGACCAAATTTAATATCATCGGCGGTCAGGGCTACATCCAGACTGCCGCCAATGGCCTCCCGAGGCTTGAATTTAAAGGCTTTATCCCGTTTTTCCACCTTTTTGGCCTTATCGGCGGCGGTCTTCTCCTTTTGGGTTGAAAAAACACTGCCCTTAATTCCGTCGCTGATGGATTCCAGTATATCCAAAGGATTGAGCTCATCGATGGTCACCTGTATCCTGTCGGCGTACAGCTTCATTCTGGCCACTTCAATGGTTGACATCAGAGGAATCTGGATATCCATACTATGCAGTGTCGTGTCAAAACCGGTTTCTGTTCCGTCAATGCCAATTCTGAATTCGCCCTTCTGGACAGTGTAATCCTTGCCGTTCAAGGCAAGCTTGGCGAAGGACTTCTTAAAGGTATTGCCTCCTGATACCTGGGCATAGCTGATATACAGCTTACCGTTGCCCGACAAAACGCCGCTGTTTCCTAAATAGGCGGTACCCTTTGCCCCGATGTCAAAGGATTTAGGCAGATCATTGGCCGTGATGGTTAACGGCGTGTCGCAGTGGATGAATCCGTTGATCATAACATTGCCGACTGCCACAAAGCTCTTGTCACCCGTCTGTCCGATGGTATCAGCTGTAACGGTGGTGGATCCTATCCGGAGTCTTGTGGTGGTTCCCGCCCGAAAAACATACAGGGCATCCTTTTTAATAGCCACCCTGCCATCGGGCAAGGAAATTCTCAGCTGATGGATTCCCGGAGTCAGGCTGCCTTTCAGGCTTCCGGCAAAGCTTGAGCCATCCGCAAGCTTGATATCCGTTAGCGTTATATGGCCAATACTCACCTTCATGCCATCAGCAAAGCCCAGCCCCTTCACCGTAATCTCCCTGCCCATGGCAACATCGCCTGCAGATAGACCATTGGGTATAACCGCACTTATCACAATGGCGTTGGGATCCGTCTTCTGAATACCCGAAACCCGGTTCCCTTCTTCATCGACTGCATCGGAAAGGAAATAATCTTTGTCTCCGGACACCTGATACACAGGCAGATTGATCATGAGGTTTCTTGGCTCAACGTCGGGATTAGCTTTAACAGTGTATTTCATACGATAATTATTGACGATGTATTTTTGGAGGGTCACATAAATATCCTCAAGTTCGGTGGTGTTGGCAGCACGAATATATTTACCCCCGGTTTTGTCCGCAATGCCCGATAAGTAGTCATCATTCACATCACCCAAGCCCACAGTAAAAATCACCACATCATTTCGAATCGCAGACTCAATAGCCGCATCCATAGCCTGGCTATTGCCGTCCTGACCGTCGGTGAGAAGAATAATGGCCTTTGATCCCCAGCTGCCGCTCAAAGAGCTTACTCCCGCCTCTATACCAGAGGGTATATTGGTTCCGCCATCGGCATTCAGGGCATTGATTCCATTGATTAGCAAGTCCGCATTATTTGTTTTTTCTGTTATGACCTTTGCATCGGAGCTGTAGGCCACAATAGAAATATTTTGCTTATCAGTCTTAATTTTGTCGATACAAGCTTTAGCGGCGATTTTAGCATCAGCCAGGGGAGTTCCATTCATACTGCCGCTGCAATCAAGGACAATGGAAATATTCGCACCCCGGCTGTTTTTGTCGGAATCAATGGTAAAATCCTTGATCTGATACTGGGTATCGACAAGCTCGAAATCATTTTTCTCAAAATCGCTCACCAAGCCAAACACACCATCTTTTTCCCCGTTGATGTTGACATAAGCCGTAATCTCAGGGTATTGGGCGGTATCAATCTTGCTGATAAAAACACCGATCTTGCTATACTTCAGAGTAGATGTCATATAGTTGGACAATCTTCCATTAATAGTGGCATCGTCCATGGAAATGATATCCTGGCTTTCCGCCGCCACCAGACCCCTGACAGCACCAGGCAGCAAAGGGCTGACCCTGTCTGCTTCGGATTGGTTGTAGGCATCAATAACCTCTTGCAGCGGTTCTTTGATGGGCGAAGTATCGGAAATGACGGAGGCATCTTTCATTAATCCATAGATTATCTCTTTAGTCTTCTCCCGCTCATCCGCAGCCAGATAAAGCTTGGCCATCTGCACGTCGTAAAGCCCCATGGAATCGAATAAAAAGGGCTTTTTAGCTTCCAAATAATTGATGGCTCTGTAAACATCAAGCTGGGCAGCCTGCTTATAAAGATCTTCAGCGCTGTTAAGCAGCCTTGCTTTGGCCCCGTCCGTGTCATTGTACTTGGCCGCTCTTTTTTTCAGAGCATCAGCCTTATCCAGCAGCTTTTCCTTTTCCTGATCATCGTCAGGGGTGATGGAATACCCGTCCAAGACCCCCTGGGCAATGACATCAGTCAGAATAATATAGCTCTCTGTGGATTTCTCAAGCTTCAACAGCTCCTTGGCTAAATCCACTGCTTCTTCATAAGCCTTGGTACCGACGGCGTATTTAATAACCAGCTTCAGGATTTCGGCATCCCCTTTATATTCCTCAACCGCATCCATCACGTCATCAAGGGTGAGCTTGTCGTAATTGCCGGCCTCCGCCTCTTTATGGAAGACATATAAATCCTCCAGCATGCCGGAATCGTCCGGCTCAATCAAATCAAAACAGTTCTGGATTTCATTGCTCACCTGTGTTTGATAATCCATGATCCTTTGCTTATATTGCTCATCATAGGACAGCTCCTGAGGGGTTTCCCGGGGTGGTGTGTTCAGGGATTCAGACTGGGGCTTTTCATCAACAGGGATTGCCAGCATCTCAGCTGACATTTCATGGATATGTATAATACTATCTAACAGATCTTCGTCCGCCCTGCCCTCATTCATCATCCGCCCGGACTTAAAATAAGTCGATATGAAATCTTCATTTTGACACAAAGCCAGCAGCTCAATCATCTGAGTCTGCACATCGGTTGAAGCGCCCCTATGTTCCATGACAGAAAACGCCTGAGCCCCGTTCCCATCCATAAGGTAGCGATAGGCCAGATAATGGGCGCTGTCATCCTCACGACCTCCGTCCATATACCCCTTAACGGTGAAAAAACCGAATAAGCCGCAGCATAAGATCAAGGCACAGATCAGAAGCCCTTCAAAGAAAGTACGCTTAATTTTTAACAGCCTGTGTCCGAAAATGTCAGCGAGTACAGCCAGAAAAAACAAAACGGTCAGTCCGAGCATGAAAATATTATCCATTCAATACCTCACAAGCATTTTACTCATCGAGATCAAGGAAACAGCAAAAAGTACCCACTTCATACTCCTCCGGGAATCTGAGGACAACAGCCGGGTCTCCCGCCACCGCCCTGACATGGGTCTCGGTTGTGCAGGGAAACCACTGCTCTTCACGGGAAGGAAGCAAGACCTTGAGTGCGGCATAATAATGATATTCATATTGACCGATATCCTGATCATCTTCGGAATGCTTGCTTAAAAAGCGAGCCAAGCCCCTGGGATAAACATGTCTCTTTTCAATAACCACCCCGCAGGCATGAATCACCGCCTTGTCCAAATGATTGATCATATGCTTTTTTATAACTGAAAAGGCTCTGAGATAGGTGTCAATGACGAAAAAAATACTGTATGCAATTAAAAGCGGTAAAAAGCTTTGGTTCCACTTTAATAGGACACAAAGAAAAATAAAAAGAATTATTTTAAGAAGAATACCTTTTATGTACCTGCCCACAGCCCTGCTTTTGCTCATCAGGAAGGGCACATAGCCGCATTGCTTTTCAAAAATACCAATCTGCGATTGGCTTAAAGTATCCATCAGCACAATCCCCATCATATCGATTAGTCTGGCTTTTTAGCAAAAATGCTCGAACTACGGAACAAAAACATTATACACTATAATGAGGTGCTTTGACGAAAAATATCTAAGATAAGCGCAAGTAATGGTATACTATTTATGAATGGATATTTGGAGGAATTATGGAGTTACGCGCTATCCTTCCCGTCATATTACCCGGTGCTATCATGCAGATCTTTATCCAGGCATTCTACATCAAACACTGCTGGGAAAACCCGCGTTTGTCCCAGCAGCAGAAGCTGCGCTACATCCTTTTTATTGCCATATTCAATATTCCGGCGGCAGCTATTTACCTGTTTTTAACACGCACCAGAGATGAGATAGGTGCAAAAGATTTCAAGGATGTTGAAGATGACGGTTCCATTCGGCAAGGCATCTTTGCGTTGCTTATCTCTGCCTTTGAAATATTTTCAATGGCTATTATGACAGAAAACCTTAAAAGTCCCCACTACTCTTTGATTATCGGACTTCTTGCTTCATGCTTCATCCTATTGATTGTCAACGGACTGCTGGTAAAAAAACAGAGCAGCCTGCTTTATTACTTATTTCCTGCTTTGCAGATACTGCTGATCATGCCGGTTGTGTATCTTGATGAAACGAAAAATGCACCGTTTATTGTGCTGGTTGTAGTAGCTGCTGTCATCAACGGATTTTCTCTTAACCTTTCAAAAATCTATTCCATCGCTGCGTTTATTTCTTACACTGCAATCATCATCACAAAGGTATTTCAACGCTATGGCACGATACAATCCGATGAGGCCATGAGTTACATGTTTGTCAACATACTTGTTTTTCTATTGGTATATTCAATTTTTTATACGCTCAAGAAGCAGCTTTTTACTAATGAGCGGCTTAATGCAGCTTTGAAAGCTCTTAAAGAGCAGTCTTTACAGCTTGAGGCACTAAGTGCCGTCGCAGAACGGAACCGTATCACAGGCGAAATTCATGATACAGTAGGCCATACTTTAACCAGTGCACTCATTTCCATTGAGGCGGCTGAAAAATTCCTGGGTGAAAACACGGATACAGTGTATCAGAAATTAACACTGGCAAAAGAACAGGTAAAACGTGGGCTTAATGATATACGCAATTCGGTCAGAACCATTCAGACAGGGAGCAAAAGAGCATTTATCCCTGAGTTAAGGGAGCTTTTGGGTGAGATCAGCCAAAACACAGGTCTTGTTATCAATGATATTGTCGAAATAAAGACCGATTTGCTTCCTATTCAGCAAAAGGTGCTGCTGATGGCAGTTAAAGAATGTGCAACTAATAGCCTTAAGCACGGAAAAAGCACCGAAGCCGATCTATTGCTGCAGGAATATAAGGGAACAATCCGGCTAAATTTCAGCGACAATGGTAAAGGTATCGATAAATTTTCCTTTGGGTTTGGCCTTAGCAATATGGCCGAACGCATAGAGAGCATCGGGGGCACCTTAACTTTTGACAGTAAAGAAGGCGAAGGCTTTACTGTAGGAATATCCATTCCAACGGGTACCTTAAAAGGAGGAGAACCAACATGAGCAGCATCTGTGTATTGCTGGCCGATGACCAGACCATTATTCGGGACGGCCTTAAAGCATTACTTGAAACCCATGGCAATATCAGTGTTGTCGGAGAGGCAAGCAACGGAAGAGAAGCCTATGAACAGACGCGCAAGCTTAAGCCGGATGTGGTGCTCATGGATATCCGCATGCCCGAGATGGATGGTGTGGAGGCAACGCGTCGGATTAAAAAGGATTTTCCTGAAACCAATATCATTGTACTGACCACGTTCGATGATGACGAGTACATTATAAAAGCAATGACATATGGGGCCTCAGGCTATCTTCTGAAGGATATCGGCAGTGAGAAATTAATTGAAACCATCCGGGATAGTCTTTGCGGTAATATTATCCTGCCTGGACGAGTTGCAGCCAAGATTACATCGCGGCTTACACAAAACGCAGTACCTGATGTTACTCTGGATGACTTTACAGAGCGGGAAATCGAGATTATTCGTTTATTGACCGAGGGTAAAAGTAACAGAGAAATTGCCCAAGCCCTTTACCTGTCAGTCGGTACAATTAAGAACTATATCAGCCAAATCTACCTGAAGATCAATGTCAATGATCGGGCAAATGCTGTGCTGATCTTCAAAAAGCTTGGATTTTAAAAGTAGATATTGAATGCAATTTACAGGGAGGCAATATGGCCTCCTTTTTTTATGGAGAATAACGGCCTATTCTGAAGCGAATATGACTCCTTATATGACCCGGGTAACTTATCATATTACCTTTTGTTCCGATAAAATGAAGCTGTAGTGAACAAGGAGGTATTGAGGATGAACGATTTTGTTTTTACAAAGGACATGTTATTAATGCTACTGCCGCTTGTGGCAATACAGGTCGGCTTGGCCCTTTACTGCGTGGTGAAGATTTTCAAAGAAGGCGTTCAGAACCTAAACAAATGGGTGTGGCTTGCTATCTGCGTATTTGTCAATCTCTTGGGACCGATCATCTTTTTGATCGTTGGAAGAAAGAAGGAATACTGATGATTACTGTTAAAGATTTGCATAAGGAATTCAAAACCTTCCATGCTCTTAAAGGCATAGAGCTCCGTGTCAAAAAGGGTGAGATATACGGGTTTGTAGGACAAAACGGAGCAGGAAAGTCAACAACAATGAATATTCTGGCAGGGCTTTCCCAACCCACTAACGGCCAGTGCTTTGTAAACGGCAGGGACGTGACCAAAATACACCATCCCTTCGAACTCAATATCGGCTATTTGCCGGAGGATCCCAAGTTTTACCCTTGGATGAGTGCCTTTGAAACTCTCGAATACCTGGGTAACAGTGCGACCCACACCGTAACCAAGGAAAGGATCAACAATGTGCTTGAATGGGTAGGTCTCAACAATTCTGCCAACCGGCGTGTGGGGGGCTTTTCACGGGGTATGAAGCAGCGTCTTGGAATTGGTGCCGCGCTTATCCACGATCCTGAATTGCTGATACTTGATGAACCTTCCTCCGCACTAGACCCTGAAGGACGCAGTGATGTGCTCAGTTTGATTATGGAGCTGAAGAAAATGGGCAAAACCGTGTTCTTTTCCACACATATTCTAAGTGATGTTGAACGGGTTTGTGACACAGTGGGCATGATTGTCGCAGGAACAATGGCCATGGAGAAGCCGCTTGCCGAAATTCAAAGGGACAATATCATCCCCATTTACGACATTACCCTTCAAGCCTCTTGGGAGAAGGAAATCCTTGAAAACCTTCAACAGGTGGAAGGTGTAAAGAGTATTGACATTAAGGGGAATACCCTTTCAGTAACCACAACGGAAGATAGTACCATCTCTACGCGGCTTATGCGTTTTCTTACCGACAATAATCTCGAGGTCAGCGTATTTATGCGTCGGAAAAATGACCTTGAGGACATATTTATTAAAGAGGTGAACGGAAAATGATTAAGGATATCAGCAAGGAATTAAAATATGGTCTTCGTAACAGCAGATTTCTGATATTACTCATAAGCTTTTTGTTTTTTGCTCTTTTAACACCGGTCATGATGAAGGTGGTACTTCCGGAGGTGCTCAAATCCCAATTTCCCGGAATGACGGTGCAGCAACTGCAGGGCATGATGAATATGACACAGCTAGGTAGCGTTCAAAGCTATATGGGGGACATATTCGAAATAGGCTCCATCATCGTGGCCTTTTCTCTGTGCGGTCTCATGGCTCAGGAGATCAAGGACAATACACTTGTTATGCCCCTTTGCTCCGGCAAACGGTTTGGCGGCATCATTGGCGCCAAAATGCTCGTGTTTGGCTTTGTACTGGTACTTGTTCCATTGATCACACTTATTATCGATTATACGTATGCAGGATTGCTCTTTTCATTTGATATCGGTATCAGGCCCATTGTCCGCGGGGGATTGCTGCAGGGTGTTTATATGGTATTTCTTCTCGCATGTGTGGTAATGTGGGGTACACTTGTAAAAAGGCCTGTCGCGGCCGGATTTATGACGCTGGCGACAGCATTCGGATTACATTTTGTGGGTGGTCTGCTAGATGCTCATGAATACTTGCCATCAGGACTTCTTAACGAGGCACAGAAACTTTCGGAAACCCCAGCTTCATCCCTCAGCAAAACGTTGTTCATCACCATTGGCATTATTATTGCCTTTATGATCATCACCCTGACTCACCTCAGAAGTATGGAATGGAATGAGCGGTAGATGTTCTCATCTGGCATGGCTTATTTTACCACTTCTCTTTCCTTGATGGTCACCTTGATCATATCTCCCGGCTGCTTACCGATTTTAGCTCTAATCTCTTTTCTGATGCCGATGATGTGACAAGGTGTTTTCATACGCACCAGACTTCCCTCGTAGGGTTCGCCGTCAAAAGTAGCTGTAACCGGAACTCTGCCTTTACCAAACTCGGCCTTGACATCAAAGGGAATCTCTATATACGCGCCATCGATATCCGGCACCTTCTTGATTTCCGCCTCAAACTCATAGATCTTACTCATAAATTCCTCCTGCTATATGGGTTAATGATTATCTTTATTTTATCCCATATCATCCGATTCCGTCATTAGTATTATCCTTTTTTAAAGCAAAACAAAACCCCAAAGGCTAGATTTCTAGCATTTGGGGTGCATACCAAAATGGGTAGTCATTTATATCACTTCAATTATTTTTTAGCAACCTTTGCAAGCCCGATCTCATAATTCCAGATCGCTTTTATGAAATAGTAAGTTCCTGCTAATACTGCTCCAAGAATTAAAAGTTCCATCATAATAAGCACCTCCAAAATCACTATCACATGTCCATTTGTCTTTTTATTATCAATCTATGTTAATAGTTTAACATATAGTGTTAATAATTTAACATATACACTTTTAATAAATTTTCCCCTCTTTTTTTGGTGATTTTTATATAGATGTGCAATGTATGTATCTACTTGCTGAAGTACTCTATGATGATATTGTTTATTTCATCTGCGATTTCATGGTTGATGCCATGCCCTACATCGGCAAAGAAACGAACATTCATTTTATATTTCTCCAGTGCAGAAGTGCGGCGCAAGCGCGGCCGCATTATATATCCACATCAATGCAGAATCATCACCAACGCCGTGAAAGAGCAACTTTCACAACTGCCGATTAGGCAGGCCGTTGTTTCCTTAAAAACGTCGAGAAGATCCCAGCAGATATGATATACTGAACATACTTCATGAAGGAAAATTATGGTGTATTATGAATTATTTCTTTACCATCTGGTCGGTAATCGTATATATCGAAAACAGGATAGAGGAAAGGATTAACTATACTGAGCTGGAAAAAGCAACGGGCTTTTCATTAGCCCATATTCGGGACATATTCAGGAAAAAGACAGAGGTGTCCCTATCCCGATATATATTGTCCCGGAAGATATCCTATGCGGCTTATGAAATTTTGCACAGCCACCATAATGTACTCACTATTGCTACAAAGTACGGTTTTCAAAACCACGATACATTCACAAGAGCTTTTAAACGTGTTACCGGTCTCACACCCAGTGAATTCAAAGAAAAACGGCCGCCTGTTGGGAGGATCAAGCTTTGTGCCGGCGTTTATGGTATTGGTCTTTTAACAAGAAAAAGAGAGGATGATTTATGATGAATAATCAAAAAAAAAGCAGTAATGGAAACAGTGTTGTATTATACGGGATTTCGAAAGTTGAATATGGTGCCAATGGGTGTACGCCTTACCCCATGTGTGTGAAAAGCTGTGCAAATTACCTAGGTCAGGACATCGGGCTAGATTTTGCAATGGTATCTACAGGTGCCGCTTTCCGATTAACATGGGACACCACTTCATGGAATGGCGGAAATGTAGACGTCATCCATACCTACGATGATCCGGAGGAGGTTTATCGATTAGGTATAGAGGCATTAGGCCGCAGGTTCCAGATACTATCCAGGGCAACAAATCCATGCGATGTGAAGCTTAATAGTACTATAAATTCTGATAATAAGAGTAACTTTATCAGCTTCATTAAAGCGCAGATCGATAAGGGATATCCCTGCATAGCTCTTGGCATAATTGGTCCTCCTGAAGCTTGTATAGTAACGGGATACAGAGAAAACGGAGAGGTTTTGCTAGGCTGGAATTTTTTTCAGGATAGTTCCGAATTTGCATCAGAAGTCAAAATAGATGATTCGGGTTATTTTATAGCCGATAAATGGTGGGAAAACAATGATACGGTCGCTGTCATCTCTATGAGCGAAATCATCAACGAACCTATAAAGACAAAAAGTATCATTGAAACTGCAATAAAAGTAATGACGGGACGGCTGGACAAGAAATCAGACAGAATATATGCAAAAGGCATTATGGCTTATGATGCATGGAAAAAAGCCATATTGAACGAATCTGAGTTTCCTCCGAAAGCAATCTTGCCCATCCTGGCTGAGCGGCTTATGTGCCATGGCGATGCAATGGATTGTCTGGCAGACGGCCGGTATAATGCGACTGTATTCATGAAAAAACTGTCTGAGGAGCACCCCGAGTTAAAGGATTTATGCAATTGTGCTCAGGAACAATTTTCAAAAGTGTCGTCAAACATATGGAAAATGGCGGAGGTTCTCGGTGGATATGCCAGAAACGAACAGCAAATGCGTAATTTGGCCGATCCAGATAAGAGGCGGCAAACCGCCATCTTGATCGACGAATGCAAAGCTGCTGATATGAGGGCTCTTGAGGCATTGAAATCACTGAATGATCTAATTGAAGATTAAGCCACCTATGTCAAAAAGCCGCACATTGTGCGGCTTTCTGCTGCTTAGGACGACGATTCAGTAATTCCTCCCTTGTAAAAATCCCTGGAGAGGTTCCCACCATTTCGGTTTTTGCTTACGATCAGAATTCATATTCTCCCTCCCAGGCTTTTGATAAAAAAAGTATATCATCAAGAATAGCCATCATTTCCAATGCATCCTTTTCGGCCATGCTCAGTGCTGTCATATAGCGGTCGGCAGCACAGACTATATCCTCATCTTCACCGGGTGTATTGATAACCTCCCGTATATTCATTTCTCCATTATCCAACCGATTGAGCATACGCAGAATGGACATCATGGAATAGTGGGCACTTCTAAGGGTCCGGATGATTTTAAGCCGTTCAATCTCTTTTAATCCGTATTTTCTGAATCCATTTGAATGCCGTGGTACCTGTATCAAGCCGTTTCTTTCCCAGTCACGCAAGACATCCGTCGTGATTCCGAGGATTCCGGCAGTCTCTTTTCTGCTTATTAATACTCTATTTTCATCCTGTGTACTGCTGTTTCCGATAATATCAAGGGTTATGCGGATGGCTTCTTCAGCCCCCGCTTTTTCTTCTTTTAAATGCTCCAGATAATTTTGCGTACCCAGATACGCCCCATCAATATCGTCTGAAGCTGCTGTTTTTACTATTTCTAAGACTTCCTGTCTGAGTCTGCTGCTGATAATCTCCGCCCTGAAAGCAGTGCGAAGCAGCCTAAGCTGTTCAAGATGCCTGTCGTTGAAGATACGGTATCCGCTTTTTGTTCTCGGTATCACAGGAAGTAGTCCCATCTCCTCATAAAACCGTATCGTATTTGGATGAACTCCTATTAGCTTTGCGATTTGAGCTGTTTTATAGGTCATAATGGAACCACCCCCTTTCCCTGTTATATCTGCCTTTATTTTACCCTATATTTAAGCGCAGTACATACCTTAAGCATTCATAAGCAGTCCAGCCAAGAACTTTCCTGTAACAGAGCGAGTATTTTTCATGATTTCCTCCGGTGTGCCCAGGGCAATGATCTCCCCGCCTTCGTTCCCGCCCTCAGGGCCAAGATCAATAACCCAGTCCGATGCCATGATCAGGTCCGCATTGTGTTCAATTACTACTACGCTGTTGCCAAGGCTCACCAGCCGGTCAAACACATTGATCAGCTTGCCCGCATCATGGGGATGGAGCCCGGTGGTCGGTTCATCAAAAAGGTACATCACCTTTCCGCTGCTGCTTCTGGAAAGCTCCTTTGCCAGCTTCAGCCTCTGGGCCTCTCCGCCTGACAGCGTTGCCGCCGATTGCCCAAGGCTAAGATACCCGAGCCCCACATCCTGAAGTACTTTTAGCTTTGTAACAATGCTCTCCTGGCCGGCAAACAACAACAAGGCTTCGTCGATGCTCAATTCCAATACATCCGAAATGTTATATCCTCTGTATTTTATATCCAAAACAGGCTTCTGGTACCGCTTACCGTGACACACAGAACAGACAACTTCCACATCGGGCAAAAAATGCATGGAGATGGACAGCTTGCCGGTACCCTGGCACTTTTCACACCTACCGCCAACCACATTATAGGAAAAGTATTTGGCAGAGAGAGCCTTTGCTTTTGTTTCCGGCTGTAAGGCAAATAAATCCCGTATATCGGTAAAAAGGTCGGTGTAGGTCGCCGCATTGGAACGGTTGGAGCGACCAATGGACTGCTGGTTTATGAGAATGACGTCATCCAGGCTTTCAAAGCCGGAAATGCCGGAATTTCCGCTTTTCTTAGGCTGATGGAAGTATGCATCGGCAGCCTGCGCCAGAGCGCCAAAGATCAGGCTGGACTTTCCACTGCCCGAAACACCGGTAACCGCCACAAGCCGTCCAAGAGGAATGTCAACATTTATATTTTTAAGATTGTTGACATTCGCATTCCTGATGCTTACATGGATGCTATTGCTCTGAATCTTCTTTCGCCCCGGCTTACAGGCTTTTGACTGGAGGTATTTACCCGTAATAGAGGTCTCACAGCTGATAATCTCCTGAGCTTTGCCGCAGGCAACAATCTGACCGCCTTGTTTGCCCGCGCCGGGGCCGAAATCGACGATATGGTCTGCCGCCTTCATCATTTCCACATCATGCTCAATAACAATGACCGTATTTCCCTTGTCCCGCAGACGCCTCAACACTTCGATAATTTTTCCGGTATCCCGTGAGTGCAGGCCCGATGTAGGCTCGTCCAGTACGTACAGCACCCCTGTCAGGCCGCTTCCCAGAATGGAAGCCAGCTTGATGCGCTGCCATTCTCCGGCTGACAGGGTGCTGGCGGGCTGATTGAGGCTCAGATACCCGGCACCCACGTCAATAATACGGTCAATCCTTCGATTGAGGTCATCCACGACCTGATGGACAATATCAAGCGCACCTGGTGAAACAGAATCCGGAAGATGTTTCAACCACTCGCTGACGCCGGTAAGAGACTTAGTCATCAGCTGTTTTATATTAATGCCTCCAACCTTCACTTCAAGTGTCTCCGGCCTGAACCGTATGCCCTGGCACTCAGGACACTCCTGCTGGATTAAGAACTTCTCAAGCTTTTGTCTGGCGCTGGCAGAGCTGTTTTCCGTATACCGACGCATGAGATTGGTCACTACTCCCTCGAACCTTCCGTCGGGTACGGTTTTCGGAGGAGTGATATCAGGAAATTGCTTCTGAAAGTGCTTGCTCAGGACACCGTACAAGAGCAGCTCCATCTGGACGTCATTGTATCTGCCAATAGGCGTATCCATATCCATATCGAAGCCGTAGTGCTTGGCCCCCTGAATCATAGATGTACCATATCTGTCGATATACACCTGATCCCATCCGTAGATGGCAAATTCCCTGATGCTTTTGGATTTATCTATCAAAAGGCTGACGTCCGGTGAATTCACAACTCCGATTCCCAAACAGACAGGGCATGCCCCCTGGGGTTTGTTAAAGGAGAAATGACTTGCCGTCAGCTCAACAACCCGCTTACCGCAATGGGGACATGGAATAAACTGCTCATACAGCTCTGTATTGCCCGGCTCCTGGTCAGGCATTTCGGTATAAACCGCAAGTTCTGTTTCCTCATAGTTTTGTGTAATAAGCTTTCCGCAGTGCGGGCATGGCCTCTCGCCCAACTTTGAGAACAGTATCCGCAGGTAAGCTAAAATGTCGGTAACCGTGCCCACCGTAGAACGCGGGTTATTGCTTGTATGATGCTGGTTGATTGAGATGGCAGGTGATAATCCCTCGATGGAATCCACCTTTGGCTTGCTGCCCATATCCATTGTCATGCCCATGGATTCCATATACTGCCTTTGACATTCCCTTTGCAGGGTTTCAAGTGCCAGCGTGGATTTACCGCTGCCGGACAGACCTGTGAAAACGATCAGCTTATTCTTTGGAAGCTGCAAATCCACATTTTTGAGATTGTTTTCTTTTGCACCCTTAATAGTAATGAACATCCTATTTATCATCTCCCCGTACCCTTCGTACCTGCGGCAAAGCACCACAGACCTAAACCCACAATAAAAAACAGTATACCACCGCATTTTTTTGTGGTGGTATACTGGAGGGTTAAAAAACAGCCCTGGATATCATATTTCAAAGCCCCATTGCATTTTTAACAGAAGCGGCAATGACCCCCGTCAACTTTGATATCTCAGATTCACTCAGGCGGTAAGCGCTTGTATCCTTCATCGCCGGTTTCGGCTCGGATGGCAGCAAATCGACGATATGCAGATCGATGAATGTTATCGGCTTTGCACCGGTCCTTTTTTCCAAATCACCCGCAAGATCAGGATTCGTGTTCAGTGCGCCACCACTGATGGAAGCAAACGCATAAGGCTGTGGGTGCGCTTTCAAATGCTGCAAATAAGCGCGAAGCGGAGATGCAACCTTGCCCATCCATACCGGAGCAATAAAGAGAATCCGCTCATATTTCTCCAGCTCGATAGGAAAGGGTTGCACCGGGGGCGTACGGTTAAAAATCATATCCAGCATGATGGCCCCCATCTTCCGTGGTTTTTTCTCTGAAATTTCGATATGCTCAGCTGAAAGCACCTTGGCTACGGCAGACGCCAAAGCACTGTTATTGCCGGTAAGCGAATAAGAGATAACAGCAACTCTCATGGCAACCCCCCTGCTTGCTTCAACGCGTTTTCCACCGCTTTAAGATGCGCATTGCTGGTCAGGGTTGCGCCGCTAATAACATCCACTTGCAGGGACTGAGATTTGATTACATTGTCAAGCAGATTGTTAATCGAAAGACCCTTTCTTATTTCATTAGTTTGCTTATCACCGGCCAGTACTCCCTCTGTCACCTTGATTTTCGTTACAGCTCCGGAGGCTACAGTCACTTCAACTGCTGCATCTCGGAAGCTTTCCTTTGACCCGTGGTATGCTCCCGTATAGATGCCGTCGCGCAGCTTTTTAAAATCCACATTAGCTATGACCATATTCTGGAGCTCGTTGCGCCCCGGAGCGGTGAAGGCAACCGCTGCTGCCATGCCAATTCCAATTACACCGACAATTGATAAGATTACAATCCACACTCTGATCTTCCCCTTTCTCTTTTTAACAGTTTTCATGGTACAAACTTTCCCTTCTACATATAGTTTACATTGATTCCGTCAGATGCCTGAAAGCACTTCTGCAACCCCCGCGTGATGTATACCCGTAGCATCGTGTCCACTAAAACCGCCTCCGCCTGTGGATATTTTTCTATAATGGTAAGCCCTCTCTCAAGACCGGCAACAAACACGGCAGTAGACAATGCGTCTGCGGTCATGGCGCTGTCCGTTACAACGGTGACGCTGACAAGTCCGGATTCTGCGGGATACCCGGTAATCGGATTCAGAATATGATGGAACCGCCTGCCTTCCTTGTCGAAAAAAAACCGCTCATAGTCTCCTGAGGTGACCACCGCTTTTCCGGTTATTGCGACCGCTCCGAGCAGGCCATTTTGCCGGGGATGACGGATACCTACTCGCCATGGCGAGCCGTCTGGCTTATTGCCAAGCGTAGACACATTCCCTCCAATATTGGAAAAGGCGGATTTGACACCGTATTCATGAAATATCTCCATAAAACAGTCGCTGGCAAAACCCTTTCCGATACCGCCCAGATCGACAGAATGTCCGGAGCTTTTCAGCCCCGCCGTTTTTTGGACAGCGTCCAACTCCAAATCGTTGTAACCGACAAGTGGGAGAACCAGCTCAATCTTGCTGTTTGTGGGAGGTTCCAACGCATGTTTATAGTCCCATAAATCTGCCAGCGGGCCGATGGTAATATCGAACAGGCCTTGAGATACATTTGAGCATTCCTTTGCATATGACAGCACTTCATAGGTTTCAGAGCTGACTTTTTCATTCTTTAAGCCCGCAGAACGATTGATTCGGCTGATATCACTCTCCGGCAGAAAACGGCTGAACAAACGTTCCAGCCTTTGTGCTTCGTTTTCAACAGCACGAAGCGCTATCATTGAGTGCCTGCCGAAAGCCCTGTGAACCATTTCCGTGCCCATGCCGGTATGCATGGCTTCAACCGCAGCGTCGTTATCCACGAGCTATTCCTCCTGCTTAGGGTGCTACTATCACTTGTATGACTCAGACAGCTTTTTATTCCGGACAATTGGAAAGACCCTTCAGAACAAAATCCGTCAAATGATCCTGGAGCTCGGGGAAATACTGAAGTCCGATTTCTTCCTTGTGGTAACCGATCCTGATAATGGCTCCAAATATGGCCATGATCATTTCGCTGCTGATATCCGACCTCATTTTCCCTTCTGCCTGCCATTTCTCAACCAGCCCTAAAAAGTCTCGATATATGAAGTCAATCGCCTGAAGTCCGTCTTCCTCCCTGAAAAGCTTTTCAATTTTATTATAAACATCAGGGTTATACCACTGTCGCATGATAGGGCTGGAAAGCATACCCTCCATATTTAAAACCAAGAGCTGTTTGATCAGCTTTACAGGGTTGTCATCCAAATTGACAGATTTCATGATCTGTTTCATCAAAGCAGCCGTTTCCTGTTCAAGTATCTCTACAAAAAGTTTGTCTTTGGAAGGGTAATAGTTGTAAAACGTACCTACACTGAAACCTGCCTGTTTTGTAATGTCGGCAACATTTGTATCCTTAAAGCCTCTCGTTGCAAATAGTTCCTTTGCGCAATTAAATAGTGCCGTTCTTTTGTCTTCCATTTGATCGCCCTCACATCGTGTAGATTTTTTTGATACATAGCTTTTTTACGGTGCCCCGCAACTTAAGCGTTATGTATCAATATGCTATACTCTGAATGAATATTTTATAATTCATTCAGAGTATAGCATGCCAAATGCTGGATGTCAAGAGTTTGTTCCAGCTCCATTTCGTACATGCTCGGTATTTAAATAGATGAATATACTAAAGAAGATGGGCTGCATGTCGAAATAACAGGCTAGGCTGCTCTTTTTAGTATTTAAGGGGATAAGCCACTATAAATGGCTTTGTGTTATATTGAAAGGAGAAAATATTATGGAACCAAAAAATGGATGGTTTCAATTAGAATCGCGTCGCCCCGTAAACGGTTCAAAACCGGAAGGCAGTGAAACATCCTCCGACCGTCCTATTCCCGAATCCGTTCAGTCGAGGCAGGATACAGCTAAAAACAACAATCCGGAGTTTACACCTGTCCAGCTGAAGGCCCCGAGCGAAAGCAACATGTCGCCTCCGCAAGAGAAATCCTCGGAGGTCCTTTTGAATACCGAAATGAATATCAATCCTCCTATACCTACCATAGATAATAAGCCTAATGTGCCGGAAAGCCAGTACAAGGCGCAGAACCCGGCCACATCATGGGCAAAAGACAGGACGCTCGAAACCAGGCATTCGCAGACAGTGGGTATACGGGGTCCCATATTGGAGCAGGACAGCATTTTGCATGAAGCTCTGGAGATCTTCATACATACAAAGATCCCCGAGAGGCCCGTTCACGTGAAGGGGTTCGGCGCATTCGGGTATTTCCAGACGAGATATTCCATGAGGGAATTTACGAAACTCTCCTTTTTGCAGTCCCCCGGGCAGCAGGTTCCTGTAATGGTGCGTTTTTCTCTGGCAGCGGGCAACAAAGGAACACCCGATACAGCCCGCAACGTGCGCGGCTTTTCGACGAAATTTTATACACAGGAGGGTATCTTCGATCTCTTGTGCAACCATATCCCCGTCCTATTCGTGCGCGATGGCATACGCTTTCCGGAAGCCTTCACGGCACTTGCACCCTCTCCCGTCAATAACCTTACAGATCCCGAGCGGTTCTGGAAATTTGCAGCCCGCGCTCCGGAGGCCATACATTTTGTCACCTGGCTCTTTTCGGACGTAGGCACCGTGAAAAGTTTACGCCATATCAGGGGATTCGGTGTGAACACTTACGTTTGGAGAAATGCTGAGGGTGTACGCCGCTATGTGAAATATCACTGGATTCCCCTCGCAGGAGAGGAATATATAGACCAACGGGAATCCATAGCATTAGCCGGTATGAACCCCGATATCGCAGGCCAGGACCTATACGATACCATTGCTTCGGGTACCCCTGTGCAATATGAGTTGCGTGTTCAGTTAATGGAACCGAAGGATGAAGGCAGTCTGCCCTACGATCCGCTGGACTGCACAAAGGTTTGGGATGAACAGATGTATCCGTTAATGCCTGTCGGACGGCTTGTACTTAACCGCAACCCGGATAACTACATGGAACAGGTTGAAAAAGCAGCATTCTCACCAACAAATTTACTGGACGGCGTTGAATTGTCGGACGACAAGCTTTTACAGGCCCGTGCGAATATCTATTGGGATTCACAACGCAGGCGACTGGGTGAGAATTTCCGGAGCATACCCGTGAACCAACAGAAAGACTGGACGCCGGATGAACAGGTGACCAGTGGTACAGGCAGACAGGTAGAAGGGCATTTTGTAAGATCAGAGTTGACTAACCCTGATAACTTTACACAGGCCGGTCAACGCTATCATTCCCTTTCCCCTGGGGAGCAGGACCATCTGGTGGATAATTTGGCCTCGGACCTCGCTAACATCTCTGCCGAGACGCAAAGCGTTGTACTCAAATATTTGTATACTGCCTCTGCTGAGCTTGGACAGCGGGTTGCCTCGCAGATTAGTTTTTACACAGGAAAGTAACACATTCTATATCGTAAAGGCCGTGAAATCATGCTATGTTTTCACGGCTTTTTCTTGCGGTGATGCCAATAGGTCTTAATACCTATTGTTATAGCTCAAATGTCTTTCTGTTTTAATTGAAAGTCCGATATACTTGGTTATCTTCCCTAGGTATAATTTATATTAGACATTATAATTTTCGGCAAATCAAGGAGGCAAGTTGGATGAAAAATGCAGTTTGCGCAGCGGCACTGTATGTCAAAAGCCGGAAAGGGCAAGGTCTGGTAGAGTACGCACTCATTATAGGCCTTATAGCTATTTCTATAGTCTCGATACTGCGATTAGTTCCCGGACCAATTACAAAAATACTTACCGCTATTGCTGAAGCGCTGAAAATAACGCCGTAATAAGTTCACAATAAAAACAGGGACTTGTCTCAAACTCATGATTTTGAGACAAGTCCCTGTTCCTTTAATCGACTCACCTGACATTCTATTTTCGATAGTTTTGTACGATTACAATGCCCGGGTCTACGGTCGAAATCAATTCCAACTCTTCTAAAGTAAGTGCTACCAATGTATCATTCCAATTTTTCAAATTCAATGCTGATGAATATGTCGTTAAATACTGGGCAATTACTTCACTTGGAGAGTTGATTCCATCGGATAAGTTCCATACTTCATTCACGCTTTTATCACCGGCGTTCAAGGTTACTGAGGCTAAGGAATTATATAATAACCGATTCTTGATTTGTTCTGAAAGCCATAAATTACCCCCAGACGGTATGTCATTATTCCCTGCATTTCGAGTGAAATTGACCCAAAAGTTCAAGCTGTTAAAATCAACTGCCGGGAAGTAGTGGTCCACCAGCGCTCTAAATTTCACGTTCAAATCAGAGTCAATGAGCTGATTTACATTTGTTCCCCACTGAAGCATCAGAAACGGCAGGTACCCCGTGTATGATTCGTAAAAAGGGTGAGTGTTCATATAGGGATTAATGGCTACCCCTTGTATTGGAAGATTGTTCTTTTGGAAAAACGACAACATGGCATGGGGTGCAATTTCCCATAGATTCCTAGTCACTGAATCAATCGCAACCAAACTCGGTACAGATGAAACTGCTGAAGCTTTGTAATTATCTATTTGCTGCTGTAAAATGCCGCTTTCCCAATCCTTTAGTCTTTGGGAATCGGTTAGTTTATAATCATTAAAGTCCTTAACTTTATAATTCAAATTGACAAGGTTTTGTACCTCTGATACTCCAGCAAAATTAAATCCAACATAAATATCGCCATTTGCAGTAGGACCAGGCTGAGCGCCACCAGTCAGAACTTTTTTGACCAAGCTTTCTCCACCATTACCTACAGCACCAATAAATACGATATTTTTGACATTGTGATCTCTCAGGAATGAGAGATAGGCCGGAGGTAAGTCCAATAACTCGATCCAGGCAACTCCTTCATTTACAGACGCATCAGCACCATACATACTATAGACTGATAGCCCCTGTGATATAGAATAATCATGAATATTCTTTATCTCTTGTACAGTATCAGCACTTACAAGAAAATGAGAAGGCAAAAAAGGTGCTTTTAACGCTCTGGATAGATACGGCGTACCAAAGCTTCCCGTACCAATGAGGACAGTGTCAAAATTTGTGTATCTCCCAAACTCCTCATTATAAAAATCTACCGTTTGCTGTACAGAATCTACTAAGAAAGAAGGAGTTGCATGGATTGATGTCAACATGCCACCGGTCGTATTCCACATTTGAGAAGTTCCTGCACCAAGTGATTCGCCTGCTTTCTCAATTGCCACTCCGGCACTCATATCTCCATCTAATTTATACACAGGCAATCCATTATAAAGCTCTTTGTCAATCGTAAAAACATATTTCTCCTGTGAATTCCTAATCCTAAAAAAGGTGTAATACGACTCCCATGCGCTCCCGTCAGAAAATTCATATTTCATATAGAGTGCATAGGATCCTTTTGTTAAATTATTTGGAATTGTCCAAATAGGAATGTTCTGACCATTAAACACCTCACCCGGCATAAGTGTGATATTGCTTCCAACCTGTTTTTCATACAATAAATGGTAAGGAGAGGTAAGCCCCATAATCTTAGCCGTAACATTAGTTATATTATAGCTATGAATTTGTGATGCATTTTTAATTTTATAGGAGAGTTTAATTCCCTCGTTTGTTTGATAGGACGCTTTATCCAATGTTGCAGATTCCATAACAATTTTGGGTGGCTCTGACATGGTGCTAACGGCATGCCCATATGCTTTAAAATCTGTCATATGGGCAATGCTGTATGCGGATCCATGTGTATAATTCACTCGAATATATCTTGCAGCAACGCTGACAGAGTAAGAATCACCAGCATCCGTTGCAATGCTGTTGCTTCCCTTAATGGCAATAGGTGTCCAATGTACACCGTCCAGGCTTCCTCGGATATAGTAGTGATAAAAACGAGTACCGTCCACATAATTCCGAATTACAATATTCGAAACATGATGGGGACTTCCCAAATCGATTTGCCACCATGTGTTTTTGCGTTGATCCCCTATAACCGAGCTCCAATAACCATTGTTGCCGGGTTCAGAATCTACTGCGTATTCAGGCCCATGGCCTGCTTCAGAATCAAGAGCTTGAACTGATTTTCCTTCACTAATTAAAGCTGCTTCGGCATTTGCATAGTTTTGTGTAAGAGGCAAAAAGACGATAGTCATGATCATAATAGTGAATAAAAGCTTACTCAACTTTGACATTATAGACCTCATATTCTATCCCTCCATAAAAAACATCAATTTCATACCTAACAGAAACAGATCCATTCTACTCACTCCGTATATTCTTCACATACTCCTGCATTTCAATGACGCGATGTTCAATACGTGATTGCTCAGCCGCAAAAGCAATTAAATGACTTTGAACCGACTGGGCAGCGGAAGTTTTGCTTTCTATACGGCCATCATTTTGAACCAGCTTGATAAAATCGCGAATCAGACCATAATCACCGCCGCCATGACCAACATGTCCGCCATTATCGTCATAATGAATTTGTTCTACCTTTCCTGTACCAAAATGCAAAATTTCAATTTCGTTCTTTTCCATTGCACCACGGATTTCTCCCTTGGTTCCCATGAGCTTGATGGTACGGTTGATATCTCTGGTGAACGCACACATTGTGAAGGCTACGGTAACCTCATTGGCAAATTCCATATTAACGACCTGATGATCAACTACATCGTTATCGCAATGATAGACACATCTGCCGTAAGGCCCCTCCTGCAATGCCTTATATCGGGCATCATAACTCGAATCATCGCTTATGGCAGAAGTCGGCCATTCCAAACGATTGGTCAAATACAAGTTAGGAGCATAATAAGGGCAGCTGACTGACACCGGACACCCATCCAGACAACGTTTTGGCGCACCTTCGGGTGCTTCGTCAGGCTTAAAATGACTCAAGGATCCAAATGAGGATACGCGTTTACACTCCGCATCCGCAAGCCAAAGCAAGATATCCATGTCATGACAGCATTTGGCCAGTATCATGGGACTTGATTCTTCCTTCCGGTTCCAATTACCCCGAACAAAGCTATGGGCCTGATGCCAGTGACCTACATTCTCGTTATGCTGAATGGAAATCAGCCGGCCGATTGTCCCATCATCCAGTATGGACTTAATTGTTGCAAAGAATTTCGTATAGCGAAGCACGTGACATATAGACAAAATACGATTGGTTTGCGATGCAACATCCGCCATCTCAATACATTCCAGTGGATCAGGCGACATAGGCTTCTCCAATAATACATGATATCCTGCCCGCAGCGCTCGAAGCGTAGGTTCGTAATGCATTTTGTCCTGGGTACTTATCAACACTGCATCTGCCATCTTGGGAAGTGAAAGGAACTCTTCCCAGCCAGTAAAGCATACATCATCGGTGAGTCCATGCTTTAGCTTAAATGCCTGTCTGCGTTGCTCATTGGGTTCTGCAACCGCGACAACCCGCAATTCATCCGGATGATCGAGTGCGTAAAGTAAATAATTATCTCCTCTGATTCCAGCTCCTATAATTGCAACACTAACTTGTTTCATTCTTTATTCCATCTCCTTAAGTATGTATAAGTGGTTCAATAAGCTCATCCTTTAATCCCTGTTAAGGCGATACCTTCGATAAAATACTTTTGCAAGAACACAAACATCAAAATCATCGGCAAAACTGCCATTAATGAGCCTGCCATCAATACGGGATAATTCGTCAGGTGTTCACCGCGAAGGAAGGCAAGCCCTGCAGCCAAAGTCAGCTTTTCAGGGGAATTGTTCACAATAAGTGGCCAAAGCAGGTCATTCCAGCTTGATAATATTGTGAAAATACCCACCGCTACAAGACCTGGAACTATCATGGGCAACATAATCTGCCCATAGATCCGCAAATGATTGCAGCCATCAAGCGTGGCCGCCTCCTCGATTTCTTTTGGTAAGGTCATAAAAAACTGTCGCAGAAGAAACGTTCCGAATGCACTGAATAAACCTGGAACGAACAATGCCTTAATCGAGTTAAGCCAGCCTAAATCAAGCATGATGAGATATTGCGGAATAATAAAGATTTGATATGGAATCATCAATACAGATAGGAACAACAGAAAAATAACATTCCGACCAGGAAAATCAATTCTTGCAAATGCATATGCAGCTAAGGAACATAACAACAATTGTCCCAGCATTTTGGCTAACGCAACAAATAACGTATTCCAGAAAAAGGTTAGAAACGGCAAATTAGTCAGTGCCTCCTTATAGTTTGCCAAGCTAAAGGATGAAGGAATAATAACAGGAGGAGCTGCGGTCGATTCTGCCATCGTCTTAAAAGATGTCAGTATCATCCAAATAAATGGGAAAACCATCATGATTGCTCCTGCTATGAGGATTCCGTGTGTTAAATACTTTGCTGTCTTTACCCGATTCATGGATTCACTCCTTCCTTCTCATTCATAATGCACCCATTTTTTCTGCAAACGAAATTGAATGATCGTAATTAAGAGAATGACGATAAACAAGAGCATGGCGACAGCAGAGGCATAGCCTTTGTCTCCTAACACAAAAGCATGCTTATAAAATAAATAGACAACCGTCTGGGATGATTCCAATGCAGCACTTGCCGGCAGCATCATAAAGATTAAATCAAATACCTGGAACGCCCCAATCAATGAATTAACCAACACAAAGAATATTGTCGGCGTAAGCAGCGGAAGTGTAATACGAAAAAACTTCGAAAATACGCTTGCACCATCGATGGAAGCGGCTTCATAGTAATGGGACGAGATCCCTTGAAGCCCGGACAACAGCAATATCATGTTGGAACCGATGGAACTCCAGATGGCCACGGCAATAACGCAATACAAGGCCAGATCAGGATTGGTCAGCCATTGAATGCGCTCTATTGAGAGTAAGCTGAGAATATAGTTAATGATGCCGTAATCAGCATTAAATATCCATCTCCACACCATGGCGATTGCAGCCGCCATGGTTACAACAGGCAAATAATAAAGGGTTCGGTAAACCTTGATTCCCCTGATTTTTTGGTTAAGCAAGACAGCAATCACAATCGATATTGCAATACTAATTGGAACGCTGATTACTGTATAAATCAAAGTATTTTTAAATGCCAACCATAGCTCTGTGTCTTGGAACATCCTGGTGAAATTATTCATTCCGACCCATTTATATTTTCCGAAGGAACCCCATTTGGTCATACTAAAATAGATCGATTGCACCAAGGGCCAAATATAGAAAACTAACAACCCCAATGAGGTAGGTGCAATCATCGCATACGCCCAGCAGTAATCACTTCGCTTCATGCGGCTAATTCGCATAGCGCTGCCCCCTTCAGTCTAAAAGTAGAGATCTCAAGGGTGGATGTTATCCACCCTTGCATCGTTCATTTATTCTGCATCATTCCTCTTGAAGTGCATTGTTCATGAATTCAGTCAGTTCCTTTGCTGCATCCTCAATGGTGATTTGCTCAGCCCATGCTTTGCTGAATAACTCCCACTCTTTATCTTGCCACTTGGCAGAATTTTGGGAGGAAGGCAACGGAACGGCATCCTGTGCTGCATCTATGTAAGATTTCAGATTGAAGTTTGGAGTGGACTTTATCCATGCTTCCTGTGACCCATTAAATGCTGGAATCATTGTACCCGAGGAACCTAAAATCTCATGGGACTCCTTTGAGCTCATAAACTCGATAAACTTCCAGACCTCAGCAGGATGCTTGGTATTTGCAGACATAGCAACGCCGAGACCATGAATAATTGTGGCTTTCTGCTTACCTTTGGGCAATACGGTAACATCCACGATATCCTTTATCGCATCATTTTTAGCAAACTGGGCTTGTATCCATGAACCGCCGTAGTACATCGCAGATTTACCGGATTCGAACATAGTCACACCAGGCGTTTCGCTTAGTTGGGCGGCAGTAGGCGAAATCTTCTGTGCAATCATGTCCGTCCAGAATTTCAAGCCCTCAATGGTCTCGGGTAAATCATAACCAGATTTTTTCTTGTCATCTGATATGACATAACCACCATTCTGATAAATGGTATTGTAATATCCGCCCTGACCCCATAAATCTGCCGTAAACCCGTAAATCCCGGCTGATGCATTCGTTAATTTGAGCGCGGCATCTTTAAATTTAGCCCAATCCCAACTTTCATCGGGATACGCCATATTGGCTTCATCAAACAGTTTTTTGTTATACCATAAGCCGATCGTATCAAAATCAATTGGAATCGCATACGATTCATTATTATAAGTATAAAGATCGACCAGTGCTTTCGGATAATTGTTCATATCCAAACCGGATGCTTTAATCTGGCTGGATAGCGGCTGAATAACATCATTGGATGCATATTTAATGAAATTTGGTCCATTCATCCATAATATATCCGGCATTACGCCACCCGTTCCGGCAGCCTCCATCTTCATCCAATATTGCTCCCATGGCGTTAATTCAATTTTGACTTCAATGTTCGGATTTGCTTCGTTGAATTTTTTTATAACCGCATTATAGGCATCCACTCGGTTCGCGTCCCACAAACCAAATGTCAATGCCACCTTCTCGCCTGATGGCGTGCTTGTACTGCTAGGTTGTTCGCTTGGTACCAGAGATTGATCAACTGGAGCTTGATCAACTGGAGCATTGTTTTTTGAGCATCCTGTGGCAAATACAATCAACAACGCCAGTAAAATAGGTAAAACCTTTTTCATCTTTAATTCCTCCTGATCCTTTCATAATTGAAGATCTTCCGCTTATATGATACAATTTTTGCTATACTGCGTAAATGCGGTGATTTATGCTCTTTATGTCCAAATTTATCTTAATGGCTGGGATGGAGAAAACTGCTATGGACGGGGCTATTAATGAATCTATCATTTATCAAAATCCGGCTTTATGTATCAAAATTTCTCGTTTTATCATAAATGATTGTAACTCTCAAATAAGCTGGCACTATCATAAAGAAATTGAAGTTATTTTCGTCGAGCAAGGTCTGCATGAGTTGGAAACACAAGAGCGGGCTTATGAGCTTAAGTCCGGTGATATAGCCATCGTTGGCTCTTCTCAGTTACATCGGGCGCGCAATGCTTCCCATGAAGATATGATTTTTATCGTATTGCATGTTGATTTGCAGCCCTATTTTAATCCGGCTATGATGATGTACTATAAAAGCTTTTCAGAGGTTCTGCATCCATTGGATTCGATGAATTATATTTTTTCTAATGAAGAGGCTAAGCATGAAATAGTGGATATTATAACAAGTATTTATAGAGAAATCATTGATCAAAAAAAAGGTTATGAACTGGCGGTCAATATGCATATTCAGCGTTTCATGCTCTCTCTGCTGCGTTATGATTTAGAAAACAGACTGAAAACTCATGATAATCATGATGCAGAGTTCCTTCAGCCCATCATTAACTATGTCGAAACACACCTGTCAGATCGAATCAATATGCAGGAAGTATGCAGTCTTGTGGGAATGAGCTATACATACTTTTCAAAATTATTTAAACAAAAAACAGGCTTTTCTTTTACAGATTTCGTTAATCGTAAACGAATCTCCGAAGCGGAACGGTTGCTTGTAACCGAAAACTGGCAAACACAAGAAATAGCTGAAGCGGTGGGAATCCAAAACATGACCCACTTCTATGAATTATTCAAACGATATAACAAATGCACACCAAAGCAATATTTGGAGAGAATGCTGGCTAACAAAAATTGAAACCTAACATTTTCCCTAATGAAATTATCTCTTTGTTGCGACTCTTATACTTATTCCTTCAATTAGAATTGCTTGTAAACACTCCTTTCAAATTCTTATTTATTTATTTCCAGCCACATGACGCTGGTACTGTCATGCTTCTCAATTTCCTGAAAGCCCTGCTCCCTGTACATATTAAGAGTACCTCTGTACTGCTTTTGAGATGCCTCTTTTAATTCAAAAGGTAGCGCCAAAACCGCTTGATATCCTTGTGTCCTGAAATCCTTCACTGCCTGATGCAGTAATAGACGTGCAATACCCCTTCCCCTATACTCAGGGTGGATTACAAAGCAGATAACACACCCTACCTTTTTATCCTTGATCAAATGTTCTATATCCTTTTCCAGTCGTACGAAACTGCGTGCGTCATTTGCGCTGCACCAGCCGATGCATTTATCCCCATCGAAAGCCAGATATCCGCGCATACTCCCTTCTTTTATCCTTTGAATTGCTTCCTCCCGGTTTTTATCACCCGGCCTCTCCATCCAATCCTTCTGGGAACAGTCGGAGTAATAATACCGGCAATAGCAGGTTGCCCAATGAGAGGCATAGCTAAAGTCCAGCTTCGCAAGATATTCTGCAAAGGTATCCGCTAATTCGGGCGTAAGAACTCTAATCATATAGTCCATGGCAATCTCCTTTTTATTTCGGCATATAATCATAAATATAACCTTTGGCTTTAGAATAATATGTACCGGTGAAAATGTAGGTAGTCCATTTTCCTTGCTGATTCAGAGAAAAAACGGGCAGACTGCAGGTTCGTTATAACAAAATTGTTTCAATCTGATATCTGGCATTGTCATCTTTTAAAGAAAGCCATTCTACAAGCTGCGGGATTTCATCTTTAGTCACAATTTTTGACGCTTCCTGTATATCACTTTTATCAATTGATGCAATCTTTTCTATTGAAATCATCTTTATCCTCCATTCATGCAGATATGAATTTACTATATCATGTGCGCTGTAAAAATATAAGCATACCGCCTTTTCATTTTTCATATTGACACTTTTCGATTTGATACATACAATGGTCATATCGATGTTATTAGATTTGAGGTGCCAATATGGAAAACTATTTGGAGCGTACAAAAGTGTTCAAGGCGCTGGGTGACCCCAAAAGAGCTATGATTGTGGATATGCTCTCTTGCGGCGAGCTATGCGCCTGTATGATTTTAGAGAGGTTTGAGATGTCCCAATCCACACTGTCCCACCATATGAAGCTCTTGTGTGAAAGTGGGCTTGTTAAGGGAACGGAAAAAGGTAAATGGACGTACTACTCGCTGGATACCGAAACGATTAGCAAAACAATGCAATTTTTTGACACCATCACGACAGACAAGGTAAATTGCATCTGTAAGGAAAATACAGGCAGTTGCAAAGGATGTGATGAAAATGAGTAGCAAAAAATCCTATCGCTGTTCATCCAACAGTTGCTGTTCCGGGGGATCCATTACGCCGTACGACAAAAAGGATAAATGGGTAACGGGTGAAATCCAAACTCCACGAGGCGCCGTACCTGTGGTTTCAACAGATCTTAACTTCAAAGATATTTTCGGAGGGTGGAAAGTACGCTGGGGCATAGGCCGGATGAGTTACAAGATCAGTCCGGGGCTTTACGCTGTGGGTAATCCCGATCACACATCCCCCGTGTTGGTCAGCGCGAATTACAAGCTAACATTCGACAAAATGAGAAAAGAGCTTTCAGAGCTGGACTGCTGGCTTCTGATACTCGATACAAAGGGCATCAACGTCTGGTGTGCCGCCGGTAAAGGTACATTCGGCACCAATGAACTGGTGCGTCGTATATCGAAAACAGGACTGTCCAAGATAGTCTCGCACAGGAAATTGGTGTTGCCGCAGTTAGGGGCTCCCGGCGTGTGCGCCCATGAAGTAACTAGGCGAACCGGCTTTTCTGTGGTTTACGGTCCTGTGAGAGCGCTTGATATAAAAATCTTCCTCAATTCCGGCTTTAAGGCTACAGAAGAAATGCGTACCGTGAAATTCACGGTGTGGGATAGGTTGGTCCTTACCCCTATGGAACTGGTGGCTGCCGCAAAGACTTCATTGATGGTTTTTGGATTATTGTTTCTCATAAACCTGTTTGCAGCAAGACCTTTCGGGCTTGCGGACTTCATCGCTTATGCGGGCGCTGTGATAACGGGAACCGTCGTTACGCCCGTGCTCCTTCCCCTTATTCCCGGTAGAGCTTTTGCTTGGAAGGGCTGGCTGTTGGGACTGTGCTGGACGGCAGGATTTATTTGGCTTAATGGCTGGTTTGCCTCTGGTTTTCTGCTTCTTTCCATAGGTTATCTGCTGGTGCTGCCGTCATTGTCGGCATTTCTGGCTATGAATTTCACAGGCTCGTCAACATACACTTCTTTTTCCGGCGTTATCAAGGAAATGAAAGCAGCGGTGCCACTTATCGCCCTTTCATCCGTCGCGGGGATTGTACTGGTGTTGATAATGAGCCTGACGGCTTAAAAGGAGTGCACTATGAAGCACAAATATCTGAAAAATGTTGCTACTCTCGATCTATCGGTTGAAAAATGTATCGGCTGCGGAAGATGCGCAGAGGTTTGCCCTCATGGAGTTTTCTGCATGAATGAAAAGAAAGCGCGGATTAATGACAAAGATCGTTGTATGGAATGCGGTGCTTGTGCGATAAATTGTCCCGCAAAGGCTATCACCGTCGATGCCGGGGTGGGATGCGCTGCCGCTGTAATTATGGGCTGGCTTACCGGGAGTGAACCGAGCTGTGATTGTTCAGGCGGCGGGGAATGCTGCTAAAAATGGAAGGTGTGCTTTGTGAACAAGACCCGCCGCGAACCCGCTGAGTGCCAGAAGGAGCAGGTCGGTAGTAATCCCTCCCGCTCCTGATCATTTTTTTGATTACTTTGCTGCCGCGAGACGTTCTTGCTTACGTTTTTCCCACGAAGCCCAAAGCGGACCAACGATACATATTGTTGAGTAACATCCACTAATGGAGCCGATGGCCATAGGCAACGCGAAGCTTACAATAGAATCCAGCCCATTAATTGCGGCAAATACGAATAAAATGGCTATGCTCGCAAACACGGCAAGATTGGTATTAAGTGAACGGGTAAAGCTCTGTGAAATACTTTTGTCTACAATATCCTCAACTGGCATATCTCTCTCTAAGCGGGAATTTTCCCTTATACGGTCGTAAATGACGATTGTATCGTTAATAGAATAACCTAAAATTGCCAATGCCACAGCGACAAAGGAATCCCCGATCGGAATCTGAAATATGATAAAGGTAAAGAACGCCACAAGAACATCATGCAGCAGGGCTACCAATGACATCGCGCCCGCTGACAGTCCATGAATCTTCCGAAAACTGAACCAGACATACAGTATAATCAGTACTGCGGAAAGCACAATAGCTATAACGGCATTCTTCAAAAATTTCTGACCGAAAAACGCAGAGACATTGTTTGTGCTGTCTAATTCAAATCCCTGTTCCGGATATTGCTTCATCAACGCTTCGGTAACCTGATGCAGCTCCTCGTTGCTCATAGCCCTGTCGCCGGTCATACTGAGAACCAACCGCTTTTCCCCTGTGGCAAAATCCGTGGTAATCTGTCCTTTCGTGGTACGCCCGTCCAAGGTCTGTTCCACCAGAGTAGCCGCGTCGTTTGGCGACAAATCAATTGTTTCAGACATGGCATATTTCAAAACGGTACCGCCTTTAAACTGAATATCCAGATTGATGCCGTTCACAAAAGTCATTATGATACCGAAAATGATAATGCAGGAGGAAAAAGCGTAATAAATCTTCCGGTACTTGAAGAAGGGAATTATCTTCACTTCTTTCTTTTCTAACGCGCGCTTGCTTAAAAAGAGTGACGGGCTTTTGACCCAATTATACTGCGCGAGGGATACGGTCATCAGCTTGGTCGCCATAACCCCGGCCACAAAGTTCATAATAATACCGAACAGCAGCGTGTACGAGAAGGACAAAATAGCGCCTGATCCGAAATACATCATCACAAATGCGACAATCAAGACGGTGATATTGCCGTCAAAAATAGAGGAAAACGCCATTTTGAAGCCGGAGGAAACCGCTGCCAGCATTCTTTTGCCGCTTTTCAGCTCCTCGCGTATCCTCTCGGAGACGATAACATTGGCGTCTACGCCCATACCAATGGAGAGGATAATACCCGCGATACCCGGCAGGGTGATGGAAAACTGTGGCCAGGTAAGCATAATAATCTGCCCTGTTACTTGGAGCAGCAGGGAAATGGCCGCGATGACGCCGGATAAGCGGTAGTAAAGTATCAAGGCCACGCATATCAGTGCGAACGCCACGATTCCCGCTAACACCATAACATTCAGCGCGTTGCTGCCCAGCTCGGGACTGATCGTGCTGTAATTTTCCGTAATCAGTGCAAAGGGCAGCGCGCCGGAATTTATTTGATTTGCTCGAGTCTGGGCTTCCACCGCATCTTTCATTCCGGTGATGAAGCACTCATCCGAATCAATCCGTGTCTGAACCATCGGCGCCGAAATTAAATTTTCATCTAAATAGATAGAAATCTTCTGACCAACAAGCCTTTCGGTCGCTTCCGCGAACATACGGCGACCCTCCGCCTTCAAGGTCAAAGTTACAACGTACTTGCTCGTATTTTGCGGGTCTATCGCGGGCGTGGCCTTATCTACATATTGCCCTTCCAAAACAATATTCCCATCGGGGTCTCTGAAGGTAAGATGAGCCATACTGCCCAATTCAGCAATGGCCTTTTCTGGATCAAAATCGGTTTCATCTGATTTCCAAGGAAAACGCACAAAAACGTAACCATTTTCCTTGTCTATGGTTACGTCACGATCCAAAATATTTCTCTGGTCCAGACGTGTTTCTATAACAGCACGGGCTGCTTCCAGTTCTGTTTCGGTGGGATGACGATCGAGATCCTTTGGAACAAAAGCCGCGTCAATGCCGCCTTTGATATCAATTCCGAAGCGCATCTCTGACGCGCCTTTCAAATGCATTGAGCCTATATCCAAACCAAAAAACGCTACATATGAAATGAGCAGTGTAATTAAGATAACAGAAGCAAATGTCCCCTTTTTATTGGCTAATTTATTCATCATTATAATGACTCCTTTTATTCTTTTCTATGTGTGTAACACAACAGTAACCAACAAACTACCCCTCATATCTGTTCTGGCATGAAGTTAGATAGTGTTTGTCCGTTATACGGCTTGAAACTGTTTAAAATGGTTTAAAACAGTTTCAAATAAGAATAAAAGGAGGTGCGTTAGGATTATGCGGAGCGATTAAAAAATGCTTAATTTTACAGATGGGAATTTTGGGTAGAGATATATAACTCCGGGTTGTACGAAAAAAAAGGTTATATGATAACCCATAAAATATCATCATGAGACTATTATTTTTATAGCTTAATAATCGCTGCGTATTTTGAGAGAAATCTGTCTCCTGAACAAAGAAGTCTACCAGTTGATTTTGATGTACGATTGATTGTAATGCATCTTTGCCGGCATCGCAGGCGGAAATTGAATCTTGCATGATTGAACCATCGCCAATATGTGAAAAAAATGAAAGTAACAGAAATGGCATGCAAATAAGAACCAATAATATGGCCAAAAGGCGTATTCCGCTTTTCCTAAATAGAATGCCACACATACTTTCACTCCTCTCCGCATCTTGAATGTTAAGCAATCACTCGCGCTTGCGTTAAATGTAAATATTTTATCGTAAATTACTAAAACGCTCAATCAAGCACTTTTATAATATACCATTCTAAGAAATAAGAAACAATGCAAAATCAGAAATTTGCACAACGTTCCAAAGCTTTCAAAACTTGCAATATTTTAGCATAAAAGATGGCAGTTGATATTTGGCCATTCCAAGTGGTAGTGAATGCCTCATTTCTTCACTGGTATGAAGATATTCACATGGCAGTGATTTTCGGCTTCATTCCAGTCGATGTACTGTTCAATTGTCGGCAAGTCTACCTGCCGATATTCGCTACAGGGCATAAATTCCCCATAGACACGCTTCCATGTCTGCCCAAGAACACCTTCTGAAATTGACCCTTTTGCGGTGAATACAATCCAAGTGCTTGCGGGATATTGATATAGATCAAAACCCTCGATTGGTTCCCCCTGATACTCTATCCCACACATATAGTCGTTGTTACCCTCCATATCAAACCCGAAGCATAACCCAAGGTCACAGGGATGTCCGCTGATTTCCCGCATCCGCTCTGCTGTTCCATTGGATTTGACAATTTCCCATGTGCCTCCGCCCTGCGGTGTTGTCCGGCGTATGCCGAGAACTGTAAAGGCCGCCTTGTCTTGAATTCTGTAGTCCATTTCATTGACCCCCGTGATCATTAATGTAAAAGTCAGACGGGCAAAAAACTTAAGGCTCGCATCCGCTTTTCTGGCTTTCTGCGGCGTAATCCCATGCGTACGCTTAAATGCTGCTGTGAACGCATCCGCCGAATCATAACCGTATTTTATTGCGATATCCAACACGCGCTGATCTGTATTTTGCAGCTCGTATGCAGCGCATGATAACCGCCTGCGGCGAATGTATTCCGAAAGCTGTATTCCAGTAATCGGAGCGAACGAACGCTGGAATACCGAATAGGGGCAAGCCATAATTCGGCCGATCTGTGCAGGATCGATATCTTCAGTCAGATGCTCCTCTAAATACTCCATCGCACTATTCATTCTGTCTACCCACTGCATAGCCGTCCTCCTTTCCAACTACAGAATAACAAAATACTGTTTGAGGTATCCGAGTTTGGGAGTACAAATAATCACGGCACATTGTGCCGCGTTATATGCCCTTCTTTTTTGCTTTGTTAAGATACATATCTTTATCCGCAATTTCAATGATTTGCTCCAAACTCAGGTTCATTTTCGATTTATAAGATAATATCCCAAAGCTTGCACCAATCAAGTAGGGCTTTTGCTTGCTTCGGTTCAAGGCTTCGAATCGCTGTGCGATTCGTGCGCAGATTTTTTCTGCTTCCTGTTCACAGCTATTCTCGAACAATATCATGAATTCATCTCCACCATAGCGAAAGATAACATCGTCGGGATTAAGCTCGCTCATGATAATCCTACAAACGTCAATTATCATAGCATCCCCTTCCAAATGCCCAAAGGTATCATTTACCATTTTAAGATTATCCACATCAAAAAAGCAAAGATTAAATCCCGCTTCTCCATGCTGGGCGCTTTCAAACCTTGACTTAAGCAAATCCATACCGGCCCTTCTGTTTAAAATGCCGGTCAATGAGTCGGTAGTGGCGTGGATAGCTAATTTTCTCTCAATCCTCTTTATTTCACCGATGTCCGCGACACCGCTTAAAATAGACTCCTCGCCAAAATAATCAATAAGCTCGTAATTAACAACGGTACACTTGATCTGTCCAGACAATGTCCTTTGATCCACTAAATAATCGATCAATTTCCTATCTGTTTTCAGCTTCTTGCGAATATTGTTGAAATCCCGAGCATTTTTAAATAAATGCGCGTAGTTCAAATCGTCAGATATTATCTCCGGAAGTTCATAAAACAGAGCGGCCTTATTGTTTGCGTATTGGATTTTCCCGTCCTCAAACCGGGATATCAACAAAGGAAAGGGATTGATTTCAAATAATTTAATGAAAGTCTGCTTGTCTTCTTTGAGCATTTCCTCATTTAAATAGTTTGTTACATTATAACGGTAAAGGAGCAGGAATAAAACAACTGCTACCAATATGGTGGTAGTGGAATTAAACTGCTTGATAATAGCGGTATTATCCGTGCAGAAATAGGAAAGGCCGATCAGGAATAAAACATGGTTTACGGTATAAATTGAAAGCACCCATTTCGGATAGATCGGTATTATCAGAGCTGCCGCAAGGACAATCATAATGTATGCATAAATGTTTCCGGTAAACCTTTGACTATTTAAAGATAGAATGGAAGCGATAAAAATGGTGATGGATATTTCTGAAAGTATCAAAATTTTGGCGGCACGAGAGTTTTGGAAGTTTTTCTGCTCAAACAGCTTGTAGATTGTGAGATAGGCTATTGAAAGAAGAAAAATAATAGTGTGTATGATGAAAAGGTTGCGGCTGTATATACTATCAACAGAGGGATCTTGATGCAGCCTAAAATCCAAGTAAAAGTTATAAAAGCTTAAAACGAAAACAACCCAGTTAAAGATTTTTCCCCGCTGTAAACTTAATAGGAGGCATCTTCTTTCAAACTCCAGATGGTTTTTAAAATTCATATTCAACATTAATATCTTTGAAAATCTGTTCAAAATTCCAAAGGAATTCTTTGCCAAGAATGCCCACCTCTTTCCGCTACAAGTGTCAACAGCAGTATAGCACAAAAAATTAAACAAATCGACAACGGCAATCGTCTCCTGTGAACAGCACAATTCTCCAATATCTGTTCAATACTTTATTGGGTTTCGATATTTTAAAATACCTATGAACGTGTTCAGAAGTTAGCTTTTCATTTTTTTGCTCCTGGACTTTAGTGCAATTAAGGGGGAAACCTAACTGCGGTCAGGCTTCCCCCTTATCGGTATTATACTCATATTCCGAGATTTCAGTTATAATCTGTAAGTCTGATACTTCAATTTAAAATGACATTATGCTTATACTTTAACGAATTTTATTTACTTCGCCGTTTTATTGATAAAATCAATTTCATACTGCTGTTCACCGTATTTTCTTTCGTTGTCAGTAATAGTACCCTCTGAGAGGGTGATACGCAGAACGATTGAGTTCGGATTGTCTTCGTCGCCAACTTCATCGAACCAGTCGAAGATTTTTTTAAATTTCGCTCTGATTTCCGCATTCTTCTCGTCCTTGACCCAACCGAGATTTTCAGCCGTGCCCTGTAAAGCATACCAATCTAACCCACTGACGGAAACCTCGTTGTTCTTCTCAATTTGCAGCGTTTTATTTTTTTTTGCGTCCGTAGAAACATAAAATACGCCGTCTTCATAATAAGCGCAAACCATACGGACAGCAGGGCGGGGATTACCGGCAGCGTTCGGGGATAGTGATATTGTCGCAAGAGCAATAACTTCTTCTTTGCCCTTTCCGCAACGTTCCTCCATAAGTTTCATCGCGTTTTCGTATTTGCTCATTTTAATTCTCCTTTAAAATATATTTAATTTTATGCTGTTACTATAGTCAAACCACTTGAAACGTAGCTCAAGATTTACAATTCCGGCTTTAGCCACAAAGCGGGACGAACGCCGCCTGTACATTTGCCATCGCTGATATTGCCTTTCAATATATTGTTGCCTTGGATACCTATATTACCGTCACCGTGGATGTACACGGCTTTTACATTAACGCGGCCGGGCGACCGAAGCCACCACCACCATAGTCCACCCTTAAACATAGCACTTCGCCTACTATTGTTTTCGTCTTTTCTTTCAAACCAATATTTTTGATTTCTTCCTCGGTTTAACAGTTTTGAACTGCTATCGCCGAAATATCGGCACACTACTTCTTCAATGCTTAGCAAAAATATGCTGTCATATGTATCTGCTCCGCCTTTTGAACCATACCACTGATTGTCAGGATTTTTATTTAATACCGGAATTATTCTTGATTTATCAGCTGCGTTGAATTTGTCATAGAATTCACCGTTAAGATATTTTCGTAGCGAGCATTCAGCCCATGTTATATCTTTATAAGCATCATGATAAGCGCGTTGTTCTATAATATCTTCGGATATAATCAAAGCCGTATTGTTTTGTATGTCAAGCACGCGCCAGTTGTAACTGCCGAATGAAATTATTGAGCCGATTTTAAAATCATTCATTTTCCTTCTCCTTAATAGGGAACAGCAAATCAAGCTGTAAATAACTCATTTCAGAATTGTGCTTTTGAATAAAGTTATTAAAATTCAAAGTTTCTTCAAAACCTTGTCCAAAGACTGTTTCGGGCGATTCCCATCTTGGGGAACCCCAGTCATTATCGTATTTATCACTTGCATTAACCCATTCTTTAAGCCTCCGCCAATCCTGGAAATCCCACGCCCTTAACACATGAGCGGCATATAACCCGCCACTGAACTCTCGTCTTACTAACGGTGCGGATATCTCCATATTATCAGGAACAGACACCCATACTTCATATACATGTGAGTTTTCGCCAATTCCTATCGGACCTTGAGAGCAATCAAAACCGAAACTGCGTGCGTCGGGTTTAATTTTTAACAATCCGCTCTCTTTTGTAAATTTACTTACCATGTCCGCTGCTTTGCCCTCACAGCCTTCTCCTGAAGCGTAAGCGGCGGCTATGGTCATGGGCGGAAGGTAAACAATCCGCACATCCTTGTCTTCCAGTTTCATTAATTCTTCGTTAGCTTTGTTTAATTCTTCCATTGATAAATTCTCCTTCGTTTCTTTGATTAGATTATCAGAAAAAGAAAGAGAGCTTATAACAGAGAATACAGCTTCGTCGTCGAAGAGTTTTAAATTAACACCGGCTTTTTTATTGATTTCCTCAACAAAACGCGTCAATATGGATTTAACGGTAGACAGCGCAGTAATTTCGCCGTCTATTTCGCTTATGTTTTGCCTGAAAATTTCCACTGCTTCCGCCGCGTCGTAATTGTTAAGGATGCTTATGATTTGCTTCACAGGAACACGCAGCTTACGCAGAACTATGATTTGCCGCAAACGACTCATGGCGTTTTCGTCATAAACCCGGTAAGCATAATCGTCTTTCCGCAGACTTTGAATTAGTCCCGCTTGCTCATAATAACGTAACATTCTTGTAGAAATTCCGTAATCCCTTGACACCTGACTGATTGTTTGAAGATCCATATCATAACCTCAATCTTTTCCTGATTTTGATTATAAAGTACGACACGGTGTCAGAGTCAAAAGGTTTATACAAATATCCGTATTTTATGCTGTCAAATACGGATTATATAAATTTTCTGACTTTTCCATGATGGTATAACCTAGCGCAGAAAAAACTTTTTAACTGTCACAATTATACTAAGCAATCGTTCTACTATCAAGAGTTATAGATTATAACTAATTTTGATTAATCTAGATATAAAATAAATCCGAACGCATCTCCAATCTGGATGTGGTTCGGATTATGTGTATTTTACAATAATAGTGGAAAAAGATTTTTAAACTTAATCAAGATATGCTGTAATTGAAATAATGTGCTCAGTATAGCAAGTGTGCAAACACCGATAAATACAGGCTTTTGAGTATAGAAAAAGGTACGAAATACTGGACAGTCCAATAAAACTGTTTGTGGCACTACTCATATGTTTTCCTTGAAAGGAACCAAATCATTTCCTTGTGAATTAAGGAAAAAGCCTTTTCTATTTACTAAGAAATTTATTAATGGAAGCATATCCTATTCCTTCTGTACAAAAAGGAAGCATATCTTTGCCGTTTGCTCACATGAAAATTATCCTCGCTCAAACATATGCTTAATTTCATCAAACTCATTTGATCCGGAATCATTTCTATGATCATGGTAATCATCATAATCATCATCTTGCATTGAAACAAAATAGTTGGTAATAAGTTCATGGTAATCTATTGTATCCAACACATTATCTATATTTATATCATCTGTTGATAAATCAAGAATATTAGGGTATGATTCAAGAAATTCAGGGAGATTATCAAATAAATAATCTCCAATTTTTTCTTTTATAATTTGAATGAGTTTATCGTCTTCATCTTGCATGTATTGAGTAATATAGTCACCATCAATTTCATGTACAAAACTATCTAGTAAATTGTCAAGTTCAGTTTGAAAGTCAGTTGTAATATCTTGTTCTACTTTTTCTATTATATATGGCTTTAGAACTTCAACACTCACATTTAGCAGTTCTTCATTTTTACTATTTTGAAAAAACACAGTCATTAATCGCTTAAATTTATCAATTTGCTCAATGTCCATATAAGCAATAAACGTATAAATGTTTTTAGGATTAAATATTATGTTGAGTACTTCGTAAAAAACTGCAATATCACTACTAATAATTTTTATTACTAGGTTGGAGTAGTCCTTGCGCATTTGCTCATTGTTTAAATTTATTTTAGCATTCAAAATACTAATATTAACGTTACCTTGAATCGATTTATTGATTATATGATATTCTAGAACAAAAAATAGGTAATAATAGTATGAAGAAAATTCAAGTGATTTATGGGTTAAGAGAGAACCATCCATTATTTTTCTTGTAATGATTTCTCTTGTAGAGTCTCTATCATGAAACTTTAGCATCTGCTCAATATAGACAGCAGAGTTTATTATACTCCTTAAACCGATATTGTTCTTAATTATATTTACATGTATATAATCATTAATTGAAGGATTCAATACACCAATTTTTCGAATTTTTTTATCAATAACAATTCTTATTAGGGACTCTGATAATCTTTGGGTTGTGACATCAAATTGATTTATTGTAGTATCAAAAGTACATTCTCTTTGTAATCGATAATTAAAGCATTCTTCCAATATTGCTCCATCGATATATTTATCTGTTAGTGAATATATTGTATGTAATAATTTTCTGTCTATATCTTCTATCCTGTTTACAAACTCATCTTCCCATACATCTTGAGGATTATCAAGTTTTGAAATTATATAACCATAGTATTCAGATGGTAATACAGATTTATAATTTCTTGGTTTTGAAACATGCTCAATTATTCTTGGATTATAATTCCTATGCTTAACAATATTAATATATCCTTGATCTTTTCTTATATTTCTAAAATATTCGATAGGTAACTGATTGAAATATATATGATTGTATAATATCTTTGCCTTTTCTATATAACTCAAATCGTCCATGTTTATTACATAATTACACGGTTCAATATCTTCCATAAGATGCATAAAATTTATACTTGCTCTTTTAGCTTCATTTAAAATGGTAATGCGAGAATTCATAATTAACTTTTTGTTTTTACTTCTATTAATAAATGATATTAATGTTTTTAGTTCACTTGATTGATTATCTTTTATTTTTAAATAATGTTGCCCTAAAAAATCATCAAGTAGAACTATTTCTTTCTTTTCAACCGAGCGTGATAATGTTTTTTTAATATCACTGATGCTATTATCTGTTGTGTACCTTACTGAATAATCATTTCCGATACAATGCAATAATAACATTTTAGATAATACACTTTTACCAACACCGGGTGCACCAAGAATAATTACTACATTATTCTTGCTAAGCATGTTTATAGAAGCGAAGTAAGCAGATGTTTCAACATATAACTTTCTATAGCTTTGAATATCTGAAATTAATTCTTCACAATCAATAAAAACATTTTGATTTAATATTAATTCAAAAACATTACTTGCAGCCAGCCATAGTTTGAAATTCTTTCTAACAATGTCGACATTATCATCCTGCTGAAGGAATTCATTAATCTGAGTTGCATCAATAATATTGGAGGAATCCTTCATAAAATCTTGAAACATAGTATATATTTCAGTTACATTCCCAGCAGTTAAAGCTAAACCTGAACAAATGTAATATTGCTGTGGTTTAAGTGTTTTTACCTTATCCAATTCTTTTGTCAAAGTATTTCTTAGGCTAGAATACGTACTATTTATATAATGTTTAGCTTGAATAAGAATACTGTTCCCAGTAAAGGCATTTATATCAATACCACCATCTCGTCCAGGCTTATATACTCTTAATTTTGTATTCAGTCTTCTTTCCATGATATCTTTGCATAATATCTCGAATTCATAATCATTTAAATCTGCTAAGTTATACATATGCCCTCCAAAATCAGTTCAGTTATTAATCAATTGAATTTTGAAAGTCTCTCTTCATCATTAGATAGCTTTCATCCTAATCCCTTATGACTAAGACTCTTATCCAAGTAAATTCTGTCATAAAGGCATATTTCCTTCCCCTCTTTGATAGGATAGAGAAACCCCCTCATCTCCTTAGGAAGCTCTTTGTCAAAATTGTTTGTAGCAACTTTGATTATAAACTCCTGCAAGTTTGATAAAAAATACGAAAAGGATAAACCAAAGTGCATATTGTATAAGCTGTAATATGGAGAACAATTAGCTGGATTTTCTGAAAGAAATCTTTCTTTACCCTCTTCATCCTGTCCTAAAGCCCATAACTTAATAAAATACCGATCTCCTAATGCTATATGATTAACACATGAAAATAGTCTTCTAGAAACAATCTCAATAAAGGGATGTTTCCGAACCAAATTGCTAAAGTCATATTCATTAAGCTTATCTACATATATTTGAGGCTGAGTTTCATAATTATACGAGAAAATGCCATTAAATAAGTTTATACTTGATTGTCCGATAATGATTTCAGCGTTTTTATTTGCTGTTTCAATTATTTCGCATAAATCACTTGGAACTATTTTGCTTTTTACTTCGATAATGCCAATGACATTTGCGCTTGTTGTAACGACAAAGTCACCCTCAGAAAATAATACAGGAAAGGTATTGTCGTAAATAATAATGTCAATTTGCTTTGTTATCCTATCCTCATTCCGGATAAAACCGGTACCCACAGACAGGTGCTTGGGGAGAACACGTTTTAAATAATTCATTAGAACTACTTCTTTAAAATGGCCTTCTTCGCCCCAATGACTTTTATCTATTATATTCCGTACACGTTTTTCATAGGCTTTGAACTCTGCTGCTATTGATTTTTGATAACCTAAGTAATCTGGCATTGCCTCGCCCTCCCCCCTCTTACTCATTTGTATTTATCAGTGAGTTCGCATAAAAAGACAAAATCCTTATTGAATTCTTCTCTTGTTGCTTTCACATTTTGAGTCTCGGTTGGTTGACTATGACCAAGCATATATCTACAAGATTTATCAAATAATTCTGATACAGCCGGTATATAATCAACAAATTCAGGGTTAATCTTTGATACTGGCTTAAACATTATGTTTGGCTCATATCTTCTTATAATTTTCTTTAAAAACCCTTCTTCAACTATAAGCTCACACCAAGTTCTAATATCAGAATATGTAGCTTTCAATGTTTGCTCAAGCTCATCACCCAAACAACTTTTTGAGTTTATTTTATGCGAATTATTCTTAATTTTCTTTGTAATTTCATTTAAGGTTTCTAGTCTCCCTTCAGTCGATAAGGAAATTAGGCCTTTATTATCCCTATCAAATTCATCAATTTTAAAGAATTTGTTTTCTTTGTCGGGATCTTTAGCACAACAATTATAAAGATAATAGTAAAACATAATATTATGAGTAAAGACTATAACTTGCTTGTCCTTTGATATTTCATAAATCATATCAGCAATTTTTTCAGCTCTCTTATAATCGAATGATGTAACAGGATCATCAAACAAGGTGGAGCAGTAATTTTTTCTTATCTTAAGGTCTGTTGCAAACTCTGCAAGCGCTATAGCTTTTTGCTCTCCTTCGCTCATTATCTCAGTTACTTTTATATCTTCACGGACAATATATTTTCCTCTTTTTGTTTGTCCCTTTTTTGAGGTCAATGAAATATTGACGTTGGGGACTCCAAGCTTTTCACAATAATCATTAAAAGTATTTATGTAATCATCTGCAACTAGCTTATTGAATGCTTCTTTTGCCTTTGTTGATAACGCAGTAGTAGTAAATAAATTTTTCATTTTGTTTATTGAGTCGATAGTCGTTTTATATTCATACCATCTTCTAAATTGCTCTTTACATGCATTAACTTTTTTTATTCTTAACAGTGTATTTTTATCGTCAGTAAGTTTAACAATTAATTCACTTATTTCTTGATTACTCTTCCCTAAAGTAGTAAGTCTTCCGTCAATATCCTCGACTTCCTTAAATATTTCATTGATAATATCTTCGAAATCTATACTACACTTTCCTGGTATATGCTGTTTTTTCTCTATACTTTCTTTAAAAATTTTTCTATTCTTATCAATTAGATTGACAGTTGTTTTTACCCTTTCTATTAGGTATCTCTTTTCTTCACCGAACAATAATTCATCTTCGGTTGAAAATGCTATAGGCAATTCAGGAAGATAATATGACTGTATTTTTCTATCTATTTCTTTTCTAATTCGATTCGTCGCAGAATCTATATGGCTAAAACATGAACTAATTATATTAATATGATGCTTATCTAAAGCTTGTCCACATAGTATACATCGATTATTTTCTTTTGGTAACTCAAGCTCAACAGATTTGTAATATCTTTTAGCTGATTCAATAAAATTTATCCATTCTGTATTAACATTATCAATGTGCTGTACTTTTCTTCCAAATTCCTCGTTGTTTTTTCTTTCTCGTTCAAGTAGTTCATCATACTGTTTTATAGTCGTGTTTATCATATCTATATTTTGAGAGTTTACTTTACTTGAAAGAACTTCAAAATTCTTTTTTAGTGCTTCTAGTTTTGTCTTTTGGGTACTAAGTATTTTAATGAGATTAACAGGATTTGCACTTTGGAGTTCCTTAACTTGATTATCCAGTGCATTGACAAGTTCATCAATATTTTCTGGAAGTGCATAATTAATCTTTAAAAACTCATCAAACTTAGCTTTATTAGCCATATTTGTCGTGATAGTCGTTATGTCCTTCGTTATTAATCCAAATGAGCTATCGCTAAATAATTTATTTTGCTCATTCTGATTATTTGTTATTAACTCTTGTAGCTTTGCTTTTATTAAGTCAATCAGATCAGTTAGTTGCGAGAAATAATTGAACCCCTGTGGTTGAAGGGTAAATGTTAAATCTGAATTTATAAGAGGAGTTAACGAACTTGAATCAAATACATTTATTTTAGAAAGATCCGGGTGTTTTAAATTAATATCAATACATTGAGTACAACTTTCATTACCATCACAAGAATAACAAATCGTTATTGTTTGTAGATCTGGTGTCTTATCTGTAATGTACACATTGGACATTATCCCAAGATTTTTCTCATTTGTATAATAGTTCTCTGCAAGTTTTCTGAATACTTTCACATAAGATGATTTTCCTGAACCATTTTCACCATAAAACACATTCAGTTTTTTCCCTAATTGACACACTGCTTCTTCGCTTAAAGCACTAATATTTATTGGAGCTTTAATTTCATTTATTAAAAGATGTGATTGTGTAGTATGTTCTGATTCTGCAAGAATTAAATTAACTGTTTTATTATTTGCTATTATATCTATAATTTCTTTGGTAATAGTATCTATGTCTTCAGACTTTTTTTGTAGAACAGAATTCAGCAAGTGATTTTTCCAATTAATATTTTCTGTCCACTCAATTAAGAAATTAATAGCTGTCATCATATTAACTTCCTTCTTTCCTACAAAACTCAGAATCCATAAGATACTAAAAACATTTTACCACAATGGTGTCATAATGGATATTATTGATGCTCTTTTTTATCAATACATTGAGAGAACACAATCTTATACTTAGCTTACAATAAAACTTGTTCTCATTTGCTCTTAACGCCTAATTCTTTTATTGTTTTTGTCCATATTCTCTTAAAATCATTATCCGGCCATATACTTTTGCCTAACTCTTTACTTAATGCTTTAATGCTAGGATAGAGTCCTTTTTTACTGATCGTTTCTATAGCTTTCTCAATTTGGACCTGTCTAGCCCTTTTAGTTTCAAGTAAATATTTAGTGTAATGAGCTTTTACTAACGCCGCCTTTTCTGGGAACAACCTTTTCACGGATTTTACGCTAGCATGTAATAGCGTAGCCAATTTTTTAATTGTTAATGCTGGATCAGCTTCAATAGCACGATCTATTAATTCTTCCATTTTATTTCTGTCTAATTTATTTCTGCTTTTTCTCAGTATTATTCTTTCTGTACAGATTTGATTACTATATTGATTAATGTCTTGCGTAAATAGTTCATGAACCGAAATATTAAGCTTATATGATAGGTTAAGCAAATTCGTTATGTCCGCGTTTTTCCCTGTAGCCCATCTTAATATAACTTCTGGGTATATATTTAGTTCTTCGCTCAGTTTCTTTGCAGAAAACTTTCTAATTAACGTATTCATATTATTTATAAACATCATCTTGTTCGCTGGGGGAGGAGTGCAGAAAAGCATTCCGATATTATCATAGGCCCAATTAAACCATTCATTTTCTGCTTGTGTAATACCTTTGCCGCTACGACTATTTGAGCCCAACCAAGTATTACAACCATCACAATATCCAATCCTTGATGAATAGTTAAGTGGATTCAAATAACTACTGCAATAAGGACATTTATCAACTAATCTTACTTGATGAATTTTACATATTTCAACATCTTGAAAAGACCATATGTATTGCTCATATACTGGCTTTTCTGATCCCAAGCTGTCCATAAAGCAAAACGGACACCAGGCTTGATATTTTCGTATCGAATTATAAGGATTTAAATATTCTCTCCACTTTCTTATTGAGAGTAAGGATGAGTCATAGTTATTAGTTTTATCTTCAAGAATTGTAATGATATTATCAATGAACTTGGTTGAAAAAGAATTTATTTTTACACTTGGGTATGTACTAATAAGATTTTGAACATGCACTCCGCTGTTTGTATATGGTAATATTTCCTTTTGAATTAATGCTGCAGGAAGAACTTTATGAGCTTCTGCCAACCTTTTTATATAACTGGCTAAGCTTTCTTCATATGGCGTGCCAATTCCTATTGGTTGTAAATGAAACAACCTGCAAGCCAAATAGGTATTAATTTTCGAACTATTCATAGTTGATCTCCCTCGTTCTTATCCGACATCAACCTTATCTCTTTTGGGATTTCTCTCAAATGGTTTACGGTTATAACCTTGTTTGTGATTTTCTGATTCAGGTTTTCCGGAATCAACCTCGTTAAATCCCAACCTTGCAGAAATATCCCCATCCGATAATATTTTTATCATCTTGTTTTCTCCTTCAATTATTCTCTGGAGCATGAACGAGCATCTCTGTCCCGAGATTCTCGTCTCTTCAAGGTGCTCCTTTGTTAAAGTAGTCGCTCCTAAACTTAACGCAAAAGAAAACGCATCCATAAACCAAATTTTAAGCACACCGATACATCCTAAAGAATATTGATAAAAGTACTTCCAATCATCATCGACAAGCATTTCAGGTGTTTGCTCTAATGGCATACTTCTTAATAATAGTTTTGCGGCCTTCCCAAATTCAATAACTTCACTCTTTATATTTTGATGATAGCACGGAAAATGAATTATTCTGGCTCTTTGATTAATTTGATCGGTAACCACATTGGACAAATCATCCAGATAGGTTGTCAATTCATAGGTCCCAACAAGTATAACAGGCGTTTGACTGCCATTTACCAGCGACTTTAACTGTTCGACAGATTCATTTGCCTTTTTCCCTCCTGAAACTCTTAATAAATGCTGTGCTTCGTTAATCAATAACGCCTTTACGTCTCGATATTTGAGGGTATTTTGTAACACCTCTTGGTACTCCGCTTTTTGTGCCCTTGATATCAAAATAGGCTTGCCATTTAAGTCATAACCATTATCTACTCGATAAGATATTTTAGCCTCAAGCATCGGCTCTTGAAGCTTGGTAAGTATCATTTTCCATAACATTCGAAAATTAAAACTACCTTGTTCGGGAGCCATTGCTTCTACGTCAACAAATGGAATCACACCCGGATTATTTGATCTTATAGGATTATAGATTTCGAATATTCGATCTTTCAAGATATTGATGAACGCCTTTTTACCAATCCCAGAAGGACCGCAAATAAAAATTAAGCGCTCTGACACGTGAGTTGTTATGTGCCTTAAGGTCTTTTCAATAGCTTCTTTTAGAAACTTATGTTCCACAATTATGTTCTCAAAATATATCTTCTTTTCCTCATCATTTGCTTCAAGTAAATGTCGAGGAAAACCATATTTTTTTATACCTGAACTATCATCTGTATTTTGACCCAATTTATATTACTCCTTTGCTTAAGCCAAATCTTATTCCACATCTATGTCAAAATCTAACTTTTCGTTGATTTCAAAATGACTCTTCTTGTCTTTGGTAGAAGCCTCCTTAATGTTTTCTTCATAAATATAGCATCCATTTAGAACTGAAAACTGTGGTGCCATTTCTGTATCTCGAAACTTCTGATTAAGCATGTCTTCAGTCTGCTCTGCTGATGAAATAAAATCCGCTAGTTCTTTAGCCGAAATGCATGAATTAGTCGATTTGTTTATTTTTTGTTTCATTATTTCACTTGATGCCAGCCCTATTTCACTTTCTGTTCTATCCTTAAAAATTGCATAATATTGAGAATAACATCTTACCCAATGTCCTTTGATAAGACAATAAATGTTGCCTATATCCCACGGATCATAACGAACCTGAACCCTTGTTCCTGCCATACCAGATTTATAAAATTCATCACTGTAATAATACAAATAGTTAACTTTTACACCTCGCTGAGGGTCTACCTTAGTTGTTCCATTATTCTTCTTTCCAATAGGAAGAGTCATGATTATAAATGATTGATTATACGGAATAAAGCGAAATGGTCTTTTACCAGATACTGTTATTCCTCTTTCAAATGCTTCCCGAGGTGATTCACCAAGCGCGGAGTGTTCTTGGGTATCATAAAATTCATAAAAATATTCTTTCAATAATTCATAAAGTTCAGGCAAGCTCCAAATGGCATGATTTTTAGGATTTACTGATTTGGTTACCTGACGAACATTTTTCATGATCTTTGTATTCCCCTGTAGATTGTGTACCAACTGAGTCATTGTGGTTCCGAAAATTCTTTCTCCAATTGAGCCGTATCGAGCTTTATGCGGAGGTCTTATTTTATGGGTCACACCATAAAACGCTAGTAATGATTGAAAATACGTACTCTTAAAATCTCGACCATTATCAGTAACGATAATCTGCGGTAATCTATTAAATCTTCTGACACATTCCCTTAAGGCCATCATGTCACTTTTATATGAGGGTGAGTCGAAGGTAAGATAAAAAGACAGTATTCTACGAGAAAAGGCATCAATCATTATTGTTAACCAAGCTCTCCCTAACCCCTTGCCTGTCTTTGAATGTACTAATTCAAGATCAATTTCCGTATGGTCAATATGAGCAATTTCAAAAGGCCTCTCACCATGTTTTGGTGTAGTCATATCTATTTCCCAGTAAAATTGGGCGTGTTGATAAGCTGCTCTACTTCCCTGTGTTTTATAAGTTCTATGATATATAGATCTGGATTTTATAATTGAGTAAAACGTTTTGTCGCTCGGAGCAATTATTCCGCTATTCTCACATAAGGTACAGAACTTTCCGTAAAGTACTTTATTCCTCTGGTTGGTAATGGTTTCGTTTTCATCAAGAAATTTATATATAGCATTCACCGTATCATCAGGAAGGTGTGCCATTCGATTACCTCGTTTTTTTATGCTTGGAATAAGGCCGATAAATCCCGATCCATATTGTTGTTCAGCCTGTTTATAACTATTAAGCCAGTTTCTAATTGTTCTTTGTGTCACTCCAACGCTCTCCAGATCATTTAGCCCAGCACCTTCTAAAACAGGGAGTATAATTTTGTATCTATAATTTGCTTCTCTGATTTCCTGCTCACTAGCTTCAGCAATTTTAGAATTAATAGTCTCATCCATTGCTTTTATAATGTCGTTGTCAGCCCCCTTAATGCGCTGTCCACTAGCCATATTTAAAAACTTTTCTTTTGGTAATTCGCAAATATCACCCTCAACCGAAACAATTGAAATATTCTTAATGCCAATATTTATAATAGTCCAGGGATTTCCATCCCACAGAATATTGGTACCTAGTGCGATATTCAAGGTATGACTTGCTAATCTGGTGATGTTTCTATCAGTTATACAATTTTTATGTGCTATAGAAGTTTCTTCATCGAGAAAAACGTGCGTTAATTCCGGCTCACTTAAAAGTTCGCGTTCCAAGTCAACGTATAAGATTTTCTTTGCGATAAGGTAATATATTTTATCAGCATTTTCGTTGTTATTCCTTAACAGCTCAAGTAAAAGCACACCCGGTTTATTACGAACGTAAGAAATTATATACTTCACATCAGTATCTGGATAGACGGTCTTATTATCAAGTAAGTAGTCTTCGAGAAAAATAATATTCCGTTGTAGCTGCCAATTTATTTGGCCTGCAGATTTTACCCAGTAATGAAGGCCAAGCTGATTTGCGTAAGTTTCTCCTGGAGGGCAACGCCATTTACCATTAATCATTACATAGCGGTTAGGGGAATCCTTTGAGAGTTGGAATAAGTCCTCCTCCGTTTTCCATTCTTCCCAGCCTGCTTTATCTTCATAGAGTACGAAGTAATCTGGGGTATGATATATTGATAAAACTTTTTCCTTTGCTGATTTATATAATAATTTGATCGAGGGTGGTTGATCATACATTTCCATGACTCGGGGATCATGTTCTTTTAAATATAGCCCTGGCAACTCAACTTTATGACTTTCAAAATGAATAGATTTTCCCATTTTTCTACTGGGGTAAGCACCAACAACATTTTTACTTCCACCACCTACTTGACGTGAAGGCTCACTTTCTCTAACCCTCTTTATCAATTCAATAGTCATACTAGAAAGGTGAAGTTTTTTGCACCACTGATCAAATTCGCTGGAGCTCAACATACAAATTACCCCTTCCGGTCTCTTGGTTTATTTGCTTGTAAACATGTAATTTTGTTTACATGAAAAGACCGACTAGTCTGCTAGCCGGTCCCAAAACATTCTTTATACTCATATCGTTCCAAAAAGTTTAGCCTTATCATTTCCCCTATATCCTCATTATCATAATCTTTTCTCAATTTTATTGCCTTCAAATTTTCTTGTCAAATATTCCCCGATTTTAATCCTTATAAAGTATGTGCTCAAGCCTTAACAATTATTCTGTCAGGTACGTTAATGTCCAACATAGCCTTCTTCCAGGCAATCTGATATGCGCTTTCTCTTAGTACTATATTGGGTGACAGTAAACTTTCTATTCTTCTGCGGCTTGGATAAAGGCCGGAATTTTTTATGGTGTTAACAGCTTCAGCAATATTAAGTGCAGCTTCATTTATTCGTTCCTCTTTTACTAGTTTTAAATATTGGGTATGATTGGCTGATATTTTTTTACATAAAGCTGAAAAATGACAGTACAGCGATCTCTTTGTGCATTCAAGACCTTTTGCAGCCTCATTAACTGAAGGAGGTGGAGAAGTTCTATTACTGATTATATCATTGAGTTTATTTTCAACGACATTCCAATTAATCCTCTTTACCTTCGCCTTATTTTTGGTCTTTATATCGACCATGGTATCGGAATAACCACTATTCCCTGGTGAAATGCTGAAACATATTTGCTCTGGAGAAAAGGCTTCAATTATACTTACCTTTAAGCGGTAACAGATTTTAAGTAATGTCTGTAAGGTAGGCCTATGCACACCTTCTAGCCATTGGCTTGCTGATGATTTTGGGATGTCGAAATATCTTGAGAAAGCACATAACCCACCAAGTTTCTCCGCCACTAACTTGATAAAATTATAAATATCTGACCGCGAAGCACTCTTTAACTCACTTTTCTGACTTATTAGGTGTCCAATATTAGCAGTAATGTACTGCTCCCATACTAACTGCTCGAAACTCATTTTTTCATCTTTATTAATAGTGTTTAACCCTAGCCAGCAACCGCAGAAGGAACAAAAACCATTCCGCGCTCTGCGGGATATAACAGGTATTTCCATTCTGCAATTTGAACATATAGAGCTAAGCATTGTTCCATGTATTTCACATAACTTAACTGCTTTAATGCACCAAATTAGAGGTTCGTAAATTGGATTGCTCTTTTTATGCCAACTTTCAAGGCATAATGGGCACCATGCTTTATTTTGGCGAAACATATCCCGAATTGGTAATACGTCATGTAGCGCCACTAGTGTAAGGCTCTTTACACTATTTAATCCTGTAAACTCTGATAGGCATTGTGCAAAATCATCGGCTAGTTTTCCTATCCCATTCAATTCATTACCAGACTTATAAAATGTGTTACCGCCATTTTTACTACTTTTTATAATATATTCTTTCCCAAGCACAGGGGCCATTTCTTTTCCAATTAAGGTGCCAACACTAACACAATGTGCTTCCGCTAGTCTTGATATATAGCTTGTCAAACTCTCTGAAGTTCCAGTGTTTATATTAATTGGGGTTAGGCAATAGAGTCGCGATATATCAAAATCACCTCTGCTTAAACTTTCTAAATGTCTATTATATCCACCTGGGTTAATCACTAAACATACCCTAATCAAACAATCTCTGAATAAGTTCGACGGTATTACTATCAATATTTGATATTCAATTTAATATTTGTTATAATTTGTATATGTAAGGTTTATTACCAATTCATGCGGCTATTCGTTAATCTGGAGGTGTAACATGGTCAACGCTATCCCATCATCTTGGACCTACAACGAAACACTTGAAAATCTTTTCTTCTTTTATCAGTGCTCAGAAGAGCTTCTTTCTTATACTTCTCCTGATAGCTTTAGGTTACCTGTCTGTAATAGCATGACACTCTGTTTTGAAATACGAAGAATATATCATTTCCTGTACCAGGGGAAGCAAATCGAACGTTACTATTCAAAATATATACCTTGTATTATAGATGAATTAATTGCCTCAATTCGGAATGACTTAGTCTTAAAACGACATTTGGGGCATAGATTGGAAAGCATCATTACTGGATTAACCTCAGCACGAACATCACCTTCAGAATTAATGAGATGGATTGATTTAATAACACAATCATGTGCCTTGCAAGTTCACATGGACTCAAATAAACAAAGGATTATTGAGATTGTTAAAAGCACTTCCGATAAGAAAGAACTTATTAATTGCACCCAAAATTTATATATCGATCTTATTGCATTCGGGTATTCACCAGAATATATATATCAATCTATTATCCGTTATTTTGACAACAGATATAATTATATTACTAAACCAGATGATATATTATCTTTTATGGCATCTTTTAATTGTGAAAAAAATAATTTTGAATTTTATATCGTTACTGATACATTTACCCTAGAAAATTTCTCAAGGATTGAACCACAGTATGGAAATCATCTGCGAATTAAAGAGATTGACTTACAAGAAATTCTCGAACTAAAAAAAACGAATGGTCGCATTAATAAATTTCATGACACATATGTAAAACTTAACAGTAATGGTCAAGACAATATTAAGATGTTATCATGCTGGGCTGAGGCGCTTGATCCATATAGTGCCTTTGAACATATTTCACAATTCTTTGATTTAGTACAATGCTTTGAAGGTTATTTTAAGCATAAATCCGAGCGAAAAATAGTTTTCGATATACTACAGAAACAGATTGATAAATTCTCAACAATAAAACTCAGAAAAACAATCCCGAGTAGACCCTATATAGAGCAAGAAGCAATTAATAGACGAATTGATATAATGCTAACTCCCGATTGTACATCGATGAGTGTAGTATTCTCCCTTTTAAAAGCACTCGATATGCATCTTGATGCTCTTAATTGTAAAAATGCTGAAACAATGTTAAGAACCTTTTGGATAGCTCTAGAGACTTTATTCTTTGAATCAAGTGAAAAATGTGAACGAGAAAATGCGAAGTTCTGCTTATTGAATATAGTACAAAAGACTTACATCCTCAAGCAGTTTAGATTTATGTATGAACAATTAAGAGAAGCAATACCTTGTCCTGAATTTTGGGAAGGTATGCAGATATCTGATTTTTCTCAGTTCGTAAAGGTATTCATGTCTAGCTTCGCAGATTCAGAGAACTTTAAAAAATTTACTCAACAATTATCAAATAACCCTCTATTACGGTCAAGAATCTTCAATTTTAGAAAAGAATTATGTGATTGTAAATGTGTTTCACATAAGATTGAACAGCATCGAGAAAAAGTGTCTTGGCACATTGATAGAATATATCGAACAAGAAATTTAAGCACTCATGCTGGTATGTCGATGCCGTATATACATGAAATCTTATTCAATATCCATAATTATTTTGATTATGTTGTAAACTACATTATATGCAAGTTGGAGAACAATCATAATATTGAGAGTATATCTTCATTAGTCTTTGAAGCCAAGAATGACAATAATCTTCATCTAGCTTATTTATCCAGAAATGAAGCAATAAACTCGGATAACTATTTACATGTTTTATTTGGACCTGATCAAAGAATTTTAAATTACAATTTTGAAATTATTTTTGAAGATTAAGGTGTATCATACTAGATTATTATTTAGTATCCTGTGTTATAGTCTGATTGTTTTAAAGTTTTGTTTCAAACATCTAAAAATTAATATTTTAACTTTTAGGAAGCATAACTTTTCCTTCCCTAAAAAGAAGCATAACCTTTCCAAACGGAAAGGTTATGCTTCCTGCCACACTGTTCAATACTTTGTACCTACTTCATTTGTGAAAACCATGTAAAAAAAATTTCTTATTCTTCTCTATAGCAGACCCTCTTTTCGTAAAATAAAGCGGTTTTCTGCCGTCATTCTCAAATCCAATTATATCAAAAAACTCGGCTCCGGGCTACCCTTGGACGTATTCAAATTATTCTATGCCACGGTCTGTTCCAGAAGGAGTATCCTCTGCTGGATTCCACGTTGTGTTCTTCCGCATGAGGGGAGGTTTTTCTTTTGGGACTGTACGCCGGTTGGAGGTTTTTGCGGCGGTTTCAGCTTATCAGTCCATAACACAAGAGGCGGCGAATATGGTTGGTACAGATTGATGAAACCGAGAGGCGGCGGCTCTCCATCGACTTTGTGTTTTGTCTGTCTGCCGATTGAAACCTCTGCGGAGACAGCAGTGGATACCCTGCCGGTGCTGCGGGGCACAGTATCCCCTTGGCGGAGTGGTTCACACGCTTGCACAAATGGCTCATACGCCGTTTCAATGGATGCGGCGGTGTCTACAGCCGCATTGAGAGAATTATCGCTTACAGGGGCGAAGCTGGGTTCACCGTTTTCAGCAGGACTTTCTTCATTAAATAAGGTATCAAAGGTATTTTCCTGAATGGCTTTCATAAGCGCCAGCTTGGAAAGGTTCTGTCCTGCCGCAAGGTCAATATAAAAAGAGCGCTGCTCCTGGGTTTCGCAGCACTCCAGTATGACGGCGTTCTGTGTCCAGCCAAGAGATTGTGCTTTTTCCATGAGAGCCGGGTTGTTTGCATAGGTACGGTAAAAGTCACGCATCCTACGGAGATTGCGAAGGGAGAAGCCTTTCAGCGATGGAAACCGGGAGGCGAGCATTTCGGCCAAGTGAGCGACAAAGGCTTTTTCTCCCTGACGGCAGATGCATCGGCCGATCAAAGTATAAAGCTCCATCAGAGACCGGTTGGACGGCTTGTCATTGTTTTCATAGCATATGGTTATGGCGGACACGATCTGCTCCGCATAGGGGGAGCTGTCATTTTTCAGTGCTTTCATGGACTTCTCCTTTCCGGCTCGGTGTGAGCCTGTTTTTTTATGTACCCGGCAGAGTCGGCTCTGCCGGTGAGAATCTAAGGGGTATCAGTAGCTTTGCCCCATTTCAAAGCCGCATTCCTGCTCTTGGGCGTCCTGGGTAGAGGTGATGTTGACATACTCTCCGATGATGCAGAGTGCCTCATCATAGCCACCGCTGGCGGTGATCCGTTCCCGCATTTCTTTTGCCTGTTCTCCAAGTCCGCTCTCTTTCAGTGTTCGGGACGCAATCCCCATCAGATTGAAAATGTTGCCGTCTTGCCCGATGAGGGCGCAGTCGGGCTTTTCCTTTTGAGCAGGCGGTTGGTCCATATCGACACCCAGCCGGTTGGGGAGGTAATCACTCAGCCAGGTGCCGCCAAAGGTTTCATGGCTCTGCAACCGCCATATGGCGAGCTTTCCTATGTTCAGATCCACATTTTCCATAGAAAACAGCAGATTGGTGCAGCCGTCATGCTCAAAGACGGAAACATCTTTGAAAGTATCCCCGTTTTGCAGGATGCCCTCTTGTGTTAGCAGATCATTGATGCCGTTTACCCATTCCGTGAGGTCACCGCCGCAGCCCTGGATAATAAGCCCTTCACGGCCTGCCATGGCTCGAAGCTCATCTGTTGTAATCCGCTTCATATTGTTCCTCCATTCATTTATTGTAGTCTACGAGGGTTGATTATGATAAAAGTCCGGTGTTAACCCATAACCGGGCCGTTTTGCTGGTTAGAATTGGAGTTGCCTTCCTGTTGGCGGTCCCTTTCCATATCAGGCTGTTCCGAATAGCAGTGGTTCAGAAGAGCCGCCACTTTCTCCGGCACATTGTCGAAATCCACATGGTGATCCCGCTCGACAGAAACGGTGTACCAGTATTCGTATGGAATATATACAGTTGACAGGTACTTGGATTGATCGGGCTTTATGTTCTCGCCGCCTTGTTCGATGACGCCCTTCGGTGTTAAGAAGAAGGTTCCCCAATGCTCGCCGGAGGACTCCAGATCAAGTGTTACGATGCCCAGCCCGATATGACCGGTGTTGCGTCCCTGTATGACAGCGGGGAGCTCAACGAATTCATAGCCGCTATCGAGACAGTCCGTACCATAGATGTCTGTTAAAATGTCGTGCATCCGTTTCAGTATCTCTTTGGCATAGCTGTCATCTTCCGAATTACAGGATTTATCCAGCTTCGGGAAGTCCACCGTTGGAAGCAGATAGTTTAACTGTTCTATATAAACTGTCCGCAAATCTTTATTACCCATATTTAATTCACCTCTCATTCCATTTTCATGCCGAATTGCTCGGTTTCGTTTTCCAACAGATCGGTTTGTTCCGGGCGTGAGATAACGGAAAAATTGTCCTCACCGGGGTGACGCCGAGGGTGCGCCCGTTGTCAAAAGTGCAGTGGAGCGTACCAATATCATCGACAAGGTTCACCGTACCTTCCGTACCGGGTGCAATGGGGGCATAGGGATCATCCATTCCAATCAGTCGGATGCGGGTCCCTTTCGGGTATTGCTCCTTTTGTCATAGTTCTTACCTCCACATTTTTCATCATCGTATTTCCACCATCTGCTCCCATTGCAGAATGAATTGTCCTTCAACGGTGCGGTTGTCATGGTAGTGCCCGAAAAACCAGTAGTCGAAGCTGCACCGGCGTTTGACCGTTTCTAAGAAGCCGGTCAGACGATCCGGCTTGTAGGGATGGCACACCTGTGCCGCAATGCTGTCGGGGGCGCAGTGGGTCAGGATGCAGTCCACACGCCATCCTGCGTTCTCCAGATTCTTCAGGGCAGTTCCATATTCCTCATCGCAGGGCATTTCCTCTTTCCACCACGAAATATGGTTGATGCGGTACAGTGCCCTGCGCCGATCCAGCACCCGCTTTTTATGTAGAAAGTCGGGAGCGTCCGGTTCCAGTATGCCTGCGCTGATGTCGTGGGAAGCTGCGCCGCCCATCGTGAAAAAAGTCATCCCGCCGATGTCAAAGACCCGTCCGCGCATCAGGTGCAGGATATGCTTTCGCACCTGATGCACACTGCCGCCGTTCCACTCCATAGTCGGGAAGCGGTTTAACAGGTCAAAGTTTTCGTGATTGCCGTCTATAAACAGGGTGGTGAACGGCTGATCGTTCAGCCAGTCCAGCCCTTGGTTCGATTGGGGCGTTTCATCCCATATTCCGAAATCGCCGCATACGATAACGTAATCCTCCCGGCATAGGCCCGGTCCTGCGGGGAAGTATTCTTTTTCAAATCTGCGGAAATTGCCGTGGGTATCTCCTGTGATATAAATCATCTTTGGTTCCTCCGCTATATGATCTGCTCGATTTCCGTTCCATCCTTGAAACGGATGAGCAGTTTTTCTTCGCTCAGTACCCTGACGGCGCTGATAAGCTGTCGCACCGCCACCTCGTCAAATCCGGTGATGCCTGTATCCACCGTGTCCAGTCCTGCGGCTATCTGTTCCGCACGCTTGTCTGCCTGTGCAATGTCCTGCTGGTTTTTTTCAAGCTCGTTCCGCTTTGCGATCAGTGCGGAAAACTCCATGCTGATTTTATTCAGTTCCTCATCGTATTGGGTGGAGTTTACTCCCACGGATGCGGCGAGCTGGAGGAGCTCGTACTGCTGATTCCGCAGCTCCGACAGTCTGCCGTCGATGGCTGCAATACTGGTTTCCCCGCCCTTTTCAGAGAGGGCGGACAGGATGCTGTCCTGCAGCAGTGCTTTCATGGTCTTTAGGCTGAACATCTCGTTCATGGCCGAGACCACGGCGGCGTGGATACGGCTTTCCTCCAGCGTGGGGGCATCCTTGCAGAACTTTTTGCCGTTTTCCAGGCGGTTGATGCACCGCCAGACGATTTTCTTTCCCTCCGGCCTTGTCCATGTAACCCGGCGGTAGGGGCTTCCGCAGTCGCCGCAGGATAAAAGCTCCGTCAGCACATACTTGCCGCTGTACTTGGCAAGCTCGGTTTTAGCGGTGGCACTGACTTTTCTCAGGCTGGAGCGCCGGGCCATTTCCTCCAGTACCCGCTGGAAGGTCAGCTTGTCGATGATGGCTGGGTGGCAGTCATGGACGTAGTATTGGGGAAGCTCGCCGTTGTTCTTCTTGGACTGGCGGGTGAACAGGTCTGCGATGTAGGTCTTTTGGAGCAGGGCATCCCCGATGTATTTTTCATTTTTGAGCATACCGCGGATGACGCCGTCATTCCACTTTTTATGGCCCCGCACTGTTTTGATGCCGTCTGCCTCAAGGTCGGTGATGATTTTGGCTACGCTGTGCCCCACCAGATACCGGGAGAAAATCCTGCGGACGATTTCCGCTTCCTCCTGGTCGATTTCCGGCAGATCGTCCTCGCCCTTGCGGTAACCGAGGAAGCCTGCGTAGTGGTAGTAAACCTTGCCGTCCTTGAAATTCTTGCGGTGTCCCCAGCGGATGTTGCCGCTCATGGACTCGCTCTCGGCCTGAGCCTGACTCATCATAAAGGTGAGGATCATCTCGTTGTCCATGTAAAGGGTGTTGACATTTTCCTTTTCAAAGAAAACCCCTACGCCCATTCGCTTGAGCTTGCGGACATAATCGAGGCCGTCCAGCGTGTTCCGGCAGAACCGGGATACCGATTTGGTTATGACAAGATCCACCTTGCCTTTTTCACAGGCTTTGATCATCCGCAGGAAGTCCTTGCGCTTTTTGGTGGAGGTGGCGGTTTTGCCCTCGTCCGCGAACATATCCACCATGGTCCATTCGGGCTGGGCGGCGATTTTTTCGGTATAGTATTCAATCTGCGCCTGATAGCTGTCGAGCTGTTCCTCGGAGTTGGTGGAAACGCGGCAGTAGGGCGCCACACGCAAACTCTTTTTTCGGATATCTTTTTGGGCGTATATCGGATCGGCAGGGATAACCGTTACCTTCCTGATTGCTGTCGCAGGCATTTTCCAATCTCCTTTCCAGCCGATTCAAGGGCTTTTCCGTTGATGAGCCGCAGTCCCAAGCCACCGTCAGTAAGTTGGATTTCCTGCACCGCAGTTCTGAAAATCCTATTGCGAAAGTCATCATCCATCGGCTGGCTTGTGATTTGCTCCTTCAGTCTTTGCATCTGATGGTAGGGGGTATAATCGGGCAGTCCGCTGTATTTTTCGGCGGCACAGGCCAGTATCAGCATTTTGGTATATTCTGTACCCGGCTCCGCTTTGTTCAGTTCACGGATTACCTCGTTCTGGATACGAGCCGCATCCAGCGTCAGCTCTCCAGCCTGCTGTGGAAGGGGCCAGTCTAAGAGGTCGGGGTTTTGTGCCAGTGCATCCAGCCGTTCTGTCAGGGCGGCGCGGGTATCCTCGTCCTCTATGTAGCGGCGGTTGGTACAACCTTCTTTTTCGCAGTACCAGCGGACTTTTTTCGACGCCCTTGTATCGCGGAGCATCCTCCCGCCGCACACGCCGCAGACCGCCTTTTCACGGATGGGCTTGATGTAATCCGGGCAGGGCGTGAAAGTGTTTTTATCTCCCTTGATGAGCTGGACGTCCATAAAGATTTCCGGTTCGATGATCGGTGGATACTCCTTTTCTCCGAGATAGCGTTCATTTTCGAGGATTCGCTTGACCATGTGCTTATTCCATTGGCTGGCATGCTTATGGTAGGGGATGCCCCGAAGCATCATCTCATCGGCAATTTTGCTGTAGGCCATGCCCTCTGAGTAAAGCCTGAAAATCTCTTTGACGGCTGCCGACTCTGTGGGACAGCACTGGGTTTCACCGTTTTTCATCGTATATCCGAATGGGATTTTTCTCTGCCATGCCATGTTACCGCACCGTCCTTTCCATGGTTTCTTTCAGCGTGAGGCCGTTATAAAGGTTGAGGTTCATCTCGGTTTCCGAGGAGATGGTGATGTTCTCCACCAGCGTTTCAAACAGTTCCTCGGTGAGTTCCTCTAAGCATTCGGGGCTTGCCTCCAGATAATCCAGCATTGCTTCGGTGGCTTTGATCTGCCTGTCCTCGCCGGTGGATTCCATGATGCGGCGGCGCAGGCGGCGCAGTTCCCGGAGCTTGAAGTCGATTTCTCCTGTTTGGGATAAATAAAGAGCAGAATCTACGTATCCCTTCGACTTGAGTCGAACAAGAACCAGATTCTGCTCGGTGAGCTGGGCTATTTCTTTGTCAATGTCGTTTATCTTGCGGTTGGAGCGGAGTTCCTTTTCCCGAAGCTCGGTAAGCTGGTTTAAGATGGGTGATAGGATTTGCTCACGGTGCCTTTTCAGCTTGTGGTACATTCGGAGGATTGCTGTGATAATCTGTTCCTCCGGTATCTGCGAGGTGGGGCAAAGGTCTTTGTCGCGGTTATGTTTCCGGCATGTCCAGTAGACCTTTTCGTTATCGATTTTTCTTCGGAACAGGGTCCCGCAGTTTCCGCAGTGGATTTTCTTTGCCAGCAGTGCGGAGGAAACCGTTCCGGCTATCTGTTTCTGACGGCTTTCCATGAGAGCCTGCACCCGCTGGAATTCGTCCTTGGAGACAATCGGCTCATGGCAGTTCTCCACAAAGTATTTGGGCTTTTCTCCTTTATTCCGCACCTGACGGAATGGGATGTCGTTGGTGGAGTAGCTCTTTTGCCAGACCATATCCCCGGTGTAGGAGATGTTGGTGAGGATATATCCTATCGTGGTTGAATACCACACCTTTCGGCCTTTTGTGCGGGGGATGCCCATCTGATTCAGCTCGTCTGCGATGTCATCCTTACCCTGACCGCTCAGGTAGGCGGCGAAAATACGGCGCACCACCTCGGCCTGTTCGGGGATGACCGCCAGGGTGCGTTCCTCCAGCCTGTAGCCGTAAGGCATCGATGGCGAGAGGTAGTCGCCCTTTTCCATTCGGATGCGGACGCTGATCCGCATATTGTTTGAGTGGTTTTGCGATTCCATCTGTGAGAAGGCGCCGTAGATGGTGGCGATCTGCTCCGACGTCATCTTGCCGGTGTCGATGTTTTCTTTCTCAAAATGGATGGAGATGCCCAGCCGGAGGAGCTCCCTCACATACTGGATATATTCCTTGGTGTTTCTCGCAAAGCGGGATATGGATTTGACGAGGACGCGGTCGATTTTTCCCTCCCTGCAATCCTGTATCATGCGGTTGAAATCATCCCGCTTGCTTGCCACGAGGCCAGAAATGCCCTCGTCGGCGTAAATGTCCGCCATCTCCCAGCCCTCTTGGGCGGCAATGTTTTTGGTGTAGTAATCCACCTGTGCGATGTAGGAGTTCTGCTGGTCATCCGAGTCGCTGCTCACACGGGCGTATGCCGCCACGCGGAGCTTTGCGATTTCTGGCTTTCTTGCTGATATGACTGTAATTTTCGGCTGTTCTGCCGGTGTTGAATTGGGTTGATACATCTTTTTTCCCTCCTTTCAACGACATACACTACCACACCTCTTGGCACATAGCTACTGAATAATTGATAACATTCTGAAACAAATCCGAGGTCAGCAGGAGGCGATAATCGTGGGCCGCAGCCTGCGTTCCAAGTCCTTTTTGACCTGTTCAAACTCCTTGTCCGTCATGCCCTTGGCGGCCGCAAGGCGTACAAGCTGCTGCAGCGCGGCAATGAACATGAGGTTATCGGTTACCTGGGTGTTTGTCATGGCGTTTCCCTCCCAAATAAAAAAAACGCCGGAGCCAGTCCGACGCTGATAATAAGTGCTTGATTGATTTCTTCCATCTCCTGCTGCCCCAGCCTGCCAACCCATTCCCGGAGCCGTATCCGGTCGATGGTGCGTATCTGCTCCAGAAGTGCAAAGGACTCCCTGGACAATCTGCCCACTCCGGCAATGGCCGCATGGGTGGGCAGGGGCTTTTTCGGCTTGCCAGTGATGGCACAGACGATGGTGGTGGGGCTGTGGCGGTTGCCGATGTCGTTTTGCAGGATAAGTACGGGGCGGACGCCCCCTTGTTCGCAGCCCACAACGGGGCTTAAGTCGGCATAGAAAATATCGCCGCGGCTGATGCCTTGCTTTATCGTGTTCAAATTTTGCACCTCCTTGGTTTGGACTTCCTTTGTTTTTTCTTAATGGCACAAATATAGGGACCGCCGTGCTATAAAGGCAGAGCGATCCCCATCGCTTCTGACATTAAGTCTTTTTTCTGTAATAACGGTGCTTAATTTGACACTACTCCCCAAGCACTCTGTGCAGAGCATACGATGCTTTGCACAACAAAGGCGATGGCCTGAACTACGGCTGGCTATGCCGCATCATGGGAATCCCACCCCCGCCAGGATCTCTGCCGGCTGCCCTCATTGCGTGATCCCCCGGTCAAGGGGGGCTGTGACTGGACAGAAGTATCAATATAGGCTGACGGGGTCATTGCGAAACAGGCTGCCACAGCCTGTTTTTCGGTCGGATGGGTATCGCTTTGCACCTTATTTGGCCGTCTTTGATAGGAGCAGAAAGAAACGAGCAAACAGAAAAATGAGTGATTTCGCTTTTCTTGCTGCCTGCCTACAGGTGGTCTTGGCGCATCCTCCGGGGTCGCTTTTCCCTTTCGGGGTCCGTCAGCTAAAGTATTCAGGTCATCGGATATGAAATTTTCAAAGTACAGTTGGGGGAATGAGAAAAACCCCCTCACTACTAATCCGGTTTCGTGAGGGGGTCTACAAAAAATATTTTTACTTTTCCATCATTTTTTTTAGCTTCAGCCGAATCTGACGGTCCCGATAGCTGATGGTCTGCTGCTTAATGCCGGTTTCCCTCTCCAGCTCCATCTGCGTTTTTCCTTGAAAATACAGAGCAAAAATCAGATCCTGTTCCTCTTTGGAAAGCTGTGCTATGCATTGACGGAGCTTCTGTGCCATAACTTTATCTACAGCAATGTCATCCACGCGAGGAGATTTCAGGTCGGGAATCGCATCCTCGCCATTGGTTTCCGTAGTATCCAAGGCACTATAATAAAACACGCCATGTGCTGTGTCCTTTTCCTCCAGATGCAGTTCACGGCGTTTCATGCGGTAATATGTTAAATAGACTTCTTCGGTGACGGGAACGAGCTGTCCCTGCACTTTAATCCTATACTCTTTCTTTTCTGCCATATGGCTTGTCCTCCGTTTTCTGAAATTTTGATGACGAGTCAAAATGTCAGAAGCGGAGGAGATCGGCAGCAGGGTTCGACAGACCAACAGTTATCAGGTCTTAAAATTGGGATAAATTGGAAAACAAACAGATTTCTTGTCGAAAAAAATAAGCCAGCACTTTGCCCATGGCAAAATACTGACTTCTTTTGATTTATGATATGAAATTGTAAGGATGAAGGAGGGTATGTACAGGTTGCTTTGTCTCTATTTACACCTCGAAAAAGGATAAAAGCGGAATATCTTCATATGAATACCTCTCTCGCCATAGCCCACAGCGAAAGCCGGTATCCTGATACCTGAAACATCCGTTAAAAGCTGCAAAAGCCCGCCCTTCATGTAAGAGGGCAGGCTTTCGCTTGACTTTTAGCAGCCAGACTATCATAGTGCCTTAAGACACCTTAGACCCTCGGCTTTGCGTCCCCGCTTTTCAGCGGGTTTGCCCTTGGCTTTATTTATTTGTTGTTCTTAATTTGTTGTTCTTACTTTGTTTTTCTCACCCCGTCCGGGCCCACCTCATAGCCGTCGATTTTAGTATCTCTGGCGAGGGAGCCGTCTGAGTAAAAGTAGTACCACTTGCCGTCGATCTGGAGCCATTTGCCGGACACCATGATGGCGTTCACGTCGAAGTAATAGCGTTTTTTACTTGTTTCGCTGCCGATGTCCCACCAGCCGGTGAGCGCCTTGTTGCCGGAGTAATATCTCCAGTTATTGCCGTCCTTGACCCAGCCGGTCTGCAAAACGCCTATGTTGTAGAAATAATACTTTTTGCCGTCAATGGTCTGCCAGCCGGTGAGGGGCTTGCCATCCTTGTAGTACATATACCGGCCGTCGTCGTTCAGCGCCCAGCCCTGGGCGGTGGCGGGGTCGATGGTCAGCTTGACGTAGCGGTGGAGCATGGAGGAAACCTCCGCACGGGTTGCATTAGATTTTGGATTGAACCTGTTATCCGTGCCACCCATCATGATGCCAGCCTGCTGCATGGCTGTGACTGCTGTTTTGTAAACGCTGCCGATGCTGGAAGCATCCGCATAGGCGGTTGCTTCACGGGTCACAGGCAACTTGTAGCCGGTGGCCTTGGCATAATTTGCGAAAATCACCGCGATTTCCTCACGGGTGATCGCACGGTCAGGGGCAAACTGCTGGTTACCGATGCCCTGCACAACGCCTTTCTTGTACGCCCATTCGATGTAGGGACGGAATGCGCTATCGGCTTTTACGTCGGTAAAGCTGTTTGTGGTGTATGCCTTCGTGTCCACGCCTGCCAGTCTGCCGAGAGCCGTCACCAGCATTCCCCTCGTCATGGCGGTGTTAGGTGCAAAGGTGGTTTCGGAAGTGCCGGAGAGAAGGCCCCTTCCGACAACATAGTCAATAGCTTCCTTGCCCCAATGGTTGTCAATGTCGGTAAACTTGGCTATTGGAGCCGTGTAGCCCACGCCATACACCGAGAAGTGGCCGGTAGGGATCAGCAGGCTCCTGCTGTTTACGTCATAGACCGAGCCAGAGATACGCTGTGCTTTGCCTTTTGCGTCCACATACACGCCGAACAGATAGCCGACAGCCTCATTCTTGCCCGGTGTGTAAGGGATGGAAAGGGTGGCTGTTCCGCTGTCGAGGCTGGTTACATTGACAGTTTTGCCGTCCTTGACATAACTGATGGTGATGCTATAAACCGGCCTGTTTCCGAGAAGGGCCTTTGCCTCTTTAGAGAGCCCTGTCGCCGGTGCGATGGTGATGCTGATATCACCGCTGCTTTGCTTCTGGATTTCCTCTAAAGCCTTCAAGTCAAAACTCACGTCTACCGGAGAACCAGCGAGTGTAAGGCTGGATACCCCTGCGCTCACAAGGCTGTTCAGCGAGTTGCGGGACAGGGTTGCTGTAAAGGAAGTTGTTCCCTGCGGCATGGTGACATTCAGCCCCACAGAAATGCCATTTGCGGTTTTGCCCTGCGTCCTTGCGTCAGCCTGCGCCTTGGCAATGGCGTCGGTGATGGCTTTATCCGGGATGGCTGCATTTGCCACGCCGTTTGCCCCGGCCGTGGCTGTGACAGAGGCCGCCGCCGTAACAGGCTGGTCTGGCTTCTTTGCAGGCGTAGTGATTGCGGGCGTGCTCGGCGTATAGGAATCACCACCACCAGAGCTGCCACCACCGTTATAGCTCCAGCTTGCCGTAACCGCCAGATCAGCGGTCACGTTATCAAAGGATTTATCCCAGCCAGTAAATGTGTAGCTGCTGCGGCTGACCGTGGGAGCCGTCGCTGCACTGCCCTTGGCAACGGTCTGTGTCAGCTCGCCGCCGCCTGTGCGGGTACCTCCATTTAAGTTGAAGGTGACGGTATAGGTCTGTTCCGCAACAGTCAATGTTCCGTCTATGCGGGCTGTAATGCTGTAATTATCCGTTGCCGTACCGCCGGTGAGCGTAATGGCATAACTGCCCACTGCATCGCTAACAAAGGTCGGGCAAGCCAGTGTAGGTTCGGCACTCAAAGCATCCGCTTTGGTCTTTCCGGGAGCCAGATTGCCTACTGTATAGGTAAGTTCCGGCAGACTGCTTCCCTTGATGACAGATTTATTATCGGCGGTAAGAGTAATCTGCCGCTTTTCGATGGTAAAGGTGAAAGCTTCGCTGCCCGTGTAGTTTTCGTTGCTGTCTGGCACAGAAATGGTCAGCTTGTAAGCCCCCGCATTCGTGGGGGCGGCTGTGCTGCTGTAGCTGCCGCCATCAGTAGAAGTATACAGCCACACAAGTTCGCTTGCCGGAACAGAATCACCGCTGACACTTACTGTGCCGCTTGGCACATACGCCGCACCGTCATACGTTTTGTTCGGCGTAGAGATACCGCTGATGGTCACCGCTGTTTTTGCCGTTACCGTTACCTTGCGGCTGACGGTGAAGTTGCTTGGCAAGGTGAGCCATGCCGGGGTACCCGGATAAGAGATTGTGCCAGTGAAAGTTGCGCTATTGCCAGCCGAGGTCGTATCCAACGGTCCGCCGCTCCAGCTTATTGCATAAGTAATGTCCTCCCCTTGAACGGATATGCTGCCGCTTGTTCGCAGGATATTGGCAGTTTCCAGTGCAGATGCTGTAGCTGATCCGCCGTGGAAGTTGACAAGCACAGTGGTATCACCAAATACAGGATTAACTGCCGTAATCGGCGTTACGGTGACCGTCACGCTTTTCGTAACGCTGCCTGCATCAATATTCGCATTGCCGGTGAGTATGCCTATTACTTGATAAGTCGTGCCCTTGGCATTGTAAGATGTCGTGGTACTCCATGTGATGGGCAGGGTGGCCACAGCACCGCTGTCGGTGGTGATGCTTACGTTTGCGGGCAAGTCAGCCGCAGTCACAACAGCCTGTGCGGTCGTGGCATTTCGGACTTCATATGCGGTTTTGCTCACATTGCTTACGATTGTGTTGATGCTCTGCACTGCAGCCTGTTCAATGGTGAATTTGGGCGCACCCGAATCCAAGGAAAGCTCATAGTTGTCACCCGCGCGCAAGGTGCCAAGCGTGATAGCATAGTCACCCACGTTCTCGCCTGTTGCGCGGGAGAGTGCACCGGTAAAATCCGAGGGTGCAAGCCCACCATTGTTGGTAAATACCAGTGTCGGATCAATCGCGCCGTATATCTTACTTTGCCCACCGCTCGGAGTGACGGTGACTGATTTCTTCGTGATGCCGAAGTTTACCGGGGGGGAGGACAAGGACAGCGTGTAGTTGTTGCCTGCGGTCAAATCGCCAAGGTTGATGACGTAGTTGCCCACATTCTCGCCTGCCGCACGGGAAAGCTTTCCGGTAAAAGCTGTGGCAGGAAGACCTCCATCATTGGCAAAGGATAGAACCGGATCAAGCGCCCCGTATACTTTGCTTTGATTAGCGGCCGGAGTGATGGTGACGACTTTGGGGGTAATGGAAAAATTCACACTTTGATAATATAAGAACAGACTGTAATTGCTCCCCGCGCTTAAGGTGCCAAGGGTGATTTTGTAGTCTCCCACATTCTCGCCCGGCTCGCGGGAAAGTTCGCCGGATAGGCTGTCGCCGTTAACCAAACTCGGAAAAACCGTGTAGCCCAGCGTCGGATCAGAGGCGCCATATACCTTGTTTTGCCCACTTTTCGGCGTGATGGTGACGTTTGCCGGTTTGATAGAAAAAGTCACCGGCGTTGAGGACAAGGACAGTGTGTAGTTGTTGCCTACGCTCAAGGTTCCGAGGGTGATGATATAATCGCCCACATTTTCACCCGGTTCGCGGGAAAGCTTACCCGTAAAAGCTGCGGCAGGAAGCCCCCCGTCATTGGCAAAGGGTAGAACCGGGTCATCCGAGCCGTAATATTTTAAGCGCCCGCTCGTCGGCGTAATGGTTACCGGTTTCTTCGTGATACTAAAATTCACCGTGGGCGAAGACAAGGACAGCGTGTAATTGTTCCCTGCGCTCAAGGTACCGAGAGTGATGGCATAATCGCCCACATCCTCGCCCGATGTACGGGAAAGTGCGCCGGTGAAGCCATCACCTGTGAACAGCATAGGGCTGACGGTATAGGTCAGCATCGGGTCAGCCTCATCATACGCTTTGCTTTGCCCGCTGTCCGGCGTGATAGTAACAAGCTTGGGGGCAATGGTAAAAGTCTTGCTGGGCGTGCCTGAATAGTTACCCTTACCGGTAATGGTAACTGTGGCTGTTCCCGCATTGATATTGTTCGAGTAAGCTACAGCATAATCCGTATCCGCTGCAAGCGTTTCGCCGCCATCCTTCACCGAAACAGCAGGTGTATGTGCTGTACCGGTATAGGTGAACGGGCCGCCGGTCACCGTGAGCATAGCCTCCGTCAATGGTTTGGCCGCAATCGTGCCTGTGACCCCGGACAAATCCAGCCTGTATTTTGCGGCATCCTTACCGATGAGGGAAAGCCCCGTGATGGTGACAATCTTGTTGCTTCCCGCATTGGCATTATCAAACACCGCAGAAGGTGTTCCTGCAAGCGTCACCTCATCGCCGCCCTGCACATTAGTTGTGTCAAGGGCAGCCGTTCCGCGCAAGGTGGCGGCGTTGGTTCCATCGTAGATTTTGCTCTCTACCGTCAGTCCTGTGACGGTGAGTGTGATTGCATCAATGGTTTTTACGGTGATGGTCGCGTCAAAATCCGCATAATTTGTACTTTTTACCGTTACCGTAATGGTGGCGGTTTTTCCCGTTGTGGCAACTGCATATACAGGAATGCTTATCATGTTCTTGTTATACACATAGGGGTTACCAATAATATTGTCAATATCAGTTACGCTTTTAAGGGCGTATTCCACCGTACCCAAGGATTTCGGGCTGCCAAGCGTCGGCAAAAGGGTAGTCATTTCAAAGTCATATTCCTGTGCATGATTTGTAAGCACATCCAGTGTTTGATTAACGCCGGTAGGTGCAGCAGCCTTTTTGATTACTTGATTTGTCAGGCTTATGTTGGCGCTTGCCAAGGCATAGTTCTTAGTTGTATCCGTGTTGATAAGAGTCAATGTGGCTGTTACTATTTTGTCGGTACCAGCATCTGCACTGTCGAATTGCGCTCCTGCAATGGTGTAATCATCGTTCAGCGACAGTGTTTCGCTGTTTTGCAGGCCGCCAAAGCTCACGCCGGTTACGGACGCTGTATTTGTACCGTTATAGGTTTTTTCCGCCACTGTTCCGCCTGTAATCGTCAGCGGTGCTTTGGCGATGGTGAAGATTCTGTTGAGTGCGCCGGAGTAGTTGCCCTTGCCGGTGATGCTCATATAGGCTGTTCCCGCATTGGTATTGTTGGTATAGGACGCTGTATAATCCACATCCTCTACAAGCGTTTTAGCGCCGTCCGTGAGAGCGGGCTTTTGCGCCTTGCCGGTGTAGGAGAACTCCGTGGTTGTGAGCATATCATCTGTTAGCGGTTTTGGTTGGATGGTATAGCTTAAACCGGTTTTTTCACCCTTAAAGTTGCCTTGGCCAACGAGCTTCGCTGTAACAGTTCCTGCGTTGATGCCATTGCTTGCACTTCCGGCGGCAACCTCCATGATATAGTCCGTACCCTTCACCAGCGTTTCCCCGTCAAAGATGACGGTCAATGCCGGCGCAATGGGGCTGCCGGTATAGGTGAATGGTCTGCCTGTTATCTCCACCGTTGCATTTGCGATATCCCGCTCGGTGAGATACACCCCGCCGTCGCCGGATTGCGCTCCCGCAGGAAAGCCCGCCAGTATAGGCAGCTTACCATCTGTAAGTATCCAACCATTGCTGCCCCAACCGCTTCCCCAAAATGCGGCGGTATTGGCTTGGGCGAGGGTTATATCCACGCCATCCTTACTTTTGCTGTCGGCACTGCTGAGTGTGCTGCCATTAACCTTCATGCCGCTAAAGGCATAGTTGCTAAGGTTATGGCTGCTGATCGTGCCTGCTATGCGCCCGATATTAACGGTCGAACCGTTGATGGAGGGGTTAAGGGTTACGCAGTTATCTGCCGAAGCCCCTTCGCCTATCAATCCGCCTACTTTATCGTTGCCGGTGACGCTGCCGGTGGCATAGCAGCTTTTAACATTGGAGTCTTTGCTATAACCCAATAGGCCGCCGACACTGTCGATGCCGGTGACATTAGCGGTGCTGTAACAACCTGCCATATGAGTCCAGTCAATATAACCCGCCAGACCGCCAACATTATTATTGCCGATAATTCTGCCGGTAACATAGTTATTCACCGTAGTGAACATGGCTGCTCCAGACCCATATTGACCCAGTAACCCACCTACAAAATCCTTGCCGGTGATAGTTGCGTTTACAATCCCCAGCTTTCTCACACTGCCGGGCTCAGGCATATAGTCTATTACCGTATGACCTATATAACCAAACAACCCAATATAATCTTCATCGGGACGATTGATATACAGTCCGGAGATTACCTTGCCGTTACCATCGAAATAACCTTTGAACGGATTAGCTTTCGTTCCGATTGGTTTCCAGCCCTTGCCGCTGTCATAGTTCTTACCGTAGCCGGAAAGGTCAAGGTCGTTCATCAGCTTGTAGTCTTTGTCGTTGTAACCGGTATTCCCTGCATTCACCAGCTCCGCCAGCTTGGCAAGCTGTGCGGCGGTGGTGATTTGGTAAGGGTTGCTATATGAACCGGTGCCGCCCGCAAAGTAGCTCGTCAGCTTGGCGGTGATATGCACGGGCATGGCAACCGTCTTGCCGAACAGCCCGGGCAGCTTGCCGGGTACGTAGGTCCATGGATCGGTGGTAAATGCGGAGGGGAAGCCGCCTGCCGATTGCAGCTCATCGGCGGTTTTGTCTGTTCCGTTATAATCTATATCGCTACTTGTTATTGTGCAAGATACTCCGTTAAAAGCGATATTGTCAGAGAATGTGCTTGACAATTTATTACTGCATCCTCCAACACGCACTAAGAAAGCATTATAAGAACCACTAATACTAGTGTTGAGAGCGGCACAATTTTTCACAGTACTACCGGAGACATATCCCACCACACCGGCGACATACACCGAACCAGTGCTTGTACTGTTAATGCTGTCTGTGCTATAACAGTTTTCCACCGTACTACCGCCATTAACCGATCCTGCAACACCACCGACACCCATATAACTATAAAGATCGTAATTGCCACCTTTATCTGTGATACTGCCGATAGCATAACAATTTATAACAGATGAATTTTTTTCCACCTTCCCTACTACGCCACCGATGGTGCTGCCGCTGACCGCAACATCAGCTCCACATTGATCCATCGATGCTTCATGAAGAAACCCTACCACACCACCAATGTTACCGCTTCCTGTTACCGTACCGTTGACCGAGCAATGATTAATTCTTGCGCCTCCCTCGGCTCTGCCAACAATGCCGCCGGTGCTTCCCCCTGCGTCGATAGATGCGTCTTTTACGGTCAGGTTGTGAATAACGGCAGAATTCTCTTTGATATATCCAAACAGCCCTACATAATCCCGTCCGATATCATCGATATACAGTCTGATAATAGTTTTGCCGTTGCCGTCAAAGCTGCCCATAAATTTATTTATGTTATTTCCAATCGGCACCCAACCCTTGCCGCTATTAAAGTCGGTGTTGGACGCGCCGTAGTTGGAGAGGTCGATGTCGGCAATAAGTTTGTAATATTTTGCATTATAGCTTGTGTTTCCCGCGTTCACAAGCTCCGCCAGCTTGGCAAGCTTTTCCGCTGTGCCGATTAGAAAGGGGCTTTCTTCCGTACCCTCGCCTGGGAAATTCGGGTCGCTGCCGTCTGTGATATACTCCGGCATATTTACTGCCGCACCGAAGCCGGGCAGCTTGCCGTTTTCAACAGTCCAACCGTTAGTTGCTGTGAAGCGGCCGCCGATGTTACCGTCTGCTTTGAGATCGGCGGCCGCTACGTCCGCACCATCAACACTTGCTGCATCGCTTGTGACTGTTTTCGCACTGCCGCTCACTGTCACCACCATGCTCGAAAAAGCAGCATTGCCAGAAAGTGTGCCATTATAGTTTTGCCCCGTCACGCGCCCGCCATAGGTGCCGGTTGCCTCTACGCCGGAATTCAATGCAACACAGTTTTCTATACTGCTGCTGTAGGGCAACCCCGCCAGACCGCCTACAGATGACTTGCCGATCACATTGCCGATGGCATAGCAGTTTTGCAACTTGCCGTTACCACCTTCCAACTTACCGACCAATCCGCCGACATTCTCGTTACCGCTGACTGCGGCCGAAGCGTATGAGTGCAATATGGTTAGATCCTTCGCGGTGCCTGCAAGCCCGCCTATTAGGTTGCCGTATACGTTGATATCGCCGCTGACGCTTCCCTCAAACGAGCAACAGCTCATGGAGTACTTGGGCGTCATTGAGTAGGTACTGCCAATGATTCCGCCGACATTGCTGACACCGCTGACCGAGCCGCTGACCCGGCAAGTTGTGATTTCACCGGAGCCGGAGGCGTTTCCGATAATACTGCCGACATTACTTTTCGCAGAGACACTGACTGCCGTCAGGTTTAAATTTTGTACAGTAGCTGATTCGATCATACCGAACAAGCCAACGTAGTCACGGGAGCTGTCGTTGATGTACAATCCAGAAATCGTATAGCCGTTGCCGTCAAAGTTGCCCTTAAAAGGCATCACTTTGTTGTTGATATAACCTCCAATCGGCTGCCAGCCCTTGCCGCCGTTGTAGTCTTGACCATATGCGGAGAGATCGAGGTCGTTCATCAGCCTCAGTGATACATTCCCTACGCCATTGAGCAAAAAGCTCTCCAACCGTCCTGCATTGACCAACACGGCAATTTCCGCCAGTTGGTCGGCGGTGGTGATCTCCAACGGGCTGGCTTCTGTACCGTCTCCGCCCATGCGGAAAGGCGCAAAGCGACTGACCGTTTGAGAGATATACACCGTGATGCGGGGTGCTATGGCGCCGTCTGCAAGGGTGTAGTCCTCGCCCAAAACAGCATCAAACACATACAAACCCTGTGCAGGGTTTGATACGTTATAAGTATGGTCAGCCTGCCAAGTCACAGGGATTTCTGTATACTTGCCATACACTGTTCCGCTTACCGTTTCGGGGAACATCGGAGCAGATGTGTTCTGCCAACGGATGCTGTCCGGCAGTTCATCAAAGGTTGTCACCATGCCGGTGACTTCGCCCACCGTCACGGTTATGCTCGGCAATTCAGTGCTGACTGTGAAGCCATCGACTTGTGCGGTGAAAATGTAAGTACCGATCTTTTCTCCATCATAATCGGGTGAAGATACCCACTTCACAGGAATTGGAATATTTATCTCCATCGTTTCCGGCTTGCCCGGTTCAGGTTTCGATTGCTCGCCGTTCAGTTCTGGGTTGCTCTCACCTCCGCTGTCGGCATTGGCAACAGGATCAGAGAGTTCTTCCTGCTGCGGCTCGCCGGAATCCAGCACCGTTTCGTTATCCGGCTCCGACGCTTCTGTATCCGCCTCAGCTACCACACGTACGGTAGCAATTAGTGTGTTCGGCAAATTCAAATCCTCCAGAGAGGTTCCTAAAGTTACTGTTTGGTTTGCCGTTTCCTCCGGCAGCGTGTCGAAAGCGATGATCTCTCCGCCTTCGCCCGCACTTGTCGCCAACGCCGTCACAGGCAACTGCGTAACTGTTAAGGCTGCGACAAGTAAAAGTGCCAAAATCCTTTTGGCTTTTTGCATGGTTTTCCCTCCTCAAAAATTCATTTTGATCATAACTTTGTTTTCATAAAATCTTATTTCATAAATATCACTGCACCTTGGGTGGTTTTTCCCTCATCTCCAGTAATGGGAAAAAATATAGCCTCGTGGTATTCAGAGGATGATGTTTTTTTGCCTGTTCTATCGCTCATGAATATATCCATCGAGTCGGACAGACCTGCTAAAAAGGTTGTTTTCCCTATGAACACATTCTCAACAGCATCAAGAATTGGAAGATTTGCGTCGGTAATGCGGTTTAAGAGGCTGCGTTTACTCTGCGATAGGTTAATGGCATATAGACCGGTTTCATCAGATAAAACCCTGTTCACGTAAACCAATTCACCGTCTTGTTCAAATATCGCCATAGGGTACGGAAAATCATTTATAACAGGGGAATACCAACCTTTATTGCGAATCAGTTTTTGAAACTTCCTCACCATACGATCCTGTATTTTCTCTTTTCCCTGTAAGGTCTTAAGCATTTCAGTGAGATCCTCAAGCGGCTGTTTTCTGGATTCTCTTTCCATAACATCAAACATCCTCCTTTCCCCCGATACTCTCTACCATTCAATTGTAAGTGAATAATGGAAGGCGGGATAGACAATTGAGTGCCATATTTACAGTCATTATTGCTATCTTGCAAATAAAAAAGGCCTCCGAAACCATTACGGTCGGAAGCCACTTTACTCATTTTATTTTTGGGTCATCGTTGCCCGATATTGGGAGGGAGTCATTCCCAACTTGTCCTTAAACCTTTTTGCCAGCTTTCCATTGTAATCCACGCCGCATTCGTCAAAGGCCTGGGTTATGGACAGATTGACATCGCATAGCTTTTCCTTGAGTTTGCCGATCTTTACGTCTTGATAGTAGTTGTAGGGTGTTATCCCTGTATGCTGCTTAAATAAACGGGTATAGTGATACCTGCTCATATGAACGATACCCGCCAGCTTGTCTATGTCAAATTCCTCTTTCCAGTGATCGTCTATGTATTCTTTGCCTTTTATAATTTCTTCTCTGTCCTGATAAGACCTGGAGGTGATGAAAATAAATACGATAAATAACAACTCGTTATTGCCGTTGCGTATAGGCAAGGCAGTCATGTTATGGAACAGACTTTTGGCTGCCAACTCATTATGATCTCCCAATCGCTCGATAATTTCCCGATACGGCACTTTGACGTCATATGCGTGAACGGCTTCTCCCTGAAACGCCCGCAAAACAAAGTCCTTTACGCCCCATCTTTCAAGGCTTGGATTAAGCAATATATTGTGTTTTTTATATAGTCTTTCAGGGTTCGATACCTTAGCAAATTTTAAATACTCTTCATTCGCCAGGAGCATCGTACCGTCTGGCGCACAGATGTGCATAGGGTAGGGAAATTCCTTCACGATCTGTGCAAATAGCTCCTTGTTTTCATACAGCGACTGAAAGGGCCATGGGTCTTCATGCTTTTTTTGTTCATATAGGTCATAGATGTCTTTGGATACCACCGGCACCTTTTCTTCTTGAATTGGAGCTTTTTTCCGCCTCCTATCCTCCGGTTTAATGGCATCTTCAGGAATAAGCCACAGATTGCCCTTTTTCACCGCACCGTCTATTCTGTCCTCTGTACAGTATAGCGTCACAATTCTTATTCCAAGCCCCCATTTATCACCGGCTTCCTTCACGGTCATATACTCCATGCTCCACACCACCCAAGATGAATATTGCCATTATTATACTGCTAACTTAAGTATGTTGCAAGTATTAGCAATATAATTTATCTATCTGCTGATCCCGAAGCACTCTGTTCAGAGCATATAGTGCCTTGCACAACAAAGGCAACTGCCTGAACTGTAGCTGGCTTAACCGCATCATGGGAATCTAACCCCTGCCAGGATTTCTGCCGGCTGCCCTCATTGCGTGATCCCTTGGTCGGGGGGCTGTGACTGGACAGAAGTATCTACTACATTTTACTGTTCACCCTCTCGTTTAGATATGAGTAACAAATATCTTATAGTTGACTGAAATAAATCAAATACGCCATGATTAATTTTCAAAAACTATCAGAAACGGAAATGGAAGTAATGCAGATTATCTGGGCTTCCGACCATCCCATTACATCCGGCGAGCTGCTTGACATTTTTGCACAGCAAAAGGGCAAGGAGTGGAAAGGGCAAACAATAGCAACCTTTCTTGCAAGGCTGGTTGAAAAGGGTGTCCTGACTTCCATCAAACAAGGTCGGGCGAATATTTATAAACCTCGCATATCACCGGAAGAATATCGGAGCCATGAAGCAAAGAGCCTATTAGAAACTTTGTATGAGGGTTCGGTTAAAAACTTCCTGACAACGCTCTATGACGGCAAGGAATTGACAAAAGATGAAATGACCGAATTAGGGCGCTGGTTCGCAGAAAAGGCAGGTGAAAAGAATGAATAATCTGTTTTCAAATCTCCTTGCCGTTTCATCCTGTAGTGCCGGCGCTTTCCAAGTCTTCGTCATTTATATACAGCCCGATGATCGACTTATGCTTACCATCAAAGTGGCCTTGAAATTTATTTGTCTGTGTCCCAAATTGGTATCCAACCCTTACCGCTATTAAAGCCGGTGTTGGACGCACCATAGCTGGAAAGATCGATATCAGAGATAAGCTGATAGTATCTGCTGTTGTAGTCGGTATCGCCCGCATTCACTAGCTCCGCCAGCTTGGCAAGCTGTGCGGCGGTAGCGATTTGGTAGAGATCGCCCTGCGAACCGTCGCCGCCCGCAAAGTAGCCTATCAGCTTGGCGGTGATGTACGCAGGCATTTCCACCGTTTTGCCGAACAGGCCGGGCAGCTTGCCGGGTTCGTATGTCCACGGCGCGGTGGTCAATGTGGATGGAAAGCCGTTTACCGATTGCAGCTCATCGGCAGTTTTGTCTTCTCCGTTATCATCCCCACCGCCGCAGGGGGTGCATTACATTGCGGAAAAGGCAATGTTACGAGGCATGGCTCAATCATTCTCGCCTCTATCTTTTCTGGCATTCTCATAAAGCAAGCCCCCATAATTCTCGAATTATAACTCATCTATCACCGGCAAATTGGAATTTAGCTATTTCATTCTTTTAATTGTTTCATCTAATGAAATACATTCTGCATATCTTCCATTCCACATAAATTCATTGTAATATTGATAGCTTTGTTCTGCTGACATAAATTTATT
>JAEZTB010000033.1 GCA_023443745.1 Bacillota bacterium
TACGGGCCGAAGTTTACGGAAAATGTTGTGCAGGCAATCAGCCGGGATATCCTGGCCTATGCCATGAAAACACTCAGTCATTGCTTTATCTGTGGTCACGTCCATGACGAGCTAATTATTGAGTGCAACATGGATGTCTCCCTTAAAGCAGTTTGTGAGCAGATGGGACGAACGCCACCCTGGATAAATGGTTTGGCACTTAGAGCCGATGGCTACGAGACAATGTTTTATAAGAAAGACTAAAACAGAAAGGCGGTACTGACTTTTACATCATCACCGCCTATTCTTTACGTTTTAGATATAGTTTTCCAGACGCTCTCTTAAAGATGCCATCAGCTTTTTAAACTGATACTCAAAACTTGACTGCGGTATTGACATGATTCGGGCAATTTCTCGCTTCGAACAGCCTTCCATAAGTAGTTTGCAGATGCGATGACTATTGGGGTCTAGTTCTTCGAGAGCCTTAAAAAGCTCTTCAAGAAGCACCTTTTCTGCAACAATCTCTGCAACATCTTGTGATCGGTCCTCAACGCTGTATCCAGCTTCTTCGAGGCCATCTACTGAAAGGTAGCTACCTTCCTTAGTGCAACTGCATTTGGAGCAATCTTCTGTGCATCTTTTCAGGCCGCCCTTACCATCACTAACCTGACAGAGTTTCTGCCGATCATTACGTTTGTGCTCAGCCCAGATCGGACGTTTGTAGGCCCTGTACACCTCTTCCGTTACCGTTACCTCTTGGCCATCGATGGTGAGGTAATACTGCTTTGTTTCTTGATTGACTGTGTTTAACATTTTTTGTCCTTCCCGCCTTAAGGGAGAGAACTATCGCAAGGACACAGTCAGGTCTTATCCGGTACCGCTACTTCGGCAAAATGAGCGCAACAAAGTAAGGGTACAGGGTTTGGTTTCGCTCTTTTTACTGAGATCCACCAACCGTATGTATCCTTGCCTAAGTTGCGCACCCGAAGGCTTAGATTTATTTGAAGCTTCAAGCTTCTATAAACATCATAATTCGGATGCGGTTTTTCTTCGCAGAACTGCGAGTTCTGGTTTTCAGGGCATAAAAAAAAGGCCTTACAACCATCTCTGGTCATAAAGCCCTGTTAATCCGTGTTCAAAATCGGAAGTGTGAGTTCCGGTCTAAACTAATATTTTTAAAAACTTTTTATAATTCCTTACCCCAGGTGCGATAACCCAACTCTGCAAGCTTTTCATTACACAAATCAAGAGTGTCCATGTAGTGATGCTCAATGAGGAATCTATCGAAGAAGCCTTCTTCATTCATAGGATAATTATTGCGTGACTTCTGTATGAGGTCATTACTGAAGATAGGGTGCAGGTGAAGGCCAATGCAAATAGCACAAACGGTTCCGAGACTTATATTCTTCTCTTCCTTACGAAGGTCCTGAATGTATCGGTCGCTTAGCCCTGTTCTTAAAGCAAGTTCCATATTTGTCATCTTTCTGCCATCCTCTTTTTCAAGGCGTTTCATGTGAGCATCAAGCGTTCCTGAAAAAGACATAGGAAGGCTACGGTAAATTTCCATGATACGGCCTCCTTCGGCTTTCAGCTTCTTCAACTCAGTAGCACGCTGCTCTACATTTTGATTATCTTCATCATCGATGTAGTTACATTCACAATAAGCTGCTGCATCGACATCCTTGCAAAGAGAACACTGCGTATAGAAGGCATCACCATGTGCGCTGTTAACTTTAAATTTCTGTTTAAACTTAAGGCAGCATTCATCAACATGTTGTCTGGCGTAAACAGTAAGAGTACAGCCACCATCATCGGTTTCCATTATGTACTTCTCGTCGTTGATACAGAACATGTTGTCAACATAAATGAAGTCACCCTTGGAAAGTGCAGCCTTTACATCATCATCTAAGCTGGCCTCAAAGCAAGCGTTTCTGGTGTCGATGATATAACTCTCGTCTTTCTTCAACGCCGTAGCCTTAAATGAGAAGTTAGGCAGATACTTACCATTGACATAATTCCAAACACCCTGCGCCTGTGCGAAGCCAAGTTCAATAGCACGAAGCTTTGCAGCAAACTTTGAAACTGCAAAGAAATCTGCCAACTCCTGGATAGCCTCCTCCATGATATCTGACTCAGTTCGTTCTGGGTTTTCAATATGTAAACGAAGCAATATCTCGTTTAACTTTTGTCTTGTTGTGCTTGCCGGGAGCAATATGCGCGGAGTCAAAGCATTAGCCTGCCATTCGATCCACTGAAGTGCTCCCTCAATGCCAGTATCTTTCTGACCCATGTGTTCTGTAACCTCACAGGTAAGGGAGCTGAGATCACTGTTTAACAGCTTCTGCAGTTCAAAGAACTTATCATGGCGATCCCAATGCACACACTCGTGAACGACTGTGTTATTACGGGAGCCGATGTTGCGCATGAAGAAGATGTTAGGATTCAAAAGAATGGTCCCCGGATCAATGGTCTGTGATACCACCTCACCATCCTCATTAAAAACATCAACTGTAGCTTCAGCAAAATAAGTCTTACCGAAAATGTTATCAGGAAGCGGTGCCTCATAAAGCTCAAGTCCCATATTAAACATGAGCTCATCAAGCGGAATGGGCATAGGCTCCTTTAATGCTTGTCTACAGTATTTGTTTAAAAACTTTTCCGCTTCTTTCTCTATGTCCTCAGTATAAAGATAAGGGACCAGATACTTTGATAACGTCGTGTTCTTATCAAACTTATCTGCAGAATATTCGTCAACACCTGTGATGGTAACCATATTAAGTCCATCACTCAAATAACCAGTAAAAGAAACAGTGTACCAAGGATTATTCACATCTGCGTCATAATCCCTTTTACCCATTCCCTTAAGAATAACGTCCGCCTCTACTGCTGCGTTGAAAATAATCCGGTTTCCGTCTGTAGAATGGAAGGACACTGTTTTCACATGTATGTCATCTACCTGGAAGTAGGATGGGTCTAAAACTGTATACGAATAAAAGCCATTATTCCGGCCTCTTTTGAGTATGAGGCCGGTGACGGCACGGTGAATATCGTTATAGTACTTATCCTCAAGATATTTTTCAAACGAAGCATATTGTTTCATAGGCAGACCCCCCATTAATAATACTGTTCAATATAGTTATAAGCTTTATCGAATACTTCTTTATCCTTAATCTTGTACTTAATCCAGATGACACTGCGAAGGGCCTTCTTGACTTCGTTTTTACCTGTTGTAGTTCTTTGCCAGCCGTCGAAACGTACAATCTTTACAATGTCGTCGATATCGGCAACAATACGCTCAACAATGATAGGAGTTTTATCGTTCTTCGCACCTTTAAAGAGCTCTGTGAGTGCCGCTTTACCACGGTCGATTTCTTCCTCCGGTACAACTTCTTTCTCTGCCTGCGCTGCCTCTCTTGCAAGTTCAAGCAGGAGCTTCAGGAACTCAATGCTATTAATCAGGCCCTGTTCATGGCGTTCACGAAGTTCTTCAAGCTTCTCTCCCAGCTTTACGAATTTCGGGTCATTTGAATGTTCGCGAATCTTAGCAACCAGATCGATTTCCACCTTCATGGTTGTCTTCTTGACATCCTTCTGCTTACGGATAAACTCGTCAATCAGGTCTGCATCTAACGTAAGAATATCAAGGTCATCATGAACTTGGCCAACTTCGATGTTTGCGTGAACAAGCTCCAACGTCTTAGCACCAAGAGCTGCCCATACAAGCGCACCACGGTTGTCAGTCGGTTTTACAGACTCAAAAACTTTAGTAAGCCATACATAGTCAAATTTATATTTATCAAGGAATGGGTCAGGGGACAACGCATCCCAGGCTCTATTTAGAACACGGTAATCTGCTGCGAACGCATCCTTATCCTTATTTGTAGGAATACACTCCTGTGCGGCTAGTAATCCTTCCCAGCCCTCAACGGTACGGTCAACGCCCATAAAATAGCTCAGGCATTTTCTAAGAAGTGCAGGAACCTGCTTCTTGACTTCTTCAATATTAGTGATAACTTTCTTCATGCTGGCTTCATCAAAGTCCAAAGCCTTAGCAACATTATCGAAAATACCAATGTAGTCTACAATCAGTCCATGTGTTTTACCTTCATCGTAAGTACGGTTTGTACGACAGATGGCCTGCAGAAGGTTGTGGTCCTTCATCGGTTTATCCAAATACATCGCCTGAAGAATAGGAGCATCGAAACCTGTAAGAAGTTTTGCAGTAACGATAACTAGCTTCAAAGGATTGCTCTTATCACGGAACTGATCTAGAATCTTTCCTTCCTCATCACGGCTGCGGCGATACTTCTTATAACGGTCTTCCTTATCATTGTTAGTATCCATTACGATTGTAGTTGCTTCAGGAGGAAGCAGCTTATCCAACTCTTCCTTATACTTGAGACAGCATTCACGGTCGAATACAACAATCTGACCTTTATATCCATTAGGTTCAATCTTCTCTTTGTAGTGCTTTACGATGTGTTCACAAACCTTACGGATACGCTTAGGATCATACATGATGGCCTTCATATTTACGCGTTTGGAAAGCTCTGCGCGGTCAGCATCTGAAAGTGTTTCTGTAAGAGCATCAAACTCAGCATCTAGCTTATCCTTATCGACATGAAGGTCAACCGGAACTGGCTCAAAGTTTAGCGGCAAAGTCGCATTATCTCTGATGGAGTCAGAGAAGGTATAGCGGCTCAAATACCCGCTCCGGTCTTCTGCTGCGCCAAAAGTACGGAATGTATTCTTATCAATACGATTAATAGGAGTACCAGTAAGCCCAAAGAAGAACGCATTTGGTAGTGCCGCACGTATCTTTTCACCGAGGTCACCTTCCTGAGTTCTATGTGCTTCATCGACCATAATGATTATGTTATCTCTAAGATTGAGAACGCCATCAACATCGCCAAAGCGGAAAATAGTCGTAATCGCAATCTTACGAATGTCCTGTTTGAAGAAGTTCTCAACATCTTCCTTCGTAGCAAGTGACACTAAGTTCGGAACATCTGAGGCATTAAAGGTTGCTGTAATCTGTGTTTCAAGGTCAAGACGGTCATCAACTATTACAACGGTCGGATTCTTAAGTTCAGGAATCATTCGAAGCTTCTGTGCCGCAAATACCATCAGTAATGATTTACCAGAGCCCTGGAAGTGCCAAATAAGACCTTGCTTGGGATATCCAGCAACAACACGTTGCACGATAAGGTTAGCGCCTTCATACTGCTGATAACGGCAGATAATCTTGTACTTTACATGCTTCTTGTCTGTTGCAAAAAGGGTAAAGAACTGGAAAATATCCATAATCTTCTCAGGTGTAATCATATCACCTACGCTGACTTTAACATCGGCAAGGCTACCTTCTGACTTATGATCAGGAGTATGCCAAGGTCCCCACATATTGATTGGCATTCCAACAGAACCATAGCGGTAGCATTTACCTTCAGTAGCGAAGTTGAATACGTTAGATACGAACATCTCAGGGATGCTCTTTTCGTAGGAAGCTATATCGCTGGCAGCGTCTAACCAGGTTATCGCATTGCGGACCGGAGTCTTGAGCTCACCGATAGCAATCGGGAAACCATTGATCAGCAGAACGATATCGAGTCGCTTGCCGCCCTCGGCCTGAGGATAAACCCACTGGTTAGTAACGACGTATTCGTTAAGAGCTAGATCTTCCTTTTTCATTGTGCCAAAAAAGCGTATCGGAATCATTCGACCATCTTTACCGAAGGGATAGGCGTTTTCCTCAAACACCATCTTTTTAAAGAGCTCATTCTGTGTGATAAGGTTACGCGGCTGTACCGACAGAATGATTGTGCGCAGTTTATAGATGACCTCATCAGCGCGTGACGGGTCTTCTGCTATTTCTGGATTAAGGCGGATAAGGGCGTCTTTGACCATAGGTTCTACCATGACATCAGAATAAGTTCGAGGCAGCTCTTCTGCGGGGATGTAGTTCCAGCCATTGCCCTTAAGAGTCGAGATTACCATCTGCTCCATTGTATTATCTTCGTTAAACATAAACATTTCCTCCCATCATTAAATTTTTAATATCCGTGCCGGACAGCTTCATTACGTCGGTCCGGGCAGATAGCGTAATTAATTATCTTATCCGGCGTGATCCTTGTGAGAACTGAATGCTCTTTCTTCTGAATCTCGCTGGAGCTATTTCAATTATAAAAAGTGCAAGTGGACGTTCGGCCTGGGTAATCTTATGTGGCCTCAGCAAGTTTCCGTTTTGACTTAGCCCAGGTTCTCGGAAATTATCTTCTTATAGGTTGTCGTTAACTCCGCAAGCGCTTGTTCCAGTTCAAATTTTGATTTATCGCTCTGTCGGGCGAATAAAACGAACTCCTCCTGCATAGCAGTATTAGGTACAGGTATCTCATAATTGATAAATGCTCCCTGATTCAGGTGGGCTATTGTTGACCCAGTCTTACATCCTTCAACGAAAGTCTCAAACTCTTTTGTCATGAATGCGTAGTACAGAAACCAATTGCTAACCTTACCATATAAATCTCTTACTACGAAAACTCCACTATTAAGTGTAGCCGGCATGGGTATTTCCTCAACAAAAGCAACTTTTCCTATGGTGCCGTCTTTGGTAATAAGAACATCACCTGCTTGCAACTGAATGTATTCGTCCTGCTCATATCGTTCCTTATCAACATAAAAACAGTGTTCAAAATCTATACGATTTTTTACAAAATCAACACCAGTTACAAGTAAATAATCCCCAGAACTGAGATATTCATTTTTTTTCAGTCCTTGCCAACCAATTCTCGCTTTAATCTGACATATATCACCCAGCTTTTCTCGATGACAATCATGGAACATTTCAACAAATCGGGATTTAACAAGCTCATCAGTTTTCTGTAGTAACTTTTGGTAGGATTTCTTTGTGGCATCCATAGCCCAAAGCACTTTAGCTAATTCACGCTGTTTTTTCATATCAGGCAGTTCAAACTCGTAGTTTTTTAGATGTTCCCACTTCACTCGGGGAGAGAGAGAGCCTGCCGATTTGTTGGTGGCGTAGTTAAAAAGGGCGTCGTTCTGTATGATAAATGGCAGCAGCTCTGGTAGAATTTTCTCCGGGATGGCCTCAATAACTGTTATGTCACCGGAGCAGATACCGTCAAAAGGAGCAACAACAGCTTTCTTCAGATACGCGCGTCGGCGACCAAAAAGTACGTCTCCCTTGTGGAACAACTTCGAAAAAGAATTCTCTTTATCTTCCTCCCAGGCAGACAAGGTGATTTCTTCTGGGGTCAGGTGCTCAAGGCCAACAATTGGGTATCCGTTCTTACTATCTTTACAGGTCTCTTTTCGTTCTTTGGCGACGTCTCCTAAATGCACTTTACTCATTGCACTCAGCCTCCTTTCCAACCATATTGTTTAATTTAATATAGCGAAGTTTCATCATTTCTGAATGTGTTCTCCAGCTCTCGTAACGTTCCTGGAGAGATCGCTCATCTGCTTCGGTCTCTTGGTCAGAATATTTAACGTAAAGAGGTATACTAAGCGAAAAATTGTTGCCTTCGATGTCTTGAATTGTGACAACTCGGGCAAAACTGTCGTCCGTCTTATATTTTTCATAGGCTGATGCAATTCTTTTAATATGTTTGTCTTCCAAATAGCTCTGAGCATTCTTTCGTTCCACCTCATTGACTGCGTTAATAAAGAGAACTTGACCGCGACGCTCCGGACGCTTATTTGTTCGGCAAATTATTATACAAGCCTCCATTGGGGAATTGTAAAACAGGTTTGGCCCTAGACCTATGACACATTCGAGCATATCACTGCGAACCAGTTTTTCACGCATACTGCTTTCCTCGTTGCGGAACAGCACTCCATGTGGGAAAAGTATTGCACAACGGCCGGTATCCTTTTTTAGGCTCATCAAGATATGCTGTAAGAAAGCATAATCGGCGCGGCCTTGCGGCGGGATACCCAGAAAGTTGCGTCCATATTTATCGCTTGCAAAAGCTTCACGGTCCCACTGACTAATAGAATAAGGCGGATTAGCAAGGACCATATCAAATTGTTTGAGCTTTCCATTTTCAACGAAAGCTGGAGATTTCAGAGTATCACCATTAACAATATCAAAGTCCTTCACACCATGAAGAAACAGATTCATCTTGCCGATAGCAGATGTTAGTGCGTTGATTTCCTGACCATAAATAGCAACGTTGCGCCATTCTTTTTTCTGCTGCTGTAGATACGCAATGGCAGAGATTAGCATGCCAGCACTGCCGCATGTTGGATCATAGATTGACTCACCAGATTCTGGCTTGAGCATCTCTGTCATCAGATGGACTACGGTACGATTCGTATAGAATTCCTGAGCTGTGTGACCGCTGTCGTCAGCAAATTTTTTGATCAGGTATTCATATCCCTGGCCAAGTTCGTCCTCAGGACAGTTTTCGATAGACAAGGTCTTTGTGCTGAAGTGCTCGATGAGTTCTTTCAGCAGGCGATCTGGTAAACGGTTCTTGTTCGTCCAAGCACCGTCACCAAAAATGCCTTGCAACTTATCTAAATTTGAATTTTCTATCTTACGGAACGCGTCTACAATAGCAACACCGACATTTTCCGAAACCGCTCTTACATCATTCCAGTGAGCGCCTTTGGGCACCTGAAAGCGGTGATTTTCTTCAAACTCCAGAGCTTCTTCGTCACCGTATTCCTCTATGATCCGTTGACATTCTTCATCATAAACGTCACAGATGCGTTTGAAGAACAGTAGCGGAAAAATGTATTGCTTATAGGCCCCAGCATCTATACTGGTACGGAGAAGAACAGCAGAGTTCCATAGATAGGACTGAAGTTCTTCGATTGTTATGCGTTTACTCATTGACGTACCCTCCTTCCAAGAGAAGACTTCTCATTGTTTCCTCGGCCTCCAGCATTTCGTCAAAGGCTTCGAAGTATTGCCTGCGTACTTCAGCTGGGGGGACAATTTCTTGTTCTTTCTTTTCGATATAGTTATTAATAGCTAAGGTGTAGTCCTTTTCTCTCACATCGGGGATAGTGACAACCTTCACCTTTTCGATGACATCCTTATAGTCGGTGTAGAATTTGAATACCTTGCTAATATCATCATCAGTCATGATGTTTTGTGCCCGCTGTGCAGTATAGATGTCTGAGGCATCGATCATGCAGATGCGCCCTTTGTGGTCATTCTTTTTATCGTTATTTAGAAGAAGAATACAAGCCGAGACACCGGTGGAGTAGAATACACCACCTACCAATGTAATGACACATTCTAGCTTATCCGATTCAACGAGCTGCTTACGAATTTCGCCTTCTTTGCCACCTCGGAATAGCACGCCCTGCGGCAAAACAACTGCACATCGTCCGTTCTTCTGATTCATAGACTTCATCATGTGCTGCAGCCATGCATAGTCGGCATTTGAATCTGATGGGCAACCCCACATGTTTCGTCCATATATATCTGAACTAAACTGTTCAGCGCCCCAACTCTTCAGGGAAAATGGCGGATTAGCAACGACGCAGTCAAAAGTCTTCAACTTGCCGCCATCGTGATAATTCGGAGAGCGAAGAGTGTCACCCTGTGTTACCTTGAAGTCCTTTGCACCATGTAAAAACAGGTTCATTCGGGCGATAGCGGAGGTAGATAGGTTTTTCTCCTGACCATAGATGCGACCGTATGTTAATTTATCACCCTTCATATAACGGATGGCTTCAATCAACATGCCGCCGGTTCCGCAAGCGGGGTCATAAACCGTTTCTCCGATCTTGGGGTCCATCAGCATGATAAGAAGTTTAACAATGGAACGCGGGGTGTAAAATTCACCTGCGTTCTTCTTGGACAGGTCGGCAAACTTCTTAATTAGGAATTCGTAACTATCGCCCATAACATCTGCAGAATAATTTGTATTACCAACTTTTATTTTGGACATATGCTCAATGAGGTTTTTCAGTCGCTCGTCAGATAGCTTTGTTTTGTCAGTCCAGTTGGCATCATCGAAACTGCTGAACACACCACTTAATGTATCTGGGTTTGCCCGCTCAATTCCATTCATCGCTCTGACGATTGCGACACCTACATTTTCGCTGGCCTCACGGACATCCTGCCAGTGGCATCCTTCCGGGATGTCGAAGCTGTGGTTTTCCGGAAAACTGGCATATTCCTCATCGCCTCCAGAACTCTCAAGGGCATCTTGTGTTTCTTCGTCGTAGACATCACTAATTCTCTTAAAAAAGAGGATAGGCGTCACATAGCTTTTGTACTCATCTTGGTTTATTGGTCCGCGAAGAATATTACAAGCCTCAAAGAGGTGATTAAATAACTTCTGACTCGTTGTCTCTTCGTTTGTAGGAATTGAATCATATAATTCTTTTTCTGCTGTTTCTATAGAGGACTGCATCATAGTTTTTCGGTCTCCTGTCTGGACCTTAGTCTCTGTGCTTCTTTCAATGCCAACACTACCAATGTCATTTACTTTTTCCATCTTTGATGGGTATTTGTTTTCAAACTCTACCAGTATCTTAAGCAAACGCTCATCAAGGAAGGTAAGAGCGTGCTTTCTGATTTCTGTAGGTATCCCGTAGTAGGCTTCCGCGATGCCTCCTGTAATAGCCGCAAGGGTATCACTGTCGCCTCCAATTGATATTGCATTACGTATTGCATCTTCAAAATTCTTTGACTCGAAGAAGGCTTCCAATGCTTGAGGCACTGTATCTTGACAACTTTCGTTAAACTCATAGCTGTCTCGGATTCCATCAAGAGTAAAGTTCAGCTGGTAGTAGTTCTTCGTTATGTAGTCACGAATCTCAAGTAGGTTCTTTCCAGAACGGGCGAGGAAAATAGCAACCGCTGTTGCTTCTGCACCTTTTAAACCCTCCGGATGATTGTGCGTTACTTCCGTCACTGCTTTAGATAGCTGTTTAGCTTCTTCCAAGCTGTTGGCCACGAAGCCGCATGCACTGACACGCATTGCTGCCCCATTTCCGTAGCTGCCATAAGGCTTAGGATCATCAGAATGTATCCAATCTCTGAATCGGGCACCATATCCGCAATTCGGATAGTTCCTTCCGATACCATGCATATACTTTACGGCATTTTCAGGCAGGTCACTGTAATCTGATTTGCTTTCCAACAGAGCTTTAGCTATTGCCAAAGACATGATGGAGTCATCTGTAACACTGCATTTATAAGTCAGGAAGTCAAACTGTTTGCTCCTGTTATTATTCCATTCAAAACGGGAACCGACGATGTCCCCGATAATAGCTCCTAACATATTGACACCTCCAATTAAAATTCTCGTAGTTTATCTAAGACCTCATTCCAGCGCCCTTCAGCAGCTGCGATGGTATCTTTATAAATTGTCAATTCATTTTTATATTCATCCGCTTTTTGTTGTTGCTCCTCTATAGACGGAAGAGGTATTTCTAAAACCTTAAGGTCTTTATAGCTGATGTTTATGATTGTGATCCCTTGTTGCACCCCGCTAATCATCTTTTCACCAAGAGGACTGTCTAAGAATATCTTCAGGTAAGTGCTGTTAAGCATCTTTGGCTCCGGACGAATAACAATGACATTTGATGAAGCAATGCAAGGGTAACCTTGCTCATGGAATATTGCGGTTCTGATTGCCGTACCTCTTGCTGGGATTAGTACGTCGCCTTCTTTTAGCAGGTAGTTCGTAACCTTACGTTCTTCTTCATCTAAGTGGTCAAGACCGTCGTAGCCGATATCGTATTCACCAATGTTGGAGATGTTTACAACGCCGATACTTCCGGTCGGGTCTTTCTTTGTAACTGATTTCCCACGGAAGATTTCTGCGATATCTCCCAGAGCCATTCTGCGAACAGAGGACTCCTGAAATTTAAGCCATTCTTCATCCTGCTGTGAAAATATTTTGTTTATGTTCCAGTCACCAAGCTCCTCGAGTTCATCAGACATAACAAATGTCTCTTCTTCAATAATAAGTTCTCCAGCTGTGTCACGTCTGTTTTTACGATTCTCAGCTTTGTAACGACGAACTATTACATCATCATCACCCGGCTTAGTATTGACAACATCAATGAGGTAGGTTTTAATTCCTGTGCCTTCAAAGGTACCCTCCGGAAGCTCAGCGATTTCCTTAACACGGTAAGTCTGCTGCACAAACCTCCTAAGCTCACCATTCTTTCCCTGAGCGTATGTGATTCTTGCAGGCATCGTGATTACAAGCTCACCGCCACCGGTTGTATGAAGAAGCAGGTTTTCAAGTGCTACAGCATCTTGATCTCTGCACATGAAGTTCTCATCTTCTACAAGGTTTCTTGTTCCAAAGTTAGGAACAGAGAATATGAGGTCGTATCGCTTGTTTGTAAAGCCATACTGATATATGCTGGCATTCAATATCTCTACATTCTCATATCCAGCGAAAATCCTGTTAATTACTTGATGGCTGATTGTATTTTCAGTTGTGATGGTAAAGCTGCAGCCAGGATGTTCATCAACAAGCCTTTTCAGGTTAGGGATGAATTTTTCACCTTCGGCAATAAGAACTTCATCGGCATCAAGTTTAAAGTGATTATTGTACTCCTTAAATAGGGCGTTAGATATTGCTGAATATCTAAACCCTTTGGTGCTCTCAGCCAACATCATTTCCCAATCGAGTTCTCCAGTGAAATCACCGTATGCTTTATATATTCGGACAAATTGTTCCTTGTCCTTAAATGGATTTACAATATTAAGCCTATCAGCCACCGAGAGCATCGTCTCGTAGATGCGATCTTCTGACCCATCTGACATTTTTCTACTCTGGCATTCTTCCTTAGTTTCAGCTACAAGAAGCGCAGCAGGAACGTAGGAGTCGATCCCCATATACCCTCTGAAAAGATTCATATACTCAAAGGTCGCGTTAGTCATGTTTTACCTCCTTTGGTTCAATTTACTTCTTTAACTATACTAAGAATATCACGCCCAAATAATAATGTCAAGCTCTATTTGAATTTTGGTATTCACATACCAAATTTATATTATAGACGCTCAGAGTTTATAATTGTATGGTTCCTCTTTATAGAAAGTACCTCTACTCATGCGGCAACAGTTCCCTAGTTTCAACCTATCCAAAAATCAGTAGTTCCCTTGTCTCGCGGGATAAAAAGCAGTTCTATAGCCTCAACCCGACAATACTCTTAAACCGGGGCTACTTTTGAACGATAAAAAAATAAGGTTTCCATCAATCGGTGATTGCTACCGAAAGTCTGGAAACCTTTGATTTCAAGCTATTTACAGCCTATTTATTTATCTTTGCGCGACATCAAGACAACAGTCTCAACGTGCTCCGTCCACGGAAACATGTCCACGGGCTGGACTTCTTTAACCTCAAAGCCATTCCCGCTCAAATATTTTAAATCCCTGGCCAGGGTAGAAGGATTACAAGAGACATAGACGATCCGGTCGGGGGCCATATCCACCAGTGTTTTGAGAAGGGCCTCGTCACAGCCCTTGCGTGGTGGGTCAATGAAAACCACATCGGCCTTTATACCCTTGGTATAGAGCTCGGGAACAACCTTTTCAACCAGCCCTGGGTAAAACTCGGCATTGGTGATACTATTCCGTTTAGCGTTATTCTTTGCGGCTTCAACAGCTTCAGGTTCGACCTCGACACCAATGACTTTTGGGGCTTTCCCCGCTACAAAAAGACTGATGGTTCCGATACCGCAATAGAGGTCAAAGACGGTCTCATGACCTTGCAGTCCCGCATATTCAAGGGCTTTATTGTAGAGCACCTCGGTTTGTTCGGGATTGACCTGATAGAAAGAAAGGGGAGAAATTTCAAAGGTCAGGTCCCCCAACCTGTCATCAATGGTATCCTTGCCGAAAAGCGTAATGTTACGGTCTCCCAATACCACATTGCCAGGTTTGGCATTAATGTTTAAAATAACACTGGCAAGACCGGGAATATCCCTTTTTAAATGATAAAGCAGCTTGTTTATTTTCGGTAGGTCCTGACGCGTCGCTACGATAATGACCATGATTTCACCTGTTTTAAAGCCCACCTTGGTGACCACATGGCGTATGAGCCCCTGCCCTGTAACCTCATTGTAAACAGAAACATTCAAAGCTCTGATATAATCAAGCACGATGGACTTGGCCTTATCGCTCAAGGGATGCTGAATAACACAATTGGGAGTGTCAATGATCTCATGGCTTCGGCGGGCAAAAAAGCCGGCAGCAACACCATTTCTGCTCATACCCACGGGATATTGTGCCTTATTTCGGTATTTTAATGGGTCATTCATGCCCAGAGTCTCATGGATAGTTAGATTGGAAAGCCCTCCAATACGGGTCAGATTATCCACCACCACCTGACGCTTAAAGGCCAGGGTCTTTTTATAGGACATATGCTGGAGGCTGCAGCCACCACAACGTTTGTAAGCCGGGCAGAAGGCCTCAGTACGATGATGGCTTCTTTCGATGAAGCCTTCAATACGGGCTATAGCATAGCTTTTGAGGACCTTAATGACTTTGACTCTTACCTGCTCCCCTTCGATAGCGCCCTGAACAAAAACGGCAAAGCCATCCTTTTTCCCGACACCCATACCCTCATGGGTCATGCTTGTAATATCCAACTCCAATATTTCATCTTGCTTAACCATATTTTCTCCTTTGACTCACTTAAAAAGGGACACGCCACTGCTTCGCTCCGTAACAAACCTCGGTCATGCATGCTGTGGAATGTCCCGACTCATATTATTTTAACCGGAATATCACTCAATCATCAAGATTTTCCTTTATATCTGTCCAGTATACCATTAAGCCTCGAATATGTGGAATTGAGCATGTTTTCAATTCGCTCCATCTCGGTAATGTTCATCTTGGAATCCTTAAGCTTCATATCCATACTTTGACCGGTTTCATAAAGCTCGGTGGTGGTTTTGTTCATAGTGCTGATGGTCTCCATGAGCTGCTGATTAGCCACAAGCTGCTTATTGCTTTTCTGTGCGTAATCGTCCAGCGTTCCCACGACCTGCCGCACCCGTTCGGTAATATCCTCAATAGACTGATGCACATCCGAGATGCTTCTGGCTCCTTGCTCCACACCGCTGACACCCTCGTCCATGTTCTGGACGGTTAGCTGTATGCGCTCCTGAATCTCACTGAGCTGGGTTTTAATAGCTTTGGCGGCATTACCGCTGGCATCGGCCAGTTTTCTGATTTCATCGGCCAAAACGGCAAAGCCCCTGCCCTGTTCTCCGGCCTTAGCGGCTTCTATGGCAGCATTTAAAGCCAACAGATTTGTTCTTTTGGCTATCTGTGTGATAGTGTTGGTAATCTCCTCAATCTTTCCTGAAGAACCCTCCAACTGCTCAATCTGCTGTGCGATGTCCTTTACCGTGACCGAGGCTTTCATAATAGCTTCCTTAGCCTCTTGAGCCGTTTGCTTGCTTCTTTCGGTAACATCCATGGCTTCCTGGGTAACCGCAGCGTCCAGTTCTACCGAATCAAGAACTTCGGTATCCTTAAGGGCAACAGGCTTGGACCGGAAGGATCTCAACAGCTCCTCCATGCCCTGGGCCATGTTCTTTAAAAGCTCTTTATTCTGCGTAAAGCTCCCTGATAGCGACGAGCGCATCAGGGATATGGATTCGCTCACCGCAACGGTTTCATTCAGTATCTGTTCACGGGTGTCCAAAACCTTATTAACGCTTATGGCCATCTGAGAAAATTCGGATGCCATAGGCGTATCAATACGGGATTTAAGATCCCCTTGTTCTGCCTTCTTTAAAAGTCCCGTCATTTGACGGATGGGCTTTATAATTGAGGTGGACACAATAAAGGCCATCAGGATGCCTGCCAGAAGTGAGACAACCGCAAGAGCGACAATGGCCGGAATAATAAAGGCTTTGATATTCTGGGAGGCTGTCACATTCTCCTCGAAATGAGTCTGCAGGATTTGATTTAAAGCCTGAAATTGGGGCAACATCTCACTTTTTACAGCTTGAATTCGGTTAAGTCCCTCCGCTTTTTTATCGGAAGCCATGGCCTTAAGGCTTAAAGCGGCCTCATTAAAAGCAGAAGCAGCCGAATCCATCAGCGCCATACCCGCATTATCCTGGGACATAAAGCCTTCCAGAACAGCTCTTAATTCAGGAACCTTACTGGTATTTAAAGCTTCAAGTTCTGAGAGATTCCCTTCTAGAACAGCCATAGCTCCCCCAGCCTGAATCTCTAAAGTAAGGATTTGAGCTTTTAAAATGGCTTCTCTTTGATCCAAGGCCTTCTGTACAGAAGTAAAGCTTATACCGCCAAGGGCCTCATCAAGCCCGGAAATCTTTGAAGACAAATCTTCGTTCATCTTTACCAAATCGTTTATCAAGGATAAAAGTGCTTCCGAATCCCTTGCAAGGCTTTCTTCTTGCTGTGAAAAATCATAAACCGGAAGGGTTTCTGCAGTAATAGCAGGAAGAGTGGTTGCTTGAGCCGCGCTCATCAATAGCCCGGTCATTTCATCCAGACCGGCCTGACTTTTTTTCATGAGTGCCTCGGTTTTGGACATATAATTCGTCACAGCACGGCGAAGCTCCTGGGTCATGTCCAGACCTTGATGGCTCTCACCCAGAACACTCTCTACGGAAGAACCATGCTTTAAGAGATTCTCCTCTAAAGCCTTAAGCTCAGAAACCATTTGCTCGGTATTTTTTTGATTATAGGCTCCAAGGCTTTGGGATAGACTGTCCAATGAAGCCATGGCATTTTGAAGGTCAGCTTTCAGTTTTTCTTCATCGGAATCTGTTATGGTAGGTAGTATGAAGCTATTGTACGCGTCGGTAACGGCTTTTTCTTTTTCCAGAACGGATGTGATCAAGCCTCCAGCTTCCCCGGCGGCACCGCCGTTACTCCCCGACTCAAATGTCGATAGATCCGAAAGGATTGCATTGCAGGCAGTGTTTATTTTATCGTCAATCTTTGCAATTTCTGAGGTAACATCTTTTTTGTCCAGAACGCCCTTATAGAGAATAGTGATTTTTTCATCCGACAGGGCACGCACGTTCTCATTCTGTCGGGCCAGTGAAGAATTGTAGCGAATTTTTTTTGCTCCATCCAACACATAGCCTCTGGCAAACCAGGAAATAGCACCGAATAGGAGGATCGACAGGGCTACAAGAAAAATAAACCCCATATACACTTTGCTTTTTATTGTCGTCTTTGTCATATGCATCCTCTAAAAATACCTGATTTGTATGGAAGCTTTAATATAAAGTTATTATATGCTCTATCATATACCAACTTTGGAAGAAGTTCAAAACAAATTCTCGGAAGAATCTTCTCTTTGGTGATATAATATATTATAATGATATCGGCCAGTTAGAGAAATCTATTTATTTTTATTTTTTTAAAGGGGTATGTTAAGGAGTGACAGTATGAAGAAGATGACAGGCAAAGTTTCTGTCAAGCGGCAGAATTACTTGTCTTTTATGTTCGTCCCCCATCGTAAGGGGAGCGTACACACCATCAGAATCAACAACTATAGGACAACCCTTCTTTCAGCAACAGCCATCATGCTTGTTGCGCTTTTAATGCTAACCGGATATACACTCTCCGTAGTGCGGCAAAATCAAGAAATCAAAGCACTGCATACGCAGGAATTGAACCAAATACTCAATCAAAAAAACAAACTGGAAGACATACTTGCTGATCAGACCGAGAAATTGACTGAAAGCTCAGAGCTTATAACAGCCGCCGCCACGGCCCAAAACGTAACCGATAATGCCATAGATCAGTATAAAGAAGAGTATGAGGATCTGGTCGTATCCTATGTCGATAAGAATATACAAACCATAAAAAAAGTCAGCAGAGGCGCTTCTAAGGAAGCCACCTTTAAAGAAAGTCTGACAGAGCTTCGTAACCTGATTGACATTGTACAGAACGCAAAGCTTTCTGAAGACGACATTTCAAGTCAGATTGCAAAAAAAGAAACCGAGCTTACCAATTATCTGGATTCACTTCCAACCTATTGGCCCATAGATAATTATACCCGTATTGATTCCCCCTACGGAAGACGCCTTCATCCTATTTACAACCGTTATATAACACATGACGGCATTGATATAGGCGAGACAAAAGGCTCTGCCATCTATGCGGCCGGAGCCGGAAAAGTCGTACTTGCGGGCATCAACGGCGGTTATGGGAAGTGTGTGATTATTGATCATGGAAATGGCTTAAAATCACTTTATGGCCATTTAAGTGCTTATAGTGTGAAGGAGGGCGACTGGGTCAAGAAAGGCCAGAAGATCGCCGCCATGGGCAACACAGGAAATTCCACAAGCGCACATCTGCATTTTGAAGTGCGAATCAGCGATTCGCCCACCGATCCCACTAAATATCTGGAAAAGCGCTAGAGATAAAAAAAGAAAGGCGGTCAAAACACATGTTCAACAAAAAAAACACACCCCTGGCCATGGATACCGTATTGGGCGAGTATACCTCATTTGTCGGCAATATTGACACCGAGGGCTCAATTAAAGTACTCGGCAAGATTGAGGGAGATATTAAAGCGGGTGGAGATGTCTATATCGAGTCCTCAGCTTCTATTAATGGAAACATTTATGGAAGTAACGTATATGTGAGTGGGGCTATTAAAGGGAACATCCTTACCAAGGGACTTCTTCATTTAATGACTCAGGCAAGGCTTCATGGCGACATTGAGGTTACCAGTATCGTAACCGACGAGGGCGCAATTTTCCAAGGCTCATGCCGCATGATCGAACTCAATAAGGTCGAAGAACCAGCCCCAGCAGCAAATCTTAAGAAGAATAAGCTGAAAACCAAGAACACGGCTCTGGTTGATTAAGGGCTCTTAAGAGCCCTACCTAGTCCTTTGAAAGAAAGACCAGAAGCAAGCCTTTTTTAATGGAAACTTCGGCATAATCATTATCAAACTCATTGCTGATACCCCGATTGGTGCCGAGTTCCAGAGTGGCCTCATACAGGGGATACGAAAGTCCTTTTGTCGTTACCCCCTCCACACGGGAAGTCAGAGGAAGCAGGGAAACCCTACGGTCATCCTGCTTTTTTATTGTCAACGCATCTTTTATAAGGTAAATCTGGTTATGATCATCCTCAATGCACCCCATAATCCCTTGCTCCAATAGCTTATTCAAAAGCAGGATGTTTCCCATGGTATGATCCAGACGAGAGCCGCTCGCCCCCAGGAGGACCAGCTCCGTCGCCCCCCTGTCGACGGCAAGGTTTACGGCAAGCTCCATATCGGTATAGTCCTTATGTGTTTGAAAAGTAATGATCTCCGCCTGATTCTGCCTCACCATTTCATCAAGAATGGACCCGGATATGGAATCAAAATCACCCATCAATACATGGGGCTTGAGGCCCGATTCTGCAAGATGCACTGCGCCGCCGTCGGCTGCAATGACCAGGTCGGCCCATGCATAGCGATCCTTTAAGAGCTCCTGGCTGGGAGGATTGCCGTTTCCTATAATAAGTGCCTTCATTGTTTTGAGCCTCTTTCCTTAAGGAGTCTTACAAAAGCAGTAGGATCGTGGCTGCCGAAGAAAGCGGAGCCTGCAACCATAATATTAGCCCCGGCCGCGGCTACCTTTGAAACAGTGGCTTCATTGATACCACCGTCAACCTGTATATCCACCGTAAGCTTTCTCGATGTAATCATATCCCTGATTTTTGCGATTTTCCCGGTCATGCCTTCAATGAAGCGCTGGCCGCCGAAACCCGGATTTACCGTCATAACCAAAACCATATCGATTTTATCCAGTACATAATCCAATGCATTTTCGGGGGTAGCCGGATTTAAAGCCACGCCTGCTTTAATACCCATTTCACGGATTCGAGTCACAACCCTGTCCAGGTGCCTGACAGCCTCAGCGTGAACAGTGATGATGTCTGCGCCTGCATCCTTAAATGCTTCTATGTACCGATCAGGATCATTGATCATAAGATGTACATCCAGAGGGAGCTTGGTTTTAGGACGGACAGCCGATACAATCAAGGGACCGATGGTAATATTAGGCACAAAATGACCATCCATAACATCAATATGAACAAGGTCCGCTCCTGAGCGTTCAATTTTTTGAATTTCTTCTCCCAGTATTGAAAAGTCTGCCGATAAAATTGAAGGTGCAATTTTAATCATGGTTTATCTCCTGTATCTGTTATCATAAGCTTCCTTAAGCTCTTTATAAAGTTCAATATAACGGTTATATCGGCCCTCATCAAGCCTTCCTTCACTTAAAAGGGCATTAACGGCACAATCAGGTTCGCCGGTATGGCTGCAGCTATTGAAGCGACAGGACCCGGATGCGCTGTTAAATTCGGGATAATACTCCTTTAAGGTATCATGAGTCACATCAGAAATTGAGAAGGAACTAAATCCGGGTGTGTCCAGAATAAATCCGCCCCGGTCCAGCCTGAAAAGCTGAACATGCCTTGTGGTGTGCTTGCCTCTTTGAATGCGGTCGCTGACATCACCGGTTTCCATAAGCCAATGGTCTAGGATCGCATTGAGGATGGTGGATTTTCCAACCCCGGATTGGCCGGCAAAAGCAGTGGTATGGCCAACAAGCTTCCGGTGAAGCAACTCATAGCCTTCCGGTTGAAACTTGCTCAAGCCGATGATTGTAAAGCCTGTTTCCTTATAGGCGCTCATAAGGCCTTCCATCCTGTTTTCCTGATCTAGGTCAGCCTTGTTAATAACAATCAGCGGTTGAATTTCCTTGGCCAAGCAGGTAATGAGGAGCTTGTCCACCAGCATGAGATCAGGGCTGGGACTGTTGACGGCCATAACAATAGCAAGCTGATCAATATTGGCAACGGTTGGACGGACGAAAGAGTTACGTCGCTCTAAAACCTGATCGATATGGCCTTCGTGATCGCTTTCATTGAGTATATCAAAGGTAACGCGGTCACCGGGCAGGGGTGTGATTCCCTTTTTCCGGTTAATACCTCTTACCTTGCAGGTATATAGGGTATAAGGGTCTTCTTGCCGAAGAACCTCGTAGAAACTGCCGACACCTTTTAGAATAATCCCCTGGGGCAAGCTTTTGTGACACCTCTTCCTTATAATTCTGTCCTAAAAACTCTTTTCGCGTGCAAGTACATCATTAACATAAATTTTTACTGTGACCCCGCCCTCAACCGGTATAAGCACAGTCTTGGCTAGCGGAAAGCTATCTGTCGGAACATCCTTTTCATTAAAAATCTCCAACTCATCACCGGTTTTATTATTAATGACATAGCCCTTAAGAGTCACTGTCTCACCGAAACTGTATCCCTTCGGAAGGGGGATATCAATCGTCTGGATACTACCCGTGGGGTCACCGGGTGTATCGTCGCCGGATCCTGCCCCATCTTCTTCAAAATAGATATTGACCGGAGTGTCCTGAAGAACAGGGTCCCCCCCCGCCTTTGGAGATTGATTCACGATTTTGCCCTTATAGCCTTCCCTGCCTTCCGGGTAGGTTTTTCCCAGCTTCAGACCTTCGGCCATAAGCCTGTTCACGGCTTGATCATAGGTTAAGTTAGTAAGGTCCGGTACAACCACCAGTTTCTTTTCCGGACCCAAGCTCTTATATAAGGTGACGGTTGAACCCCTTTTCACCTTATCCGGAAATGCCGGCTCGGTACGAGTGGCTAGGGTGCTGGCAACCTGCTCACTGTGTTCAGATTTTTCCTCGACCTTAAGCCCCAGCTCATCCTTAAGCTTATATAGCATGGCATTATAATCTTGGAATTTAACCTCGGGGATTTCCACCAGATCAGGGCCCTTACTTACCACCAGCTTCACGGTGGTCAGGCCCGGTACCTTTATGGTGGTATCAGGAAGGGGATCTTGTTCAATGACTAGATTTTCATCAACAGTTTCATTAAAATCATAGGTAATAACCGGTGTAATATTGCTTAACGCAAGCTCCTGCTTAACTTCCTCGATATTCCGCCCTGAATAGTTTGACAGGGTAACCTCCCTGGGCCGCTCTTGGGCATCGGGTAACAAACCACCCACAAGCGTACTTACAAAGTAGTAAATTCCACCTAAAATGGCTACAATCAACGTAACGTATATAACAGGCATTAAGAACCTTCGACTGTTACCGTTATTATCTTTTCCTTCACCATTACCATCACGATTGTCATTTGGGTTGGATTTTGAGGGTGGTTCCCCAAGGGGTGCAAACTTCTTGGTGTTGAATTTTTCGTTCTCGTGCTTCACATTGGGCAGCACAATATCGGGGGAAGCAGGAGCGAGCCGGATATTTTCCAGGTCATTAATGAGCTCGGCCACCGAGTCGTAGCGGTCTTTTTTGCTTTTAGCCATGGCCTTGAGAATAATATGATCCAGAGCCTGAGGAATTCCGGGTTTTATGGAAGACGGCACGGGTGGCTCATCCTGAATGTGCTGCAATGCAATGGCAACAGGAGTCTCTCCGTCAAAGGGCAGCTTACCGGTGACCATCTCAAAAATGGTCACGCCTATAGAGTAAATATCGGATTTTTCATCGGTATACCCGCCGCGAACCTGCTCGGGTGAAGAATAGTGTACAGATCCTACAGTATCCAATTTCGTGGTTGCGGTTTCGCTTGAAACAGAGCGTGCAATGCCAAAATCTGCAACCTTTGGTACCCCATCCGAGTTCATCATGATGTTGTGGGGCTTGATATCCCGGTGGATAATGTGGCGGCTATGGGCCTTTGCCAAGGCACTGCAAATCTGAATGGAGATATTGATGGCCTCCCGCCATTCCAGCGATTGCCTTTCTGTGATGTACTCCTTGAGGGTGATACCCTCAACATACTCCATAACGATGTAATAACGGTTATTATCCCGACCTACGTCATAAATTTGAACAATATTGGGATGAGTCAGACTGGCAGCGGCCTGGGCCTCCGTGTCAAATCGCTTTAAAAACTCGCTATCCTCACGAAACTCGTCCTTTAAAACCTTGATGGCTACAATACGCTGCAGATAGCGGCATTTAGCCTTATAGACCTTGGCCATTCCTCCCGAGCCTATCTCGGATAATATTTCATATCTATTCCCTAAAACTGTACCTATCATTTTTACATCCCCTTTGTGCTTACATCCAGGCCGCAATGACCGTGATGTTGTCGCTTCCGCCGTGATCCTTTGCCTTTTCTATCAGGCGGTTGACTATGGATTCACGCGGTTCATGAAGTACCGTATCTAAAATTTCCTGATCGTTCACATCCATATAGAGCCCATCGGTGCAGAAGATATAGATATCCTCTGGCTTGATGGGTTCCGAGTAAAAATCAGGCAAGAAATTATCTTTGAAACCCAGAGCCCGCGTAATGCGGTTTCTGTCAGGATGATTACTGGCCTCATCAGCACTGATGAGACCTTCCTTAACCAGCTCGGCCACATAGGAATGATCCTCTGTCAGCCGGCAAATACTGCCGTCTCGAATGCGGTAAATACGGCTGTCGCCAACATGGGCGATATGAAGATGGTTATCCAGCACCATACCTACAGAGAGTGTGGTGCCGCTCTTTAATCCTCCCAGCTTTTTATCGGAATAGTCCATTATTCTTTGATTGATAGTTTTGATTTGCTGATTGATATGGTCTTTTATGACATCGAGGGAATCATTGTTCGAAACACAGGACAAAACTGTTGAAGACATTGCTTCAACAGCAATCCGGCTGGCCTCTTCCCCGGCAAGGTGTCCGCCCATACCATCGGCCACAATGAAGCCAATGGGGCTGCCTTGTTCATCCAGAACGATATTCCAGTTATCCTCGTTTTTATCTCTCTTTAAGCCTATGTCACTGAGCGCTGAATACCTCACACTCTACACCTTCCCTAATTCCACAAGGGTATTTCTGCGTAATTGACCGCATGCAGCCATAATGTCGCTTCCTAATTCCCGTCTTACGGTTACGGCGATATGCGCCTTTTCAAGTATCCGCATGAATTCGTCAATTCTGGGCTTTGTGCTTTTGTCAAAGCTTGTTCCCTCAACTAGATTGACGGGTATAAGGTTGACATGGCACAGCGTCCCCTTAAGCTTGTCTGCCAAAATTCTCGCAAACTCCGGTGAATCATTGACATCCTTAATTAAAGAATACTCATAGGTCACACGCCGTGAAGTCAACTGGGCATACTCTTTGCAGGCGTCCAGAAGCTCATCAAAGGGCCATCTTCTGGCAACCGGCATGGTTTTTGTCCGCACCTCGTCATTGGGGGCATGAAGGGACACCGACAGATTGACGGGTATACCCTCCCGGGCAAAATCCAATATGCGGGGTACAATACCGCAGGTTGAAACGGTCATTTTTCTAAAGCTGATATTTAATGTATCTTCCTGGTTTATGCGCCTCATAAACGCTACCACGTTGTCGTAATTATCAAAGGGTTCGCCGATGCCCATGAGCACCACATGACTGATTCTTTCCCCTATATCGTGGCTTATGGAAAGAATCTGACCCAGCATTTCACCTACCGTGAGGCTTCTCACAAGCCCAAGGGGGCTTGATGCGCAAAAGGCACAGCCCATGCGGCAGCCTACCTGGGTGGACAGGCAAACTGAGTAGCCATAATGGTACTTCATCAGTACGCTCTCAATTATGTTTCCATCCTTAAGCTCAAATAAATATTTACGTGTGCCGTCAATCTTTGAAATCAGCCTGTTGGCGAGGCTCAAGCCTCCGGCATAGAATTCCTGGGAAAGCTTATCTCGCATATCCTTGGAGATATTGCTCATACCCGAAAAATCGAGTTGTCCTGAATAGAGCCATTGATAGACCTGTTTGGCCCTGAAAGGCTTAAAACCCAGTTCGGCCATTGACTTTGACAGTTCTTCATAGGTCATGTCCAGTATATCTCGCTTTTTCTCCATTGATCCTCCCTTTCAAAAAAAGGCCTGCACGACGCATCTTTAAGCATTATACAATATTTTTCGCACTTACTCAAGTTTACAGAATCTGCTGCATTAACCGTACAAAATTACCGCCTGCTATGGCCTTTACCGCTTCCTCAGAATAATTGAGCTTCAAAAGCACGTCGATTATCCTTAGTAAGTCCTCAACTCCGGTCATATCCCCAGGAAGATGGTCAAATCCGTCGAAATCACTTCCGAAGCCAATGCTTGATGTTCCAACCAGAGCGGCAAAATACTCAATATGTTCGATTATATCCATAAATTGTGCATTTCCCGAATTTCTAAGAAAGGCAGGGTAGAAATTGATGCCAATGACGCCGCCCAACCGGGTGATGGCCTTAATCTGACCGTCTGTAAGATTGCGCTTGTGGGAGCATAGGGCTCTTGCATTACTGTGAGACGCCGTTACAGGCTTTTGGGTTAATGCGAGTACATCTTCAAAGGTTCTGTCTGAAGCATGGGAAACATCAATTAAAATACCAAGCTTTTGAGCCCTTTCCAAAACATTTTTACCAAAGGGCGATAATCCATGGTGGCGGTTTTGCCCCGCTACGCTATCGCAAACCTCATTGTCGTAGTTCCAGACCAGGGTCAGAACACGCAGCCCCATCTCATATAATCGATCAAGCTCCGGAAGTGAGCCTCCAAGGATCTCAGCACCCTCCGCCTCTAAAAAGCCGTAAACCCGGCCATCTGCTTGCTTGCTTTCATGTTTATGCATCGTGGTGATAGATTCCAAATCAGAAGCCGAGCGAAGGAGCTTGAGCTTTTCAGGATACGCTTTCTCAGCGATCAGGGCTAGTTGAAGCTGAGCCTCCATGCGAGCCTTGGGGTTATCCCTGAATTGATTACCCGCAAAGGAGGAAAAAACCTGGATAAACGGCCCATTTTTGAGCGCCCGGCGGGCATCCCAGTGATGAGCGTTATAAAAGAGGTCTTCGGGTTTATCAATAGCTGAAAGTATATCGCAATGGGCATCAAAAAAAAGCATACCGGCCTCCTAAAACGCGTTTTGCAGAAGCTGGATATCCTGGATCTTACCCTTCCGATCCATCATTAAGGCTACGATGTCAAACCGAACCGGTAGGTCATAAAGACCGAAGCGCTGTATATAGACCTGGGCAAGACGTTTTATGGTCGCTTGTTTCAAACTTGTCACCGCCTGAGCCGGGGTTCCGAAATGATCGTTGCTTCGGGTTTTCACCTCAATAAAGCAGAGTATGTCCCCATCCCTGCCGATAAGATCAAGCTCGCCCATTCTTCCTACTCGAAAATTACGGCACAAAATGGTATATCCGCGCTTTGCGAGGTAGTGCATGGCTTCCTGCTCACCTACGGTCCCAAAATCACGGTTGTTCATCGACGTCTTCCCCCATAGGATTCGTCAAGCCTGCTGATGAAGGCGAGAAGCTCGGCTACTACCTCATAGAGCTCGGTAGGAATTTCACTGCCCAGCGAGATGTGAGAGAGGGCCTCGGCCAGATGTCGATCCTCATAGACAGGTATCTTAGCCTCTTTAGCCTTTTCAATGATTTTTTCGGCGATGACACCTTTACCCGAAGCGACAACCTTGGGGGCGCCGTCTTCACCGGGGGTATAGCTCAAAGCTGAAGCCTTCTTTATATTATTATGGATATCATCCTTCGATGCCATAAAAGTGCCCTCGTGATATTTTTCTATATTTTTAGGTCCAAGCTTGCCTGAAGGCCTAGGAATTCCATCGTTTTGGAGGGGGCGTCACAGAGCCCGGTCCTGTCATTCTCCAAGACCCTGCATTTCATTTCTGCAAGCTTATAGCCCTTTTGCAAAAGACTATCATACAAAACTCTATGATTATCCTTCACCAGCTTCACCAAGTCCTCCTGCTCAACCCTGAAGCTTATGGTCACACATTTGCGGGTGGCGTTCAGGAAGGATTCAATTCGGCCCAGGCTTGAAGTCTGCAAGGATAAAAACAGGGTGAAGTTATCGGCATCAACCTTTTTTTTGCCTTTATTGCGTTTCAGCACATAGAGCTCGCCGGTGGTATTCTCCCGGTTGATTTTGATGGGGAGCTGAATTAATGCATCATAAGCGGTAACCTGACTAAAAAACCGAAAAGCACCGTCCAGCTCTTTTAATGCATTTAGATTGGCGTTCACTGTTTTAGCGTCCATTTGATTCAAGGCTTTTTGCGAAAAATCCATGATATCCTTTAAAGCTTTGGCTTTTTCTTTAATATCCATGTCTTCCAATGTACCGCCCTCAGCCTTGATGACAGCCTTATCAAAGAGCTTTTCCAGAAGTGCCTCCACCTCTTTGGTCTCTCCCTTTATGAGACTGTCGGTTTTGGTATGGATATCTTCCAGAGTTTTTTGAACAGCTTCCATGAGCTTATTCATCTCCCCGGGCTGCATAGCAAAACCATCAGCCTTGATTTCTCTGGCTATGATATCACCCGCAGGTCGCATATCAAGCTTCCCTCGGTTCCCCGTGGTTTCATCAAGCAGTGTTTTGGTAAATAGCTCCCGTACATTTTGAAGAATGGATTCCTTAAGCTCCGGGGCTCTTCCCAGCATTTGCTTGAGGGTTTGGGAAAGCTCTTCAAGTCCCTGGGAAACAAGAAGCGGTTTAAGGATGGGATATTTAATGGAGCTATTGGTTTCAGCAAGGGCATTGGCGAGTCCCTCTTTCAGGCTCTGTAGATTTTCATGAAGCTGAAATTCATTTTCTGAAATTTTTTGAAGGACTTTAAGCATTTCCGGATTGTTGTCCATCTGATTAGCCACAGCAAAAGAGGCCTGATCCATGGTTATACCGGGCTCGGCCTTTATAAGCTCCAGCACCCCGGCCACAAGCTTTTCAGAGGGCGGGATGCCGTATGCTGCCAACTTATACCCGATCTGAGCCGCTATGGATGGCTGTTCTATTGATTGCGACTCCATGGTTCCGGCCGTATTTTGAGATGTATTTGCAGGTACAATTTTCGCCGTCAATTGATTGTTTTGACGCTCACCGATTTCCAGGGTCAATAATTCTCCCTGAGAGGCCGTGAAGCCTTCGGGAACGCTGGCAGAAAAGGATGATCCATCCAGAAGCTTGATGAGCAGCATGCCATTATCAAGTGACTGGACCCTTCCTTGAAGAATATCGCCAGCATTCAGGTTTTCCAGCGATGCTTTGTACAGGATGCTGAAAAGCTGCTGGGATGCGGCTTGATTAACATTAATGGTATTCAAAGCGCCTCACCCTCTATCAATCAACAAAATTCTTTGTAAAGCTTCTGCGGTGAATGGGACAAATCCCCCGTTCCCTGATGGCCTTCACATGCTCCTCTGTCCCATAACCTTTATGCTGGGCAAATCCATATCCGGGGTAAACCTTCTCCAGCTCTTCCATGATTCTGTCACGGGTAACCTTTGCAAGGATGGATGCTGCCGCCACCGAAACCGAGTTCTGATCCGCCTTGGGAACGGCAAGCTGAGGAATCTTGACCGGCAGCCGGACAGCATCAATAATGAGATAATCAGGCTGAATACGCATACTTTCTATGGCAAGCTGCATGGCCCTTTTGGTGGCCTCATAAATATTGATCTCATCAATCATATCATTCTCAACAATTCCAATACCGAAGGCCAGCGCTACTTCTTTGATCTGGTCAAAGAGTGTGTCCCTTTGGACTGCTGAGAGCTTTTTCGAGTCATTAAGCTTATGTAAGATTACGCCCGGCGGAAGAATGGCGCAGGCCGCCACCACAGGTCCCGCCAAGGGGCCTCTTCCTGCCTCGTCAATTCCCCCTACAAATTGAAATCCCCTGGAGTAAGCCTCCAATTCCATGGCCGACATGGCATGAAGGCGCTCATGCTCCTTCCGAATGGCTTCCACCCTTTTATGATATTTATCGGCAAGTTTTTTTACAGGGTCACCATATTCTTCCGAAAGGCTGGATAACCATTGAAAGGCTTCCTGGGCCTTCATCGTGTCAGCCTTTTCCTTAAGACTCCGGAGTGTTGGCTTCTTCATGGCTTACCTCCTCCTTTGGAGGCAGCTCCAATGTGATTTTCCCGATTTTCCCGCCTCTGAACTCATCCAAAACAATTGTTGCAATTCTATAGAGGTCTACTTCACCACCGGATACCAAGCATCCCCGTTTTCTTCCGGCTTCTTCAAGAAGCTTCAGCCCGGATTTTCCTTCGGGCTCAGCAATTTTATAGCGCTCTTTCACTTTTTCGGGATAAATCCCGACTAGCTTTTCAAGGAGCTTGGCTGCCAACTCTGCGGTATCCATGATCTCGTCCTTGATGGCTCCTGTAAAAGCAAGGTTTTGCCCAATTTCAGCATCCTCAAATTTTGGCCATAAAATGCCCGGTGTATCAAGAAGCTGAATCTCCGGGTTAATGCGCACCCATTGTTGGGTACGTGTGACGCCGGGCCTGTCCCCTGTCATGGCGCTGGCTTTTCCGGCAATTTTATTGATAAAGGCTGACTTTCCCACATTGGGAATGCCTACGACCATCGTTTTGATGGGCCTTTGGAGGCGGCCTCTGGCTTGAGCCGATTCCAGCTTTTTTCGTGTAAGCTGCTTGAGCTTTCCTTTAAGCTCACCTAGCCCCGTACCGGTCAAGGCATTGGTGTAAATAACACCCATGCCTTTTTTAACAAAATAGTTCTCCCAGGCCTTATTGTGGGCAGGATCGGACAAATCGCTCTTATTGAGGGCTATCACCCTTGGCTTGGAGCCCAGGAGAGAATCAATCTCCGGGTTTCGGCTGGATAAGGGAATGCGGGCATCTAAAAGCTCAATAACGACGTCCACCAGCTTCAAGTTTGTCTGAATAAGACGCCTGGTTTTGGCCATATGGCCGGGAAACCATTGTATTACCATAAAAACACCGACTCCTTCTATTTTACCCGAAAAACAAAAAGAGGACGTTTAGTCCTCTCTTGCTTCATCATTTTAATCCTTGGAAGCCCCGATATCTTCTCTGACTCTTGCTCTCTTACCAACTCTGGAGCGCAGATAGTAGAGCTTAGCTCTTCTTACCTTACCTCTTCTGATGATCTCAACCGAGTCAACATTGGGGGAATGGAGCGGGAAAACTCTTTCAACACCTATGCCGAAGGAAAGCCTTCTTACGGTTATAGCCTTTCTGATGCTGCTACCCCGCATAGCGATGATAGTTCCTTCAAAGGCCTGAATTCTCTCGCGGTTGCCTTCCTTTACCTTTACATTGACTTTTACATAGTCACCGATCTTAAGGTTGGGAAGGTTCTGTTTCATGCCTTCTTGTTCAAGTGCACGAATGATATCCATTTGTATTTTCCTCCTAATCTGAGAGCGTTCTTGTCTGAATCCTTATCATAAGCGATTTTTCGCAGGCAGCGGACCGCTCTGTACTCACGCCGTAACATTATAACATGGGGGGCCCTGAATTGTAAACAAAAATTAAATTTAGCTTCTTCCACATTCTGACCAGATTTTCATTCATTCATGATAAATGATAATGTCTCATTTTTTCCTCAGATCAATTGAGCATTCCTCCAGAAATTCAAGTATTGCCGGTGTTGACGGAGGACATCCCTTTACGGTGTTGCTTATATCGGCTGTGCAGTTTCCTACACCAATTCCTTCTGCTTTTTGATCCTTATAACCTTGGCCTATTTTAACAGGGTTGTTTCTAAAACGGTTCAAAGCCCCTTTATCATCAAGGCGTGCCAACGCCTGAATCAAATTTGCATAGCACACTGAACAGGCATCCTTCGGCGCAGCATACCCTGCCAGCTTCTGAACTTTTCCAGAGGAGGTTGGCTGGGCGATGGTTGTATCCTTGTTTAGCACCATAACCTCTGCCTTCTCAAGATCATAACTGCCAACACCAATCTCGCCGGCTATTCTAATGTAGTCTATATCGGCAGGTTTATAGCCCATTGTTGAAGCAATATATGCATCAATCAGAACCGGATCTGTACCACAGAAGACACGATTCATCTGAACCGGATTGCCGCCTTCTTCAAAATCAAGATCTCCGCACAAACCATCAACCAGAATAAAATCCGTAGAAATAAGCTTATTCAGGTATGCTATGGGCTTATGGAGACCTAAAGTATGAAAATGGCGTTTTTCACTATCTGAAATACAGCCCTTCATGTTTTTAAGGGCACCTGTTACCATTGTCTGACAGTGACCCTTCAAAACAGGCATGTTGATTAAAAAGTCCAGTTCCAAGGCCTTGTTACTGATCTCCATTTTAATGCCATTATACGACATCTCCGAGTAAGTATCGCTCTTTGTATCAAAAAGCGGAACGCCGTACTTTTGGGAGATATCCTCATAACCGCAAGTACGAAAAGCCCGTTTGGTGCTGTCTCCCACCCATGAACCTTCCAGGATCATAATATTTTGGTGGCCGTGCTCCTGCAAATATTCTATTAAAGCTTCAACCATGACAGGTGAGGTGGTCGCTCCTGTCGATGCAGGCTTTGCAACAACCAAATTGGGTTTGATTCCGATTCGCGCACCCTTTGGTATCATAGTCTCAAGTTTTGCTCTGTTGAGAACATCCTTCGTCATTTTTCTGGCATCTTTGCCATAGGTTATTACAATTTTGTTATTCATTTTTATTTTCACCAAGCCTATATAAGTAGTCATTATCATTGTAGCAGTAATCCACTATAGTTAAAAGGAAACAAAGTTTAATTCGTCTTAAAAAAGGGAATTCCGTTACTGAAAGAACGGAACTCCCTTTTTCTATCTATTTTATTCCCTGTGCAGTTTTTAACACGTTTGGGCTTCCTAATATTCAACTTCAACAGGGGTGCGCGTTTTTGCCGATTCCATGATAGAAAGTATGGCCAGGGATGTATTTGCAGCATCATGGATTGTAACAGGAAATTCACTTCCATCCAGCATACAATCAACGAAACCACGTATGCTTTCAAAAGCAAACCCTTTCGGCTTATTAAAGATTGAATTCTGCACAATCATATCAGGTACAATCACCTTATCATCGGTAAACTGTTGTATCATCCTGTGGCTGCTTGCATCGATTTCTATCATCCCCTTGGTTCCAAGAACATTGAATTTAAAATCATTGACACAAGGGTTAGCATTAGGTGTGATCCAACCGTTCTCCATCTGCGCAATACCACCGTTTTTAAATTCCAGGGTCGTCAGGTACTCGTCAACCGTATCAACCCCCAAACTCTTTAAAATGCCTTCACGGCTTACGCTATAAACCCGCTTGACTTCATCTTGGAAGAACCAGCGCAAGGTATCCAGACTATGGCTGCCAAGGAACCAGAGAATCGATGATTTTGAAGCCCATGGCAACATATCGGTCGCCACCCATTTTATATCGTTCAGCCGGATGTAGGCACTGTAGATTTCACCCAGCTCTCCGTTTTCTACCGATTGATGGGCTACATTGAAAGGCGGACTCCACCGGTTATGAAGATCAACCATAGCCCGAACCTTATTGGCCTCAACTGCTTCCAGTATACGGAAAACTTCTTCCCTCGTTGTAGCCAGGGGCTTTTCTATTAAGATATGTTTTTTATTTTCAGCCGCCGCTACGGCAATATCAGCATGTGCAAAATCAGGGGTTACGATGGCAACCGCATCGCAATCCGAGCTGCGAAACATTTCATTATAATCGCTATATACGCTATTGATGCCCATTTTATCAGCGATTGTTTTTGCCCTACCACAATCCATGTCACAGATGGCGGTAACCTCGGCAAAAGGATGTGACCGATAAATTTTCGCATGATTTTCTCCCCAAATACCTGCACCGACAATAGCCATTTTCAGTTTAGAATTCATAGTAATCACTCCTGTTCATATCAATGTGTATATTTAGTTAGCCCTTTACCGCCCCGAAGGTTAAACCGCGAATCATGTGCTTTTGTACGCTTATGGCAAATATCAGAACCGGCAAAACGCCAAGAACACCCGTTGCCGCCATTTCACCCCATTTGACACCCGAAACCGACAAGTACATCATCACAGAGGTAGGAATCGTTTTACTGTTGATTAAAGTTAGAAAATTTGCAAAAACAAATTCGTTCCACGAATTGATGATGCAAAAGATTGCGGTTGCCGCTAACCCTGGCGCAACCAACGGCAGAATAATCTTCTGCAGTGTTTGCATTCTTGTGCACCCGTCCAAAAAAGCAGATTCCTCCAATTCTTTTGGGATCTCCTCAATAAATCCTCTCATCATCCATATGGTGAACGGAATGTTAAATGTCGTATAACAGATAACTAAAACCAAACGGGTGTCCAGTATATTGAAAAGAGACGCCATCAAAAAATAAGGAATTACGACTGCCATAGCAGGAAGGAATTTCTGACTGAGCGCAAAGAAAGCCCGGTCCTCTTTTTTAGGCCATTCAAAGCGTGCAAAGCCATATGCGGCAAAGCTGCCGATAAAGAGGGAAATAACAGCCGTTAAAACTGCAACAAGGATACTGTTAATAAAATATGAAAATATCTTGTTTACCTTGATTATGGTGGCATAGTTTTTTAAGGTCGGTGTAACCAACCAATTTCCGGGAGTAAATATATCTACTTTGTTACGGAAGCTCACAGCAATCATCCAAAGAAACGGAAATATAATTCCACAGCAGATGATTAGAATCGCGAGTCCTTTAAGTGCACTTTTTATAAGCTTTATATGTTTATGGCGCATCTTCTATTCCTCCTTACGCTGCTTTTTTATGAGCACACTGCTGATTAGCGTAACCAGTGCAAGCAGTACAAGTGAAATAGCTGCGGCTCTTCCGATCAAACCGTTTTGGGCATTTGCCATACGGTAGACATGAAGGCTTAGAAATTCCGTTGCATTGCCAGGTCCCCCCTGGGTTAGTACAAAGGCGGTATCAAATAGCTTCAGTGAATCAATGGAGCGGAAAAGCAATGCAAGATAGATAAGCTTGCGCATCATGGGAACCGTTATATTGGTGAATACCTGCCAGCTGGTAGCACCATCCATCGCCGCCGATTCATAGGGTTCATGGGGAATTGAGCGTAAACCCGCATAAATAATAAGCGCTATAAAAGGTGTAAACTGCCAGATATCTACCAGCAGAACAGACCAGAAGGCCATATTATTGGAAAGCCATATAACCTTTGTATTAAAAAAGAGCTGAAGAAAATAATTAATGATACCATACTCAGCATTGAACATCAGCTTCCACATTTGTGCCGCAATGGATGGCGTCATAGCAAGAGGAATAATCAGGATACCGATGACTAAACCTTTTAGCTTGAATTCTGAAGCGTTCAGCAATATGGCAATTAAAAAGCCTAAAATCATTTCAGCAGTGGTGGCTAGCACCATGAGAGCAAGGCTGATGAAGACGGAATGCCAGAAATCCGGGTCCGCCCCTGAAAATAGACGAATAAAATTTTCAAATCCCACAAACTTAACTCTGCTAAAGTCCCAGCCCAGCTGATAGTTTGTCAGGCTGATAACAAACAGGAAAAAAGTGGGGACGACCGACATGGCAAACATCACAATCATTGCAGGCGCAATGAATTTGGTCTGCGGATTACGAATGAGATACCGGCGTATGACCCCTCCCTCATAAGTCTTATTCTTACTGTTCACAACCTCCATTTTGTCATTTCCCCCATCCGTCATAAAATTGCCCTTTGAAACTGAGATAAACAGCGCCCCGCACCATATACGGGGCGCCGTCCGGATATAGGCATCTTTATTTGATCAGATCCTCACAGTCCTTCTGTATCTTCTCACAAGCTTCCTTTACAGGAATTTCTCCGACAAGTGCCGAGCTTCCGTAGGTACCGGCAATTTCAAGGATTTGATTGATTTGGTCATGCTGGGGGATCCATGATAAGCCTTTTTCAACCAGTCCGTTTGCAGAGATCAACGCCTCTTTTTGAGCGCCAAAGGAAGGATTGAGTTTAGCAAGTTCTTCATTTTGGAAGGTCGAATCACGGGTTGCAATACCACCTGCTTTAACATAATCTATCGATTTTTCTTTGCTGGCCATAAATGCGATAAAAGCCCAAGCTTCATCCTTTTTGGAAGATTTCTGAGGAATGGCGAGGTTCCAGCCCGCCAGTGCCGCACCATCTCCCTCAGGTCCAGTGGGAGTCGGTACAAAGGCGACCTTGTCGGCTACCTTGGATGAACTGGGGTTTGTGATTTGGTTGGCCAATGCAGTTGCATCCAGCCACATGGCAGTCTTTCCCGCCATAAATGCACCCAGCGCTTCTTCATGGGTATATGTACCGACGTCAGGCGGCGCGCATTTAAGCAAATCAGTATAGAACTGCAGCGATTCAATCGATTGTTGTGAATTGGCAGTCATAACAGCCTTGCCCTTGCCTATTGTGGACTGATCAATAAATCCACCACCAAAATTATACATCAGGCTCATCCATCCTGAAGCAAAGTGTATCCCGCGCTGCGCTCTCATTGAAACACCATATAGTCCTTGTTCTTTTCCGTTGAAGAATTGGGCGAGCTCAAGGAATTCTTTCATAGTCTTAGGCGGCTTCTTGCCGTATTTGTCGAATAAATCTGTGCGATAGGCAATAAACCTGGTCTCACCTGCCGTAGGAATACCATAATTAACACCGTTTGCGCCTGCAATACCATTTCGATATGCCGGCATGATATCTTCATAATCAAACCATGACGGTGTCTTGGTCGTATCTTTTACATATTCCTCAATGGCAACGAGGACGTTTTTAGAAGCATATTCACTCATCCAAAAAGCATCCACCATAAAAACATCGTAATTTCCGGCGCCATGATTATCCAGAAGCTGTTTGCTCTTAAGATTTGTCTCTTCGACAACATCCCAGGTCACCTCAATGCCCGTCAGCTTTGTAAATTCATCGGTCATTGTCTGAAAAGCGTCGGTAGAAGGATGAGAAGCCACTGCAACCATTATTTGCTTACCACCGGATTTGGATTTGACAGCATTCCCCCATCCTTCAAGCGTGGATATATCCACATTGGACTGTCCGGTCTGTGCCGGAGATTCCGGTGTTTTCTGTGAAGCGGCAGGTGCTTGACCGCAGGCTGCCATGCCAAAAGCGAGTACAACACATAAAAGAATTGACAATAATCTTTTAGACATAGTTATCTTCCCCTTCTTCTCTTTTATTTGTGGCTGGGAATTTTGAACTGTCCCAAACCATGTCTTGATTATAGAAGCTCAAGGAATATTTGTATTTATAAAAAACAACTTTGTATTTGCACAATTTTGCAGTCTGTTTCTTATATATTTTACTATTTTTGTTTGATTTTTTAGATATTCGTACAGTTTGCACTTATAAAAGGTTCTCCATTTTATTGATTTTGAGGAACAATGAATGGATAATACCCCTGGAAGCAATCTTTTTTCTTTGCATTTTGGACAAAATGATAAAACAGGATCATTAAAGGAGCGACCGGGCTTTGACAGACTTTTCATAACCGGATGGCGACATATGGGTGTGCTGTTTAAAAGCCCTCGAGAAATAGTGTATGGAGCTGAATTTCAACATCTCTGCAATTTGCGTAAAGCTGTAGACTCCTTCACTGATTAACTGCTTTGCTTCGTTAATCTTGATTTGATTAAAGTATTTCATGATTCCTTTACCTGTATTTTTTTTGAATAACATCTCTAAATAGCTCTTTGAGAACGAAAGCCTTGCTGAGATTTCATTAAGGTTAATAGAACCGTAGGCACTATCTACCAGCAATGCAATAACGGTATCAACAATATACCGCTCATTCAGCAGTTGTGTTTTGGTTGTCTGCGTAGCAAAGCTCCCCGGATTGGAAGCATTGCGAATAAGGCTGATCAATAAATGTTCCAGTTGCATTTTCACCATCTGTTCCGCACCAAATACCGTGTTAGGCTTCTTAATCAATTCTGTTTGGTCCATGATATTAAAAGGTTCTGTAAAGACACATTTTCCTTCCCGAAGAATACCCGCGATTATATCTCTTTCTGAGCTATTAAGCGTCAAGGTTTTATGCGAAAAAAACTGCATAGCTTGATTAAAGCAGTCAAAGCTTATAATAAATACGCTAGCAAAATCCCCTGTGGCATAAATATTGTGTGGTTCCCATGGGCAATGAAAGATCGCCTGCCCCTGGTGCAAAATAATTCTGTCCTCACCTGCTACAGCTTCAATCTCTCCAAAATCGACATAAACCATTTCCCAAAAATCATGACTTTCGCCGATCCCGATAAAATCCTTAACATATTCAAAATAGTGCAAGGAAATAATAGATCTGATTTCAATTACATTATTTAGATTTGTTTTTACATATGTTCTTCCCATTTTAGCCTCCTCTGCGGTAATCCATGAGAACTTCATTAAAACAACCCAAATAGGTTTCGGAATAATTTGCATGAAATACTGTTGAAAGCTTTATGTTATTCACTTTCCAAGGTACAATGCTTTATATCTCCGAAACTCAGGCTAATTTTAGTGCATAAAAACAATTGAACATCTATTAGTAATCCATTATAATCTTAACTAATTCAATTTGCATATGATAGACCAATAGAATTGCATATTGGTTCGATTGAATGTATAAATTCTAGTAAATTCTGAAAGGAGTCGTGTTAAATGATGTCAAATAAACTGAAGGTAGGTATTGTTGGCGGTACAGGTATGGTAGGACAACGATTTATAGCACTCTTGGAAAACCATCCCTGGTTTGAAGTAACCTCCATTGCAGCAAGCGCTAATTCTGCAGGAAAGACTTATGAGGAATCAGCAGGCGGAAGATGGAAGCTTACCACTCCTATGCCCCAGTCTGTCAAAAACATCGTAGTAAAAGACGCCTCCCATGTTGAGGAAGTGGCATCAGAAGTAGATTTCATCTTCTGTGCCGTGGATATGAAGAAGGATGAGATCAAAGCCCTTGAGGAAGCTTATGCCAAAACAGGAACTCCGGTTGTTTCCAATAACTCGGCTCACCGCTGGACACCCGATGTGCCCATGGTGATTCCTGAGATTAATCCAAGCCACCTTGATGTTATCTCCTATCAGAGAAAGCGTCTTGGAACACCGGCCGGTTTTATTGCAGTAAAGCCCAACTGCTCCATCCAGAGCTATGTTCCTGCACTCCATGCCCTTTTGGACTACAAGCCGGCACAAGTCGTGGCCTGTACCTATCAGGCAATTTCAGGAGCAGGAAAGACCTTTAAGGATTGGCCGGAAATGATTGATAATGTCATCCCCTATATTGGAGGAGAAGAAGAGAAGAGCGAGCAGGAACCCTTAAGAATCTGGGGCTCCATCCAGAATGGTGCCATTGTGAAAGCCGCCTCTCCCATTATCACCACCCAGTGCATCCGCGTTCCTGCAAGCGACGGTCATATGGCAGCTACTTTTGTATCCTTTGAAAAAAAGCCCTCAAAGGATGAGATAATCTCCCTTTGGAAGAGCTTTAAGGGTCGTCCCCAGGAACTGAATCTTCCCAGCGCTCCGAAGCAGTTCATTACTTACTTTGAAGAAGACAACAGGCCTCAAACCCGTCTTGACCGGGACATTGAGAATGGCATGGGGGTTACTGTGGGTCGGCTTCGTGAAGATTCTCTGTATGACTACAAGTTTGTCAGCCTCTCCCACAATACTGTGAGAGGTGCCGCAGGCGGCGGAGTCCTGATTGCTGAGCTTTTGAAGGCCGAAGGCTATATCCAGGCAAAGTAGTCATCCGACCCTTCTGACTTGGAAACCTTGTTACTGAATAGAACGTTAACGATTACATCGAAAGAGGCTGGATTATCCGCCTCTTTTTTTGCTCCTCCGGAGCATTCTTAAAGCCCGATATCATAAAGTATATTTTGTGTTGTGAGTCTAAATAATACAATAGAGAATGATCGCTTGGTCTTTTATATCATTTGTTATCAATAAAAGTATAAGGAGTATATGAAATGGCTGTTAATATTTATATCAATTTTAATGGGAACTGCCGTAAAGCAGTAGATTATTATTCACAGGTCTTTGGTACAGAAAAACCCAAAATATTAACCTTTGGAGATTCACCTCCGAGCTCTGACTTTCCTCTTCCCGAAGAAGCAAAAAACTTAATCATACACACACAGCTTAATATTAGTGGCAGCCTAGTGATGTTTTCAGATACTTTTCCCGGTATGCCTTTTACGGCAGGAAACAATATAAGCCTTACTATCACCAGTAAGAACATGGATGAAGTTAAATCCATCTTCAATAAGCTTAAAGATGGCGGAACCGTGGACATGGATTTACAGCAAACATTCTGGAGTAAATGTTATGGCTCTGTAACCGATAAATTTGGAATCCCATGGCAGCTTAGCTATGAGAATGAATAAATAAGGACGGTTCTTTCTGGCATCCCAATAGAGAGGGTTGCAAAAAGTTCCGTCCCTGTTTTAAAAAAGGTCGAGCTTGAGGTGCGTAGCCAAAGGCACGCGCCCCTATTACTGGATGATCTCGACAACAACCCTCTTGTTTTCCTTGATGGCTGCCGCCTTCATAACAACGCGTATGGCTTTGGCAATTCTGCCCTGCTTTCCGATAACTTTACCCATATCATCTTCAGAAACCTTCAGCTCAAGGATGAGGGATTGTTCACCCTCTATCTCATTTACCGAAACATCATCAGGATTGTCAACCAATGATCTCGCAATTTGCTCCAGCAACTCTTTCATTGATAGTACCTCCACTCGTTGCAGAATTGAAATCACTCTGTGACTCCTGCTATCTTAAGCAGCTTCTTAACAGTGTCGGTAGGTTGTGCACCGTTTCCGAGCCACTTCTTAACCTTTTCAGCATCAACGCTGATCAGGGAGGGATTTGCCAGCGGATCGTAGGTACCAACCTGCTCGATAAACTTACCATCACGTGGAGATCTCTCGTCTGCGACAATTATTCTGTAGAAGGGCTTTTTCTTTGCACCCATTCTTTTCAGTCTTATCTTTACCATCATTTCACCACCTTTCAAATTTTAGTCAAGGTTTTTTCTATCTATCCACCCGACCTTAAAATCTCAAGGTATCGGCGTTTCTAGCGAAAAACAAAATTATCAGAAGGGCCTCTTAAAGCCACCCATGCCGCCCATGCCCTTCATGAGCTTATTGGCTTTGCCTCCGGACAAGGTTTTCATGAGTTTTTTCATATCTTCAAACTGCTTTAATAGACGGTTGACGTCGGTAACCGTTGTGCCGCTCCCTTTGGCAATCCGGACTCGTCTGCTGGCATTGAGCACATTCGGATTATTGCGCTCCTGTTTGGTCATGGATTGGACAATGGCTACGGTACGACCAAACTGCTTTTCATCTAAGTCAATGCCCTTTAAGGCCTTGGTGTCCATTCCGGGAAGCATTCCGAGAACCTGATTTAAGGGGCCCATTTTCTTAACCTGCTGCATTTGTTCCAGGAAGTCGTCTAAAGTGAAGGTCGCCGTACGCATTTTCTTTTCAAGCTCCAGGGCCTTTTTTTCATCAAAGGCAGTCTGGGCTTTTTCGATCAGGCTGAGAACGTCTCCCATGCCCAGGATTCTGGAAGCCATACGATCCGGGTAGAAGGGTTCGAGATCGCTGAGCTTTTCGCCCAAGCCTGTATATTTTATGGGTTTTCCGGTGACGGCACGGGTTGATAGGGCAGCACCACCGCGGGTATCGCCATCCAATTTAGTAAGGATAATGCCGTCGATGCCCAGCTTTTCATTGAACGAGCCTGCCACATTGACTGCATCCTGACCAGTCATGGCATCTACCACCAGCAGAATTTCCTGAGGCCTCGCGGCCTGCTTGATGCGCTTTAGCTCGTCCATAAGCGCTTCGTCTATATGAAGTCGGCCAGCCGTATCGATGATGACCATGTCAAACTGCATGGACTTGGCATGTGCTATAGCCTTTTGTGCTATTACAACGGGGTCGGTGTTGGTCCCCATCTCAAAGACCGGGATATTGAGCTGCCCGCCTACAACCTGCAGCTGCTTGACAGCAGCCGGACGGTAGACATCACAGGCAACCAGTAAGGGACGCTTGCCATCCTTGCGGAGCATGTTGGCCAGCTTACCGGTGGTAGTAGTTTTACCGGAACCCTGGAGCCCAACCATCATATAAACGGTAGGGGGTGCCGGAGAATAGGTCAGCTTTGAGGGCACCGAGCCCATGAGCTTGATAAGCTCCTCGTGGACAATTTTGACTACCTGCTGGCCTGGCGTGAGGCTTTCCAGGACATCCTGTCCTACAGCACGTTCGGTCAGCGTATTCACAAAGTCTTTGACAACTTTAAAATTAACATCCGCTTCAAGAAGCGCAAGCTTAACCTCGCGCATCATTTCTTTAACATCTTTTTCAGATACACGTACAGAACCCTTCATTTTCTTCATGAGATTCTGCAGTTTTTCCGACAATCCTTCAAATACCATATTATCCCTCTATCTCAATGATCCGTTATTTCTTCTTCATAACGTGTCTAGAAGCTTTTCAAGAAGCTCCACAGCCTTATTGTAATCTGCGTTTTTTGTCAGCTCCGGTGCTTTATCCCCCATGGCCTGAAGGGTTTTCAAGGCTTTCTCAATAACCTTTTCCTGCTCCCTGAACCGCTCCACAAGCCCCAGCCTTTTTTCGTATCCCTCCAAGGACTGCTTAGCCTTCCGGATACTGTCATGAACGCCCTGCCGACTGATTCCGAGATCTTCAGCAATTTCCCCCAGCGAAAGATCACTGTTGTAATGAAGATCCATAATCTCATATTGTCTCTTTGTCAGAAGCTGACCGTAAAAATCCAGCAGTACGGTTACTTCAAAAACATCCTCGACAGTTCCACGGGAACTTGCTTCCACCTTATTATTATCCTTCATAAGATCCCACCCTGTCAAGTATTTTTGCTTTACACCTGATATTATATTGGGAACATGCTTTCCTGTCAAGGTTTCATTCATTCTACTGCTTTAAGAGAGCTCACCATATCAATGGTTTTGACCTTATGTGACAGCAGGTAATTAACCGAAACTGACAGCAGAAAAGTACCTGAGCAGCACAGAACTAACGAGTATGGGGTTATGCGTGTGAACATATCCATTGTATCGGTCATCGTCGAAAGAATAAAGCCAACCAGTGCATAACCGCAAGGAATACCCAGAAAGATTCCCAGAACTGTGAGCCATATATTCTGCTTTTGAAGAAGCGAGCGAATTTTCCTCGAAAAAAGGCCCAACACCTTTAGTGTCGCCAATTCCCTCAAGCGTTCGGTGAAAGACAGGGCACCCAGATTATAAAGCACCACCACTCCTAGAATGACCGCCGCCAGAATAAGGATTCCAATCATCATTTGCATACTTTCAAGCATGGTGCTAAAGCTTTTAATGAGATCAGCCTTTTCTTGCACGCCCTTTACACCGGGCAGCTTTTCAGCATCCTTCACGAGATGAGCTGAGAGCAATGCCGAAGGCTTCATGGTATCGCCCGTTTTCTCATAGGCTTCCTCGCTCATGGCAATGCCCTGCCCCATGGGGGTTCTGAAAATTTTGAGGATTTCTGACTGCTGCCAGGTATTTTGTCCATAGAGCCGCCATTCTATCTTATCCCCGATTTCTGCGTGAAGGAGACCGGCCATTTTGTAAGACAGGGCGATTCCGCTACCGGGTAGCTCAATGGGTTGGTGATCAGAGTCCTTGAAACGAATCTGAGTTCCTTCTCCCAAAACCGTCAGTGACCCTGTTTTCTTTATACCGTTTTTATTGATTTCAATACCCGATTCCTGAACCCATTGCCCGGAATAGCGATCTTTAAGAACGCCCTTCTCTTCTGCTGAAATATCCTCCTTAAGGATTATTTTGCTTTGGTAGGTATGTAAATCCCCATACATCCAGTTACTTATTCCGCTTACGGTATCACTTAAACCCAAAGCGCACAGCAGCAGGGCCATGCTGCCGGTAACCCCTGCAACTGCCATAATAGAACGCACCTTGCTCCTAAAGATATCTCTGATATTCCATTGCACAGAGAAACCAAGCTTATGCCAGCTCCGGCTTTTTTCCCAGCGGGTGTGCCGTCCGATCTTTGGTGCACGAGGTCGCAAGGTGGCCGCCGGCACCTCTGACAGCTCCTTCCGGCATGCAAAATAGCTGGATGCACTGCAGCAAAGAACCGCTACAGCCACAGCAGTCCAATCGGTCGGGACAATGATGGCATACCAATCAGGCAACGAATAGAGTGACTTCTGCATGGTGAAAAGAATGGGCGGGATAATCAGAGGCCCGGTGAATAAACCAATAATTCCTCCGGCCAGTCCAATCCATAAGCCGTAAGAAACATAATGAAACAGGATTTTACGTCTTTTAAAGCCCATTGCTTTTAAGGTTCCTATTTGCGTCCGCTGGTTGCTGACTAAACGGGTCATGGTGGTCAGCATGGAGAGAGCTGCAATCAGAAAAAAAACGACAGGAAACACCCCGCCCATAGCTTTGCTCTGCTCTATTTCAGACCGGAACATAGCGGTGCTTGGATGATTATCTCTTGTGAGAATAAGGCTGTACTTACCAAAAAGGGTTGTTTCAAGGCTGGAATGAACAACCGGTAAATTCGCATCCATTGCCGCCTTTATGAGCAACTGGTTGTTTGGAAGCGGTATTTCAGCCGGTAGAGCATTTTGCGTCATAAAGGCAAACCCAAACACATTTGGATTCGGTAAAAGCTCAGATTCATCTTTCACGTTATAAACATACTCGGGATGCAGAATAAAACCCAGGATTTTTTTGTTTATCTTTAGTCCAAAAGCCTCAAGAGTAATGAATCCGCCAATCTTCAAATGGTGAGCCTCTGCAAACGAAGCGTCCAGCCATAAGCCATCTTGGGTTGTATCAAACATAGCTCCTTCAACAATATGCGGGCGTGATAATTGATTGTCCTCTACAATATTGAGTCTTATTGTTGGCCGCCCTTCCAAAACCGCAACACTGTCAAGGGTCAATCGGCGGGATACGGTGAGAACCCCCGGTATCTTAGAAACCTCGGCTGCCGTCTCCCGGCTGAAATCCTGCCCCATGATCCAAAATTCCGGCATCCGGGATTCTTCATAATAGCGGTCAGCCTCCGACTCCATACCATACCATTCCGCATTGATACCTGAAAACACCAGTACACCTAAAACGGACATGATAAAAATTGAAATAAATTGGGTGACATTGGTCTTTATATCCCGAAACATTTTTCGCAAGAGCATTACCAGTTCACCTCCTCCACATTAAGAGGGTCTGAATTGAGAACCTGCTCATTAATCCTGCCGTTTCGCATCTTGATAACACGATTGGCCGCAGGTGCAAGAGATGAATTATGTGTGACAATGACCACTGTATGGCCTTTTTCCCGGCTCATCTTTTGCAGGAGCGTCAAGATAAGCACACCTGTTTCGCTGTCCAACGCCCCTGTAGGCTCATCACAGAGGAGGAGCTTTGGATTTTTGCAGATGGCCCTTGCAATGGAGACACGCTGTTGTTCACCACCTGAAAGCTGTGCCGGAAACTGATGCATACGATCTGCCAGACCGACTGACTCAAGTGTTTCTCTGACATCCAGCGCGTTTTTTACTATTTCCTTGGTAATCGCCACGTTCTCATAAGCTGTTAGTGTGGGAATAAGGTTATAGAACTGAAAAACAAAGCCCACATCGTCACATCTGTAGGCCGTAAGCCCATTATCATCCAGCAGCGAGAGATCCCGGCCGTCAATCATTAAAGAACCCTTTGTTGCTTTGTCCATTCCTCCAAGCAAATTCAGAACGGTGCTTTTACCTGCTCCGCTGGGTCCTAGAATGACTACGAATTCGCCCTTTTCAATTTCAAAGCTGATATCGTCTACAGCGCGTATCTTTAGTTCTCCTGCTGGATACTCTTTTGTGACGTTTCTAAACTGAATAAGAGGATTCATAACGATTTCCCTTCCTATTTTCAAATTTGGCCCAAAGCCTCAGGAGTTACCCCCAACACCTTTGAAATGAGATGAATGATATCTTGAGGGTCCAAATAATGGCTGTTATGCAGTTGCTCCGGATTTCCGTGTATCAGTCCAAAAATACCGAATATCAAAAACGATGCTGTGGCAGTAGTATTTTTTATACTGAGAACTCCTTTCTCATTGGCATTGCTCAACGCCTCACTGACAGGGCCTACAAGGCTCTGGGCCACATGAAGAGAAAGCCGGTAGTCCATATCAAGCTGCTCCGAGTGCTGAATCCCCTCCATCAATGCTTCTTCCGACTGGCGGAAAAGCTGATCCATGGTTTTGAGTACATACTCAATACGTTTTATAAAAGAAATGGAGTCATCGAGGATAATGGACTCAAGCTTAGCTGCAAAATCATCGGTATATTGCTCCATTGCAGCCCGAAATACCTCTTCCTTGGAATTAAAGTAGTAATAGAAAAGGCCTTGGGCTACATTAAGCTTGTGCACAATATCGCTTACGGACGTTTTTTCATACCCGTTTTTTAAGAACAGCTCCAAAGCCGTGTCCAGTATTTCTTTTCTGCGCTCCTGAGGAGCTTTTGTTATCCTTGTCATTGGAAAAAATCACCTCTCTCTATCTATTATATTAAACTGACTGACTTTCAGTCAATACTTTTGATATATTGATTCAGCATGAAGATGCATCATTATGGCATCAGCCAGTCATTCCCATATATCTATGGACTTAGCGTATTGTCATCATCGGCTTGATGCTTTATAATAACCTTACCCGTTACCAGAGTTCGTTCCTAAAAGAACGAACAACAAGCCTAGACCCGCAAGAGAAATCAAAGGTGATACTTCGTATTAATCTTGAAATAAAGAGGTGATTGACGTTGAGGCTGAGAAACGATCCCCAGGCTTATGACAAGCTGGAGCATTCAAAAAACTTTATTCAAGACCCAAAAGCATATAAAGGCCGGTGGTATGAGTATTTTGGCAATCAAAACTCCATCCACATGGAAATCGGGTCAGGCAAAGGGCGTTTTATTACCACTTTAGCTCAGCAAAACCCTGATATCAACTATATCGCCCTTGAAAAGTTCCCGACTGTACTTTTAAAGCTGATGAAGAAGATACCGGAGCAGGGAATCCGTAATCTTGCAGTGGTCAGCACCGACGCGGAGCTTCTGGAAGAGATCTTTGACCCGGGAGAGATAGAAAAGCTCTACCTCAATTTCTCAGATCCATGGCCAAAAAGCCGCCATGCCAAGAGACGGCTGACTTCTGCCAACTTCTTGGAGCTATATAAAAAGATTTTGAAAGCTGGAGCAACGATAGAGTTTAAAACCGATAACCGGGGTTTGTTTGATTTTTCGCTTGAAGAATTCAAAAACTCCCATTATACTTTGAAGAAAATAACCTTTGACCTATACAGCAGTGATCTGATAGAGGGCAATATTGCTACAGAATACGAGGAAAAATTCCATAGCCTTGGAACGCCTATTAATAAACTCATTGCACAACTCAACGGTCAAATGGAAGAAAAGGAGTGAAAACCATGACATACAAACACAAGAATAAAGGAACCTGCTCATCACAGGTCCAATTTGATATTGAATCGGGCAAGGTACATAATGTCACTTTTTCAAACGGGTGCGACGGCAATCTTACAGGTATATCTGCTCTTATAGAGGGAATGGACGCTGTGGAAGCTGTTAAAAAGCTTAAAGGAATACGCTGCGGATATAAATCCACTTCTTGCCCCGATCAATTGTCCCAAGCCATTGAAGAAGCCCTGGAAACATTGTAAACCGAAATAGTGACTATATTAAAACGCTGTGCCGAGTCTGTTACTGAGACTCGGCCTTGTTGTCCCCCTGGCTCACAATTTGCTGATTGCTTTTTTGAGTCTTTCTAGTGCCTGCTCCAGAACACTTGTGGGGCAAGCGATATTCATTCTTTCAAAGCCATTTCCTTCTTCTCCGAAAATATAACCTTCGTCGAAAAAGATCTGAGCTTCTTCATGCATCAATTTTTCCAACCTGTCTTTATCAAGGCCAAGCCCATTGAAATCCATCCACTGCAAATAGGTGCCCTCAAGGTTATAGACCTTAATGGCAGGAAGATTCTCCTCTATGTATTTTTTAAGAGTCAGATGGTTGCGATGAATCACCTTCAGTAATTGATCAAGCCACTCTTCACACTGTGTATAAGCAATTTCGCAGGCTTTATAACCCAGAATGTTTAATGAAAAGAATCCATTGGAGTGAACTTCCTCTAAATATGCCTCCCTGAGCTTTTGATTGGGAATAATAATGTTGGAAGTCTGAAGTCCAGCCAGGTTAAAAGTTTTGCTGGGGGCGGTGCATACGATTGTATTATTCGCTAACTCATCAGAAAGAGCTGCGAACACGGTATGTTTATGACCCGGCATAATCAGGTCAAAATGGATTTCATCAGAAATAATCAGAACATTATTTCTTAAGCAGATATCCCCTACTTTCGCAAGCTCATCTTTAGACCAAACCCGCCCGACCGGATTATGGGGGCTACAGAACAGGAGCATTTTATTGTTTGGGTCCTTAGCCTTTCTTTCCAGATCTTCAAAGTCTATTTTATAAACAGAGCCTGTGTTGATTAAAGGACTTTCAACAATAGTTCTATTGTTGGTTTCTATAGCACCATAGAACGGATAATAGACAGGGGGCATAATAATAACCCCATCCCCCGGCTCGGTAAAAGCTTTGACTGCCGAGAAAAATGCGGATACGACACCGGCGGAACCTACGATCCATTCGGGCGATACATTCCATTCATGCCTCTTCTTCATCCAACTGCATACAGCTCTGTAATAATGCTCGGTTGGCCTGGTATAGCCAAGAACGGTGGAATTAATATAGTGCTTCAATCCTTCGATTATTTCAGGTGCATTAATAAACTCCATGTCGGCTACAGAAAAAGGAACGATGCCCTCTGATACTTGGGGATTCCATTTCTTCATCTGTTCCCATTTGGACGATCCGGTGTTGGCTCTGTTGATAACTTTCTCAAAATCATACTTCATATCCATAACCTCCAAATTGAGCACCCTCTCTCTTCAAGTATTTTACCACATATATAATAAAACTTACCTTTGCAAGGATGCCGGAAAACGGTGGCAGACCGTGATCAGTCAGCATGAAAAGATATAAAAAAGGACTATCCCAAAACTATTCCTTGAGAAAGCCCCTTACCGTCCCTTATTAAGTATGTTCAGATTCAGCCTGCTCAGTTGTTTATTAGCTCATTCTTGTATTCGACAATGTGCATGACCTTATCCTCTAACCTTGCCTTCTCTGCAGCAAAAGCCATCAAATGGCTTTGAACGGCTATATCAGCGGAGGTGAGGCTTTTTACTTTGCCTTCGTTTTGAATGAGCCTGACGAAATCCTTAATTAAACCTTGATCCCCCCCACCATGACCATTATTCCCGTTGGCTTCGTTCACAGTGATGGGTATGCTTGTTCTGGTAAGAAAGTCGATAAGCTCTATCTCATTCTTTTCCATGTCGCACCTTATTTCGCCTTTTGTTCCCATAAGCTTGATGGTCCTCTTGCAGTCATTGGTGAACGCGCACATGGTAAAAGCCGCCGTCACTTCATTTGCAAACTCCAAATTAACAACCTGATGGTCGACCACATTATTGTCGCAGCGGAAGACACACCTGCCATAGGGCCCTTCTTCCAGGGCCTTCCTTCTGGCCTCCAAACTGCTGTCATTGCAGATAACCGAAGCCGGCCAACCGGTATTTTCGGTCAAGTAGGTTTTAGGCGCATAAAAAGGGCATTCGTTTTCAACGGGGCAACCATCAAGGCATCTTAACGGCGCGCCTTCCGGAGCATTTTGTTCCTTAAAATAGGTAAGGGAACCAAAGGACGACACCTTGACACAATCGGCGCCTGCAAGCCAAAGCATGATATCCATATCATGACAGCTCTTGGCCAAGATCATGGGGCTGGATAAATCAGAATTGCGCCAGTTTCCCCGTACATAGCTGTGAGCCTGGTGCCAGAACGCAACATTCTCATTATGCTGGATAGAGATGAGTCGGCCAATCCTTCCTTCATCCAATAAGGCTTTCAAGGTCCCGAAAAAGCTTGTATACCTGAGTACATGGCATATTGAAAAGATTCGTTCATATTTTTTTGCATACTCCCCCATCTTGATGCATTCCACGGGATCTGTGGACATAGGTTTCTCAAGCAACACATGATAGCCTCTTTCCAAGGCCTTTATAGTGGGATTGAAATGCATTTTATCCTGGGTACAGATGAGCGCTGCGTCTGCAAGGCAGGGTTTATCCAAAAGCTCCTCCCAACTAGAGAAACACATATCCCGATGAATACCGTGAGTCTGTGCGAAATTCTCCCTTCTTACCATATCCGAATCAGCAACAGCCACAAACTGAAGCTCATCAGGATGTTCCACGGCATAGGGCGCATAGGCTTTAGAGCCCCTATCACCAGCGCCTATAAGTATAGCCGTCACTTTACGCATAAGAAAAACCTCCCCAATACGAAATCTATAAATATCCAACTCTTCAAGCTTATTTCCATTATGGCATAATTGCTCTTACCAAGCTATTCTTATATTGAAATAATTATGAATTATACCTTTATATAGTCTAATGCTATTTAGATTGCAGTCTTGGCTGATCTTCATGTTTTTTATGACAATAAATAAAGCACTTATAAGCCATAAATGAGCAATAAATTAAACAATTGAATGGCATTAAATAGCCATAAAAGCGCCTGCATAATATGTTGACAACCACATAGTTCCTATTGTATACTTGAATTCGTCAGTTGTAGGGGAGTAGCTCAGCTGGTAGAGCAGCGGTCTCCAAAACCGCGTGTCGCGAGTTCGATCCTTGTCTCCCCTGCCAGATAAATCGGTAAATTTCGATATGGAATTTGCCGATTTCTTTTTACCCTTCAACAAGCTATACTAGAGATGGATTATTTAGATTGCACGCAATGAGCGGGAGGAGTTTCAATGGTTACTGGCATATGCATGGGCAATATAATGGTTGACTGTGATGATGAGCAAAAACTATGCGAATTCTACCACAAATTACTTGGATGGGAAAAAAGTAAAATGTTTGGCCGTCCCGCATTATGCAGTAAGGATGGGATCGTCTTTCTGTTTATCGAAGAAGAAGATTACATTCCGCCGATATGGCCTGAAGAAAAAGGTAAACAGCAAAAACAAATCCATTTCGATTTTCAAGTGCCGGATGTTACAGCAGCCGTTGAATATGCCCAATCGATTGGTGCTACTAAAGCACCATCACAATTCGGGAGTAGTGAGTTTGTGACTATGATAGATCCTGCTGGACATCCGTTTTGCCTTTGCGCAAAAGATAATATGCCTTGACCACATAGCTCCATCCATCTTCTTACATACTCGCGTTCCTGATAAGGCCTTCCAGTAAATCGACGTATTCCTTGAAAAGATTTCTTCCGTATTCGGTCAACTTATAGGTTGTGCAGGGCTTTTTTGATCTAAAGTCCTTTTTAATATCTATATAGCCCAGTTCTTCCAGCTTTGACATGTGCACACTGAGATTTCCGTCGGTTGCGTCGGTTATCTCTTTAACCTGTTTAAATGTTTTTGGTCCTGGCATAAGAGCTGCAATTACTGCGATCCTAAATTTTGACTGAAAGCTTTCCGGAATGGAATTGATATCCATGTCAATTCCTCCTGCCTTTACAAAACATCAGGTATCCGCCAAGTATAAGGAATGTCAATGGGATGATGATGCAGTATGATAATACAAATATAGAGTAAGAGCTTGGAGATGGCTTCCATGGCGATGGGCATGCTGTTGGTGAGAATACCAGAGTTAAGGCCAAATCTGGAATCGTTAACCATATTATAGGCTTCTTCCATGGTATCAAAGGGATGGTCAACCAAAATAAGAATGTATTTCGTACAGTTTGAGCACTATGTACAAAGTATTTGATATTTTTTATATTGCTCTTTCCATTCAGCAAATGCTATGCCTTCAAAGCGCTTAAACTGTCTATAAAAATGTTCAGAGTTATTAAATCCTACTTTTTCTATGATACTACTTATCCGCATGTTACTCGTTTTATATAGTAATTTAAATTTTTCAATTCTTTTTTTATTTATGTATTCACAAAAAGTGATTCCTTGGGTGTTCTTAAATAACTGTCCCAGGTAAGCAGCATTGATATAAAATAGCTTTCCCAGCAATGACAAACTTATATCTTTATAATAGTATTCATCAATATACTCAAGTATATGGCTAATAACATTGTCTTGCTTCTTGACACTAAGCATTATTGTATATTCACTGACATCATGACACTTTTTAATAAGCCATGATTCTAATAGCTTTATATCCGTACATACATTTTGAATCTCATCTAATGTATCATAATTAAAAACCAGGTTTGATTCACCATTATACTTTTCTATCAAATTCGACATTTCAATCATTATACTTATTACTATTCCCTGAGCAATTTCATCTAACAGATTTTTAAAATGATATGAATTTGTAAGCTTGCTAATTTCATATTCTATAGAATCTCTATTTGCATCTTCCACTGCATCTATCAACCCTTTAAAATCCAATTTCAGATCAACCCATAAACTTTTATCGTAAAGATAATTTTCGTATGATATCACTCTTGATTCCTGTTGTAGTCCATTACTCCTAAGTACTTTTTTAGCTTCATTTCTGGAACGCCTAATCTCATGCGGAGATTCTATAGCACTGCCGTAGCCTATGACTGCATTAACTTCAAAACGTTCGCTAATATTATTACATATCAGTTTTAGAATTTCGTGTATATTATTTTTATTATATTTAAATATGCCTTTCCCTAAAAGCAATATTCCAATCAATCCATCATCATCATAAACATATCCTAGATTAAATTGTTTAATATAATCTTCAATAGCTTTCCTTATATCTTTTTTTTTCATCTGATAATCTTCTAATTCTATTTGATTCTTACTCACTCTATTGTCCACACAAACCAATGCCACATTATATGAATCGCTTTCAAAACTCATTTCATACTTGACTAAACAATTTTCAACATATTTTATATCGCTGACTCCACAAATAAAATCAAGTATCAGCTTGTTTTTAAAAGCATCTATTTTTACTATTTCCTCATTTCTTGTGATTTCTTCCTTATCTAATTCTCGCTTTATGTTAAGGACCTGCTCTATCAGTTCTTCCGGTATCAGGGGTTTTAACAGAAACGCTCTCACCCCATATTCGATGGCTTTTTGGGCATAGCTGAATTCATTGTAACCACTTATTATAATGATCCTTGTGTCAAGATTGATATCCCGTATTTGTTTACTAAGTTCGAGGCCATCCATAACAGGCATTCTAATATCAGTAATAACTAAATCAACTTTGTTCTCTTTTATCTTCTGTATGGCCTCTCTGCCATTCGATGCTGAACTCAAAATACTAAAACCATATTTACTCCAATCTATAATAATACTTAACCCTCTGCATATTTTAATTTCATCGTCTACAAACAACACATTATACATTTGCTCCACCTCCGTTATTGGGATAAAGGAATGGTAACCGTTATACTGGTGCCTATATTCAGGCTGCTCTCAATGCTTATACCATAATGCTCTCCATAGTATAATTTCAGCCTTTGATGTATGTTTTTTAAACCAATGCTTTTACTTTGACTGCAATCAGATTCTTCTACAGCACATTTTATTCTTTCTAAATGCTCTTCACTAATTCCTATTCCATTATCCACTACAGTGACTTTCAAATCACTTCCTTCACGCTGGGCTGACAGATTTAAAATCCAGTTATCTTCCTTGAGCTCTAGACCATGATATATGGAATTCTCAACTATTGGCTGAATGGTAAACTTCGGTATTTGTATATCGTAATCAATTTCACAAATATTTATAAAATAACTTAATTTTTCTCCATACCTGAATTTTTGAACCTTAAGATAATTAAGTACAAGATCGAGCTCCTTACTCAAACTGATTTTATCATTATCCCATTCAATACTCATTCTGAGAATTCTAGCAAAGCTTCTGACAATTTCACTGGTTTCTTTATCCCCATAAGCTAATGAATTCATACTGACTGTCTCCATAGTATTGAACAAAAAGTGCGGATTAATCTGACTTTGTAAGGCATTAATTTCTGATTCCTTTTTTTTAATTTCAAGATCCTTCATCTTCATTTTGGTTACATAAACTTCTGAAATCAGATTATCAATTCTTTCGATCATTTCCTTAAAGCTTCTTGATAGTTTACCAATTTCATCATTTTGCTCGTAATCTACAAATACTTCAAATTTATTGTTATTTTTAATTCTACTCATATTTTTTGTCAGCATTCTAAGCCTTTTGGTTAGCTTAAAGGAAAAAATAAATATGAGCAAAAATGTTAAACCAAAAATTACAAGTGACCTAACTATAGTCAAATAAACGGTTCTATCCAAATCCGTAGTAATTAATTTTGAAGACACTATTTCTACAAGCTGCCAACCATTCAAATAGCCATAATCAGATAAATTTTCCTGTAATATAATAACATCGTTTCCTTTTTGGTAAACTCCGTTTTCGTCAAAGACTCTGTATATTCCATTCTCCTCAGGGCTATTTTTATTTTGTATGTCTGCTTCTACATCGTCAGATGATGCAAATATTTGATTTGTCCGATCAATCAAGTAGAATTTTTTGCTCTTACCTTCTTCTCTCATCAAATTGTAGATTTCATCCATTTGAACTTCAATCCTTAAAACAAGGATTTTATCATGTATCATATCTTTATAAAGTAATCTGCTGATTGCAAAGACTCTAATTCCTTTATCATTATAATAGGGCATGGATATATAATTCTTCCCATTTTCCAATACAGCTTTTTTATACCAGTCTTTTTCCCTTACCAGACTATTAGCGTAGTAAATGACATTGTAATCTTGCACCAATGTCTTATTTGTGGTAAAGACTGTGATATGGACTGTTTCAGGTACTGCCATTTTTAGTTTTTTTGAAATAAATAATATATTATCAACATAAGTGTTCAAATATTCCGAGTCACTCGTATATTCTCTGTTAAGCAATTCAATAAATTGTGACTCAACAAGCATATTATCAGATATTTTTATGAAATTATTTAGCTTATTTACAACATTAATCTTGGCTTGTTTTAGAGTAGCAGCACTTACATAGTTTATATAATTTGAAATAATACTTCTTGTATTATGTATAAAGAAATAGCCTGTAATAAAAACAGGTAATATTGTTACAAACAAGTAAGAAAAAAGTAGTTTTTGATGCATTTTCATATTTATTACTTTCGATAGAAACTTAATAATATGATCACCCTCTATTGTACTCTTAATCAGCCTTTCGGCTAATTCTCTTACTATTATACCAAAACCGTATCATAATTAAAAATTGAATTTTTAAGGAGATTATCTGCAATTAAAACAAAATAATCTCCTTAAGATTTCCAATCAATTTTTATGCTTGATCGACAAAATCTTCAAACCATAACCGGATATTTCCATTATCCCTCTGGTCTCATTTTCTGCGATAATGTCAAAGTACGTTTCATCGCCCAAGTCAATTTCTTTATTTTCGGAAGAGTAATTCTGTATAAAAATAAAATCAACATTACAGGATGAACGTTTTTGTACAGTTACACCTTCAGGAATAGTACCATATAAAGCTTTCTTAAGATTTAAGTCATTCACCAGTTGTTGATAAAATTCATCCAGAAAATCATCATTATTTCTAAAAGCGATATAGTAAGTTTTCCCTTTTCCATATGCTTTAGCTGTTAAAGCAGGCATTCCTGCATAGAAATCATCTTTATAGGTGGCAAGAATCTCCGCGCCTTCCGCATGTATGATTTCACAAAGATCCTTTACCACATATTCACCTAACAGGCCAAGACCATTATTTTTATTGATGATTACATAATTTTCATCATTCTCATAAAGACCATCTATTTCTTCAGCCCAAATGCCTGCCAAATCTCTTAACGGACCAGGAAACCCTCCCAAAAAGCATAGATCGTTTTCATCTGTAATTCCACTCCAGTAAGTTAATACTAAACACCCACCATTCTCTACAAAGTTCTTCATTTTTTCTGCTACACCTTCTCTTACCATGTATAGCATCGGTGCTATCAAGAGCTTATATTGTGAAAAATCCGTATCCATATCTATTACATCGGTTGCTATTCCCCTTTTCCACAACTGGTGATAATGGGCATGACAAGTCTCAAAATAGTTTTTCTTTTCTTTACGCGGCCCTTGAGCATCATCTATAGCCCAGCTGTTTTCCCAGTCGTAAATAACAGCAGCTTGAGGATTGGTAACTGCGCCTGTCACCGGTTGAAGCTTATCAAGTACTTTCCCAACTTGTGCTACTTCATTGAATACTCTGTTATTCTCATGCCCGCAGTGATCTACAACCGCTCCATGAAATTTTTCCGAAGATCCGCGGCTTTTACGCCATTGAAAATACTGAACCGTATCCGAGCCATGAGCTATTGCTTGTATAGATGCTAGCACATGCATACCGGGCCTTCTAAGCTTACCAACGGGCTGCCAGTTTGTAGCACTTGGTGAGCTCTCCATCATCATGAATGGTTTTCCGCCTTTCAATGCACGGTTTATATCATGAATGAATCCGCGTCTGCTAGCCTCCACCCAATTCGACCTCTCTCCGTGCCAGTAAGGATAATTGTCCCACGAAACCACATCAACATAGGGTGCGAATTTCCAGTAATTAATACATCCTTTAAAGATATTTACATAGTTATCAAAATTTGTTGTTACTGGAATATCAGTAGCAAATTTCCTAAGCGGTTCTATTTCACTTTTAAAGAAATCTATGGTCTGATCTGTTACAAATCTCTTCCAGTCAAGGTTGAGTCCATGTAAGAAGTTTTCGCCATGAGGCGCCGGAGATTCAATTTGACTCCATTTACTATAAGTGTGACTCCAAAAAGTGGTCCACCATGCTTTGTTTAAATTATCCAGATTACCCTCATATTTTTTCTTCAGCCACTCCCTGAATGCTTCCTGACACAGATCACAATGGCACTCCCCGCCATATTCATTGGATACATGCCACATGATGAGCCCGGGATGATCCTTATAACGTTCTGCCAGTTTACTGTTAATGATGTTTACCTTTTCACGGTATAGGGGTGATGTCAGGCAGTGATTATGCCTTCTGCCATGAAGGTTCCTCACACGGTTCTCCTGAACGCGTAAAACCTCAGGATACTTCTCTGAGAGCCATGCAGGTCTTGCTCCGCTTGGGGTGGCCAGAATGGTATAAATATTATGGCTTGAAAGCTTATCCATAATATTATCCAGCCATCCAAACTCAAATTGTCCTTCCTCCGGCTCTAAATGCGACCATGAAAAAATACCCACCGACATTACGTTACAGCCCGCAAGCTTCATTAAACGTATATCTTCATCCCATATTTCAGGGGTATCTTTCCATTGTTCAGGGTTATAATCCGCACCATGAAGCAAGAAGTTACATTTACTTGATATAGGCTTGTATATTTCCATTGGCTAACCCCATTCCGCTTTATAAATCTGAAGCGGCTTCTTTAAAAATATTTTTCTTTTTATATATGATATAACTTAAAATAAACCTCAAGGTTTGATCGATACAAACGACTATCCAAATAGAGATAATACTAAGATGAAAGTATTTAGTTAGAATAAGTGCAGCCGGAACCCGAATGCCCCAAAGGCCAATTCCTGCAATAAGCATTGGAATTTTTGTAAAGCCCGCCCCCTTTATTGCCCCAGTGAAGACTCTCTGCAAATTTTGAGGAATCTGAACCAAGCCCATCAGTCTCAAATAGATGGCTCCCAGTCTTATAACCTCTTCATCGTCTGTCAGCAAACGCATAGCCACATGTGGGAAGAATAACAGAATGATTATTCCAATGCTTATTACGAGTATCGCTCCCTTGCTGATCTCTTTTATGTACTCCTTACCGAGCTTTTTGTTCATAGCACCCAAGGCCTGGCCGGTCAATGCTGTTGCGGCGAGGCCAAACCCCAGGGCGGGCATTTCAGAAATAGATTCTGCCTGGAGACCCAATTGATTTGCTGCATACGATACTTCGCCAAATGATAAAATAACCCTGCCAAGTATGATGGATGCCAGTTGCCAAAATATTGTTTCAAATCCTGAAGGTATACCTATATTGAATATCTCTCCAACTTGCTTGATCTGAAGCTTAAAAAATGATGTGTTACGCATATTCCTCAAAATTCCATCTTTTCCAAACACGATATACAGCGCACACAGAGAGCTTATAAATTGAGCTGATATCAACGCGACAGCCGCTCCCTTCAGACCCATTCCATTAAAGCCCAATATGCCAAATATTAAAATATACCCGAGTGCAATGTTTACAAGGTTTAAAATTGTTGTAATCATAAGCGGTGTTTTTGTGTTACCCATACCCTGTAACGCCCCGTTAACATTCAAGACAATACTCAAAAAAGGCAACCCGAACGACACAGTCCTTATGTATCCTATGGCATGAGCCATTACGTTTGGTTTTGGATTAAAAATACTCAAAATGGCTCCAGCATGCCAATAAATGACTTGTTGTAAAATAAGTACCAAAATAAAACTGGATATCATTGTTTGCTGTACGACTCTTTCCAACTTGTCTGTATCTCCGGCACCATAAGCTTTTGCCACAAGCACGGTTCCGCCTAATGATAGTCCTTTAAACAAACTCCAAGCTATCCCGATGATCAAAGAGCATATACCTTGGGCAGCAACAGCTGTATTGCTTATTCTCGATATCATCGCCATTGAAACAAGTCCAACAGTCATCTGTAATATGTTTTCACCTATGACCGGTATAATCATCGCATATATTTTTTTTCTGATATCTTTCTTTGTCATATCCCTATTAACAATACTCATTAGCCAACACCAAAAATACGCTTGCGGCCCACGTATGCCCTCTGTCTCTAAGACCTGCTCCTGTCAATGCATTGTAATTCTCCGCCATACCGCTTTTTAATGCCATATTGCAGTATTTTTGAGCTAATGCTTGAGAGAAATTTTTCTCTCCAATAGAAGCCAATGCATCACAAAAAAGCATGACGACAGGAGGCCATATGGCACCTCTCCAATATCCGTCCTCAATATATAAGTCGCTGCTGATACTCTCAGACCCAAGCCCATATTCAGTCAAGAACCTGTTTTCCTGCTTCAGATCATTTACCAGACAGTTTATGACATCCTTCGGCAGGCGCTCTCCCAAAATTAATGGTATATAGAGCTGTAAGCTTTCCGATTCTATTGGTTTATGAGTTCCGGATATATTGGATGTAAACCGGCGACCATCCCAGAAATGTTCGAGCATTGCTTTTAAAGTCGCTTCCGTTCTCTCTTCCCAATGCTTGGCCTCCGAATTCAATCCCAACATAGATGCAATTCGTTCTAAAACTTCCATCTGCAATACTAAAAAAGCTGCTAAATCAGGACTTTCTACAGGAATCCCATCCTTAAAAATAGTGCTGTTATCCCAACCGCTATCATTTCCATGATTATATTGTGGAATTCCATCATGATCATGATCACAGAAATTAAACCACCAATCTGTCCATAAACATAAAGGTTTATAAATTTCCTTAAGATAGGCTTCCTGTGAAATATACCCTCTCTGCATCATCCAATTCAGTATCCATCCCTGTATAGGCGGCTTGCAAAAATTCCTCAAAATTTTCCTGTCATTCATCAGGTCAGGAAATACACCTGAGCTGTGCTGATGATCAACAAATATCATTAGTTGATCCCAGGCCAATTCAGGGTTATTCTTTGCCAAAGCCATTGCGTTAAAGCAATTGTCCCAGCTCCATATACTATCCATGGAGTTTTTTGACATAAGAACCGCAGGTCTTTTTAAAAATCCTTCCGGATGGACAGTGCATGACCACAATAAATAGGTGGCCAGTTCTCTGCCATTTCTCAATGATTCATCTGCTTCAAGTGTTTTACTTAGCCACAGACTAAATTCATCTTCCACCTTAGCAATTGCAGCATCAAAGTCTTCAAAATCAGGCTTGCCTGTATAGGATACATCAAATTCTTCTATTGCAGCCTCAAAATTTCCGTTTTTTTCTTCAGCCCGGAAATCAAAAACGATAGACTCAGAGGTGTCAATCTTAAAAGGAGCGGTCACTTCAGCTCTTCCAGCCAATAAATGTATCATCAGGTTAAACTGCAGTTGGCTCGAATTAAGCATCCATTGGGTACTGCTTTCAGTAACAAGATAGTCATATCGTGATGTTGTCCTTGCTAAGCGCAAGCCTGCACCATTACCTTTAATACGTATCAGGTTATGCTCGGATATGCAGATATCCACGTAGCCATTTTTACATTCCAGTCTTAACTTTGAAGGTGTAACAGTATATTTATAAGGAACAATTTGATCATCTATCAGCAACTCTATATCAAAAATATTACTATTCCTTATACTGCCATGGTTGCTGTTTAAATATAACCCGGGTTTTTGGCTGCCTCCATTTTTATCCACATCCATGGCACGTATGGAAAAGTATGAACCAAACCTTGAAAATGGAACATGATTTAAGTCAAACTGCATTTATATCACTCTCCCTGCTCATTTTAAGATATAGCTGCCGGTCAATGCCAGCAGCTATATCTTCATGTAGCTTTAATTCATTTGCTTATCAATAACGTCATTTTATCGCTTCATACTTTTGTGTCATCCATGCTTCAAGTTTTGAAAGGCCCATTGCTTCCAGCTTGTTTAACATATCATTGTATGCACTGTCAAATTCAGCTTCAGACTTTGCTGCGATCAGCTTTACGCTATTTACCTTCTCGTAATCAACCACTTTTTTATAAATGACACTTTCGTCAATATCACCGTTAGGTATAACCAGAGCATGAAGTGGTTTGAAAGCATAATTATTTTTAACTACAGTCAGCCAATCTGTCAGTTCCTGATCATGAGGATTATAGTTCCATACCCCTTCAGTTTTTGAAGAAATAACCCATGCCCAAGCCATATTGCCTACAGTTCTTACCATATTATCATAATCATTTTTAAGCTCAACCATCTTCGGAGTCAGGTCAGGATATCCATCTGAAGACAAAGTGTAATGTTCACCCTCTATGCCCCAGCAAGCTAATTTCTGTCCTTCATCACTTCTTAAAAACTGTATAAACTTAATGGCCTTATCCTGCTTTGTGCTATTTTTTGTAATATATGGTCCGGCCCATCCGATTCCATCACTTACAACGGAATAATCCTCACTTAAAACATTAGATAAAATCTTTAATTTGTAGTTTGAATTTGCTTTTTTAAATGCCTCATTGCTCTTTCCGGTTTGATCCGTAGCAGCTACACAGGAAAAGGCATTTCCGCTAAATACATCCTGTTGAAAATCTTCAACTTTATATACCAGTGATTCTGATGAAATATAACCACTTCTATATAATTCGTTCATATACTTATATGTTTCAACATATTTAGGATCCCTTACCTGGTAAAGAATTTTTCCATTTTCTTCATAAACACCAGTTGACCCTGACTTTACTCCAAAAACCTGCTTAAAATAATCGGATCTGTAATCAGCCCTTAAAGCTAATGCATTCATATTCGGGAATTTCTCTTTTACCATTCCTAAAACATTTTTAAAATCATCAAGTGAATTTATCGCCGGATTTCCAATCTGCTCCATTATATCCTGACGCAAGTGGAGTGTGGCCGCACCAGGAAGTCCCACAAATCTTGGATTTTTTTCTGCATATTCCTCAGGGGTCGCATATGCATTTTTAATTGTATAGAACTTACCGTCCTCCATAGTATTATTTTTTATGATAATATCTTCCACCTTAAAGTCAGGCGCATATTTTTCAATCAGTTCATTAAATGAAACACATTGTTTTACAAGATCTGCTTCAACTTTTTTAGACCCATTATACACGATATCCGGTAAATCGCCCGATGCAATGAGTATTGGCAATTGGTTTTCATCTGCCGCTTTTGTCACTTTTAATGTAACCCCGGTCCTTTTGGTTATTTCTTCGTCAACCGGACGTCCACCAAAAGAATCAACCCAATACCAATCCATGTTAATAAACACAGAAAGAGTTACCGGCTCAGTAGCATTGGAGCCTTTGTCCCCGTCACTTGTAGCAGTTGGGTTTGTGTCATTCTGAGGCGTACCTGAGGAACCGCATGCCGTTAACACAATCGACAGGGTGATTACGATTGAAATAAGAATACCATACCACTTTTTTTTCATTACAAATTCCTCCACTCATATTAAAATATTGCTCCCGAAAACTTCTAGCGCTTTCGAGGACTATTTTTTGAGGTGCGAGTTCTATCTCGCTCCTCAAACATTCTCCAGGTCTTTACTTTACATTTTCCTTCTGGCTACTCTTTGACAGAACCGAGCATAATACCCTTAACAAAGTATTTTTGCAAAAAGGGGTAAACCGTTAAAATGGGTACAGTAGCAATTATAATTGCTGCCGATTGAAGGGATTTGGTAGTCACGCTAAGCGACTGCAAGTACGCTGCCTGATTTCCTTCACCTGAGTTTAACGCAAGACTTTTATTAATGATCTCCATCAAATGATAGGACATCGTTCTTAATTTTGGCTCTGTTACAAAATAAGCAGAATCAATCCATGAATTCCATTGTCCCACAGCTGTAAAAAGAGCTGCTGTTGCCAGGACAGGTGTAGATATAGGTAATATAATGCGCACAAAAATCTTTAAATCACTTGCACCATCTATTTTTGCCGCCTCACTAAGCGCTTCGGGTACATCCTGAAAAAACGAAACCATAATCAAGACCAGGAAGGGACTTAAGAGTGATGGTATGATGTAAACGGACATTGAATTTAACATACCTAATTTTTTCAATAATATATAATAAGGTATTAAGCCTCCGGAAAAATACATGGAGAAGATTAAAACAGTATGATAGGCTTTCCTGAACAACAGCTTCTTATTAGACATGCCATATGCAACAACACTCGTAAATGCAACAGTAAATACAGTTCCTAGAACTGTTCTTATAACAGATACTTTAAAAGAGTTCAGCCATTTAATATCAAAAATAAGCTTTTTATAATTATCCAAGCTGAATAAACGAGGCCAGAAGTAAATTCCTCCGCGAGATGCATCCAACCCATCATTGAACGATATGACAAGTATGTAGTAAAATGGATAAATGGTCAGGAATGTTACGATAAGCAGGAGAATATAGTTAATCGTATCAAATATAATATCATCTTTTCTTTTCATAAATTCTACACCACTTTTCTTTAGATTTAATCTCGAACGTTAATACAGTCCCTTTCCAGATATTTTCTTTACCACCAAATTACTGCTGAAAATAAGAATGACAGAAATGACTGATTGAAGAAGTCCTACCGCAGTAGCGTATGAAAACCTTACCTGAACCAAGCCGACTTTCAAAACATGCGTCTGAATAATTTCGGAAGTTAACCTGTTTAGGTCATTTCCTAGAAGAAGACACTGCTCAAAATTGGAGCCCGACATACCACCGCCTAACAGATTGCCCATAGTAAGTATTAATACAACACTAATCGCACCCTTAATACAGGGTAAAGTTACATATAATATCCTTTGAATTCTTGTTGCGCCATCTATATCCGCAGCTTCATACAGTGAAGGGTCAATACTCACAATATTCGCTATAAATATAATGGCCCACCATCCAAATTCTTTCCAGGCATCTGAAATAACTACCAAAGGCCAGAAATTATTTTCATTTGTTAGATATGGAATAGGTTCCTTCACTAAGTGCAAAGCTGATAAAATGTTATTTACAACACCATTATTTGAGAAAAAAGCAAAGATAATTCCATACACAACCACCCATGAAATGAAATGAGGTAAATAGCTGGCTGTTTGTATGAACTTCTTTAATTTAATGGCTCTGACTTCACTTATCATTATTGCAAACAGTATGGGAAGGGGAAATGTAAATATCACCTTCAGCAAGCTTATCGAAATAGTATTCCGAATGATTATGCCACAATCGACTTCGGTAAAAAATTCTTTAAAAAATTTAAACCCCGCCCATGGAGAGGTAAAAAAGCCCATTATGCCATCGGAAATATTGTACTTTTTAAAAGCAATAATGAGCCCTACCATAGGTATATAACTGAATAGAAATAAGAATACCATCCCCACCAATACAAAACACTGAAGAGTTGACTGTTTTTTTAGAATTTTAAATACACTGTCTTTCTTCTGTTTGAGTTCTGCTGACGTTTTAGCAAATTCCATGCATTTTCCCCTTTACCTATAAGTAATGTATTTTAGAGAATAAAAACTATCATGCCATTTAAATGAGTTGCTTTGTGAGGAAAACATAAAAGTTATAATCATCTTACATTTCATATGGTAAATCTTTTTTCAGTCAAAAAGAACTGATAAATTATACATAAGTATGACATAATTATAGAATCCTATTTTCGACAAAAAAAACCTGCAGTTAATATTTTGGTTTTTTATCATCCTGGAGGTTTATATGCAAAAACACCTCCATGGCACACTAATCCATGAAGGTGTTTCGCTATATGTAAGGAGGAGGCAAGAAAACTAAGCAAGTATTACAACTGTCTTCATTTCGGTCATTTCCTCAATGGCGTATTTGGGGCCTTCCTTACCGAATCCACTTTCCTTAACGCCACCATAAGGCATATTTCCAAACCGGAAGCCGCAGGTTCCGCCCACAATCACGCTGCCGGTCTGGAGCTTGGAGATGGCTTCCATGGCGATGGGCATGTTGTTGGTGAGAATACCCGAGTTAAGGCCGAATCTTGAATCATTAACCATGTTATAAGCCTCTTCCATGGTATCAAAGGGAATAACCGATACCACCGGGCCAAAAACCTCATCCTTGATAACCTTCATATCCTTGTTGACATGGGTGAGGACTGTGGGCCATACCACAGCGTCTTTTCTCTGATGGCCGCAATGTACCACCGCACCTGATGCTTTGGCCTCATCCACCCATTCCATGACACGCTCCGCATCCTTTAAGGAAATCATGGGTCCTACCTGGGTGGCAGGATCTGAAGGATCTCCGGCAATCTTAGCTTTGCTGAGCTCTACCAATCGATTCAGGAAAGACTCATAAATAGGCCGCTCTACATAAATTCTCTGGAGATGGATACAAACCTGGCCTGCATTGGTGAAAGCAGCATCGGCACAGGCTAACGCTGCCTGCTCCACGTCATAGTCCTTGCAGACGATGGTGGCGGAATTGGAGCCCAGTTCCAGAGCACATTTGCGTAATCCGATTTTTTCCTTGATGCTCTTTCCCACCGGCACGCTTCCGGTGAAGCTATAAAAACGGATATCCTCATTGGCTGTGAGCATATCGCCGATCACCCGGCCGCTACCGCTTAAATAACTGATAAATCCGTCGGGAACACCGGCATCCATTAAAATTTCACAGAACTTATAAGCTATGATCGACGTAGCCTCGGCAGGCTTTAGTATGACGGGATTACCCGCTGCCAGGGCCGGTGCCACTTTGTGGACTACCAGATTTAGAGGAAAGTTGAAAGGCGTGATAGCCGCTACAATACCTATAGGCTCACGACGGGTGTAGCAGGTTTTTGTGTCCAGCCAAGGCACCGGAAAGCAAACTGTTTCCCCGGTAATACGCTTGGACTCCTCCGCCGACTCGGTCAATAAATCAATGGTCCAAGCCACTTCATTTTTAGCGTCCTGAACAATTTTACCTGTCTCATGAATCAGAACCTCAGCAAGCTCGTCGGCCCGCTCTGCCATGAGTGAAGCTGCCTTTGTCAGTATATTGTATCGTGTCTGCACATCAAAATAAGTTGACTGGAATGCAGCTTTTGCAGCCGCTACGGCATCGTTGACATCCTTTTCCACGGCAATACTGATGGTTGCATAATGGGTTCCGCTGTACTTATCCAGAATAGGTCTTGTTTCCTCACGGTAAACCTTTTTCCCGCCGATAATCAGCGGATAGGATTCAATTTTACTCATATTGCTTCCTCCTTATGACTCTTGATATTCCGGCCAAGCCGGATATTCTGCGAGAGCAGGATACCCATAAAAGCGATGAGCAGCCCTGCTATGGTGCCTGTATTGACATATTCCTTCCAGCCCAGAGCACCAATAATGGTGTTGAAAATGATATTGACCGACAGAATGGGGATGATGGTTGAAACGGGTATTTGCCGCAGCGCCCGAGCAAAACACCATGTCGCTATACTGCTGAAGAGGCCGGGCAATAGCATCTTGTAAGTGTCAGGGGTAGCTAAGCTGCCAAGAAAGCCCATGGGGTCGGTGCTTAGTCCAAGAACCGTCAGCAGCACGATGCCAAACAGGGTGCCATAAAAGAAAATCGTATTTTGCGAAACCTGCTGTTTAAAAAGTGTTTTCTGAATCACCGAGCCTGATGCCCAGCTGAGTCCCGCCAATATCCCGAACAATACTCCCCACTGCCAACCCGAAGTAACGACTCCCTGAGACTTAAAATAGGTAATCATGGCGATGCCTGCCGCAAAACAAACCACCCCTGCCCAGCCTTTGGGGGATATATGCTCCCGGAGCAAAACAGCTCCCAGAACAACAGCCCATATAGCCTGACTTTGTACAGTAGGGGAGGCAATGGATAGGCCGCCAAAACGCATGGCGAGAAAATAGAGTACGTTGCCCATTAACACTTGCACAGTGCCATAAAGCAGGATCCGGTAAAGGATGGAACGACTTTTCCAGTAAGCACCGCCTCCCTTTTCGCGGGTCATACCCAACAAGCTTATTAAAACCAACGGCAAAGCCTGCACAATTGAGCCTGCTATAAAGTTTACATTTACCGCCACCATGCGCATGGATACATCATTTGACAGGTAAAGAACCACTGCCAGCGCAATCCATGTCCACTTCCAGTTTTTCATCGGATACCACAGCTTTCCTTACTAAAGGGCACGCGGTTTTCCTCAAGGAAGCCGTCACGGAATTCAAATCCCAGACCCGGCTTGTCAGGTACATAAATAAAGCCGTCTTCCACCCGAATACCTTCCTTAAAGACATTGTCATACATAGAGATGGTGTAGGCCGGAGGCTCAAAGGGCAGCTCAAACCAGGGGCAGTTGGGCAGGGATGCCGCAACCTGCATATTGGCCATGAGCCCGCAGGGATTTGACCAGGTATGAGGAATGAACAGCTTATGATAAGCCTCTGCCAGAGCAGCAGCCTTGCGCATCTGGAACATCCCCTCGCAGAAAACGCTGTCGCCCTGAAGGATATGATAGCCCTCGTTTCGAGCAAGGTCCTTAAATTCATTGAGGCCGGAGTTCTTTTCACCGCCTGCCAATGGAATATCCACCTTTCTGGCAATTGAAGCAAGGCCTTCATAGTTGTATCTTGCCAGTGGCTCTTCAAGCCATAGAATATTCAATTTTTCGAGCTCCCTGGCCACATGGAGCGCCGTATAAGTGTCCCAGGAATGATTGATATCACTGGCACCGGGTAAGTGATCGGCTTGATTGGCATCCACCATGAAGGAGATCTTGCCCGAGAACTTAGCCACAATGGTCCTGATATCCTCCAGATCATCCTCCGGATTGGGGCTGTGCATTCTGAGCTTAGCGGCGGAAATACCTAAATCAATACAGGTTTGAACATATTCTATTCTCTTTTCAAGGGGAAGAATTTCCCCCGCACTGGCATAAACCCTCATTTTGTTGGCATAGCCACCCCACATTTTATAAACTGGCATACCACAGTACTTTCCGGCCAAATCCCAAAGTGCGGCTTCCACCATCCATGGCCAGCCCATACGAAGCTTGGCGTTGGAAATAATGGGCCTGATGTGTTCAATCATTAAGGGGTCCTTCCCTATTAATTGCTTCTTTAAAAAGGTGTTGACTCCAACTACGTTTTCCCAGCCATCGGCAGTACCCGCTGAAATACCGGTAACCCCTTCGTCTGTGACAATCTGCACCACCGTCATGCCCACAGCCGTCATGGTCATTCCGCTCCCCCATGTGGGATGGAATTCCCCAGGAAGCGGGCAACGGACATAATCGGTTATAACATCAATAATTTTCATGGATAAGTCTCCCCCTTAATTTGCTTTTCCTGTACCGCCAAAAAGCCGTATTTTCTGCTGTACCATTTCGGTCATCGCCTCATAGGGTACATTGGTCAAATCACTGGCATACTTCACTGTTTCCAGGGATTTGATATGCCTGATCGTCGCTTTTATCATGACATCACTGATTTCTGTGGCTACATTTATTTTAGATATACCCGCCTTAACGGCTTCCGCCAGCATGTCATCGGGTGTATAGGATGAGCCGTGCAGTACCAGCGGTGCATCCACTTTAGCCGCAATACGCTTAAGGAGAGGAATATCCAGATTCGGCGTATCATCGTATACACCATGGAAGGTGCCTATGGACACCGCCACATAGTCAACACCTGTTTCCTTATAAAAGCGCAGGGCTTCGTCCGGATCGGTATAGACAATGGCGTCCTTGTGCTCGCCGCCTTCAGATCCGCCTACATGTCCAATTTCTCCTTCTACGGGCAGATTCAAGCCTTTGCAAACCTCTACCACACTGCGGGTCAACTCAATATTTTCATCCAACGGCAGCGCAGATCCGTCCATCATGACCGATGTAAAACCGGCGGCAATGGCCTGCCCTACTTGAGAAAGAGTTGCACCATGATCAAGATGGACAGCTACAGGCACTTTTGCGCGTTTCGCCTCACATAGGGCGATAGCCCCCAATACGTCCAATCCGATAAAAGACTCAAACCCGCTCCATATTTGAAGCATCACCGGTGCCTTCTCACGCTCTGCCGCCGCCACAATGGCCTTGGCGCTTTCCATATTGAAAATATTAAATGAGCCAACCGCATAGCCGCTATTTCTTGCGGCTCTCAGCATTTCTCTTGACGATACCAATGGCATTATTCGTTCTCTCCTTATCTCTTTTCTGTTATGGTTACAAAATGGTTTTCATCGTAGATGATTTCTGTCTCCACATCGTTTATATAGAGCTTTTTAACATCAGGACAGTTAATGGCGTAGGTCAGTTCCAACCCCTGGGCTCCCTGAATATTTAGCCTGCCGACACCTGTATCACCGTCAAAATCATATCTGAAGCTGATATTTCGGGTATCGGTTTTCAAGTCATAATAGGCAATGTCGTGAACGGGACAGATCTCCCATCGCATTTTTTCATGAGGCCTTTCATCCACATAGTTCATTGGCTCCACAAAGGGAGTTGCCGTTTCACCCCGCAAGAAAACAGGTGTGATATCAATAGGTGTGGAAATTTCAACTGTTCTGCCACCGCCGTACCATTTATGATGGTGTAAATCCAGCCAGGCCGTACCGGCCGGAAGATAAACCTTACGAACCGGATCACTGCTGAAAACAGGGGCTACCAGTATGTTTCTTCCCAGCATGTATTCGTCATCAATATTGACTGTCATGGGATCATCTGAAAAATCCAGAACCAGTGCCCTCAGCATAGGAGTTCCGTCCTCAGCGCATTGGTGAGCCTCACTATACAGATACTCCATGAGTGAATACCTGAGAGCCGCATATTTACGGTATTGGTGCACGGCTTCCTCACCATAGGCCCAGGGCTCCCGAGCCGATGTGCCATGAAAGCGAACCAACGGGGACAGCATGCCGAATTGAAGCCACCGGATATAGACATCGGGTTCGGGAGTACAGAAATAACCACCCACATCATGACTCCAGAACGGAAAGCCTGAAAGCCCCAATGAAAGACCGCCACGCAGGGAGTGGTACATGCCGTTATAATCCGAGTCAGAATCACCGCCCCAATAAACGGGGTATCGCTGACATCCGGCATAGGCTGAGCGCCCCCAAACCAGGGAATCTCCCGGATGAACCTCCTGGCATACCTCATAGGCTGCCTTGTTATACAGTAAGGGATAAAGATTATGCATATCCCGGCCGTCCAGGCTGAAATAGCGGTAGCAATCCTGAGCATTCTCTCCGAAATCTGTTTTAATAACGCGTATCCCCTGTTTTAAAAGATTCCGCAGCTTTTCCTGATACCAGGAAACCGCGTCGGGATTACTGAAATCAATGACACCCTCATGAGCCTCCAGGTCGGCAATACTTCCATCTTCATGGCGAGCGAGATAGCCTTTTTCAGCCGCTTCCTTGTAAATTGTGCTGGCTTCCTTGATATAGGGAAGCTGCCACACCGAAACCTTGATACCTTTATCCAAGAGCTTCCGGCACATACCGGGTATATCGGGGTAACGCTCTGTATCAAACTCAAAATCGAAGTTAAAGTCCTTGCAATAGGCCCAGTCAATATGCATGACATCACAGGGTAGCTCTTCATTCCTGAGCTTTTGTGCCACTTCTTCTATCTCCTTCTGAGTCATATAGCAGTTGCGGCTCATCCACACCCCAAAGGACCATTTAGGCGGAATCTGGCTTTTGCCAGTCAACTCGGTATACTGCTCGAGTATGTTCCTGGTGTCCTGTTCTACGAAAATGAACATATCCAGCAGATCATCCTCTACCTGGCTGCTATAGGCCTTGTAGAAGTAATCTCCCATAGAAAAGCGGATTTTCCGGGGTGTATTATAGTAAACACCGTATCCCCTGTTGCTCATGAAAAACGGCACACTCTTATAAGCTTTGTTGTTGGATACTCCCACGGGATTGATGACCCAGTTTAAAATTTCCTGACCATTTTTATTAATGGGGGAAAAGCGTTCCCCAAAGCCATAAAAGCACTCATCAAACCGCGTTTCCACGCTTTCACAGTAGCAGAAGCGGCCTGTGTCCTCATCCTCCACATAACCGAACGGGAAGCACTCGAAGCCCGGGTAACTCAGATTGGCCGCATTACCCGTCATATTGTCATCTTCGCCTTCCTTGAAGCCCCGGCGGCGGTCCTGGGTGACATTGTGCATGTCGTCGTTATATTGGCGATAGAGAACCTTTCCGTTTGAATCTGCTATCTCCATCCTGAAAGGATTTTTATAGAGCTTGACTAGAGCTTTATCCGTAATAAGGCTATAGGCCTCCTCACCTTCAACACATCGGAAGCTTTGCAAGGGTCGTGGTTCTTCCAAAAGCATGAGCTGATGCTTCTCCGGCACCTTACTGCCATTACTGAGGCGCACACGAAGCGTAGAAGGTGAGACAAACTCCAGCACCAGAGTCATTTCAGCCATAGAGCCCCCAAATCGGAAAGCCCGGCCCTGCATCAGCGCGCTTATGACAATGGGCTCCTTATAGCAGACCAGCGTGTCCAGAGCCATTTCAACCCGTCCATTAATCACTTGCAGCTTTTTGATGACCCGAGGAATATGAAGCTTCAGGTGTTCCCCTGTAAAATCAGATTTTGAAAAGGTTTTGTATTCTTTAAGATCGATATACATAACAAGCCTCCTTATCCCTTGACAGCACCGGCCGAAAGTCCTCCTACAAGACTCTTCTGGGCTACGGCAAAGAATATGATAATAGGAATCAGGCTGATGACCGCAGCGCCCATCAGGCTTCCCCAGTCGGTGCTGTATTCTCCTATGAAGGACTGAATTCCAAGGGAAATGGTTTTCTTCTCTGTTGAGGTAATAAATAAATTGGCAAACATGAATTCATCCCATGACATCATAAAGGAATACAGGGCCGTGGCTACAATACCCGGCTTTGCAATGGGAAGCATGATGGATATCAAGGTCCGGAATTTGTTTGCCCCGTCAATACTGGCAGCTTCCTCCAACTCCCAAGGGAGCTTTTCAAAAAATGTTTGAACATTCCAGATGCAAAATGGAAGCGTAAAGGAGCAATAGATAAAGACCAGCCCCAAAAGTGTATCTCCTAAACGAAGACTTCGCATGATAACGTAATAGGGTATGGCCAGCAAAACGCCCGGAAACATCCTGGTATACAAAATGGCCATTTTCAGTTTATTGCCGCCCCGGATGTGATATCGCGTGAGGCCGTAAGCACAGGTTACGGAAAGGAAAATGGAAATCACAGTTGAAATAACAGCTACTATGACACTGTTATTGAAGTAAACCAGAAATTTTGCCTTAAACAGCACATTGATGTAGTTATCCACCGTTATGCTTCTGGGGAAAATATCTGCAATACTGAAAATTTGTTCCTTGCTTTTCAGGGAAGTAAGGATCACCCAAACCAATGGGAAAAGGGCGAGGAGAGCAAAAATTGATATCAATATATATTGTGCGACTTTTTCTTTATTCCCCCGTTTATTCATTCTATTTCTCCTTTTCTGCAATGAGCTTGGTGTATAAATAAGTCAGTGCTGCAATTATCGCAAAGATGATGGTTGAAATAGCGGCGGCCTCACCGAATTCGTACATAACAAACGCCTTTTTATAGGAGTAGGTATAAAGAATTTCAGTGGTTCCCAAGGGCCCTCCCTGGGTCATGAGCCAAACTGCATTGAAATTGTTGATGGTTCCGATAGTCGTTAAAATAGTGGCGATGGCCACGGGCTCCTTGATCATGGGCAGGGTGATTCGGAAGAACATTTTGGTCCGTGAAGCACCGTCCACTCGCGCGCTTTCGTATAATTCCAGGGGCACTGTCTGTAGGGCGGCCAGAATAAAGATCATGACAAAGGGCGTACCCTTCCAGATACTCTCAATAATGACGGCCCATCGGGCAGTATTGATATTCCCAAGCCAGGAAACACCCTCAGTAATGATATTCAGCTGTGTCAGCACCAGGTTGAAAATACCCACTTTAGTGTCATATAGAAATCTAAAGGTTAGCGCGGCAATAACAGACGGAATGGCCCAGGGCACCAGAGTGGCTGTACGGAAAAAGCCGCGTCCGCGCATGTCGGTATTCAATAGCAGCGAAATGATAGTCGCAAGCACCAGCTGAACAGCAACATTGGTCGCTGTCCAAATTAAGGTGTTTCCAAGCGACTGCATAAATTCCGGCTGCTTAAAAATCTCTATAAAATTATTAATGCCGGCAAAGGCTTTAAAATCCGGCGAATTGGACTTGGTCAGGGAGTAATTCTGAAACCCTATGAACAAGCCGTAAAGCATGGGATAAATGGTAACACAGAATATTGCGATACAGGTGGGGAGCACCAGCAGGTAACCCACCCAATTTTTTTTCAAGCTGTAGTCCGTTGAATTCATGAATAGTTCCCCCATAGTGAACATAAGCCAATAGCCTATACCAGTTGTAATGCGTATTTTAAAGACGTGACAGCCAAGGCTGCAAATAGACTCGGAAGCATTGGTGACATCATGTTTAACTAACTAATGAAATTAAATAACATAGATAGAGCAAAAGGGAGGCGTCATGTCGCCTTCTACGCCTCCCTTTCCTGTGGACCCCTATTTATACTCTTTTGCCAGGAAAGCATTAACCTTTGCGTCTAACTCATTTAATGCTTCTTCAGCTGTCTTGGCATTTAAAATGACCTGTTTATATGCATTTGCAAACATATCGTCAAATTCTGCCAGTTTTACAATAGAAGGTCTAGCCATGGTGTAGGAGTTCTGTGAAATAAACTGTTCCAGATGAGGGGCCTGCTTGATAAGTGCTGCGGAGTCGATGTCTTTTCTTGCACCTACGCGACCATAGGACAATAAAACATCATTCTGTTCCTTGGCAGTCAGCCATTCGATGTACTTCCAAGCTGCGTCGTAGCTGGCGGTATTCTTGTTGATTGAAAGTGTATAGCCTCCGAGAACCGTTGCGGGTTGCTTTCCGACAGGCAGAGGTGCGATCCCGTAGTCAATCCCGCTATCCTTCAATGCCCAGTTAGCCCAGTCGCCGCAGAAAAGGAAGGCGACCTCTTCCTGGATGAAAGGAGCATAGGTTTGATCCCATGACATGGCATCTTTTGTGGATTCAGGGAATGCCTTGTACTTGGTGTGCAGTTCTGCCAGATAGTTAAAAGCTTCTTTTCCGCTGTCGGTCATCAGTGTTGAAACAGGTTTGCCACCGGAGGTGTCAATAACCGGATTGCCATTCTGATAGTAGAACGCATACATGACATAGGATGGGAAGAAGAATGGTAGAATGATTCCCTTCTTGCCTGCATTGCCAACCTTGGTAAGCGCGTCTGTAAACTCTGCCCATGTTGCAGGAACCTTGTCTACACCTGCGTCAGCCAGTATCTTTTTGTTGTAGAACATTCCCATGTTGTTCATGTACCAAGGCACAGCGTAATGGTTACCATTGTATAAGGCGGAATTCAGAGGTCCTTCGTTGAACTGATCCTTGATAGGCCCTAATTCCTTATCCAAAGGAGCAAGCAGGTTTGCAGCCGCAGCATCAACAGCCCATCCGGCAGAGTCCAGAGCGATGATGTCGGGGCCTGCACCGGAGAGTGCGGAGGTAGTGAACTTATCCTTGATATTTGTAGCTGCAGTGGGTTCAATGGTTACTTTGATGCCGGGATATTTTTCCATGAAAGCCTTGGTGGTAGCGTACAAAGCCGCATCCTCACTCTTGGTGAAGGAATCGATCACCATGAAGGTAATATCGCCTTTGATTTCTTCAGGCTTTGCTTCCCCCGGTGATGAAGTTGGTGCCGAGGCAGATGGTGACGGCGTGTTGCTTGATGCTGGAGCCGGCTGCTGACCGCAAGCGGCAAATAGTGATACCGTCATTGCTGCCACAAGAAACAAACAAAGAATCTTTTTCATTTTTTTCCCTCCTGTTACTTTTATATAATACCGGTTCACGTCTAAAAGGGGAGCTTCTGTCCCTTAGTGAATGTGAACCGTACTAATCAAGCTCCGGATACATGTATTTTTCTTCTTCCAGGTCAATGAAGGTACAGTCATTACTATAGGTTCTCTCTGGAAGCAGGATCATAACATTGACGGGATTGCCATCCGCGGAAATCGGTGCGCCATGCACAACTCCAGGCTTCAGCTTGACCATGGTCCCCCTGGGCACCCGAAACAGCCTTGTTTCTTCAAGCTTCAAATACCAAAAGGCCGGTGCTGCAAAAATGTATACATCGCCATCCAGCGGAAGAATGCCTTCACAGCTATGGGAATGATACTCCACACTTCGAATGGATTTTGGCTTTCCGCATACTTTAGTGATGGAAACAGAGGTGGCTTGGCCATCATTATCCAAGCGGAGGGCATCGGGGAAAAAACCCTCATCCACCTTTTGGCCAGAATAGACATTACTCAGCTCCAGAAGATTTTCAAAGTCCCCCAGTTTACGAAAGGATTCCCTTTCCAGTACTTCAGGTTTCAATTTCATTGGGCTTCATTCCTTTTCTTCATTTGGATTTCCTTGAACTCTATTTTACTTGAGATTTACATTGTAGAACAGAAACCATATTTATCTAAAATGCAATAATTTTAAGCTTGTTTTAAGTTTTTTTCATTTAATATGGATAGACTTGAACATTCTTTAGTTTTTCCCGCACAATCTTAATGTGTTATTTCGGAGCTGTTGACTTGCCCAAAATCGTTCCATTATAGTTGACCTATAAAGTGATATTTATTAACAATTGGAGGAACAGACTCATGAGCCATAAAAAAGTTATTCTGGGTGTGGCACCCACAAGAAGGGATTGGGTCACCAACGCCGCCACACTGAAAAACCGTGACCATATCAATGAAGTAACAAAAACCCTCTGTGAAAAATACGACGTGGAGTTTGTAGGAATTGAGGGATTAAGCTCCGATAATATCATGTCTGATATTGCGACTGCCGACAAAATCATTGAGCATTTCCGTAATAAAAAGGTCAATGCTCTTTTCATTCCCCACTGCAACTTCGGCCAGGAGGAGACGGTGCTCCGCCTGACCAGAGCCTTGAAGCTTCCTGTTCTTATTTGGGGAGAGCGTGACAGTGCTCCTGAAGGCTTCGCGTGGCGGGATACCGATACCCAGTGCGGTCTTTTTGCCGCTGGCAAAGCACTATATCGGGGCGGTGTCCCCTTTACTTATATTGAAAATTCCTTTACCAACGACGAAGTGTTCCAAAAGGGCTTCAGAGATTTTATCGTGACCTCCCGGATACTTGCCAATCTTAGAAATGTGCGCATTGCACAGATCAGTGTCCGTCCCCAGCCTTTCCTCAGTGTTATGATTAACGAAAGTGAATTATTGGAACGCTTCGGATTCGAGCTTGTCCCTGTTCCCGCCACCACCATCATCCAATCCGCTTTGAGTCTGGCAGAGTCCCCCGATGCACAAAAAATCATTGAAGGCTATCATAAAGCTGGGGTAGACACCAGTAAAATGGATGCCGTAAGCCTTAGCCGAATGGCAGGATTGCAGCTTGCCATACGACAATTTGCCCATGAAAACAATTGTTCCGCTGTGGTGAGCGAATGCTGGAACATATACGGGCAGGGCCTTGGCATACGCCCTTGTGCGGTATTCGGTAACCTTTTGGATGAGGGACTTCCGGTTGCATGTGAAAATGATGTCCACGGTGCCATCAGCATGTTGATAGCCCAGGCCTGCAACAATTATTCAGAGCCCGTATTCCTCGCTGACCTTACCCAACGCCATCCTACTAACGAGAACGCCGAGCTTCTCTGGCATTGCGGACCTTTCCCCAAAGGCCTCAAGAAGGCTAACGAGCACGCTTTCATCAACGACGGTATGGGACAATGGCCCCTGCACGACGGGGAGCTTACCCTGCTGCGCTTTGACGGCTGCCGAGGAAATTATAATCTTTTGGCCGGACTGGCTAAAACAACCGATGGTCCTCAAACAAACGGCAATTATTTATGGGTAGAGGTGGACTCCTGGCCAAGATGGGAAAAGAAATTGGTCTTAGGCCCTTACATCCACCATGTGGCTTGCGTATACGGGCACCACACCGCTCCCATTGAAGAGGCATGCAAATACATAGAGGGCCTCACTTTTGACAAGCCATAGTTTGCATTCCAGGATGCCATTTACTATAATAGTGAGTATCCTGCACATTAATAAGGAAGGACTTTAACAATGAAAGCTAATCCTTTAATTGTAGGAATCGATGTCCCTTGGTTTGACCAGTTGATTAGACTAAAAAATATGCCCCGGGATAACGAAAGCATGCAGATAGCCGAAAGCAGCTGTCAGGGCGGCGGCAAGGTTGCAACGGCACTGGTGGCCGCGGCAAGGCAGGGTATTCCCTGCAAGATGATTGCGGTTTTGGGAGACGGTTCACGCGGACATTTTCTTTTGGAAGACTTCGTGCGCCATGGTATAGATGTGACTGACATATCTGTAAAAAAGGGCTATCAGGAAGGCTTCTCAATTGTTATTTCCGACACTGAATCAGGTGGGCGCCGTATTCTCTGGAGTTATGATGACCAAGGAAACGGCTTGACCACAGAAGATATTGAAAATTGTAGCGATACCATTTCACAAGCCAAATTCCTGCATCTTTGCAGAATGGATGCAGTAGATCGAAAAGCCGCTGAAATTGCCCGTATGGCAGGAACCCAGGTATGCCTTGACGCTGATTTCTATTCCCCTGAAATTGTAGAAAGCCTTTATCTGGTGGATATATTAATCGGGTCCGAGGAGTTTTACCACCAGTATTTCCCCTTGGGCGGGGATATGAAGGAAAACCTACGCTTTATGATGGCCTCCGGGCCTTCCACCGTTATTTTTACCTTTGGAAAACAGGGCTGCCGGGGTATGGCGGGAGATACCTACTTTGAAATGCCGGCCTTCCAGAAAAACATAAAGGTTGTAGATACGGTCGGTGCGGGCGATGTCTTCCATGGCGGATATCTGGCAGGGCTATGTAAAGGGCTTGATCCCACAGAATCTGCCCGGCTGGCATCAGCCGTTTCTGCTATAAAGTGTACAGGAATCGGCGGTCGGGCAGCCATTCCGGATTATAAAACTGTTACAGAATATCTCAACACCGGTTCCTTCCCTGACGATGAAATTCGCCAGCGAATAAAGTACTATAATCGGAATATCTGAACATCACTGGCAGGGTAACTTGGAGACATGCTATGCGTGATCGTTTTTTGGGCCGTTTGACCATTAGGTGGGCATTACTGCTGTTCTTTACCGTTGGCGTCATAATTCCAGTGGTCATTTTTTCGTACCTTTTCACCGGTAACCTTAACCGTATTCTCCGGGGAATTGAGTCTGAATCCGCTGAGCTCGCCATAACCAGTAATGTCCATCAATTGGAAACGGTCGTAGAAAGCATCAGCTATACGGCAGCCTATATCAGCTCAAGCTCCGACGTACTTTCCTATCTAAACACCATGGCCGACGATCCTGAGTCGGCCGATGCCATTTTTGCCCGAGAGCGCCTTATGGCTTACATACGCAATCTCACAAATGCCACCATGTACTCTCTCAATCCTGAAGTATCCGTTATTACGCGTACAGGTAGAGTAATCGGCTTTGAAAAAGTCGAACAGCTTTCCTCTGTTCCGGATGTCTTTAACAATAAGCTGCTCGATGAAAACCGGGCTGTCTGGTATAATGTTCTTAAGCCTGAAACCACCGGAAATCTGGAGGCCACCTGGCCCATACGGGGCTTAGATCAGCAGATCATCGCTCTTTTACATATCAAGGTCCCACAAAAGTGGTTTTGGGAGAAAATGACCAACCACCCCTTTCTGCAATATAAACAGGAAATCTACAACCGGGATACCCTTATCTGCGTTAATAACAGTTATGTTACAGCTAATCTGGATAAAGCCACCGTTTTTGAAGAGCAAATTAAAACCTGGGGCATGAAGCTGGTGGTCACTGTTCCCACCAATGTGCTCAATGCCAGGGTAAACAGCCAGCAAACAATGTTTCTGGGATATTTCCTGATGCTGATTCTGATTCTTTTCCTGATTATAAACGCCATTTCAAATTATATGGGTGTTCCCATCAATATCCTTTTAGGGCAGATGCACAAGCTGCAGAAGGCTGATTTTTCTCTGACACCTGCTCCAAACAGCTTTAAGGAAATCAATCTGCTCTCGGAAAATCTCAATGAGGTCTCCGAGTGCATTTATGTCTTGATGGATACTGCTTCAAAGCAGGCTGCCATGAAAGAAAATATGCGGTTTGAGGCTCTTATGGCCCAAATAAACCCCCATTTTTTAAACAACACATTGAACAGCATCAAGTGGATATCTTCCATAAATGGCAATAATCTGGCAGCAGACATGTTAAGCAGACTCGGCAACATTCTTCACTATTCCTTCAGTAAAAGCGGAGATTTCATCGAGCTTAAGGAAGAGCTCCACATCCTGGACGACTATGTTGCCCTGATGCAGGTACGTTACGGTAACACCATCACCTATATCACAGACGTTCCGGAAGAGCTGCTATCCTGCCAGATTCCACGGTTCTGCCTTCAACCCATTTTAGAAAACGCCATTATGCACGGTAATTTTGCCTTTTCCAAAGGACTCATTACTGTCTCCGCTATAAAAAGCCAAGACCGGTTAATTGTGTCGGTCAAGGACAACGGGGCGGGTATGAACCAGCAGGATGCAGACCAACTGACCGTTACAAAAACCGAGTCGGTCCACTCTACCGGAATTGGTATCTGGAATATTCAGGAGCGTATTAAACTGCTTTTTGGAAATAATTATGGACTAAAGATTACAAGCAGCCCCGATCAGGGCTGTCTTGTAGACATGACGCTGCCTTACAAAACCTCATGAAAGAAGGTGTACCATGGCAACAGTTCTGATAGTGGAGGATGAATACCTGGTAAGGGTTGGGCTCCGTACCTGCATGGACTGGGAAAGTCAGGGCTTCACCCTTCTGGATGATGCCGTCGACGGCCTGGATGCTTATCAGAAAATTCATCAGCTAAAGCCCGATATTATGCTGCTGGATTTAAAAATGCCCCGAATGAGCGGTTTTGACCTAATGCAGAAGCTGGAGGATGAAGGTATCTTTATTAATATCGTTATCCTAAGCTGCTGTGATGATTTTGAAAGCGTTCGTACGGCTTTGCGCCATAAAGTGGTGGACTATGTCAATAAGTTGACCATGAACCCCACCGAGCTTTTAAGGGTTTTAAACAAGATTAAAATCCTTCCGTCCTCTCACGGGGTTGCTGAGAAAACGGTTGGCGAGTCTCATTGCCCGGATGCATCCATTCTGCTGGATAAAGTAATCAATCAAAACGAATCCCTGGCTCAAGACGAGCGAAAGCTTTTCCCCGGCGGCTTTCTGGCTTGTGTGATCCTGACCTCGCAAAAGCCAGGCCATATTATGGCTTCAAGTATAAAACTCAATATGTGCCGCCAAATTCTAAAAAGCTGTGGGATGGAAAGTATTATCTGTCTGACTGAAGCAGACAATATTTGTATTGTCCTTCCCCAAAATGCCGACAAGGATACGATTGCGGCCGCACTCAAGCTCCATTTGGAGCCAACTCTGGATGCCCTTTGTTCTATAGGCTTTAGTGTTGAGTATGGCGATTGGTCGGAGCTTAGGAGTCATTACCTCCACGCAAGCCAGATTGCTGACGAGCTTTTTTGGGACCGTCCCGGAGCTGTGGCTGTTTACACCCGAATGCAGGCTATGGATGCCAATCATAAAGCTTTTTACCAGGAGAATAAAAAAGCGATTTCCTGCAATATTTGTGCAAAAAACGCCTCGGGCGTGTTAAAAGAGATTGATGATTTCTTCTACTACTTTTCTCACGCCGACAGTATTCCAAAGGACGAGTTCCTGCAATATACCATCGCCATTCTTAAGCTGTTTCAGCCCAATTCCGGAGCTTTGGAAAGTCAGTACTACCATTGCCAGAAAACCATTATAAACGCCCAGAGCGTTTCTGTGGTTCATCATGAGCTGCTTAATTTCGCCAACATAACCTTTACGGCCAGCTCCGAAAATTCCGACGGGTATTCACCCATTGTTGCCAAGGCCATTGAATTTATTATTCAGAATCCTTCCCGATTTGTTCAGCTTACCGAAGCGGCCCGGTATGTCAATGTATCTACCCCCTATCTGAGCCAGCTTTTTAAAAAGGAAACCGGCGTCAATTTTGTTACCTATGTTCACAGGTATAAAGTTAATTTGTCTAAGCAGATGCTCAACGATCATATCCGGATTAATGAGATTTGTGATAAGATCGGCTTTGATAACGCCAATTACTTTACTCGAATTTTTAAGCGATTTACCGGTGTATCCCCCAAGGAATACCGAAATGATTCAACAGACCCGGAGCAAGGCAGCACAAAATAGTAAAGGTGCTGTCTATAGCCTCACAGCTTTAGGACAGCACCCTTCTATGGTTATTTACTTTATTACGTCGCACATGTCAAAAACATCTCCGCATTCAGGACAGAACTTGGGGGGCTTTGCAGGGTCTTCCGGAGTCCAGCCGCATTTATCACATTTATATATCTTTCCCGTGGCATTGGGCTTGCCGCATTCCTTACAGAACTTACCTGTGTTATCATCACCGCATTCGCATCGCCACGTGTTTGCTGGAGCAGGCTTAGGGGATGCGCAATCTGTACAGAATTTACCGGCATTCACTGTCCCGCACTTGCAGGTCCAACTATTAGGATTGGCAGGTGATGCCTGTTGGGGTTGAGCGTTATGTCCCCCCTGCATCTGACCGGCACCAACACCGCCAAACATATTGCTACCCATATTATTCATCATGCCAACACCCATCATACCGAACATGGCATTGGTTGAGTTACCGCTGTTTTTACCTATTCCCTCTACCGCATTGGCAAAGGCCTCCGTCATACGGCCTCCCTGCATCGTGCTGTTACTGTAGACCCTACTGGACTGGAATTCCTTGATTTTCCTGGCGCTTTCCTCGGTGGTGCTCACACTGGCAATGGAAACCTTTGTGACGTTGATACCGTTAACACTGCCCCATGTCTGCCCGAGCTGTTCTCTTACAGCAGCAGAGATTTCGGGTACAGAACCGGGCAGCATATCATAGGAAATCTTTTTCATGGCCACATTTGAAAAGGCAGGCTGCAGAGTGCTCAAAAGGTCTGTCTTAAACTGGCTGTCAATTTCGTCCCGCCTGAATTCATCATCCACATTCCCGCAAAGAGACGAGAAGAATAGCAAAGGATCAACAATCTTATAAACATATTCACCATAGCATTTGATATCAACAGTAAACCCGAATTCCGAATCGCGGAAGGGAACGGGGTTTGGTGTTCCAAACTTATTGCCGATTATGTCCTTTTTGTTGATAAAATAAACACGCTGATCATGGGCGGTGTCTCCACCAAAGGTAAAGCGCTTACCTACCTGCTTGAAGCTTTCAAGAAGGCTCTCGCCAAAGGAGCCATAGAATAGTGACGGCTCGGTGCTGATATCCATTGTATATTCACCGGGCTCGTCGGTGAAATCCACTATCTTACCCTGGTCGACAATTAGCATGAATTGGCCTTCGTTAACCGCTATTTTACTGCCCTTGGTGATGATATTGTCGCTTCCCTTGGTATTAGAGGTTCCGAATCGAGATTGGTTGGTCTTTTTCTGACCCTTTTTTAGGAGTACATCGGCAGGAAGTGCCTCGCAATAAATAAAATCCAGCCATTGATCTCCCAGACCTGATCTTACTGCTGATGAAATCGCTTTAATTAGCCCCATAATACTTCATTCCCTTCTTATAAATAGTAGTACTTTATATTCTAACTTACTCGCTTTAAGTGCTCTTATGCTACGCTACCGCCACAACGTCAAATACTATCAAGGTCACATAGCACCCAATCATGCTGGCCGGTTGTAATCACACTGTTGCAATATTCGCATTCACCGGCCGACGTTATTTGTGTGGGTGCACCGCAATTGGGACAATTTGTTGTACTTTTACCTGAATTGACAGTGGTCTTGACACCCAGGCTTCTCATGAATTTGAGATTATAATTGGTAAAGAACTCTCTGTTAATATCCCCTTTAACAACCTGGCGGGTATCCGCATTAATAATATAGTCATTCATGCGTGTTTCCATATAGACAGTAAGATATTGATATTGGCCGTCCTGGCTATAGTTGGCTAGGGTTGACTTGTTAATGCAAATTCGTTCAATGACATTAATGGTGTTATTTCTCAGGTACTCGTCCAATTGACTATTATGCTTGTTAAACAGCGCTTCACTCTCAAAGGGGCGAATGATCTTCCAATCGCGTTTAGTCCAGGCATTCTGAAGGGTTATGAATACTTCTTCTGCCCAGGTTAAGAACTTTTGACTGGAAAAGTCCGAATCGGTCTCCCTTACCTGCGCTTCTATTGATTGGGTCATGTCTGTTACGCCACTATAGGAAGGGCTGCTTGGAAAGGTGGACGATGTGTTTGCAGCTCTTGATTTACCGGCCCTGGACCTAGTCCATATGTAAATAGCAGCTATGATCAAAAGGACGGGAATTGAGGTTATTTCCAAATCTCCACCGGAACCTCCGGAAGAACTGCTCGAGAAATCCCAGTCTGAACCGGAAGAAGAGCTGCCGCCGGAGTCGTAGCTATTATGGTTGCCGACATCAGCACTGGCCTTAAGCGGACTGGCCACTGTAAAAAAACTTATTATCATAAAAAGAACCATTATTAGTCTTACTCTTCTATTCATATGAGAATTCTCCCTTCAAATAACTGCAAAGAAAAGCTTGGCAAAGTATGGAACAAACGCCGTTATTTCGCATAAATCTATTACATTATATAAAAGTCCGAAACACTCTGCAAGTGCGATAAAAGATTTATCCTGAGCAGTTGACCTAATACCTGGTATAAAGTACACTTAGATGAGTGAACATATGTTCTGCAAGAAGGAGTGCGACCTTGCCAAAGCAAAAAGTGGATGAAGCTCAAGAACCAAATCCGGAAACGAACATCCTCCCCCAATTCAAAGCCTCGGTGAGAAGCCTTGTGGCTTTTTCAGTCAGGGACGACGAGGCATGGAGTTTTTCCTCCTACCGCCTTGCCCAGGAAGGCTCTCTTGCTCATGCCCAGCTTCAAGCCATCAACCGTGAGGCCGGCAATTACACCTCCGAAGTCTTTCTCTCCCATTCTTTTGAGGCGCAAGGCTGTATCCTGGAGGTCAACGGAAGAGCCGACGGCATCTTCAGATATGAGGATAAAGTTGTCGTTCAGGAGATAAAAACCTCGGCCACCCCTCTATCAGAAATTCATGAGCATTTTAGCGACGGCCACTGGGCCCAGGGTAAATGCTATGCATTGCTTTTGGGTATTATAGAGGACTTAAAAGAGGTTACGGTGCGCCTTACCTATTATGATAAGACCCGAAATGAGGAGAAGTCCTTTGATCAATCCTTTACCATAGAAAAGCTTCAACGTTTTTTTAAAACCCTACTCTACCCTTACACAAGCTGGGCATTGGCTCAGGAAAAATGGCGTGAGATCAGGGATTTATCCATTAAAACACTGGCTTTTCCCTATGCGGATTACCGAAAAGGGCAGAAGCTTCTGGCCTACAATGTTTATAAATGCATCGAGAATGAACAGCGTCTTTTTGCCCAGGCACCTACAGGCACGGGAAAGACCATGGGAGTTTTATTTCCGGCCATCAAAGCATTGGGAGAAGGAAAGCTGGACCGTCTCTTTTATGTGACAGCTAAAACAACCACGAGAGGAATTGCCGAAAATGCCTGCAAGATGCTGGCCGACCAGGGTATGCGCCTCAAGGTTCTCACTCTTACAGCCAAGGACAAGCTGTGCCTGAACACTGTCAAAAACTGCAATCCGGAGAAATGTCTTTTTATTCAGGGCTTTCAGTCAAAATCCAGAAAGGTGGTTAAAGAGCTTTTAAAGAGACAGGATTTCTTTTCCCGGGACATGATCAGCCAAGCAGGCCTTCGCCACGGTATCTGCCCCTTTGAATTGAGCCTTGAGCTGGCCTTAAGCTGTGATCTGATTATTTGCGACTACAATTATGTTTTTGATCCCCGGGTATACCTGAGGCGCTTTTTTCAACAAAAAGGCCGCGAAGAATATCTCATCATGGTGGACGAAGCCCATAACCTTTTTGACCGCTCTCGCGGCATGTACTCAGCCTCAATTGGGACCAAGGGGCTTTCCGAGCTTTTAAAGGAGATAAAAAAAGATCTTCCCGAGGTTCATCATGATATGAGAGCGTTAAAAAAAGCACTATCCGCTCTGGAAAAGCAAATAGAGCAGGAACCTCTTGAAGCGGGGGGTGTAAAATACCATTCCATTACAGAGCCACCCCTATCTCTTAAGGAACCCCTGGAGAATTTCATCTTTACCACCGAAAGCTGGCTCATGACCGACCAGGAGGAGAAGCCTTACACTGAAGGGCTTGTGACACTCTTCTTTGATCTTTTGCATTTTAAGAACATTTTGGAGCTTTTCTCACCCCGGTACCGTACTGTCATAACCGGTGCCAAATCCAATATGCAGCTGCAACTCCTTTGCCTTGACCCAAGCTCCACGCTGGATCACCATATGCAGGCGGCCAGAAGTACCGTACTCTTTTCGGCGACTCTTTCCCCACTCTGGTATTTTAAGAGTATCCTGGGTGGCAGAAACGACGATGTGACCCTTAGGCTGCCCTCTCCCTTCCCCCGTGAAAATCTTCTGGTTTTCAATGAGGACCGTATTGAAACGCGTTTTCGGCATCGGGCACGCTTTCTGGAGTCTACGGCAAAAGCCATCTATGAGTGGACCATGGCCCATAAGGGCAATGTCATGGTTTTCTTTCCGTCCTATAAATTTCTTCTTGATGTTTTGGATATTTTCAAAGAATTTGAAGGTGAATTGGAAGTTCTTTGTCAGAGCCGTGAAATGGATGAGCCCTCCAGAGATGCCTTTCTGGCGGAATTTGAAGCCTACGGAGACGTGAGTCGAATTGCTTTTTGCGTTATGGGGGGAGTATTTGGAGAGGGAATTGATCTTACGGGTGACCGATTAACCGGTGTCATTATTGTGGGAGTGGGCCTACCCCAGGTATCCCCGGAGCTGGAAATCATGCGGTCCTATTATCAGACCGAGGCAATGTCAGGCTTTTCATATGCCTATATTTATCCCGGCCTCAACAAAGTCATGCAGGCGGCAGGCCGCCTTATCAGAACAGAAACAGACCGGGGTGCTTTATTGCTTATCGATTCGCGATTTGCTACCGAGGAATACTTTAAGCTTCTGCCGGCCGAATGGCTTCCCATCCCCCGATCCTCCGAGGGTCACTCAATCGGCAGGGCCTCTCATTGGTTCTGGAATCAAGAAGAGAGCTAAAAAATCCCCAGAAACTTATTGGTTACCTTTACCTTGATTCGGTTGATCGTTCCTGCTGAAACCACGTAAGCAAGATCCTCGCCGGCAAGATAAACCTCTGTTATATCAGCATTTGCTGTATAATGATCCATTACTTCTCCGGTATCATTAATAAAAAAGACTTCGGAGCCTGCTTTCAATGCGGCAGTCCTTCCGGTCGACGCTATTCCCGTAACCATGGCATCTAAAACCAGGCTTGCCTTTTCAGAGCCATTGGGCTCAAGAATGCGGACAGTTGTTTCATATTTCTTTTCACGGGCTAAAACGTCCGAATTAAGTTCAGCCACTACGGGATATTGCTGCTGTATGGCATTGGCACAGGTTATAGTCGCTTCGGTAATCTTTTTTTCCCATAGGGTTTTATAGGTCGGATCGACTGATATAAGACTGTGCTCACCATAGAGGAGGAGGCTGTTTTTCTTAAGGGGAATACCCTCTGCGAAAACCTCTTTATTTCCCCTGATACTGGCCTTCTGGTTCATTGAGGGGTCCAGAAATTCGAAAAGGCTATTAGCCTCAAGCCCCGAAGCTTCCATGCCTGCGATGACAAAGCTTGTTTCATTAAACTCGGGATAATGAAACACGGCATAAGGATAATAGTCCGACACAATTCTCATCGAGACCTCCTGCCCATCTCTGGAGTAGGCGCGAACAGTTCGTTTATAACCCGATTGTTTGCTCTTGGTTATCAGAAGGATCCAGTTCTCGGATAAATTGGCATTGACGATATCCTCATCGGTACTCTTTTCCCAGAGAAGCTTTCCTTCGTTGATGAGGCCGAAATAGCGCCCTTCCAGGTCTGCAACTAGAATATCCTTTTTATAAGCCTGCACATAGGGCTTTTTAAGATTGACAGGAATGTAGCCTTTCTCCCGTCCTTCCGAATCATAGAATTTAACGGAGCTGATTGTAGCCACCGCCAGATCATTGGAGATCGTAGTACAAGATAGGCGCTCACTACTGTCATAGGTAATAATCTGTTTTACTGTTTCTGTAAGTTCTTCTGCGCCAACGGTGAGGACACGGTTATAAAGTCCTGCGAATCCGTCAACAAGCATATCCGCCGGGTTAATTCCCATAAAGGAATATAGGGCAACTCCCGCAACTAAAATAACAATTAACAGAAACAGGGCCAGCTTTAAAAAGCTAAAGCCCTTTGTTTTTTTCTCTTTTTCCCCCGGCATGTATAAACATTTTCTCCTTCTCGTTAAGGTCTTTCGCTACCTAAGGAACAGCCAAATAATAAATTCCCAATTTTGAGGGGGCTATTTTCCGAAAATCCAGCGTTGTCGTCAGTCGGAATAAAGCAATTATTCCTCCCTCCTCCGCCTTGTCTTTTCGAAAAATATCTC
>JAEZTB010000054.1 GCA_023443745.1 Bacillota bacterium
TTAAGGTTACCAGTTAATTTGTTAGCTCGACAAGGTGTCCGGATGTTCCCGATACGCTGTCCGGATAATTCCGATATGCTGTCCGGATGTTCCCGGAATCAGTGTCCGGATGTCGCCGAAATACGCATCCAATGTCTTATTTGCTTCATTTTTACAAATTTCATCAAGTGAGCGTTTGCATTCAACCTGTTAATAACAAAGAAGGCTTGAAACGTTTGGTTTCAAGCCTTCTTTAAAAAATAGGTAGGGTTTTGAAAAAAGCAAAGTTACAAAATGCCTTAGTGTTGGTTATTTCTTTACCAAGTTGTTGGTTATAGAATATTCGGCCTTCTTTTCAGTTAACCAGGTTGTATATACTTCATTGATTTTTCCATTTTTTATAGCATCTTCGATTTCGGCTTTACTGTCTTCAAGGTTAGCCTCTTTGGCCTCCTGCTTATCTGTTACCTTGACAATATGATAGCCAAATTCGGTCTTAATGGGTTCGCTGATTTGACCTACTTCCATTGAAAAAACAGCCGCATCAAAAGCTTCAACCATTTCACCTCTTGCAAAGGATCCTAATTCTCCACCCTTTTGATTATTTTGTTTGTCGGTGGAATATTTTGCGGCTAATTCAGCAAAGTCTCCGCCATTATCCAATTGCTGCTTAACATCTTTGGCTGTTGCCTCATCTGCTACTAAAATATGGCTGGCTTCTACTTGTTCCTCTTGAGCAAGGCTGTCTTTATTTTTTTCAAAGTAGGCGCTAATCTCTTCATCGGTAATTTTAACCTGTGGTTCCAGCAGTTTAACGGTCTTAAGATAGGATGCAATATCTTTCTTCAAATCATCAAGACTGACACCACTTAGTGCCAACTGCTGTTCAAAGGCTTCTTGCCCACCTGTAGATTCAATGAGTGGATTAAGCTCTTCTTGAATTTCCTGGTCAGTAATGGTTATCTTTTGCTTAGTCGCTTCCATTTCAACGATTCTTTCTGAAATCATGGAATCAAGTGTCTCAGCACCGTAATTTTTTACCATTGCCTGATAAAGCTCATCTTTTGTTATTTTCTCGCCGTTGATCTTGGCAACGGTATCCTTCGGGCCAAAGGACATAATTAATAGAACCGCTATATTAATGATGATGACCACAAACAGAATATAAGTCAGATTGTTTTTTAGGAAATTTTTCATTATTCGCTCCCGTATCCTTTCTATCTTGATGTACTTGACTATTCTATCATACAACAAAAATATGGACATAGTGTGAATTTCACGTGAATTTGGCAAATCCAAATACAGGCAATAAAGCTTTAAACTGCAAATTTTGATCTGATTGAGTTAAATACAACTGTCCTCGTATGGGACATTACTTGAACACAAGCTGCACAAGCACCATGTAAACGATTGTTCCCGCACCTATACTCAAAAGAGTATTGCTTTTCCACAGGTGAAGAAGTACCACACACAGGACAGCAATTGCTTCCGGTATGCCATGGGGGCTATTAAGCAGAGAAACATTTTTTAAGCAGTAAATGATGAGTAAGCCCATTATTGAATAAGGCAGTACTTTTCCCAGATAAAGAATGGTTTTAGGTGTTTCTTTTTTGTCCGGGAAAAGAATAAAGGGTAATGCCCTTGTTAAAAGGGTTCCCAATGCTATGACAGCGACAATAACAAGAGATTGCTCGGATGTAAGAATCATTATTCCGCCTCCTTTTCAATGGGCTTTTTAAATAGAATCAAGGCCAGAGTGATTAAGATCATGGCTGGAATAATGAAATTGCCGGAACCAAAAACCAGCAGACAAAGAACAGATACCCCCAGGCCGATTATTGCAGGGGTGTGGTTCTTTTGAGATTTCCATTGGTTGATAAAGATGACCACAAACAAGGCTGTCATGACAAAATCAATACCTTTGGTATTGAAGGTGAACATGGAGCCTAAAAGAGCGCCGATAGCCGAGGCTGTTACCCAATAGATTTGGTTGAGAAGGGCTGTAAAAAACATGAACCATCCCCTTTCAACATCCTTTGGAGGCTCTGCGGAACATAGGATGGAGTAGGTTTCATCGGTGAGAGCGAAAATAAGGTAAGGCTTTTTATTGCCCGTCCCCTTGAATTTGCCCAGCATGGACAATCCGTAGAATAAATGCCGTGCATTAACCATAAGTGTTATTAAGAAGGCATTTAACGGGTTGAATGCCGAGGTTAATAAATTAACGGCTACAAACTGCATGGATCCTGCATAAACAAAAATACTCATTAAAACAGACCATCCAAAGTGATAGCCCTTGCTGTTCAAGAGTATGCCGAAGGCAATTCCCAGAAAAAGATATCCTGTCATCACAGGGATTGTTTGAGGAAATGCCGCCCTTAAGGCTTTTATCTTTTGATTCAAGTGTACATCCTCCAATTAAAGTGTGCTATCGACATATTGTAACATATTTTGATAGTCAATTATTATGAAACATTTCATGTTATAACCCTTTAGACGGGCTTATTTCACTATCCTTTTTCTGCTTTATAGGATAAAATATAAGAAAACCGGCATGTGAACAGGAAAATACCATGAGCTTTAGTGAACAGGATTGGAAAAAGTGCAAAAAATGTGGCTCTTATATCCCCATAGGATGGCAGCGCTGTGGTCAATGCGGCTGTCCGGTTCATGTTGCCCATGGTAGGGGTAAGGTATTAAAACTCATCATCCTTCTACTTGTACTTGCGTGCGGGTATTTTTACAGGGGTAAACTACTTGCGCTGCTTAGTCGCATTGATGATCGGATCAATAATGTCTCAGGTCAATGGACAAATGAGCAGGGAGCAGTACGGAACCTCAGTGAAACCGATGATCTCAAAGGTGAAGAGCGGATAGAGAAATCAGCCTATGATCGCATACACACAGCACTTCTCTCCGGTCAGAACATGATCATGATACCTCCGGGAATTGAGTTTAGCCAGGTATTGGCTATGATAGAAAAAATTGTCGTCGGTGATCCCAATATTCTTTTTTACACAAGCTGCACCTATCGGTCTGACGGGCTTCTCAGCTTTAAATACAGTAAGCCGAAGGAGTTTATCCAAAAGGCAGGCGAGGAGCTTAACGGGAAAGCCGAAGAGATCATCTCGGAAATCATTAAGCCGGGCATGACCGATTTTGAAAAGGAGCTTGCCGTCCACGATTATATCGTCAATCATTGCAGGTATGATGTAGAGAACTATGAGGCCGAGAATATTCCGCCTGAATCCCACAGCGCATATGGGGCTTTAGTTAAAGAAATTGCTGTGTGTGAGGGCTATGCCAAGGCTATGAAGCTTTTAATGGACCGGGCAGGTGTAGAATCCCTTGTCATTGCCGGTAGTTCAAAGGCACAGTCCCATGCATGGAATCTGGTAAAAATCGATGGAGCTTACTATCATGTGGATGCAACATGGGATGACCCCATTACGGAAGACGGCGAACAGATCCTCCTGTATACTTATTTCAACCTGACTGATGAGGAGATCGGTGCTGATCATAGCTGGGAGATCGAAAATTATCCAAGCTGCTACAGTACGGATTACAATTATTTTGTCCATCATGGGCTTGTGGTTTCATCGGCCGAAGAATTCAAGCGTTTTCTGTTGGATGGTGCACAAAAAGGGAAAAGCCCTGTCACGGTCAAGATTGCCAATTATTCAGATAAAAACTATAATGTGCCGGAGCTAATAAGAGAAGTGGCTACGATTCTGGGATCGGGTGCTTCGTACAGCGTAGATGAGTATGGCGTTGTGGAGGTTTGGTTCGGGGTATAGGTTTATAAAGGCAGAAAGTATTCAATACTTGGTTAATGATTTTTAAGACTTACAATAAAGTTTATATAAGGGTGATTAAATGTTGACAAAAAAGATTTCGGACTCAATGGTTGAAATGCGGGAGCTTGTACTCCCTAACGATACAAATCTTCTGGGAAACCTTTTAGGAGGACGGCTCCTTCACTTGGTGGACATTGCAGGGGCCATGGCTGCCTCCCGACATGCCCAATCCATTGTGGCCACGGCCGTTATTGACAGCGTGGAATTTAACCAGCCTGTTCATATGGGAGAGATGGTCATCCTAAGAGCCAGGCTTACCTGGGTGGGCAGAACCTCGATGGAGGTTATGGTAGAGGTTTGTTCAGAAAACTATCTGTCCGGAGAATTAAAATTCACTAACAGAGCTTATCTCACTTTTGTCGCTCTGGATAAAGACGGTAAGCCACATCCGGTTCCCGGCTTGATTCTCGAAACCGAGGAGGAGAAAAGTGAATATCAGGAAGCCATCAAGCGCCGTGACGCCCGCCTTTTGAGAAGGAATGATAAAGGTTGCCCGAGATGCTGAAGGACTATCATAAATGTAAGATTTTCTTAAGAAAAACATCAGCTAGTTTGAAAAGAGATTCCTCTATCCTATACTTGGGTGAAGGATAATCTCATTGATGCAATGAATTTGACGGTGTACAGAAGAGAGGTGGATTTTTGGAAACACCTTGTATTGTAGTGGTTGACGATGACAAAGAAATAGTAGGCGCCATTGCCATCCAGCTGGAAAGGGAAGGCTATCGGGTTCTGAAAGCTTATGATGGATTAACGGCGTTGGACTTTCTTACCAGACAAAGTGTTCAGCTCATCATTATGGATATTATGATGCCAAGGCTGGACGGACTTTCAGCCACCATGAGAATCAGACAGGAAAAGAATATTCCCATTATTCTCCTTTCAGCAAAATCCGAGGACAGCGACAAAATACTGGGTCTTTCCATGGGGGCGGACGACTATGTCACCAAGCCCTTTAATCCCATGGAGCTCTTGGCACGGGTCAAGGCCCAGCTCCGGCGCTATATGACACTGGGAGATGTGAATCATACCGAAAAATCAACCCTCTTTAAGACTGGTGATCTGTGCTACGATGGTGAAACCCGGGTGCTTACGCTTTACGGAGAACCGGTTAAGCTGACGGCAACCGAAACGAAAATTGTTGAATTGCTTATAAGAAATCCCGGTCGTACCTTTCCTGCCGAGGAAATTTATGAGCGCGTTTGGGAGACACCTGCATATAGCGCCGAGAATACTGTCATGGTACATATCCGTCGCATCCGTGAAAAAATTGAGATTAATCCCAAAGAGCCTCAATATTTGAAGGTGGTGTGGGGAATTGGATACAAAATCGAGAAAATCTAAACCTTTTATAGCCTGGCTCTGCTTCTTTCTGGGCTTGAATCTTTTTGTGGCTCTGGTCATTGCCGGCGTTTTTTATTCGCAGGATATCATGGACTATTGGCAGGATATTAAGATCGCTGTGGCCGGTGATTTTAAAGATTCGAAACCCTTTCGCAGCAATATGGCCGAACGTCTGGATGATATGATTTATTATGTAAGCGATGTAAACGATGGATTCGATGATTTTCGTTTAAAAAATGGCCTTGAGGGGAGAATTCAAGTTCTCTCTGAAGAAGGCTGGAATGTGCTGTACTGGGCTAACAACAGCAAGACCGGGAAAACATCTACCAACTTTTCCGAAGCTCCGGCATTCAATGAAGACGGTCAATTTATTCTTCCTGAGGGCTATGACTATTATCTGTACTTTGACGGAAGGATGCTGCAGGGTAAAAACGACGGTGTGGCCTTTGATGTCTATCGCTATGACAGTGGCTATCGGGACGAAATTCCCGAGGAATATCTCAAGAAAGAACAGACCGACCCTCAATTTACGCAAACCCGGGCGCTATTGGCCGTCAAGGAAAATATTGAAGAGAACCCTTATGCTCGGAGTATTATCTATGTTCTGTACCGCGAATACCAGGTTATAAAATGGGTATTTACAGGTGTGGGCATTCTCTGTCTGCTTGACCTTGGTCTTTTCATTCTTGCCTTCATCCTGCGAAAAGCCAAAAGAGAGTTTGACAGCAGGATCGCAAGGCTTATGGGATGGTTTTGGATTGAGTTCAAGGTGGTTGTAACAATTTTTGCACTGGGGATTGTGGGGCAGGTGATTTCTGTCTCTTATCGTAGGAGTGCGACCACCGCTGTATCGCACATAGGCTTTTTTATAGCTCTCATAGGCTGCTGGTGGTTCTATTTCATTCTGGTAGACATGATTTATAACAAAAAAAAGTTCTTTACCAATAATATTATCACATGGGTTATCAAACAATACCGCGCTTTTGAGAAAGGCAAACCCTTCAAAAAAGCTTTGATGATGAGAATTTATACTCTTCTTTTGGCGGAAATGGGTCTGGTTGCTCTGGCCGTTCTTGCTTTTATCTGGGGAATTCAGGGGCGGGGCAGCGATCTTCCTGCACTGACGGCTATTGTGCTTTTTATAGGTGTGGGCCTGTATCTTATCTACCGTTATTTGAGACGTTATTTCAGAACCCTTGAGGAATTCAGCCAGATTATCGATCAGACCGAGAGAATGACCAAAGGCGATTTTTCTTCATCCTTAAGTATTTCAGGAGATTCCGACTTTTATGAAGCAGCGCAAAACCTGAACCTCATCCAGCAGGGAGTCATTAAGGCTACTGAGGAAAAGCTGAAAAGTGAGCGATTGAAGATCGAACTTATTACTAACGTTTCCCATGATCTTAAAACACCACTGACCTCCATTATCAGCTATGTGGATCTCCTTTCGGGAGAAGAAGGTTTACCCCAGAATGCCAAAGATTATGTTGCCATCCTCTCACAGAAGGCTGACAGGCTGAAGAGTCTTATTCAGGATATTTTTGACCTTTCGAAGGTCACAAGCGGCATAATGGATGTGCAAATGGAAAAATTAGATCTGCCCAAGCTTATCCAGCAAACACTGGCAGACATGGAGGATGAGATTTCAGCAACCAGCTTGACGTTTCGAACACAATACCCCGAGGAGCCTGTTATGATCATGGGTGATGGTAAAAAGCTCTACCATGTATTTCAAAATCTCTTGACCAATGTATTCAAATATGCTCTGGAGAACTCAAGAGTCTATGTGGATGTTTGTGCTGATGAACAACAGGTATATGTAACCCTAAAGAATATCGCCAATTATGAGATGAATTTTAAAGAGGCGGACATTCTTGAACGTTTTGTAAGGGGTGATGAAGCCCGGAGCACCGAGGGCTCGGGGTTGGGGCTTGCTATCGCACAGGGCTATGTTCAGGCCATGGGGGGCGGCTTTGATATAAAGGTAGACGGTGATCTTTTTAAGGTTACCCTACGTTTTCCTGTGATTACCTCATTATTGTTGCCATCCTCTTAAGACATTAAATTTATCAAAAATCTGCATATAGCCAGCTGAAAGCAAATATCTATAATTAAGTGAGCACTCTATAAAAGGGTGCTCACTGCTTTTAAGCAGGTTTTCATTCCCACGGATGCGAAGATCCTGTCTTTAACGGACATGTTTAGATCTCATGGTGTTTGTTGACAATAAACTATTGAATGGATACAATTACATCTATGGATTATTGACATAAAAGGCTTACCATCATGAATTGAAGCATCCGACAGGAGTGAAGCAATATGCTGACACAGGCACCTAAAGGGACAAGGGATATATTGCCTGAGGACATTTATCAATGGAATTATGTTGAAAACGAGTTCTCAGAGTTATGTAGAAAATTTGGCTACAATGAAATCCGTATTCCCGTATTTGAGCACACCGAGCTGTTTCAACGCGGCGTAGGGGATACGACGGATATTGTGCAAAAGGAAATGTATACTTTTCAGGATAAGGGCGGCAGAAGCATTACTCTTCGCCCCGAGGGCACCGCAGGTGTCGTCAGAAGCTATATCGAACATGGCATGGCTTCCCAGCCTCAGCCTGTCAAGCTGTTTTATCAGATTACCGCTTATCGCTATGAAAATGTTCAAAAAGGACGCTACCGTGAGTTTAATCAATTCGGGGTTGAACTTCTCGGAGCGGCCGATCCTGCTGCGGATGTTGAAATCATATCCATACTGGCTTTATTTTTTGAGAAGCTTGGTATTAAAAATCTCGTGCTCAACCTTAACAGTATCGGCTGTCCCACATGCCGTCAGGCTTATAATGAAAAGCTGAGAAGCTTTCTTGCCGACCGCCTGGAGGGAATGTGCAATACCTGTAAGGAGCGGTATGACAGAAACCCCATGCGTATTCTGGATTGCAAGGAGGAATCCTGCAAAAAACAGATCAAAGATGCACCTGCACTTCTGGATCACATTTGCGACAATTGCCGGACTCATTTTAACGGAGTCTTAGGCAGGCTTGAAGCCATAGGGATTCCCTACAGTATTGACAAAAACATCGTGAGGGGTTTGGACTACTATACCAGGACAGTTTTTGAGTTTGTCTCCAAAAACATAGGATCCCAGGGTACAGTGTGCGGAGGAGGTCGCTACGATGGGCTCGTTGAAGCCTGCGGCGGAGCACCCACACCCGGTATCGGATTTGCTCTGGGTGTTGAACGCTTGCTTCTTGAGATGCAAAGCCAGGGTATTAATATTCCCAAACCGGAAGCACCTGATATTTTTATAGGGGCCATTGGAGAAAAGGCGGCGATGGCATGCGAAAAGCTTGCCTGGAAGCTTCGTCAGCATAAAATTACCTGTATAAAGGACATCATGGGTCGAAGCGTCAAGGCACAAATGAAGTATGCAGATAAGCTTGGTGTCCGTTATGTGCTTATCATAGGCGATAACGAGATTGAGACCAACAAAGCCCAGCTTAAGGACATGAAAACCGGTGAAGCCAAGGATATAAGCCTGGATACACTCATTGACAGGCTGGTTAAGAATAAACATTAATTGCTCGATGTTTTGGAGGACGTATGGAGAATATACAGGGAATGAAAAGAACTCATCGCTGTGCCGAGCTTACTTTAGCTGATGCCGGTAAAGAAGTGGTTTTAATGGGCTGGGTCCAGAAAAGAAGAGACCTGGGAGCGCTTGTTTTTGTCACCTTAAGAGACAGAAGCAGTATTATTCAGGTCGTATTTAACAGTGAAACCAACCCCGAGCTTCATGAGAAAGCGCTTCAGGTTAGAAGTGAGTTTGTATTGGCCATTCGAGGCACCTTACAGCTGCGAAGCCCGGAGGCTGTCAACAAAAACATGCCCACCGGTGAGCTGGAGGTTTTGGCAACCGAGCTTAGAATTTTAAGCAGGAGTGAAACCCCGCCTTTTCACATCGAGGAGGATTCCGGAGCCAACGAGGTTTTGCGGCTAAAGTATCGTTACCTGGACTTAAGAAGGCCGGACTTACAGAGAAAGCTGATGCTTCGCCACAGGGTGGCCAAAATAGCCAGGGATTATTATGACAGGAACGGCTTTCTGGAAATTGAGACCCCTGTACTTACCAAGAGCACACCTGAAGGAGCCCGCGACTATTTGGTTCCCAGCCGTGTTCATCCTGGCAAATTCTTTGCACTGCCTCAGTCACCCCAGCTTTTTAAGCAGCTTCTGATGGTGTCAGGCTATGACCGTTACATGCAAATTACAAAATGCTTCAGAGATGAGGACTTAAGGGCTGACCGCCAGCCCGAGTTTACCCAGATCGACCTTGAAATGAGCTTCGTTGACGTTGAGGATGTTATCAAGGTCAATGAAGGCTTTATTCAAAAGGCATTTAAGGATACACTCAATATTGACATCCCTGTGCCCTTTAAACGGCTGACCTTTTATGAGGCCATGGCACGTTTCGGTTCCGATAAACCGGATACCCGGTTTGATCTGGAGCTTATGGATGTATCCGATTTAGCTGAGACATCAGGATTTAAGGTTTTTCAGGATGCTATCGCCGCAGGGGGTAGCGTACGAGCCTTAAATGCCAAGGGAGCAGGAGCCTCCTTTTCCAGAAAAGAAATCGACGCACTTGGAGAAGTGGTTAAGACTTATAAGGCGAAAGGCCTTGCATGGATTGTCGTTGAAGAAAGCGGCCTGAAGTCTCCTATTGCCAAATTTCTTTCAGAAACTGAAGCCGCAGCGCTATTAGAGCGTCTTGGCGCCCAAAAAGGTGATCTTTTATTATTTGTGGCCGATAAGGATGAAATTGTATGCGACAGCCTGGGGCATCTGCGTCTGTTATTGGGAGAAAAGCTCAATCTCATTGACCATGACCGCTATGATGTCCTATGGGTTACTGAGTTCCCGCTCTTGGAACGAGATGAGGAAGAAAACCGCTGGGTAGCCAAGCATCATCCCTTTACATCACCTATGGATGAGGATATTGAGTATTTGGATACCGATCCAAAAAGGGTCAGGGCCAAAGCTTATGATATTGTCTTAAACGGCTATGAGATTGGCGGAGGAAGCATCCGAATCCATAACCAGGAGCTTCAGAAGAAGATGTTTAATCTTATTGGCTTTACCGATGAACAAGCCAGGGAACGCTTCGGCTTTCTTCTGGAGGCGTTCAAATATGGAACACCGCCCCACGGTGGTTTGGCCTTTGGCTTGGACAGATTGGTCATGCTTCTTTCCAAAACTGATAATATCCGTGATGTTATTGCCTTCCCCAAGGTTCAAAATGCATCGGATCTCATGACTAATGCCCCGGATTATGTAGATGACAAGCAGCTTAAGGAGCTTTCTATCAAGACGGTGGACGATCGTGAGTAAAGAGCTTAGGAAGAATATTTTTGACTGGGTTTTGCATATTGTTGTAGCGATTGCCCTGGGCGTTGTCATTATTGTGTATGTTGGGCGACTGACCATAGTGGATGGCAATTCCATGGCACCTACACTTCAAAACCAAAATGTCGTCATTATTGAGAGCCTGACCCAGCGATTTGGTACCATCAAGCCGGGAGATATCGTGGTATTGAAAATACCCGAGCTGTTGGACGGACACAAAAAATATGCCATCAAGCGTATTATTGCAGTAGAAAACCAGCGTGTGGAAATCCGGGACGGAAAGGTTTTTGTGGACGGTACCGCGCTTATAGAAGGTTATATTAATGGCGAGTCAACCACAACCAGTGACTCCATGTACGCTGATGTGACTGTCCCAAAAGGCTGCATCTATGTTCTGGGGGACAACAGAATACCCGATAAAAGCCGTGACAGCAGGACCTTCGGTGCTGTCAATGCAGACCGGATTGTAGGGAAGTGCTGGATCAGGTTATTTCCCTTCAGCGAAGCCGGGCCTGTAAGGTAATTCTTCTGGTTAAATAAATAGCAAAACGAAAAGAGGCGACTTATCGAAGTCAGCCTCTTTTTTGCCTGTTTACTCAATTGAAACAGCCCTTAGATTGAATAATTCTTCTGCCCCAAAGCTGACATTGATCCGGCCATTAAGGGTCAAACCTTCATCATTAAAGCCGATACTTAGAGTAACACAGAATGGCGATTCTATGTAGCGAATGGTGACCAACAGCAAATCTTCCTTTTCCCATGTAAAACCGCTCAAAATGGGACAAGTCTTATTGCCCTCACCAGGAATATCAACTAACGATGTTGTGGATGGGAGCCAGAAATGTTTTCCGGCTTCGACGGCATCCGGGCCCCTGTCGCCGTCCAGGGTAATGGTGAGCTTGTCATCCTTTAACCTCAGCGAGAGTCTTTCATAACTGGATTGGTTTTTATCAAACAGGTAGAGTATGCCCGATTCTAGCTTTTGCTCCAGCGGAGAATATTTCATCTTCATGGGAGGCGCAAGGAAAAGGTTCTCGAGCCTGTCATGAAGTATGGGGTAGAAGGAGGATGGTGAAAGCTTTTCATCCCCAAAAGCCGGTACCAGGTGCTCATGTATCAGGTCCATTACTGCCTGCATATCCTTGACTGCACTGGTAATAGCAATCACAGCATTCTTCTCAGGAAAGACTATGCAATATTGACCAAAGGCACCATCACCACGATAAGCGTTTCCCTGACATCGCCAGAACTGATAACCGTAGCCCTGCTTCCAGTCCGGGTAGCCATTTTCAGCATTGGAAATCTGGCTCTTTGTAGCTTCTTCAACCCATGCTGAAGGAATAATCTGATGACCGTTGAGCATGCCTTTTTGGAGATAGAGAAGGCCAAACTTCAAAATGTCTTCGGTCTTAAGAGTTAATCCGAAGCCGCCTGTGCTGTAGCCTCTGGGGCAGGTTGCCCATGAAGGCCTTTCAATGCCAAGAGGCTCGAAGAGTCTTGGCATAAGATAATCACGGGTTGTTTTGCCTGTCAGGCGGGTTATAATGACGGAAAGCATATAGGTAGCCAGGGTATTGTAGAGAAAATGAGTACCGGGCTCATAAGTCAAAGGTGCTTCAAAAAAGGCCTTAGCCCAATTTCCATCAGGCCTTCCGACAAAAGTGGGTTCTTCTTTATGACCTGTACTCATGGATAACAGATGCTTGATTTTTAGCTTTTTAAATTTTTCATCCATATTCTGTGGAAGTTGTTCAGGAAAATAATTAATAACCGGATCCTCTACAGTCAGAAGGCCTTCATGGACAGCCAGGCCGATAGCGGTTGAGGTAAAGCTCTTACTTAAGGAAAACAGCATGTGGGGGAGATCCTTCCGATAGGGTGACCACCAGGCTTCAGCCGCAACTGTACCGTTTCTCAGAAGCATAAAGCTGTGAAATTCGATCTGATGCTGATCTAAAGAATCAAGAAATGACAGGATTTTTGAGGAGTCAATGCCCTGCTCTTCAGGGGTTGATCGGGGCAACGCATAAGAAAGAGCCATAATTCGACCATCCTTTCATTATTGGAAGAATAGGGGATATCTTCAATATACCATAATGAAAATAAGATTGCATCGGACCAAGTTGAAAAACACTTCGTTCCGCCCTGTTTTCCAAAGCTCCCCTATGATAAAATAGGATGAGCATAAAGTATACTCCTAAGGAGCAATCGAAATATCGATCATCCCCAAAGATGAAAATTTGAAGACACGAAAGGAAGTACCTGATGGATAGAGACGTTCTCAAAAAGTCGACCCTTTGCGAGGCGTTCAAAGGCGTCATAGAAAAAGAAAAGCTTCAAAACGAGTTTGCAAGGGCTTTTATAACCGGCCTTTGTTACCATAAAGCCGAAAGAAAAATTGAAATGCAAATCGAATGTCACGACTGTGTCAAGCCCGATCAGATTAAACAACTGGAACGGGCTATTTCAGAGCATTTTGCAACAACGGTCAATGTTCAGCCGGGTTTTTTGAACGTATTAACTGATGAGATCCAGGACTGGCATAAAGAGTTCCTCTTAAATCATGTTCAATGTGAGAAAGAGCCGATGTTCCACTTTTTAGAGGGAGCGGATTTCACGCTGTCAGGCCGTAATTTAAAAGTGAGTCTGAAAAACCATTCCTCAGCCATTCTTTCAAAAGCCGGTGTGGGGCGTTGCCTGGAAGAAGCCATGGCAGCATTGTTTGACCGTGAGATCAAGGTCAGCTTTATTGATGCACCCAATCATATAAAAACTGTGGATTATATCACCGAAAAGAAAGAGGAAGAGGCTCGCGTGGTTGCGGAAATGATGGCAAGCCTACCTGAGCCCGATCCACAGAAAACTGCGGCTAACGCCATAAAACCTTCAAACCAGGCTTCTAGCCCTGATAACGGTTACAGTAAATATAAGTCACAGAAAAGGACCTCCCGCAATCAATCGGGCCCCCAGGATCCAAACCTCATATACGGCCGAGGCATTAAGGGGCAGGTCATCAAGATGAACCATGTTGATACCAATTCGGGGCAGGTGGTTATTGAAGGGCAGGTTTTAAAATCAGACCAAAGGGTGCTCAAGTCAGGGAGGACGCTCGTAACCTTTGATATAACCGATTTTTCATCGTCCCTAACCTGCAAGCTTTTTCCCAATGAAGATGATCTTCCCGTCATCACGGAAAAACTGGTGAAGGGTCAGCATATCCGAATAAACGGCGAAGCCCAGTATGATATGTACGCCAAGGAACTGGTGGTGCTGGCCAGGGACATCCTTCTCATTACCGTGGAAAAAGAGGCTCGTTGCGATAACGCCCCGGTAAAGAGGGTGGAGCTTCATTTACATACACAAATGAGCCAGTTGGATGCCATAAGTCCCACCAAGGATATGATCAAGCGGGCAGCCAAATGGGGGCACAAGGCCGTAGCCATTACAGACCACGGAGTGGTGCAGGCGTACCCCGAGGCTCAGGATATCGCCAAGGACCTTAAAAAGAAGCAGGACAAGGATATCAAGGTCCTGTATGGCATTGAAAGCTATTTTATTGCGGAAGAGAGACTCAATGCCAAGGGGGAAATTGATCACAGGAACTGTGACACCTATCACGCCGTTATACTGGTTAAGAACCAAACAGGCTTGAAAAATCTGTATCGCATTGTTTCAGAAAGTCATTTAAAGTATTTTTACAAAAAGCCCCGGCTTCCCAAGTCACTCTTTGATCAATACCGGGAAGGACTCATCATAGGAAGTGCCTGCGAGGCGGGCGAACTCTTTCAGGCCATATTGAAGGGTGCTCCCCAGGAGGAACTGGATCGTATAGGGAACTATTATGATTATCTTGAGATTCAGCCGGTAGGCAATAACCGATTTCTTGTGAGAAATGGCTTGGTTCCTGATGACGAAGGTCTTAAGGATTTGAATCGCAGAATCGTTGAATTGGGAGAACGGCTTAATAAGCCTGTTGTAGCCACATGCGACGTTCATTTCCTTGACCCGGACGATGCTATCTACCGTGAGATTCTCCAGGCAGGCCAGGGGTATACCGATGCTGCCTATCAGGCTCCCATATATTTCAGGACCACAGAGGAAATGCTGGAGGAGTTTGCCTATCTGGGCCAGGAAAAGGCCTATGAGGTAGTGGTTACCAATACCAATCAAATAGCTGATGAAATTGAGCATGTTCAGCCTATTCCAAGTGGTACATTCCCTCCTCATATAGATGGCGCTGAGGAGGATATCAAGCGCATGAGTGAGGAAAAAGTAACAGAGCTCTATGGAGATCCGTTGCCCGAGCTCGTTCGTGCCAGGGTTGACCGGGAGCTCAATTCAATTATCAAAAACGGTTTCTCGGTAATGTACATCATTGCTCAGAAATTGGTTAAGAAATCCCTGGACGACGGTTATCTGGTAGGCTCACGAGGTTCGGTAGGCTCAAGCTTTGTAGCCTATCTTATTGGCATTACGGAGGTTAATTCATTACCTTCCCATTATCGGTGCGGCGACTGCAAATACTCCGAGTTCTTCGACAAGGACGAGAGTGTCGCCTGTGGCTTCGACTTGCCCGAAAAAAATTGCCCTGTTTGTGGAAGCCCGCTTATTAAGGATGGCTATGATATACCCTTTGAAACCTTTCTAGGTTTTGATGGCGATAAAGAACCCGATATTGACTTGAATTTCTCGGGAGAATATCAATCCAAAGCTCACAAATATACCGAGGAGCTTTTTGGAGAGGGGTATACCTTCAAAGCAGGCACCATTGCCACCATAGCCGATAAAACCGCCTACGGCTTTGTAAAGAAGTTCTTGGATGAGCAGCAGGTGATAGGCACCCGTGCCGAGATTGAGCGCTTAGCTTCAGGCTGCACAGGTATTAAAAGAACAACGGGCCAACATCCCGGTGGGGTTATGATCGTACCCCGCAATAAGGAAATTTATGATTTTACACCCATTCAGAGACCTGCCGACGATACGAGCTCAGATATCATTACGACGCACTTCGATTATCATTCTATCAGCGGCCGTATCCTGAAGCTTGATATACTTGGCCATGACGATCCCACGGTTATCCGTATGCTGGAGGATCTCACCGGTGTTGATCCCCAGACCATACCCATTGGTGAAAAACGGACCATGGGCATTTTCTCGAGCACCGAGCCCCTGGGTGTGACCCCTGAGGACATTAACAGTCCGGTTGGGACCTTCGGCGTGCCGGAGTTTGGAACAAAGTTTGTCCGTCAGATGCTGGTTGATACCATGCCTAAGGCTTTTGCGGAGCTTATGCGTATTTCGGGGCTTTCCCACGGTACCGACGTCTGGCTCAATAACGCTCAGGATTTGGTCAGAAACGGAACAACCAATCTTGCCAATGTTATCTCCACCCGTGATGATATCATGATTTATCTTATTCAGAAGGAGCTGCCTGATTTAACGGCCTTTAAGATTATGGAAAATGTGCGTAAGGGTAAGGGCCTTACTCCTGAATATGAAGAACTGATGCGTGAGAAGAATGTCCCCGAATGGTACATCGATTCCTGCAAAAAGATCAAATATATGTTTCCTAAAGCCCATGCGGCGGCCTATGTCATGATGGCCTTCCGGATTGCCTGGTTTAAGGTTTATTATCCGGAAGCCTTCTATGCCACTTATTTTTCAGTACGAGCCGACAGCTTTGATGCCAATATTGTTTCCAGGGGGCTTGATACCATCAAAAGAGCCATTGAAGAAATTGAGCGCAAGGGAAATGGAGCAACTAACAAGGAAAAAGATGTGCAGACTATTCTGGAAGTTGCACAGGAGATGTATGCCAGGGGTATTTCCTGTCTGCCGGTGGATCTGTATCAATCGGATGCTACGCGGTTTCAGATTACAAAGGAGGGCATTCTTCCGCCTTTTACTGCCTTGCAGGGGTTGGGCGCAGCCGCAGCCCGGAATATTGTCAAGGCCAGGATCGATGTCGACGAGTTTATGTCCATTGAGGATCTCAAGATGAAATCAGGAATTTCAAAAGCAGTCATTGAAATCCTCGAGAATCACGGCAGCTTAAGAGGCCTTGACCAGAGCAGCCAATTAACACTGTTTTAAATCGTGAACCAGTGGGATAACATAAGTAGAAAAAGTTGATGGCAGAAGCCGGAGGTTTTGAATATGAAGGGTATGATGGAAAGACTTCAAAAGACAGTGGACTACTTAAAGAGTAAAATTAGCATTGCACCTGAGGTGGCCATTATTTTAGGCTCCGGCCTTGGTAAACTGGCCGATTTTATTGAAGATAAGCAGGAAATTTCTTACGAGGATATCCCGAACTTTCCTCAGACCACGGTTGTTGGTCACGAGGGAAAGCTTATTTTCGGAACGTTAGGAGGCCGCAAGATCTTGGCCATGAAGGGCCGCTTCCACTTTTATGAAGGTAATGATATGGATGTAGTGGTCTATCCCATCCGTGTCTTCAAGCTGTTGGGTATACAAAACCTCATCGTGACCAATGCCGCGGGGGGCGTCAATTTAAGCTTTATTCCAGGAGATTTGATGCTCATTACAGACCAAATAGGCCTATTTTGTGATAATCCCCTGAAGGGTGAAAATCTTGATCAATTAGGGCCACGCTTTCCCGATATGTCCAAAGCCTATGACAGGCAGCTCCAGAAGGTTGCCTTAGATACTGCCGCCAAGCTCGGTATTGATCTAAAAACGGGCATATACTCCTATTGCAAAGGGCCTTCCTTTGAATCTCCTGCAGAAATACGGGCACTGCGCATACTGGGTGCTGATGCAGTGGGCATGTCCACCGTGCCCGAGGTTATTACTGCAAGACATATGGGCATGTGTGTTCTGGGAATCTCCTGCATTACCAATATGGCTGCCGGTATTTTAGATCAACCTCTGAATCACGAAGAGGTTATGGAAACCGGAAAACAGGTGGAGAAGAAGTTTTCCAGCCTTGTCAGCGAAATTGTTGCCAACTGGGAATAAAGCACAAAAGCCTTGACTCAAAAAACAAATGCGGAGTACAGAACATATGTACTCCGCATTTTCCTATCTATGGCACATTGAGGAACTGGGGCAATCCTTACAGCTGCATCCGCATCCGATAGCTGCACCTTTTTTCTTATCCCTTACCATCTTGGCGATGATGAGAGCGACCACCGCCAAAAGAATTGCACCGATTAATAGTGTCCCGAGATTTTCTGCTATAAATTGAAACATAATAACCCTCCTTCATTAGGCACTGGCTTGCATTTTTAATGCCTTACCTTCCTTATGGGGCCTGAGCAGCAGGTAGATAAATCCTGTTATAATCAGCAGAGCCGCAATGGTTCCCAAACCAAAGCCTCCGCCGGTGAAGAGCGTTCCTAACTGATAGATACACAGGGAAACCGCGTAAGCAAATAGCGTCTGATATCCTAGGGCAAACCAGGTCCATTTGGCGTTGTTCATTTCACGCTTTATGGCTCCGATTGCCGCAAAACAGGGAGCACACAGCAGGTTGAATACAAGGAACGCATAAGCGGAAACGGCTGTAAAGTTCTGAGCAAGCATTCCCCACAGTTCGACGCCATCTTCTGCGACCTCACCAAAGCCATAAAGAATACCGAGTGTGCCCACGACATTTTCCTTGGCAACAAGACCCGTTACGGTCGCAACAGTGGCTTGCCAATTACCAAATCCTAGGGGCGCAAATACACCTGCCAGAACGCTGCCAATAACAGCCAGGAATCCATCACTGATATCCTCTACCCTGACGAATCGGCCATTGACGATGCCAAAGCTCATGAGGAACCAGATGACGATAGTGGATAAAAGTATAATGGTCCCTGCTTTCTTGATAAAGGACCATCCCCGTTCCCACATGCTGCGGAGTACATTGCCAACTGTAGGAAGATGGTAGGCAGGAAGCTCCATGACGAAGGGAGCCGGGTCGCCCTCAAACATTTTTGTTTTCTTAAGGATGATACCTGACATGATAATGGCTGCAATACCTATAAAGTATGCACTGGGAGCCACCCACCAGGCGCCGCCGAACAAGGCGCCTGCAATCAGGGCGATAATGGGAAGCTTGGCACCGCAGGGAATAAAGGTGGTGGTCATGATGGTCATCCTGCGATCCCGGTCATTTTCAATGGTACGTGATGCCATAATACCGGGAACACCGCAGCCTGTCCCTATGAGCATGGGGATAAAGGATTTGCCGGAAAGCCCGAATTTTCTGAAAATCCTGTCCATGATAAAGGCGATACGCGCCATATAGCCGCAGGCTTCCAAAAATGCAAGGAACATAAAAAGAATGAACATTTGCGGTACGAAACCAAGCACTGCGCCAACACCGGCTATGATACCGTCAATAATCAAGCTGCTTAACCAATCTGCCGTTCCGAGAGAGTTAAGTAAGCTTTCAGCAAGAACAGGAACACCGGGTACCCACACCCCGTCAATTCCAAACAGATGCCAGCCGTCGCCAAATACGCCGTCATTGGCCCAATCTGTAGCCAGGGTTCCAACCGTTGTAATAGAAATAAAGTAGACAATAAACATGACAACAGCAAAGATGGGAAGTGCCAGCCATCGGTTGGTAACGACCTTGTCAATCCTGTCAGAGGCAGTGAGATTGGATTTGTTCTTTTTTGTATAGCAATCCTTGATAATGGATGATATGTAAATATACCGCTCATTGGTGATGATACTTTCGCTGTCGTCATCCATTTCGTATTCAAGAGCCTGAATGAGGTTTTCCAGCTCAGGACGGTTCACCATTTGCTCTGCGATTTTATTGTCGTGCTCGAACAGCTTGATGGCATAAAAACGCTTTTGCTCTTCTGGAATATCACGATCCAGTTTTGAAGAAATGGTGTCAAGTACTGATTCCACTTTTTCTGAAAAAGTATGTAAAGGCTTTGTTATTAACTTTTTCTGAGCCATTGCCAGTGCTTTTATTGCCGCCTCCGTAAGTCCGGTTCCCTTTAACGCGGAGATGGAGACAACCTCGCATCCTAACTTTTTTGAAAGGTTGTTAAAGTTGATTTCATCCCCGTTTTTGTTCACGACATCCATCATATTAACTGCAACAACAACAGGAATGCCAAGCTCTAAAAGCTGAGTGGTCAGATAAAGATTACGCTCAATATTTGTACCGTCCACAATATTGAGAATAGCTTGAGGCCTTTCGTTAAGCAGAAAATTTCTTGCGACGACCTCCTCCAGGGTGTAGGGCGAAAGAGAGTAGATGCCGGGAAGATCAACAATGGTAACATCCTTGTGACCTTTTAATTTACCTTCTTTTTTTTCGACTGTAACCCCGGGCCAGTTGCCTACAAATTGGTTGGAGCCTGTAAGTGCATTGAATAGGGTAGTTTTGCCGCTGTTCGGGTTGCCGGCAAGTGCTATTTTGATTAACAATGTATGGCCCTCCTTATCCTCTAATTTTTTATTACCGTGTGGTTCATATATGGTTAGTGTAGACTAACCATCGTGCCTAAAAAATGCAGAGACTCTTTCTCTGACTCTTTACCGGTTTATTTGACTTCTATCATTTCAGCATCCGCTTTTCTCAGTGACAGCTCATAACCGCGCACATTGATTTCCACCGGATCGCCTAATGGCGCAACCTTACGGACATAGATTTCGCAGCCTTTGGTAATGCCCATGTCCATCATGCGTCTTCTGACGGCACCTTCACCATGAAGCTTTACTACGGTGACTGTTTGTCCGCACTTAACCTCTTTGAGTGTTTGCATATATCTTTTCTCCTCTCGACTATTAAACCATGATTTTATTGGCCATCTCACGACTGATGGCAATACGTGAGTCCTTGACATTAACAATAACATTGCCGCCGATCTCGGAGACAACTGTAACTCTACCACCCACTACAAAACCCAGGTTTTCAAGAAACCGCCTTGTTTCTTCCTTGCCGCCAACTTTTTTAATAGCGTTTATTTCTCCTGCTTTTGCCATTGATAAAGGCATATGACTTCACTCTCCAATTCTCATAATCGGTAAGTTCAGGTTGACTCTGTTAGGTTAGACACCACTAACCAATTACAGGTTAGCAGAAACTAACTCTCGAGTCAATATGTTTTTGCTTGAAATGTGATTGTTCTGTGATAATGTCACCCTAAAATATTTCAGCAAAAATGTCACTGGTGTAAAATGGAAGGATGATATTATCAATGACGCAAGAAGAAAGAACAAAGCTGCATATTGTCCGTTCTTTA
>JAEZTB010000044.1 GCA_023443745.1 Bacillota bacterium
GGTACTTTTGACGCTTATCTTTGGCAGACGGTGGAGAACAAACAGAAGTTCATTTCGCAAATTATGACCAGCAAAAGCCCAGTGCGCTCCTGCGACGATGTGGACGAAACGGCGCTGTCCTTTGCCGAGATCAAGGCCCTGTGTGCCGGAGACCCCCGTATCAAGGAGCGCATGGACCTGGATGTGGAGGTATCCAAGCTGAAGCTGATGAAAGCCGATCACCAGAGCAAGCAGTACCGTCTGGAGGATCAGCTGCTGAAATACTTCCCGGAGGAAATCGAAAAGCACAAAGGCTTTATCCAGGGGTTTGAGGCAGACCTGGAGACCCTGGCTACCCATCCACACCCGGATGATGGCTTTGCCGGTATGGAAATCCGGGGCGATACCCTGACAGACAAGGAGAACGCCGGTGCCGCCCTGCTGGACGCCTGCAAGGAGGTCAAAGGCTCCGAGCCTGTGCAGATCGGCAGCTACCGGGGCTTCACCATGTCCGTGGAGTTTTCGGCATGGAAACAGGAATATACGCTCCTGCTGAAAGGCCAGATGACCCACCGGGCCAGCCTCGGCATAGACCCGCGCGGCAATCTCACTCGTATCAAGCCTTTCCCCTATGAGGATGATCTGCGGGTAAAGTCCGCCCGTCTGGTGGAGCTGGACACACTTCTGAACCTGGATGGCAGGAGCCGCTCCCAGCCGGAGTCCGTGATCGCCAAGAGCGCACGGCCCTCGGTGCTGGACAGCTTGAAGCGTCCTGTGCCGCCCCGTTGCCCCGAAAAGAAACCGAAACAGCATGAGGAGGTGCGATAACATGAATACCAACGATCTGAATATGGCCCTCTATGAGAAGATGGCCGCCGAACAGGACAAATACCGGGACTGGCTGAAAAGCCAGCCCCCGGCAGAAGTTTTGAACCATGCTTACGAGTACACCGTCCGAGAGGACATTGTGATGGCGATGGAGCAGCTGGAGCTGACCGACGCCCAGGCTCAGGCCCTGTTGGATTCGCCCACACCGCTGGCCGATGTGTACCGCCACTTTGAGAAGGTGGAGACCGACCACATGGATGTGATCCGGGACAGCATTGAGAACCGGGCAGATGATGTGTGTAAGATGAAAGAACCCCTGGCAGGTCATGCTTTGGTGGTAGAACCGGGTAAAAAGCCCTATGTCAAAGATATTTCTTTCTCTTTGGAATCCCTGCAAAAAGAAGTCGGCGGCGATATTCAGGCCGTTTATCCTTTCCACGAGCCGGTGGCGTTGATTTGTGACGAGGAAGGAAAGCTGAAAGGAAAACCTTTGAACCGCGCCTTAAGGGATGAGGCGGGCAGCATTTACGATGTGATGGCTGGTACATTTTTGGTGGTTGGTTTGGGTGAGGATGATTTTGCGGCACTTGAACCGGAGCTTCTCGAAAAGTTCAGTCAACACTTCGAGATACCGGAGATGTTTGCACAAATCAACGGCAAATTGGTTGTTACAGCCATGCGCTCCCCGGATGATCCTAAAGTCCCTCAACAGCAGGGCGATATGGCCCCTCTCTATCCGCATACGGTATCTTATGCGAAAGAGCATGGTGAGCTGGAGGCATACCGTGCTTCCCTCCGTACAAATTATAAGTGCAAGGAATCTATTGAAGCGGCGGTGCGTGAACACTTCGATGGAATGTATCTAAGCCATGATGCGGCCAAGGGTGTAATCCAGACCTATGGCATTGACCGGGTGATGCTGGTCTTGGCAAATACTGTTCAGCTTCAGGACTGGGATGGACGCTATTCACGCCGCAACAAGGAATGGGCCAAGACTATCCCCAACTACAACTCGGATTCTGTCCGGGGTGGCTATGCAGTAAACAGCCACCCAGCTGTTTTGAATGGATTCATTGATCTGGTGCGGGAAGAACAGCAGCGCAGTTGCACCAAGGATGAAAAGGCAGAGCCGCCTCGGACCTCGGTGCGAGAAAAGCTCAAGAAGGAAACGCCGGTTGTCAACAGGTCTACCGTCCCGAAGAAAGGGGAGCCGGAACGATGAGCAGCCCAAAACGCAAACGGGATGTGCCAGTCCTGTTTTGGGTTTCTTCTGCTGAGATGGAAGCAATCCAGCAGAAGATGGCGCAGTTTGGCACAAAAAACCTGAGCGCCTACCTGCGGAAGATGGCTGTGGACGGCTATGTGGTGCAGCTGGATTTACCGGAGCTGAAGGAACTGGTTTCCCTTATGAGGTATTCCAGCAACAACTTGAACCAGCTGACCCGCAAACTGCATGAAACCGGGCGGGTTTATGACGCTGATCTGGAGGACATATCTCATCGGCAGGAACAGCTATGGGATGGCGTAAAAGAGATACTGGCCCAGCTCGCAAAACTTTCGTAACAGGGTCATTTGCCCCATCTGCGGAGGGAGGAACGGCGTTTCTTCGCCGCGCCTTCCTCCGCTTTTTCTTTTTGCTCGTATCCTTGCTGTTTGACAAAAAATATCTCATAATGGATTTAGAATAAAGCTGGAGGTGAAGATTCTGTGGGAATGCTGTTGGGATTGGTGAAATTGCTTTTGAAAATCGTGGTTGCTCCGGTGGTGCTTCTTCTTACACTGGCCATCTGGATTTGCGTGGGTCTGGTCTATGTATCCGGTCTGGTGCTGGGGCTTCTCAGTATGGTGATTGCTCTACTGGGTGTGGCCGTCCTGGTGACATACTCCCCGCAAAATGGCCTCATTCTGCTGGTGATTGCGTTTCTTATCAGCCCCTTTGGATTGCCAAAACTGGCCTTTTGGCTGCTTGGCAAGGTGCAGGATTTGAAGTTTGCAATACAGGATTTGGTTTACAGCTAAAATACACCCTCTCCCGTTGATGGAGAGGGTGTTCTGCTTATGATAAGACCTCCGGAGAAGTTCGTCGGAGGTCTTATTGTTCCTGATATTAAACTCTTATTCAAAAAAACAATTTCTTTGATGGAAAGTAAACTTGACATCTCACCCAAATGTGTTATACTAAGAATACGGAAAGTAAACTTTCCATCAGAAAGGAGGCTTGTATGAAAAATCGACTGGAAGAACTTCGCAAACAACGAGGAATCAAGCAAGAAGAATTGGCAAGCGCCCTGGAAGTATCACGACAAACAATCGGCTCTTTAGAAAACGGGCGCTACAATCCATCTATTCAGCTGGCGTTCAAAATTGCCCGATATTTTCATATGACGATTGAGGAAATTTTTATTTATGAGGAGGATGAACAATGAAATCTAAAATTACAAATTATGCAACTCTCATTATGGGGTTACTTCTGCTGGCGGTGAGCTTGTACCTAATTAAAACAAGCAATGATCCGCAGGGAATAATGAGAACATTACCCTATGTCTGTATTGGCATTGGGTGTGGC
>JAEZTB010000069.1 GCA_023443745.1 Bacillota bacterium
AGTTCGCCTTTCTTTTCTTCGCTCATAATGGCACACATGGCTTCAAGGGTGCATTTGCCCTCGGCACTAAACTTTTTAAGCCGCTGTGCCTGCGAAAGAGAGGGGGTTGCCTGTTCCATATCCATTGATTCAAGTAAATTTGTTTGTTCCTCGGGCTTTAGGTAGGACAGCTCCACAGCAGGGTTAAAGGCGATTTTCTTATCATCTACCATGTCTAAAAGCTCGGGGATAAGCTCGGTAAGACGGATATAACGGTGTATTTGCCGCTGACTATCGGGAGCATTTTTCGCAAGTTCTTCCACACTCCACAACTTCTCGCCAACTTGGCGAGAAGTTAAATCGGAACGCTCTCCCTGCCTTTTAATAGCATCTAATTTCAGCTTATATGCAAAGGCTCGTTCACTTGGAAGGATATTTTCTCTTTGCAGATTGCTGTCCACCATAATAATAGTGGCGGCATCATCGTCAAGGTTACGGACAAGGACGGGCATAGTTTCAAGCCCTGCCAGTTCACTTGCCCTGTGCCTACGGTGTCCTGCTACAAGTTCATAGCCGCCATCGTCACGGGGACGGGCGATTGCAGGAACAAGCACACCATATTCCTTGATACTCTCGGCGGTGTCTGCCATTGCTTCATCGTCTTTTACCTTAAATGGGTGGTCTTTGAACGGAAACAGCGATGTCAAGGGTATCTCTATGACCTTTTCTCTGCCTGCATCGGCTCGACTTTCCTCGGTGGAAAACAAATCATCTACCGATGTCAGATTTATGTTTTTGGCGGAGCTTTTCAATTTTCAACACCTCCTTTGTCAGTTCTCGGTAACTCTCGGCAACTTTGCCTTTGGGGTCATGGGCAAAAATACTTTTGCCCTCGGCACTAATTTCGGCGGCTCGTACTGAGTGGGGAATGTCCGTAGCGAACACCTTGATTTTACCGCCATAGGTATCACGGAGCAGGGTGCTAATGTCCTTTGCAAAGTTGGTACGGTTATCCACCATAGTCAGCAGAATACCGTCTATTTGCAGTTTGGGGTTAATCTGCTTGCGTACCTTGTTTATAGTCTGTAAAAGCTGCTCTAAGCCCTTTGCCGGGAGGTATTGAGCCTGCACGGGGATAATCACGCTGTCTGCCGCCGCCAGTGCATTGACGGTCAGCATACCAAGTGAGGGCTGCGTATCAAGCAGGATATATTGATAGTCCTTTTTCACCGTATCAAGGTACTGCTTCAAAATGGTTTCTCTACTCATAGCGTTGATGAGAGATACCTCCATGCCTGATAGCTCAATGTTGGCAGGGAGCAAGTCCACACCCTCGGGGTGAGAAATGATACCCTCTTTATGCTCTATGGGGCTGTCGGTGATTACCTTACCCATAACCGTTGCAAGGGTAGTGGGGATATTGTCGGGCTGTGCGTGTCCTAAACTGATAGACAGTGAGCCTTGAGGGTCACTATCCACGATTAAAACCTTTTTGCCCTCCTGTGCCAGTCCTATGCCTAAGTTGGCACAAGTGGTTGTTTTGCCGACACCGCCTTTCTGCATGGCAATGGCGATTACTTTTGCGTTCAACTTTTGTTCCTCCTTTCGAATTTGGGCATGAAAAATGCTCCTTACAAAATGTAAAGAGCAATTTCATATTTGTGTTTAGTTTTCTATATTACTTGAAAATAAGTAAGAGCATCTTTGATAGCATCTACTTGAATAGGAGTGGGGTGCTTTCTCGGCTGTTTTAATGTTTCTACTGCATTAGGAGCATCGTACATGGGTAAACCTAAATCTCGCTTGACCTCAGCAATGTATGCTGTGTGTACTTTAAAGCTGTATTTTTCAAGGATATATTCCTTTATCAGCTTGTAAGTAATTCTCTGTTTTGGCTTGTATGCCTCTGCTTTTTCAATTATACTATTAAGTGGTATCATACCAACGCTGTTTCCAAAGTCCACAGATACATTGATATAGCTGTCTGGAGCTTTGTGGGTTTTTGGTAATACCGTTGAGTGCGTGGTTCTGATGCAGCGTTGTGGTTCGGGAAACGAAAAATAAAGTTTGACCACAATATGTTGTGGTTTGAAGGCAAAAAAAGGGCTAAAATCGAGGCGAAAAATGCACGGTTTTAGCCCCCTTTTTCAGCGAAAAATACTGATGCAGAAGCTGATTTTTTAGATGTAGCCCCCAAAATGATACCGAAACCACTTTTTGGTAAAAGAGATTATGAAATAAAATTATAACAGAAAAACAGATAGAGCCGGAGAATTGAAGTGCGTTTGCAGCACTCTGATTCTCTGGTTTTTTTGTTTTCGGAAAGGAGAAACCATGCTAGTGAAATATAAGAAAAATAAAAAGTCGGCCTGCTATGATTCGGACAGCCTTGTATCCGTCGGCAAGCCTGAACCACAGCCTCGCCCTCGCGGACCATTCCCAAGCTGCGGTGACTGTCCCTATCCCTCCCACGGCTTCATCTGCTACAGCTCTGAAGGAGACTGCCTCAGAACTGATATGCAGAGAATCAATCAAAGGAGGAAGATGCAAGCATGATGGAGCAGTACCCGCCTGGTATCCGTATTCGACTTATGCAAATGAACGACCCTTAAAGGGAAAAACTATATTTGATTTTGGTATAGCTTTCCTGTGCAAGCTGTGGCATTGTGTTGTGCTTGAGGAGGTGAACAGGATGGAACTGTGGAAAGAATCCCTGCAAACTGCGCTGGACGAACGGCTTGATGCAGCACTTATGGAGCTGGCGGAATCTAATACCGATGTTCGGGAAGCAGTGAAACAGCAGCGGGATGTATCAATGCTGGTGAAAGATCATCCGAAGTATGATGACGAGATGAAGCAGGCGGTGGACGCATACTTTGAAGCCATGCAGCTTTTGCTGGGCGAATATAGTCACCATCTATACATTCAGGGCGCCAAGGACTGCGTGGAAGTTTTAAGAGAGCTTGGCGTCATCAAGTAGCACGGACAATTTCGTCTGTGCTTTTTTAAACCCTAAAATCAAAATAGGGCCGTTTCCCCATACAGGATGCGGCCCTGTGTTTTTTGTGCCCTTTTTTGCTATTCCGTCCTTTCCGGGGAAACGGCCGGAAAGGAGAAACCATGTACAAGGAGCAGCTTGCAGAGTATCTGCGCCGACATCATCACGGTGCAGAGAATGCCGCCACCAGCAAGACGCTGGAAGGCATCTTTTGTGTTTCAGGCAAGGAGCTGCGAGACCAAGTCAATGCCTTGCGTCGTGATGGTATTCCAATCGCCAGTGACCAAAGCGGCTATTTTTATGCGAAAACCGAAACAGAAGTGCGAATGACCATCCGACACATGAGAAATCGTATCAGTGGAATCAGTGCCGCCATCTCAGGTCTCAGGCGTTCGCTGGCAGCATTTGACGATACGCAGATACGCCTGCCACTGGAGGGAGGTGATGATTTCTGAACAGCTTTATGTCATGGATTGGCGGAAAGAAATCCCTTCGTGAGCTGATCGTCACGCTTTTCCCTCTCTATTATGAGCGGTACATTGAGGTTTTCGGTGGGGGCGGCTGGGTGCTTTTCCATAAGCCGCCTGGCAATGACTTTGAGGTCTACAATGATTTCAACGGCCTGCTGGTTAATCTGTACCGCTGTGTAAGGGAAAAACCGCAGGAGCTCATGGAGGCTCTTTCCTATTGCCTTAATTCCCGTGAGGATTTCGAGCTTGTAAAAAATGCTCTTGCCCGCGACAGTCCTGCATCCGATGTGCAAAAGGCGGCGCGGTTTTATCAGCTCATCCGGTACAGCTATGCATCAGGGCTGACCAGCTACGGCAGCCAGCCCCACGATATTCGTACAAACTTTCCGCTCATTGAGCAGGCTCATAGACGGCTTGCTAAGGTGGTTATCGAAAATAAGGACTTTGAGAAGCTGATTGGACAGTATGACCGTCCCGTCAGTTTCTTTTACTGCGACCCGCCATACTTTGAAACCGAGGGCTACTACAAGAATGTAGGAGAGGACGGTTTCACAGAAAAAGACCATATCCGTCTGAGAGATGCACTGCTGCGAATAGAGGGCAAATTCCTGCTGTCCTATAACGACTGCGAATTCATCCGTAATCTCTACGATGCACCGGGCATCCGGACAGAAGCCTTTACCCGTATCAACAACATCAAGCAGAGGTATGACAATGGGGCACAGTTTCCCGAAATCCTCATTGCCAATTACGACCTGCGTGAACGTGAGAAAAATACCCCATCACAGCTTAACCTGTTCGATGTGGGCGGTCTCAATCTTTAAAGGAGGAACAATCCATGAAAAACAATCAAAAATCACCTCAAATCGTTTTCCCTGCTGATGCCTGCGAGCTGTCCGGCTTTACAGACAAGGACACACTGGAGCTTCATGCAGCAGAGGGTATCCTTGTGTTTTTGAAAGACAGAATGACAGTTCTGGAGGTGGCAAATACAATCGAAAGCCTGAGTAGCCTGGCATCGGAACTCATTGTCATTCTTGCCGCCGCCTGCGGTGTCTGCGATAACTGCGGAGATGAGAATAACACTGATTACACTGACTGTGGCAGATGTCAAAACAGTCCTGCTGAATGGGTAGCTTGCTGTTCTCTCTGCCATGATCTGCTGGACGAGAGCCAGAGTATCCGCATTCCTGATTATGTACTGGAAGAAGCGGGTATCCCTGCAGGCGCTAAGCTGGAAGCCTTTGCAGACAGAGAAAGCGGTGAAATCACGGTTACAGGAGCTGAAATCCAGCAGGATATCAATGATGTACCTCCCGGTATCCTGTCGGTGCTGGCAGCATCCGGCATCTGCCTTGCAGAACTGGATGAGCTGATTCTGCAGGATAGCATCATTTATGGCAAATAACCCGTGTTTGATTTCCAAAACGTTGTCTGGGAGGTGAGGATATGCCGGGCATTTTTCTGAAAAATGGTCTGATTACCTACTATGGGAATCCGGCGGGATATACAGAAAAGGAAAAAGCAGTAGTGGACAGCATCTTTCAAAATGAAGAGCTGACCGGCTGGCTGAAGAGCCGCTCCCTAATACCTGAGTGGACGGATGGTGTGATGGAGCGGCTTCTTGCAGGGGAGCAAATGGGCGGTACAGAGGCTGTAGCTCCACTTAAGAATGTCCGAATCTGGCAGCTCAAGCCCGAAACTGATGTCCGCCTGAAATTCATTAGCCTTAACGATATGATAAGAGATTTTGGAGAACCCAACCAAGAGCATTACCGCGTCGCATATGACGGGCAGCTTGGCACAAACGACCTTGAAGCCATCTATACAAGATGCAATATGAACCACCCGGCCGGTTATGCCGGGCACTCCCTGTCCATGTCCGATGTGGTGGAATTGTATGATGACAGTTCCAGTGAATACCACTACTGCGACCGCTTCGGCTTTCAGGAAATCGACTTTGGTGCACCGCAGCAAACCCAAAACATGAGCATGGGGATGTAGGCAGCCCTTGGGCTGTCTTCTCTTATGTCCAATACAAATTTATGGAGGTAGATCAAATGAAGCAGATTGCAAACAAGGTAAAACAGTTTGCCGTAAGGGTATGCTGTGCCATGCGACGCACGCAAAGCATTCTCGCTGGTAATACTGGTGAGGGCTATGTGGACACCGCCGTGAAGATTTTGATGGCGGTTGTCATCGGTGCGCTGGTGCTGGCCGGGCTCTATGCACTGTTCGGTGAAACGGTGATGCCGACCCTGACACAACGCATCAAGGAAATGTTCAACTACGGCGGCTAAAGTTGCCGGACATTTAGAAAGGAGTATGAAACCATGTCTAAAAACGTGAAAGAAATTACCCCCAAGTACGATGTGAAAATTCACTCCATTCATCCGGAGGGGGCTCTCCGGGCGAATGCCTCGGTCAATATCTACGGAGATTTTGCCGTGCGCGGCATCAAGGTCATGGAGGGATCTAAGGGGTTGTTTGTTTCCATGCCAAGCTACAAGGCAGGAAACGGCGAATATAAGGATATCTGCTTCCCCTGCACTAAGGAGGCCAAGGCCGAGTTTGACAAGGCTGTTATCAGCGCCTACCAGCAGGTTCTCACCCAAAGCCAGAGTACGGCACAGAAACAAGGAGCGCCTACCGAGCAGGAACAGAGTCAACCTGTCATGGCAGGGATGTAGGAGGCGGCCAATGAGAGAGAAACTGAAAAAATCTATAAGCGTTCTGCTGCTCACTTGCCTTGTGCTTTCTTTGCTTGCCGGAAGTGCCTATGCGGTAAATCGATATTTTGCCGATGCCAGGGGACATTGGGCAGAGGAAGTCATAAACACCCTTGCAGAGCGCGGAGTTGTCCATGGTTATCCTGATGGGTTAGTCCATCCTGATGAAATCATCACCAGAGGCGAGTTCGCCGCTCTGGTCGCCAGAACCTTGGAACTGCCGGAACTTGATGAAAAAGAGGTGCCCATCCGTTTCACCGACCTTGCCAGCCATTGGTCGGAAAAGGATGTGGAAGCCCTTATCATTGCGGGGGTAATCCAAAAGGATGACTTTGGAGCTAAGTTCCTGCCTGATGAGCCTATCAGCCGCATGGAGATGATCCGTATGTTGGTGCGGGCAATCGGCAAGGGCAATCATGATCTTTCCTGTACCTGTGTGCTGGACTTTTTAGACGAAAGTCAGCTCACCCAGGAACAGAAGGAATATATCTGCACCGGCAAGCATTATCACATCATCAGCGGATACCCCGATGGAACCGTCCGCCCTGATAAGGACGCTACCCGTGCCGAAGCCTTTGAAATGCTGGTGGATGCAGAAAAGGCCAAAGAGCAGATCAAGCAGGAGGAAGTACCGAAGCCGTCTGTGCCCGCCAAGCCAGAGGACAAACCTTCTAGTTCCAGTGGCGGCAGCTCCGGTGGCGGCTCATCCTATGTTCCGGCTCCGCAGTTTTCCTTCACACTGCCCAAAACCGCCTACACAGTGGATGAGCTGGAATTTAAGCCAGTCAGCTGTTATGTCAGCAGCGTTACATGGACTGCTATCAGGAATGGACTGCCTGTGGAGCTTTCTAAGGTCATGGAAGGCGAGCTGACCGAGGGTGGTGGGAAGATCCGGTTTTTGCAGACTGGCAGTATCACCCTGACCGCCACCGCAAAAAACAGCCGCGGTATTATCGTGACCCATGGGCAGACGGTCAGCATTCATCCTGTAATAACGGCCGGCTTCACACTTCCCGAAGCGGCGCATACCGATACAGCCATTGCGGTAGAGCTGGCAGTACAGAACCTCGGCAGCAACAGTGTAGTATGGAGTATCCTCAAGGACGGCAGGGAAATCGCCGCTTCGGATGCACTGGAGGGTGAGCTGACTCCAGAGGGGGGTACGGTACGGTTTCGTGAAAAAGGAAAATATACGCTGACCGCTTCTATTACAGACGAGCTCGGCAAAACAGTCACTGCCGCAGATACCATCATCATCTATCCCGTGGCAGAAATAGTGTTATCCCTGCCTTCCGCCTCCCATACCGATAAGAGTGTCACCATCAAAACAGAAACAAAAGAAACGGAGGGTTTGGAACTGATCTACGCCCTGACCAAGGGCGGGGAGCCTGTGGAAATCGATACAGCCATTGAGGGTGAGCTTTCCGAAGGAACAATCCGCTTCAAGGAAAAGGGCGTCTACGCCCTGACCGCAGCGGTGACCGATGCGACAGGCAGAGTGTTTACCGATACTGCGGTCATCACCGTCTACCCGGTAGGCTCAGCGGGATTTTATCTCCCTGAAATCTTCCACACCGATAAAGTGGTCACTGTGGAGGCGGTATTCAGTGAAATCGGAAACCATGCTGCCATCTGGTCTTTGTCCTGTGACGGCAAAGAAATATCCCTTGCCGATGCAGCCAAAGGCAACCTCAGCAACACCGGCGGCAATCTGCAATTCAAAATCAAGGGCTGCTATGTTCTCAAGGCTGAATTTACCGATGACGGCGGCAGAACCTACCGCTATCAGCAGGACTTCAAGGTATACCCCGTACCCATAGTGAATTACAGCCTACCCAAGTACGCCCATACCGACTCCGATATTGAAGTGAAAGCCAAAACCGCCGATTTGGACGGACTCACCATTGAATGGCTGGTGGACAACACCTATGGCTTTCAAGACTTACCAACCTATGTCGGCGGCAAGCTCACCGATGAAGGCGGTATGATCCGCTTCAAGCGAGCTGGTGTCTATGAACTGGTGGCGAGAGTCACCGATGAAACTGGCCGGATATTTCTCTTTGAATCGGGCGGCAAATGTGAGGTTCTGCCTGTACTGGCCATCGGCTTTGAGCTTCCGACCATTGCCTATACCGATACTGTCACTAATTTGCGCACCCATGGCAACAACAATGTGCTACCAGTGGAGTGGACGGTCAGCAGGGACGGCAAAGCCATCCCGCTTGCCCAGGCGTTTGACGGAACCCTCAATGCCCAGGGCGGCAAAATCACCTTCCAATCTCACGGAGAATATATACTCACTGCATCCATGACCGACTACCTAAAGCGCAGCTATTCTCACAGCGAAACAGTAACTATTTTGCCGGTGGTGCAGTATGCATTCACCATACCCCAGGGTGTCCACTATGGCACCGGTTTTAGCGTGGTTTCCAAGGATGTGCAGCATCTTGGCAACTATTCTGTAGCATGGGCACTGCAAAAAGACGGCGAACCGGTAGAGTATCAGGGTACGCTTCAAAATGAGGGCGGCAGCATTGCTATCCGTGATACCGGAACCTTTACGCTGACCGCAACTGTTACCGATAGTGCCGGAAGAATTGCCAGCCATTCGGAGAGCATCAACGTCACTAATACGCCGCCCAACGCACCGAGTGTAACAGCGACTCCCACCCGAACCGCCAAAGAGGGTAAGTTTCTCGTGAACATCACAGCCAGCGCAACCGATCCCGATAGGGATGACGTGACCTTGGAATACGATGGAACTACCGCCGACAGCTACTACGATATAGGCGCCCACACCATCCGTGTTAGAGCAAAGGATGACGCAGGAGCGTACTCTGCGTGGACGGAAAGAACCTTCACCGTGACCAATGCGGCCCCCACCATCACCTTGACGGCCGAGCCGACTCGTACCGTGAAGGATGGCAAATTCCTTGTAACCATCAGCGCCACAGCCTCAGATGCGGATGGTGATCCGACCACGCTGGAGTGGGAAAACAAGGTACAGGATAATTACTACACCGTAGGCACCCACACCATCAAGGTTCGTGCAAAGGATGTTGCTGGTGCGTATTCGGAATGGGTATCCAAGACTTTCACCATCACCAGCTCTGCGCCTACCGTTACGCTGACGGCAACGCCCACCCGGACAGTCAAAAACGGTAAATTCCTTGTTAACATCAGTGCAGCGGCCAGCGATGCGGATGGTGATGCAACCACGCTGGAATGGGAAAACAAGGCGTCGGATAACTGCTATGCCGTAGGCATCCACACCGTCCGTGCCCGTGCGAAGGACAGCACCGGGCTGCATTCGGAATGGGTTACCAAAACCTTCACTATTGCAAACTCAGCACCTACTACGCCGGTCATCATCAGAACACCAAGCGGCAACAGTGTGGCGCCGGGAACACCTGTTACCATCACCGCAACAAGCTCTGACCCGGACGGCGATGCAGTCACCTTAGTATGGGAAAACAGAAACGCTGAAACGCAGGTTTACACGCTGGGCAGAAATCTGGTGCGTGTGAAGGCTGTGGACGCAGCCGGTGCGGAATCGCCTTGGGCGGCAATTGTCTTTTTCGTCGCAGACTCCAACGGCAGCGGTGGCATGACGCTGACTGGTCCTGATTCTGTCATTCTGGAAAACGGTCTAGACGGTGCAACCATTACTGAGTATACCTTTACCGTGCCGCCTGTCAGCGGTCATAGCGGTTCCGATTTTGGCAGAGTACGCGGATACAATAAGCTGACAGGAGCGTGGGATCAGCTTGACTATGGCACTACCTCAAACGGCATTGCATTTACTCGTACCCTTGGCACAGGTGTGTACACCAAGCTGGAGTTTTACTACTATACAAATCACGACTGTATGTACAACAAGAGCAATATCACCTACTCAGTAACCTATCATTTTGAATAATTGGAGGGAAAAGAATATGAAGAATCTGGTTTATAAGCTGAAATACAAGTTCGGCTGCATGACTTCGGCAGCCTATCGGACGCTCAATAATCAGCGCGGTGAGGGCTATGTGGACACCGCAGTGAAGATTCTGATGGCGGTTGTCATCGGGGCCTTGGTATTGGCTGGGCTTTATGCGTTATTTGGTGAAACGGTCATGCCCACCCTGACCCAGCGCATCAAGGAAATGTTCAACTATGGCGGGGCTCGTTAACTTCATCGTGCAGGCGGTGCTGTTTTTTTGTCTGCTTCTTGCGGCTTCTGTATGGGATATACGGAAACGGATCATTCCCGATGCACTGTCCGCCCTAATTTTCTGCACCGGGCTGCTGACCTTTACCCCCAGCAGACTGCTGGGAATCCTTCTGGGACTGCCGCTGCTGATTGGCGCACTGTTAGCCGGTTATCGGCAGATGGGCGGCATTGGCGGCGGTGACATCAAGCTCACCGCCGCCTGCGGCTTTGTCCTTGGTATTTCTGCAGGAACCGCTGGTCTGATACTCGGACTTACCGCATTTTGCGGAAGCTATGTTGCTCTTAAAGTTTTTTGCAAAATCAGGAATCTTTCACAGCCATCGGCAGGACAAACAGCTCTGCCGATGGCTCCCTTTTTATCCGCAGGCTTTATCACTGTATATTTTATGAATTTCGGAGGGCTTATCTTATGAAAAAAAATTAGCATCAATAAGAAATTCGCTATTGTCACAGTCTGCATTGCCGTGTCTGCCGCCACTGCCGCTTTTCTATCCAAGGCAGTCAAGGCAGCAAAACACAGGAAATATGCATCACTTTAATCCATTTAATCCATCGAAAACAAGTCAGGAGGTAACAATATCATGAGCTTTTTCAAAAACCGCACGGTTGTCGGGGTGATCTGCATTATGCTGTCCCTGCTGATCTGCTTCGGCATCACGCCGCTGTTCAATAAATCCGTCAGCCAGAAAACGGAGATTGTCCGTGTCGCAAAGGAAATCAAGGCTGGTGATGAAATCACCAAGGACATGGTACAGACTGTGGAGGTAGGCAGCTACGGTCTGCCTGAGAATGTCATCCGGCAAGCAGAAACAGCGGTTGGCAAGTATGCCGCCGCCAACCTCTCCATTGGAGATTATATTTTAAATACCAAGCTGTCCGATACTCCTGCTGCTGAAAATGCCTATCTGTATCATCTGGACGGCACCAAACAGGCAATATCCGTCACGATCAAGAGTTTCGCAAACGGTCTGTCCGGCAAACTCCAGAGCGGCGACATCGTGTCCATCATTGCCGCTGATTACAGGAAACAAGGCGCAACCGTTATTCCCGCTGAGTTGAAATATGTGGAGGTCATCAGTGTGACCGCTTCCTCCGGCTATGACGCCAACACAGGTGAAGCCAAGTCCGAGGATGACGAGCGTGAGCTTCCGTCCACCGTGACTCTGCTGGTCTCCCCCGAACAGAGCAAGGTGTTGGCGGAGCTGGAGGCAGATGGCAAGCTTCATCTTTCCCTTGTTTACCGCGGTACGCCTGCCAATACTGCAAAGTTTGTAGAAGCCCAGGATAAGGTCATTGCGGCGCTGTATCCCACAGAGCAGAAAGAAAAATCTAAACCTATGGGGGAAAACGCTGAACAGCCGCCCGCAGAAAGCGGGGTGCAGTGATGCTGAATTTTAAGAAAAAGAGTATTTTCACCCGCCAATCTGCAGGAGAAGATACTCAGAAGGAACAGGAAATGCAGGGCGGAATGCTGGCTGTCTGGGGATCTCCCGGTTCCGGCAAAACCGTCACCGCTGTGAAGCTCGCAAAGCTGCTGGCAGATAGAAAGCAGAACGTAGTGCTACTTTTCTGCGACATGACTGCACCCATGCTTCCCTGTATCTGCCCGCCCTCGGAGCTCTCGTGTGAGCGTTCTCTGGGAAGCGTCCTTGCCGCCGCTCATGTGTCAGAGCCACTCATCAAACACAATCTGGTGACGCTAAAAAAATACAGCCGTCTAACACTCCTCGGCATGAAAAAGGGAGAGAACGAATACAGCTATCCGCCTTATTCCGAGGTACAGGCGAGGGAGCTTCTGCAAGGTCTCCGTGAGATTGCCCCCTTTGTGGTGGTAGACTGCGGCAGTTATATTGCCAACGACATTCTCTCTGCCGTGGCGCTTATGGAAGCGGACAGTGTGCTGCGCCTTGCCAATGCCGACTTGAAATCCGTCAGCTACCTGTCCAGCCAGCTTCCCCTCCTGCGCGACAGCAAATGGGATGCGGATAAGCAGTACAAGGTGGCATCCAATGTAAAGCCCCAGCAGGCAGGTGAAATGGCCTTACAGGCGCTTGGCTCCGCCAGCTTCACTCTGACGTATTCCCCGGAGCTGGAGGAACAGTATCTAGCGGGGAATCTGCTTGCGGATTTGTCCCTAAAGGACAGCCGCCAGTTTCGTCAGGAAACACAGAAAATAGCAAAGGAGGTGTTCGGAATATGAGTATGCACTCCTTGTTTTTTACGCCGGATGCCGAGGGCAGAAGTTTCTCCTCCGTGCTTTCCGAAGTGCAGGAACACATCTCGGCCAATTACAGCGCCTTGCTTACAGGAACCAGTACAGATGCCAAGGAACAGATGAAGCGGTATATCAACAAATATATTCAGGACCGGCGCATTGCGGTGCAGGGAATGACAAGGGACAGTCTGGTGGATGCAATCTACACGGAGATGGCTGAGTTCAGTTTTCTGACCAAGTATATCTTCGGTACAGGCATTGAGGAAATAGATATCAACTCATGGAGGGATATCGAAGTGCAGTTTTCTGACGGACGCACCGTAAAGCTGGAGGAACACTTCGACAGCCCTGAACACGCCGTCAACGTCATCCGCAGGATGCTCCACATCAGCGGTATGGTGTTAGACAATGCCAGCCCCATCGTCCTCGGGCATCTTTCCAAGAACATCCGAATCGCTGTGCTGAAAAACCCCATTGTGGATGAGGATGTGGGAATAGCAGCCAGCATCCGTATCGTCAACCCCCAGAGCATGAAAAAATCCGATTTCGTGCAAAGCAGCACGGCGACCGAACCGATGCTGGACTTTTTATCTCTTTGTATCCGGTACGGTATTTCCATCTGCGTGGCGGGAGCCACCAGCTCCGGCAAAACCACCGTGGCAGGCTGGGTACTGACTACTGTCCCGGATAACAAAAGAATCTATACCATTGAAAACGGCTCCCGTGAGCTGGCTCTGGTCAGAGAAAAGGACGGTAAGGTTATAAACTCTGTGATCCATACTCTGACCCGTGACAGCGACAACGACCGTCAGCGGATCGACCAGACCAATCTTTTGGATTATGCGCTCCGCTTCAACCCGGATATCATCGTGGTGGGCGAGATGCGGGGTGCAGAAGCCAATGCCGCACAGGAAGCCGCCCGAACCGGTGTGGCAGTGCTGACCACCATTCACTCAAACTCCTGTGAAGCAACCTACCGCCGTATGGTTTCCCTGTGCAAGCGTGCCGTGGATATGTCCGATCAGACGCTGATGGACTATGTCACCGAAGCCTATCCCATCGTGGTGTTCTGCAAGCAGCTTGAAAATAAGCAGCGCCGCATGATGGAAATTCAGGAATGTGAGATCCTGCCGGACGGCACAAGAAACTACCGGCCGCTCTTTCAGTACATCATCAGCGAAAATCGTATGGAGGACGGCAAATTCATCATCGAGGGGCACCATGAACAGGTTAATACCATTTCAGACAGCCTTGCCAAACGTCTGCTGGAAAACGGAATGCCGCAGACTGTTCTCAATCAGCTCCGGGGAAAGGAGGCTAAACCTGCATGAATACCATCTTACTTTTTGCCTGTATCGGAATGATTACAGGCTGTTTTATTTTGCTTGGACTGTCGCCTATGGAGTTTACAGGCGCGGTATTTGCACGGTTTACCGACAAGCCAAAGTCCCTGCGTGACGAGGTGGACGAAACAACCCGCAGAAAAAAGCCCTCCTATTTACGCCGTGAGATACAAGAGGTGCAGGCAATTCTAAAGGTCACAGGCAGGGAAAAACACTTTCCCATGCTCTGTGCGGCATCCCTTATGCTGTTTGCGGCAGGGGCGTCCCTTGCCATTATGCTCTCGAATTTTTTCCTCGTTCCTGTGATGGCGGCAGGCTTTCTGTTCCTACCCTTCTGGTGGGTGAAGCTCACAGCAAGCCATTTCAAAAAGGATATTGCGGCAGAGCTGGAAACCGCACTGTCCATCATCACTACCGCTTATCTTCGCAACGAGGACATCCTCACTGCAGTGGAGGAAAATATGGACTATCTCAATCCACCTGTATTAGCGGTATTTAAGGGCTTTGTATCCAGGGTGAAGCTGGTGAATCCGGATATCACGTCCGCTCTCCAGGACCTCAAGGGTCAGATTGAAAACCCGGTGTTTCATGAATGGTGCGACGCTTTAGTTTCTTGTCAGCATGACCGCAGCTTAAAGACTACCCTCACGCCTATTGTATCAAAGCTCAGTGATATGCGTGTGGTAAATGGCGAGCTGGAGAACATGGTGTTTGAGCCGAGGAAGGAATTCATTATCATGCAGATTCTGGTGGTGGGCAACATCCCGCTGATGTATTTTCTGAATAAAGATTGGTATCATACGCTGATGCACACACCGCTGGGGCAAATCATTCTCACCATTTGTGCTGCTGTGATTTTTATTTCCACGGCGTTTGTTATCAAGCTCACCCAGCCAATCGAATATCGCAGATAGGAGGAAACCGATGACAATTTATCTCTTTTTATTCGGAGGCCTCCTTGCTGCAGGGCTCTTTTTCATTGCCGCCGACCTGCTGCGTCTGCCGACCCTTGCCACCCAAAAGGCAATGCTGGCGGCAGGCAAGCAGGCCAAGACAAAACCCAAGTTTACAGATACATTGCTGCAAGGCGCCGCTGTCAGGCTGTCCCGATACATCCGTATGGATGAATATAAGAAAACCCGTATGCAAAACGTGCTGTCAGCAGCAGGGCTGAATACGACGCCGGAGCTGTTCACGGCCTTCGCCATTGTCAAAGCGGGAGCTGTGGGGCTTGGGATTGTTCCCTCCCTTATGGTTTTGCCGCTGCTTGCACCTATTATCCTTATTCTCGCCGTATTAGTGTACTTCAAGGAGATCAGGAAAGCCAACGAAGCCCTTTCTGCCAAACGGGGCAAGATTGAACAGGAACTGCCGAGGTTTGTGGCAACCATCACCCAAGAGCTGAAAGCCAGCCGGGATGTGCTGACTATGCTGGAGCATTTCAAAGGCAATGCTGGAGAGGATTTTGCCGCCGAGCTGGATATCCTCACTGCTGATATGCGCTCCGGAAGCTATGAAGCAGCACTGACCCGTTTCGAGGCAAGGATCAATTCTCCCATGCTCTCGGATATTACCAGAGGACTTATCGGCGTACTCCGGGGCGATGAGGCGGCTGTTTACTTCCAGATGCTCACCCACGACATGAAGCAGCTTGAACTTCAGAGACTCAAGGCACAGGCCATGAAGATACCGCCGAAAATCCGCGTGTTCTCCTTTGCCATGCTCATGTGCTTTCTGCTGACTTACATGGCGATTATAGTCTATGAAATTCTCACATCCCTTAGTGGAATGTTTTAGGGAGGGGTGAGCATGAAGAAAATACTGAAATCCAAGCGCGGAGAGGGATATGTTGATGTGGTAGTGTTGATGCTTTGTGCTATGCTTGTCATCGCCCTTGCCGTGCGGGTGCTTCCGGTATACATTGCCAAGCAGCAGCTTGATACCTTTGCCACGGAGCTCATCCGGGAAGCGGAAATTGCAGGACAGGTCGGCAGTGAAACCGACCGCCGTGAGCAGATGCTTCGTGAAAAAACAGGGCTTACTCCTACGATAACATGGTCAAAAACCGGCAGGATACAGCTGAATGAGGAAATCAAGGTAACGGTCACCTATCAAACCGACATCGGGCTGTTTGGCGGGTTTGGCTCATTTCCCATTATGTTGAGAGCGGACGGGGCAGGAAGGAGTGAGGTATATTGGAAGTAGCAAAAAAAATCAAGGCAGCAATAAAAGACAAAAGCGGCGCATCCTTTCCGATGATTGTTGCCATTACACTCTCCCTTGTCATTCTTTTGGCAGGTGTTTCTGAATACCTCCATCTGCTCATAATAGCCCAGGGAGTCCGTGATTCGGTACAGGCCGCAATTATCTCTACCGTAGTGGAAAATTATGATGATGTATACCATGGTGTCCGTGAGGGATACAGCGGCGGCTACCAGCCCATGGTCGGTAATTTTGATGAAAGCCTTGACTATGGCGATATCTATGAAAGGCTGGACACTATCCTTGGTCTGTCCGTGAACGGCTTTTACCATGAAAAGCTTACCTCAGACGGCAAGCTGGAGTTTAAGGTATGGAATCTGGATGTGGATATTCGAAATGCGCCCTTTGCTGCAGGCGACCAAGCCTCTGCCCGTTTTGAAGCTGACAGCACCATAATGCTGGAGGTTCCCGTATCCTTTGGTGGAAAGTTGCTGCCACCTATGCAAATCAAAGTCAAGACCAGCGCAGGCTATACACCAAGGTTCTAATAGTTTATTACAATATTGATAGACTTTCGGTAAAAGTTGTGATAGGGTGTGACTTAACAAGGAACTCTCAAAATTTAACAATTAGGAGGACGCTCTTATGAATAATATGAAAAATCAAACAAAGAAATGGATAGCCGTGGCGGGATGCCTTGCGGTATGCGTATTGCTGACAGTGCTTATAGGCACCCAGCTTCAAAAGAAGACTGTCACAGACGAGTCGTTACAGTCTCAACAAACCAAGCAGACAGATGTAACGGTGCAGCCGCCACAGGCAGAAACAAAAAATGATGTGTCGGTAGCCCCGCCGGACAGATCAAGCCCAGACAATACAGATAACGCTGCTGTTTCCTTCGGCACAGAGCAGACTATACAGAAGGATATCAGCAAGCCGGAATACAAAGAAAACCAGCTTACCGATCCTACGCAGAAGCCAAACGGCGAAAAGGTCACGGAACCGCCGAAATCGGTGGATCATGATAAGGTGGAAAAGCCCAAGGATATATCCAAAACTGAGAAACAGACGCAGAGTGGTAGTCTTCCCGGCTTTGATAATGTGCCAGATGGTGGAGCGAATCAAGTGATCAATGCCGATGATATGTATGAAAATGGAAACAAGATTGGCAACATGGATTAATAAAATATTCGCAACAAAAAGCATGGTTATACCGTGCTTTTTTTGTTGTGGGAAAGGAGAGTCTATGAAACGAGTATTTTCCGTTATTCTGTCGGTAACCTTAATATTTTGTGTTATTTCGCCCATCTCTGTTTGCGCTGTGGGCGATGGAAATGTAGACGGAGGTGGCGGTGGAATGGGAAGTGGAACCTCCAGTAACTCATGGAGTTCAGGAAATGAGGGAGTGCGTGTAACTGTGATTCGAGCGAGTGATCACGCTGTCATCACCACTCCGATTGATATAACAAACAGGCCGCCAAGTTCATCCATTTATAACTTTGGTAAAGTGAGTAAAATGCAATATAGTAGTGGTAGAGGATTATCGCCTGTCAAGGGTGGCTACACGGCAATTAAGCCATCGCAAACAATTCCTCGAATCATTAGCACCAACGGCAGTAATAACATTACTGCAATAAAAAGCTATTTTACTGATGAACAGGTCATTCGATCTATCGCAGGGCTTGTAGGCCTGGATTTTGACATTTTAATCGGCGGTGAATACAAAATTCTTTTAGAACCCATCGCTTATTACAAGTTTGAAGGAGTAATGATTGCTACTACCGCAACGGAAGCTGCTATGTATGATGAACAGGTAGGCGGTCTCCTGCGAAAGAGAATGGTTTCGCTTTCACACAAGAATTTGCCTCTTGCCATGTTTTTGGAGTTGGCTGATCTCGGCTATCCGGTATGGTCGGGAAGCCGGAGTAAGGCTGCCTCGAATGCGAACATTAAGGCAGCTCTTGGAATTGGCATTGTCCGCTTTACCGAGAAGCCTGAGCCCCCTGTAGTGTCTGTCTATGACTATGAGTACCGGGTTAATACCGAGGTCATCACGGCAGTTAGAGTCAGTGGCGGTCAGTCGGATCCTGACCACCCAACTCGCATCAGCTTTAGTATCGGCGGGCAAACCTACAATGTTGGGAATGTCTATTATCCAAGCGGCGACAGTCAGCTTGCATGGGTGAAATGGACAACACCCTCCACTGAACAGGACATGGTAATCAATGTTTCAGTATCCGGCCCAGGCAGTACGGCTAAGACCAGCATCAATGTCAAGCTTGTGGATCTGAATAAAAACCCGCCGCCGAATCCTGTAGCTGATGATAGAAACGACAGCTTCTCCCAAGTATCTGTTCCGGGCAGGGCCGTGAAAGGCTCTGCAAGCTGGAGTATCTGGCGTCCTTGGTGGCAGGAGTATTGGGTGTGGCACAGCACCGGAGAGGACTCAGGATACTGGTGTGATCATGGATGGTGGGAGTTTGATCTCGACCGTTACAGCGCAACTCTGACCTCCTCCATGAGCATAAAGTGTGACAGCAAGAACCCTACGGCAAGTGGTCGTATGATGAAATCAGGCTATGGGATCAACCAGACCGTCACCGGAAGTCTCAGTTCGAACCAAAGCTCTGCGGTGACTCAACCTCAGAATGCGGTCAGCTATTTCCCTGAATTCGGTTATAAAACCTATTGGCGGCTGCTGGAACGTATGGGATCAGGACGGTTTGAGTTTCAGAAAAACAATTACTCCACCTATAAGAACCGTACCCATTTTTCACCCATTTGGATGCCGGATGGTGCTTATACCGTCAATACATGGCTCATAGACGCATGGACGCCAGAAGGAATGCTGTCCGCCAATCTAACAGATAGCTTGACAATTCGGGGGAATCTGTGGCAGGACTGGCATGCCGGCCCGAAAAAACCATAGCAAGGGCTTTAAAGCCAGAAAAAGAAACAAGACCGTGGGAACAATCTGCGGTCTTTGGTTATCAAAGAAAGGTGGGCTATATGAAAAAGTATAGAAAATTTGCAATCGCCCTTAGTCTTACAATATTGGTATCCTTCGCGTTTTGTATGACCGCATATGCGGCTCCATCAGGCGATGTGGCAGGAGCGATTGAGAGCACATGGAAGGATGCCTCCGGGCAGATCAAAACGGTAGTCAACAAGGTGGTGTTCCCCGCCATTGACCTGATTTTAGCTGTATTCTTTTTTGCTAAAATCGGTATGGCATATTTTGATTATCGGAAAAGCGGACAGTTTGAGTGGGCGGCGCCGGCGATTTTATTCGCCTGCCTTGTATTTACATTGACTGCACCGCTGTATATTTGGACGATTTTAGGAATATAGGAAATATGACAATCCAATATTTAGAGCTTATGATGGCATTTACATCAGAAAAACAAGGAGGGTAGCCCGTGCTGCTCTCCTTGCTTTTCCAAAATCATTTCGTTATTCTTTGTTATCTTCGGGCTGCAATTCTTTTCTAAGCTCCAGTACGATACCGTCATCGCCAGAGATAAAAAGCTCCTCCGTTTTTTGCTGTGCACACTGAAGTAGCGAGATTGCATCTGTCACATCATTGAACAGAGAATCGTACATTTTTTTGTAGTCTGCCACACCATAGACCTCCTAAAATTATTTCGGTGGCCACCGTTGTGTGGTATTGAAACTCTGAAAGAGCTGATTGTCAAGTCATATTTGAAGTTTTCTCAATCATTGGTAATTGCTCGAAATCTGTTAAACAAGATGGACAAACACACCACAAGCCTTGCTATGGTGTAATTTTTATGTATTGAAGGAGGTGTAACCCCAATGTTTATATGGGATTTTGTCCTTGGAACCGTCATGGACCAGATGATCGAATGGCTCTACGGACAGGTAGTCGGCTTTCTTGCAAATTTTTTTGCACAGATGGGAAACATGGGCGTGGAGCTGTTCGAAATGAGTTGGGTACAGTCTATCGTTCTGTTTTTTTCTTATCTGGCTTGGGCGCTGTATGGAACAGGACTTGTGGTATCGGCATTTGAAACCGGTATCGAATATCAGCATGGCCGAGGCAGTATAAAGGAGACTGCCCTCAATGCTATCAAGGGCTTTATGTCGGTGTCTCTTTTTACCATTGTGCCGGTGGAGCTGTTCAAGCTCTCGGTGAATCTCCAGAGCAGCCTTACCGCAGGAATTACCGGTTATGGCACCAGCTTCGGTGAACTTGCAGGAAAGATTATTGATGAGCTTGGCAACTCACCGGACCTTGGCGGTGCGATGGGCTCCGGCATCTTTGGGGGCTTGTCGGCCATTACTAGCCCCCTTATGATGCTTTTTATCGTTGTCATGATGGGGTATGCGGTAATTAAGGTGTTTTTCGCAAACCTAAAGCGCGGTGGTATTCTGCTGATTCAGATTGCTGTTGGCAGCTTATACATGTTCTCTGTCCCCCGTGGTTATATTGATGGTTTCGTCCAGTGGAGCAAGCAGATCATCGGGCTTTGTCTTACCACGTTTTTGCAGGCTACTATACTCGCCGCAGGACTTATGGTGCTGCGAACCCATGCACTGCTTGGGCTTGGACTAATGCTTTCCGCCGGGGAGGTTCCGAGAATTGCAGGAGCCTTCGGACTGGATACCAGTACAAAGGCAAATCTAATGTCTGCCGTTTATACCGCACAGGCGGCTGTCAGTACTACCCGTACCATCGTGCAGGCAGTGGCAAAATAACGCAGAAAGGAAGAAGCCTAACCTCATCCGAAGGCTTACTCCTTTGGAGTACGAACGGCTCCAAGGCTTCCCCGATGGCTGGACTCTGATTCCCGGCGCATCGGACTCTGCCCGATATAAGGCGCTTGGCAACAGCGTTGCGATATCATGTGTGGATTTTATCCTCCGTGGCATCGCTTATTTTTGCGAAAAATCAATAAAGAACAGGAGGAATCAACATCATGTACATCTACCCCGACAACCTGACGGCAAAGGCTACCTTGTGGCTTTGGGAGCTACGTGACATCGGCATCATAGGCATTGGGCTTTTACTCTCTGTGTTTGCGTTGGCGCAGCTTCATTTCTTGCCGCCCATTGTCATCACAGCCCTCTACGCATTTTTGACCATACGTTTCGAGGATACCAGCATCCTTAATTTTATTATAAACGCTGTCCGCTTCTTCATTGGGAAGCAGCAGAGCTATGAATGGAGGGTAAACGCATGAATAGAAAAAAGAAACAGGACAGGCAGAAATCCTCTACACGGCAGCTAATGGGCATCGCGGACATCACCTCGCACAGTCTGGTGACCGGATATGGTGAGCTGGTATTTTTTATGATTAAGCCAACCAATATCAGTGTGCTATCCGACATCAGCATCGGTGCGAGAATCTACGCACTGATGAATGTCTTAAAGGGCATCGCGGAAATTGAGATGCTCTGCCTGAATTCAAGGGAGAATTTTGAGGATGTAAAGGCCCATCTGAGAAACCGGATGGACGCAGAACAGAATCCTGCCATCCGAAAGCTGCTGGTACAGGATATAACAGGTCTTGACCGTATGCAGGTGCAAATGGCGACCGCAAGGGAATTTTTAATCATCATCCGTCTGCGGGGCGAAAAGGAATCCGATGTCCAGCCTTACCTCTCCCGCATTGAAAAGAGCCTCAAGGATCAGGGCTTCACAGCTCACAAAGCGGCTGAATCCGACATCAAGCGTCTGCTTGGGGTTTACTATGAGCAGAACGTGACCACAGAAAAATATGAGGATTATGACGGAGAAAGGTGGGTGATTTTCGGTGAGTAAAATCAGAAAAAAAGAAATGCCGGAAGCTGAAAGTGCAAGGATCAAGGATTTCCTTGACATGATCGCGCCGGGTATCATCAAATTCAATACAGATCACTTTATCTGCGGCAACACCTACCGCTGTGTATGGACACTCAGAGAATACCCTACCAGCACCTCGGAGCAGGCCATCCTGCGCCACCTTGGGGAGAAAGACGGCGTGACTCTGCGCATCTATACCAGACAGGTAACCGCAGCCGAGGAACGAAAAATCATTCACAATGCGGCCAATAAAAACCGCATGGACAAGAGTAATACTAACAATCTGCAACAGACCGTCACCGCTGAAAGCAACTTGCAGGATGTGGTGTCGGTGGTGTCTTCCATGCATAGAAACCGGGAGCCACTTCTGCATTGCGCTGTATTTATTGAGCTGACGGCGAACGATTTGGACGCTCTGAAACTCCTTCAGACAGATGTCCTGACTGAGCTGGTTCGCTCAAAGCTCAATGTGGATCGCCTCATCCTGCGCCAGCAAGAGGGCTTTCTGTCTGTTGGCCCTGCGGGGAAAAATGTGTTCGGCAACCAGTTTGAACGTGTACTTCCGGCACGCTCTGTGGCAAACCTCTATCCCTTCAACTACAGCGGCAAAACAGATGCCAAGGGCTTCTGCCTTGGGCGTGATAAATTCGGCAGCAACATCATCGTGGATTTTGACAAGCGTGACGATGACAAGACCAATGCCAATATCCTCATCCTCGGAAACTCCGGTCAGGGCAAGAGCTATCTCTTAAAGCTAATCCTGTGCAACATTTTAGAATCGGGCAAAATGTGCGTCTGCCTGGACCCGGAACATGAGTATGTTGACCTTGCCGAAAACCTCGGCGAGTGCTTTATCGACCTGATGAGCGGTCAGTACCGGATAAACCCTCTTGAACCGAAAACATGGGATGAGGGTGGCAGTCCGGAGGATACGGATGCACCCCAGGCGTTCCGCCAGTCCACCAAGCTCAGTCAGCACATTAGCTTTCTTAAGGATTTCTTCCGTTGCTATAAGGATTTTTCCGACCGCCATATCGACGCCATTGAAATCATGCTAAGTAAGCTGTACGGAAAGTTCGGGATCAGCGACAGTACTGATTTCAGAAGTTTGTCAGCCGCTGACTATCCCATTCTGTCCGACCTTTACGAACTGATTGAGGATGAGTATAAAGGATACGACAAGACCAAGTATCAGCTCTATACCGCTGAACTTCTGCAGGAAATCCTGCTGGGGCTCCACTCCATGTGCATGGGTGCGGAAAGTAAATTCTTTAACGGTCACACCAACGTAACCTCTGACCGCTTTATCGTGTTCGGTGTGAAAGGCTTGCTTCAGGCCAGCCGGAACGTGAAAAATGCCCTGCTGTTTAACGTGCTGTCCTTTATGAGCGACAAGTTGCTGACCGAAGGAAACACCGTTGCCAGCATTGATGAGTTGTATCTGTTCCTGACCAATCTGACTGCAATTGAATATATCCGCAATTTCATGAAGCGTGTCCGCAAGAAGGAATCGGCGGTGATACTGGCATCTCAGAATTTGGAGGACTTCAACATTGATGGCATCAGGGAGCTGACTAAACCGTTGTTTTCCATTCCGACCCATGCCTTTTTGTTCAATGCGGGCAATATCGACAAGCAGTTTTATATTGACTCCCTCCAGCTTGAAGAAAGCGAATACAATCTCATTCGCTTTCCCCAGCGGGGAGTTTGCCTGTATAAATGCGGCATTGAGCGGTATAACCTTGCAGTCCATGCTCCGGACTACAAGGAGAAGCTCTTTGGAAAGGCGGGTGGCAGATAATGAAGAAGGGAGAAAAAACCATGGAAAAGCTTCAAAATCAGAAAGAGAACAAGGCGGGCATCCTCGAAGATATGCTGTCTTTTATCCGCTACACCCCAAACAGGGAAGCGGATATTTTAGCCTTTATGGAGAAGTACCAGAAGGCAGAGAATGAGGAACGCCCTTATATTTTAGAGCATCTGCGTTACTGCATGGACGGCAAGGAATACCCCAATCCCTATGCCGGAAGCTATCATTATACCCCGGAGGATGTGTCCTTGATGGGAAATATTCTGGATGAGTACATTGATGATCTCGTATCCGCAGAAGGTGATCCTGCCGCCATTTCAGAATGTTTGCGCGATACGGTTCTAAAAATCAATGCGCTTAATGAGGAATGCGGCCGATGCTTGATTGATACCTGGCGAAGGGAAAGGCTTTGCAGCTTTATCAATTCCGCTGCGGAAACAGCAGGACTCATGCAGGAGGAAGACCTTACCCTGCAGCACAGGATGTGGTAAAGGCGGTGGGTAAATGGAGATACAGGGTCAGGATTTCGGAATAGAAATTGAAATGACCGGGATTACAAGAAGCCGAGCCGCCGATGTGATTGCCGAATATTTCGGTACAACCAAGGAATATGAGGGCAGCTTTTACGATGCCTATTTTGCAAAGGATACGACTGACCGAAAATGGAAGGTCATGAGCGACGGCAGCATTGACTGTCAGAGAAAAGAGGGACGCAGAAAAATCAGTGCTGACAGAAGCTACAGCGTGGAGCTGGTCAGTCCTATCTGTCAGTACAGAGATATCGAAACAGTGCAGGAGCTGGTACGAAAGCTTAGGGAAGCCGGAGCCTTTGTTAATTCCTCCTGCGGTATCCATATCCACATCAATGCCGCCCCCTTTGAAGCTCCGAAGCTCAGAAATCTGGTTAACATCATGGCGGCCAAGGAGGACATGATCTACAAGGCATTGAAGGTTTCGCGAGGAAGGGAAACCAGCTACTGTCAGAAAATCGACCCGAGCTTTTTAGAGCGTCTCAACCGTCAGAAGCCTGCAACCCGTGAACAACTAAAGCGTATCTGGTACAACGGCAGTGACGGAAGCCGGGAACACTATCATTCCAGCCGTTATCACTGTCTCAATCTGCACAGCGTGTTCCAAAAAGGCACGGTGGAATTCCGCGCTTTTAATGGGGAGCTGCATGCCGGAAAGATTAAGGCATATGTTCAGTTCTGCCTTGCCATTACCGCACAGGCGCTCAACCAACGGTCAGCAAGCCCTGTAAAAACGCAGTCCAGCAATGAAAAATATACCTTCCGAGTGTGGCTTTTGCGTCTTGGTATGATCGGGGATGAATTCAAAACAGCACGTAAGCATCTGCTGGATCATCTGGAGGGATGTATTGCATGGAAAGACCCTGCACAGGCCCAAAGACGGAGAGAACGGCTGCGGCAGAAGCGTGAAGCGGAGCGGGCACAGATGCAGGCACCACCAGAAGAAGCTATAACAGAAATTATTATAGAAGCGGAGGATAACCAGTCCTCCGCTTTTACTATGTCAATGTAAAGGAGGCACTATGAAAAATAAACTGTATATTGCCTACGGCAGCAATCTCAACCTGCCACAGATGGCAAAAAGATGTCCTGCTGCCAAGGTGGTGGGAGCTTCCGAGATAAAGGATTACGCCCTGCTGTTTCGTGGTGGAAAAAATGGGGCTGTAGCTACCGTTGAGCCTTGCGAGGGTGCATCTGTTCCTGTTTTGCTGTGGAAGATTACACCGAAGGATGAGGCGGCTCTGGATATTTACGAAGGCTATCCGAGTTTTTATGATAAAGAGACCATGGAGCTGACCCTGGACGGCAAGACTGTTTCGGCTATGGTCTATGTGATGACACCGGGGCATCGGCTGGGCTATCCTTCCGATTTTTACTACAATACCATCCGTGAAGGCTACAAGACATCAGGCTTTGATACCTCAGTTTTAGAACAGGCAGTTGAGTACACTGAACAGCTTATGGAAAGAGAGCCTGAGCAGCAGAATCTATTCGGCTTTAGCGGATTGAAATGGTGGTGAAGATATGGCTGATCCCGCAACGATTACAGTCGCAGTCAAGGCCGCCGCTGCCGCACTCTCGGATGAACGCTTTCGTAAAACCGCCCTCTGGATTATTGCCGCAGTGCTGTCACCCCTTATTTTAGCAATAGTTATGATCTGTTCTTTGCTTGCAAGCACAGCAGACCACAATAATACTGCAGTGGGCTTGTGCTTTAACGGCGGTGCGATTTCCGGCAATGTTCCAGAGGATTATCGTGGATATATTGAAGATATGCGTGGAAGCTTCACTCTTTTGGACGGCACTATTGCTGCAGTGAATGCTGAAATGGAAGCTGGGGATAGCCTCGACTCGGTAAGGGTTAAGGCTATTTTTTATTCTCTGTTCTTCGGCGCAGATAGTCCCTCAAGGCTTGGGCACAGGCAATTTGTGGATTGCTTTGTCACCTATGAGCAGCGCACACGCACTGTCACAAATGAAGATGGAACAACCGATAAAGAAACCTATATCGTGGCGGTTCCCATTAGAGAACTGTCCGTGGTGTATGCAAATGTTTCCTCTGCCATGGGAATAGCAGTCACACAGGAAAACCGAATCAACGCCACGGAAATCTATTATCGTGTGCTGTATGGCAGACCTGCACCGACCTACGGCGATGAATTTGACAAGTGGTCGGATGACTTGCCCCTTTCGTCTGCACCGTTCATCGGGGCAGACGGTTTCTGCTCACCGCTCGGTGAGAATTGGCGCAGCATGGTTACCTCGGAGTTTGGCTACCGCAAAGACCCATTCACCGGACAGACCAAAGGGCATAGTGGTCTTGACCTCGGCGCAGGAAAAGGCACTCCCATCCGCTCGGTACTGCCGGGAACAGTGTATGTGGTACGCTACGCAAGCAGTGGTTACGGCTATCATGTGATGGTGGATCATGGCGGCGGCTTCGTTACTCTCTATGGACACTGCTCTAAAATTCTGGTGACTGAGGGGCAGCGTGTCGATGCCGGAACGATCATTGCCGAGGTCGGCTCGACAGGGCGAAGTACCGGAAACCATCTGCATTTTGAGGTTCGGATAAACGGAGAAAAGAAAAATCCAAGAAGCTATTTACCATAAGAAAGGATGCGCTTATGAAGGCAAATATGATTAAAGTATTGAAAATTGAGCCAGGCCAGCCGCCTGCTGTAAAGGAAATTTGTAATGACCTTTCTGGTTTGCAGGCAGAGGTGGGAGGGCTGATTGAATGCATCAGCTTCCCAAACGGCTGCGTCGTGGTTTGCAATGAGGAAGGTAAAATAAACGGTATGCAGCCGAACAGACGACTTGGCGCAGACATCATCTGCGGTTCGTTTTTCGTTTGTGACACCACCCCGGAAGGGGAGTTTTCCTCTCTCAGCAAAAGTAAAATTGCAGAATATAGTCAGCTTTTTTCTGAGATTCCTGTCTTTAGCGGACAGGAACCAGAGCTTGAACCACACATGAGATTTATCGGATTTTGATTAACAGGAGGATGTGTAAAGTGAAAAAGGAAAATATTACGCTTAGTATGGAGACTCAAAAGCTTGGGGCAACCAAGCGATATATGGACAAAAAGGATGTGTCCATCGAACAGGAGCTTGCAGATGCCCTGCAAAAGCTCTATGAAAAATATGTGCCCGCCCCGGTGCGAGAGTACATTGATGAAACCACGGATGATGCACCTGCACCTCAGGCGAAAAAGCAGAAGGAAAATATTAAGACGGCAGTGCCAATCCAGTCGAAGGAAGCATCTGAGATTTGATATGCCACAGCAGATGTATTGCCGCCGTTGCCCCCCCTGTTCGCCCCTATGTACCGTTTTGACAGGCGGGGTGGCATCCATGCACCTGTCCCCGGCTCAAACAGCAACGTGAGGGCTTTGTACAGGACGTTTGAATAAGCGTATCAGCTCCCGAATATTGCAGCTCACCATGGTCGAAAAAAGAGCAGGATAAAGCAAGGAGCTGTAAACTGCCCCTTGCGATCACAGCGGACGGCAGTACCGCCCGCATTTTACGGAGAAACCAAGGATTTTCAGATACGGTGAGCGGTATTTCCCCAACCTAAAAAAGGTGCTGTAAATGGGGATTTTGGCTCTGGAGGGTGCTGTAATCCTCCAAAAGTCCCTGCATTAGAGGGCTTTGCAAGGTGCTGTTATAGGTGATACATCAAAAAATAGGAGAGGTGAAGCGATGAAAAAGATAAATAATGACTTGAAGCAAAGAGTCACCGCATGGCTCTATCCCGAAATGATTGCCAACATGGAATCGCTCATGGCGGCAAATGACATGAAGAATCATACCGAATTTATTTCAAAGGCAGTGGATTTCTACATCGGCTATCTGGGCAGCAAAAGCAGTACAACCTTCCTCTCCCAAACCCTACTGGGCTCTATACAAGGCACGCTGCAGAACACCGAAAACCGGGTGGCAAATAATTTATTCAGGCTTTCAGTGGAAATCAGTATGATGATGCATCTTTTGGCAACCACGCTGGAGATTACCGATGAGGAACTGTATCGGCTCCGTGGGCGGTGCGTTGCTGAAGTAAAACGAACCAGAGGTAAAATCCGTCTGGATGATGCGGTGGATTTCCAGAGCAGTCCTGAGACGGAAGAATAATGGCCCGAATCATTTTAAAGTGCCCCTATCTCAAAGGAGGCGAAAAGACAGCCGCCCATCTGCATAACCTCGTCAAGTATATCGCCACCCGCGACGGCGTGGAAAAGATGGAAAATGGCCGAGAGCTTTGGCATGCCACAAACAAGCAGAAGGATTTGATTGTACAGATCCTCCGGGAGTTTCCCGATACCAGGGATTTGTTTGAATATGAGGACTACTGCGAAAATCCCAAACGGAAAAATGCTTCTGAATTTATCACCATCGCACTGGAACAGAACCTTGATAAAATCAGCGGCCGGGAAAAGTATCTGGATTACATTGCAAACCGTCCCCGTGTCGAAAAAATTGACTGCCACGGTCTGTTCACTGCCGGGGATGAATCACTCATCCTGTCACAGGTTGCCGAAGAAGTATCAGAACACACAGGAAATGTATGGACACCGATTATTTCTCTGCGCCGGGAGGATGCATCCAGAATCGGCTATGACAATGCTGCTGCTTGGAAAGCTCTGCTTTCCTCCAAAGCCATGGAGCTTGCCGAGAACTTAAAAATTCATCCTGACCATCTGAAGTGGTATGCAGCTTTTCACAATGAATCCCATCATCCCCATATCCACATGATCTGCTACAGCACCGAACCGAGGGAGGGCTACCTCACCAGACAGGGTATTAGAAAATTGAAATCTTCTCTTGCAAATGAAATCTTCCGTCAAGAGCTCATTCCCCTTTACGGAGAAAAGACCCAGCGGCGGGATGCCTTGAAGGAAGAAGCTGCCGGAGCAATGCATGAATGCATCCGGCAAATGAAAAACGGTGTTTTGCAAAGCAGCCGTATGGAGCAACTCATCATCCACCTTGCGGAACGCTTACAGAACACCTACGGAAAAAAGCAATATGGCTACCTCAAGGCGGATCTTAAAAATGTGGTGGACGAAATCGTAGATGAGCTTGGGAGGGACAACCGTATTGCAAAAGCCTACGGCCTGTGGTGGGAGGTCAGGGGTAGAATTGAATCCATCTACACCGAAACTCCGTCAGACCCGCCGTCTCTTTCACACTGTGATGAGTTCAAAGCCATACGGAACATGGTTATTCAGGAAGCACTGCTGATTGGCTCCATGACCTTTGAGGAAACGGCATCCTTGGATATGGCTCTCCCGGAGCCAGAGGATGAGCGGAAGATACTTTCCGATGAAATGACAGAGGACGAAAATCAGGAACCTGATGATGATTTCAGAGAACCGGCTGCTGAAGAACGGAATGAAGCCTCTGCCAGTAAGGAATCATCAGGTTCTTGGTGGACAGACGAGTATAAGCTGGCAAAACAATATTTATATGGTGATGGGGATGCTGGGATTTTGCAGGATTTTCAAAAGTCGCTCGAACTCTTTCTCGCAGAAGCGGAAAAAGAAAATCCTCTCGCCATGTATGACCTCGGAAGAATGGCTGCGGATGGTCTTGGCTGCGAAGCGGATGCCGATGAAGCATACCGCTGGTACGAAAAGGCCCTTGCTGATTTCCATTTCTCAGAGGAAGAAAAGCCTTGGAAATATACTGAGTACCGTATCGGCAAAATGTATGCCGCAGGACTTGGCACGGAGCAGGACTATCTGCAGGCAGCGGATTGGCTCACCCTGTCTGCGGATGAAAATTATAAATACGCACAGTATTCCCTTGGCAGTCTGTATTACCATGGCAAAGGCGTGGATCAGGATCATGAAACCGCATTTGCCCTCTACACCCTATCTGCGGATCAGAGCTTCCCCTATGCCAGTTTTGAGCTGGGAAAAATGCTGCGGGAAGGAATCGGCTGTGTGAAAAATCAGCAGAATTCTGACCGCCGCTTCAAGGAAGCCTTTCTCGGCTTTGTGTCCATGGAGGAACAGAGCCATGATGATAAGCTCCAATACCGGCTGGGCTGGATGCTTCTGAACGGTGTAGGTACAGACAAGGATGAAGCCAGGGCAAAGGAATACTTTGAAAAGGCGGCATCCGTGGGAAATCCCTTTGCCTGCTACCAGCTTGCGAAACTTATTCTGTCCGATGAAAGGGCACAGCCACAGGAGGTGGAGAAAGCCCTCGACTATCTCTGGAAAGCGGTGGAGGCTGAGAATCCCTATGCCGCATATTTTCTCGGCAAGCTCTATGAAAAGGGAAAGCACGTTCCGCAGAATATCTCCGAGGCAGTACGGCTCTATACAATGTCAGCAGAACAGGAAAATGACTTTGCTGCATACCGGCTCGGAAAGCTGTATCTTGGCGGTGATGGTGTGCTGAAAGATGTGGAGTCAGCCATTCGCTGGCTCACCTTTGCTGCAAAAAGAAATAATCAGTTTGCCGAATATGCCCTCGGCACCCTTTACCTCAAAGGGGAAGATGTTCCGAGAGATATCCCGAAAGCTCTGGAATACCTGAAAGGGTCTGCCGGTCAGGGAAACCAGTTTGCACAGTACCGGCTGGGCAAGATTTATCTCATGGGCGAGGATGCGCCCAAGGATATACAGGCTGCCCTGCAATTTCTGACAGCTTCCGCTGAACAGGGAAATCAATATGCGCAGTACACCCTCGGCAAGCTGTATCTGATGGGAAAAGAAGTCCAAAAGGACAAGGCTGCCGCTGTCCGATGGTTTACCCTCTCGGCAGCACTGGGAAATATTTATGCCCAATTTTTCCTCGACCATATGGACAGTTTCAAAGACCCTTCTGCCATTATGGCAGGCACCCGCCTGCTGCATCATATGAGCCGTATTTTTTCAGATAATGCACCGCCGTTGAAACCGCTTGGTCAGCGGACAGACCGGAAACTCCTGCGTAAGCTCCGGGAGAAGAAGCAGGCACAGGGTCACGCAAGGGATGATCAGGAGCAAACCATGTCTTTATAACGATTGGAGGAATCCGATGAACAAACAGAAAAAGAAATGTAACCAGCAGTCTACCAAAAAGATAATGATAAATCAAAATCAGCATCGGGCAGGAAAACGTCCGGTGCTTTTTCATCGAATCGGCTGCCGCCACAGATAGGAGGTGTCTCCATGGGGGCATATGTACATTTTACGGATGAGCAGAAACAGCGCGCCAACAGTGTTGACCTTGTGAGCTTTTTGGAAATGAGGGGTGAAAAGCTAATCAAGTCAGGCAGAGAAAAACGTCTTGCATCGGATCACAGCATCACCGTCCGAGGAAACGAATGGTACGATCACTCCGCAGAGAGCGGTGGGTATGCTATTGATTTTGTAAAGCAGTTTTATGGTCTTTCCTTTCCCGAGGCCGTAACCATGCTGCTGGGCGGTGAACAGGGCGAAGCCTACCGTCCCGCAGAGAAAAGGAAACTGGAAGTGAAAAAGCCCTTTGCACTTCCGAATCCTCACAGCGATATGCGCCGTGCCTATGCTTATCTGGTCAAAACCCGGCTCATTGATCGGGAGGTGGTCAGTTTTTTTGCCAAAGCAAAGCTCCTGTATGAGAGCTGTGAGAAATCCAAGGATGGCAATAAGGAATACCACAATGCTGTATTTGTGGGCATAGATGAAACCGGTACTGCCAGACATGCCCACAAGCGAGGGCTTTATACCGAGGGTATTGGCTTCAAAGGAAATGTGGATGGTTGCGATCCCTGGTACAGCTTTCACTGGTTCGGAGAAAGCGATACCTTGTATGTTTTTGAAGCTCCGGTTGATATGCTGTCCTTTATTACCCTGCACCCGGAGAATTGGCAGCAGCATAGCTATGTGGCTCTCTGCGGTGTCGGTGGACAGGCGATGTTGTGGATGCTGGAGCAGTGCCCGAAACTATGCAATGTGTCACTGTGTCTGGATAACGATGAAGCTGGTCACAAAGCAAGTGACCGATTAAAAAATCAGCTTGTTGAAAAAGGATATTTCCCGCAGCGGCTTGTCCCGCAGGCCAAAGATTGGAATGATGACCTGACAATGGCACAGCAAAGGCAGGATGGATTTGAAATGAAGATGGCGTAGCAAAAAGGCAGGGCAATTATTAAGCTGCCCTGCCTTATCATCAAAGAGAGATACCTCTGATGCAAAATATTATGCCTTAAAGGTTGTGACGTTACCTGAAAAACCGCACTGGCGAAGAATTTGTTCAAATTGGATAGGGTCTCCGTTTCCCCGGTCATGAAGATGCCAGATAATATTCCCTGTGTCAATAGTTTTACAAATTTCTTTTATATAGCAAAGATCAACTGCTGAAAACGAAAAGCCCCATGAAAATATATCTTTAATGCAATTGTGTTTTAGACTCGCAAAGAATGACGTCTGCTCAAGAATTTGCTTTGTCGGCTTCCGAAGTGAATCATGTATGTCGTCGATGCCTTCCATTCCAAAATCATAATCCGATTCATAATCAGCTTCACAATCATACTCATCATCTGAGTAGGCCTCTGTAGCTGCACGAGATTTTTCTACGCCATGTCCAATGATAATCTCTTTACCTTGAACACCGTGTATGTGGCAGATTTGTCCCGATGGGATGTGGTAAATATCCTCAAGAGTTTTGGTATAGTTAAAGGTCAGGAAAATACTTGAGCCTTTCAAAGAATCCGTCAAAAAGCTGTTGCAGGAGATAGCTTTCGGATATGAAATGGTATTGATCCACTGTGAAAACAGCTTGGAAAACCCATAGGCATTAAAGCTCAGCGTGGATGTAAAGTCTTCTCTTGTGTATGCTGTTTTCCAAAGGTCAATGTCTCCATCTCTGCCGGTTACATCATCAACATCATCGAAGAATAATTCCCAATCTATTCTGCCGAGAGTTTCTTCAAAGTTTGCCCAATTTCCCCCTGCCGCTTCGTTAATGCAATAAACCAAAAAGGAAGCCAGATCTTCATCAGAGATGGACATATCACCCTTTGGCATCAGCGTAGCATCAGAAACCATGAAGTGCTCGGTATCTTGAGATTCGGGATACATCTGAATCAGCCAGTCCTTAAAATTATTATATGAAGTGGACATATCGTGTCCACGGTCGAACCCGTTGCCTATTATAAAAAGATTGTTTTTCAACGCGTATTCCCCCTTTGTACCATAGTTTTACCGCAGCTATTTGATCATTAAAGCATGCAGCTTATTTTATCACGAAATACCCCGAAAAGAAAGGAGCCTCTCATGCCATCACAAATCTATATACTGATTGCAGCGGCCGCCGTGATGTTTCTCGTCATCGGCGGCCTTTCTCTTTTAGCGCATTACTATACCTTAAATGGAATCAAATCCCGCACGGTGGGTGACGGCCAGCATGGTACGGCACGCTTTTCCACCAAGCAGGAAATCAAAAGAATCTACAAGCATATTCCATTTGAGCCAGAGCTATGGAGGCAGGGGCAATGTCTCCCTGCCACAGATGAGCAGGGCATCATCCTTGGTAGCACAGGAGTAAAGAACAAGGTGACGGCGCTGGTGGATACTGATGATATTCACTGCCTTATGATCGGCGCCTCCGGCGTGGGAAAGACGGCATTTTTTCTATACCCCAATTTGGAATATGCCTGTGCCTCCGGTATGAGCTTTCTGACCACCGATACCAAGGGTGACCTCTACCGCAATTACGGTACCATTGCGCATGACCACTATGGCTACCATGTGGCAGTCATTGATCTTAGAAATCCCACCCGCTCAGACGGCAACAATATGCTCCACCTGGTCAACACCTATATGGATCAATACCTTGCTGATGAAAATAACCTTGTAGCAAAGGCAAAGGCAGAGAAATACGCCAAAATTATCTCCAAAACCATCATCAACGCCAGCGGTGAGAATTACGGGCAAAATCAGTTTTTCTATGATGCTGCTGAAGGGCTTATGACCTCGGTTATTCTGCTGATTGCCGAATATCTGCCGCCCATTGAAATGGATGGAAAGAGAGTTGACTGCCGTCATATTATCAGCGTGTTCAAGCTGGTGCAGGATTTGCTTACCCCAAGCAAGGTAAAGGGCAAAAGCCAGTTCCAACTCCTTATGGATAAGCTTCCCTCCAACCACAAGACACGCTGGTTTGCAGGCGCCGCCCTTAACTCTGCAGAGCAGGCTATGGCATCGGTGCTTTCCACCGTACTTTCCCGACTCAACTCCTTTTTGGACAGTGAGATGGAACAAATCCTCTGTTTTGAAACAGCCATTGATGCGGAAAAGTTCTGTAAGGAAAAATCCGCACTGTTTATCGTACTGCCTGAAGAAGATTTGACCAAGTATTTTATGGTGTCCCTTATGATTCAGCAGCTCTACCGGGAGATTCTTGCGGTTGCCGATGATAACGGCGGCAAGCTCCGCAACCGGGTCATGTTTTATTGTGACGAGCTGGGCACCCTTCCAGCCATTGAGTCGCTGGAGCTGATTTTTTCAGCCTCACGCTCACGCCGCCTTTCCATGGTGCCGATCATACAATCCTTCGGCCAGCTTGAAAAGAATTACGGCAAAGAAGGTTCGGAAATCATCATAGACAACTGCCAGGACACCATCTTCGGCGGCTTCGCTCCCAATAGCCAGACTGCCGAGGTGCTGAGCAAGGCGCTGGGTTCCAGAACTGTCATGAGCGGCAGCGTGAACCGTGGAAAAAATGACCCCAGCCAGTCCTTACAGATGATGGAGCGCCCCCTCATGACACCGGATGAACTGAAATCTATTCCCAAGGGAAACTTTGTTGTCATGAAAACCGGCACCTATCCCATGAAAACACGGCTACGTCTTTTTCTTGATTGGGGTATCCGATTCGGAAAGCCTTATACCGTGGAAGAAAAAGCTCACAGAAAAGTCATGTATGCCGATAAGAATATATTGGAGGAAAACATCGTCCGCAAGCATATGGCCTGTCTAATGGTGGATGAGGAAACCGGGGAGGTTATAGAACCGCCGTCTGGAACCGGAACACTTCATACGCTGACAGCAGAGCCTACTGAAAATACCATGCGTCGCCGCACAATGCTCAAAACGTAAGGGGGGTATCCATGAGCTATTTTAACCATCTTTATTCCGCCTCGCCCGATGAGCTTCCCCATCGGGCGAGAGCCGTTTATATGTATCTTTGTGATCGTGCTGGGAAAGGGTCGGACTGCTGGCCTGCAGTAAAAACTATCGCTGACCATTTGCAGTTATCCCGCAGTACCGTAAAACGTGCCCTCCACGATCTGGTAAGTGCCGGACTCATTGAAAAGGAAGTTCGCTATCGGGAGAATGGGAGCAATACCAGCAACAGGCTCATTTTAAGAAAATAGCTGTGATAGCAAAAAGACAGTCTAACCGCCAAGGGGAACGACTGTCTTTTTGCTGAACCCAGGTGCGGTTCATTGTGAACCCACCAGAACCTCTCACTCTGAGAAAAGGTTATCACAGAAAAAGAAAATAAAGTAGCCTTGTAGATTCTACCATGCACGTTATGTAATACACCTAAAAGCAAAAAATAAGATGACCTATTGGGACTTACTGACCAAAATTTACTAGCAACTATTTGGTTTTGCTGAATTTAATAAGACTAATGACAACCATCAAGCCTATATACTTTTCAAACCAACAATTCTATTCTTAATGCCATCAATCATTAGTTCCAGACTGTACTGGAATTCTCTATCTTTATCTACTCTCGGGATAAAATTAGACATTAAAATAACATTCGGATACTGGTCATCAGGTAAATTCCTGAACATTTCATTTCCATGTGCAATTATTTCTTCAACTGTTAACCCCTGCTCTGTTGCCATGTTAATTATTTTCATTTCATCCATAACAAAGCATAAAACGTAATTATTAATAGATGCGGAAACCATCTGTACTTCTTCCGGAGGAAGGCCTGCATCCAAAAATATTCTGTAGAGTGTATCAATAAGCTGGAGCCTCTTTGGAGTAAAAGGGATTGTGTCCAGTAGTATTTCTGCCGAATCACGAACCGACATCAAGGTAGAACGATATTCGCTCATAATGTGTAACAATTGTTCATGCCACGGAAGATGAGGATCTGGAATTTGAACCTTGCTGCAAATATCTTCCGCAATTAACTGTAAGAGTTCAGATTTATCCTTGATATAGTAGTACAATGATGCTGCACGTATTCCAAGAATATCAGCAAGCTTTCGCATTTTCAGCTGAATGATGCCTTCCTTATTAAGTAAATTTATTGACTCTTGAATGATCCTTTCTATATTCAATTGTTCACTTAACATATCAATGGAATCTTTATCGCTTTTTTTTCGCTTTGTTGCCATTTGAATTCCTCCTTAAAATATATAAAAGATTATATTGACATTACTATCTAACAGTGCTATTCTAACGGTGTTAGATAAATGACTAACACTGTTAGAATGAATTTAACAATGTTAGAATAACACAAAGGGCTTACATTATCAAGATTCTTTAAATAAAAGAAGGAAGTAAAATGAGGAGGTAATTATTATGGCTAAATTTTTAATTAGTACAATGCCTGCTACTGGTCATGTGAATCCAATTCTGGCAACTGCAGCAAAACTCGTGGAAAGAGGACACCAAGTGGTATGGCATTCAGGGCAGGAAATGGAAACAAAAATCAAGGCCACCGGTGCAGTTTTTGTCCCCTTTGAACATACACCTGACATTACTAATAAAGCGATGGCGGCTCAGGAGCTAAAAGGGTTAAATGGAGCAATAACAGCAATTACAAACCTTTTTGTCGAACCAATGCTTGGTCAGATGAAAGATTATCAGATAATATTAAAAGACTTTCCTGCCGATGCGGTAATCGCAGATATGTGCAGCTTGGGCGCACACCTTTTATATGAAAAAGGAGGACCGGTTTGGGCAAGTGTAGGAATCAATCCATTAAAAAATTCTGACAGCCCAATGTTTGGATCTGGAAAACCTCCGGCAATGAATGAATTTTCTAGATTCAACAATCGCATGATGAATTGGGTAGGAAACCATTTAATATTGAAAGATGTTACAACTAGATTTAATAATGATAGAAATAGCGTGGGGTTAAATGCTATCCCTAAAAAGCTTACCGTTTTTGATTGTCTTAATTCGCCGTTTCTCCATCTGCAGGGTACGACTCAAGCATTTGAATTTCCATACAAACATATTCCACCACAAGTACATTTTGTAGGACCGATGTTACCTCCAATGCCAGTAGATTTTAAACCTCCTAAGTGGTGGAATGACCTAAAATCGGGTAGACCTGTCGTTCATGTAACACAAGGAACTGTATCGACCAATATCAATGAATTGGTTATGCCGACAATAGAAGCAATGAGGGGTGAGAATGTTCTACTTGTAGTTACCACACCAAATCCTGAAGAATTAGGGAAACTTCCTGATAACGTTCGTGTAGAAAAAATGATTCCGCATTCTGTTTTGCTTCCTTTTGTTGATGTTATGGTCACAAGCGGAGGATATAACGGTGTAAAGGTTGCACTTGCATACGGGGTGCCACTCGTAGGTGCAGGATCTGTATCTGACCAACCTGATGTGTGTTCTCGTGTTGCTTACACTGGTTCAGGAATTGACCTTAGAACAGGTCGCCCAAGTTCCTCTCAAATAAAACAAGCTGTTTTTAAAATATTGAATGAGCCGTCATATCGTCAAAAAGCAAAGTTTATCCAATCTGATTTTGCTTCGCATGATAGTGCAGCCGAAGCAGCCCAGTTATTTGAGCGTTTGGCAAAAACAAAAAAAGCAGTCCTTAGATAATATTAAAAAATGTTTAAGGAGATATAGCAAATATGAATAGTAAAATAAAAATTTTTATATTCTGTGTAGTTATGATGGATGTGCTAGGACTTACCATTCTGATGCCGGTAAGTCCATATATCGTCCGTGAATACAGTACTAGTGCTCTTGCCGTGACTTTGCTTTCTGCTATTTATGCAGCAGCACAGTTTCTAGCTGCACCTATATTAGGCTTACTTTCAGATCGATATGGGAGACGCCCCTTACTTCTAATTTCAATATTTGGATCGGCGATCGGATATTTTGTATTTGGAATTGGCGGTGCATTATGGATATTGTTCTTTTCAAGGGTTATAGATGGTATTAGTGGAGGCAATTTCTCTATAGCGAATGCATACATTGCGGATATTACAATTGATGAAGACCGCGCACAGAGTTATGCACTTGTCGGTTCAGCATTTGGGGTAGGCTTTATATTGGGCCCTACAGTAGGAGGATTGTTGAGCCATTTCGCCCTTTCTGCCCCTGCGTATGCTGCTGGAATCCTTTCTCTTATCAACTTTATTGTTGGCTTTTTCATTCTGCCGGAATCACTTCCTAAAGAAAAACGTATTAAAACTGAAATGAATGCAAAAGATTTTTACCCGTTGAAATCCGTCTTTAAATATTTTCGCCAACCCCATTTATGGGTTCTGCTATTAACACATATGCTATTTCAGCTTGTTTTCACTGGAAACAATGCTATTTATCAACTCTTTATGATTAACAAATACAATATACCTCCCGCATCAGTTGCTGTTCTTTTGATAATTTCAGGATTCGGAAATCTTATTACACAAATTTTTTTTGTTGGTCCCTTGGTACGTGTCATTGGAGAAAAGCTTGTGGTGAGCCTTAGTTTAATTGGGCAAGCGATAATGCTTGTATTTACATTATTAGTACCTTCATTTTGGATGCAATATTTTGTTATTTTGATTAGTACTGCATTCAATGGATTAATGTGGCCCACATTAACTGCCCTGATTTCAAAATCAGTACCTCAGAATGAACAAGGCAGCATAGCAGGAGTTTCTACATCCCTAAGCAGCCTCATGGGTATTATTGGACCTTTAGTTACAGGAATGCTCTATGATTCACTTGGATACGCAGTGCCATTTTTATCAGGAGCTATTGTTTTCATAGGTACATTTATGTTGTTCAACATTACAAAAAAGTCTATTAGCTCTTAATAGTGTGGCAGAATAGATCCACTTTTTTAAAATATCAAAGTCAATGTCCTCAGAATTTTTAGCAGTTTGAAATGGAACGAAGTAGAGCCTCCATGGTACTCCTTTGGTGTCCGGTTATATTTTGGAAACCATTGCTTTTATAAATATTTTTGCCGAAGACACCAAGGTGGACAGATATAAAGTAGGTTCAGACGGGGCAAGGACAACGAGAAAAAATTGCCAACGATTACTTGACACTAACGAAAATTATGAAATTATTGACATTTACTATATAGCTTGGTATTATAAATTAGTATATTAGTATTAGACCCAAAAGGAGTTTTATCTTATGCGGCAAGGTATTCTTAAATAGTTATTCAATTGAATAATGAAAGGCACTAACATTCTATGGATTGTCCTACTTGAAGTAGGATTATTTGTTGCGCCTTTAAATTTAAGGATACTCTCATAAGAAATACTCATCTGCTATATTGCTATTTCTAAAAAAGCACTTTAGCGTTTTTTTGGTATGCTTCTACTGGTGGAATAATCAAAGTGAAAGCTGCCCCCTGTGATGAGAGTATCGTCACAGGGGTTTTTTATTTACCAGAGGAGGATAATGAAATTGAAAATAATAAATTTAGGAATATTAGCCCACGTAGATGCAGGAAAAACTACGATAACTGAGAGCATGCTATTTAGAAGCGGTACGATCTGTTCTGCTGGCAGAGTTGATGAAGGTACTACCATAACCGACTCTATGTCTCTTGAACGGCAAAGAGGAATAACAATACGTTCATCAACCATTTCTTTTGAATGGAATGGAACAAAGATAAATATCATCGATACACCCGGTCACATGGATTTCATTGCTGAGGTGGAGCGTTCTCTTTGTGTACTAGACGGGGCTGTTTTAGTGATTTCAGCAAAAGAAGGTATTCAAGCGCAAACAAGAGTGATTTTTCAGACTTTACGCAAACTGAAAATTCCTACACTAATTTTTATCAACAAAGTAGATAGAACCGGTGTTTGCCTAAATGAACTCTATACCGATATTAGAGAACAATTAACCCCTGATACTGCCATTATGCAAATTTTAGATGGAATGGCCTCGAATGATATTTTAATTAGTGATTACGCAAGTATTTCAGATACAGCAGCAGAAAAGCTTCTGGATTTAGATGAATCACTAGCGGAAAAGTTTATTTTGAATCAGCCTATAGCCGAAAAGGAATATAATACATCTTTTCTTTTTAATATCGCATCATGTAAGCTCTTTCCTGTCTTACACGGAGTTGCTCTGAGGAATATTGGTACAGAACAGCTTTTAAATGCAATTACAAACTATCTTCCGGTGAATACCGTAACTGACCAAGGTGATCTTTGTGCTTTTGTCTATAAAATAGACAGAGATGAACAAATGCACAAAAGGGCTTTTGCACGAGTTTTCGGAGGAAGCCTAAAAGTCCGTGACACCGTAGCGGTTGAAGGCTGTGAAGAAAAATTAAAAATAAAAAAGCTTGAATATATTAGAAATGGGAAAATTGTGTCTGCAGAGAGTGTTTTATGTGGAGATATAGCTGTGATCTCCAATGTGCAAAATATTCGGATTGGGGATGTTATTGGATCACGCAAAAAACATTTACCGCAAATTTGCATGGTACAACCCTCCTTACGGGCTTCTGTAATGCCTTTTAATCAGGAACATAGAAGCCGTTTAATACAGGCACTGTTTGAATTGACAGAGGAAGATCCGCTTCTTCGCTGCGAGGTTGATAAATATACAGAGGAAATTACAATGCAGCTGTTTGGAGAGGTTCAAATGGAAGTAATTCAGGGGCTGCTTGAGGAAAGATATCATTTGAACATTCAATTCGGTGAGTTAATGACCATATATAAAGAGCGGCCAAAGCGGGCTGCGGATGCCGTTATCCATATCGAAGTGCCCCCAAATCCCTATTGGGCGTCTGTAGGACTATCCATCGAGCCGCTTCCTCTTGGTTCTGGACTTGTTTTTGAAAGTAAGGTTTCCTATGGCTACCTCAACAAGTCTTTCCAATGTGCTGTTAGTGACAGTGTGAAAAGTGCATGTGAACAAGGCTTATTCGGATGGGAGGTAACTGATCTGAAGGTATGCTTTACCTATGGTCTGTATTACAGTCCTGTTAGCACACCCTCAGACTTTCGGCATCTTACCCCACTTGTTTTTGAGCAGGCGTTAATAAAAGCAGAAACCGAACTATTGGAGCCGTTTATGGACTTTGAACTTCACATTCCGAAGGAGTACAGCAGCAAGGCGATGTATGATTTGCAGCAAATGCGGGCTCGTATTGAACGATTCAACGCAGAAAAGGATGAAACTATCATGTATGGCAGGATTCCTACCGAAACATCAAAGACCTATCAAGTACAGCTTACATCATATACCAATGGGAAAGGTGTGTTTTTAACCAATCCCTGCGGCTATGATATTTACGTTGGTATGCCCTTGTATAAAGCAAGAAAAGAAAGCGCCAGTACAGATAAAACAAGGCACTTATTTTTGAAAGAAAATGTATAAGAATGGAGGTGAACAAATGATGATTAAGAAGATCTCTGCATATAAGATTTATTTACTGTATTCCGGTATTACAGCATTGCTATTTTCCTTGGTTACTACGGTTATGATCGTTTACCATATAGAAAATGTTCATATGAATCCGCTCCAATTGATTCTTGTTGGGACAGTTCTTGAAGCTGTTTGCTTTATATTTGAAATTCCTACAGGAATTGTTGCGGATGTATACAGCCGTAAGTTGTCTATTATTATTGGCCTTATATTGATAGGCATTGGATTTACCATTGAGGGGTCAATCCCAATATTCTCGGCGGTTATTATTTCACAAGTAGTATGGGGCATTGGGTCGACTTTTACGAGTGGATCTGTTGATGCTTGGATTGCAGAAGAAGAAAATAAAAATGTGGATTTTAATCAAATATACCTCAGAGCTGCACAAGCAGGGCAAATAGGTTCTGTAATCGGAATCATTCTTGCGACAATACTGGGCAATTTTTCTGTCAGAATCCCTATCCTTTTAAGCGGAGTTCTGTTTGTTGTTTTTGCTTTGTTTTTAGTCCTTTTCATGCCAGAAAATAGCTTTAGGCCGTGTGCACCGGAAGATATTAATACTTACGAAAAAATGGTATACACCATGAAAAGAAGTGTAGGATTTATAAAAAGCAAGCCGACTATCTCACTCCTTCTTTTGGTAACGTTATTCTACGGCTTATCCAGTGAAGGATACGACAGACTTTCCACAGCACACTTTTTAAGGGATACAACACTGCCAAAGTTGTGGAACCTTCAACCCGTAACATGGTTTGGTATTTTTGGTATTGCTGGTATGGTATTAAGTGCAATTTCAATGCAATTCATCATAAAAAGGTTGAGGGCAAACAGCAAAATACGAAGTGCAGTAATCTTATTAATTACAAATACATTTTCTATCATGAGCATGGCTGTATTTGCGTTAACGCGTGACTTTAGTATTATGCTAATAGCATATTTGTCTACAAACATGTTCCGTTCCGTAAATGAGCCTATCTTAAATGCGTGGATTAACAGACATATTGATGATAATGCGAGAGCAACAATACTTTCAACAAATGGGCAAATAAATTCATTGGGGCAAATAATAGGCGGTCCGTTTATCGGTGTTTTAGCGGCAAATATTTCTGTAAGCTTTGGTATTGCATGCACTGCAATTTTGTTAACACCGGTAATCGTACTTTATGCACTTTCCATCAAGAGTGACAGAATGCACTCTTAATATTTAATGAAGGGTGGATATGCGCATGAGTCTTGGAGCAGTATGCTTTTGAAAGTAAAGGGAAATGTATTTCCTCACATATGTGGTTAAGGGCCTGTGTCATAAGGAAATTTTATATGCAATTGATTAGCTGAATCAGATTGTCATGAGCTGCAGAGAATGATATCATGGAAGGTAGGAATCGAAACAGAATTTAAATTAAGCGTCGGTAAGAACTATAAGTTTATTGACCAGTACATGTCCGAGGATTTGAAAGAACCTTTTGTCTACTTATCGAGTGGATTCGTATGAAAATGTATGGGAAGCATTATTTTTATGCCATCAATTGCTGGCGAATACTTTTCTATATTACTTATAAGGTATATGATGCCGGATGTTCATCTTCTCGGCATGGGCTCCCGCAAAATAGACGGGCGGTGGAACGAATACACATGGCACTGAATGTAAGAAGCGAGGTGGAAACAATGATTACTGAAATGAAAGTAGAGTATCTGAAAGATATCAATAAACCCAACGAGCCATTTGAGGTTATAGGGAAAATCATACCTAAATATGAAAATGATGACTGGACATTTACAGAAATACTCTATAAAAAACCATATTTAAAAAGTTACCAAGATGAAGAGGATGAAGAGACAAATTATCTTGAATATATTAAAAATACTGAAAAGGAAGTTTACCTTTATTATCAAAATAATGAATGTGTTGGGCAAGTTAAGCTGAGGAGAAATTGGAATAAGTTCGCCTATATTGAAGATATTGCTGTCTGTAAGGATTTCAGGGGACAGGGTATAGGTAATGCACTTATTAATAAATCTATTGAATGGGCAAAACATAAATACTTGCACGGACTAATGCTAGAAACCCAGGACAATAACCTTTTAGCTTGTAAATTCTATCATAAATGTGGTTTCAAAATCGGTGCCGTCGATACTATGTTATACGCTAACTTTGAAAACAATTTTGAAAAAGCTGTTTTTTGGTATTTAAAGTTTTAAGATGTTTGACAAGCGAATTGGAGTTTGTTTGATCCTTTTATCTTCAGCAGCAGATTTATATAAGGAAGGGAAAAAATGGCTAAATTAAGAATATCACCGCAATTGAAAAAGCTGATTGAAAAATACCGTTGCGTAAAAGATACGGAAGGAATGTCTCCTGCTAAAGTATATAAATTAGTCGGAGTAAATGAAAACTTATATTTAAAAATGACAGACAGCCGGTATAAAGGGACCACATATGATGTGGAACGTGAAAAGGACATGATGCTATGGTTACAAGGAAAGCTGCCTATTCCAAAGGTCTTGTACTTTGAAAAGCACGAAGGGTGGAACAATCTGCTCATGAGCGAGGCCGATGGTGTCATATGCTCAGAAGAGTATGAAACAGAACAGAGAGCTGAGAAGATTATCCAGCTATATGCTGAGTGTATCAAGCTCTTTCAATCCATCGACATATCGGATTGTCCCTTTAATAATAATATAGATAATCGGCTAGCCGAATTAGATTATTTACTGAATAACAATTTGGCTGATATGGATTGCGAAAATTGGGAAGAAGATACTCCATTCAAAGATCCGCGTAAGCTGTATGATTTTTTAAAGATGAAAAAGCCCAAAGAGGAATTAGTCTTTTCACATGGAGATCTGGGAGACAGCAACATTTTGGTGGAGAATGGTAAAATAAGCGGCTTTATTGATCTTGGGAGAAGTGGTAAGGCGGACAAGTGGTATGATATTGCCTTCTGTGTCAGGTCTATTAGAGAGGATATTGGGGAAGAAAAGTATGTTAAGTTGTTTTTTGACTTGCTGAGTATAGAACCTGATTGGGAGAAAATAAAATACTATATTTTACTAGATGAATTATTTTAGTAATTGGGATTTCAGTAATATGCCCTGCTACTGAAGCCCCGCCAGGCTCAGCCGGCATCTTTTTTGACCGTTCAAGGCATACAATACAGAGATCTATTGCTTAACTGAGGACGAGCCAAACCCAACGAAAATAAAATGGGGTTGCTCAGCACACGCTGCTCATACGCAGGATTAAAACATTCCGTATATCGTCGTCATTGATCACAAAGGGATTGGAAGAATAGATAAATTCGGGCAATTCGTAGAATTTTACGAAGTGAAATAAAGATGATTTACTTATAAAGGAGGTAAAAATAAATGAAGCCAAAAGAAATACTTTGTCAATGGGTTGATGCATTTAACAATGCAGATGCAGAAATAATTTCAAATTTATATGATGACAACGCAATAAACCATCAGGTTGCCAATGAACCAGTTGTTGGAAAAGAGGCTATAAAGAAAATGTTTGAACAAGAGTTTTCTCAAGCAAAAATGGTTTGTATCGTTGAAAATATTTTTGAAGATGGTCAATGGGCAATTTTAGAGTGGCGTGACCCATTAGGTTTGAGAGGTTGCGGTTTTTTTCAAATAGTGAATAATAAGATCTTATTTCAAAGAGGTTACTGGGATAAACTATCTTTCTTAAGACAGCACAATTTACCTATTGAATAAAACGAGTATAATCCTTATCAGGAGTAATATACATTTTTCTTATAGCGCAAATCCAAGTATGAAAAAAACGACTATTTGCTAAAAATTTATATGCTGGAAGGAAAATCTGTCATGCAAATGGGTACTGACGGATATTACAGCCGGATATAAACGACGGACTTTATAAAAAACTGGTTGTTTAGCTCAGATCAAACACCAATGATATGCTCTCTTTAAAGTGGACAGATGAAATAAAAAAATCTGAAAACTTTGAAGGGAGCATTATTATGCCACAAAAAGGACTGACCCTTATAGCAGTCGATATGCCGCTTGCTATGCTGCAAATCATCAGTACGATGACGGTTACGACTATAACGGCAAAAATGGTCGCGCAGATGATTAGGTTTCTACCTTTGTTCTGCAGGACATTGCAGAACGCGTTTTCTAAGATATACATAGGTTGTTCGCTCATTTTTTTAGTTTAATCATAAAATTGCCCTCTTACCTTGGAATATGTTCCAAGTATAAGAGGGCAATCTAACGCGTATCAAACTATAATGTAAACAATTTGTGGATTGCTTCGCTTTACCGTGCGGAATTAATATCAACCCAAATCGACTAAAAAATAGCCTATCGAGATTATTTCGAAACATGATATTGACCGATTCGGTTATTTATGTTATTGTTATGTTACTGACCGAATCGGTTATTTTCGCTGCTGATTTTATTGACCGATTTGATTACGCATATTGAAGAGGTGATTATTTTGGAGAAATTTTATAGTCTATCAACAGAGAAGCAAAATATGATTATTGATGCTGCCCTTACCTGCTTTGGCGCTAACGGTTATAAAAAGGCATCTATTGGGGATATCGCAACTACTGCCGGGATTGCAAAAGCATCAATATTTCATTACTTTGGTACAAAAAAGGCTTTATATTTTTATTTACTTGATTTCTGCCTCCAGGTATTAATGAATGAAATCAATGAAAAATTTGATAACAGCGTTACAGATTTCTTTGACAGGATTAGGCTTTCGACGAGTATTGAGCTTTCAATTATGAAACAACACCCAGCCATGCTCTCTTTTTTAAATAGCATGTATTTTGAAAACGATAGCGAAGTGAAGGATGATATAAAAACTATTCTCACAAGCAGTCGATGTGTTGATATGAGAAACAGAATTACTTTTGATGGAATGGATGCCTCAAAGTTCAAAGATGGTATTGATCCGAAGTTTGTTCTGAAAATACTTACCTGCTTTGTCGATGGGTATTTAGCTAAAGTGCAAGTTAATGTGGGGGATGATATTGATGCTTTGTGTAAAGAGGTCGATGAATGTTTGAATCTATTTAAAAGCAACTTTTACAAAGAGAAATATATATGCTGATGTAAATAGGAAGGAGAATTTTTATGAGTTCATATGTTCTTGATTTTAAGGATATTGATAAAACAAAGCTTACGATAGTAGGAGGTAAAGGCGCCAACCTGGGGGAACTGTCGAGGATTCCAGGAATTCAAGTACCGGAAGGCTTTTGCATTACTACCGAGGCATATAAAAGAATCATCGGACAATCGACTGAACTAAAAGTACTGATGGATCAATTGTCTTCTCTAAAGGTGGAAGACAGAGAAAAGATCGCTAAGGTCAGCGGAGAGATCCGAAAGATTATCGAAGAGATAACAATTCCAAAGGATATAGATGAAGTGATTACTTGTCATCTCACAAAACTTGGTGATAAGAAAGCCTATGCCGTGCGTTCCAGCGCCACGGCGGAAGACCTGCCAACAGCTTCTTTTGCAGGTCAGCAAGATACGTATTTGAATATTAAAGGAAAAGATTCCATTCTTAAACATGTAAGTAGGTGCTGGGCATCATTGTTTACTGATCGCGCTGTAACCTACCGCATACAAAACGGTTTTGACCACAGCAAAGTCTATTTATCTGTGGTCATCCAGAGTATGGTATTCCCACAGGCTGCCGGAATTATGTTTACAGCCGATCCAATTACATCCAACCGAAAAGTTGTATCCATTGATGCTAGTTTTGGGCTTGGTGAGGCATTGGTCTCCGGTTTGGTGAATGCTGATATCTATAAGGTTCGGGATGGAAGGATTATTGATAAAAAGATATCCGCCAAGAAACTGGCTATTTACGCCTTGGAAAAAGGCGGTACGGAAGAACGGGACATCGAGCATGGCCAGCAAAATAATCAGACTCTGACAGATAAGCAGATATTGCAGCTTGAAAAAACGGGCAGAAAAATTGAGGGCTATTTTGGCCGTCCACAGGATATTGAATGGTGCCTGTATGAAAACGCATTTTATATTGTTCAGAGCCGCCCCATAACCACCTTATATCCCGTACCGGTTGTTGCAGATGACAAAATCCATGTATTCTACTCCTTTGCCCACCGCCAGATGATGACGGAGGCAATGTCGCCGCTAAGCATAACCTTCTTTCAGGTATTATTTAAGTATATATCAGACACACCAATGAGCGAGGCCGGTGGAAGAATATATGGAGATACTTCAAATGAACTTAGATCGCCTTTTAGAAAGAGCTTTGTGAAAGGAATGGCAACGGTTGATGTTCTTATGATGAATGCTTTATATAATGTCATCAAACGGGAAGATATTATGAAAAATCTATATAAGGCAAAGAAACCAATGGTGGGCGTCAAGCTGATCACCTTATGGGTTCTTAAGACGATAGAATGCTACCTTAAAAATGACCCGGCCATAGCGGAAGGTTATATGGCACGTAACAGGGCATTATTGATGGACTTGGAACAGCAGGCACAAGATATTTCTGGGAAGGAACTCTTAAATTTTATTTATAAGAGTCTGGCTCAAGTAAAGGACAATATGATGGACACCTATGGAGTTGTTTTTGCCGGAGCCTATGCAACAAGCCGCCTGAATAAGAGTTTGGAGAAATGGCTGGGTGAAAAGAATGCAGCGGATACTCTTGCCCAATCCGTATCCAATAATGTAACCTCCCAAATGGGTCTTGAGCTTTTGGATGTATCGGATGTAGTCAGAAAACACCCGGAAGTTATGAAATATCTAGAGAATCCCAACGATGACAGTTTTTTTGAGGACATTTCGAAACTCCCGGGAGGGCTTGGGGTTAGCGATGCAATTAGAGGATACCTAAAAAAATACGGTATGAGATGCTCTGCGGAAATAGATATTATGCGGACTAGATGGAATGAAAAGCCTACTATACTTGTTCCATTAATCCTTGACAATATAAAAGTCTATCCGCCCAATGCTCACACTGCTAAATTTGAGCAGGGATTAGCGGAGGCCAGGCGGAAGGAGCAGGATGTTTTAAGAAGGCTTCAGCAAATGCCGGGAGGAAGCAGGAAGGCTAAAAAAACTAAGAAAGCAATCAGCGTTCTTCGAAATTATGCAGGTTATCGTGAGTTCAACAAATATACCTTAGTTTGGTATGAATGGATTGTAAAGCAAGTTATCATGAAAGAGGCGGAAGCTTTGTTGCAGCAGGGACTAATAGAAGAAAAGGATGATATATTCTATATTCGATTTGAGGAACTGCAAGAAGTTATTAAAACGAACAAAGTAGATTACGGCATTATAAAGAAAAGAAAAGAAGAGTATGAGATTTTTAAGAAGCTTACACCTCCGCGTGTAATTACCTCCGATGGAGAAATTTTCTGCGGTGAATATGATACGAAAAACACTCCCGAAGGTGCTTTGACAGGGGTACCTGTTTCATCGGGAATTATTGAGGGAAGGGCAAGAGTAATACTCCGAATAGAGGATGCCAATATCGAGGAGGGTGATATTCTGGTTACTACTTTTACCGATCCCAGCTGGACACCGGTATTTGTATCCATAAAGGGGTTGGTTACAGAAGTTGGGGGAATGATGACCCATGGAGCTGTGGTTGCTAGGGAATACGGCCTACCTGCTGTCGCAAGCGTAGAAAATGCTACGAAGTTGATTAAAGAAGGGCAGAGGATACGGATAAATGGAACAGAAGGGTATGTTGAAATCCTATAAGGTATAAGGTGGTGACTCATGACGAGAGAGAAGAAAACAAATAAAAATCTACTGCTGCTATTACTTGGAAGGATGATATCAGATATGGGGACGGGCATCCAAATTGTTATCATGCCGCTGTACATTATTGATGCAGGCGGCTCTGCATCAACTGTCGGGCTGTTTTCCTTCCTTTCCTTGATGCCCACTCTTTTAGCCTACCCGTTTGCAGGAGTAATAGGAGACAGACTAAACCGTAAGACAATCATGGTAATGACAGACATTAGCAGTGCCTTGGCTATATTAGGGCTGGCTTTTGCTGCATATTCCAATAAAATGAGTCTGACTTTATTATTGGCTGTGCAAGTAATTGTATCCTTGCTGAACGGTTTGTTTGACCCGGCCACGAAAGGTATGCTGCCTCAGCTGGTAGATCAGGAAAAACTGACCGGGGCCAACTCCACTGTTGCATCACTTAGAACATTATCCGGACTGCTAAGTCCTGTCATTGGGGCTGCGTTATACGTAAAAATGGGCATTGCTGTATTATTCTTCATTAATGGGATCTCATTTTTATTATCTGGCTGCTGCTCCATATTAATCAGGTATATGCATGTTAAACGGGAGTCGGCGGTTGGTACACCGGGCTTCATAAACGATTTGTCCGAGGGTATCAGATTTATTTTTGCTAATAAAATAATCGCCAAACTGTGTGTTTTCTTTCTGTTGATTTATGCATTAATCCAACCCATATTCACTGTAGTATTACCTCTGTTCTTCAAAACCCAGCTTACATACTCCGACAGTCAATATGGTTACCTGCAAATGATAATAATTATTGGAGCATTGCTTGGAAGTATTCTAGTAGCAATGTTGTTTGGAAAAGAGAAAAAAGTGACCAAACCGCTTGTGACCGGATGCAGTCTCCTCTTTAGTACAATGCTTGGGTTTTCAATTTTACTTTTCCCCCAAAGCTTATCAGAGCTAGGTAAAGGCACGATATTGTATTTTTCCTTGCTTGCAGGAGTTCTTTGCCTGCTAAGCGTTGCTATCATGTTCATCAACATTCCCGTACAGACTTTTATCCAAAAGGAGACGCCGGATGAATACATGTCCAGAATGTTTTCAATCGTTGGGCTGATCAGTAAAGGCGGTATGCCCTTCGGTGCACTGGTGTATGGAGTTATTCTCAGCTGTGCTCCGGTACAATGGACTATACTGACAGTTACCTTATTGATAAGTTTAATTTCAGTTGTGTTTTTTGCCTCGTTCTTTAGAGTCCGTAATCTTGAATAAGAGACAGCTTAAACGGGGACGTTTGGCAGCGGTCATGTGAAAAAGACCTAATATTTCACCGCTAACGGCATCATGGTTTCCGGCAAGTGGCTCCAGGTTGATGGGAAGTGGTACTACTTCTACACCGACGGCTCCCTTGCTAAAAGCACCAAAATTGATGGCTGTGAGATAGGATCGGATGGTGTGAGGAAAACAAAATAACTACGATAAAAAATGAATAATGTCAAGGGCAAACCCGGTTAAAGCCGGGGACGCAAAGCTGAGGATCTAAGGCGCAAATGCGCTATGATAGTCTGGCTGCCAAAAAACCGTGCGGAGCCTGCCCTTTTTTATAAAGGGGCAGGCTTTCGCTATCTATTACGGCTTTTGACGGATAAATCATCAAGATATCGGTTTTCGCTATGTGCTTTGGCGAAAGGGGTTCTCTGATGCGTATATCCTGCTTCTATCCTCTTCGGAGGCGCAAATAAAGACAGCGCTGCTTGTACATACCACCGCTCAACGATACAAATTTATAGCGATTTTTTTATAAAGTCAGTATTTTGCCATTGGCAACGTACTGGCTTTTTTCATTCGACAAGAAAAGAGTTTATATTCCAATTTAACCCAAATACTGAGCTTGACAGCTGTCTGATCGCCGAACCACGCTGCCGCTCCCCTCCGCTTCTGACATTTTGACTAACGATCAAAATTCAGAAACGGAGGACAAGCCATATGGCAGAAAAGAGAGAATATCAGATCAAGGTACAGGGTCAGCTTGTACCGGTCAGCGAGGAAATATATTACACCTACTATCACATGAAACGCCGGGAGCTTCATCTGGAGGAAAAGGATAAGGCACATGGCGTGTTTCAATACAGCACTTTAGATACCAAGGATACTAATGGAGAGGATGCGATTCCAGACCTTGTTTCTCCTCATGTTGAGGATGTAGTTATGGACAAGCTGATAGCGGAAAAGCTCCGCGAGTGTATTGCCCAGCTTACCCAACAGGAACAAGAAGTCATTAACGCTCTGTTTTTCCGGGCAATCAGCGAACGCCAATTGTCTGCTGAAACTGGCCTGCACAATATGGCAATCCATGATCGGAAGATTAAAATTCTTGGTAAATTAAAAAAACTAATGGAAAAGTAAAAATTTTTCCGTGCAACCCCTTCACGAAACCAGATTAGTAGTGAGGGGGTTTTCCCATTCTCTCTCGTTGCTCTTTGAAAATACTTAGGACATTATCAAAAATAGTTCAGACAAGGAATCTTATTAAAATAATCTCTATTGACAAACGAGCTATTGCGTGATACTATATAGCGGTAGTAAGCAATACTGCATACAAGTTATACAAAATAGTGAAGGAGGTGATTGTGCTGGAAAACCTAACGGAAATGCTCAAAGGCGTGCTTGAGGGATGCGTCCTTGAAATTATAAGCCGCAAAGAAACCTACGGCTACGAAATCACGCGGCAGCTGAACGCCCTCGGCTTTACAGATGTTGTAGATGGGACGGTGTACACCATCCTGATCCGGCTTGAAAAAAGCAAGCTGGTAGAGATCACTAAAAAGCCCTCCGACATGGGACCGCCGCGAAAGTTTTTTGCTCTCAACGATGCGGGGCGCGAGGAGCTGCGGAGGTTTTGGGAAAAATGGGAGTTCTTATCATCGAAAATTAATGAGTTAAGGGAGTAAAAATAATGAATTTTTATGAAAAAATTACAGGCAGTGACATGACTAAAGAATTGAAAGCTTTTGAATCGCGAGCGAAAAAGTTGCCGGCTGACTATCAAGAGGCATGGGAGAAAATTAAGCTCAATATTTGGCCGCACACAGATTTCACTGGTCGCAACCTCATGCCAATTCTTGACGGTGTGCTTGGCCTTCTCGAAGAAGCGGCGGCGGACGGTCAGCATGTTCAAGCGGTTTTGGGTGACGATATAAAAGGCTTCTGTTCAGCACTGGCCGGTGAAGAAGGGGCAGAGTCTTATCGCGACAAGTGGCGCAAGCAACTCAACAGTAATATCGCAAAAAAATTAGGTAAATAGGAGGATAAAATGAGAATACAAGATATCATCGAAGGCAAAAAAGAGTGGCGAGCTCACATGGCTCGTGTCAAAGCGCTCCCGCAAGATTATCAGATTGTTTATAAAGAGATTCAAAAATATCTCTTTAAGGTCTGCCCTGTTGGGCTAACTGAAGGAACGGGTTTGCTCTCGGGGATAGTCGATCTTTTTGAGGAGGGCGCGGCCTCGGGGAAAGGCGTTCTCAAAGTGACGGGCAGTGACGTAGCGGCTTTCTGCGACGATCTGGTCAAAGATTCAAAAACTTACGCTGACATCTATCAGGAATCTGTTGACCAGGAAGTTTACAAGGCCATAAAAAAGGATACGGATAAAACAAAGTAAAGAGGGATATCGGAATGGAAAAAGCAATTCAAGTGAAAGGGCTGCAAAAGTCCTACAAGAAACTTCATGTTCTAAAGGACATTGATTTTGAGGTGGAAAAAGCTAGTATTTTCGCCCTACTCGGCTCCAATGGCGCGGGTAAGACAACGATTGTCAGAATTCTCACCACGCTGCTGAAACAGGATGGTGGAACCGCCGCCGTAAACGGCTTCGACGTTGCGGCAAAGCCCGACCATGTGCGGCAGTCTATCAGCCTTACCGGACAGTTTGCCGCCGTGGACGAGATTTTGACAGGGCGGGAGAATCTCATCATGATCGCCAAACTGCGGCACCTTGCCAATTCGCGTCAAGTGGTTGACGATTTACTGAAACGCTTCAGCTTGACTGAGGCCGCCGACCGCAGGGTTTCCACCTATTCGGGTGGTATGCGCCGCAGACTCGACATTGCTATGAGCCTTGTAGGAAAGCCTCAGCTTATCTTCCTCGATGAGCCGACCACAGGGCTTGACCCCGAAGGGCGTATCGAGGTTTGGAATACTGTAAAAGAGCTTGCTGATCATGGCACAACGGTGTTTCTAACCACGCAATATTTGGAGGAAGCCGAACAGCTTGCGGATCGAATCGCCATTCTGCATGAAGGGAAAATTATTGCGAACGGCACCCTTGAGGAACTGAAAAAGCTGTTACCGCCCGCTAAGGTGGAGTATGTGGAAAAACAGCCGACATTGGAGGAAATATTCCTCGCAATCATCGGCAAAAAGGAGGAAAAGTAAATGGAAACGACTAAGAAACACTTTTTCAGCGACATAGGCGTCATGCTTGGACGTTCCATGCGTCATATTTTCCGCAGCATGGACACCATCATCACGGTTTGCATCACGCCGATTGCGATGATGCTACTATTCGTCTACGTGCTCGGCGGCGCGATTCAAAGCGGCACGGATAACTATGTGAATTACCTGTTGCCCGGCATCCTGCTCATTGCGATTGCAAGCGGCATAGCCTATACGGCTTACCGTCTGTTTATGGATATGCAAAGCGGCATATTTGAGCGGTTTCATTCCATGCCGATTGCGCGTTCGGCCGCGCTGTGGGGGCATGTGCTGACATCACTAATATCCAATGCGTTTTCTGTTGTCGTCATCATTCTTGTAGCGCTCATAATGGGCTTCCGCTCGTCGGCAGGAGTATTGTCATGGCTTGCCGTGGCAAGTATACTTACGCTGTTTACGTTGGCCTTAACATGGATCGCGGCGATTGCTGGTTTGTCCGCAAAATCTGTGGATGGTGCAGGTGCCTTTTCCTACCCGCTTATCTTCCTTCCATTTATCAGTTCGGCGTTTGTGCCTACCGAATCGATGCCGTCGGCTGTCCGCGCTTTTGCCGAAAATCAGCCGGTAACTTCGATAGTGGACGCCATCCGCACGCTCCTGTCAGGGCAACCTGTCGGAAATGACATTTGGATTGCGCTTGCATGGTGCGTCGGAATTATGCTCGTGGCTTATAACTTTGCGATGAGAGTTTATAAACGCAAAGCAGCTTAATGTTTGCAGGCATTATAATAATAGTAGTGAACAAAAACATCAAGTAAAGGGGATGGTACAGTGAGTAAATACGAGTGGATATTATGCCCGGTCTGTGGCAACAAAACACGGCTCAAGATACGTGGTGATACTGAAAGGTGGTCTACTGATGAGAAGAAGTTATGATAAACAATTTAAAGTTGCAGCTGTAAAATTAGTAGTTGAAGATGATATGCCGCTTGCTATGCTGCAAATCATCAGTGCGATGACGGTTACGACTATAACGACAAAAATCGTCGCGCAGATGATTAGGTTTCGACCTTTGTTCCGCAGGAGATTGCGGGACGCGTTTTCTAAAATATACATAGGTTTTTTTTGTTCATTCATAAAAATGCCCTCTTACTTGGAATATGTTCCAAGTATAAGAGGGTAATCTAACACGTATCAAACTATAATATTATCATTTGTGAACCGCTTCGCTTTACCGCGCGGAATCAATATCAACCCAAAAGAGTACGCCACCGCTGGTGTTTTCGATTGCGAACGGGAAACCTTGTAGCTGAAGTGCCTTTTGCACAATAGTTAGCCCCAAACCATTGCGTCCGCTGCCCGCCGTTCGCGCTTCATCGGCACGATAAAACGGCTCATAGAGTCGGTATAGTGCTTCTGTCGGAATGTGCGAATTGCCGTTCCAAACAGAAAGCCGAACACTTCCAACCCGCTCCGTTGCCCAAACCCGGATTTCCGAGTTTTCGGGTGAGTTTTGCGCTGCATTTAGGATTATGTTGGATAGAGCCTTGGAAAACAGCCTGGTATCAAGTGTACAGGTAATGTCCTTACTGATTTCAACAGTCAATTGTTGCCCTTTTGCCTCAATGATGGGAATTATCGGAGGCAGGACATCGTTTACGCAATCACTTAGGGTTACTAGTACTAGCTCCCGTTTGCCAATATTGTCGCCGAGCTTCACTATATCAAGTATCTCCGATACAAGCCGAGTTTGCTCCATATTCAATTTCATACACTCGCGCAGATACGCGGGATATTCATCGGGAGTAATAACATCTCCTAGCAAACCCTCTAAAATTGCGCTTGTTGCGGCTATCGGCGTTTTCAATTCGTGCGAGGCGGCAGAAAAGAAATATCTTTGGTTTTCTTCAATAGCCTTAACGTGTTCCATCTCATTCTCGAGTTTGCGAATAGTTGATTTCAGCTCGACGTACATCGAATAAACATCTTCAGCAAGCTGCCCGATTTCGTCACTGCGCGGGAGCGGCGGCGCAACGTCGCGTAACTGCGCCATACTTCGCGTATCCGCCGCGATACGTCGTACTGGGCTTGCGATGAGCCAGGCGAACAACGCAGCGGTTAAGAAGCTCAATACGAGAATCAGCCCGAACATCCATGTCGCTTTAGTAAGTATTTCACCATAAACGGTTCTGCTCGTAAATGGTGTGATAATGAATAGCTTTACGCCGTTCTCTGAAAGAAGAACTATACGCCCTGGAATGCTGCCTGTCGAGCCAATATCAAACCCATTGTCGGCTATGTTGTTTTTTTGTGTGATAAGCTTTCCTGATGTAAAAAATTTTTTGTCAAAATCCGGGGGTATTTTAAAATCCTCTGTTTGAAATAGAATCTTCCCATCCGCATTTTGAAAACAAAACTTAAACGAGCTGTTTTCTTCGTGGAACTTCCGCGCAAACTCGGTGATTTCCTCATCTGTTTTCCCCTTCAACTGCGTCAACAATGGAAGGAAGTTTTCCGTGGCTTGCTTTTGTTGAGTCAAGGTGACGGCGGTTTTGATTTGGTTTGAAAAAAACGCAAACATACCGCTGATGACAATTAGCAGAATCAGCATTGTGTAAAGTAACACTTTGCCGAATATGCCGAAAAATCTTTTTTTACTCTTCATTGTTATTTGCCTCCAAGTAATATCCTACGCCCTTGACTGTGCGGATTAGCTTCTCCGGAAGTTTATCCCGCAGTTTTTTTATACTGGCATGAATAATGCCTTCGTTACCCTCGAAGCCATATCCCCAAATGCGGGTCAGAAACGTTTCGTGGGAAACGATCTTCCCGGCGTTTCGTACGAACAGCTCCAGAATTTCAAACTCTTTTGGTGTAAGTAGGATTTTCTCGCCGTCATATTCCGCGCCGTAGGTTTCCGGGTACAAAATCAGCTTGCCCGCTTGAATTTCCTTTTTCAGAACGCCGCTACGCCGCAGAAGTGCCTCCGTTCGCTTAACGAGAATCGGCATTGAGAACGGCTTGGTCACATAATCATCCGTTTGTCCCTCGAAAGCGCGTAGCTGATTGTCATCGTCCGACAGCGCGGTCATCATCAGCACCGGGGTGTCGTGAATTTTTCGCAGTTCGCGAAGCAATTCCTGCCCGTTTATACCAGGTAACATAATGTCGAGTATTATGAGATCATATTTTTTGTCATAAAAACGCTCAAGCGCTGAATTGCCATCAATGCAGGCATCAACAAGCCAGCCCTCTTTGCGGAAAAATTTGCAAACCATATCCTGTAAACGTGCGTCGTCCTCAACGACAAGAATCTGTATGCTCACAGTAATCACCTCCGACTACATTATAATATGCGAATCTAACTCTAATCTAATTTATGATATTAATATAAGCAATAATTTGCTTTAAAACAAGTGTCATAACATAATCTCAGGACAGCATCGAATTTTTTGGCAAAAGTTAGATTGGAGTTAGATTTGCCTGGTAGAATATGGTCACAAAATATAAATTGTTACTATCCAGGCTTAGGAGGTTTAACTATGAAAAAAACAGTTGTTAGTGGTCTGCTGGTCGCTACCATTGCATTAACCACGCTTGCTGGTTGTGGTACTAAAACGGTGACAGACTACAAGAAAATTATGGATAGCGATGTATCAGGCGAGATAACAGTTTCTTGTTACGACAGCACAACATACAAAAGCTATTTAGAGAAAGCGGCAAATCTATTTGAAGAAAAATATCCCGGTACAAAGGTTAATGTAGAGAGCGTAGGAGCTATGCCCGAAGTGAAAACTCAGCAAGATGGCGGTAAAACTTTGGCGGTGGTAACAACCAGCGACAATGACCAACAAGCGAAAGACGATTATGTGAGCAAGGTAAACACAGAAATAATGAGCGGCGGTGGAGCAGACATTCTTGCTATGGATGTCTTGCCCTATTATAAATATGCCAATAATGGTCAACTAGAAGATTTGAACAACTTCGAACAAAATGACCCCGACTACAATAAAGCCGATTACACTGGAAATGTTTTAGATGCAATTGCCTATAAAGGCGGACAGTATATTTTCCCAATGGACTATACCTTTGACTATTTCGCTTATGATAGTTCGCTTATGGCTGACTTCCCAACTCAGGATAAACTTACATATAAAGATGTGATAAATGCTGCAGAGGATGCATCTGCAAGTACAGATAACAAAATTTTCGGCCAAAGTGCATACTCTTCTCAAGAAGGAGCCAGTTTCTTTGAAAAGGTATATTCATTAGACTATACAAATTTTGTGGACATTATAAATAAAAAGGTAGATTTCACTAGCGGTGAGTTTGCGAAATTACTGGAAACCGTAAAAAGCTATGAGGACAGCGGGTATATTAACCCTGCAAATGTGACAGATAAGGAGGCATCGCGTGAAAATAGCCTTGATAAATTCGCAGCTGATAATGCAGAAAAATACTTTGCGAAGTTTAACTCCAATTTTAATCTCGTTAATCAATTTACACGAAATTTAGGCACAAAAATGAGCATTATGCGACAAGCTGGTATCAGTGGCAGTTCGGAAAATGACGAAATAGCGGGGTTGGTATCAAATGATAAAGGTGAGGTTCATTTCTCATACGCTCAAAGCTATGGCATAAATTCAAATTCAAAGAATAAACGCACAGCATGGGAGTTTGTAAAATTTTTAGCAAGTGACGAAATGCAGTCAAGTGGCTTGGGTTCTCCAAACAGTATCCCAATAAACAACAATGCAAAGGGAAAAATAGCATCTATGCTTATAACCGGTGAGGCGATGCAAAAGCGTGCGGCAGCAAGTGGACTTGCAGGCAATGAGCAAGAAGTATCGAAAGAATTGACGCCCGAGCAGCAGCAGGCATTGGGTAATTACATGGAAACGCTGGATAAGTTCACAAAATTGTTGAACAGATATGATGTTCACGATGAAAAAATAGACAATATGGTAATAACGGAGGTAAAAAACTTCTTCACGGGTGAAAAAACAGCCGATGAGGTTGCAAAAACGCTTCAAAGCAAAGTGGAGTTATATTTAAACGAATAGAGGTGAATAAGGGCTTATGAAGAAAGTCAAAGACCAAGCAATATGGTTTATACTTCCGAGTGCGATAGGCTTTATAATCTTCTTCATCTTCCCTTTTATTATCTCGCTGGGCTACGCATTTTTGGATAAGCCAGTAGGCGGGCAGTTCGTATGGTTTCAAAATTTTATAAGCTTATTCCAAAACTCTTCCTACCAGAAGGCGCTCCGAAACACGACAATTTTTATGGGGCTCTGCGTACCACTCAATATACTATGTTCGCTTGGAATCAGTATGGTGATAAACAATGTGAAACGATATAAGCAGTTATTCACGCTCGTGTTCCTTATCCCGCTTGTGATACCCTCGGGGTCGATGGTGTTCTTTTGGAAAATGATGTTTGCAAACGATGGCTTTATAAATGGGATAATAGTGAATTTGGGTGGATCGGCAATACATTGGTTGGAAACGGGTTGGGCGTTATTCGTTATAGTTCTGATTTTTATATGGAAGAATCTAGGATACAACATAGTGTTATTGATTTCAGGAATAAGTACAATACCTAAAGATTATTACGAAGCGGCAAGCATGGACGGCGCGAGTAAGTGGCAGAGTTTTAAGTTTATTACACTCCCTTATCTCGTGCCCACGTTCGTGCTTACCACATTGATGTCTATCATTAACTCGTTTAAGGTGTTTAAGGAAATATATTTAATTACCGGCGACTATCCGCATGAGAGCATTTATATGTTGCAACACTTTATGAACAATATGTTCAGTTCGCTAAATTATCAGAAACTCACCACGGCAACGACAGTTTTGGTGATAGCGATAACATTTATAACTATGGGGTTATTTAAGATAGAGCGGAGGGTTGCTGCATGAAGAAGAGCTATGCAATTTTAATGGTTTTAAGCGTTATATTCATTCTGCCTCTGCTTATAACTATTACAAATTCGTTTATAAGTGAAGCAGAAATTGCGCTTAACTATACCACAAAGTTATCAACTTTTGATGTAGTAGGGGGAGTCACACAAAAATTTGTTAATTTCGTGTTGATTCCGGCAAGTGTTACACTTAGCCAATATATAGCTGTTTTATTTGAACAGCCTACATTTATTGTTTTGCTCATGAACTCGATAAAAATCACTTTGCCAGTTGTGTTAGGCAATACGGCGGTATCCCTGCTTTGTGCATATGCCTTCACAATTTGGAAGTGGAAACACAAAGAGAAAATTTTTTTCGTTTATATAATTGTAATGCTGATGCCGCTCCAAGCTGTTTTAGTTCCCAATTACATAATTGCGGATTGGATGAATATAAAAACGAGTTACCTTGCTATCATACTTCCCGGTATTTTTTCTCCCTTTGGAGTTTTCTTGCTTAGGCAGAGCATGAAAGCGATACCCAAAGAATACTTCGAGGCGGCAAAAATTGACGGTGCGAGCGATTGGTATATATTCATTTACATCGTCTTGCCTCAGATGAAATCAGGTATCGCCGCACTTAGTATGCTGGTGTTCATCGAATATTGGAATTTGGTTGAACAAGTTATTGTGTTTATAAAAGACTATTTTAGGGAACCGCTTTCGGTGTTTTTATCAAGAATTGCTGATGGACGAATAGGACTAATTTTTGCTGCAAGTTGTGTGTTTATGTTTCTGCCACTGTGGTTTTTAGCAATGGGGCAGCGGAATCTAGAAAAAGGCATAGAACTTTCGGGAGTAAAATAAATGAGCAAATATCTAAACATTAAAGCAATAGGAATAACAATTTTGGCAATTTTAGTGTTGTGTTTGTTTTTGTCAAAAACAATATATTCATTTAACATGCCACAAATCACAGCAACTATCCCTTTTAACGGGAAACTAAACAAAACGGAAACTGCTAATGGTATTGCAAATTGGGCAGAAAAAGAGTCCGTTTGTATAGAAGTTGCGGGAAAAGTTGAGGAAGTGCTAGTTAAGGAAGGCGAAACTGTTTACAAAGGGCAGGAGCTTGTGCGTCTATCTGTTAATAATGATGAAATGAATAAAATCAAAGAATTGAAAATTGCCCGCGCCAAATTAGACCTTGATATTGAAAATATAAATATAAAAATCGGAAAAGCAAACGCAGACTTGACAGCATTGAAAACAGAGCAAGCACAAGAGATAAAAAAAGCACAGGACAATTACGACCGCATGAATAGTTTGTATCAAGCAGGCGCAATAGCGCAGGTGGAATGGGAAACAGCGGAATATAATTTAAAATCCACAATAGACAAGTATAACAAGCTAGTTGCGGATTTGAAAAATCTGATGTTGACATACAATCAAGATATTAAAGGCAAGCAATTAGACCTCAAAAACAATGACGTTCAGCTTGCGCGATATAATGACATTCTATCAACCAACGGGAACATCAAAGCAGAAACCGCTGGAATAGTAGGCGAAATTGCCATTAACAAAGGCGATATTGTAACAGCAAACCAGTCTGTTATGACGATAGGTATAGGCGAAAATTTTACGATTGAATGCAGCATACCGCTTGAAAACAGTTTTGTAGCGGTTGGCGACACTTGCAAACTCACAAACTCCAGCCACTCTTTTGATGGGATAGTTGACAAAATCCTTTCAGATGAAAAAACAAAGGCGGTTAGTATCACTGTTAGCGATGGGAATATCACTCCAAACGAGAGCTTTTCCATAACATTCTCAAAAGAGGGCAAACAAACAGAAAAACTTGTGCCCAACGGAGCAATTCAGCAGGATAGCTCGGGTTACTTCCTTTACAAAATCAGCAGTAGGAAAGGTGTATTGGGCGATGAGTATTATACTGAAAAATTGCCGATATACATTGGCGATTCAGACAACACGAACACAGTTATATTAAATGATATAGGCTTTTTTGAGCCAGTAGTTCTGTCGAGCAATAAGCCTTTTAGTGAGGGGGATACGATAGTTCTTAAAAACGGTGGTGATTTCTTTGAAAAGGATTAATTTGACTGTAATTGCTTTAACTATTTGTGGGGTAGCATTGATAACCCTGCTTGTTTTAGGGATGGATGCGCAAGGGAACGAGAATTTGTTTTTCGCTTGCCCGCAGGTGAATGAAGCTGTTTCGATTGAAAAAGCTGATGAAACAGAAGCTAAATTAACATACGAAATAGTCGATACAGTTCGGGTTAAGGCTGCCGTCAACATTGATGCTAGACAAATCGGAACGAACCATTTTTATAATGACATTATGGGTTACGCAATGACGAGTGGCAGCTTTTTTACGCTGAATGCTCAGCAAGAAAAACGCAAAGTAGCTGTGTTAAATGAAACATTAGCGATGGAAAGTTTTGGAAGTTTTGACATCGCTGGTAACAAAATTAGCCTGAACAATGAAATGTATGTCATTGTAGGGGTTATCAAGGATAATAAAGAGGAAACCGCAGTTTATGTTCCAGCGATTTTGACCAATACGAGTATATCCAATTTTATAGAAGTTATCGAAACGGAGGAGGCAACGCTTGCGAATTTGAAGAGTTTAGGAGTTAGTCAGAATAGTTTTTATTTAGCTAATTTAGGCGAATTTACAAAAGTTATTAAATCAAAATTCGCACTTGCATGGTGGCTTATAGCATTAGTGGTTTCAAGTTTTCTATCGATAAAAGGTGTAAAAGTTATCGGGGAATCAGTGCATAAAGTCAAAAGACTATACAAAGAAGAATATTTGGGCGAAGTTATAAAATCGTGTGAAGTGCGAAAAATCATGCTATTTGCGATTGGTGCTTTAATGGGAATTGGTATAGGAATTTATGCAATGCTACAATCAGCGCAAATATTCCTAAGTTGGAGTAAATATGCCAATGCGCTAGAAGGCATATCGACATTAGCATTTGGCGGAAAAATCAGTGCTTTACAGAAACTTTCGCTATATTCAGATTCAGCTTTTGCATTTTTTATTGGAGGTGTTGGTATTGGCATCATTGGAGCTTTCAGGCATAAACAAAACGTATGATAACGGGTTTGTTGCCGTTCGTGATTTTAATTTAGCAATACAAGACAAAGAGTTCGTTATTTTTGTTGGGCCATCTGGTTGTGGAAAATCCACAACACTCCGCATGATAGCGGGGTTGGAGAGCATAAGTGCAGGAGAGCTTTATATCGGTGATGAAAAGATGAACGATGTGCCATCTGCAGATCGCGACATAGCAATGGTTTTTCAAAGTTACGCCTTATATCCCCATATGACGGTTTACGACAACATAGCTTTTGGATTACACTTGCGCAAAGTGCCTAAAGCAGAAATACGAAAAAAAGTCTTTGAAGTCAGTAGAATTTTGGAGCTTGAAGAGCTATTAGAGCGAAAACCCAAAGCACTTTCGGGAGGGCAAAAACAACGTGTAGCAATGGGGCGAGCTATCGTGCGCGAACCCAAAGTTTTTCTTATGGATGAACCTCTTTCCAATTTGGATGCTAAACTCCGTGTGCAAATGCGGGCTGAAATTGCAAAATTGCATAAGCGTCTGCAAGCAACATTTATATATGTTACGCATGACCAAACCGAAGCTATGACCTTGGGTGATAGAATTGTCGTTATGAAAGATGGCGTTATAATGCAAGCGGACACTCCAGAGAACTTGTATAATAGCCCTGCCAATATGTTTGTTGCAGGGTTTATCGGTACACCAGCTATGAGTTTTATTGATGTTGAAATCCAAGGAAACACCCTAAAATGGGGTGATTGTGAGATTGTTGCGCCTATTTTGAATGTTAATGCACGGGTTGCTGTTTTGGGCGTGCGTTGTGAGGATGTTCATATTACAAATAACATGAACCGGAATTATGCAACGGTGGAAGCAGTCGAAATGCACGGCGCAGATTCTTTTGTCACTCTTAATTGCGGACAACAAATGCTGCTTGCCCGAATGGATAGTTCAAGAGCTAAAAACATATCTGGGCAAGTGCCTGTTTATATAGAAATCAATAAAATCCATTTATTTGATAAAGAAAATGGAAATGCAATACATAGACAGCGATGATGAGAAAAAGAACTATTATATCACCTAAGGAGGTCTGATGGTATCCTGCAAGTGGCTGGATATTGACGGCAAGTGGTATTACTTCAACGCCGACGGTGCCTTGCCCGAAGTACTAAGGTAGACGGTTACGAGGTGGATCAAAGCGTTATTAGGAAAATAAAATAACCTTAACATAATAATAGACTCAAGGGCAAACCCATCGAAAGTTGGGGACGCAAAGCTGAGGATCTAAGGCGCTTACGCGCTATGATAGTCTGGCTGCCAAAAACCGTGCGGAGCCTGCCCTTTTACATAAAGGGTAGGTTCTTGTTATCTTTACGGCTTTTGACTGATAAATCAGGATATCGAGGTATCGGCTTTCGCTATGTGCTCTGGCGAAAGAGGCTCTCTGATGTGTATACCCTGTTTCTATCCTTTTTGGAGGTCGAAATAAAGACGAAGCTAGACGTACATACGGCACTCCATTTATACAATTTCATAGTGATTTTCTAAAAAAGTCAGTATTTTGCCAAGGGCGAAGTGCTGGCTTATTTTTTTCGACAAAAAAACTGTTTATTTTCCAATTTAACCCAAATATAGAGCTGGGCAGTCATCTGATTATCGAACCACGCTGCCGTTCCCCTCCGCTTCTGACATTTTGATTCACTATCAAAATTCAGAAACGGAGGACAAGCCATATGGCAGAAAAAAAAGAATATCAGATTAAGGTACAGGGTCAGCTTGTACCGGTTAGCGAGGAAGTATATTACATCTATTACCGTATGAAACGCCGGGAGCTTCATCTGGAGGAAAAGGATAAAGCACATGGCGTATTTCACTACAGCGCTTTAGATACCAAAGAAATCAATGGAGAAGATGCGATTCCAGACTTCATTTCTCTTCCTCTGGAGGATGTTGTCATGGACAAGCTGATTGCTGAAAAACTCCATCAGTGTCTTGCCCAGCTTTCTAAAGAGGAACAGGAGCTGATTTTTACTCTGTTTTTTCAGAATAAAAGCGAGCATCAGATGGCTGCGGAAACAGGTATTCCCCGCATGACAATCCATAATAGGAAGAACCGGATACTGTCTCGATTGAAAAAACTTATGGAAAAATAAAAAATAATTTGGTCCAACCCCCTCACGAAACCGGATTAGTAGTGAGGGGGTTTTTCTATTCCCCTCTTGGTTCCTTGACAACTTCATATCCGATGACCTGAATACGTTAGCTGACGGGCTTTAAAAGGAAAAGCGACCCTGGGGGATGCGCCAAGACCACCTGTAGGCAGGCAGTAAGAAAAGCGAAATCACTTATTTTTGTTCGCGTGTTTCTTTCTGTCCCTATAAAAGACGGCCAAATAAGGTGCAAAGCGGTACCCATCCGACCAGAAAACAGGCTATGGCAGCCTGTCTCGCAATGACCCCGTCAGCCTATATTGATACTTCTGTCCAGTCACAGCCCCCTTTGAACAGGGGACCACGCAATGAGGGCAGCCGACAGAGATCCTGCCGGGGGTGAAATTCCCATGATGCGGTGAAGCCAGCCGCAGTTCAGGCCGTCGCCTTTGTTGTGTAAAGCATCATATGCTCTGCACACAGTGCTTGGGGAGTAGTGTCTAATTAAGCACAGATCTTAAAAGTCTTATTATAAAGACTTAATGTCAGAAGCGATGGGGATCACTCAACAGTTTTGCTTTTTATTGGAGCAAAATGAGTGGTCCCTATATTTGTGCCATTAAGAACATAAAAAGGAGGTGCGTATTTTGCATGAACAAAAAAGAAACATAAGACGCGGGGATATTTTCTATGCTGATTTAAGTCCCGTGGTAGGCTGTGAGCAGGGCGGCATCCGACCCGTTCTTATTTTACAGAATGATATTGGAAACCGTTACAGCCCTACAATTATTGCCGCCGCCATAACCAGTCAGCCCAAAAAGTGGCTTCCCACTCATGTTCAAATTGGGTGTATAGAGTCCCTACAGAAAAACTCGGTGGTACTGCTGGAGCAGATACGCACCATTGACTGCATTCGGCTTTTGGAATACATAGGTAATGTAAGCAGGCTGCGGATGCTTTCGGTGGACAGGGCATTGGCGGTCAGTATTGGGCTGACCATGGCTGAAATGATACAGTCGGAATGATGCAGTTATAAAAAAGGAAAATTCCATCAGAGATAAGGGGGATTATTTATGTCAAAGGAACAAGCAGCCAATGAAGTCAAATATAAAATCACATTGAAGTTCTTGGGAATCCTGCTTCGTAACGGTCTGATTACCAGTGAAGAATATGAAAAAATTGATGATTTGAACCGCCAGACTTTTCTTCCTCAACTTGCGAAAGTATATGTGTAATAACAGTAGCTATTGTAAAACTTGTGTGGTAATGTATGTTGCTAACAGGAGGAAATCCTGTTAGAAAGGAGGAAAAAGCTATGGCAGGCAAGCAGGAAAAAGTAAAAAAGATAACTAAAATAAATCCTGTAAAACCCAAGGTAATGATGCAGCTTCAGCCAAAAAAACGTGTCTGCGCTTACTGCCGTGTCAGTACAGATTCCAGGGAACAGCAAAATTCATTTACTGCACAGACAGCTTATTATGAAGAAATGATCAACGGTCGAAGCGATTGGCAGTACGTCGGAATTTATGCAGATGAAGCACGGAGCGGAACGAAGCTGCAAAGGCGAGATGAATTCTTGCGGATGATGAGAGATTGCGAAGCCGGGAAAATTGATATGATCATTACAAAATCAATTACCCGGTTTGCCAGAAACACCGTTGACAGCATTAAAGCAATCCGAAAATTGAAACTGCTTGGCATTGCGGTGTTTTTTGAAAAAGAGAATATCAATACCTTATCTGAGAGCAGTGAAATGTTGTTGACCATCTTAAGCTCTCTTGCCCAAGGGGAGTCAGAAAGCACCTCGACCAATAATAAATGGGCGGCGGTCAAACGGTTTCAGGAGGGTACATTTATCGTATCAACTCCAGCCCACGGATACACGAATGTAGAGGGTGAGCTAGCAATTGATGAGCAAGAGGCTAAAACGGTTCGCTACATTTTCAAGGAATATTTAAATGGAAAAGGCTCCTATGTCATTGCCAGGGAATTGACCGAGAATGGAATCCAGACCATACGGGGTGCTGAAAAATGGTCCGATGGCGTGGTAAAGGAAATTCTTCAAAACCCAGTTTATACCGGAAATTTAATATTGCAAAAAACATATTCTGCTGAGGTGGTTCCCTTTAAACGAAAAAAAAACAAAGGGGAGCTGCCTCAGTATTTTATTTCTGAAAACCATGAGCCCATCATCAGTATGGAGGAAGCGGAAGCGGTCAAAGAGATTTATGAATACCGCCGCAAGCAGATGAAATTCGATGGCACAAAGTCACAAAATCGGTACGCATACAGCAGCAAGATCATATGCGGGGAATGTGGCGGAGTATTCAGACGACAGAAAATCTATATCGGAAAGCCTTATGAGAAAGTGCAGTGGTGCTGTATCCAGCACATTGAGCATAAAGAGAAGTGCAGCATGACAGCAATCCGAGAGGATATTATACAAGATGCATTTACCTTGATGTGGAATAAGCTCTCCAGTAACTATACGGAAATGCTCTCCCCTATGCTGGAATCCTTAAAAAGACTGCGTGCGGATGAACAGCAGGAAAAGGAAATCAGGGAGTGTAATGAAAAAATAATGGAACTGTCAAAGCAGAGTCATATCTTAAGCGGCGTAGTCGCAAAAGGATATCTTGACTCTGCTATTTTTATAGAGAAACAGACTGCCCTGCAAATAGAGCTGGATGCCATGCGGAAAAAGAGGAAAGCCCTGCTGGATGAGAGCGGATTTGAGAGCGAGATTTTCTATACGGAACAGCTTATCGGACTTCTTGAAAGTCATCCGGGGATACAGGATACCTATCGTGAGGACTTGTTTTTACAAAGTGTGGAACAGATTATCATCAAGGAAGGAAAGACCGTAACCTTCCGCCTAAAGAACAAGCTGGAGCTTTCAGAGCACTGCGGAAAGGAGGACTGCGATGATGCAAAGACATACGCCGATGGGATATCGGATGCGAAACGGAAAAATATTTCTTGAAGAAGAAAAAGCAAAGGTTGTAAGAAAGGTTTTTGCTGATTACCTTTCGGGAATTTCTACCTATGCCATAGCCAAGGAGCTCACAGCGAATGGAATCCTGAACGCAAACAATAAGCCATCCTGGAATCACGGCTCCGTCGGCAAGATTTTAGAAAATACCAAATATTTGGGCGATGAGATGTACCCTCAGATGATAGAAACGGAAGTTTTTGAACAGGTACAAAACCACAGAGAGGAACTGCGCCAAAGGCTTGGGAGGGGCATACAGCCCAATAGCATGAATACCCAAAACCCATTCAGCGGCAGACTTTGGTGCGGAGAATGCGGTGAGGTCTTTCGGACATATGTAGAGAACTGCGGGAAACCTTCAGAAAAAAGAAAATGGAAATGTAAGCATTACATTTATAAGAACCGAGTCCACTGCATCTGCGGGGTAATCACAGAGGAACAAATAAAAGAAGTTTTTATCCTTGCAGTAAACAAGGTAATAAAAACCCCTTCCCTACTGGAGAAAAAAACAAAGGAAGCTCCAAAGCGTTACAATCCGGAATTTCGGAAACTGGATCAAAAGATAAAGGATATGGAAGCAGACGAACAGTTCTCCTCCAAGGAGCTGGCGGTACTAATTTTTCAAAGGGCAAGATCCTTCTACCAGACCGCACAGGTTCATGATTATGACCACCATACAGAAAACATGAAGCAGGTTCTTTCCGATAAGGAGTTGCAAACAGAATTTCATGAAGAACTGTTTTTACAGACAGTCAAACGGATGGTCATTTATGCAGACGGACGCATCGATGTGGAATTTATCAATGGGCTGACAGCCCATGAAACTTATAAAAATGGGAGGAACGAGAATGAAACATATACAAACGGAAACAGAGAAGAACATATCCATCATGCCGCCGCAGTCAGAAGATGACTCAAATAGCAAGGTGCAACCTAAAAAGTTAAGGGTAGCAGTGTACTGCAGGGTCGGTACTCGGAAGCAGCTACAAGATGGCAGTGATGGGGCCAGCGAAACCGTTCAGAGGTTATCCATGGACTAATCAGAAAGCCTATAAAACATAAAGAAAGGATGGAAAATATGCAGGCGGCCAGAAAGAAAAACATATCCGTCATACCCTCACAGCCAGCGTATGACAGGAGCATCAAGGTACAGTTAAAAGCCTTGCGGGTAGCGGCATACTGCCGTGTCAGCACTCTGCTGGAACAGCAAGAAAGCAGTTATGAAGCGCAAATATCTTATTATACAGAGAAAATTCAGCAGAACCCAAACTGGAAACTGGCAGGCATTTATGCTGATGATGGAAAATCTGCAACTAATACCAAAAAAAGAGATGACTTTAATGCCATGATTGAAGATTGCTTGGCCGGAAAAATCGACCTGATACTGACTAAATCAGTCAGCCGCTTCGCAAGAAATACGGTGGATTCCCTGCAAACCATACGAAAGCTCAAAGAGAAAAACATTGGCATCATTTTTGAAAAAGAAGGTGTCAATACACTGGAGGCGACAGGCGAGCTTTTAATTACCATTTTAAGTAGCCAAGCACAGGAAGAAAGCCGCAACTTAAGTGAAAACACACGCTGGGGAATCGCAAGAAGATATGAAAATGGTGTGGTACTGGTCAACCATAAAAAGTTTTTAGGATACACAAAAGATGAAGATGGTGAGTTGATTATCGTACCGGAGCAAGCGAAGTTAGTACGAAGAATCTATCGCCTTTATCTGGAAGGCTTAAGCACACAGCAGATAGCGGATACCTTCATGGCAGAGGGCATTAAGACGGTAACCGGCAAAGATAAATGGCATGATACGGTCATCGCAAAGGTACTCCAGAATGAAAAATACATGGGAGATGTTTTGCAGCAAAAGACCTTTACAGTGGATTTTCTTACAAAAAAGCGAGTGAAGAACGACGGTATCGTACCTCAATATTACATCGAGGATAACCATGAAGCAATCATCCCTAAAGAGCTTTTTTATCAAGTACAGGAAGAAAGGGCAAGACGGGCAAGCCTCCATAAGCCATCCATTGCAAGACGGGCAAAGAAAGAAAAAAGCAAGTACAGCTCGAAATATGTACTCTCGGACATACTTGTCTGCGGAGAATGCACCCATCCTTACCGCAGGCAGACATGGTCAAGGAACGGAAATCTTACCCCCGTGTGGCGATGTGAGAGCCGATTGTTAAACGGAACAAAAACCTGCAAGCATTCCGCTACCTTAAAGGAAAAACCCCTGCAAGAAGCGATTATGACGGCTGTGGACAGCGTGGTAGAAAACCAAAGAGAGGTTGTAGGAGCTTTCAGGGAAAATGTGATCCGAGTGATTGGCAGCTACACAACTAAAAACATAAAGACAGAGTTTGATGAGGAAATTGCCAAGCTTCAAAAACAGCTCCTTACCCTAATCGAAGAAAATGCCAAGCAGGGAGCCGTCAATGAGGATTTTGACGAGCAGTATAGGAAAATTGCCGAAGAAATGCAAGCCCTTAAAATGAAAAAACTAAAGCAGGCCAGAGAGCAGAAATTGGCTGGCGAATATGGGCAAAGGGTGGAAGGAATGGACTCCTGCCTTGGTAGGGTAAGCTGCAGGGTCGGAGAGTTTGATGAGGATTTAATCAGGCGTCTGATACTTAGGATCAAGGTAATTAGTGAATCCAAAATAGAAATCCACTTTAAATCAGGTATCATCGTGGAACAAGAAGTGGCATTTTATGAAGATTGATACCACCAATGAGAGTGACAAGCAACAAAGAGAGATGCAGTATGAAGAATTAAGCAGGGGTGGAAATCTCCGCTCCTGCTGAAAAAACTGCTAAGACTAAAATCTTCAGTATGTTGAGGGTTTTATTGTTGGCAGCTTTATCTTTATTAAATAATACATCGAAAAATGGAAGTTCTTGTGTTATGATAAATATGGTAATAGTGTAAAAAAATATCCCAGTACAGGCTTTTGAAAACTGCAATTGTGATAAAAATATAAACCATTAGCCAAGTAAAGCTGAATTTAATAGTCAGTTCATGCAAGAAACAGTGAGGTGAAGAAATGGGATTATTTGATATATTCAAAAAGAAAACCAAACAGAAAAATTTAGTACCAACAGTACAGGAAACGCTATTAAATCAGACAGCCATTATCCCAGAATCCGAAAAGAAATATTATCAGCCGGATTCCTATTACAAAGCGAAGTCACACGAAGGGACTCCTTTTGAAAGTGAAGTAATATACTTTGAACAGAGAAAGGAAACCTCTATCCCATCTAATAACGGTTTGTATGTCCCTGAAATCTTAATGCTACACTTTTGCAAAAAATACCCTAATCCTAAGAGCGGATATCCTGGGTATTGGTGGTATAAATATGGTATTCGTAATGTAAGTTCCGTTTATGAATCTTTGGTGGATCGAGATTTTTTAACAATCAATAATAAAACAGGTAAATACGAGCTTACAAATCTCGGTAAAACTGAACTTGAAGAGAATGCATATGTGCCATATATGCATAGTCACAGCAAATACACTACATTTACCGTATGGGATTTAAATCAATTGTTAGGTACTGATGATAAAAGTAATTACGTGGAAGTCATAGAGAAAAAACAGGCCGAGATTGACAATAGAAATGAAGAGAGCAATAAAACTTTTATGAAGGAATTGAAAGTAATAGATCCAGAAGGCTATAGGCTATTGAAAAGTCAGGATAAGCAGATAAAAGCTGTTCAGGCTGCCGATGAGAAGTATGCCGGAGATAATGATCTTGATTGGATTATCAACTTTTGGGAGGAAATATGGAAAGATGGTGGTCCCAAGTTTGAAGGCTCTGGATGGATGTTCAGGTTGCCAGATTTGTATGTTAAGGCCAAAAGATACGATGATGCTATATCTATTGTACAGAAAATAAAGAAAACTAAGGGGTCCTATTATTCAAATAAAGCTAACAACTATATTACCAGAATCGAAGATCGGAAAACAAAGGAAGCTGCTAAGAAAATGAAATGAAAGATGACCATGTAATAAAACATTTGCATCAACAGGATGAAGATGCGGAGTAAGATACAAATTGGAATTTGCGGAGGAATATAAAATGGCATGGGATTATGCAGAATTATCAAAAATGGCAAAAGCAAATGGTGGTCCTGAAAAATTGGTAGACTTACTTATTAATTCAGGAAAAAGAAAAATGTTTCCGTGGCTAGGAGTAGCGGCTGCAGTTGGAGTTGCGACTACTGTAGTTGTTCAAAAAGCACATAAATATTTATCTGATAAAAAAGCTGAGTCGAATACAGAGATAGAATTGGCTAAGCAAAAATTGATTCAAGGGATTAAAGATTATGATGCGACCCATGCCGAAGTACATTCTGATATTATGAATATAAGAAAAATTGCAGACAACAAAAAGGAATATATAGACTTACTATTGCTGGCCGACGAGCAAGAAGATATGATAGATAAGTATCTTGAGCGTGGTGAAATGTTCGTTTTGGATGATAATGGCATAAAAGCTGAATGTGTGATTACACAAGAAGGTGATGGTGTTTATGAGCTTAAAAACATTGCTGTTTTACCTGATTGTCAACGAAAAGGCTATGGAAAAAGCCTGATAGAGTTCCTGTTTTCCTCTTACACTGATTGTAACACTATGCTTGTTGGGACAGGGGATGTTCCCTCTGCACTTACTTTTTATAAAAAATGTGGTTTTACAGAATCACATCGAATAAAGAACTTTTTTATAGATAACTACGACCACCCAATGTTTGAAGATGGAAAACAACTGGCTGATATGGTTTATCTGAAATGGGAGCGATAACTTCCAATTTTCAAAGAAGAATGCTAAACAGGTGCGAATGTCAGAAGGCTGTTTTTTTGGAGGTAGAAGTTGGTAACTGGAAAATTCTCAGTACACTGAAGATTTTCCGGTTACCAATTTACGTTGTAAAACAAAATATTATTAACTCTTGTCAAATGCTGTTTTATGTTGTGAAATGGAAGAAAAAGTTATACAATTATGGTAGATTTATTTAGCAAAAGTATTTTAATAGATTTGAGCGGAAAACTTATCATTTATTAATGGAGTAGGAGAATGGTATTATGTGGAAAGATAATGAAACGGAGCTTGATTTTTTAGATTATGATTATTTAATTAATGTTTTAAAAGATACCATTACTGATGATAATTTACTTCCTGCTAGTATAGGTGTCTATGGGGATTGGGGAAGTGGTAAGTCAAGTCTTATGTATATGTGTAAGAAAAGACTTGAGGAAGAAGATGAAAAAATTAAATGCCTTGTGTTTAATGGATGGCTCTTTGAAAGCTATGACGATGCTAAGTCTGCTATTTTAGGTACTATTTTAGATGAGATAGCAAAACAAAAAAGAATGTCTTCAAAGGCAAAAAGCATCTTAAAAGGTTTATATGATAGCGTTGACAAATTTAAACTTGTAAGAAAAGGAATTAAAATGGGGGCAGATTTACTGCTTACAGGCGGGTTAGGAACTCTTGCTGATATAACAATTAATTCTGTATTAAAGCAGATATCAGACCAAGCAGATGATATTAATTTGGATGAAGTTAGATCAGCAATTAATGATGAATTAAATAATAAAGAATTGCGTGAGGATATTCGTAAGTTTCAGCAGGAATTTGAAAAATTACTAGAGGCTACAAAAATTTCAAGGTTGGTCGTATTTATTGATGAATTAGATAGATGCAACCCTAATACGATTTTGGATACTTTGGAAGCGATGAAACTATTTATGTTCCATGGTAAAGTAGCCTTCGTCATTGGGGCAGATGAACGTCATATTTCTTATGCTGTAAATAGTAAGTATAAAGAAATTGAAGGCAGTCAGATTAGTATTGGTAAAGAATATCTTGAAAAACTAATTCAATATCCGATCAGAATACCAAAATTGAATGAAGATGAGGTTGAAATTTATATCGCATGTCTACTTTTTCAGGAAGAGCTGCCAAATGAAATATTTAACGCCATAATAAAAAAAATTAATAATGACAGATTTGAAGATTTTACACAGTTTTCCCTTAAAAAAGTTATTGATGAAGTTGTTGAAGAAGGAGAATTAAAAGGAAAAGCTACAGAAGGTATGGTCGTTGCAAAACAGCTTGCAAGTGTATTGTCCAGGGGATTGAGTGGAAATCCACGACAGTGCAAAAGATTTTTGAATTCCCTTGATATGCGTATTAAAATGGCTAACTATAAGCACAAAACGCTGGATCGTAAAGTGCTGGCAAAAATCATGATGTTAGAATACATAAAGCCAAGCTTATTTAAGTCTATTGCTGAATTGTCCGCTACTGGTATGCTATCTAAAGAGTTATCTATATTTGAAGAAGAAAAGGCAGAAGAGCTAGAAGCTCTTAAAATTTGGAAGGATGATGTATGGGTACAAAACTGGTGTGAAATAGAACCTAAATTAGCCAATGAAGATTTAACATTATATTTTTATTTTACCAGAACATCACTTGATGAAAAAGTAAAATATATGAGTTCAAAATTGTCTCCGACAGCACAAGATATATTTGATAAGTTAATTTCTAAGTCTGACTTACAATTGAAGAATGCTATTAGTAAAGCCAATACGATTGGTGACAGTGAGGCGGCGAAAATTTTGGAAGCAGTATTTAATTCTATAATTGCAGACACCAGTATAGATAAAGTTAAATTTGATGCCTTTATTGCTTGGGGAGGTTCAAGAGAAAGCTTGTATGCAGAAACATTTGCATATCTTAAATCACTTAAAGGAAGTCAGATTACAATGGGGTTCGCACCAATGATAATTACTTTTGCCCAAAAAGCGCATAAAGTTTTAGAAATGAAAGAAATTACAGATGCTTGGATTCTAGACAACGACAGGTTAAAGGCTGTGTTTAAGGAATTGAAATAAGGGGGGACGTGTATGGGAACTTCAAGTATATATCATGGTAAAAATGATAGAAATCCATTGTTGCCAGATGACTATGATGGAGACGAGAAAAGTGATATTATTCAAAATGCTCCGGTGAAATGGAAGGCTGTAAAATCGGATATGTCAAAGTTTATTAATAGTGGTGGCCAAAGGGGTTCTGCAAGCCATATTGCAAAACAGTATATCAAAGCGTCTGGTGGTTCCCATAGGATGGCAGCTCAATCAACTTCAGGCATTCGTACGGGTAGTGGATTAGGGACATTTTTAAATAGTATCCGAACCGATGGATTTGCTACAACATTTAGAAATCTGGGAATAGAATTCTCAGGTAGAAGTGTAGAGGATATATTTTCTCAGTTAATAAATGTTCTTGCTCCGGCTTCTAATACAAAAGAAGATATTGTTGCAAAAGAAGCTGCAGAAGAAGCATTGTCGAAAGTATATGATTATGTTGAGAATAATAAGATGGATTTGGAGTGCTTAGATAAGATGCCGCTCAATTTGATGAATGAGGCTCTTTACGAATATGTTGGAGCATATATATGGTCACTGATGATGAAAGATTTGGGAAGTAGATTTGAAAAATATATAGATGATTCTAGACAAACTCAATCACTGGAACAAGAATTCAAAGGGTATATATTTAGTACTGTGAGAGTTGAGTTTGGGAAAAAAGGAGATATTATAAATCAGGATGTTCGCACATCCATTACAGAACTTTATGGTAAATGCCTTGAAGTATTGGAGGGTACATTATGATTATAAATTTTAGAACAGATAGTAACGATGAATTTATCCCAGAAAATCAAGATATTATAATAAACTTTGCAAATGACAGTAGTTTCTCCTTTACCTTCTGGAACAATAAAAATAAAATGCCGCAGTGGTATGGATTGGAATCCATTGATTTGCTATACATCTCCTTAGCAGTCTTTGCAGCTGATCGACTAGTGTTACGTAGTAATTCGATAGATGGCTGGAGCAGAAAGATGGAACTATATATCCCCGTATTGGAAATTGAAAAATGGGAGTTAAATTGTGGATTACTCGAAAAAATGATTAGTTTTTTAAGTGGTGATTACTGGACGTTTCATTTTAGAAAGAGAGAACTTACAGCAAAAGAGATTAACCATAAAGAAAAAATGGAAAAATCTAAAAAAATAGCAAAGAGTTATGATCGAGTTTGTATGTTCTCAGGTGGTTTGGATTCTTTTGTTGGAGCGGTTGATCTTTTAGAAAACAGTCATGGTAATAATCTATTCATTAGCCATTATGGTGGTGGAAAAGGAACAAGAGAATACCAAGACATATTAAAAGAAAGAATCATTAAAAAATATGATATAGAAACACGGGATTTTCATCAATATTATGCGAAAGTAGTAAATGGAGTGGAAGATACAACAAGAACACGCTCATTTATGTTCTTTGCACATGCTATTACTGTTGCCTCTTCTTTAGGAAAACCAATAGATTTATTAATTCCCGAAAATGGTTTGATATCATTAAATATTCCGCTCACATTTTCAAGATTTGGTACCAGCAGTACAAGAACTACGCATCCATATTATTTGAAACTTTTTCAAGAACTGTTAAATAATTTAGGAATTCTTATAACATTAAAGAATCCTTATCAATTCTATACAAAAGGTGAGATGTTATTGGATTGTAAGAATCAAGATTTTTTACAAAAGAACTTGGATAACACAATGTCATGTTCACATCCAGATAACGGGAGAATGTTAAAAGAAACTCAGGCAAGGCATTGTGGCTATTGCTTGCCGTGTGTAATCAGACAGGCAGCAATTAAAAAGTCGGGTTTGCATGATGAAAGTTCTTATCGAGATAATAAATTTGTTAGTGGTGAAACTGCAAAAATGAATTTAAACTCGTATAGAATGGGAATTGAGAAATTTAATCCTAAGTATGCATTTATGACTATTCAGAAATCTGGAGCTATTATGGAAAATATCGACCAATTCACACAGCTATACATTAGGGGAATGAACGAGATTATGGAATATTTGGAGGGCATAGAATGATTTCCTTTTCTATGGATGCACATATGCACTTTGACTTATATAAAGATAGAAAGGCTGTAGCGGATTATATCGAATGCATGAGATCATATACAATAGCTGTTACTAACCTACCTGTTCTATTTGAAAAGTATTATCCAGATTATCAACATTATAGGTATATGAAGCTGGCGCTCGGATTTCATCCAGAACTTGCTTGTGAATATCAGAATCAACTATCTATTTTTATAAAAAATATTGATAAAACAAGATATATAGGGGAAATAGGATTGGATTTTTCAACACCTGATTTGAATAACAGAAAGAGTCAGGTAAAGACATTTTCAGATATTATTCAGATTTGTAGCGAGCATAAAAATAAAATTCTTAGCATTCATTCAAGAAAAGCGCATAAAGAAGTAATGGATGTTTTGAAAGGCTTTCAAGGGGCTGTTATTTTACATTGGTATTCTGGAGCAATTAGAGAACTAAATATTGCACTTGAAAGAGGCTATTATTTTTCTATAAACCAACAAATGGTTCGTAGCAGTTCTGGCAAGAGGATAATTGATGCTATTCCAGTAGATAAAATACTGATAGAGAGTGATGCTCCATTTACGTATGGCTTAAAAGATAGATATGATTTATTTTTTGTAAATGAAATATATGCTTATTTAGCTAAAACAAGAGATCTGTCGTTAGAAGAGATTTCTAAAATTATTAAAAATAATTTTAGAAAAGTTCTTTTATAGTAGTACGACGAGTTACTGGTTTCTGTTGTACATTATATATATCATAATATATGTTGCAGGTTTAGCTTGGAAATAAATTGTGATAAACGTCAATATGTTGTGTTTCAAAGCCTTTTATGAGGGCACAAGGGAGCAAAGTAAATTGTAATGAGTAAAGCCTTCAAGTTAAATAGGAATTTGAAGGTTTTATTGTTTGCAATTTTGATTATAAAAAATCAAAATATGTTAACAGAATTGCATATGCCGAATTACCGGAATAGTGATGACAGAATTCAGGTATTAACTTAAATGGTGGATGAAAAATTCTGAAAAGATTGACCTCGAAAAGGGATTTTTCCAGAAATATGTCCTGACACCAAGGGGGTATCAGGCTCGACGGTCATCAGAATTGCAGCAACAAGGCATGTGGAAACGGTATGCTTACTATCCCGCATAAAATAAGGATTTAAGACGGTTTTAAGACTGGCAACCGTGGGCGGTGACAACCATTTGACAACCCTTTTTTGAGATGTTGTCAAATGGAAGCCGCCTTTTCAAATATATCTACGCTCCTTGAAGCCATTGTGTCGGTTGCGTGGGTGTATGTCTGCAGGGTGGTGTTGATATTAGAGTGCCCCAGGCGGGCTTGTACGTCTTTTACGTCGGCACCATTTTCTATGAGCATTGTGGCGTGGGTATGCCGGAGTGAGTGGTAGTCAAAGGCAAGTTTTAGCTCATTGTGAATAACTCGGCTGCAGTACTTAAAAGAATCTGTGCTTACATACTCACCATTCTCTCTGGTGCAGACCATCTCTACTCTTTTCATGGCGCATTCAACACTACGCTCAACCGGTATGATCCGGTGCATAGTATCGCCCTTCTCGTCCTTTTCTGGCTTCAGATAATGTTCTATGTAATATTCTCCATATAAAATCCGGTTCTTCTTCTGCGAGGTTTTGGCGTGCTTCAATGCCTTGTAAAGAGCTGTACCAAATTTTATTGTACGATTAGAACTTTCTGTCTTAGGCGTACTGAAATACCAAGCTGACTTTTCTTCTTTCTTGCCTTTCTGTTCGAGAACCTTTCGGACGTCAACTCCATAATTCCTTTTTAAAATTGTTTTATTTACCGTAATAGTCCTATTTTCCAGATCAATATCATCCCAGGTGAGTCCAAAAGCTTCACTGATCCGCAACCCGGTATAGTAACCGATCATGAGAGGTAAGTGAAAAATATTGTCTTCGGGAAAGCGCTCCAAGATACACTTGAAATCCTCCGGAGAGATTATGTACCGCTCTTTTGGCTTACGTTCAAACTTGGGCATTCTGGCACGTTCACAGGGATTCTCTCGGGTATATGCCAGGGGCTCTATAGCATATTCATAAGCAGCAGACAGTACGGAAAGGATTCCGACCACAGAGGACTTAGAAAGTCCCTGAATTTTCAGCCGGTTTATATATTCCTGAATAGCTGCAGTAGTCAGAGCCTTTAGCTTGTACTGTCCGAACTGTGGTTTTAGATGGTTTTCAATAATTTGGATATACCCCAGCTGCGTGTTGTATTTAAGGTTCATTTTGCAATAGTTGTCAAACCAGTAGTCAAGATAGTCAGCTACGCTCAATTCTGATGGAGCAAAGGACTGGCCGGAGTTATTGTACTCATTCATAGCCTGAGTTCCGGCTTTGATTGCCTCTTCTTTTGTGCGGAATCCGCTTTTCATGACAGACTTTCTCTGCCCACCAACCCTGGCCGCTTCAAAGCTGTACTGCCAGGAAGATCCTCGTTTTCTTGTTCGTAATTGTCCCATGATATCATTTCCTTTCTGTTTTTGGGTATAAAAAAATACGCCCCTTGCCAGCGCGTTCCGAAAATGATATAATATGGCTGTCTATATATCATTTCTTTCCGGAGCGTCCGGTAAGAGAAAATTTATGTAAAGCCGTTCAGTGTTGGTAGCACTGGGCGGTTTTTCTGTTACATCGCCAATTCTACAGAATCAGCATCTTTTTTATTAAAATCATCGTTTACAATATGTAGGAGGGCGTGCTGATATGCCAGCATCTGCCGCTCCTGATTCAACCTTGAATTAATTATAATAGTAAAGCTTCCGTCAGTATTGCAAATCACTTGTTCTTCAATTCCCGTATCCATATCTAAAAAATGTACCCCTATTGCTTCGGTAAGCAAAGGATTATTCATCTATATCAGCACCCCTCGTCGTTATGTTTTTCTTCCTGCTGTTTAAGAGACTGTATAAAATCTATGTGCGCCCTTAATCTTTCTGGTGGCAAATCCTTTGCAGCATGAAACAATGATTTAAGATCCGGATTCTCAAAAATCTCCTGAGCTATCTCCCGAGTCTCCTCGTTCGTATAGTAATGTTCGCCGTCATTTTCGGTGTTGCCGGTCATAAGGTAATCTACTGTTACTCCCAGCGTTTCTGCAATTTTCTGCAACTTGTCCCCGCTTGGGGCGTTTTTATTGAATTTATTTATTGAACTTCTGGCAAATCCCAATTCTTGCTCTAAGCGATTTATAGAATAACCTCTTACCTTAGCGGCATCTCTTATTTGTTCATATAATCCCATTTATAATACCTCAAAATTTTGCGCAATTAAGTATTGACATTCGCAAAATTTTATGTATAATAAAATTATGAGTTGCGCAAGATTTTGCGAATGTCATAGTTAAGGCGTATTTATTTAATTGTTTGTTGGCGCTTTCAATTGTAGAATATTTTACGCAAAAAGTCAAGCTAAAATCATAAAATTTTACGCAACTATAAAATTATAGGAGGTGAGATCTTGCTTTATGGCAATATAAAAGCTTTGTGCGATAAGCAAAAATTGTTAATTTCGCAGCTTGAAAGAGATTTGGAACTCCCGAGAAGCAGTATTTGTAAATGGGACAAGAATGAACCCGGCGTTTGGAGAGTGCAAAAAGTTGCGAAGCTACTAGGCGTAACCGTAGACAGCTTGTTAGAAGAAACAAAGGACACATTGAAAAGAGGAGGTAAGTGAGGATGGTGAAAACTTACGAACCACTGTATACCGTTAAAGAGGTAGCCAAGGTTCTAAAAACCAATCCTGCAGGAGTCTATGAGTTTATCAATCGCGGACAACTTCCGTGCTTGACCTTGGGATCTAAAAAGGTTCGGGGGACTGATCTCGAGAGATTTATCGAACAGTATCCAGTATCGAACCCCCAGAGAGGAGGTCTTTCATGCGGCAGTACTATGACAACTTAGACGATTACACCGACACCCGCCCATCGAAGTTGAAGGAGATTGCAAAGCGGATTATGCCGGCAGTGATCTTTATAGGAAGCGTTGCTTTGATGTTTATGGTGGTTGGTGCGCTGGAGGTTATATGAGAGGAGGTGAGAGAAGATGAATATTAAGGATTTTAAAACCTGTGAGCTGGTAGAAGAATTGAAGAAAAGGGAAGGTGTGGAAGCACATTGGGCGGAACCCTATAAGGACTTGACGGTTGATGTGAATGGCCCCGCCATCGTGCTCGTAGTGACCGATTAGCCTATCCTGGTGTCACCGTACCGACCTTTGATGTTTGCATGAAAGTATTTTCCATGCGAGGCAGCGCTCATTAAGGCATTGTAAATGCCAGCAGGTACATTGTAGTAAGCATATAATCCGCCTGAATTAAAACGGATATGTAATGTTGAACCTTCGTACCCAATGCTTGAAATATCAGAGGAACTAACAGATCTCATTTGCATTTTATTTATCTCCTTTCTTTTGTATTCCAGATGGCGGTCTGGTAATTACAGTATAAGGAGAATTGGAAGATATTACAAGAAAGAAGGTGAGAAATTATGATGAAACCAGAGTTTGAAGATCGTATCGGACATTCGATCAGTGAGGAAGAGTATAGCACCGTTGAGTATGTCTACACCTGGTACCCAACGATTAGCGAAACAGAGGGCAAGGCTCAGATTGCAAAGCTTTACACAGACTTCGGTATGCCTCTTATTGAGGACATGGTGGAGAGAGCAGGGAAGATGGAAAAGCTTGAGGGTGATTTGAGAAGAACTCAGGCACAACTTACCGCCATACAGGACAGAATCAAGATGCTAAGAGGTGATGAACCATGAGAGAAAGCTTTAAATGGTATAAAACAGAAACCCCAGCTGCGGGAACAGCTAGGGAATCAAGGTAACTCGTAAACACTATTCATCCCTATTATACATAGGGCATAGGAGGATTGCAAGAGAATGAATCTGAGATTAAAGAAAATTTCTATCGAGAATTTCAAGGGAGTCACCCAATTAGTGATTGATTTCCATAATAGGACAACCATTTCCGGTCAGAACGCAACCGGAAAGACAACCATAATGGACGCCTTTACGTGGTTACTTTTCAATAAGGATAGCGAGGGAAAGGCTGATTTTAATATTCGTCCAAATAATCGCCAGGGAGAGCCTATAAACAATCTGGTTATTAAAGTATCTGCTGTATTGGAGGCGAGTGGGAAGGATATTCTGCTTTGTAAGACGCAGGAGCAGAACTGGGTTAAAAAGAGAGGTAGCGAGGTATCTCAGCTGCAGGGGAATATCAATAAGTATGAAATCAATGAAATCCCCAAGGCGGAAAAGGATTACAAAGCTTACATAGATGATTTGATGAATGAGGAATTGTTTAAGTTAATTACCAGTCCCCAGGCGTTCACATCGTTGAAGTGGAAAGACCAGAGAACGATTCTTTTAAAATTGGTCTCTGAGGTTACGGATCAGGATGTGATCTCCATTAATGAAAAGTTCTCTCCACTGTCTGAGATTTTGAAAGAGTTCTCTGTAGATGATTTGACAGCTAAAGCGAAGAAGGCGCTGAAAGAACTGAATAATAGGCAGGCGGAGCTTCCGGCCAGAATTGACGAAGCCAGCAAAGGATTGGTACAGGCTGATTTTGCGGAATGCGAGAACCAGAAAGCAGATCTGGAAAAACAAATTAATGATCTGGCAGAGCAGGAAAGCAGCGCATCAAAAGCCAGTGAGGCACTTACCCAGATTAACAATGCAATTATGCAAAAACAGTTTGATTTGGGGGATTTAAAGCGTAAAGCGAATGAAAAACTGATGAATCAGCGACGGGAAATTCAGCGGAAGATTGATGATGCCGGATATTCATTCTCGGATGCAATAAGAGAGTATGAGAAGACAGAACGGGAGATTAAACAAAAACAGGAACTTTTGGAGAGTAACCGGTCTTATAGAGAAGTATTGCTTAAAAATTATGAAGAAGTAAAGACCATGCAGGTAAATGAGGATACTCTATGCTGCCCGATGTGTAAGCAGATGCTTCCGCCAGAGCAGAGAGAGACTAAGCTGGAGGAGTTTAAGTCCAATAAGCAAAAGAGCCTTTCTGACATTGTTAAGAATGGAAAACAGGTTGCGGCAAATATTGAGTCTTTTGAAAAAGAAATTACCGCGCTTAAAGAGAAACTGGAAACTTTCAAGGCCGACAAGGTTGAACAAAACAAGCGAAAGACAGCAGCCATGGAAGCGCTGGCCGCATTGCCACAGCAGGTTGAAGTATCTGACAGTCCGGAGTATCAGACTATTTCTGCAGAGATTGAAAAATTAGAAAAGCAGGCGCGGGAAATGGGAACTGGATCGGGGTATCTGAATCAGTTGAGACAGAAGAAACAGGATCTGGTTGCACAGCTTGACAGAGTTAAATCTACGCTTACAGGGAAAGAGAACAATGAGAGAGTGCAGACACGCGTATCAGAACTGCTACAGGAACAGCGAACCACATCACAGCTGATTGCTGATCAGGAGAAAGAACTGTTTCTTCTGGAAGAATTCACAAAGGCGAAGATGGACCTGCTTTCTTCACGGATTAACTCAAAATTCAAGTTGGTCAATTTCCGTCTGTTTGAAAATCAGATCAATGGAGGATACAAGGAAACCTGTGAATGTATGGTAAACGGAGTTCCCTTCAGTTCCTTAAATGCAGGGCATAGAGTAGTTGCCGGGCTGGATATTATTACAGCGCTACAGGAGATCTATGGCGTGACAGCACCTATCTTTATTGATAATGCAGAGTCTGTAAATGATTTTAATATTCCGGATATGGAAGGGCAGCTGATTCTCTTAAAAGTATCTATTAATAACACATTAAAAGTGGAGGCGTAAAGATGGGAAATGAAGTCACAACGACACAGCCTAAAGGGATGGCTGGCTTTTTATCAAACGATAAGGTCAAAGCAAACATTCTGCAGGTGGTGGGTCAGAAGAATACAGCAAGATTTATTGCAAGCGTGGTATCTGCAGTACAGAACACACCGGCTTTGCAGGAATGTAGCCATAACAGCATTTTAAGTGCAGCACTTCTGGGGGAGGCCTTGAATCTTTCTCCTAGTCCACAACTGGGACAGTTTTATATGGTTCCTTATAAGAAAAAGGATCGTAATGGCCAGGTGATTGCTGTTGATGCTCAGTTTCAGCTCGGTGCCAAAGGTTATAAACAGCTGGCAATGCGAACAGGACAGTACAAAGATTTGGATGTTATCTATATCCGTCAGGGTGAGTACCTGGGGCGTGATCGATCAACGGGAAAGCATAAGTTTGAATTTATTGAAGATGATGCAATCAGAGAGGAGCTGCCAGTTATCGGATATCTGGCATACTTTGAACTCCTAAACGGTTTCAGAAAAGAGATCTTCTGGACCAGAACCAAGATGGAGAAACATGCAGACCAGTATTCACAGGCCTTTAATCTCAGTGATTTCCACTTGCTCCAGGAAGGGAAGATCCCTAAAAAGGATCTTTGGAAGTACT